>CAWIWO010000001.1:0-135419 GCA_963839835.1 uncultured Actinomycetota bacterium
TCTCCGGCTTCGCCAAGGTCGGGTCCGCCCTGCGCGCTGGCGCGCCCACCTGGAGCCCGTCGGCGAGCACGGTCAGCTACCGCTGGCTGCAGGACGGCGCCGCCATCCCGGGCGCCACCGGCGCCACCTTCGTCCCGACCAACGCACAGCTGGGCAAGGCGCTGACCGTGCGCGTCACCGGCATGCGGTACGGCTATCCCGCCTCCGTCGTCAGCTCGGCAGCGACCAGCGCGGTCCTCCCGGGCACGCTGCGCGCCACGGTCAGCCCCACGCTGCACGGTCGGGCCCAGCTGGGTCGCGTCCTGTCGGCCACACCCGGCGCGTGGACACCACGACCTGACGCGGTGCGATTCCGCTGGCTCTCCGGCGGCCGGGTGATCCGCGGCGCGACGCGCGCTGCGTTCATCGCGACGCCCAGCTCGGTGGGCCACTCGCTCGCAGTGCAGGTCATCGCGAGCAGGCGCGGGTACGCCGACGTCGTCAGGACCCTCTCCTACCGCACCGTGGCACCGGGGGAGCTTCCCGCCCTGGGCCAGCCGTCCCTCGTGGGCACCCCCAGGCTCGGCAAGGTCCTGCGAGTGAGGATGCCGCGGGTGGCCAAGGGCACCAGGGCCACGATCCAGTGGGTGCACGCCAAGGACGGCCACGTCGTCCGCAGCGGCTCCACGGCGTACCGCATCGGCGCCGCGGACCTCGGCAACCGCCTGGTCGCCAGGGTGCGCGTCAGCCGGTTCGGCTACCGCACCCAGTCGGTCGCCACGAGGGCCACGCCCGTGGTCCGTACGACACCCACGATGAGAGTCGTGACCGCGCGCGGTGCCCACGGGCTGGCCACCTACCTCACCGTCCGCGCAGCCGGGCTCGCCCACGTGGGCGGGCTGGTCAAGGCGACCTCACACGGCCACGTCGTGGCCCGCATCCCGGTCCGGAACGGCGTCGGACGCGCCACCATCGTCCGGCTGCCGCGCGGCCGGTCGACGATCCGGTTCGCCTACGTGCAGAACAGCCACGTCGCGCGGGTCTCGGTCCTGCGCCACGTACGTCGCTGAGCTCAGGCCTCGTCCTCGGACAACGCGTTGGTGTGCACCCGGCCTGCGAGCATCACGACCGCGACCAGCGCGGCGACGATGGCGGCGATGCCGCAGATGAGGAAGCCGATGGCGTAGGCGTTGGAGAGCGCGTGGAACGCGACGTCCTTGAGCGGGTTGAGCGGCACCATCTTTCCGCCCGGCCCGGGTACCTGCGCCGGGACGCCGTTGGCGCCGAGCGGACCCGAGTTGACCGCTTCGACGGCACCCTCGAGCTCGGGGCGCAGGGCGGCGGGTGCGTGCTCCGGAGCGGCGTTGAACGCCTTCAGCGAGGCCTGCAGGTGTGGTGAGGCGGCCACCTTCGAGCTGATCTCGGCGGCTGCGCGGCTCAGGGCGACCGCTCCGATGATCGCGGGCCCGAGGGTGAGGCCGAAGTCGCGCAGCATGCTGGTCGCGCCGCTCGCCATCCCCGCCTTCGAGGTCTCCACGCTGTTCACGGCCACGACGGTGATCGAGGTGACCGAGAGCTTGAAGCCGACACCGACGATGAGCAGCGGGACCGCCACTGCGGCGATCGACAGGTTGGTCGCGGGCGTGGCCGCGAGCCACAGGTCGCCGATGCCGATCAGGGCCATGCCTCCGGCCAGCGTCCAGCCAGGGTTGTGCCGCTCGATCATCCGGGCGCTCACCGGGAACAGCACCACGCCCATGATGTTGAGGCACACGAAGCCGATGGAGGTCTTCAACGGCGAGTAGCCCTGGATCGCGGAGAGCCGGATGCTGGTGGCGTACGCCGTGCCGAGGTAGGCGAACATGCCGATCACGGTGACGATCGCGCTGCCGACGAAGATCCGGTTGCTGAACAGGTCGAGCTGGAGCAGTGGCAGCCGGGTGCGCTGCTCGATCAGCACGAACAGCACGAAGAAGACCGCCGAGAGCACGAAGGCGCCGATCACCTTCCCGCTGCCCCAGCCGGAGTCGGCGCCCTGGATCACGCCGTACAGCAGCGCGAACAGCGCGACCGCGATGGTGATCTGCCCCGGCCAGTCCAGGGAACGGCCGACGGGCGAGGAGGAGTTCGTCGCGGCGAGGAACGTCACGATCGCACTGACCAGCGCGATCCCGGCCAGGAACAGGAAGGCCCAGCGCCAGCTGGCGTCCGGACCACCGGAGTGGTCGATGCGAGCCAGTGCCCCGCCGACGACCGGCGAGATGAAGCCGGCGCCGGTGAGCGCCGCCGCCCAGACCGAGATCGCCTGGGAGCGCGCCTTCACCGAGTGCGTGCCCGCCGCGAGCATCGAGATGCTGGTGGGGAAGATCGCAGCGGCACCCAGGCCGGCGATGGCCTGGCCGGTGAACAGCACCGCGACCCGGGTCCCGTGGGCCGTGTCGGGTCCCGGCGTGAAGAAGGCCAGCAGCGCACCGGTGGTCATCAGCAGGGCACCGGTCGCGAGCAGGCGCTTGCGGCCGAAGAGGTCGCCCACGACGCCGAAGCTCAGCTCGAAGAGGGTGATCGGCACGAGGAAGGCATCGGAGATCCAGGTCAGCTGGGTGGAGCTGGTGCCGAGGTCCTGCTGGAACAGGCCGTTGAGGACCGCAGGGATCGACAGGCCGATCTGGGCGACGGCCACGGCGAGCGCCGCAGCGGTCAGCGTCCCGGCGGTGAGCCGGTGGCGTGGGTCAGCGACGTCAGGGCTGGTGGCGAGGGAGCTGGTCATGACTGTGAACCCAATCACGCGGCAATGGTGATGTACAGGTTTCCTGATGGTTATCTCGCAGGAAACCTGTTGCTTCCACTGAGCGGAATCGTGCGGCGGAAATCAGCCCGCCGGCGTGTGGCTCAGGGCTTCGCGGCACGACAGCAGCGCGGCCCGCAGGTCGGTCGCCTGGCTGGTGCTGAGGCCCCCGAGCATCTCCGCCTCGAGGTCGACGACGGCCTGGCGAATGCGGTCCAGGAGCAGCTTTCCGTCCTCGGTCAGGGAGAGCACCAGACGACGCCGGTCGCGCGGGTCCTGGTGCCGGTCGATCAGCCCCTGCGCGCGAAGGCTGGTGACCATGTCGGCCATGCTCTGGGCGGTCACGAAGGAGTTGCGGGCGAGGTGGGCCGAGGTGAGGTCGGGGTGCCGCTCGAGCACGGTCAGCGCGGTGTACTGCAGGGCGGTGAGGCCAGCCGGGCGGACCAGCTCGTCGAGCCGGGCGCGCACCGCCAGCTCGACCTGCTTCATCAGGTAGAGCAGCGTCGGCGGAGCGGCACCCTCAGGCAAGACCCAGCACTCCTGCGGCGTTCCGCTTCAGGATCCCCTCCATCAGCTCGGGCTTGACGCCGAGCTCGTCGAAGTCCTCGAGCCAGCGTTCGGGGGTGATCAGCGGGTAGTCGGTGCCGAAGAGCACCTTGGAGCGCAGCATCCCCCCGGCGGCGCGGACCAGCTCCGGAGGGAAGTACTTCGGACGCCAGCCCGACAGGTCGATGAACACGTTGGCCTTGTGGGTCGCCATCGAGATCGCCTCCCCCTGCCAGGGCACCGACGGGTGCGCCAGGATCACGGTGAGCCCGGGGAAGTCGGCGGCGACGTCGTCGAGCAGGATCGGGTTGGAGTAGCGCAGCTTGATGCCGCGCCCACCCGGGAGGCCGGCACCGATCCCGTTCTGGCCGGTGTGGAACAGGGCCGGCACACCGAGCTCCTCGATGGCCGCCCAGAGCGGGTAGAACGCCTCGTCGTCGGGGGAGAAGGCCTGCAGGCTGGGGTGGAACTTGAAGCCCCGCACGCCGTGCTCGTCCACCAGCCGCCGGGCCCGCTCGACCGCCTCGCTGCCCTGCCGCGGATCCACCGAGCCGAACGGGATCAGCACGTCGGCGTGCTCGGCCGCCTGCGTCGCGATGTCCTCGCTGGAGAGCGCGGGATGACCGGTGCCGCTGGTGGCGTCGACGGTGAAGACCACCGCCGCCATCCCCGCTGCGCGGTAGCGCTCGGCGAGGTCGGCCACGGTCGGCGTCCGGTTCTCCGAGCCCTTGAAGTACGCCGCGGAGGCATCCATCAGCTCCTGGTCCAGGGACAGGCAGCCGTGGTCGTCCTGCTCGACGTGGACGTGCACGTCGATGGCCTTGACCGACTCGACGTCGATCCGGGGGGTGTACGTCGTCACTCCTGCAGCTCCTTCACGCGGGACTTGACCAGCTTGCCGGAGGCGTTGTGCGGCAGCTCCCGCACCACGACGACGGACTTGGGGATCTTGTAGCGGGCGAGGCGGCCGTCGAGATGCGCGATCAGCTCCGCCTCGGTGAGCTCGGCTCCCTCCCTGAGGGTGACCACCGCGCGGCCGACCTCCCCCCAGCGTTCGTCGGGTACGCCGATCACGGCCGCCTCCGCGATCGCGGGATGGGTGTGGATGGCCTGCTCCACCTCGGCCGGGTAGACGTTCTCCCCGCCGGAGATGTACATGTCCTTGAGCCGGTCGACGATGCTCAGGTAGCCCTCCTCGTCGAGGACCGCGAGGTCGCCGGTGCGCAGCCACCCGTCGGTCAACGCGTCCTCGGTGGCGGCGGGGTTCTGCCAGTAGCCGGACGTCACGTTGGGACCGGAGACGAGCACCTCGCCGGGCTCCCCGACGTCGACCGGATCTCCCGTGGGCGTGACCACCCGGACGTCGGTGAAGAAGCACGCGGTGCCGGCCGACCCGAGCTTGCGGACGCCGTCGGCGGCGCGCAGCATCGTCGCGCCGGGGGAGGACTCGGTGAGGCCGTAGCCCTGGGTGATCATCAGGCCGCGGTCGAGCCAGGTCCGCAGCAGGGACTCCGGGATCGGGGCGCCACCGCTGAGGGCGCTGCGCAGCGTGCTCAGGTCGGCCTCGGCGAACCTCTTCGTCGCGGCGAGGGCCAGGTACATCGAGGTCACCCCGAACAGCAGGGTCACGCCCTCCCGCTCGATCAGCTCGATGGCACGGTCGGGGTCGAACTTGGCCTCGATCAGGGCGGTCCCACCCTTGAGGATGGTCGGGAAGAGCACCTGGTTGAGCGCGGCGGTGTGGAAGAGGGGCGCCGTCACGAGGGCGACCTCGTCGCTGGCCAGGTCGACGTCGACCATCAGGTTGAAGACGTTCCAGACGATGTTGGCGTGGCTGAGCATCACGCCCTTGGGCCGGCCGCTGGTGCCGGAGGTGTACTGGATCATGAACAGGTCCTCGAGGGCGACGGGCTCGTCGATCGTCCCCTCGGGGCCGAACAGCTGGGCGAGGCTGTCGCCGTCGTCGCTGATCCGCACCCGGTCCAGCTCGAGACCCGCGACGTCGGCTGACTCCACGCCGGGCTCGAAGCCGGCCTGCCAGATCAGCAGCCGGGCGCCGCTGTCCTCCAGGACGTGGCGCAGCTCGGGCGGGGCCAGGCGGGTGTTGACCGGCAGGAAGACGGCGCCGAGCTTGGCGACCGCGAACATCGTCTCCACCAGCTCGACGCAGTTCAGGCCGAGGAAGGCCACCCGGTCACCGCGGCTCACGCCCAGCCGGCGGAGCCCGAGGGCCAGCCGGGTCGAGCGGTGCTCCAGCTCGGCGTACGTCGTCACGCGGCCGGCCTGCACCAGTGCCGGCTTGTCCGGCGTCATCCGTGCCCGCCGTGCGGGCCACGAGCCCAGTCCCTGGTCCTGCATCAGGTCTCCTGTCCGGGGTCGGCGTCGAGGCCCAGCCTGCGCTTGGTGGCCAGCAGCTCGCGGAGCGCGCGGTCCCGCGCCGCCAGGACCTCGTCCTCGCGTCCGCCGAGCTCCTCGCGGACCCCGGCGACGAGCTTCTCGACCAGCTCCGGGGTGAGCCGGGGCGAACCGAGGTCGTCCCACCACTCCACCATCGGCGGGCCGAGGTGCTCCAGCACGTGCTCGAGCCCACCAGGACCGCCCGAGAGGTGCTGCGTGGCGAACGGTCCCAGCAGCGCCCAGCGCAGGCCCGGGCCGGAGGAGATGGCGAGGTCGAGGTCGCTGACGGAGACCACGCCCTCGCCGACCAGGTGGTAGGCCTCGCGCCACAGGGCCGCCTGCAGCCGGTTGGCGACATGTCCGGGGAGCTCGCGACGCAGGCGGATCGGCATCTTCCCGAGGTGCCGCATCACCGCCATCGCGGAGTCCAGCGCCTCCTCGGAGGTCTGCTCGCCACCGACGACCTCGACGAGCGGCACCAGGTGCGGCGGGTTGAACGGGTGCGTCACCAGCACGCGCTCCGGATGGCGGCACCCGTCCTGGAAGGCACTCGGCGCGAGCCCGGAGGAGCTGCTGGCAAGGAGGACGTCGGGACGGGCTGCCCCGTCGAGCACCGCGAAGAGCTCGCGCTTCAGGTCGAGCCGCTCGGGGCCGCACTCCAGGACGAGGTCCGCGCCGGCGACGGCCTCGGCGGCGTCGTCGACGAAGCGGGTGCGCTCGTGGGCCGCCGTCACGCCGAGCTCCCCGAGACGCAGGCCGAGGTTCCGGCGGAGCAGCTCCTCGGCGTCGGGGGCCGGATCGGTGGCCACCACGTCGAGCCCCCGGGCGAGCACCAGCGCGGCCCAGCTGGCCCCGATCGACCCTGCTCCGACGACGGCGACGGTCCGGATCTCCTCCGGGGCGATCACGCCGAGGCTCCCCTCGACGCCGCCATCTCGACGTACACGTCGAGGGAGGTGGGTACGGCGAGCGCGTCCCTGCTGGCGACGTCCTGGAGGCGAGCGCCCTGCAGGATCCGCTTGACGGGCAGCTCGAGCTTCTTGCCGGTCAGGTTGCGCGGGACGGCCGGCACGCTGGCGACCGCGTCCGGCACGTGCCGGGGCGACAGGGACGTGCGCAGCTCCGTGCGGATCCGGGTCACGAGGTCGTCGTCGAGCTCGAGCCCGTCGCGCAACGACACGAAGAGCAGCAGCTCACCGTTGCCGCCGGCCTTGTCCTCGAGGTGGACGACCAGGCTGTCGGTCACCTCGTCGAGCTCCTCGACGACCCGGTAGAACTCGGCGGTGCCCAGGCGCACGCCGCCGCGGTTCAGCGTCGCGTCCGAGCGACCGGTGACCACACAGCTGCCGTCGTCGTCGAAGACGATCCAGTCGCCGTGGCGCCAGACGCCGGGGAAGTGGTCGAAGTACGCCGCGCGCAGGCGGCTGCCGTCGTCGTCGCCCCAGAACGCGACCGGCATCGAGGGCATCGGCGAGGTGATCACCAGCTCGCCAGGCTCGCCGAGGACCTCGTGGCCGGACTCGTCGAAGGCGTGGACGTCGACGGCGAGCGCGCGCCCGGAGATCTTGCCGGCGAGCACCGGCAGGAGGGGGTTGTTCTGCACGAGCCCGGTGCACACGTCGGTGCCGCCGCTGCCGACGTTGAGCATCACCTCGGGCCCGAGCTGCTCGCGGATCCACGCGTACCCCTCGGGGGGCAGGGGAGACCCGGCCGACCCGACCACGCGGATGGAGAGGTCGTAGTCCTGGAGGTCGACCCCGGCCGCCCGGCAGGCCATCACGAAGCCGGGGCTGGCGCCCATCAGCGTCGCCTGCGTCTCCTCGGCAAGGCGCCACTGCCAGGTGAGGTCGGGGTACGCCGGGTCGCCGTCGACCATCACGATCGAGGTGCCCACCAGCAGCGAGGAGACCAGCGCGTTCCACATCATCCAGGCGGTGGTGCTGAACCAGAGCATCCGGTCCTCGCGGCCGAGGTCCCAGGAGAAGGCGTGGTTCTTCAGGTGCTCGAGCAGGATCCCGCCGTGTCCGTGGACGATCGCCTTCGGCTGGCCCGTCGTACCCGAGGAGAAGAGGACCAGCAGCGGGTGGTCGAACGGCACCGGGTCGAACTCGAGGACAGGGTCCTGCTCCGCGTGCAGCAGGGCGGGCCACGACTCGGCGTCCTCGACGCGCCACTCGCCGTACTCGATGTCCACGACGTGGCGCACCGTCGGCAGGGCAGCTCGGATCTCCCGCACCTGCTCGGTGCGGTCGACGTCCTTGGAGCCGTAGCGGTAGCCGCCGGCCACCAGGAGGACGACCGGCTCGACCTGGGCGAACCGGTCGACGACGCTGCGGGCACCGAACTCGGTCGCGCAGCTCGCCCACGTCGCGCCGAGGCTGGCACTGGCCAGGAACGCCACCAGGGCCTCGGGCACGTTCGGCACGTAACCCACGACCCGGTCGCCACGACCCACGCCGAGGCGGGCAAGGACCGAGCGTGCCCTCGCCACCTGGTCGCGCAGCTCGGCGAAGGTCAGGTCGACGTCGGGACGTGTCTGCGAGCGGCCGAGGACGGCGACGCGGTCGGCGTCCTCAGGTGTGCCCAGCGCATGTTCGGCGTAGTTGAGCCGAGCGCCCGGGAACCACTCGGCCCCGGGCATGTCCCGGTTCGCCAGCACCTGGGCGTACGGCGCGTGCGCGATCACCCCGAAGTAGTCCCACACGGCCGACCAGAACCCCTCGAGGTCCTCCACCGACCAGCGCCACAGCTCGTCGTGCGTGGTCAGTCGCAGACCACGCTGCTCACCCACCCACGCCATGAACGCCCCGACCTGGCTGTGCTCGAGCACGTCGGCAGGAGGCGTCCACATCACCTGGCCGACCTCGACCGGGACGACCTCCGAGCGAGCTCCCGGGCTCACCGGTCGGTGACCTTCGAGCCACGGCCGTCGAGGAACTCCCGCATCCGCAGCTTGGCGTCGTCGGTGCCCTGGGTGATGGCGGCCATCATCGCCTCCATCAGGTAGCCCTCGCGCGGGTTGGCCTCCGCGATGCGCGGCAGCGCCTGGACCACCGCGAAGTTGGTCTGCGGCGCGTTCTCCGCGATCCGCTCGGCTAGCTCGACCGCCTTGTCCAGGCCCGTGCCGTCGTCCACGACGTACTGGCTCAGGCCGACGGCCGCACCCTCCTCGGCGTCGTACCTGCGGCCGGTGAGCATCAGGTCGACCATCCGGGCGACGCCGATCAGGCGGGGGACACGCACCGCCGCACCGCCGCCGACGAACAGGCCCCGCTGGCCCTCGGGCAGCGCGTAGAAGGTGGACCGCTCCGCCACCCGGATGTGCGCCGCCGCGGCAAGCTCCAGACCGCCGCCGACCACGGCACCCTTGAGCGCCGCGACGACCGGCACCGGACCGCTCTCGACGAGGTCGAAGACGCGGTGCCACATCCGCGAGTGGATGACGCCGGACAAGGTGTCGCGCTCGCCCATCTCGGCCAGGTCGAGCCCGGCGGAGAAGTGGTCACCGTCCGCGGCGATCACCACCGCGCGCACCTCGGGGTCCAGGTCGCGGAAGAACCGCTCGATCCCCAGGATGGTCTCGTCGCTGAGGGCGTTGCGCTTCTCGGGCCGGGCCAGGGTCAGGACGGCGACCGCTCCCCGCAGCTCCGCACGGAGGGTGGACGGCAGGTCGGTCGCGACCGACGCGTGGCTCTCGGGCACGGGACCTCCGGCGGGGCTGCATCAGGACGAATAAACAGGTTTCCTGATGATTATGCACCGACGCCGACGCCCGGGCAACCGCCCGGGCTCGAGTCAGCTCGCCTGCAGCCGCTGACTCGGGGCGCGGAGGTACTCCACGACCTCGCGCTCGACCAGCACCGGGATGAAGTCCCGGACCGGGCTCCCGTCGTACTGGCGGTGGACCTGGCTGACCATGTTCTTGATGCCGTCGGGCGGCGCGTCCGGGAAGCGTTCACGCAGCCGGCCCTCGAGCTGGTCGAGCGCGCGGATCTCTTCGGCCTGGGTCATGTCGCCAGTGAAACACCGTGGGCTCCTGGGCGCACCGTCGCTACCGACGCGTAGAAGCGGCCAATCGGTGGCAGCCGCACGAAACGCCCCGACGCGGAAGACTGTTCGTGCTCCGTTAACTCCTCGTTCACCTGTGTGCCGAACGGCGCCCGACAGCGACGGCAAGCGTCCTACTCCGAGCCTTGACCTCGCGGTCCGAGCCGGCGATCTCCTTACGGAAGTAGTCGATGGTGCGCTCCAGGCCCTCCATCAATCCGATCTTCGGCGTCCAGTCGAGAACATTCTTTGCCAGGTCGATGGCCGGCTGCCGCCTGGTCGGGTCATCGGACGGCAAGGAGCGGTGGTCGAGGCCGACCCCGTTGCCGACCAGCGAGATGACCTTCTGCGCGAGCTCGGCCACGGTGAACTCGTCAGGATTTCCCAGATTCACCGGACCGGTCACCTCGTGCGGCGTTCCCATCAACGCGATCAGACCGTCCACCAGATCATCGACGTAGCAGAAGGATCGCGTCTGCGAGCCGTCCCCGTAGATCGTGAGCGGCTGGCCGCTCAACGCGGACATGATGAAGTTGGAAACCACGCGGCCGTCGTCCGGACGCATGCGCGGGCCGTAGGTGTTGAAGATCCGGGCAACCTTGATCGGCAGGTCGTGCTGCCTGCGATAGTCGAAGAAGAGGGTCTCCGCGCAGCGCTTCCCCTCGTCGTAGCAGGACCGGATGCCGATCGGATTGACGTGCCCCCAATAGTCCTCGGCCTGAGGATGAACCTGCGGGTCGCCATAGATCTCTGACGTGGACGTGAGCAGGATTTTCGCTTTAGTGCGTTTGGCCAATCCGAGCATGTTGATCGATCCGACGACAGGATGTCTTGGTGGTTTGCACCGGGTCGCGCTGGTAGTAGACCGGGGACGCCGGGCACGCGAGGTGATAGATCTCGTCGACCTCCACATAAAGTGGGAAGGTGACGTCGTGCCTGATGATTTCGAGGCGGGATTCGGCGAATAAATCCGCGAGGTTCTCCCGATTTCCGGAGTAGAAATTGTCGACGACAAGGACGTCATTTCCTTCGGCCAGCAGGCGTCGCACGAGATGCGAGCCGATGAACCCCGCCCCACCCGTGACCAGAATCCTCTTGCTCGACATGACGCCCCTTCCGAAGTTGAGTGCGGGCTGCGAGGCAGCCGGGACCAAGCCGCTAGCATAGTTGCAGCCGCCTGCACACACGTCTGGTTTGAGCTGGCAGGAATCGAGCGGCGACGATCAGCGGTCGCCAGGCTAGATGGCTCGTGCCAGGGCCGTGGCTGTGTGCGATGGGGCCCGGGCACCGGCAGTCCCGTTCATGGCTAGCCCGCGTATTTCACGCCACGACGCGCAAGGAACCCTGTGACCAGTCGCCAGAAGTTGATTTTTATTCATTCGTCGGATGAATTGTACGGCGCAGACCGAATGTTGTTGGAAATGGTGGGGGCTGCCACAGACACCGTAGAGGTGGAGGTTTGGTTGCCAAACGATTTGAAGCATCCGCGCGCCGCGCTGTGCCATGAACTGATCCGCCGAAACGTCCAGGTACGTCACCTCCGACTGCCGATCATGCGCCGAGCGAATCGCAATTCTCGCGGTCTGTTCGCCTTGTTGCAACGATCGGTTGCGCTGTTTCGCGAACTCCGGGTCGCTCGGCCGCAGGCCGTTTACTGCACGACCAGCCCCACATTCCTGGGAGCTCCCGTAGCCAGGCTGGCCGGCGTTCCCAAGGTCATCGGTCATTCCCAGGAGATCTGGTCCCGAGCAGATCGGTACGTGCTCACCTGGCCAGCGCTGGCGTGCCAAAAGATGCTGGCGATATCCAGCGCCGTGGCGGATTCGATGTCACCCCGGTTGCGGAAGCGAGCTGTCGTCGTACCGAACGGGACGCCCGAACCACAGCGCGTCGTCACCTTGGACGGCCGGTCCGGGGAGCTTCAGTTCCTGGTGGCCAGCCGGTGGAACGGATGGAAGGGGTACCCCACCTGCTCACCGCGTGGGACCGGGCCGGGGCGCCCGGTCGGCTCGTGGTGCTCGGCGGCGCACCGCCGAGCGGCGCATCGGTGGACGTCACCGCCCTGGTCTCCGCGCTGGCGCAGCCGGGCTCGGTCTCGGTGATCGGCGAGGTGCCAGATCCGTCGTCCCATCTCGAGCAGGCTGACGTCGTCATCATGCCCTCCGATCGACCGGAACCATTCGGTTTGGTCGCGATCGAAGCCTTTGCCCGCGCTCGACCGGTCATCGCGAGCGCCGGGGGTGGATTGCTGGACATCGTGACCTCGGACGCCGATGGGTGGCTGTTCCCACCCGGTGATCCTGATGCACTCGCGGCCGTGCTGGCGTCGCTGACCCGTGAGCAGGTCGCAGCCGCCGGCGCGCGCGCGCGTCGACCTTCGAGACCCGCTTCACCGCCGTCGGTTCGCCGAGGATTGGCGTCGGATAGTCCTCGACTCCTGACGCCGGCTGCGAGATTCCGGCCACCCGAGGTCCGCGGGTACCGGCCTACTCGAGCCAGGAGGGCGGCAGATTGCGCAGGATCTCGATGTTCGAGAACTTGGCTGTCTTGCGCGGGCCGTGGTCCTTGGCCCACGTGACCATCTCGCCGATGCCGGTCTCCAGGTCCTTCTGCGCCGACGCGCCGAACACCCTCTGCACCTTCGAGTGGTCGGAGAACGCGTGCTTCACCTCGTTGCGCGCGCTGTGGTGCACGATCGGGTGGTCCAGGAACTCCCATGGCCCGGCGGACGACGTCCGCGAGGTGGTTGACGGTGTACGGAATGTCGGCACCGACGTTGAAGACCTCGCCGAGGGCACCCGCGGTCGTCGGGCGCGTCGGCGATCGCCGGCACGACGTCGTCGACGTGGCTGAACGCGCGCGTCTGCTCACCGTCGCCGAAGATCGACAGCGGCTCGCCCTGCATGATCTGGTTGATGAAGATGCCGATCACGTTCCGGTACTGGTCGCCGATGTTCTGGAGCGAGCCGTAGACGTTGTGCGGCCGGAAGATGACGTAGTCGAGCCCGAACATCTCGTGGGTGACGCGCGAGCTCCTGCTCGACGGCGAACTTCGCGATGCCGTAGCGGTCCTCGGGCTCGGGGCGCAGGTCCTCGGTCATCGGCACCTGGCCCGGCGCCGTAGACGGCGATGGAGGAGGTGAACACGAAGCACTTCACATCGTGTTGACCGATGCGTTGATCAGGTTGACGGTGCCGACGACGTTGTTCATGTAGTTGAAGCGCTTGATGAAGTGGCTGAGGCCCTCGGCGGCGTAGGCGGCCAGGTGGTAGACGTAGTCGAACTTCTCTGCCACGAAGAGCTCGTCCACCAGGGTCGAGTCGACGATGGAGCCCTCGCACGAACTTCGCCCGGTCGTCCACGTTGTCGGTGAACCCGCCGCTCAGGTCGTCCAGCACGACGACTTCGTGACCGCGGTCCAGGAGCGCTCGTGCAAGGTGCGCGCCGATGAAGCCGGCGCCTCCGGTTACCAACGACTTAGGCATCTTCGTCTCTTTCCTAGTCTCTGAGCTCGAGCTCAACGTTTCGCGATCAGTCGGACGGGGTGTTCCGGCTGTAGTGGCCGGCGGCCAGTCGCTGGAACAACGACTCGTAGTCGTCACCGACCATCGGCCACTGGTACGCCTCTTTGATCCGCTGCGGGGCGACGTCCCGGTAGTGCTGCGCCAGCTCCGGGTCGTCGACGAGCATCTGCATCTTGCTGGCCAGATCGTCGGGGTCCTTGCGATACAGGACGGCGGCATCGGCGACGACCTCGGCGTTGAAGGCGACATCCAACGACAGCACGCAGTTGCCGTATCCCAGCGCCTTCAGCAGAGCCGGGTTCGTCCCGCCCACTTCGTTTCCGTGCACGTAGGCATAGCAGTTCGCATGCAGCTCGTGGATGTGCCCGGGCTTGTACACCGGTCCGAGCAGCTTCACCCTGGGGTCACGGGTCCGCTGGAGTCTTTCCACGAACGGGCTCTTCCAGTTGGCGCCGCCTGCGATGACGAGGTACTTGTCGGTCTTGACGCGCTCGAAGGCCGCAATCGTCGTGTCGGCGTTGTTCTCCGGCTCGAGACGGCTGGCGACGAAGAAGTACTCACCCGGCTTCAGGCCGTACTCGTCCAGGATCTCGGGTCGTTCCGAGGACTCGACGTGGGCGCCGTAGGCGATGAACGTCGACGGAGTCTTGTACCGCTCGATGTAGTAGTCCTGGATCGCCCGTGAGTCGGAGACGATCCTGTTCGCCAGCTTGGTGGCGGTCCATTCGCCGAATTGGTAGTAGAGCTTGGCCGCCCGCCCCCACTTGGCCCGCTTCCACTCCAGCCCGTCGACGTTGATCGCGATCTTCCGCCCGAAAAGGCGCGGGATGACGCACAGCGGCGCGTTCCCGGCGTTGAACACCATCAGTACGTCGAAGTCCTGGCGCACGGCGTGGAGCAGGCAGTTCGTCGTGTGCGACAGCGTCCCGAGGCTCTTGGAGTCGATGAACGGCCGGTAGACCAGGTTGACGCCCTGGTAGCTCGACGGATCCCCCTCGGCATTGCCAGGGCGGCAGTAAGCCGTCACCTCGTGGCCCTTCTCGACAAGAGCGACGGCCAGCTCTTCGGCGCATGTCTCGAAGCCGCCGTAGTTGGCCGGGACTCCGCGCGTGCCGATAAGAGCGATCTTCATACCGAGCCTTTCCGTGGAACGTCGTCAACTGCCTGCGGCAGTGTGGGGCTCCCCGCCGCGTTGCGTCGGTCAGCCGAGCAGACCAGACCCCGGGACGATGCGCCCTGCCCACCAGATACTTCCGACACCGGCGCGCTTCGCTGCCGTCACAAACTCTACCGGACCTGGGCGATTCAGGACTCGACTTTCGGTGCGTTGACCCGAGTCCGGTCACCGTTCCCGGGCTCGCCGCGGTAGCGGTCAGCCGCGGCGCCACCTGTTCCACTCCGGGCGGAAGTCCGGGTGACGCGAGTACGCCGCGACCAGCAGGTCTCGCGACATCTGGTCCGGCGTCCGGCCGACCTCCAGGCCGACCAGCAGCTCGCGGAACAGGAGCAGGCCGCGCTCGGCCTGCTCCGGGTCCAGACCGGCCCCTGGTGAGTCGGGGTGGGCGGTCGGGTCCCAGGCGTTGGCGGCGCGGCGGTCGGCCTGGGCCATGTCCTCGGCGAGCCGCTCGCGCAGGAACGCCAGGAACTCGGGATCGATCGTTGCGCACGCACCGGCCACTATCCCAAGGAGCGTCGAGCTCGACCGATACCTCCCCGGGGTGGGGCCTAGGCGTGGGCCCGGATTCGCTCGACCAGGTCGGAGAGGAAGATCTCGCGTGCGGCTGCCCCGAGGAGCTCCTCCTCCAGGTCCACGCCCCATCGCTCCTCGAGGGCGTCGACCAGCTCGAGCCTGCCGAGACTGTCGAGCCACTGAACGATCGGTGCGGTGGTGGGAACCTCGCCGTGGCTCGCCACCAACCTGTGCTCACGGAGCAGCGCCATCAGCTCTTCTGTGACCGTGTCGTCGGCGGTCATGTCGGTCCTCCTTCTTGGGCAGCCAGCAGGATCTCACGGGCACGTGCGCGGTTGATCTTGCCCGCAGTGGTGAGCGGCAGCGACGTGACGACGCGGACCACCGCCGGCACGATCGTCCTCGGCAGCACGCGGGCCAGCTCATCGATGAGCAGCTCCGGTCGTGGTGCGTCGTCGCCTCCCACCAGGAGTCCGACACGCTCGCCGACCAGCCGGTCTGGAACAGCGACCGCGACCGCGGCTTCGACCCCCGTGACGTCGAGCGCGGCGCGCTCGACAGGCACCATCGAGGTCCGCTTGTCACCTACCTTCACGAAGTCGCCGTCGCGGCCGTCGATCCACAGGAATCCGTCTGCGTCGATTCGGCCCAGGTCCGCGGTGACGAAGAAGCCGTCGGGGCGCGCCAGCGCTCGGCAGACACCGCGGCCGCCGACGGCGATCCGGCCCTGCTCACCGGGCCGTGCCGGGACGCCCTCCGCCTGCTCGATCTCCACCTGAACGCCCGCGATCGGACGGCCGACCGAGCCGAGCTTCTCGGGGTAGGCGCGGACATCGAAAGCACTGACCCGGGCGGTGGCCTCCGTCAGCCCGTACATGATCTGGACTGCCACCGAGTCCGGGAGCTGGCCGAGCATCGACCGGGTGGTGGCGACATCCAACGCGCCTCCCGCGACCTGGACCATCCGCAGGTCGGTGAGCGGCGTCCCAGCTGCCCTTGAGCACCACGCGACGCACAAGGGTGGGTACCAACCCGATCACCGTGGCCCGGTGCACGCCGGCGTCCTCGATGAGCCCGGCGGCGTGACCGCGCCGCTCCGTCAGGGCGATGCACCGCCGAGGCGAGACCGGTGTGCAAAGGCTGAGTCCGAAGGAGTAGCCGAACGGGAGCTCGCGAGCACCGGCCTGCCGGTCAGCAAGCGCGTCGATGATCGCCGACCGTTCGCGACCAGGTTCTCGCCGGCCAGCGGCACGGTGAGGGGCGAACCGGTGGACCAGGTCTGCACACCACGGCCGCGCCGGTCGTGACCGCCGGCGCATCGAGCGCACCTGCCGGCCGCGTGCAGGGCGGCGAGGTAGCGGACGACCCATCACGCCATGCCTCGACGAGCTGCACCGGACCAGGCCGGCGCGAAGCTGCGCGAGCCCGCCGGACCGCGCTGCGAGCTCGCACGCGACAGCGCCCCGGGCATCGACCAGCGCCGGGTTCGAACCACGACCTGCATCGAGCACCAGCCACCGAGATCGCCATGCCGGTCCACCGAGCCCCCCGTCACGACCGCGCCTCGATCCACCAAGACTCGTACGAGGTCGCTGCGTCGTCATTGTGCCCATCTGCGCAGGTGGGGCAGGGCAACCGCGACAGCCAGATGAGGGGCTCCCAGCGCCTGCACCGAGGCGGTCGGGGCCGTGGCTATGCTCCGAGGGACCGACAAGGCCCGCTCGCGAAGGTACGCTGGCGACCAGGTGGAGGGTGAAGAGCCACCGGGATGGCACCACGAGCCGCATCACCGTGATCGTCCTGGCTGCCGGCGGTGGCACCCGGATGAAGTCGAAGACGATGAAGGTGCTGCACCCGATCTCGGGGCGCAGCATGATCGGGCACGTCCTCGCCGCCGTGGCCGCCGTCGAGCCGCACCGGGTGGTCGCGGTCGTCGGCGCACCAGCGCGAGCAGGTGGGCCCGCACATCCAGGAGCTGCTGCCCGAGGCGATCCTCGCCGTGCAGGAGACCCAGGACGGCACCGGCCACGCCGTCCGTGTCGCCTGGGAGGCGCTCGACCCGAGTGATCGCAGCGGCACGGTCCTGGTGGCCTACGGCGACACGCCGCTGCTGGAGGGGGAGAGCCTGCGGGACTTCGCCGCGGACCACGTGGCCGCCGGACGTGGCGTCAGCATCCTCTCCGGGGTGGTCGCCGACCCGTTCGGCTACGGCCGGGTCCTGCGCGACGAGACCGGCGAGGTCGTCGGCATCGTGGAGGAGAAGGACGCCACCGACGACGAGGCGGCGGTCAACGAGATCAACAGCGGCATCCTGGCCTTCGACGCGCGAGTTCCTCGACAGCGCGCTGCCGCGACTGGCCAACGACAACGCCAAGGGCGAGTACTACCTCACCGACACCGTGGCGCTGGCGCGTGAGGACGGCCTGCCGGTCGGCGCGTTCCCGATCGACGACGTGCTGCAGACCGAGGGGGCCAACGACCGCGTCCAGCTCGCAGCGCTGGCCAAGGAGAAGAACCGCCGCCTGCTCACCCGTTGGATGCGCGACGGCGTCACCATCATCGATCCGGAGACCACGTGGATCGACGTCGACGTGCGGCTCGCCCCCGACGTCACCGTGCTGCCGGGCGTGCAGCTGCTCGGGGCCACCGTCGTCGAGGAGGACGCAGTCATCGGTCCCGACTGCACCCTCAAGGACGTCGAGGTCGGGACGGGGGCTCGCGTCGTACGCACCCACGGTGAGCTGGCGGTCATCGGCGCAGGTGCCAACGTGGGGCCGTTCTCCTACCTGCGACCCGGCACCGAGCTGGGCGCCGACGCGAAGATCGGGGCCTTCGTCGAGACAAAGAACGCCCGCATCGGCGACGGGGCCAAGGTCCCGCACCTCACCTACGCCGGGGACGTCGAGATCGGCGAGGGCTCGAACATCGGCGCCGGCTCGGTGTTCGCCAACTACGACGGGGTCGACAAGCACCGGACCGTGATCGGCCGGCACGCCCGCACGGCCAGCAACACCACGTTCGTGGCGCCGGTGAGCGTCGGTGACGGGGCGAGCACGGGCGCAGGCAGCGTGATCCGTGAGGACGTCCCGCCGGGTGCGCTGGCGGTCAGTGCTGGTCCGCAGCGCACGATCGAGGAGTGGGCGCTGCGGAAGCGGGCCGGGACGGCGCAGGGTGAGGCTGCGAAGGCCGCACTCGAGGGCGGTCAGGGCGACGAGAGGTCCGGCGGATGACCTCGATGTGCGTACTGGGCGAACCGTGGGTGAGAATCGCCTCGTGAGCGGGATGAAGCGCACCACCGAGAAGAACCTGATGGTCTTCAGCGGGAGGGCTCACCCCGGGCTCGCCGCGGAGGTGGCCGAGCAGCTCGGCACCGGACTGGTGCCGACGTCGGCGTACGAGTTCGCCAACTCCGAGATCTACGTGCGCTACGAGGAGTCCGTGCGCGGCAGCGACGCGTTCGTGATCCAGAGCCACACCGCGCCGATCAACGAGTGGATCATGGAGCACCTGATCATGGTCGACGCGCTCAAGCGCGCCTCGGCCAAGCGGATCACGGTGGTGCTGCCGTTCTACGGCTACGCCCGGCAGGACAAGAAGCACCGCGGCCGCGAGCCGATCTCCGCCCGGTTGATGGCCGACCTCTTCAAGACCGCAGGCGCCGACCGGCTGATCGCCGTCGACCTGCACGCCGACCAGATCCAGGGCTTCTTCGACGGGCCCGTCGACCACCTGATGGCGCTGCCGATCCTGTGCGACTACGTCAAGCAGAAGTACGGCGACCAGCGGCTCGCCGTGGTCTCGCCCGACGCCGGCCGGATCAAGGTGGCCGAGCGCTGGTCGGCGCGCCTCGGTGGGGTGCCCCTGGCCTTCATCCACAAGACCCGGCGCGAGGACCGGCCCAACGAGACCGTCGCCAACCGCGTGGTCGGGCAGGTCGACGGCCGGATCTGCATCCTGACCGACGACATGATCGACACCGGCGGCACGATCGTGAAGGCCGCTGAGGCGCTGATGGCCGACGGGGCCGCCGGCGTGATCATCGCCGCGACCCACGCCCTGCTGTCCGACCCCGCCGTCGACCGCCTCAAGAACAGCCCCGCGACGGAGGTCGTGGTCACCGACACCCTGCCGATCGGCGACGACCGGCGCTTCGACAAGCTCACCGTGCTCTCGATCGCCCCGCTGATCTCACGGGCGATCAAAGAGGTGTTCGAGGACGGCTCGGTGACCAGCATGTTCGACGGGCACGCCTGAGCAGGCGGCTCAGCCGTCTCGCGTCACACGCCGAGGCGGGGTACCGGGACCCGCTGCCGCGACTCCTCCTTGACGTGCCTGGCGGAGTCACTGGCCCCCGATGCCGCCGTCAGGGCGGCATGTTCTGCCCGGGTGATCACGTGGCAGGCGATCGGCTCCGCGCCCGTCGCCGCTCGCGCCATCGCTGCGGCGGTCGCGCAGGCGTGGGCCACGTTCCGCGCCTCGAGGGAGAACTCGATCTCCACCCATCCGCGTTGCGAGACGCCCACCCTCACGTCCGTGCCCGGCACCATGGACGTCAACGCGTCCTCGACCCCTTCACTGACTCGTGTCTGAACGAGCACAGTGGCCAAGTACAAATTGATCCAGTGCAAAGCAACCCCCCGACCTTTCACTGCGATCGTCTGTGACCTGCGAGCCCCCGGTCAATGGCGTGTCCCCGTGTCGGGGCAAGGGACTAGACCGGACGGCGTCGGCAGCGGCCTCGGCGCGCAGCGCGGGACGAGGGTCGAGCCGAGACGGCGGATTCGCTTCCCCCTCGGGCGATCGGTAGGATCGCTCGAGTTGCCTCGGCGAGGGATGCAGTCCGTGATCGACGTGGCCGGTCCGCTTCCGTGCGCACCGTGTCTCGTCTCGAGCAAGGTGCTCTCGTCGCGCCGGGGCCGTCGACGACGACAACAGCACGAGGAGCGCAGACAGCGATGTCGGAAGACCTGATCAAGGCCGAGGCCCGTACCGAGTTCGGCAAGGGCGCGGCTCGCCGCATCCGGCGCGCGTCCAAGGTGCCCGCCGTCATCTACGGCCACGGCAACGACCCCAAGCACGTGACCCTGCCCGGCCACGACACGATGATGGCGCTCAAGCACGGCGGCTCCAACGCCCTGCTCCGCATCGACGTCGAGGGCAAGACGCTGCTCGCCCTGACCAAGCAGATCCAGGCGGACCCGATCAAGGGCTTCCTCGAGCACATCGACTTCGTCGAGGTCCGCAAGGGCGAGAAGGTCACCGTCGAGATCCCGATCCACGTGATCGGTGAGTCCAAGTCCGAGGCGATGACCGTGACCGAGCTGAACACCGTGTCGGTGGAGGCAGAGGCCACCAACATCCCCGAGTACATCGAGGTCTCCGTCGAGGACGCCGAGGTCGGCTTCCAGGTCTTCGCCAAGGACCTCGACCTGCCCACCGGCTCGACGCTGCTCACCGACGAGGAGTACCTCGTGGTCAACGTCGTCCACGCCCCCACGGCCGAGGAGATCGAGGCCGAGCTGGACGAGGCCGAGGCCGACGCCGGCATCGAGCACGACCTCTCCGACGCGGAGATCGCGGCGCCGCCGAGGCCGAGGCTTCCGAGTCCGAGGACGGCGCGGAGTCCGAGGGCGAGGCTGCCGGGAGTGGCGCCGAGTCCGAGGGCGACCAGAGCTGACCTCGGGCCTCGATGCCCGACGCTGAGTCCTGGCTGGTCGTCGGGCTGGGCAACCCCGGTCCGACGTACGCCGGCACGCGCCACAACGTGGGCTACCTCGTCGCCGACGAGCTGGCGAGGCGCATCGGTGGGACCTGGCGCAAGCACAAGACCGGTCGCGCCGACGTCGTCGAGGGGCGGCTCGGGGCACCCGGCACAGATGCGCCGCGGGTGGTGCTCGGCCGTGCGCGCTGCTACATGAACGAGAGCGGCGGCCCGATCAAGGCGCTGGCGACCTTCTACAAGGTGCCGCCGGAGCGGATCGTGGCGATCCACGACGAGCTCGACATCCCCTTCGGCACGCTGCGCACCAAGCTCGGCGGCGGGGACAACGGCCACAACGGCCTGCGGTCGATGCGCTCCTCCCTGGCCACCGGCGACTTCTACCGGGTCCGGCTCGGGGTGGGTCGGCCGCCGGGGAGGCAGGACCCGGCCGACTTCCTGCTGTCCAGCTACAGCGCGGCCGAGCGCAAGGAGCTGCCGTTCCAGGTGGACCGCGCCGCCGATGCGGTGGAGTCCCTGGTCGAGCACGGTCTGGAGACCACGCAGCAGCGCTTCAACGGGTGAGTGCGCTCGATAGGGTCGCCCGGTGAGCGACCTCGACCCCTCTGCCGCCTCCCCAGCCGACTCCCGGGACGACCACCAGCTCGCCGCGTGGGCGGCCACGGAGGCTGGTTCGCTGCTGCTGGACGTGCGCGGTCAGGGCCTGGAGGGCAGGGCGCTCAAGGACGCCGGCGACCTCGCCGCCCACGAGCTGCTGATGAAGCTGCTCGCCGAGCACCGGCCGGACGACGCCGTCCTCTCCGAGGAGGCGCACCGTGGGACGGAGTCGCGTCACGACCGGCACACCGCCGACCGGGTGTGGATCATCGACCCGCTGGACGGCACCCGGGAGTTCTCCGAGCCGCCTCGCGACGACTGGGCGGTGCACGTCGCCCTGTGGGCCAGGGCGCCCAACGGGGGAGAGCTGGTCGCCGGGGCCGTCGCGCTGCCGGTGCTGGGCACGACCTTCTCCACCGGCGAGCCTCCCGTCGTACCTCCCTCGAGCGCGCAGCGCCTCCGGATCGCGGTCTCGCGCACGCGGCCGCCCCGCTTCGTGCAGGCGATGGCCGAGGAGCTCGACGCCGAGCTGGTGCCGATGGGCTCGGCGGGCGCGAAGGTGATGTCGGTCGTGCGCGACGTGAGCGACGCCTACGTGCACGCCGGCGGCCAGTACGAGTGGGACTCCGCCGCACCGGTCGCCGTCGCGCGTGCGGCCGGGCTGTTCACCAGCCGGGTCGACGGATCGCCGCTCGTCTACAACCAGGACGACGTGCTGCTGCCCGACCTCGTCGTGTGCCGCCCCGAGCTCGCCGAGCCGATCCTGGCGTTCGTCCGCGAGCACGGCACCGACTGATGGCTTCCGAGGTCAAGGCGGTCCTCTGGGACGCCGACGGGGTGCTCCAGCAGGTCCCGGCCAGCTGGTTCGACCTGCTGGGGGAGGCGATCGGGACCGACGAGGCGCTGGCCCTGCTGGACCTGTTGCTGCCGCAGATGGAGTCCGCGATCAGCGGCGCGGCGGGGATGACCGCGATGCTGCCGCGGTTCCTGGAGGAGCGCGGCCTCTCCGACCGCCTCGAGCAGATCAGTGACGTGTGGGGCACCATCGACCCGCTCGAGGGCGCCCGCGAGGTGGTCCGGTCGCTGCGGGCGAACGGGGTCGGCTGCCACCTGGCCACCAACCAGGACGACCTGCGGACGTCGTACATGCGCTCCCGGATGGGGTACGACGACCTGCTGGACGGCTGCTTCTACTCCTGCGAGGTCGGCGCGGCCAAGCCCGACGAGCGGTTCTTCCGCCACGTCGCGGACGAGCTCGGGTTGGACCTGACGGAGCTCGCGTTCGTGGACGACACGATGGAGAACGTCGAGGCCGCCCGCGCTCTCGGCGTGCACGCGATCCTGTGGCACGACCGCGACGGTGTCGACGTCCTCCGCGAGGCCCTCGCAGCCGAGGGCCTGCCGATCTAGGCGGCCCGGACGGGGGAGGGGCGCCGCGAGTAGGCCCACCCGGGGCCGCGCAGCAGGAACGAGAAGCGGTCCGACCAGGTGTCGGCGTCGGCGACGTCGCGGGCGATGTCGCGCCACTCGTGCGAGGCGATCCGCAGCGGGTTGTAGGTGTCGATGTTGCGGGTCAGGCCGTAGACGACCCGCTCGTCCTCCTCCTCGAAGGTGCCGAACAGCCGGTCCCACAGGATCAGGATGCTGCCGTGGTTGCGGTCGAGGTACTGCCGGTTGGACCCGTGGTGGACGCGGTGGTGCGACGGGGTGTTGAGCACCTTCTCCAGCCGCCCGAGCCGGCGGATGGTCTCGGTGTGGATCCAGAACTGGTAGATCAGGTTGATGCCGCGCGCGTGCTCGATCAGGGCGGGGCGGACGCCCAGCAGCCCCAGGACACCGAAGGGGACGGTCAGGGTGACTCCCTCGGCGACGGGCTGGCGCAGCGCCGTCGAGAGGTTGTAGCGCTCGCTCGAGTGGTGCGCGACGTGCACCGCCCACAGCCAGCGGCTCTCGTGGGAGAGCCGGTGGTTCCAGTAGTAGAGGAAGTCCCAGCCCAGGATCGCCACCGCGACCGCGGCCTTCCCCGTGCCGAGGTCGGCCCGGCTGCGCGCGAACATCCGCTTCCCGCTCGTCTGCGCCGCCCACGTGGTCGCCACCGTCAGAGCGGTCGACGTCACGGCACTGACCGCCAGGGCTCCGCGCAACTTCGCCATATCCACATGCGAACGGACCCTTCGCAGCGGCGTGTCAGGGTCCGATCGCATGTGGATACGAGCGGGTGGGGCGAACCGGAGCTCGGCGAGCTCGTCCTGGACCTCGCGGACGTGCTCGGGCACGGTGCCGGCCTGGGGGAGGCCGCCTTCGCGCGCTCCGCCTGGCGAGCACGTCGGCAACGGTGGTCGCCAGGCCGGCGGCCGCGCCGGCCCCGACCAGCACCTTCGCGTAGCGACCGAGACCCGGGGTGACCGGGTCGAGCAGCTTCTTCGCGGCGTACGGCGCCACCAGGCTGCCCAGCCCCATCGACAGGCTCGCCAGCGTGTCGGCGGTCTGGTAGTCACCGGCGCGGGTGCCGGCCGGGACGGGGTGCCGGCGCTGCCAGGCGTACTCCGCGCCCATGGCGCCGAGGTAGGCCGGGATGGCCAGCACGGTGAGGTCGACCTTCACACCCGCACCCTAGATTGTCCGGCGTGAGCGAGGCGGTGGAGATCGAGGTCGACGACAAGGTCGTGCGGGTCTCCAACCCCGACCGGGTCTACTTCCCGGCTCGAGGGGAGACCAAGCTGGACCTGGTCGAGTACTACCTCTCCGTGGGCGACGGCATCGTCAACGCGCTGCGCGAGCGGCCCTGCATGCTGCACCGCTTCCCGACCGGGGTCAGCGGCGAGAAGGTGCACCAGAAGCGGCTGCCGAAAGGTGCGCCGCCCTGGATGGAGACGGTCCAGGTGTTCTTCCCGCGGTGGAAGCGGACGGCCGACGAGCTGTGCGTGACCGAGATCGCCCAGGTGATCTGGGCGGTGCAGATGAGCACGGTCGAGTTCCACCCCTGGAACAGCCGCCGCGCGGACACCGAGAAGCCCGACGAGTGGCGCATCGACCTCGATCCCGGGCCGCTGTGCACCTGGGAGACCGTCCAGCGGGTCGCGCACGTGGCCCACGAGGTCCTCGACGACCTGGGCGCCACCGGCTTCCCGAAGACCAGCGGCGGCAAGGGGATGCACATCTACGTGCGGATCAGGCCGGACCACGGCTTCAAGGACGTACGACGGGCGGCGCTGGCCTTCGCCCGCGAGGTGGAGCGGCGCTCGGACGAGGTGACCACGACGTGGTGGCGCAAGGACCGCGACCCCCACGACCTGTTCGTCGACTACAACCAGAACGCCCGCGACCACACCATCGCCGCGGCGTACTCCGTGCGGGGCAACCCGATCGGCACCGTCTCCGCCCCCGTCGAGTGGCACGAGATCGACGAGTGCGAGCCCGACGACTTCACGATCGCGACGATGCCCTCGCGGTACGCCGAGATCGGGGACCTGCACGCCGGCATCGACGACGAGGTCTTCGACATCACCGGGCTGCTGGAGTGGGCCGAGCGCGACGAGGCCGCCGGTGCCGAGACCCCCGTCGAGCCGGAGGAGTGACCGGGGCGATCGTCAGACGGCCTCGGGGCGGGTCAGGTAGCTGCGAAGAAGAGTGCTCGAGGTGTGCAGGGTGTAGGGGAAGTAGACGACCGCGACCCCGATGGAGAGCATCTGCTGCTCGAGCCGGGCCCCCTTGGTGGTGTCCTTCCAGTCGTCACCCTTGAAGATGACGTCGAAGTTGCGCTCCTGCCACGCCAGCGTCTTGTCCTCGGAGTGATCGATGATCACCTCGTCGACGATGCCGAGAGCCGAGATGATGTCCAGCCTCTCGACCAACGGGACGACCGGCGCGCGGCCCTTGAGGTCGAGGACGTACTCGTCCGAGGCGACGCCGACGACGAGGGTCCTGCACTGCTCTCGGGCTCTGCGCAGGATGTTCAGGTGCCCCACGTGGAACATGTCGAAGACGCCGCTCGCGTACCCGACGCCGTACCCGCTGATCTCATCGCTCATGAAAGTGTCCGAATCGGTCTCAAACATGGCCCCCGTGGCCGGTTCGTGACTGTCATTGTGCCAGGGAAGCACGTCTTGTTCGATCGTTCCGGCGATCGGCTGAGCAGAGGTATAGATCGGCCCGCCAGGCGATGCCGTGTTCGCGACGCTGCCGTGCTGCGCCAGGGCCGGGAGACGAACGCGGCCGCTGGCGGTCGGTGTCAATGCCGTTCGATGATGGCGGTGACGGCCTCGTTCAGGTGCCGTGCCGTCCAGCGGAGGTCGTTGAGCACGGGTCGGTGCAACCTGGCCGTGCCCGTGTGCACGTCGCCGATGTCGTAGCTCGAAGGTGCGTGCTCGCGCCTTCGCAACCGCTGCATGATCCCTGGAACGATCCCTGGGCGCTCAGGTGCCGGCACCCTTCCCCGGCGTGCGTTCATCGCGTCCACCAGCTGCGCGAGTCCTGTCGGCGGCGCCTGGAGCGGGTCCTCGCCGCGCAGCGTGGCCTCGATCAGGAGGCCGGCCTCCACCATCGTGAAGGTGCGGGAACGTGCCTCGGTGTCCATCCGCGCGACGACGGAGCGCTCGACCTGCGAAGTCACCAGGACCAGCCCAGCACTGCGGATCAGGCTCTCTGACAGCAGCTGCGACCTGTGCTGGGCGACGAACGCGTCGCCGCCGTCGAGCCGCCGGAGGTAGGCGGCGCTGGCCGCACACATCGATTGCCCCGCCGAAGCCCCGGTGCCGGCGCTGCTGAACGACCATGCGTCGGCGCGGTCGTGCTCAGCCACGACGGAGGCCACCATGTACTGCACTGCCGGGGAGCGGCAGACGTTCGCGTGACAGACGAAGAGGACCCGCTGACGGGCCGTCCCACCCGTGCCGGCGGGGTCGAGGCTTGGCTCCACCGAAGAAATCTAGTCGAGGGCCGGGTCGCGGGGCGCCGGATGCGCAGTTTTCGGGATTGACCTGCTCAAATCCGTGGGCCCTGCCAGGCTGTTCGGGCTCGGCATGACATCGTTGCGTCGACCTTTTCCGCCGTGCCGAGGGATGTGGAGTCCAGGATGACGTTCATGGAGTACGCCGCCGCGCTACGTCGATACTGGCGCGTCATCGTGAGCCTGACCATCCTGGGCGCTGTTGTCGGCTACCAGTACGCCGCCACCCAGACACCGATCTACGAGTCGTCCACCAGCGTGCTGGTGACCAGCGACCTGGGGAGCAGCGGGAACGACCTCGTCCAGGGCTCCAACTACGTCGCCAACCTGGTCTCGTCGTACGCCATTCTCGCCTCGTCCCCGAAGGTGCTTCAGCCGGTCATCGACGACCTCGGCCTCGACACCACGCCCAACGCGCTCGCCAAGAGGGTGACGGCCGAGTCACCGTTGAACACGGTGCTCATCGACATCTCGGTCACCGGCTCGAACCCCCGCCAGACTGCCAAGATCGCCGATGCCGTGACCAGCAGCCTGTCGGACGCCGTCAAGGCCGTCTCACCCTTGGTGCGTGCCGTCCCAGCCATCCGGCTGACCACCCTGAAGCCGGCGGCCGTGCCGCGGGTCCCGATCAAGCCCGAGAAGAAGCTCCTCACCCTGCTCGGCGGGCTGGTCGGACTCGTGCTGGGCATGGGGTACGCACTGGCTCGACGGGCGTTCGGCTCCGCGATCACCAATGCGAGCGACGTCGCCAGGGTGACCGCGGTCCCGGTCGTGGGGGAGATCGTCGAGTGCAAACGAGGCGTGACCCTGCCTAGAGCAGTCCTCAGCAACTCCTTGGGCGTCGAGGCCGAGTCACTGCGCGGCCTGACCGCGAACCTGAGCTTCCTGGGGGTCGATCGCGGTCTGCGTTCGATCGTGCTGACCTCGGCCTCACCCGGTGAGTCCAAGAGCTCGGTCGCGACTGCGACGGCCCTGGTCCTCGCCGAGGCCGCCCACAAGGTCCTGTTGATCGACGCCGACCTGCGGGCGCCGTCCATCCATCGACTCACCAACCTGGACAACTCGATCGGCTTGTCCAGCGCGCTCATCGGGGAGCACAGCTTGGAGTCCGCGGTGCAGCCTTGGGGCCGGGCGGGGCTCGACGTCCTCACCAGCGGGCCCGTCCCGCCCAACCCCGGCCAGCTGCTGAGCAGCGAGGCGATGCGGGTGCTGCTCGCCAAGTCGGAGAGCACCTACGACTTCGTGATCCTCGACAGCGCACCAGTGCTGTCCGTCGTCGACGCGGTGTGGCTGGGACACATGGTCAGCGGGGCCCTCCTGGTCGCGCGACGCGGACGGACGACCTCGCGGGCGCTGGGCCGCGCGCTGGACACGCTCTCCTCGTCGCGCACGACCGTCTCGGGCGTCGTGATCAGCCGGGTGCCGCGCAGCTCGCGATCCTCCTACGTCTCCAAGGCGACAGCGAGGGGCGCCAAGGCGGGCGAAATGGGCAAAGCCGGTATAAATCGGACATAAAGGTTTAAAGTGGTGGAATCCACGCCCCGCTCGACAGGATTCCGCCCATGCTCCGCCTCCTTCGCCTTCTCGTCGCCACGTGCGTCATCGTCTTGATAGGTGTTGGTGTCCCCGCTCAGGCCAAGTCGCTGCCCCGCGTCACTGGGGTCACGCAGGCCGGCCAGATCCTCTCCGTCTCCAAGGCCACGGTGCGATGGCACCCCCTGCGGGGCGCGCGCTACCAGCTGCGCGTCGCGCCGACCAAGCTCGGTCTGAGCTTCGCCAAGGTGATCCGGGTCCGTCGCGACCGTGCCTACACCCCTCGGCTCACGCGCAACGTGCCGTACTTCGTCCAGGTGCGGGCGGTTCGCGGAGGCGCTCTCGGCCGTTGGTCGGTCGCCAAGCAGGTCCGGGTGCGCGCTGCCAACCCGGTGAAGTCCTCGCCGTCCGTGACGATCCCCAACCCGCTGCCCTTCCCCCTGCCGATCCCGCTTCCGACGCCGACCCCGACGCCGACCCCGACCCCGACGCCGACTCCGACGCCGACTCCGACCCCGACGCCGACTCCGACGCCGACGCCGACGCCGACGCCGACGCCGACGCCGACCCCGACGCCGACCCCGACGCCGACCCCGACTCCGACGCCGACGCCCACCCCCACCCCGACGCCCACGCCGACGCCGACGCCGACCCCCGGGCTGGACACGCTCATGCAGGCGTCTTTCGACAACCTGCCGACGGGCCCCCTCAGCCCGGCGAACTTCAAGGCCGCCCTTGGTGGGACCTACAGCTCGGCTGCGTACTTCGACGACACCTCGATCGCCGCTGTCGCGGGGCGCGGCAACGTGATCCGCACCAAGCTCGACGCCGGCACCATGCACTCGACTCCCTCGGGCAACAACGGAGTGACCTTGTTCCTCCCGCTCCGGAAGACGGTGCAGCAGGCGTGCATGACCTACGACATCCGCTTCTCTGACGGCTTCGACTGGTCGCTCGGTGGCAAGCTTCCGGGTCTCGAGGGCGTGGCCCCGGGAGTCTCCCCAGGCCTTCCGACCGGCGGCAACACGGTCGGTGACAAGGGCTGGTCCGGGCGCCTGATGTGGGTCGGTCCCAAGGCCTACAGCTGGGCCGGGCCCACCAACGCGGTCGTCAGCTACATGTACAACCCGGCGCAGACCGGCCAGTACGGTGACGACGTGCGGTGGAACAAGGCCTTCGTCGCGGGCTCGTGGCACAACATGAAGGTCTGCTACCAGATGAACACCGTCGGCTACTCCAACGGTTCGCTCCGGGCCTGGATGGACGGCCAGCAGGTCCTCAACAACACCGCCTACAAGTACCGCACCAGGTCCGACGTGGCCGTGAGCCACATGCTCTGGCACATCTTCCGTGGCGGCAACACCACCGACTGGGCCGGCAAGACTGACGGATACGTCGACATCGACAACGTCCTCGTCACGAGCACTGACTGAGCACAGCAGCTCCACCTGTCGCGGCCGGCCCGGATCACCCAGGCCGGCCGCGACATCGGCCTAGACCGCCCCGGCAGGCGAGTTGTGGGAGACCTCTCATCTCGCGACACTGATCCAGTCGCAGCCGCCCGTACGTCTGCGACCTGTTCGCCGACATGCAGCGTGACTGCGATGCAGAGCTATCGGCGGTCGGGGGGCGTCTCACACGCAGCAGTGTGTCTCCTCGTGCCGCATGAGAATAAGGGTGTTCCATGCGCGTTCGTACTTGGGGTCGATTCGCCGCAGGTCTGGTGCTCAGCCTCGCAACAGGGCTGGCCATCCTGCCCGCGCCCATGGCGCACGCGGACACAGCACCTCCGGTCGCCAACGACCCGGCGAACCCCGAGACGGTCTCGGCCAAGCCGCTGCCGACTGTCCAGATCGACGGTGTCGCGTGGTCGCAGACGGTCGTCGGCAACACCGTCTACGTCGCCGGCCAGTTCAACACCGCTCGCCCTGCCGGCTCGGCGCCCGGGGTCAACACGGTGCCCCGAACCAACCTGCTCGCCTACGACCTCACCACCGGCAACCTGATCAGCACCTGGGTCGCGAACACCAACGCCGTCGCCAAGGTCGTCACCGCCTCTCCTGACGGCAAGCACATCTACGTCGGTGGCAGCTTCACGACGGTCACCGGATCGAACGGCACCGCCGTCACCCGTCGCCGCATCGTCTCCCTGGACCCGTCGACGGGCGCCGTGCAGGCCGGGTTCAACCCGAACCCGGACGCGACGGTCGCCTCCATCGTGGCGACCAACACCGCCGTCTACTTCGGCGGGAGCTTCAGCGCCGCTGGAGGGGCGACTCGCAGCCGGCTGGCCGCGTGGGCGCCTGCCGCGACGGGCAACGGCACGCTGCTGAACTGGGCCCCGCAGGCGGTCGGTGGGACGGTGGCGGCGTTGACCATCACGCCCGACGGTCAGAAGATCATCGCCGGTGGCCAGTTCACCACCATGAACGGCTCCTCGAACCCCGGCTACGGACTTGCGGCGCTCGAACCGACCACCGGCGCACTCCTGCCGTGGGCGGTCAACGCGACGATCCGCGATGCGGGCCCGAACTCCGGCATCACCTCGCTGACCACTGACAGCGACTCGGTCTACGCGACCGGGTTCCAGTACGGCTCGGGCGGCGACTTCGAGGGCACGACGCGCGATCAACCTCGACGGCACCATCAACTGGGTCGAGGACTGCCACGGCGACACCTACAGCGCGTTCCCGATCAACGGCGTTGTCTACAAGGTCGGCCACACCCACTACTGCGGCAACATCCCCGGCGGCTTCAACCAGCCCGAGGTCTGGCGCTTCTACCGCGGTCTGGCGTTCTCCAAGCAGGCCACCGGTGTCGCTCGCACCGAGTTCTTCGGCTACCACAACTACGCCGGCACGAGGGACCCCTCGATCCTGCAGTGGTACCCGCAGCTCGACGCCGGCACCTTCACCGGTCAGACGCAGGCCGCCTGGTCGCTGGCCGGCAACGACAAGTACGTCGTCGCGGGCGGTGAGTTCCCGAAGGCCAACGGCATGGCCCAGCAGGGCCTCGTCCGCTACGCCATGAAGAGCGTCGCCGGGGACACCAAGGGCCCCGAGCTGGACTTCGGGGCGTGGATGCCCTCCGTCACCTCGCCCGGCAGCGGCCAGGCGCTGATCAGCTGGCAGACCAACTACGACCGCGACAGCCGCAACCTGACCTACAAGGTCTACCGCAACGGCGTCGGTCATCGACACCCAGGCCAAGGGCTCGAACCTCTGGGACCAGCCGTACCGCAGCTCCCTCGACACCGGGCAGACGCCGGGTGCGACGCGTGACCTACCGCGTGTCCGCGTTCGACCCCGCCGGCAACGAGGCGCGCTCCAACCCGTGACCGTCACCATTGCCGGCACCGGGACCGGTCCCGACGCCTACTCGCAGGCCGTCCTCAAGGACGGGCCGCAGAGCTACTGGCGCATGGACGAGGCCTCCGGCAGCGCGATGGCCGACTACACCGGGCGCGACCCGATGACGGCCCAGTCCGGCGTCGGACGCACCAGCGGAGGCGCCATCAGCGGCCGCGGCGCGGCGACGTTCAACGGCACCACCTCGCAGACCTCGGCCTCCGGCACCCTCCAGGAAGGTCCCAACTGGTTCACGGTGGAGGCCTGGATCAAGACCAGCACCACCCAGGGCGGCCGCATCGTCGGGTTCAGTGGCAGCCAGACCGGCACCAGCGCGGCGAACAAGTACGACCGCGTGATCTACATGAGCTCCAACGGCAAGCTGAACTTCCTGGTCAAGCAGGGAGCGTTACGTAGCGTGACGAGCAACGCCTCGTTCAACGACAACAAGTGGCACCACGTCGTCGGGCGTCGTCGGTGACAGCGGCATGAACCTCTACGTCGACGGGACCTCGGTCGGCAGCCGCACGCGACGCGCACTCGCGGGCTACCTACAGCGGCTACTGGCGCGTGGGTGGCGACACCCTCAGCGGGTACCCCAACCGGCCGACCAACGACTACTTCAGCGGAAGCGTCGACGACGTCGCCGTCTACCAGCGAAGCCCTGACCGGCAACCAGGTCCGCGACCACTACGCGGCGGCGGGTGGCGCCAGCTCGGTGCCGTCCGACACCTACGGCAAGGCCGTCTACGACAGCGGCGCCGACTCGTTCTGGCGCTTCGGCGAGTCCTCGGGCACGACCGCCGCGGACAGCTCGGGCAACGGCCAGACCGGCGCCTTCGCCGGCGGCACCACTCTCGGTGGCACCTCCGCCGTGGGTGTGGCCACCGACAAGTCGATCACGCTGAACGGCACACCGGCAACGTCGCGAGCAACAACACGGCTCTGACGTCGCCCGCCTGTCTACAGCGAGGAGGCGTGGTTCAAGACCGGCACCGAGCTCGCGGTGGCGAGATCATCGGCTTCGGCAGCTCCAAGACCGGCGCGTCGAGGGACCTACGACCGGCAGGTCTACATGACCAACGCCGGCACCCTGAAGTTCGCGGTGTCGCCGTCGAACGTCGACACCTCGATCGAGTCGCCGGCCGGCACGGCCTACAACGACGACAAGTGGCACCACGTGGTGGCGACCCAGGGTCCGAGCGGCATGAGCCTGTACGTCGACGGCGCAGCCGTCGCCAGCGGCCCGACCGTCAACAGCCTCAGCTACAACGGCTACTGGCGCGTCGGCGGTGACAACCTCACCGGGCGTTCGTCGAAGCCGACGCAGCACCTACTTCAACGGCTCGGTCGACGAGGTCGCGGTCTACTCCCGCGTGCTCGGTGCCGGCGAGGTCGCAGTCGCACTTCACCAAGGCTGGCGGCGCTGACGCCGAACCAGCCTCCGACGGCGGCGTTCACCGGCACGCCGTCTGGTCTGTCGGTGGCCTTCGACAGCACCGGCACCAATGACCCCGATGGCACCATCGCCTCCTACGACTGGGACTTCGGTGACGGCACGCGCGGCATGGCAGCACTGCGAGCCCGAACCACACCTACGCGGCGGCTGGCACCTACACGGTGAAGCTGACCGTCACCGACAACCAGGGCGGCACCTGCGTCGGTCTCGCACGACGTGACGGTGACGGCTCCTGCGAACCAGCCTCCGACGGCGGCGTTCACCGGCACCCCGTCTGGTCTGTCGGTGGCGTTCGACAGCACCGGCACCAATGACCCAGATGGCACCATCGCCTCCTACGACTGGGACTTCGGAGACGGCACCGCGGCATGGCAGCACCGCGAACCCGAACCACCCCTACGCGGCGGCTGGCACCTACACGGTGAAGCTGACCGTCACCGACAACAAGGGCGCTCCTCGGGTCGGTCTCGCACGACGTGACCGTGACGGCTGCTGCGAACCAGCCCCGACGGCGGCGTTCTCCGGCACTCCGACTGGTCTGTCGGTGGCGTTCGACAGCACCGGCACCAATGACCCCGATGGCACCATCGCCTCCTACGACTGGGACTTCGGAGACGGCACCGCGGCATGGCAGCACCGCGAACCCGAACCACCCCTACGCGGCGGCTGGCACCTACACGGTGAAGCTGACCGTCACCGACAACAAGGGCGCTACCGGGTCGGTCTCGCACGACGTGACGGTGACGGCCCCGGGCGGCCCGATCGCTGCGGACGACTTCAGCCGAACTTCCGCCAGCGGGTGGGGCTCGGCGGTCGAGCGGTGGGGCGTGGACGTCGATCGGCGGTGGCGTGTCGAACTACACCGTCAACGGCAGCCGAGGTCTGATGAAGGGTGGAACGGGCCTGCAACGAGACATCGCACTCAACAGCGTCTCGGGAGCCGACACCGACACGGTGGTGAAGGTGTCGGTGGACCAGCTTCCTGCCGCTGGCTCGCACTGGATCTCCGTCGGCGCACGCCAGCAGAACCTGGGCGGATATCGGCTCCGGATCAAGGTCGCACCGGACGGCAGCGTGATCCAGTCCCTGTTGTGCCAGGCGGTCACCGGGGGCACCTGCGTCAAGCCGACGGTCAACGCGGGCGGCACGGTGGCAGGTCTGACCGTGGCGGCAGGACAGCAGCTCAACATGAGGCTGCAGGCGCAGGGCTCGGGCACCACGACGCTCCGCGGCAAGGTCTGGCTGGCCGGAACGGCCGAGCCAGCGGCCTGGCAGATCACCGGCACGGACACCACGGCCGCGCTGCAAGGCCCGGGTGGGGTCTACCTGTACGCCTACTCGAGCTCCACCACCAACGCGATCGTGACGAGCTGGGACGACCTCGCGGTCAACCTTCTCTGAGCTCGCACTGACGGCGGGTGTCCGGTCCAAAGGACCGGGCACCCGCCGTCAGTCTGTCCGGCACACTCCCTTGCCAGGAGCGGTGTGGGTGGACATCCGCCCGTTCGTGCGTCGCCTACCTCGTCCCCGCGAGCTGAGCCGGCAGGTGGAGCTGGGGTCGCCTCGTGCCGTCGTGCGGGGCCTGGGACAGCTCGCTGCAGATCAGCACCGTCAGCGGGACCGCCGTCATCAGCAGCATCGGGGTGTTGTCGACGATCGAGAACGCCTTCTCCAGGACGCACGCACCGGCGAGCATGCCCAGGTAAGCGACAGGGGCCAGGCGTCCGGACGCAGCCATCGCGCCGCTCCTGACTGACGCCACGATCACCGGGACGGCCACGATCACTGCGAGCACGATCCCACCAGTGACCAGCAGCTGGACCAGCTGGTTGTGACCGTTCCCCACGCTTCCTGCCACCTGGTCCGACGTCTTGCCCACGACGCCGTACCAGCCGGAGCCGAGACCGGTGAGGACGCTTCGATGCCACCAGTCGAAGCTGGCCCCCCAGACCAGTCCACGGTTGGCGAACGTGTGCGGGTTCGACACCAGGAACGGCACGATTCCGCCGATCACGAACGGGACCATCGTCACCACCGGCACCAACCAGCGACGGGTGAGGCGATTCATCGCCGCAGCGATCGCGACAGCGAGGAGCCCGATCACCACCGCCGCCAGGATGGACCTGGCCGCGGTCCACACCAGGGCGAACGACGTGACAGCGAAGATCGACCACCGCAGCCATCGTCGCGGCACCATTCCGGCGAACGGCAGCCCCAACGCCAGGAACTGGCCGAGCGTGTTGCCGTGGGTCAGGAAGCCGATCAGGATTCCCGAGGAAAAGATCTCCTTGCCCTGGCCGACCAGCTCGCCCGAGGAGGAGATCAGGATCCCCCTGCTCGGCAGCACCACCGCCAACGCGATGCTGATGACGGCAGACACGCCCACGACGTACCCGAGGTAGCGCAGCACCTCAATCCGAGGTCTCAACAACCACAAGACCCCCACCACCAAGGGGTAGACGTACGAGGGCTTCGCGGGGTTCTGGCCCGCGAACATGTCTCGCGCGGTGAGGTACACCCAAGGGAGGAGCATCAGCACCAGTCCACCGACTGGTCCGGGACGGGCATTCTTGGCAACGTCGAAGACGATGAGCACGCAGAGCCCGATCACCGCGAGCTCCAGGCCGCTCGAGGAGAGGTAGGCCGCCCCTGTGAGCGGTGGAGACTCGAGGCCCACGTTCGCGAGGTGCTTGGACGCGGTGAGACTCTGGATCAGGCGTGGCAGGATGATCCACGTCGCCAGTGCGACGATCAGCAGCTCAGCCCAGCGGTCGTTCATCGAGCGGAGGTCGGTGACTGGCCGCTCACGAGCGTGGTCGCCGGATGCAGGCATGAGCGACAGGTCCATGGGTCAAGTATGGGTGACGTCGCAGCCCAGCTAGGGCTTCCGCCGGTACTCGACGTAGACGCGCCCCCAGGCGCCCAGAGCCATCCCCGTCCCGCGAGCAGCGGTACGACTTCCGCGCGCCTGGTGCCTCAGCGAGCGGGTGATCACGCCGAACGCCGAGCGCATGGTTCCCAGGACGATCCGGGCGACACCTATGAACGTGAGCCGCAGGCGCACCAGGAGGGTCGCCCAGCCGGCCCTGCTGAGCTCGACGGACGTGCGAGCCCATGAGTTCCCGCTGCGGAAGTGCCGTTGCAGGACCCAACCCCGATTCGCTCTGGCGGGACGGATGTAGTCGGTGACGATCGCCTCGTCGCACCACACGATCCGACCTCCGCGAGCCAGCAGCTCCCGGGTGAACATCGTGTCGGACCCCCCACTGAGTCCGAACCGTTCGTCGAACCGGACCGAGCCGAGCGCCTCCAGCTGCCGCAGGTCGATCAACAGGTTCGCCGTGCTCGCGGCCGGGACCTCCGATCCCGTACGGTGGCGCGCCCGGACGAAGAAGCCGCCTGCCTCGATCCACGGGTCCTCGATGCGTCCCACGTCAGGAATGACCGCACCGGCGACTGCCACGCACTGCTCACGTTGGTAGCAGTCCAAGAGCTGGTTGAGCCACATCGCATCGGGCCGCTCGTCATCGTCGATGAAGACGAGGACATGGGCGTCCCCGGCTTCGTCAAGCGCGCGGTTGCGCGCGTGCGCGATGCCAGGCTGCCTCTCGTGCACGTAGCGGACTCCCGGAAGACCTATCCCCGAGACTGTCGGCGCTGCGGATCCGTCCGGGTCGTTGTCGACCACCAACACCTCGCCGGCTCGATCACCCAGCTGTGCGACGAGGAGAGGCAACAGCTCGACCAGGTCGTCGTTGCGCTGGTAGGTCAGTACGGCGATCAGCACCTTCCCCAGCTGACCACGATTGGTACTCGGCACCCTTGTCCCTCTCGATCTCGAATCACGCCTGGTCACCGCCCTGTGTTTCGCCGTCTGCGGCCTGTGCTCACGGCGGACGCAGGTACTCGGTGGTGACGTGCCCCCGAGCGCCGGCCAGACATCCCAGAGCGGTGGCGATCCCGAGCTCGGCGTCGACACGTTGCTCGAGGTCACGGCGGATGACCGCGCTCAGGCCACGAGCCATTGCGAGGAGCAGTGCCGCAAGCGCTCGGGCGGCCTGGGTCAGTCGTGTGCGAAGGCGTTCTCCGCGTGACTCCGACAGGGCGAGCTTCACGCGGACCCACCCGTTGCCGGTCCGGAAGGTACGTCGGAGCGCCCATCGCCGGGTGGCGCGTTCAGTGGGCACCGTCTCCAACATGAGCGCCTCGTCGCACCAGCGGATCTGGCCGCCGCGCTTCACGAGCGTGTGCGTGAGGAGGGTGTCGCTGCCGCCCGTGAGTCCGAAGCGATCGTCGAACCGGAGCTCCAGCGCGCGGAGCTGGGCGAGGTCGAGGAGCAGGTTGTTCGTGGCCGCACCCTGCACGACGGTCCCCGTGGCGAGGCGTCTGCGCCGGAACGTCGAGCAGGCCTCGACCCACCGGTCGACCGGACCTTCGAAGCTCGAGACCACCGGACCCGCCACGGCTGCGCAACGCCATGTCTGCCAGGCGGTCACGAGTGTCGAGAGCCAACCCGGAGCCGGGCGCTCGTCGTCGTCGAGAAAGACCAGGACGTCGTTGTCGGCGGCCTCGTCGAGGGCCCGGTTGCGTGCCGCGGCGATCCCCGGCCTCGGCTCCGCGAAGTACTCGACGCCGTGCTCTGCGAAGGCGCTGACCACCGGGCGAGCCGACTCAGCGGGGTCGTTGTCGACGACCACGACCCGCGTCACGTGCTCGAGGTCGCGGGCCTGGTCGACCAGGTCCGGCAGCAGCTCTTCGAGCAGGGAGGGGCGACGGTAGGTCGCCAGGGCGACCACCACACTCAGTCGGTCCGATGTCAATCGCTTCTCCTCCGCCGAACCCGTCAAGCTGCGCACCTCGCCTCTCGCCGACGGAATCGTTGGACGAGGTTAGCCTTCCAGCCGGCGACCCCGGGACCGCTTGCGCGACCGCGTTCGTCTAGGCTGCGCGGGTGCGGGTCTCAGACGGGTCAACCCAGCCGGACCGGCGCAAGCGCATCGTACTCATCAGCAGTGCCGCCGCCGCGCTCGTCGTGCTGGTGGTCCTGTTCATCGTCCTGCAGCACAACGGTGACGGCTCGGACTCCTCGAAGACGCCGACCGGCTCGGCCACGTCGGGGCCGCCGCGGAAGTCATCTCCTCCGCCTTCAAGTCTGCCGGCCAGCAAGCGCGCAGTCCCATCGGCCTCGCCACCGGTCAAGGTGCCCAAGGCCACACCGGCAAGGTTCAGGGACAACGTCGTGCTGGCCAACAAGGTGGGGATCGAGGTCGCCGACATCGAGAGCGTCCAAGGAAAGGCGCGAGGACCCGGGGAGGTTGCCGGCCCCGCTCTTCGCTTCACCGTCCGGGTGACCAACAACAGCAAGAGGGCGATCAACCTCGACCTGGCCGTCGTCACGGTGTACTTCGGCCGGAAGGACGATCCGGCGAGCCAGCTGTCCGGGCCAGGGGCCGCGCCGCTGCCACAGAAGCTGAAGTCCGGCGCAACGGCGAGCGGGAAGTACGTCTTCGCGGTACCGGTCAAGGAGCGCGGGCGTGTCCGCGTCGACTTCAGCTACATCATCAACCAGCCGACGATCATCTTCCGTGGGCCGGGGCGCTAGAGCCGTCAGTCCGACGTGGTGCCGCGGTCGAGCTCGGTGAGCTCGTGCCACCACTTGCGCAGAGCGAGGGCGAGCATGGCAGCGCTGAGCAGCATCAACAGGGTGTACACGGTGGCAAAGAGCTGACCGGCACCGATCAGGACGAAGGTCCAGCACAGGAATCCGTAGTCGGTGGGCAGGATCACCCACTTGCGCAGCGGGTGCTCGTGTGACTCTGCGCGCACCGTGCTTTGTCGACCGGCCCGAAGATAGGGCATCACGATCAGGCCGAAGTAGGTGACGGCCTGGACCACGCTGTAGGCCAGGGGAATGAGCAGCAGCCAGGCGTGCTCGGCCGGCGGGTGGCGAAACCATGAGATGGCGACCGCCAGGTGGAGGCTGCTGGTCTTGGCGCAGTCGACGGTGTGGTCGAGCCATTCGCCACGCACGGAGTGCTGGCGTCGCAACCGGGCCAGCTGGCCGTCCACGGAGTCCATCACGTACCCGGACGCGAGCAGCACGGCCACCAGCGCGCCGCTGAGCCAGCTGGGGTCAGCCAGCGCCAGCACGGCGATGCCTGCCGTGGACAGCAACGCGCTGATCAGCGTGGCCGAGTCCGGGGACATCCCGAATGTGTGGACGTAGGCCGCCACCAGTCGTCCTGCTGGGCGGTTGATCAACCGGCCGTACGCCGCTGTTCCCCGCGACGGCTTCTGGTGGGCCAGAAGGGCCTGACGGTTGGCGGAGAAGGCGTTCGTTGGTGAGTCGGTCAACGGATCGAGGCGCCGGTGCCGTGGAACGAGCTGAACATGTGTGGAGAACCCCCCGTGCCTCGGCCAGGTCGAGCGCAGAGATCGCGCCGCATCAGTCGGCTCATCGTCGCACGTCCCCTGTGAATTGCTCGACAACGCTGCGCACACTGGTGGACGCCAAGACGGTTGGCAGGAACGTGTTCTACTTTACAAGACGCGCCATTGTGTCAACCTACCGCCGAGTCTAGGGTGGCGCCATGAGCCCCGAGCCCGACCGTTTCCGCTCCTCCGCCGGCCAGGACGTCGGTCCCGCCGACCCTGAGCACGACCCGACGGCGTCGTACGCCCTCGACCCGGCGTACGTGCGGGCACTGACCGGCCGGGTGGTGGCGAGCGGCGGCCAGGAGGTCGCGTCGTACACCCCGCTCACCGGCCAGCCCCTGGCGATGGTCCCGCAGTCGAGCGCAGCCGACGTCGCGGAGGCCTTCGACCGCGCTCGCCGCGCGCAGCAGGCGTGGGCGCAGACCTCGCTCGATCACCGCGCCGCGATCATGCTGCGCCTGCACGACGTCATCTGGGACCGCCAGGACGAGATCATGGACCTGGTCTGCTGGGAGTCCGGCAAGGCTCGCAAGGACGCCTACGACGAGGTCGTCCACGTCGCGCTCACGGCGCGCTACTACGGGCGTACGGCGCACCGGCACCTCGACACCGAACGCACGATGGGAGTGGTCCCGGGACTGACCCGGGTCGAGGTCAACCACGTGCCGAAGGGCGTCGTGGGCATCATCGCCCCGTGGAACTACCCCTTCACCCTGGCGCTGTGCGACGGCCTGCCGGCGCTGATGGCGGGCAACGCGGTGGTGACCAAGCCGGACGCCCAGACGATGCTCTCCGCGTTGGTCGGCGCGCAGCTGCTCGAGGAGGCCGGCTTCCCCAAGGACCTCTGGAACGTCGTTGCGGGCCCGGGTCGTGAGCTCGGCGGCCCGATCATCGAGGGCTCGGACTACGTCTGCTTCACCGGCTCCACGGCCACCGGCAAGCTGATCGCGCAGCAGTGCGCCGACCGGCTGATCGGGTGCTCGCTGGAGCTCGGCGGCAAGAACCCGATCCTGATCCTGCGCGACGCCGACCTCGACCGGGCGGCGGAGGGCGCTGTCCGCGCGTGCTTCTCCAACGCCGGGCAGCTCTGCGTCTCGATGGAGCGGATGTTCGTCGCCGACCAGGTCTACGACCGCTTCCGCGACCGCTTCGTGGCGCGAACCAAGGCGATGGCGCTGCGGCCGGGCGTCGAGTGGGGCTCCGACATGGGCTCCCTGATCAGCCAGGAGCAGCTGGACACCGTCACCGCGCACGTCGACGACGCCGTGTCCAAGGGCGCGACCGTGCTGGCCGGCGGGAGGGCGCGGCCCGACCTCGGCCCGTACTTCTACGAGCCGACGATCCTCGAGGGCGTCACCCCCGAGATGACCTGCTTCGGCAACGAGACCTTCGGCCCGGTGATCTCGCTGTACCGCTTCCACGACGAGGCCGACGCGGTCGCCCGCGCCAACGCGGGGGAGTACGGCCTGAACGGCTCCATCTACAGCCGGGACACCAAGCGGGCTCGCCTCATCGCCCGCCAGATCAAGTGCGGCACGGTCAACATCAACGAGGCTTTCGCCGCGACCTTCGCCAGCATCGACTCCCCGATGGGCGGGATGCGCGAGTCGGGGATGGGTCGGCGCCAGGGCAGCGAGGGAATCCGTCGCTACACCGAGTCGCAGTCGGTCGCCGTGCAGCGGCTGCTGCGCTTCTCCCCGATGTTCGGGATGAAGGACGAGACCTTCGCCAAGGTGATGTCGGCCAACCTGCGCCTGATGAAGAAGCTGGGTCGCGCATGACGCGACCGCTGAGCACTCGACTACGACGTCGTCATCGTCGGGTCCGGCTTCGGCGGGATCGGTCAGTGCGCTCCGGCTCAGCGAGAAGGGCTACCGCGTCGCCGTGGTCGAGGCCGGCGCGCGCTTCGAGGACGAGGACTTCGCCAAGACCTCCTTCGACGTCAAGCGGTTCCTGTTCCGCCCCGAGGTGGGCTGCTACGGCATCCAGCGCATCGACGCCGTCCGCGACTCCCTGATCCTCGCCGGTGCTGGGGTCGGCGGCGGCTCGCTCGTCTACGCCAACACCCTCTACGAGCCGCTGGGCGCCTTCTACCGCGATCCGCAGTGGCGCGACATCACCGACTGGAAGGCCGAGCTGGCGCCGTACTACGACCAGGCCAAGCGCATGCTCGGCGTCGTCGAGAACCCTCTCCGCACGCCCTCGGACGAGGTGATGGAGAAGGTCGCCAACGACATGGGGGTGGGCGACACCTTCCACCCGACCCCGGTCGGGGTGTTCTTCGGCGGACCCGACTCCCGCCAGGGAGACCTGGTCGCGGACCCGTACTTCGGCGGCGCCGGGCCCGACCGGCACACCTGCATCGCCTGCGGCGACTGCATGACCGGGTGCAAGTACAACGCCAAGAACACCCTGGTGAAGAACTACCTCTACCTCGCCGAGCAGCGCGGCGCCCGGGTGCTGCCGCTGAGCACGGTCACCCGGGTGCGCCCGCGCGACGGCGGCGGGTACGAGGTGACGATGAAGTTCACCAAGGCCAGGCGGGCCACCTCGCGCTCCACGCGCACGATCAGCGCCGACCAGGTGATCTTCGCCGCCGCAGCCATCGGCACCCAGAAGCTGCTGCACCGGATGAAGGCCGAGGGCCACCTGCCCGGGCTCTCGGACCGCCTCGGCTACCTCTCACGCACCAACTCCGAGTCGATCCTCGGGGCGATCGCACCCGATCGCGCCACCGACTACAGCTACGGGGTGGCGATCACCTCCTCGTTCCACCCCGACGACGAGACCCACGTGGAGCCGGTGCGCTACGGCAAGGGCAGCAACGTGATGGCGCTGCTGCAGACGGTGCTCACCGACGGCGACGGTCCGGAGCCCCGCTGGCGCACCTGGTTGAAGGAGATGTGGAAGCAGCGCAAGAACGTCGCTGAGCTCTACGACCTCAAGCACTGGTCGGAGCGCACCGTCGTCGCGCTGGTGATGCAGACCCTCGACAACTCGATCACCACCTACCCCAAGCGGATCCCCGGCACCAAGAAGTGGCGACTGACCTCGCGCCAGGGCCACGGACAGCCCAACCCCACGTGGATCCCGGTGGCCAACGACGTGGTCCGGCGGATGGCCCAGCTGATGGGCGGTACGGCGGGCAGCTCGATCGGCGAGCCGTTCAACATGCCGATGACCGCCCACTTCATCGGTGGTTGCGCGATCGGCACCTCGCCGGACTCCGGCGTTGTCGACCCCTACCAGCGCGTCTACGGCTACGACGGCCTGCACGTCGCCGACGGCTCGGCGATCTCGGCCAACCTCGGGGTGAACCCCTCGCTGACGATCACCGCGCAGGCCGAGCGGGCGATGGCGTTCTGGCCGAACAAGGGTGATGCGGACCCGCGGCCGGCCCTCGGCTCGTCGTACGAGCGGATCGAGCCGGTCGCCCCGAGCGACCCGGCCGTCCCCGCCGCCGCCCCAGGCGCCCTGCGCCTGCCCATCGTCAGCGTCAGCTAGGACTCGTCCGGCCCCCTGGCCGGATTCCCAGGGTAGGAACCTTTTCTGCCCCATCGCACAGGAAACTTCCTGTGCGATGGGGCAGTTTCCCTTCCTGCCCTGGGAAACTGCCCGCCGATCAAACGTGACGCGGCCCCGACCCGCGGCGGGCGGATCGGGGCTGCGCCATCTCCCGGTTACCAGAGAACGAGCCAGGGCCCGACCGGGGAGGGAGGGAGGTCGGGCCCTGGGAAGTCCGCTCGTGGCGAACCGGTTCGAGACCCGGCCTGGGAGGGAGGAAATCACCGGATCTGCTGGCTCAACGACCCCTTCCGGGGTGGGTTACTCGTGCCGCCAGATGTTGAGACACCTTCTGCTGACTAGAATCGGGGCACCGTCGATGCCCCCTCGAACGACCCACAGAAGGGTTGCGTGTGACTGACCACGACCTCGTCCTCGTCGTCGACTTCGGGGCGCAGTACGCCCAGCTCATCGCCCGCCGGGTGCGCGAGGCCAAGGTCTACTCCGAGATCGTCCCGCACACGACGCCGGTCGAGGAGATCCTCGCCCGCGAGCCGAAGGCGGTGATCCTCTCCGGGGGGCCGTCGTCGGTCTACGAGCCGGGCGCTCCTGTCCTCGACGGGCGCATGCTCGAGGGCGACGTGCCGGTCTTCGGCATCTGCTACGGCTTCATGGCGATGGCCCAGGCGCTGGGTGGGACGGTCGCCCGCACGGGCCAGCGCGAGTACGGCCGCACCCGGGTCTCGGTCCTCGAGCCGGGCACGCTGCTCGAGGGCGTCCCCGCCGAGCTGGTCTCGTGGATGTCCCACGGCGACGAGGTCACCGCGGCCCCGAGCGGGTTCACCGTCAACGCCCGCTCGCCGCGCGCCACCGTGGCGGCCTTCGAGAACATCGACCTCCGCCTGGCCGGGGTGCAGTGGCACCCCGAGGTGATGCACACCGAGCACGGCCAGGCCGTGCTCGAGCACTTCCTGCACGACATCGCGGGCTGCCGGCCCACCTGGACGATGGTGAACATCGTCGAGGAGCAGGTCGAGGGGATCCGCGCCCAGGTGGGTCCCGACGGCCTCGCGATCTGTGGGCTGTCCGGTGGCGTCGACTCGGCGGTCGCGGCGGCCGTCGTGCAGCGCGCCATCGGTGACCGGCTGACCTGCGTGTACGTCGACCACGGCCTGATGCGGCAGGGCGAGACCGAGCAGATCGAGCGTGACTTCGTCGCCGCGACCGGCGCCGACCTGGTGGTGGTCGACGCCGAGAAGCGGTTCCTCGACGCGCTCGCCGGCGTCCGCGACCCTGAGGAGAAGCGCAAGGTCATCGGGCGGGAGTTCATCCGCGTCTTCGAGGAGGCCGAGGCAGACGTGATCTCCGCCGCGCGCGCTCGCCGGGACGGCGACGACGCCGCCGAGGACGTCAAGGTGGCCTTCCTCGTCCAGGGCACCCTCTACCCGGACGTGGTCGAGTCCGGCGGGGGAGCGGGCACCTCCAACATCAAGTCGCACCACAACGTCGGCGGGCTCCCCGACGACCTGGAGTTCGAGCTGGTGGAGCCGCTGCGCACGCTGTTCAAGGACGAGGTGCGCCTGGTCGGCGAGCAGCTCGGCCTCCCGCCGGAGATCGTCTGGCGGCACCCGTTCCCGGGCCCTGGCCTCGGCATCCGGATCATCGGCGAGGTCACCCGCGAGCGGCTCGACATCCTCCGCCAGGCGGATGCCATCGCTCGCGAGGAGCTCACCCGCGCCGGGCTCGACCGCGACATCTGGCAGTTCCCCGTCGTGCTCCTCGCCGACGTCCGCTCGGTCGGGGTCCAGGGAGACGGCCGCACCTACGGCCACCCGGTCGTGCTGCGTCCGGTCACCTCCGAGGACGCGATGACCGCCGACTGGGCGCGGCTGCCCTACGACGTGCTGGAGACCATCTCGACGCGGATCACCAACGAGGTCGACGAGGTCAACCGGGTCACCGTCGACATCACCAGCAAGCCGCCGGGGACGATCGAGTGGGAGTGACGCGCTAGCTGTTCTCCTCGATGTAGGCGTCCGGGTCCTTGTCGGTGTCGTCGACGCCCTGGCCGGCCTGGTGGCGGGCGTAGAACTGCAGCCACTGCATCGCCAGCTCGTGCCGCTTCTCGAGGGTGAGGCTCTTGATCGCGTCGGTCAGGGCCTCGCGCTCCTCCTCCTCGAGGTGCTCGCCGTTCTCCTCGCGCGCCTTGTCGACCGCCGCCCACCACGCATCGGTGCCGACCTCGTGCTCGCGGGAGGCGCGGACGGCGTCGCGGATCTCGTTGTGGTCGGTGATCGCGTCCTCGGCCTCGTCCTCGGGGTCCCCGCCCTCTCCACCCTTCTTGAGCAGGACGGGGTAGAAGATGTCCTCCTCCGCCTGCGCGTGGGTGTCGAGCCGGGTGGCCAGCGGCTCCCACACCGCGGACAGCTCCTCGTTGGTCCGGCAGTCGTCGAGCAGGAAGAAGTACCGGCGGAACCAGTCGTGGTCCTCGTAGATCAGAGCGATGATGTCGGCCATGGACCTGTCCTACCGCATGTGACGCGGTGTTATCGACGCCGAGTGGCCGGCGTACGGCGTGTTCAGCGGCAATAACTCCGCGTTACATGGGTGTGCCGGGGGGTTGTCCGGGGGTTGTCCGGGGTCGACCAGGGGTGTCCCTGATCAGGATGGGTTCAGGATGTTCGTAGACTCTGGTGGCGTCTGGTCAAGCAGGGAGTAGCCGTGAGTCTGGTCATGACCGTCAAGAAGGCGGTGCGCGAGCGGTTGCTCGCGCGCGCCGGCGGCATCGACATCACCCGGCTCGACAAGGTGCCCGACGCGCTCTCGTGGCCGTTGCAGCGCGAGGGGACCGATCCCAGCCGCCGGCTGGCCGACTACCGTGACGCCGACCCGGTGCAGAGGCTGGTCTCCCTCCTCGGTCTCGAGGTCTGGCTGGTCACCGGCGACGCCGAGTCGCGGCAGGTGCTCAGCGACACGACGTCGTACTCCACCGACATCCGCCCCTACATGGGCAAGAGCGGCTCGGCCGACGGCGACATCGGCGGCCTGGGGTTCACCGACCCGCCCGATCACACCAGGCTCCGGCGGCTGCTGACGCCGGAGTTCACGATGCGGCGGCTCGAGCGGCTTCGTCCCGGCATCGAGGCGATCATCGCGCGCCAGCTGGACGAGATCGAAGCGGCCTCGGCCACCGACGGGACCGTCGACCTGGTGCCGACCTTCGCCTTCCCGATCCCGTTCCTGGTGATCTGCGACCTCCTCGGGCTGCCCGACGAGAAGCGCGAGACCTTCAGCAAGCTGGCCACGGCCCGCTTCGACGTCACCGGCGGCGGGCCGGGCACGGTCGGAGCGATCGGGGGGTCGCGCGAGTTCCTGCTGGCCGAGGCCGCGAGACAGCGGACCAACCCCGGCCCCGGCCTGATCGGCCAGATCATCCGCGAGCACGGTGACGAGATCACCGACTTCGAGCTCGGCGGCCTGGCCGACGGGGTGTTCACCGGGGGCCTGGAGACCAGCGCCTCGATGCTCGCCCTCGGCACCGCGGTCCTGCTCGAGGACCGCGAGCTGTGGAACCGCCTGGTCGCTGATCCGACCAGCGTCGGCCCGATCGTCGATGAGCTCCTGCGGCTGCTCTCGGTCGTCCAGGTCGCCTTCCCGCGCTTCGTCAAGGAGGACGTCGTCGTGGGGGGCAAGCACATCGGCAAGGGGTCGGTGGTGCTCTCCTCGCTCCCCGCGGCCAACCGCGACCCGCGGTCCACGCCGGGGGAGGGGATGGACCTCGACCGCGCGAGCACCGGCCACCTGGCCTTCGGCTACGGCTTCCATCGCTGCGTGGGCGCCGAGCTGGCCCGGATGGAGCTCAAGGCCGCCTTCCCGGCGATCGCCGGGCGCTTCCCCGACATGCAGCTCGCGGTCCCGCGCACCGACCTGGAGTACCGAGCCCTGAGCCTCGTCTACGGCGTGGAGTCAGTCCCCGTCCAGCTCGGCTGACCGCTCCTGCACGCCGCTGTCTAGACCGGTTGGTCACGACTCGGGATTTGTTGTCTCGCCCTACTAGACCGACAGTGTGACGGTCGTTACGTTGTGCCAACCAACATTTACCTGTCCGGCACCTGGCGCTCACCCGTCTGTGCGGGGGGTGCACTCACAGAGAAGGAGGCGATCTGCGTGAAGCGGACGTCTGCAGTAGTGGCCGCGGGCGCGTTGGCCCTGACCATGGGGCTGAGCGCGTGCGGCAGCAGCGACAAGGGCAGCAGCGGCGGCGGCGGTGGCGGCAAGGCCGCGGCCAAGATCGGCGTGATCCTTCCCGACGCGCAGTCTTCCCCCCGCTGGGAGAGCGCGGACCGACCGGCCCTCGAAGCCGCGTTCAAGGCCGCAGGTGTCAAGTACGACATCCAGAACGCCGGGGCCGACCCCGACAAGATGCAGCAGCAGGCCGACTCGATGATCACCGGCGGGGTCACCGTGCTGGCGATCGTCAACCTCGACAACGCCAGCGGTGCGGCCATCGAGGAGAAGGCCAAGAGCCAGGGTGTCGCCACGATCGACTACGACCGACTGACTCTCGGTGGCTCTGCGGCGGCCTACGTCTCCTACGACAACGAGAAGGTGGGCCAGCTCCAGGGCGAGGCCCTGCAGACCTGCATCGGCAAGGACAAGAAGGCCAACATCGCCTACCTCGACGGCTCGCCGGACGACTCCAACGCCACGGCGTTCGCCAAGGGTGCCCACAAGGTCCTCGACGCGAACAAGAACTACAAGAACGTGGCCGAGCAGGCCATCCAGGGTTGGAGCGGCGACACGGCCAAGACGACCTTCGAGCAGATGTACACCCAGAACAAGGGCAAGATCGACGGCGTGCTCGCGGCCAACGACACCCTTGGGGGTGCGGCGATCTCGGTGCTCGACGCGAAGAAGGTCGCCGGCAAGGTCCCGGTGACCGGCCAGGATGCCACCGTCGAGGGCTTGCAGAACGTCCTTGCGGGCACCCAGTGCGTCTCGGTCTTCAAGTCCTCGCCGGACGAGGCCAATGCCCTCGCGAAGGTGGCCATCAGCCTGGCCAAGGGTGACAAGCCCGAGACCAACCAGACGGTGAAGGACACCCAGGGCGGTCGCGACGTTCCGTCGGTCATCCTCGACCCGCTCCCGGTGACCAAGGACAAGGTCAAGGACGCGATCGACAAGGGTGCCCAGAAGGCGGCCGACGTCTGCAAGGGGTTCGAGCAGCAGTGCAAGGCTGCCGGTATCTCCTGATCCCGTAGCAGTACGGCGGGCCCGGTTCCCTCCCGGGAGCCGGGCCCGTCGGCACTGCGACACCAAGATCCTGACTCCGAGGAGGCGTCGTGACCGAACCACTGCTCGAGCTGCGGGGGGTCGACAAGAGCTTCGGGCCCGTACAGGTCCTGCACGCGGTCGACTTCAAGGTCTACCCAGGGCAGGTCACGGCGCTCGTCGGGGACAACGGGGCGGGCAAGTCCACCCTGGTCAAGACGATCGCCGGAATCTATGCCAAGGACGCGGGCGAGGTCTTCTTCGAGGGCAAGCCCGTGTCGATCAGCGGCCCCAGGGACGCTGCGGCGCTGGGCATCGAGGTCGTCTACCAGGATCTCGCCCTCTGCGACAACCTCGACATCGTCCAGAACATGTTCCTCGGGCGGGAGTCGAAGACCGCCGGGCTGCTGCTCGACGAGCTCAGCATGGAGGACCGCGCGCGTCTGACGCTCGCCTCCCTGTCGGTGCGCACCGTGAAGTCGGTGCGCCAGAGCGTCGCCTCCCTCTCGGGTGGACAGCGCCAGACGGTGGCCATCGCCAAGGCCGTCCTCTGGAACTCCCGCGTGGTCCTTCTCGACGAGCCCACCGCAGCCCTCGGTGTCGCGCAGACCCGGCAGGTCCTCGACCTGGTCCGGAGGCTGGCCGACCAGGGGTTGGGGGTGGTCCTGATCTCGCACAACATGAACGACGTCATGGAGGTCTCGGACCGCGTCACGGCCCTGTTCCTGGGTCGGGTCGCCGCCGACCTGCAGACCAGCGAGACCACGCACAGCCAGATCGTCGAGCTGATCACGGCCGGAAGGTCGGGAAGCATCGGCATCTCCGCTGCCACCGCCGACGAGTCGGCCTGAGGAGACTGAGATGACCGACGACACGACAGGCCGTTTCCTCCACGTCTGACTCCCCGAGCCTGGCTCCAACCGACTTCGCCAATGACCGTTCCAGCCTCACCCTCGGCGAGGCCATGCGGGCCTACGTCGACCGCCTTCGCGGCGGCGACATGGGCGCACTCCCGGCCGTGCTCGGGCTGGTGGTCCTGTTCATCGTCTTCTCCTCGTTGCGACCCGACACCTTCACCGGGAGCCTGAACATCGCGAACCTGCTGGTGCAGGCGTCCGCGATCTCGGTGCTGGCGATGGGTCTGGTGCCCGGTGCTGCTGCTCGGCGAGATCGACCTGTCTGCCGGCGTGGCCGGTGGACTGGCCGCCGGCTTCTCGGCGACGTCGATCGTGCGTCACGACCAGGGGTGGTTCGTCGCCGTGCTCGTGGGCATGGCCGCCGGGGCGCTGATCGGCCTGGTCATCGGCCTGCTGGTGGCCAAGCTCGGCATCCCGTCCTTCGTGGTGACGCTGGCGTTCTTCCTCGGCTTGCAAGGCATCACGCTCAAGCTGATCGGTCAGGGCGGCACCGTCCCGGTCCGCAACGACGTGCTGCGCGCCATCACCATCAAGTCGATGCCGGTGACCACCGGCTGGATCGTGGTGATCGCGATCCTCGCGCTCTATGCCGGCCTGCTCTTCTGGCGCCAGTCCCGGCTGGCCGCCAAGGACCTGCACCGTCCACCCACGGCACTGGTGGCGGTCAAGGTCGGCGCACTGGCCGTGGTCCTTCTCGGGATGACCGCCTTCCTCAGCGGCAACCGAGCTCCCAACCCCAACATCCTCACCATCGAGGGCATCCCCTACGCGGTGTTCCTGGTCGGCGTGCTGCTGATCTTCTGGACCTTCGTGTTCGGCCGCACCTCCTACGGCCGGCACATCTACGCCGTCGGTGGCAACACCGAGGCCGCCCGGCGAGCCGGCCTGAGCGTCGATCGCCTCAAGGTCTCGGCGTTCGTCATCTGCTCGATGATGGCCGCCGTCAGCGGCATCATCAGCGCGTCGTACACCGGCAACGTCGCGCCGGGCTCGGGTGCGGGAAACACACTGCTCTACGCCGTAGGCGCCGCGGTCATCGGTGGCACCAGCCTGTTCGGCGGCAAGGGCCTGATCCGCGACGCCGTCATCGGTGGCCTGGTGATCGCCACGATCGACAACGGCCTGGGGCTGCTGAACCAGGCCGCCTACATCAACTACATCATCACCGGCACCGTCCTGCTCCTCGCTGCCTCGGTCGACGCCATCTCCCGGCGTCGTCGGTCCGCGACGGGAACCTGACCATGGCCGACCGGGGTCGGCCAGGCACCGGCACCAACCAGGAGGCGGTACGTCGGCACAACCTCGCGACGCTCCTGGGGCACGTCCACCGCTCCAACGGCATCTCTCGATCTCGGCTCACCGCGCTGATGCGCCTGAACCGCTCGACGATCGCGGACCTGGTCCACGAGCTGGAGGACCTCTCCGTCGTACGACAGTCCACCCCGGAGGCGGGCAGCGTCGCGCGGGTCGGCGCAGGACGACCGAGCATCGAGGTGCTGCCCGCTGCCGAGAGGGTCTTCGTGCTGGCAGCCGAGCTGGGCGTGGACACCATGGAGGTGGCCCGCGTCGGGCTCGGTGGCGAGGTTCTCGACCGGATGTCGACCAGCACCCCGCACGACCCCTCGCCGGAGCCCGTCGTCGAGGCGATCGTGGCGATGATGCGGCTGATGCTCAAGGGCGCCGCTCCCGCTGCGCGGTTGGTCGGGATCGGCCTCGCCGTACCGGGCGTGGTCACCGACAGTGCCGGCCTGGTGCGGTTCGCCCCCAACCTCGTCTGGAGCGACGTCGCGCTCACCGAGCTCGTGCACAGCCGCATCGGCGAGCGCGTCCCGGTGCACCTCGGCAACGACGCCGAGCTCGGCGCGGTGGCCGAGCACATCCGAGGGGTGGGGCGGCACCTGAACCACCTCCTCTACATCTCCTGCGACGTCGGTGTCGGTGGCGGCCTGATCGTCGCGGGGGAGCCGATGATGGGTGCGAGTGGCTATGCCGGCGAGATCGGCCACGTCCGGTTCGACCCGCAGGGCGTGACCTGCCGCTGTGGGAACACCGGGTGCTGGGAGACCTCGATCGGCTCGCACGCCGTGGCCGAGGCCGTCGGCTGCCCCCCGACTCAGATCCACCGGCTGCCGGAGTACCTCCAGCCCGGGACCCCTCCTTCGCAGAAGCTCCGTGCCCTCGGGACCGCGCTCGGTCTCGGGCTCGGTGGACTGGTCAACATCTTCAACCCCGAGATGATCATTCTCGGGGGAGTGCTCCGGTGGGTCTTCCCGTTGGTGCAGGAGGACGTGCTCGCGGCGCTCAACGACTGGGCGCTGCGTGCGCCGGCGGAGCAGACCCAGCTCGTGGTGCCCATGCTGGGCGGTGACTCGGTCGTGATCGGCGCCGCTGAGCTGGCGTTCGCCGACATGCTCCGCGACCCGGTCGGCGTCCTCGCTGCCGTGGACGGCGCTCCCGCCACGATGCTCCGCGCCTAGCGCCTCAGCCGGACAGCCCGCGCCGGCCGGTGTAGACGTCGTCGAGGGCATCGACCGCGGCGCCCACCGAGGCCGCGTGCAGGCCGAGGGTGCTCAGCGCCACCGTGCAACCCGGTCCGGTGAATCCTGCCGCAACGGCCTGTTCCACGGCGGGAACCAGCAGCTCGCCGAGCGGCACGAAGGAGCCGCCGAGGACGACCATCCGGGGGTCGAGCGTGGCTGTGAGCTGGGCGACCCCGCGTCCGAGGGCAGCGGCGACCGCGGCGACCGCAGCGTTCCGTGCCCGGCGTGCGGACCAGCCGTTCGGCGTAGGCGACCGGGTCCTCGCCGGGCTCGACCTCGATGCCGGTCGCCCCCGCCAGGGCACGCAGCCCGACCAGGGCCTCCCAGCACCCGGTGCGGCCGCAGGCGCACTGATGGGCGTCATCGCCGACGCGCAGGTGGCCGACCTCGCCGGCCAGGCCCCGCGATCCGCGCAGCACCTGGCCGCCGGAGACGATGCCGGCACCCAGCCCGACGGTGCCGGTGAGGTAGACGAAGTCGTCGACGCCCGCGGCGACCCCGTTCAGGCCCTCGGCCCGTGCGGCACAGTTGGCGTCGTTGTCGACCGCGACCGACAGGTCCGTGCCGAGATGGACGCGCAACGCCTCGGCCAGGGCCACGTCGGTCCAGCCCAGGTTCGGGGCGTCGACGACCACCCCGCGCGCGCGGTCGATCAGCCCGGGCACGGCGACGGTCAGCCCCAGGAGCTGGACGCCGGCGTCCTCGAAGCGCCGGACAGCGTCACCGATCAGGACGAGCACGTCCTCGAGCAGCGGACCCTCCGGCACGGGCCGCTCCTCGAAGGACAGCTCACGCCCGCCCAGGTCGACGGCGGTCAGTGCGACGTAGTCGACGTTGACCTCGATGCCGAGCGCGGCGATCGCGTGGCCGGTGAGCACCACCGGCGTGCTGGGCCGGCCGCGGCCGGTCTCGGCCGCGACCGCGTCGCCCTCCGCGACTGCACCGGCCTGCTGCAGCTGGCCCACGATCGTGCCCACCGTGGCCTTGGCCAACCCGGTGCTGCGGGCGAGCTCGGCGCGGCTGAGCGCGCCGGCGTCCCGCAGCAGGCGCATCACCAGGGCGGTGTTGCGCCGGCGGACCTCGTCGGTGGCCCCCGGAGGGGGGATGCCACCACCTGGCGGGGACGTCAGGAGCGCGTCCCGTAGAGGTGCTCGAGGGCCAGCTGGTCGAGGTGCTCGAGGCCGCGGGCACTGGCCCCGAGGGCATCGACGTCGGGGTCGGGTGCCGACTGCACGTCGCCCCAGGTCTCTCCCTCGCCCAGCGTGGGCACGGCGAGCTCGGGCAGGTGTGCGGCTTCCAGGGCTTCCTGGACCTCCGGGTCGGCACGGAAGGCGAGCGCCTTCTCGCGCAGGATCAGGTAGTTCGTCATGCACGCCTTGGCCGCGACCCAGACACCCTCGTCGTTCTCGGTGCGCGAGGTCTTGAAGTCGAAGTGCACCGGGCCGTCGTACCCACCGGCGAGGAGGGTGTCGACGACCCAGAAGGCGCCGCGCACGTTGCCCGCACCGAAGCGCAGGTCCTGGTCGAACCGGGGGCCGTTCTGGCCGTTGAGGTCGATGTGGAAGAGCTTCCCCTGCCACAGCGCCTGGGCGTAGCCCTGTGCGGCGTTGACGCCGGCCATCTCCTCGTGCCCGACCTCGGGGTTCACCCCGACGTTCTCGGACCGCTCGAGCTGCTCGATGAACGCCAGCGCGTGTCCGACCGTGGGCAGCAGGATGTCGCCGCGGGGCTCGTTGGGCTTGGGCTCGATGGCGAACCTCAGGTCGTAGCCCTGGTCGACGACGTACTGCCCGAGGAGGTCGAAGGCCTCCTTGTAGCGGTCCAGCGCGGTCGACACGTCCTTGGAGGCGCCGTACTCCGCGCCCTCGCGGCCACCCCACGCGACGTAGGTCTTGGCGCCGAGCTCGGCGGCGAGGTCGATGTTGCGCATCGTCTTCTTCAGCGCGAACCGGCGCACCTCGCGCAGGTTGGAGGTGAAGGCGCCGTCCTTGAACACCGGGTGGGAGAACAGGTTGGTGGTCGCGGTGGTGACCACCATGCCGGTGTCGGCCAGGGCCTTGCGGAGGCCGTCGAGGATCTTCTCGCGCCCGGCCTCATCGGTGCCGAAGGGGACGACGTCGTCGTCGTGGAAGTTGATGCCGTAGGCACCGATCTCGGCGAGCTTGTTCACTGCGCGCACCGGGTCCATCGGCGGGCGGGTCGGCTCGCCGAAGGGGTCGCGGCCGGGGTACTGCACGGTCCAGAGGCCGAAGGAGAACTTGTCCTGGGGAGTGGGGGTGAGGTCCATCCCGGCAGTATTCGTCCAACACTTGAACTAAGTCAAGGCCCCGGCTCACTCCGGGTCATGGTCGGCCGTAGGTGGTGGTGCGGCGTACGACGGGACGGCCGATGCCGGTCCCGATCTCGACGAGCTCCTCGACCGTCTTGGCCGAGCCGTGCTCGGAGCCGGCCATCCGGGAGATGGTCTCCTCCATCAGGGTGCCGCCGAGGTCGTTCGCCCCCGCCCGGAGCATCGCGCGGGTGCCGTCGATGCCCAGCTTGACCCAGGACGTCTGGATGTTCTCGATGCGGCCGTGGAGCATGATCCGCGCCATCGCGTGCACGGCGAGGTTGTCGCGCATCGTCGGTCCCGGCCGCGCCACCCCGGCGAGGTAGATCGGCGCCGAGTGGTGCACGAACGGCAGCGGCACGAACTCGGTGAATCCACCTGCCCCAGAATCCAGCGCAGGTCCTGGATGCGGCTGAGCACGCGCAGGTGCTGCACCCAGTGGCCCGGGTGGTCCACGTGGCCGTACATCATCGTCGAGCTCGACCGGATCCCCACCCGGTGCGCCGTGGAGACGACCTCGATCCAGGTCGACGTGGGCAGCTTGCCCTTGGTGAGCACCCAGCGCACGTCGTCGTCGAGGATCTCCGCGGCCGTCCCGGGGATGGTGTCGAGCCCGGACTCGCGCGCCTTGAGCAGGAAGTCCTCGAAGGAGAGCCCGGTGCGGCTGGAGCCGTTGACGATCTCCATCGGCGAGAAGGCGTGCACGTGCATCTCGGGCACCCGCCTCTTCACCGCCGCGGCGAGGTCGAAGTACGCCGTCCCGGGCAGCTCGGGGTCGATGCCGCCCTGCATGCACACCTCGGTGGCCCCGAGGTCCCAGGCCTCCTCGGCGCGGTCGGCCACCTGGTCGAGCGAGAGTGAGTAGGCGTCGGCGTCCGTGCGCCGCTGGGCGAACGCGCAGAAGCGGCAGCCGACGTAGCAGACGTTGGTGAAGTTGATGTTGCGGTTCACCACGTAGGTGACCTCGTCGCCGACGACCTCCTTGCGCAGGTCGTCGGCCAGCTTGCACACCTGCTCGAGCAGATCCCCCTCGGCGGTCATCAGCGTGAGTGCGTGCTCGTCGCTGAGGTTTCCTGGGTCGCGCTCCGCGGCTGCCAACGCTTGGGCGCCCTCCGGGCTCAGGCTGGGGACGCCCCGGGGCTGCCAACCACCCGCTTGGACGCCTTCGGCGAGGGGGCGGGGGCCAGTCCCATCCACGGCAGCCCCGGCGGCCCCCATCCCGAGCCCTGCGGGCGCTGGGGCGTCGGCAGCCGCGGAGCGCGCCGCGAGGTCGGCCACCTCGTCCCAGTCGCCGTAGACCTCGTCGAAGTCGGAGCGGCGGTCGTCGGTGCGGCCCTCGGTGTCGACCGCGGCGTGTGCAGGTCGACCCGGCCCGACGGCCGGGCGAAGCCGCCGTCGGGCTCCTGCCAGGGCAGGCCGGTGGGCCTGACGCCCTCGCGGACGAAGCCGTCGTCGTCGGCGAGGGCGGCGACGTGGGCCGAGACGCGGGGGTCGATCCAGGGCTCGCCGGCCAGGACGTAGGAGGGGTGGGCGGTCAGGCGGGCGCGGAGCTCGAAGCCGGAGGCGGCGGTGATCTCGCGCAGGCGTTCGAGGGAGGGCCAGGGGCGCTCGGGGTTCACGTGGTCGGGGGTCAGCGGCGAGACCCCGCCCCAGTCGTCGACTCCGGCGCCGAGCAGTGCCCGGCACTCGTCGAGGTCCACCAGGTTGGGCGGGGCCTGCAGCCGCAGCTTGGGGCCGAGCACCACGCGGGCCGTGGCCAGCGCGGCGACGTACTCCTCCAGCCCGAGGTCGTCGACGTGGCGCATCGCCGTGTCGGGCTTGGCGCGGAAGTTCTGGACGATCACCTCCTGGACGTGCCCGTACTGCCGGGCCACCCGGCGCAGCGCGAAGATCGAGTCCGCGCGCTCGGCGAGGTTCTCGCCGATGCCGATCAGGAGGCCGGTGGTGAACGGGATGGAGAGGCGGCCGGCGTCCTCGAGCACCCGCAGGCGTACGTCGGGGTCCTTGTCCGGGGAGCCGAAGTGGGGCTGACCCTTCTCCTCGAAGAGGCGGCGCGAGGTGGTCTCGAGCATCATCCCCATCGAGGGGGCGACCGGCTTGAGCCGGTTCATCTCCTCCCACGACATCACGCCGGGGTTGAGGTGGGGCAGCAGCCCGGTCTCCTCGAGCACGCGGATCGCCATCGCGCGCACGTAGGCGAGCGTCGAGTCGTAGCCCTGCTCCTCGAGCCACTCGGCGGCCTGCGGCCAACGGTCCTCGGGGCGGTCGCCGAGGGTGAACAGCGCCTCGGTGCAGCCGAGCAGCGCGCCCTGGCGGGCGATCTCCAGGATCTCGTCAGGGGTGAGGTACGGCGCCTGGCCGTCACGCTCGAGGTGGCCCGGCGTGGTCACGAAGGTGCAGTAGTGGCACCGGTCGCGGCACAGCCTGGTGACCGGCACGAACACCTTGGGGGAGTAGGTGATGGTCCCGGGCCGACCCGCGTCGGCCAGGCCCGCGTCGCGCACCCGCGCGGCCACGGCGCACAGGCGTTCGAGGTCGGCGCCGCGCACGGCCAGCAGGGTGGCGGCCTCGCCGGGGTCGAGGGCGGCGCCCCGGTCAGCCCGGGCGAGTGCGCGGCGTACCTGCTGGCTCGTCGGGTGCTGGGGTGTCGGCGCCACGCGGACCATCGTCTCAGGCCCGTGACGCGGTCAGCTCAGGCGACCCATTCCTTGAGCTGGCGCACCAGCGCGGCGGGGTCGTCGCTGGCAGGCAGCACCTGCAGGTTCGTGACGCCCGACTCCTGGAACGCCGCGATGCGCTCCTTGACGTACGACTCCGGCCCGACGAGGTTGACCTGCTCGAGCAGCTCGAGGGGCACCAGCGCCTCGGCCTCCTTCTTCTTGCCGTCGAGGTAGAGGTCCTGGATCTCCTTGGCCTCCTTCTCGTAGCCGTACTGGCAGGCGAGGTCGTTGTAGAAGTTCTTGCCGCGAGCACCCATGCCGCCGATGTAGAGCGCGAACATCGGGCGGGCGAAGTCGAGGAAGCCCTTGACGTCCTCGCCGACGGCGACCAGCCCGCCGGCCACCGTCTCCAGCGGCGCCAGGTCGGCCGAGCGCTTCGCCTTGCCGTTGGCCAGCGCCTCGCCCCAGACCTTCGAGGCGCCCTCCGGGGTGTAGAGGAAGGGCAGCCACCCGTCGGCGTACTCCGCCGCGCCCTCGACGGACTTGGCGCCGAGGGCGGCGATGTAGAGCGGGACGGAGTCGCGCTCGGGCCGGGTGAGCATCTTCAGCGGCTTGCCCAGTCCGGTGCCCTGGTCCGGCGGGAGCGGGAGCTCGATGGTCCTGCCGTGGTACTCCACGACCTCACGCCGGATCGCGGCCCGGATGACCTCGATCGTCTCCTTCGTGCGGGTCAGCGGCTTGGAGTAGGGCAGCCCGTGCCAGCCCTCGATGACCTGCGGACCGGAGGCGCCGAGGCCGATGATCGCGCGCCCCCCGGAGACGTTGTCCAGGCCGGCCGCCGTCTGGGCGAGGAGCGCCGGGGTGCGGGAGAAGACGTTGAGGATCGCAGCGCCGATCTCGATCGTGCTGGTGCGCGCGGCCAGGTAGCCCATCAGCGTGGGGGAGTCGTAGCCGTAGGCCTCGGCCACCCACACGGTGTCGAGCCCGGCCTCCTCGAGCGCGACGACCTGGTCGGCTGCCGTGCGGGGGTCGCCGTCGTACATCAACATCGTGGAGAGCCTCATGACCGTGACAGTAAGCCTGTCACGGTCAGGGGGCCACCGTCAGCCGTCCGAAAGCGGCATGACCTGCCTCACGCCGCGCTCACGCGTGCCTCACGCCGGGGCGTCGACCGGTACGTCGGCGCGGTGCTTCGGGTCCTCGGTCCCGAGCTCGGCCTCGGCGTCGTGCGGGCCGCTGTCGAGCTTGCTCGGCCACCAGATCCGCGACCCGAGGTCGAGGTTGATCGAGGTGACCAGGATCGAGCGGACGATCAAGGTGTCGAGGATGACGCCCACGGCCACGGTGAACCCCATCTCGACCAGGAACACCAGCGGCAGCGAGGCCAGGATCGCGAAGGTGGCGGCCAGCACCAACCCGGCTGAGGTGATCACTCCGCCCGTCGCGGCCAGCCCGACCAGGGCACCCTGTCTGGTCCCGCGCCTGGCGGTCTCCTCCCGCACACGGGTCATCAGGAAGATGTTGTAGTCGATGCCGAGCGAGACCAGGAACACGAACACGAACAGCGGGTAGCTCGAATCGGTGGCCGGGTAGTCGAAGACGTACTTGAACGCGAGCGCGCCTATCCCCAGGGCCGCCCCGAAGGACAGCACCACCGTCGCGATCAGGATCAGCGGCGCCACCAGGGCGCGCAGGAGCAGCATCAGGATCAGCAGCACGACGAAGAGGGTGACCGGGATGATCACCTTCGCGTCGCGGGCGTTGGCCTTCAGCGCGTCGTCGAGGAAGGCCGGGAACCCGCCGACCAGCGCATCGGCACCCTGCACCGAGTGCACCGCCGAGCGGACGTTGTCGACGGCGTCGAACGCCTCCGGGCTCGTCGAGTCCACGGTCAGGTTGGACTGGATCAGCGCGACGCCGTCCTTGACGACCGGCGGAGCCGGCTTCTCGATGTTGTCGATGTTGCTCATCGCGTTGACGACGTCGGCGGCCTTGCCGGCGTTGGCCACCACCATCACGGGCGTGGAGTTGTCGGCGAGCCCGTGGGCGGTGAGCACCTTCTGGCCCTTCACCGAGGCGAACTCCTTGGTGTAGGAGTCAGCCGTCGAGAGCCCACTGGTGTGCAGCGTGAGAACTCCGAGCGCGCACAGGGCGAGTGCGGCCGTGGTGATCACCCAGACCTTGCGGGGCCGCGGGGCGATCCACGCGCCGACGTTGGCCCAGAAGCCGGTCGACGTGGGCTCCGGCGTGCCGAAGTCCGGCCGCTTGGGCCAGAACACCCAGCGCCCGCAGATCACCAGCAGCGCCGGGAGCAGCGTGATCATGGCGAGCAGCCCGACGCCGATGCCGATGGCACAGACCGGGCCCATCCCGGCGGTGGAGTTCATCTCGGCGAGGGTCAGGCAGAGCATGCCGACGATGACGGTGGCGCCGCTGGCGATGATCGCCGGCGTGGCCCGGTGCAGCGCGAAGGCCATCGCCTCGTGCCGGTCCTCGTGACGACGGAGCTCTTCTCGATATCGCGCGACGAGGAGCAACGCGTAGTCGGTGCCGGCACCGATGACGAGGATCGAGACGATCGCCTGGCTCTGCCCGTTGACCGTGAGGTGGGCGTACTTGGCCAGGAAGTAGATCAGGCCGAGCGAGGTGCCGAGCGCGACCACGACCGAGAAGATCGGCAGTATCCAGAGCACCGGGCTCCGGTAGGTCAGCAGCAGCAGGATGATCACCACGCCGAGCGCGGCGAGGAGCAGGCTGCTGTCGAGGCCCGCGAAGGACTTCGCGGAGTCGATGGCCTGACCACCGCTGTCCGGCGAGGTAGACGGTGCCGCCGTCGAGGCTGGCGATCTTGTGGATCTTGTCGCCGATGCCGGGCATCTTGTTCCAGCCGTTGGAGCCGACGTTGAACGTCACGACCGTCTGTGCGGCCTGCTTGTCCTTCGACGGGATCGGGCCGATCACCTTGCCCACGACGTCGTCCATCTTCTGCAGCTGGGCGGCCTGCTCGGAGAGCTTCTCGAGGTCGGCGGGGGAGAGGCCGGACTTCTTGGAGTAGACGACCGTCGTCGGGATCGAGTCGGGGTCCTGGAACGGCGTCAGCTTCGCGAGCGCCTTGGTGGACTCGGCGTTGCCGGGCAGCCAGGACGACGCCTGGTTGTCCTGGACGTCGGTCAGCTTGCCGGCGAAGCTGCCGAGCACCGCGACTGCCACGATCCAGAAGGCGAGCACGAGCCACTTGGTGACCTTGCCGGTGAGCCTGCCGGCGATCTGACGATGCATGGGTGCACTCCATCAAACGGGCGTCAGGTGACGCATCGGGTTTTCCCCGGAGATGACCCCGGGTCACCCGAGAACTCATCGGTCACTCCAGGGCCCAGAACCTATCGTCCCGCGGTGACAACCGCGTGAATACCAGGCAGCGCTGGGTCAGCCGGCGAGGTCCTCGACCACCTCGGCGCCGGGGAGCGCACCCAGCAGCCTGCCGGGCAGGAACAGCTTGGAACCGCGCACGCCGCTGCCGATGATGGCCAGCTCGATGTCGACCACACGCTGGTCGAGCAGCAGCCGCCAGCCGGCCGGGAGCCCGATCGGGGTGATGCCGCCGTACTCCATCCCGGTCTCCTCCACGGCGCGGTCGTGGGCCAGGAAGGAGCACTTGCGGACGTCGAGGCGGCGCTTGACGACGTTGTTCACGTCGGCCCTGGTGTCGGCGCGGACGACGCACGCGGCGGTCCGCTCCTCGCCCGCCCGCCGACCCATCACCACCACGCAGTTGGCGCTGGCCTCCATCGGCACGTCGTAGGCCTCGGTCATCGCAGCGGTCTCGGCCAGCCCGGGATCGATGGCGGCCACGAGCACCTCGCCGGCGTGCTCCCAGGAGGCGAGCGCCTCGCGGACGGGGGCACCCAGCAGGTCGGGGTGGTCGAGCGCGGGGGCGAGGTCGAGGGTGCCGAAGCGGTGCATGCGTCCCACCGTAGGGTCAGGACTGCGTCCAAGAATCGGCCAGGGGTCGCACTGCGTTCCACGGCGCGTCGTCTCCCGGTCATCTCCGCCACGCACCGTGGCCGTGTGCACGGACCTCTCGTGATCGGCCACCGCGGCGCCAGTGGGCACCGCCCCGAGCACACCGCCGCGGCGTACCGGCTGGCCTGGCGCTCGGGCGCGGACTCGGTCGAGCCCGACGTCGTCAGCACGCGCGACGGAGTGCTGATCTGTCGCCACGACCTGGACCTCGCCCGGACCACCGACGTGGCGCGGCACCCGGAGCTCGCGAGCCGGCGTCGCCGGTTCAAGGTCGACGGGGAGCAGGTCGACGGCTGGTTCGTCGGCGACCTCGACCTCGAGGAGATCCGGCGGCTGCGCGCCCGGGAGCGGTGGCCGCGGCTGCGGCCCGGCAGCGCGCGGTACGACGGCCAGTTCCGGCGTGCTCACCCTCCAGGAGCTTCTCGAGCTGAGGGTCCAGGAGTCGGCGCGGGCGGGACGCCACCTCGGCGTGCACGTCGAGCTGAAGCATCCCGAGGTCTTCGAGGCGCTCGGGATGCCGCTCGAGGAGCCGTTGGTCGACCTGCTGCGGTCGCACCGCCTCACCTCGCCGCTCAGCCCGGCCACGGTGATGTCGTTCGACTCGGGCGTGCTCAAGCGGCTGCGTCGCCAGCTCGACGTGGAGCTGGTGCGTCTGGTCGACCACGACCAGCCCGTGCGCCGTGGCTGGTTGCAGCGCACCGGCGCCTACGCCAACGGCGTCGGCCTGCACAAGCAGCACGTGCTGCCGCTCGACCGTGACGGCCGTTCGGGTGCCCCCGGCAAGGCGGTCGCCAAGGTGCAGGAGGCAGGTCTCGACCTGCTCGTGTGGACGCTGCGCAGCGAGAACCGGTACCTCCCCGCGGACCTGCGCGTCCCCGGCCGCCCCCGCACCCACGGGCTGGCGGGCGAGGAGGTCACCCGCCTCCTCGACCTCGGCGTCGACGGCCTCCTCACCGACTTCCCCGAGGTCGCCGCCCGGCTGCTGCGCTCGCGCGCCGTGGGGGCCGCGTAGGGGCTGCAGGTTTCACCGGCCGGCCGGTGAAACTGCGGCATGCGCGCGAAACTTCGCGCACCAGACGCAGTTTCGGTCACACAGTGGAGGGTCGGTGGCCTCGCGAGAGCTGGAGCTGCCCTAGCAGGCCTTCGGGTCGCCGACCTCGCTGCGGAGCTGGCCGAGGATGCGGGTGAGCAGGCGGGAGACCTGCATCTGGGTGACGCCGATCTTGGCCGCGATCTCGCGCTGGGTGAGGCCCTCGTAGAAGCGGAGGTCGAGGATCCGGCGATCCCGCGGGCTGAGCCGGCGTACGACGGGACCGAGCATCAGCCGTGCCTCGGAGGCGTCGTGCTCCGGGTCCTCGCCGGCGAGGAGGTCGCCGAGGGTCGTGGCTCCGTCGCCGCCGGCGGGGTGGTCGAGGGAGGCGGGGACGAAGCAGCCGTCGCTGGCCAGCGCCTCGATGACCGACTCCGGGTTCTCGCCGAGGTGCTCGGCGATCTCCGCGGGCCGGGGCGACCGGCCCAGCTTCCTGGACAGCTCGCCGTCGGCGACGTTGATCCGCGCCTGCAGCTCCTGGATGCGGCGCGGTGGACGGATCATCCAGCCGTGGTCGCGGAAGTGCTTGCGCAGCTCACCGCGGATCGTGGGCACCGCGTAGGAGAGGAAGTCGTGGCCGGCCTCGACGTCGAAGCCGCGCGCGGCCTTGGTCAGTGCCAGGGCGGCGACCTGACGGAGGTCGTCGAGGGGGATCCCCCGGGAGCGGTAGCGCGAGGCCTCGGCGTGGGCGAGGTCGAGGTGCATCTCGATCACGACCTCGAGCAGGCGCGCCTTCTCCTGCTCGTCGTCGGTCGCGGCCAGCAGGGTGAAGGCCTCGAAGGTGCGCTCCGTGCGGGCGCGTGCACGTGCTGAGGGGAGGCGTCCGCGATTGGCGGATTGGGCGAGTGTGGTCATCGGTCACCGACCTGCTGGAGGCCCTGCCCACGGACGGGCAGAGCAGTTCCGGCTGCGAGTGCCGCACTGCCACAGCACCCAGGCGTCGGGTCGGTTCTCTGCAACTAGACGCCAGCCGCCGAATGGCGGCGCGTGCTTCAACCATAGCCCACCCGCGACCGGACCAAACCTCCTCGAACGGGCCGGGTTCAGTCTGAATAGAGCTCCTCGAGCACCTCGGCGTAGTTGGCGTGCACCACCCGGCGCTTGAGCTTCAGCGTCGGGCGTGAGCTCGCTCGACTCGGCCGTCCACTCGACCGGGAGCAGCCGCCACTTCTTGACCTGCTCGGGCCGCGAGAGACGCTGGTTGGCCGCGTCGACGGCCTCGCCGACCACAGCCAGGATCTGCGGGTCCTGCGCCAGCTCCGCGAGGTCCGCGTTCTCGATGCCCAGCTGGCCGGCCACCACGGGAGCGACCTCGGCGTCGATGGTCAGGATGGCCACGACGTACGGCTTGCCGTCGCCGTAGGCGAGGGCGTGGCCGATCAGCGGGCTCTCCTTGAGGAGGTTCTCGATGTTCGAGGGCGCGATGTTCTTGCCGGAGGAGGTGATGATCATCTCCTTCTTCCGGTCGACGACCTTGACGAAGCCGTCGGCGTCGATCTCGCCGATGTCTCCGGTGTGCACCCAGCCGTCGTCGTCGATCAGCTCGGCGCTCGCCTCGGGGTTCTTGTGGTAGCCCGAGGTCGACACCGGTCCGCGGGTGAGGATCTCCCCGTCGGCGCCGAGCGAGACCTCGATGCCCGGCTGGGCGCGGCCGACGGTGCCGAGCCGGAAGCTCCCGGGCCCGCAGGCCGTGACCGAGCCCGTGGTCTCGGTCATCCCGTAGATGTCGAAGATGCACAGGCCCAGTCCGGCGAAGAACTTCGCGGTCTCCAGCGGCATCGGCGCCGACGCGCTGCCGGCCCAGGTCACGCGCTCGAGTCCGAGCATCGACTTCATCGGGGTGAGCACGGCGGCGTCGACCGCGTCGAACCGTGCCTGCAGCTCGGCGCTGGTCTGCTCGCCGTACTGCTGGGACTCGACGTACTCCAGGCCGACGCGCATCGCGTCGGCGACGGCCTGCTTCTTCTGCTCGTCTGTCTCCATCGCGAGGAGACCAGCGATGCCGGTCTGGATCTTCTCCCACACGCGGGGTACGCCGAAGAAGCGGTTGGGCCGGACCTCGCCGAGCGCGGCGACCAGCTGCGAGGGGTCGCCGACGAGGTGGGTGTGCCCGCCGTCGACCTGCGGGATGTACAGGCTCAGGATCCGCTCTGCGATGTGCGCGTAGGGCAGGTAGGAGACCCCGATGGTCTCGCCCTCGACGCCCGCGGTGCGGTTGCCGCTCTCGACCTCGAAGAGCACGTTGCCGTGCGAGATCACCACGCCCTTCGGGTTCCCGGTGGTGCCCGAGGTGTAGAGGATCGTGGCCGGCTGGTCGAGCGTCGTGGCCCGCCAGCGCCGATCGACCTCTGCCTCGTGCTGCCGGCGGGTCGCGCGTCCGCGCTCGAGCAGCTGGGCCCAGGTGAGGGCGCCGGACGGGGCCGCCTCCTCGTCGATGACCACCACCTGGCCCACGGAGCCCTCGTCCACGGCCTGCGCCCAGCGCGCGACGTGGTCGGCGGTCTCCAGGACGGCGAGCGCCGGCTCGCTGTGGCCCGCCACGTAGGCCACCTGGCTGCGGGACAGCGTGTTGTAGATCGACATCGTCACCGCGCCCGCGTGCATCGCCGCGATGTCGGCGAGCACGTGCTCCAGCCGGTTGGACGCCATGATCGCGACGCGTTCCCCGGGCTGGACGCCGAGGTCGACGAGAGCGCAGGCGAGGTCGAGAGCGGTCTCACGCAGCTCGCGCCAGGACAGCGTGCGCCAGCCGGCGCCGTCGATCCCGACCTTGTCGGAGTACGCCGGTGCGTCGCCCTGGACCTCGACGGTCGCCTCGAACGCCGTCGCGATGTTGGGGGCCAGCGTCGCGTTGATCTCGGTGCGCTCGGTCTCGGGATCGTGCGGGGCGAGGACGTCGGTCATTGACAGGTCTCCTGGTGTGTCTGGGGTCCGCTCCTACAGTCCGAGCGAGCGGCCGATGATCTCCTTCTGGATCTCCGTGGTGCCGCCGTAGATCGTGGAGATCCGGCTGTCGAGGTAGGCCCGCGCGATCGGGAACTCCATCATGTAGCCGTACCCGCCGTGCAGCTGCACGCCCTGGTTGGCCAGCTTGTTCTGCAGCTCGGTGCTCCACCACTTGGCCATCGAGGCGTCGACGGCGTCGAGCCTGCCCTCGAGGTGCTTGCCGAGGCACTCGTTGAGGAACGCCCGCGCGACCCGCACCTCGGTGGACATCTCCGCGATCAGGAAGCGGTTGTGCTGGAACTTGCCGATCGGCTTGCCGAACGCCTCGCGGGTCTTGGCGTAGTCCAGGCACATCTCCACGATCGCCTCGCTGGCGGCGACGGCCTGGGCGGCGATGATCAACCGCTCCTGCGGCAGGTTCTGCATCAGGTAGACGAAGCCCTGACCCTCCTCGCCGAGCAGGTTCTCCTTGGGTACGGCGACGTCGGTGAACGAGAGCTCGGCGGTGTCCTGGGCGTGCAGCCCGATCTTGTCGAGGTTCCGGCCGCGCTCGAAGCCCTCCATGCCCCGCTCGACGACGAGCAGGCTGATCCCCTTGTGGCCCGCCTCGGGGTCGGTGCGCGCGACCACGATGACGAGGTCGGCGTTGATGCCGTTGGAGATGAACGTCTTGGAGCCGTTGAGCACGTAGTGGTCGCCCCGGTCGACGGCCGTGGTGCGGACGCCCTGCAGGTCGCTGCCGGCGCCGGGCTCGGTCATCGCGATGGCGGTGATGATCTCGCCGCTGACGCAGCCGGGCAGCCACCGCTGCTTCTGCTCGTCGTCGGCAAGGGTGGTCAGGTACGGCACGATGATGTCGCTGTGCACCGAGAAGCCGGGCCCGTTGGCGCCGGCCCGGGTCTGCTCCTCGGAGAGGATCACGTTGTAGCGGAAGTCCTCGACCCCCGGGCCGCCGTACTCCTCGGGGACGTCGAAGCACAGCAGCCCCGCCTCGCCGGCCTTGAGCCAGAGCTCGCGCGGAACGATCCCGTCGTGCTCCCACTGCTCGTGGTGCGGCGTCACCTCGCGCTCGAAGAAGGTCCGCACGGTCTTGCGGAAGTCCTCGTGCTCGGAGGTGTAGAGAGCGGGGAAGTGCTCGGTCATGCGGGACCTTTCGGCGGAGTCGTTTCGTCGACGTTGACACAGTCACTGTTACAGTCGCTGGTGTCAAGCGAAGGAGTCTGCCGTGAGCGCCCAGCGTGACCTCGACGCCGAAGGTGACCTCTACACCGTCGACGAGCTCGCCGCGGTGACCGGCCTGACCGTGCGCACCACCCGGTACTACGCCGGCCTGGGGCTGCTGCCGACACCGACGCGACGCGGCCGGATGGCCTACTACACACCGGCGCACCGGGCCCGGCTCGAGCTGATCAGGGCCCTGCAGGAGCACGGGTTCACGCTGGCGGCCATCGAGAAGTACCTCGGCCGCGTGCCGCTCGACGCCAGCGTCGAGGACCTCGCCCTCCAGCGGGCCATGCTGACCTCGTGGGGCGGCGGGAAGCGCGAGACGATGACCCGACGTCAGCTCGAGACCCGCGCTCGGCGATCACTCGACGACGCCGACCTCGACTGGCTGGAGAAGTGCTACGCCATCCGTCGGGAGGGCGAGCGCTTCGAGCTGCTGCCCCCCTTCGACGTCGCCATGCAGCTCGCCGAGCTCGACCTGCCGGCCGCCTCGATGGAGGAGGCCGCCGAGGCGATCAACCGGCACATGGACTCGCTGGCCGACGAGCTGACCGACATCCTGCGCACCCGCGTGCTCGCGCCCTTCCGCGAGCGCGAGCACAGCGAAGCCGACAAGGCCGCCTTCGAGCGGACGGTGTCGCGGCTGCGACAGCTGACGCTCGAGGCGGTCGTTGCCGGCTTCCAGAGGGCGGCCAACCAGGTGATCACCCGGTCGCTGTCCTCCTAGGTGGGCCCTGGTTCCTGCGCCCCGGCGAGCTCGACGCCGGTCTACTGGCGGGGAATGACGCCCCACAGCACGAGGTAGACGATCGGGCCGATCGGGAAGGTGAAGAAGCCCGTGATCACGGCCAGCACCCTGACCAGCGTCGGGTCGATCCCGAAGTACTGGGCGATCCCGCCGCACACGCCGCTGATGGGGGAGTTCCAGGTACGGACGAGTCGCCGGTACGGCGGCGCGATCGGAGCCTGCTGGGAACGCTCCCGGTGCTGGGTGGTCATGACTGCCTCTCCTGGTGCTGGGTGGGGTCCTCGACGTCCGCGTCGGGTGTGTCGAAGGTCTGGGTGTAGGTGTCGCCGTCGTGCGCGAGGTCGGGTGCGACCTCGGGTGGGATCTCGTGTGGCGACACGGTCGCGCCGGTGACGGTTGCGTCCCGCCGCGAGGCTGGCGACCAGCCCGACCACTCCGGCGAGGACCAGCACGGCGGGGCCGAGGATGGTCACACCCTCACCGCTGATCGCACCGCTCTCGCCGAGGGCCCACAGGCCGGCGAAGCCGAGGAAGAGCAGCCCGAAGACGAGGTGGGGCACCTTCAGCGTGCGGTCGACGGGGGGCTGTTCGTAGGGGTACTCGCTCATGACGTGGCTCCTTCGTTCGGGTGGTCAGTCCCGGCCGACCGAGATGTGGCCGACTCGGCCGTTGATCTCGAGGGTCAGGGTGGGGGCGGTGGCCGGGTTGATGCTGCTCGAGATGGTGTGGCTCAGCTGCGGGTTGAGGCCGTTGCTCTCGTCGCCGTTGATCTCCACGTCGCCGGCGAAGCTGAGCTCGGCGTCGACGTTCGCGTTCACGCCGGGCGGAAGCTCGACGTCGATCTCACCGGCGTTGAGGTGCAGGTCGATGGTGCGGCCGTCGAGCGCTGCAAGGTCCTTGACCCCGCGCAGGTCGAGGTCGATCCGCCCGTTCGGCACGCTGTAGACGTCGGAGACCGCCGCCGAGCTGGTCGGCGTGTAGGACACCGTCTCGCCACCGGTCTGCCAGTCGGTGGAGGCCTCGATGGCGGTGCTCGCGCCCAGCCCGAGGCTGGCGAGGAGACCCAGGGCGATCAGGCCGCCCGGCCGGCCGACGAAGGCGCCGATGCTCAGCATCACCGCGATGATGGCGAGTGCGAGGGCTACGTAGGCCGACGGCACCACCGAGTGGTTGACGTCGAGCATCCCCAGCGTGCCGAGGGCGATCGCGATCAGCGCCAGGGTCGGCCAGAACAGCACCAGACCGGTACGTCGCGGACGCGGCGGTGGGACGTACGCCGGCGTCGGGGGCGGCATCCAGGCGGGCGGCTGCTGTGCCGGCGGCTCGCTCAGGTCGTACGGCGTGCCGGTGACCGGCGCGGTGTCCCCGAAGTGTCCGAGTGTCGCCGAGGATGTCGCCAGGAGCTTGGGTGGTGGACATGGTGGTTCCTTCCGGGGGTGCTGCCTGGGTGGCTGTCGGGTGGATGCCTGGGTGGCTGTCTGGGTGGATGACTGGGCGGGGGACTGCATCGGTGACTGGGTGACGCCGCCCCAGGGCGCAGGCGGCGCTGGGTGCCGGTCGCGGCGGGCGAGGGAGTAGATCCACAGGGCGACCAGCCCGATCAGCAGCAGCGGCAGCGGGAAGCCCCAGGCCCAGCCGCTGTGCGCGAAGGGAGTGCCGAACACGATGCACGCGGCCACGACTGCCGCTGCGATCAGCAGGACCTTCTGCAGCTCCGAGCCGACCCCGATCGGGGCCCGCTGCTCACCCTCCTCGGGCACCAGCACCCACACGGCGACGTACACGAGCAGGCCGGCTCCGCCGAAGAGGGTGAGCACCGCGAGCACCACCCGGATGACGGTCGGGTCGATGTCGAAGTGGCGGCCCAGGCCGCCCGCGACGCCGGCGACGTAGCGGTCGGTCCTGCTGCGGCGCAGCCGCGAGACGTCGCGCATCTGCTCTCCGTCGACGCGCGGTCCGGAGGGCTGCTCCTGGGTGTCGGTCATGTCATCCATCGTGTCGTCGCCGGTGCGGTCCGCACCATCGGGGACGCCCCTGATTCGTGGTCGCTCCGGGTCAGGGGTCTTACCTGATGCCGGGTCAGGGGCTGCGGTGCCACGATGGAGCAGAGATGACACCGCCACGCGCCGCGCCCGCCGCCACGCCCGGACCCGCCGCCTCGGCGGTCGGGTTCAACGTCGACGCACCCCGCAAGGCCTACCGGGCGACCGAGGGTGGCCTGCTCGGCGGGGTGGCCGCTGGACTCGCCCAGCACACGCGCCTCCCGGTCCTGTGGGTGCGGGTGGGGTTCCTCGTGCTCGTCGCCTTCGGCGGCTTCGGAGCGGTGCTGTACGCCGCGCTGTGGCTGGTGCTGCCCGCGCAACGCCACGTGCTCGCAGGCACCCCCGGGTTGGACGCCGCCACCCGGCAGGGCAAGCGAGGCGGGCGGCGCGAGCGCAAGCTCGCCGACTACGGGCCCCTGGTGGCGGTGGGTGCCATCGCCGTGGGCGTGCTGCTGATGGTCATCGTGGCCACCGGGCAGACGCTGGCGATCGGGCCGCTGCTGCTCGGCGCCGGCGGCATCGCGGTGCTGTGGTGGCAGGCCGACCAGGCCCAGCGCGACCGCTGGCAGGACAGGTCGGGCCGGTTGAACCCGCTGCGTGCCGTCGTCGGTGGCGGGGGCTTGGCGGCGTACCTGCGCATCGGTGCCGGACTGCTGATGCTGGTCTCGGCGATCATGCTGTTCTCGCTGAGGTCGGGCAGCATCGACGTCGCGCTCAACGTCGGGCTGGCCTCGGCGCTGGGCATCCTCGGACTGGGGCTGATGGTGGGCCCGTGGCTGTTCCGGCTCTCCTCCGACCTCAGCGAGGAGCGCGAGGCCCGCGTGCGCTCGGAGGAGCGCGCCGACGTGGCCGCCCACCTGCACGACTCCGTGCTGCAGACGCTGGCGCTGATCCAGCGCTCCTCCAGCGATCCCGCCGCCGTGTCACGGCTGGCCCGGGCCCAGGAGCGCGACCTGCGCTCGTGGCTCTTCGACGACCCGGGCGCCGGGGCGAGCACCCTCTCGGCGGCGCTGCGCGAGGTCGCTGCAGCCGCGGAGGACGCGCACGGCGTGCCGGTCGAGGTGGTCTGCGTCGGCGACGTACCCCTCACCGACGCCGAGCGCCCACTGGTCCTGGCGGCGCGCGAGGCGATCTCCAACGCGGCGCGGCACTCCGGCGCCGCCACGATCGACGTCTACGCCGAGGCCTCGCCCACCTCGATCGAGGTCTTCGTGCGCGACCGCGGGCGCGGCTTCGACCCGGCCCAGGTGGCCGACGACAGGCAGGGCGTCCGCAGCAGCATCATCGGCCGGATGGAACGCCACGGCGGCACCGCCGACGTACGCAGCACCCCCGACGCGGGCACCGAGGTCCGTCTCGCGTTCCACCACCCCGCGCAGCCAGAGGAGACCCCATGACCGGACGCAGAGTCGTCATCGTCGACGACCACGCCATGTTCCGCACCGGCGTGCGTGCCGAGCTCGCGAGCGCCGGAGGAACCGTCGACGTGGTGGCCGAGGCCGCCGACGTCGACCAGGCCGTCAAGGCGGTGCTCGAGCACCAGCCCGAGGTGGTGCTGCTCGACGTGCACCTGCCCGGCGGTGGTGGCGCCGAGGTGATGCGCAGATGCGCCGCACGTGGGATGTCGCTGACATCTGGGTCGCCCGGGACACGGTTTCTCGCCCTCAGCGTCTCCGACGCGGCCGAGGACGTGATCGGCACGATCCGGGCCGGTGCGCGTGGCTACGTCACCAAGACCATCACCGGGCCCGAGCTGGTCGCGGCGATCGAGCGGGTCGCGTCGGGGGACGCGGTCTTCTCGCCGCGGCTGGCCGGGTTCGTGCTCGACGCCTTCGCCGGCACCATCGAGGTGGCCGCCGTCGACGAGGACCTCGACCGGCTCACCGAGCGGGAGCGCGAGGTGATGCGGCTGATCGCCCGGGGCTACTCCTACAAGGAGGTCGGCTCGGAGCTGTTCATCTCCATCAAGACCGTCGAGACCCACATGTCCTCGGTCCTCCGCAAGCTCCAGCTCTCCTCGCGCCACGAGCTCACCCGGTGGGCCTCGGACCGTCGGCTGCTGTGACTGTCGGTTTCACCGGCGGGCCGGTGAAACTTGCAGAAACGCGCGAAGTTTCGCGCAGCAGACGAGGTTTCACCGGCGGGCCGGTGAAACATGTGGCTGGTGTGGTCACCCGGTGGGCAGCAGGCTGGCCCAGGCGGGGCGCCAGCGGGGCTGGCGCTGGGCCATCTCCCAGGCGAGGTCCTCGAGGGCGGGGCCCTGGCTGACGTGCGCGGTGGGGTACCACGCGGGCCAGCTGTCGAAGGCGCGGTCGAAGCTGACCACCACGCCGTCGGAGACCACTCGGGCGAACAGCCACGCGCCGGACTCCTCGCTCGCCTCCTCGGTGTGCAGGGTGCGCAGGACGTTGGTGAGCGTGTGCTGAGTCGGCTCGGGCAGCGGCGAGTTCAGCGGGCAGTGACGGAACCCGTGCCGCACCGCCATCACCGCGTGCTCGAACGGCACCTCCGGGCCGTTGATCCGCGACCACTGGACCAGGATCGGTGGGCGGCGCATCAGCATCCGGTCGCTCTCCGGGGCCTCCCGCATCTGGTCGTGGATCTGGTGGCGCAGCCGCGAGCGCACCGACCCGGCAGAGACCGGCGGCGGCGCGGCGGCCGCGGCGAGGACCAGCGCCGCGGCCTCCTCCAGGCGCTCTCCGTTGGCGTACGACGCGAGCTCGGCCGGGGTCAGCCGTCCGCACCTGGCCAGCTCGACCATCTTCGGGTCGACGGTCAGCAGCGGGCGCAGCAGCTGGAGCGCACCCTCGTCGAGGACGACGGTGCTGACGTCCCACTCCCGGTGGGAGTACCACGCCACGAACGCCGGCCGCTGGTCCTCCGTGGCGTCGGTCAACGCCCAGTCCGGGGCGTCACGGCGCGCGTCCGGATGGCGGTCGGGGGCCAGGGCCGAACGCCCCCACAGCACGGCGCGGGACCTGTGGGTGCGGCGCATCCGGAGCCACGCGCCGTCGGGCTGGTCGAGGGAGAGGATCAGCTGCCGCGGGTCGAAGCGGCAGGAGTCGTTGTCCACCGCCCGGTGGAGCGCAGCCAGCACCGCCCACGACCACCAGAGGTCGTCGGCGCCCGGAAGGTCTTCAGGCTCCACCCGGACATTGTGCGGCGTGCCGGGGTGCCCGAACAGGCAGGGGGGTGTGAGATTCCGGGCACCGGAACGGGCGTGTCGCGCTGAACGGTTTCAGCGCGCGACCTGGGCCAGGGAGAGGTCGACCAGCCACTCCACCGGTGCCTTGTCGTCGGTGTAGACGGAGCCACCGCGCAGACCGGGGGCGAGCCGCCCGGCCACGTCGTCGGCAACAGGGGCCACGTCGTCCGGCATCACGGCGGCCCGGAGTCGATCGGCCGGAGAGACGCTGCCGGTCGTGCCCAGCAGCATGGTGTTGGTCGCGTCCACGGGGTCGCGGAAGACGTGGCTGCGCCCGAAGACGCTGGCCAGGGTCGCGGTCAGCACCTGCTCCAGCCTCTGGGACTGCTCGGGATGGCCGACGTTGATGGCGACGACCCCACCCGGTTCGAGGTGGTCGCGCACCTCGGTGAAGAACTCCTTCGTGGCCAGGTAGAAGGGGATGTACGGCTGCCGGTAGGCGTCGACCAGGATCGCGTCGTAGCGACCGCGCTGGGCGTCCAGCCAGGGACGCGCGTCGGCGGTGTGGGTGGTGATGTCGCTCCCGTGCAGGTCGAAGAGCCGTCGCCCGACCTGGGTGATGTCGGGGTCGATCTCGACGGCGTCGACGTGCACGCCGGGGAAGTAGTGCGCGATGGCCCGGGCCGTCGTACCCCCTGCGCTGCCGAGGATCGCCACCCGCCTCGGCCGGTGGTCGGCCGCGAACGGGAGCACGGTCATGTGGTCCCAGTAGCCGTTGGTGAGCCACTGCCCGGGGGTGTAGACGGAGTGCACCGCGAGGCCTTCGTTGAGCTCGAGCAGCCGCTCGCCGTCGGGGCGCTGGATCACCCGGGCGTACTGGTACTCGGTCTCCTTCTCCCAGATCACCTTGCCGTACGACGACGCGGCCTTGGTCGCTCCCTCCGGCACGAGGAGCAGGGCGGCGATCACCACCGCGACGACGGCGCCCGCCACCCACCGGCGGCCCAGGCCGGGGAGGGCGGCGAGGGCCAGCGCGAGTGCGAACAACAGGAAGGTGCGGTGGGTCCCGACCACCGGGATCAGCAGCAGCGCGGCCAGGAAGGTGCCGGTGAGCGACCCGATCGTGCCGATGGCGTAGAGCCGGCCGGTGACCTTGCCCGCCTCGGAGACCTGGTCGACCTTCAGCCGCACGGCGTACGGCGAGACGATGCCGAGCAGCAGGATCGGCAGCGCGATCAGCACACCGACCCCGAGCAACGACCCCACGAACAACCCGCCGGAGAGCTCGGCGAACGCCTTCGTCGACTGGCGCAGCAGCGGCCCGCTCACCCACGGCACCAGCGCCAGCAGCGCGGCGGCGAGCACCACCCAGCGCGAGAGCCCGGCCATGGTCGGGTTGCGGTCGGCCAGCCGGCCCCCGATCGGCGTAGCCCGCCGACAGGGCGACCAGCACGGTCGCGATCGTGTTGGCCCACACGATGGTGCTGGCGCCGAACCACGGGGCCAGCAACCGCGCGGCGGCGATCTCCGCGCCCAGGCTGGCCATTCCCACGCAGAAGACGACGACCTCGAGAACCGGCCCCCGACGCCCGGTCGTGCCCAGGGCGGTGCTCGGGGTCGTCACGACGGTGACGTTATCCGGCGGGGGGTTGGCAGCGGGGGCACCAGTACGTCGGCCGGGTCTGGCCGGGCGGGCCGAGGTCGGCCTTGCGGACCTGCGTGCCGCAGCGGACGCAGCTGCCCTTGCGGCCGTAGACCCAGTAGCGGTTGCCGGCGCGGCGGTCGCCGGTCGTCCACCGGAAGGGACGGTCCTTGTTGTCCTCGAGCTGCTTCTTCGAGATCGCCACGACCTCCTCGAGGTCGTCCACCGCGCCGACCGGTGTCTGCGGTGCCACGCCCGCGAGGAAGCAGATCTCGGACTTGAAGACGTTGCCGACGCCGGCGAGGTGGCGCTGGTCGAGGAGCGCGTCGCCGATGGCGGTCTCCGGGACGGAGCGGAGGTTCTCCACCGCCAGGGCGGCGTCCCAGTCGGGACCCAGCAGGTCGGGCCCGAGGTGGCCGACGAAGCGGTCCTCCTGCTCGGTGCGCACGAGGTCGACCAGCACCTGGAACCCGACGGCCTCGGTCGTCGCGCTGCGCAGCACCACACGCGCGGTGTGCCACGGCTTGCGCCACCGGCTGCCGGCCCGCTGCACGGTCCAGGTGCCCTCCATCTTGAGGTGGGTGTGCAAGGTCAGCCCGTTGTCGAACCGGGTCAGCAGGTGCTTGCCGCGCGGCACCGTCTCCACGACGGTCGCACCGGTCAGGTCCTTGGTGGCCAGGGACGGCACCCGGAAGTCCGAGCGCGTCAGCACCTGCCCGGACAAGCCCTCGTCGAGCTGGGCCGCGGCGCGGTAGACGGAGTCTCCCTCGGGCATCGTCAGCCCCGCAGCCGCAGGCCACGCGGGGTGGCGACGAAGCCGGCCGACTCCATCGCCCTCCGGATCACCTCGGAGTCCTGGCCCAGGATGCTCGCGCCGTCGGCCTTCTCCACCGTGAGCCGCCCGAGAGCGCCCTGTCGTACGGCGCTGCCGAGCGCGTCGATGCCGGCCGCCAGGACGTCGTCGTCGAGGACCTCGCCGGACTCGCCGGCGGGAAATGTCAGCAGGGTCTTGCCGCCGCGCTCGACGTACAGGGTCAGCGCGCCGTCGACGAGGACGACGATCGCGCCGGCCTTGCGACCGGGTCGGTGGCCCGCCTCCTGCGGCGGCCAGGGCAGCGCCGCGCCGAAGGGGTTGGCCGGATCGGTGGCTGCGAGCGCGAGAGCCGCCGGCTTCTCGGTCGACTCCCCGTCGCGCTGGTGGGTGCGCAACCGGTCGACGGCGCCGACGGTGGCGAACTGCGCGGCGCCGAGGCCCTCGACGAAGTACCCCCGACGGCATCGCCCGGTGTCCTCGAAGGCCGCGAGCACCTTGTACGCCGCGGCGAACCCACCGGGCGTCCGCTCGCTCGTCACGGCCCCGCGGGTGACGACGCCGTGCCGCTCGAGCAGCCCCTCCGCCACGGCGTGCGCCCGCCGCGTCGCGTCGCTCTCGCGCTCGGGAAGCAGGAACCAGCGGCCGGCGACGTCCGGCGGGGCCGCGCGCAGCGCCTTGGTGGACAGCCGCGGTCGTGAGGAGCGCACCCGGGGGGCGGGCCGTCTCGCGCGGTGGGCGCCGCGGCCGCCGGTGAGCGCGCGCAGGGGGGCCAGGGTGTCGTTGCCGACGTGCCCGGCCCAGACGAGGTCCCACAGGGCGGCCGAGAGCGCCTTGTCGTCGGTCGTGGTCCCGTCTCCGCCAGACCTGTGGACCTGGTCCGCGAGCTGGCGGAAGAAGAACGCGCCGCCGCCCTCGAGCGCGGCGAGCACCGCCTCGTGGTCGGGAGAGAGGTCGAGCTCGCCGTGGTCGGGCAGGGTCAGGTGGGCGGTGTCGGCGAGGTGCAGCGAGACCCAGCCGTCGGAGCCGGGCAGCCCGCCCTGGCCGGCCCACAGCACCTCGCCCGTCGCGCTGAGCTCGTCGAGCAGGGACGGGGCGTAGTCGACCACCCGCGCGGGCAGCACCAAGGACTCCAGCGCGCTGGCAGGGACGGCGCACCCGGCGAGCTGCTCGACCACCGTGACGACGCCGTCGAGGCCTCGGAGCCTTCCTCCCCCTTGGGTTGAGCCTGCCGAAACCAGGTGCTGCCAGGAGGGCAGGAACCGGGCCAGTGCCGCCGGTTCGACCGGCTCGACCTCGTGGCGCAGCCGGGCCAGCGAGCGGCGCCGCAACATCCGCAGCACCTCGGCGTCGCACCACTCGGCCCCGGCGCCCTGAGGACGGAACTCTCCCTCGAGCACCCGTCCGCGCGCGGCCAGCCGGGCCAGCGTCTGCTGGCACACGGCCACGCCCAGCCCGAGCCGCTGGGCCACCTCGGCGGCGGTGAACGGGCCGTGGGTGCGGGCGTAGCGGCCGACCAGGTCGCCGAGCGGGTCCTCCACCGGCTGGGTGAAGGCGTCGGCGACGCCGGGCGGAACGGGGGTGCCGAGCCCGTCGCGCAGGCGAGCGACGTCCTCCACGACGGCGAAGCGCTCGTTCCCGGCCATCAGCACGGGCACCACGCGGCGGCTCGCGATCAGGCCCGCCACCCACTCGTCGACCTCTTCTGGCCGTCGGCAGCGCGCGCGGATCTCGTCGGCCGACTGGGGACCGAGCAACCTCAGCAGGTCGACGACGCCCTCGTTGTCCTTGACGCGGCGGTCCTCGGCCAGGCGCTGCAGCTCGGACTCCACCTCCGCCAGCACGTCGGGGTCGAGCAGCTCGCGCAGCTCGGCCCGGCCGAGGAGCTCGGCGAGCAGTCCCTGGTCGAGGGTGAGCGCGGCGGCGCGGCGCTCGGCGATGGGGGAGTCGCCCTCGTACATGAACGCCGCGACGTACCCGAACAGCAACGACTGGGCGAACGGCGAGGGGCGCTGGGTCTGCACGTCGACGAGCCGCAGGGTGCGCTCGCCGATGCGCCGGTGCAGGGCGACCAGCGAGGGCAGGTCGTAGACGTCCTGCAGCACCTCGCGGACCGTCTCCAGCACGATCGGGAACGACGGGTAGCGCACCGCCACCTCGAGCAGCTGGGCACTGCGCTGGCGCTGCTGCCACAGCGGGGCACGCCGGCCGGGGTCGCGCCGGGGGAGCAGGAGCGCCCGCGCTGCGCACTCGCGGAACCGTGAGGCGAACAGGGCCGACCCGCCGACCTCGGTGGTCACGATCTGCTCGAGCTCGTCGGGCTCGAAGGCGATCAGCTCGGCGCCGGGCGGGTCCTGGTCGGTCTCGGGGATCCGCAGCACGATGCCGTCGTCGGTGGCCATCGCCTGGGCGTCCATCCCGTAGCGCTCGCGCAGCCGCGCGTTGATCGCCAGCGACCAGGGCGCGTGGACCGGGGTGCCGTACGGCGAGTGCACGACCAGGCGCCAGTCGCCGAGCTCGTCACGGAAGCGCTCGACCACGATCTGCTGGTCGTGCGGTACGACGCCCGCGACCTCGCGCTGCTCCTCCACCAGGGAGACGAGGTTGTCGGCCGCCCAGGCGTCCAGCCCGGCGTCAGTGGCGCGCCCGATCGCCTGCTCGCGCGACATCGCTGCGATCTCGCGGGTGAAGGCGCCGATCGCGCGACCGAGCTCCGCGGGCCGGCCGAGGGTGTCGCCGGTCCAGAACGGAAGCCGGCCAGGCTGACCGGGCGCCGGCGCGACCAGGACCCGGTCGTGGGTGATGTCCTCGATCCGCCAGCTGGTGGTGCCCAGCGTGAACACGTCGCCCACCCGTGACTCGTAGACCATCTCCTCGTCGAGCTCGCCCACCCGGCTCGCGCGCTCGCCGACCAGGAAGACGCCGAACAGCCCGCGGTCGGGGATGGTGCCGCCGCTGGTCACGGCCAGCCGTTGCGCCCCGGGCCGTCCGGTCAGCTCGCCCGAGACGCGGTCCCAGACCAGCCGCGGCCGCAGCTCGGCGAACTCGTCGCTCGGGTAGCGCCCGGAGAGCAGGTCGAGCGTGGCGTCGTACGCGCTGCGGGGGAGGGTGGTGAACGACGCCGTGCGTCGTACGACGTCGAACAGCTCGTCGGCCGACCAGGTGTCCAGGGCCGTCGCCGCGACCACCTGCTGCGCGAGCACGTCGAGCGGGTTGGTGGGCACGCGGAGGGCCTCGATGCCACCGGAGCGCATCCGCTCGACCGCGACCGCCGAGGGCACCAGGTCGCCGCGGTGCTTGGGGAACAGCACGCCGCGCGAGACCTCACCGACCTGGTGGCCGGCACGCCCGACCCGCTGCAGCGCGCTCGCGACCGAGGGGGGCGACTCGATCTGGATGACCAGGTCGACGGCACCCATGTCGATGCCGAGCTCGAGGCTGCTGGTCGCCACGACGCAGGGCAACCGGCCGCGCTTCAGGTCGTCCTCGATGATCGCGCGCTGCTCCTTGGAGACCGAGCCGTGGTGGGCGCGGGCGACGAGGGGGGGCGCGCCCGTCGTTGGTGCCGGACTGGCCGGGTGCCTCCGCCGGGGGCCGGGCGCCGTTCCGGCCGGTCCGCCGTCCCCACGGCGTGGGCCAACCACCCCCTCCGCTCGTTCCGCACTCGGAGTTCGCGGTCCCTGCAGGACGGGCCGTCAAGGCCCGTCTCGAAGGGCCCGTCCGCCAGCCTCCGCCCTCTCCCAGGCCAGCTCGTTGAGCCGGGCGGTGAGGCGCTCGGCGAGGCGGCGGGAGTTGGCGAAGACGATCGTGGAGCGGTGCTGCTCGATCAGGTCGAGGACGCGCTCCTCGACGTGAGGCCACAGCGATCCGGTGCGACCGCCCTGGGCGCGGTCGCCGTCGCTTTCGGCGTCGAGCTGGGTCATGTCCTCGACGGGCACCACGACCTTGAGGTCCCACTGCTTCTCGCTGGGTGGTGCGACCACCTCGACCGGAGCCGCGCCGCCGAGGAAGCGGGCCACCTCGTCGACCGGTCGGACCGTGGCGGACAACCCGATCCGTTGGGCGGGCCGCTCGAGCAGCTCGTCGAGCCGTTCGAGCGAGAGCGCGAGGTGGGCACCACGCTTGGTGCCCGCGACGGCGTGCACCTCGTCGACGATCACGGTCTCGACGCCGACGAGGGCCTCTCTCGCGCGGGAGGTGAGCATCAGGAACAGCGACTCGGGAGTGGTGATCAGGATGTCGGGCGGCGTCGTCTGGATCTTGCGCCGCTCGGCCGGGGTGGTGTCGCCGGAGCGCACGCCGACCCGGATCTCGGGCACCTCGGTGCCGCGCCCCTCTGCACCGAGGCGCTCGGCGGTCTGGCGGATGCCGACCAGCGGGGAGCGCAGGTTGCGCTCGACGTCGACGGCCAGCGCCTTGAGCGGCGAGATGTAGAGCACCCGGCACCGCTTCTTCTTCTCCGGCACCGGCTCGGTCGCCAACCGGTCGATCGACCAGAGGAACGCCGAGAGCGTCTTGCCCGACCCGGTGGGGGCCACCACCAGGGTGTGCTTGCCCGCTGCGATGGCGTCCCAGGCGCCTACCTGCGCGGGGGTCGGCTCGGCGAACGCAGCGGTGAACCACGCATGCGTCGCCTCGCTGAACTGGTGCACTCCGCAATCCTGCACGTCGCCCCTGACAAGGGCACCAGGCATAGCCGGAAAGACCGCGGCGTCGTTGAGGGGGCATGACCCGACGCAGTGCGTGGCCCAGGCTCCTCGTCCCCTTCGTGCTGGCGCTGGTCGTCGTGCTGGCGCCCGGGCGCTCCGTGGCCGCCGGGCCGGCGTGCGACGCCGCCTGCAAGGTCACCGGTGCCCGTGCCTACGTCGACGCGCTGGTCAGCCACGACGCGTCGAGGGTGCCGTTCCACCCGCGCGCCACCCGTGTCGAGAACGGCATCCAGACCGGCTTCTCCGGCGAGCAGCTGCGGCGCGGCCTGGAGAACGACCCGCAGTACCGGGTCATCCAGCAGGTGCAGGACGCGTCGTACGTCGTGCGCGCCGATGGTGTCGTCGTCGCCGACTACACCTTGGCGGTGGGCGTCGGGCCGGTGCCCATGGGGCACGCTCGGGTGCACGAGACCTTCGCCTACGACGCGGCGCAGCCACGGCTGATCCGCACCATCGTCGCGGAGTTCTCGCTCTCCGACCTCGGTGGCCAGCCGGTACCTGGAGCCTGACCCCTCGTACCGGCGACCGGGCCCACCGATAACCGGGTGCGGGCTGTCGGCGCCTGCCTCTAGGGTCGGGAGACGTGAGCGATGCGGGCGAGGCGATGATCTGGGCCCGGAGCCTGCACAAGTCCTTCCCGGTCGGCAAGGACGGCACCTTCGAGGCGGTTCGCGGCATCGACGTCGACGTGCAACGGGGTGAGTCGTTCGGCTTCCTCGGGCCCAACGGAGCCGGCAAGTCGAGCACGATGCGGATGATCGCGGCGGTCTCGCCGGTCACCTCGGGGGAGCTGCGGATCCTCGGCCTCGATCCGGCGACTGCCGGCCCCGAGATCCGAGGACGCATCGGGGTGTGTCCGCAGGAGGACACCCTCGACATGGAGCTCAACGTCTGGGACAACCTCTTCGTCTACGGCAGGTTCTTCGGGTTGCCGCGGGCAGAGGTGCGCCGACGGTGCGAGGAGCTGCTCGACTTCGTCCAGATGACCGAGAAGGCGAAGTCCAAGGTCGAAGACCTCTCGGGCGGCATGAAGCGACGGCTCACCATCGCGCGGTCGCTGATCAACCGCCCCGAGGTGTTGCTGCTCGACGAGCCGACGACGGGGTTGGACCCGCAGGCGCGGCACGTCGTCTGGGAGCGGCTCTTCCGGCTCAAGCAGCAGGGCGTGACGCTCGTGCTGACCACGCACTACATGGACGAGGCGGAGCAGCTCTGCGACCGGCTCGTGGTGATGGACAAGGGCCTGATCGTCGCCGAGGGCTCGCCCCTGGAGCTGATCCGCACCCACTCGACCCGTGAGGTGGCCGAGCTGCGCTTCGGTCTCGGCGAGCACGAGCGGATCGCCCCCAAGATCGAGGACCTCGCCGAGCGGCTCGAGGTGCTCCCCGACCGGATCCTGCTCTACGCCGCCGACGGCGAGGCAGCGATCGCAGCGGTCCACGAGCGCGGCTTCGACCCCCTGGTGACGCTGGTGCGCCGCTCCTCCCTGGAGGACGTGTTCCTGCGCCTGACCGGCCGGACGCTGGTCGACTGATGGCCTCGACCTCGCCCCTGCTCGCGGGCCGGATGACCGACTACTGGCTGACCGTCTACAAGCGCAGCTGGCGTGGGTCCGTGGTCTCGTCCTTCATCACCCCGCTGCTCTACGTGCTGGCCATGGGCGTGCTGCTGGGCGGTTTCATCAAGGGTGACCCGGCCAAGCTCGAGGGTGCGACGTCCTACCTGATGTTCGTGGCCCCCGGCATGGTGGCGGCCCAGGCGATGACAGTGATCTTCGGCGAGATGACCTACCCGGTGATGAGCGCGGTGAAGTGGCACAAGACCTTCTTCTCGATGATCGCCACCCCCTTGTCGACGCGCGACATCGTCGTGTCCAATCTCGGGTTCGCCCTCGCCCGGGTCGCGCTCACCTCCGGCATCTTCTTGCTGGTGATGGCGCCGTTCGGGGTCTTCAGCTCGGTCACCGGCGTCATCCTGGCGTTCTTGGTGCAGCTGCTGATCGGGGCTGCGTTCGCGACCCCGCTGTTCGCGCTGACCGCCTCGATGAAGAGCGAGAGCGGGTTCGCGCTGATCTTCCGCCTCGGGATGATCCCGATGTTCCTGTTCTCCGGGGCGTTCTTCCCGGTCGCCAACCTCGACCCGGTGCTCGAGGCGGTCGCGAAGGTGACGCCGTTGTGGCACGGCGTCGACCTCACCCGGATGCTCACCGTGGGCCACGTGCAGGCCGGATGGGCCGTGGTGCACGTCGTCTACCTCGGCGCCCTGGCCGTCATCGGCTACGTGCTCGTCGTACGACGTCTCGAGAAGCGGCTCGTCGGATGAGCGTGGCCAACCACACATTGGCGACCACGCAGGGTCGACGGCTGTCCGCGGTCGAGGCGACCGGCCAGATCGTCCAGCGCAACTACATCGTCTACCGCAGCGCGTGGTGGATCTTCGTCTCCGGCTTCCTGGAGCCGGTGTTCTACCTGTTCTCGATCGGGGTCGGGGTCGGCCAGCTGATCACCGGCTTCGAGTTCCACGGGCAGACGATCCCCTACGCCGAGTTCGTCGCGCCGGGGATGCTCGCGGCTGCGGCGATGAACGGCGCGCTCCTCGACTCGACCTTCAACTTCTTCTTCAAGCTGAAGTACTCGAAGACGTTCCAGCAGATGCTGGCCACGCCGCTGACCACCAGCGACCTCGCTCGAGGCGAGCTGACCTGGTCGCTGCTCCGCGGCGGTTCCTACTCGCTGGCCTTCCTGGGCGTGATGGCGCTGATGGGTCTGGTGCACTCGTGGTGGGCGGTGCTCGCCTTCCCTGCGGCGCTGCTGATCGGGTTGGCCTTCGGCGCGGTCGGGATGGCGTTGACCACCTTCATGCGCTCGTGGCAGGACTTCGAGTACATCACCCTGGCCACGCTGCCGCTGTTCCTGTTCTCGGCCACCTTCTTCCCGCTGAGCGCCTTCCCCACCTGGCTGCAGCGGGTGATCGAGGTGACCCCGCTCTACCGCGGAGTGGTGCTGGTGCGTGAGCTGACCACAGGTGTGATCACGTGGGACTCCGCGATCTCCGTCGTCTACCTCGCGGCGATGGGCCTCGCCGGTGCCGCGGTCGTGTCCAGGCGCCTCGACAAGCTGCTGCTGAGCTGACTGTCAGACTGCGGTCATGACGGATCGCGTCCCCACCATTGCCGTGATCGGCGGCAGCGGCTTCTACGAGTTCCTCGACGACCCGACAGAGGTCAACGTCGAGACGCCGTACGGCGAACCGGTCGCCCCCGTGGCGGTGGGTGACGTGGGTGGCAGGGCGGTGGCGTTCCTTCCGCGGCACGGGAAGGGGCACGAGTTCCCGCCGCACCGGATCAACTACCGCGCGAACATGTGGGCGCTGAAGAGCCTGGGTGTCGAGCGCGTCCTGGCGCCGTGCGCCGTCGGCGGGCTGCAGCCCGAGACGCAGCCGGGCACCCTCGTCGTCCCCGACCAGCTCGTCGACCGCACCTCGGGGCGGGTCCAGACCTACGTCGACCGAGGGGCCGCGCACGCGCCGTTCGCCGATCCCTACTGCCCGGACCTGCGCGCCGCGCTGCTCGAGGCTGCCGGGTCCGACGCGATCGACGAGGGGACCATGGTCGTGATCGAGGGGCCGCGGTTCTCCACGCGGGCGGAGTCGCAGAGCTATGCCAGGGCCGGGTGGACCGTGGTCAACATGACCGGCCATCCCGAGGCGGTCCTCGCCCGCGAGCTGGGTGTCTGCTACGCCACCATCGCGCTGGTCACCGACCTCGACGCGGGGGTGAGCCGGGAGGAGTCGGTCGACCAGGCCCAGGTCTTCGCGCTCTTCGAGAAGCACATCGGCCGGCTCAAGGAGATGCTCGCCAAGGTGGTCGCCGGGCTGCCCGACCTCTCTGCCGGTCGAGCGGACCTTCCCGCCGGTCGAGCGCAGTCGAGACCCTGTGGGTGTGCCGACTGGCTGGCCGACGTGACCCTCCCGTTCGAGCTCCCTGGCCCGCACTCGTGAAAGTACTGCTGACCGGCGCCGGCGGTTTCATCGGCGCGGAGATCGGCCGGCAGCTGACCGCCCGCGGCGACGAGGTCGTGGGCGTCGACGCGTTCATCCCGGAGGCCCACGGACCTGGTGCCATGCGTCGAGGGCGTGCACCGCCTCGACCTGCGCGACGCGGGGGAGTGGGCCGACCTGCTCGACGGCGTCGACGTGGTCTGCCACCAGGCAGCGATGGTCGGCGCCGGGGTGACCGTCGCCGACATGCCGCTCTACGCCGCGCACAACGACCTCGGCACCACAGTGCTGCTGGCCGCGATGACCGACCGGGGCGTGGACGCCCTCGTCTTCGCCAGCTCGATGGTGGTCTACGGCGAGGGGCGCTACTCCTGCGACGAGCACGGCCGGCAGCCCGCGCTCCCGCGCAGTCGTGCCGCGCTCGATGCCGGCGACTTCGAGAACCACTGCCCGCTGTGCGACCGAGCAATGGGCTGGGAGCTGGTGCCCGAGGACGCCCGGCTCGATCCGCGCAGCAGCTACGCCGCGAGCAAGGTCGCCCAGGAGCACTACACGGCAGCCTGGGTGCGGCAGGCGGGTGCCCGGGCGATCGGCCTGCGCTACCACAACGCCTACGGTCCGGGCATGCCGCGCGACACCCCCTACTCCGGGGTCGCGGCGATCTTCCGCTCCGCCCTGGAGGCCGGCCGTGCGCCGCAGGTCTTCGAGGACGGCGGCCAGATGCGCGACTTCGTGCACGTCTCCGACGTCGCCCGCGCCAACGTGCTGTCAATCGATGCGGTCGTCGGCCGGGAGCCCGAGTCGTACGCGTCGTACAACGTCTGCAGCGGCACGCCCGTCCCGATCCGCCGGGTCGCCGAGATCCTCGCCCAGGCCGCCGACGGCGCACCCCCCGAGGTCACCGGCGACTACCGCCCCGGCGACGTGCGCCACATCGTCGCCTCCCCCGAGCTGGCCGCCGCCGACCTCGGCTTCCGCGCCGAGATCACCCCGGACCAGGGGATCGCGGAGTTCGCCTCCGCTCCGCTGAGGTAAGGGACGTTCAATCCGTGGTGCAGGCGCGGCATCCGACAAATCGGGGAGGCTGGCAGGCAAGACCTGACGCTGGCAGGCATTGCTCTGCCTGCCAGGGCTCAGTTTCCCCGGACGCCCGGGGAAACCCACCCCGACCCCTACCAGCCGGTGAAGAGCAGGTGCTGGACGGCCAGGGCGAGGGTGATCTGGAGGACGAGGCCCCACCGCCGCCACCTCTCCGGCAGCAGCGCGCAGGTGATCAGGAGCCAGGGGACGAAGGGGAGCCAGATGCGCTCGACCTCGCCCTTGCTGGCCTGCGAGGCGTCCGCGGCGGCGACCATCAGCACGGTCGCCCCGGTGAGCCAGCGGACCACCCGGGTCGCGTCGGGCTCGGAGAGGGTCTCCCGGGTCCGCGACCACAGCGCCGCCACGCCGGCGTAGGCGAGCGGTCCGGCGCTGAACGCGAGCGCCGCGAGGTTGCCCCACCACCAGTACGACGGCGGCCGGTTCTTGGCCACGCCTTCGTACTGGCGCTCGTGCAGCGCCGGCAGGGCGTCCCAGTAGTGGAAGCCGTAGGCGGTGAAGACACCCAGCACCACCAGGGCGCCGACGAGCGCCCAGGGCAGCGGGCGCCAGGTGCGCGCGACCACGAGCACCGCGACGGCGAGCAGGCCCATCAGCGGCAGCCCGTAGGAGAGCATCACGGCGTAGCCCAGCACCAGCCCCGCCACCAGTGACAGCGCGACGCTGCGCCGGACCGCGGCGACGGCCAGCGCGGCGATGCCCCATGCGGCGACCGAGGCGAACATGGCGTCGGCGCTGACGCACTGCCACACCGCAGCGGGACCGAAGACCAGGAACGGGGCGGCGCGCCGGGCCACCGACTCGGCTCCGAGGGCACGCAGCGTCACCATCACGGCGAGCGCTGTCGATGCCGCGAACAGGGTGACCACGATCCCGGCCTGGAGAGCCGCTGCCCAGCCCCATCCGCGCCAGCGCCACGAAGAAGACGAGCGCCCCAGGTGGGTGCCCGGCGATGTGCACCGGCCAGTTCGCGTTCGGGATGTCGTCCGGCAGGTTGTCGTAGGTGATCCGCGCGACGAACGTCGACAACGCGTGCGGCAGGTCGGTCAGGCTGCGGGCGACGTGCATGTACTCGTACGGCGTGTCCAGGATCTTGCCGACACCGTCGTCCCCGTCGACGAAAGCCAGGCTGAGCATCCACGCCAGCCCTGCGCCGTACGACGCCAGCAGCAACCGGCGCCAGGAGAGGCGCATCGCGAGCGGGACCGCCTGCCACGCCGCGAGGATCCCGAGCACGACGGCGGGAACGGTGCCCACCCCGACCCGGGGGTCCCAGTCCGCGTGCAGCGGCGGGAAGTGGCGCACGTGCACGTCCCAGTCGCTGATCGCGGGCAACGCCATCGCCCATCCGGCCAGCGCCACGGCGACGAACAGCCCGGCGTACGGGATCAGGCGCGCCCTTGACGGAGCCGGGCCGGAGGTCGTCATCGCGTCACAGGTTAGGCGAGCGGGGGCTAGCGTGAGCGTCGTGGAGGTGCGGTGCGACGTCGTCATCCCCTGTCGTGACGAAGCGCCGGCCCTGCCACCCCTGCTGGCGAAGCTCCCCGGCGGGATGCACGCGATCGTCGTGGACAACGGCTCGAAGGACTCCACGGCCGAGGTGGCCCGAAGCCTGGGCGCCACCGTGGTGTCGGAGCCACGACCCGGGTACGGCGCCGCGGTGCACGCCGGACTCCTGGCGGCCACCGCGGAGTACGTCGCGGTGCTGGACGGCGACGGCTCGATGGACCCTGCCGACCTCGTGCCGCTGCTCGAGGAGGTCGCAGCGGATCGTGCGGACCTCGCTGTCGGCCGTCGGCGACCGAGCCGTCGCGGGGTCTGGCCGTGGCACGCCCGGGCCGGGAACGCGGTCGTGCTGTGGTGGCTTCGCCGGCGCATCGGACTGCCGCTGCACGACATCGCGCCGATGCGGGTGGCGCGACGCGAGGCGATGCTGGACCTCGGCGTGCAGGACCGGCGGTTCGGCTACCCGGTTGAGCTGCTGCAGCGCGCGGGGCGGGCCCGGTGGCGCTTCGTCGAGCTCGACATCGACTACCACCCGCGGGCCGAGGGCACCAAGTCCAAGGTCTCCGGATCGGTGATGGGCACCCTGCGGACCGCGCGTGACTTCGCCAGGGTCCTCTCGTGAGTCCGCCGATCGCCCTGGTGGTCGCCAAGGCGCCGGTCCCCGGGGAGGCCAAGACCCGACTGGGAACGGTCGTCGGCGCCCAGCGCGCCGCGGAGCTCGCAGCGGCATCGCTGCTCGACACGCTCCAGGCGTGTGTCGAGGCGGTCGGCGTCGATCGCTGCCACCTCGCGCTCGCCGGCGACCTGACCACCGGCGCTCGGGCGGAAGAGCTCACCGAGGCCACGCGTGGCTGGACCATCCACCCGCAGCGGGGCGACGGCTTCGCCGAGCGGCTCGTGCACGCACACACCGACGCAGCCGGGGCGGGCACACCCGTCGTGCAGATCGGGATGGACACCCCCCAGGTCGAGCCAGGACAGCTCCGCGAGGCGATGGCCCTCCTGACGGCCCCCGACGACGCGGTCCTCGGCCCGGCGTACGACGGCGGCTGGTGGCTGCTCGGCGTCGGCGACCCGCACCTGCTCGCCCACCTCGCCGAGGTGCCGATGTCGACGGATGAGACCTGTGCCCGGACCCGGGTGGCGCTGGCGAAGGCCGGCGCCACGATCAGCGACGTCGGTGTGCTCCGCGACATCGACGAGGTCGCGGACGCCGCCGCGGTCGCCGCGCTCGCACCCTCGACCCGCTTCGCGCGGGAGTGGGCCGGGACGGGTTAGCTCGTCAGCAGGCTGACCACCAGGCCGATCGCGCCGACCACCGTCCCGGCGCCGGCCAGCACGATCGGCAGCCGAGACGGCTCCGGCCGCTGCTCGTCATGGGGCGTGAGCGCGAGGATCGCGGACGCGACCGTGGCCAGGCCGGCGAGAGCGCCCACGACCAGCGCGACGTCGGGACCGCTCAGGTCGGCGCCCGTGTCTCCGCCGACGGTGAAGCACACCGCACTGGTGAACGCCGCCAGGCCGATCATCGGCCACGGCAGGTCGGTGGCGCGGAAGACCAGCACCACCCCGGCGACCAGCGCGACCGCGAGCACGATCAGCAGCGTCGTCAGGAGTGTCGACATCCGTGGCCTTCCGGTGAGAGTGCCCTCATGGTCTACACGATGCGAGGCCGGTTGCGGGTGGCGGGCACAATGCGCTCGTGAGCATCGAGCCCGACCTCAAGGACTGGACCTGGGTGCTCGAGCGCCCGTGCCCCGAGTGCGGGTACGACGGTTCCGGCGTCCGGCCCGAGCGGCTCGCCGACCTCGTGCACGAGAACACCAGGGGTTGGTACGGCGTGCTCGACCACCCTGACTGCGCCGTACGCCCCGCGCCGCACGTGTGGTCACGGCTGGAGTACGCCTGCCACGTCCGCGACGTGCACGAGGTCTTCGCCCGACGTGTCGAGCTGATGCTCGCCGAGGACGACCCCGCCTTCGAGAACTGGGACCAGGACGTCGCCGCGATCGAGAACCGCTACGAGGAGCAGGACCCGGCATCGGTGTCGGTGGAGCTCGTGGAGCGCGCCGCCGAGGCGGCCGCCGCCTATGCGGGCGTGCAGCGCGGACCAGTGGCAACGCACCGGGCGACGCAGCAACGGCTCGTTCTTCACCGTCGAGACGCTGGGGCGCTACCACCTGCACGACGTGGTGCACCACCTGTGGGACGTGACCCGGTGAGGCTGACGGAGTTCTGGGCCCGGATGGAGCAGGCGCTGGGGCCCAGCTACGCGCGGTCGTGGGCCGAGCTGCACGTCCTCGCCTCGCTCGGCGGCCGAACGGTCGTCGAGGCCCTGGCGGCCGGCGAGTCGGCCAAGACCGTGTGGCGCGCCGTCTGGGCCGAGCTCGGGCTGCCTGCCCGCGACCGCTGATCCTGGCTGACGCTTCTGCGCGTGTCGGAGCGTGCATCGAACACACGTTCGTACTAGCGTGCTGTCCACAGGCAGGGGTCGACGCCTGGTTCTCCACAGGCGCAGGACTGGGCGACGCGGTTGTCGTAGGTGGCCCCTAGCGTCTGCCAAGGCGACACAAGACAGATATCGCACGAGACGTGAGGGACACCATGGCTGGCACCGATTTCCGCAACCGGGACATCACCGACCGCTCCAGCAGCAACCGCGAGAAGGCACTCGACGCTGCGCTGGCGAACATCGACAAGCAGTTCGGCAAGGGCTCGGTGATGCGCCTGGGCGACGAGACGCGCGCCCCCCTCGAGGTGATCCCCACCGGGGCGATCTCCCTCGACATCGCCCTCGGCCTCGGCGGCCTGCCGCGCGGCCGGGTCGTGGAGATCTACGGACCGGAGTCCTCCGGCAAGACCACGGTCGCGCTGCACGCCGTGGCCAACGCCCAGGCCGCCGGCGGCATCGTGGCGTTCATCGACGCCGAGCACGCCCTCGACCCGGAGTACGCCCAGCGTCTCGGCGTCGACACCGACGCGCTGCTGGTCTCCCAGCCCGACTCCGGCGAGCAGGCGCTGGAGATCGCCGACATGCTGATCCGCTCCGGCGCCCTCGACCTGATCGTCATCGACTCCGTGGCGGCCCTCGTGCCCCGAGCGGAGATCGAGGGCGAGATGGGTGACAGCCACGTCGGCCTGCAGGCCCGCCTGATGAGCCAGGCGCTGCGCAAGATGACCGGTGCCCTCAACGGCGCCAACACCACGGCCATCTTCATCAACCAGCTCCGGGAGAAGATCGGCGTCATGTTCGGCTCGCCGGAGACGACGACCGGTGGCCGGGCGCTGAAGTTCTACTCCTCGGTGCGCCTCGACGTGCGTCGCATCGAGACGCTCAAGGACGGTGCCGAGATGGTCGGCAACCGCACCCGCGTCAAGGTCGTGAAGAACAAGGTGGCCCCGCCGTTCAAGCAGGCGGAGTTCGACATCATGTACGGCCAGGGCATCAGCCGCGAGGGTGGCCTGATCGACGTCGGCGTGGAGACGGGCCTCGTCCGCAAGGCCGGTGCCTGGTACACCTACGAGGGCGACCAGCTCGGTCAGGGCAAGGAGAACGCGCGGACCTTCCTGCACGACAACCCCGACCTCGCCAACGAGATCGAGAAGAAGATCCTCGAGAAGCTCGGCATCGGTCCCTCCGTCGCCGCACCCGCCGAGGAGGGCGCGGACTTCAAGGCCGACGCTCCCGGTATCGATCCCGATGGCATCGACTTCTGACGACCCCCGGTGGTTGAGGTGCGAAGGCCGTCAAGGCCTGAGCCTCGAAACCTGGTGAGTCACTGTGCGGCCTGAACCCGATCCCGACCTCGACACCGGGCCGGACGCCGACCCGGAGTCGGTGGCGCGCAAGATCCTGCTCGACCAGCTCACCGGCCGGGCGCGCACCCGTTCGGAGCTGGCCACCAAGCTCGCCCAGCGACAGGTCCCTGACGACGTCGCAGCCCGCCTCCTCGACCGGTTCGAGGAGGTCGGGCTGGTCGACGACGCCGCCTTCGCCCGTGAGTGGGTCGAGCAGCGGCAGACCGGCAGGGGACTGGCGCGACGTGCGCTCGGCCAGGAGCTGCGACGCAAGGGCATCGCCGAAGAGGTGGTGCGCGAGACGCTCGACGAGATCGACCCTGACGAGGAGGTCGAGGCGGCGCGGGTGCTGGTGCGGGCCAAGCTCCGCAGCGTGGCTTCCCTCGACCACGACAAGGCCATGCGTCGCCTCGTCGGGATGCTCGCCCGCAAGGGGCACTCCAGCTCGGTCGCCTACCGAGTGGTCAAGGACGAGCTGGTCTCGGCTCGGCTCGACTCAGATGCCGCCAGCGACCAGGACGACACCCAGGAGTGGGGCGGTCTCGGGGCCTGAGCTGTGCCCCGTCGACCGTGACGTCGTGACCTTCGCGACACCCGCCGCCATGCGGGAGGACTTCCTCGCGCGGCTCGATCGGCTCGAGCCGATGCTGCACTTCCCGGGGGAGTGAGCAGAGCCCGCTCAGCCGCCCATCCGGTCCAGGAAACGCTGCCCCTGCTCCGAGAGCCGGCCGTGCGCGGCCGCGACCCGCGCCCAGTCCACCGCCATCTGTGCGAACTTCATCGGGTTGTAGACGTCCTCCTCGCCGACCAGAGCCCGTTGCCGCCGTAGGTGAGGATCGTCAGGTTGCTGGCCTCGTGCGCCGAGCCGTCACCGGGATCCGGCATCAGGTTGCGCACCTCGCAGATGACGCGCCGGGTCGGCGGGTCCAGCACGTGCCAGGCGATCGGGAAGGACGTCATCGTGTCTCCCGGGAAGGCGGTCATCGTCGAGACCGCCCACTCGCGGATCGCCTCGCGTCCGGAGAAGGTGCCGAACGCGTGCTCGACGTAGGTCGCGTCCTCGGTGAAGAGGTCCGCGAAGCGCCCCCACTCACCTGTGGCAGCGATCCCGGCGACGGTCTCCTGGTAGGCCGCGAAGGCGTCCTCGACCTCGCTCATGTCCAGCTCCGGAAGACCACGCACACGGTGGTGCTGTCCACGACCGCGAACTCCCGCGCGCCCCACTCCCGGAGGGTCACCTCGGGAAGGTTCGGGTGCAGCAGGTCGGGCCGGCGGGAGCTGATCTCGGCGTGGATCGCCTCGATGTCGTCGGTCTCGATGCTCAGCTCGGGTCGGTCCTTGGCGGCGAACTCGGCGTCCTCGACGAGGTAGACCTTCGCCCCGTCTCGCGCCGCGACGACGAGGTCGTCGTCGCGGTGGAGGATCTCCATCCCGATCCCGTGCACGAACAGGTCGATGCCGACCTCCACGTCTTCGTAGAAGACCTTCGGGATCACGTTGTTCAGCACGCGCCCACCCTGCCGCACGAGCGATGGGTCGCGTCATGCTGTCGGGTGAGCCGGGGACGTGGAGATCGTTGTCGAGCGGTCGCAGGTGCGACCGGGCGAGTCGTGGGCCGAGGCGGCCGACCGGGTCCTGGCCCGGCACGGTCGGCTCGGGTGCCGGACCGGTGCTGGCCGCAGGACCTCTCCGGCGACCCGCTTGCGGTTCCGCGATCGACCGCGAGCGCCGGTTCGCCCTGCGGCCGATGACCGAGGCCGATCTCGACGTCCTGGTGCGCTGGGTCAACCAGCCGCACGTCGCGCGGTGGTGGGACGAGGACCGGTCCCGCGAGCAGGTCGCGGCCTACTACGGTCCCGGGCTGCGCGGCGAGGACCCGGTCCGCTACTGGATCGGGGAGGTCAACGGCCGCTCCGTCGGGTTCTTCCAGGACTACCGGATCGCCGACCACCCCGACTACGCGCTGCTGTGCGGTCACCCCGACGCGGTGGGCTTCGACTACGTGGTCGGCGAGCCGGCGTACGTCGACCGCGGGGTGGGCACCAGCCTGCTCTGGGTGTTCCTGCGCGACCTCGTCGTGCCGGCGTACGACGGGGTCAGCGAGCTGTTCGCCGCTCCGGACCACCGCAACGCCCGGTCGCTGCGGGTGCTGGCGAAGCTGGGCGCGACGCAGGGACTGTGGTTCGACGAGCCTGCCGCCGGTGGGGGAGTGGACACCGTCGTGGGGTGCAGCATCGACGTGTCGCGGGTACTGAGGCACTCGTGACCATCAGGGTCGGCATCTCGGGGTGGCGCTACCCGCCGTGGCGCGGCGACTTCTACCCCTCGGACCTGCCGCAGCGCCGCGAGCTGGAGTACGCCGCGTCCCAGCTCGGCTCGATCGAGGTGAACGGCTCGTTCTACTCGCTGCAGCGACCTTCCAGCTGGGAGAAGTGGCGCGAGGAGGTGCCCGACGACTTCGTCTTCTCGGTCAAGGGCGGGCGGTTCATCACCCACATGAAGCGGCTGCGTGACGTCGAGGTGCCGCTGGCCAACTTCTTCGCCCAGGGAGTGCTCGCCCTCGGGCCGAAGCTCGGCCCGATCCTGTGGCAGCTGCCGGCCAACTTCGCCTGGGACGCCGCGGTCGTGCGCGACTTCTTCGCCACGCTGCCCAGGACCACGACGGAGGCGGCGAAGCTCGCCGCACGGCACGACGACAAGGTCAGCGGCGACAAGCTCTGGTCGGGCACGGTGACGGACCGGCCGCTGTACTACGCGCTGGAGCCGCGCAACCGTGGCTTCGAGTCCGAGGAGGCACTGGCCGTCCTCGAGGACTGCGGCGTCGCACTGGTCGTGGCCGACTCCGCCGGCAAGTTCCCGCGGTTCGAGCAGGCCATCGGGCCCGCTGGTCTACGTGCGCCTGCACGGCGACGTGGAGCTGTACGCCAGCGGCTACGGTGACGCCGCCCTGGCGTCGTGGGAGGAGAAGCTGCGCGGCTGGACCGCCGACGGGCGCGACGGCTTCGTCTACTTCGACAACGACATGAAGGGCTACGCGCCCCACGACGCGCGCCGCCTGATCGCCCGCCTGGCCGACTAGTTACCCACCGGTAGGGTCTGCTGCCATGAGCAGAGTCGTCGATCTGTACGAGAAGGCCCATGCGATCCCGGTGGTGGGGGACCGGATCTTCTCCTTCGCCTTCAGCCAGGTGGCGCCGTACTTCTGGACCATCCGGCCGCGGTTCACCGTGATCGAGCCGAACCACGCCGAGGTGGTCATCCCCAAGCGCCGGGGCGTGAAGAACCACATCGGCACCGTGCACGCGATCGCGCTGTGCAACGGGCTCGAGGCCGCGATGGGGGTGCTGGCCGAGGCGTCGATCCCGCAGGACAAGCGGTGGATCCCCAAGGGCATGGAGGTCAGCTACACGGCGAAGGCGACCACCGACATCACCTGCATCGCCGAGACCGACCCCGGACAGTGGACCGGCGAGGACCCTGACGTGCCGGTGCGGGTCCGTGGGGTGCGCAAGGACGGCACCGTGGTCATCGAGGGCACCATCCGCCTCTGGGTGACGCCGAAGAAGGCCTGAGCTGACGCACCGTCCGCAGGCCGGTCCGTGATCTTGGCGACGGTTTGTGGCGGGAGCTGACGGGAACTTCAAGCGCATGACCCTGAAGAAGACCGTCGAGTCGTTTGCCCAGAACGCCGTCACCACTGCGACCACCGCTGTACGTCACCCGCTCGGGACGGCCGCCCGGGCCACCGACCTGGTCAAGGACACCGCCGGCGCCGGCATCGGCCTGGTGCGCAACCGGATCGGCGGCGCCCCCGCACAGGCTCCGTCCCCCGACCGCGAGAAGCTCGACGAACCAGAAGAACGCGAGCCCGACGGTCAAGGAGGTCGAGGAGGTCGAGGAGACCCCGACCGAGACGCAGAAGGCAGTTGCCAAGGTCGAGAAGGCCGCCCCGACCGCGGAGAAGACTCCGGCTGCGAAGAAGGCCCCGGCCAAGAAGGCGCCGGCCGCGAAGAAGGCCTCCGCAGCCAAGAAGGCCCCGGCAGCGAAGAAGTCGCCGGCCGCGAAGAAGTCTGCTCCTGTGGAGGCAACCGCGGAGAAGGACGCAGCCGAGGACCCGCGCGACCACATCCCCGGACCCGACCTGGCGCCGTACGAGCCTCCGCTGCCCGACGAGCTGCCCGAGCCGGTCGTGATCGTCGCGGACGACACCTCCACCAGCTGACCCGCCCACGGGCGCGAGCGTTCAGCCGGCGTTAACCAGCCGGTGGAACGCTCGCTCCGTGCGGTCGATCCTGCTGCGCGGACTACTCGGCTCGGCGTTGCTGCTGCTCGCCGGCCTCACCTATGCGAGGGTCCCGGCGCACAGCTCGCTGCTGCGCTTCCCGTGGCGGCTGCGCGCCGATCACCTCACCCTCGGGCTGAGCCTGGCCACGGCCGGCCTCGTCCTGCTCACCTGGGCCTGGCTGGCCCTGGTCAGACGTGTCAGCGGTGACCCGCTGGGTGTCCGCCGCGCGCGGTTGGCCACGCTCGCCTGGACGGTCCCGCTGCTGGCCTCGCCGCCCCTGTTCAGCAACGACGGCTGGAGCTACGTCGCCACCGGGTACCTCGCCGGTCACGGATGGTCGCCGTACGACGCCACTCCGTCGATCCTGTCCTCGTCCCTGCGTTCCGGGGTGGACCCGGTGTGGCGCTCGACCACCTCGCCGTACGGTCCGCTGCCGCTGGTCTGGGGTGGTGCGTTCTCCCGACTGACCTCCGACCCGTGGCTGCTGCTGGCGGCGCACCGGCTGCTGGCGTTCGTCGGCCTGGGCCTGCTGGCGCTCGCGGTCCCCGTCCTGGCCCGGCGCGCCGGAGTGGATCCGGCGCGCGCCAGCGCCGTCGCCCTGGCCAGCCCCCTCGTCGTGGCACACGGCATCGGCGGCCTGCACAACGACCTCCTGCTCGTCGGCCTGATGGCCGGCGCCCTGGCGCTGACCCGCCAGGGTGTCTGGTGGTGGGGAGCGGTGCTCGCCGGTGCCGCGGCCGCGGTCAAGCTGCCCGGCGTCTCGATCGGGGTAGGCGTCGTGCTGCTCTCGCTGGTGCCAGGCGCAGGGGTTGCCGAGCGGGTACGGCGGGCGGTCCAGGTCTTCCTCACCGCGGCGGCCACCCTGCTCGGACTGAGCGCCGCCTCGGGCCTCGGGATCGGCTGGGTGCACGGCCTGGGCCGCAGCGCCCACGAGCTGGCCCGGCTGGCACCCACCGCGGTGGTGGGTCACTGGCTTCGCCTGCGCCTCCTCGACCTCGGCCCCAGCGGTGCCCGGCTGGTCCACGAGCTGCGCCCGGAGCGGACGCTGGAGTCCCTCGGACTGATCACGCTTGCGGCCGTCGCGGCCGTGGATCCTGCTGCTCCGCCCGGTCCCGGACGACGCGGCGGCGGTCGCCGGGGGAGCGCTCGTGCTGCTGGCGGCGACCTTGCTGATCCCGACGCTGCACTACTGGTACTTCCTGTGGGCGCTGCCGCTGCTGGCCTGCGCCCGGCTCGGCATGCGGGCCGAGCACACCCTGCTGGCGGCGCTGGCCGTGCTCGGCCTGACCGCGGTCGCCGACCCGGCCATCCACGTCTCTTGGTTCGCCCCCGCCGCCTTCCTGGTCCTCGCGCTCGTGCCCGTCCTGGTCTGGTTGGCGGACCCGGTGCTCGTCCGCTCGGTTGGGAAGGCGGGAGCCGAGCGCCGTACCCTTGGGCGGCGATGAGCCAGACCACCGTTCCCCCCGCACGCACCTACGAGGTGCGCACCCACGGCTGCCAGATGAACGTGCACGACTCCGAGCGACTGTCCGGACTGCTCGAGGACGCCGGGTACGTCGCGGTGGCGGCCGACGAACGGGCCGACGTGGTCGTCTTCAACACCTGCGCGGTGCGGGAGAACGCCGACAACAAGCTCTACGGCAACCTCGGCCAGCTGGCCTCGGTGAAGTCGAAGCGGCCGGGCATGCAGATCGCCGTCGGCGGCTGCCTCGCCCAGAAGGACCGCTCCACGATCACCGAGAAGGCGCCGTGGGTCGACGTCGTCTTCGGCACCCACAACATCGGCTCGCTGCCGGTGCTCCTCGAACGAGCCCGGGTGCAGGAGGAGGCCCAGGTCGAGATCCTCGAGTCGCTCGAGGTCTTCCCCTCGACGCTGCCGACCAAGCGCGAGTCGGCGTACGCCGCCTGGGTCTCGATCAGCGTCGGGTGCAACAACACCTGCACGTTCTGCATCGTCCCCGCGCTGCGCGGCAAGGAGAAGGATCGTCGGCCCGGCGAGATCCTCGCCGAGGTCGAGGCACTCGTTGCCGAGGGCGTCACCGAGGTCACCCTGCTGGGGCAGAACGTGAACACCTACGGCGTCGAGTTCGGCGACCGGTTCGCCTTCGGCAAGCTGCTGCGCGCCTGCGGGGAGATCGCCGGGCTCGAGCGCGTGCGCTTCACCTCGCCGCACCCCGCGGCCTTCACCGACGACGTGATCGCGGCCATGGCCGAGACCCCGAACGTGATGCCGCAGCTGCACATGCCGCTGCAGTCGGGCTCCGACCGGATCCTCAAGGCGATGCGCCGTTCCTACCGCCAGGAGCGCTACCTCGGCATCATCGAGCGGGTCCGCGCAGCCATGCCCGAGGCCGCGATCACCACCGACATCATCGTCGGGCTTCCCCGGCGAGACCGAGGAGGACTTCGCGGCCACGCTCGAGGTCGTCCGGCGCGCGCGGTTCGCCGGCGCCTTCACCTTCCAGTACTCCAAGCGCCCGGGGACGCCTGCCGCCGAGCTCGACGAGCAGGTGCCGCGCGAGGTCGTGCAGGAGCGCTACGAGCGGCTGGTCGCGCTGGCCGACGAGATCGCGTGGCAGGAGAACCGGGCGCTCGAGGGCCGCACCGTCGAGCTGATGGTCTCCGAAGGGGAGGGGCGCAAGGACGCCGCCACCCACCGGCTCTCCGGCCGTGCCCGCGACAACCGGCTGGTGCACTTCACCGCCGTCGTCGCGGTCGAGCCGTCGAGCCACGTCGATTGCCGTGCGTCCCGGCGACATGGTCGAGGTCGTGGTCAGCTACGGCGCGCCGCACCACCTCGTCGCCGACGGCCCGGTCCGCTCGGTGCGTCGTACCCGTGCCGGCGACGCCTGGGAGGCACGCACGCACCCCGACGCCGACTGGCGTCTCCCTGGGGCTGCCCACCGTGGGCGTACCTGCATCGGTCGTCGCGGCGGAGGGCTGCTCCCGCTGACCGAATCGGACGGGGCTGGCAGGCGAATCCGCGCCCTGGCAGACATAGTTCTGCCTGCCAGGGCGCGGTTTACCCGGGCGCCCGGGGAAACCCAAGCCCACTCGCTCTAGTCCCACAGCCGGCCGACCACGACCGGGCACAGGGTCGTCCAGCCGAGCGAGGTGTAGAGCGCGCGGCCCTCGGTCGAGGCCATCAGCAGGCCGCGGTGGGCACCGAGGTCGACCGCCGCGTCGACGAGCGCGGTCATCATCGCGCCGCCGAGGCCGCGACGGCGGTGCTCGGCCACCGTCTCGACCTTGTCGGGCACGGCACAGTCCTCGACCACCGCCAGCTGGGCCGATGCCGCTAGATGGCCCGAGGTGGTGAGCAGCCGCAGGTGCACCACGGGACTCGCCACGTCGAGCTCGGCGACGTAGGGATCGGGCAGGGCCGTACGGCGCTGCGACTCGAGCCCGATCGACATCATCCACTCGGGCCGAGCCGGGGACCGCAGCCCGTGCTCGAGGAGGCGATCAGCGACGCCGGCCGCGGCGCGGGTGGGCACGGTGACCCAGGGGTCGCGCGCGCCGAGGGCTGCCTGCGCGGCGGCGTCGATGCGACGCGGATGCTCGTCCGCCTCCAGCACCAGGTACTCGACGCCGCGCCCTGCTGCACCGATCTGGACGACGAGCACACCGCCGTGGTCGACGGGCGGTGCGAACCCGCGAGCACGCCCCCAGCCCGCCTGCCAGAGCCGGAGCTCGGCCTCCCCGATGCCGGGGAGCGGGTCAGGAGGGCTCTTCGGTGCTGGCGTCGGCGTGCTTCTCCTCCTCGTCGAGCTCCTCGGGCTGCTCGATCTCGTCGGGGACGTCCTCCTGCTCGACCTGCGCGGACGTCGGCTGGTCAGGAGTGGCGATCGGGAAGTCGTCGGGGTCGCGATCGATCCGGTCGGCAGGACCGCCGGGCGCTTCGTCGGGCGGGGGATCCTCGTGCGGCTCCGGCGGGTCGCCGAGGTCGGAATTGCTCACGGCCGCTGCGCCGCGCTCATCGGTCCCGTGGGGGCCTTGGGCTCCTTGGGATCGGTCGGCTGGTCCGGGTCCGAGGGTCCCGTTGGACCGGGCGCCTTCGACGGGTCCTCCGTCTCCGGAGCCGGATCGGGTTCGAGTCGAGTGGTGCCAGATCTGCCTCGAGCGTCGAGGTGAGTGTCATGCCAGCTCCCGTGGTTGCTCCGGTGACGTCTTCGGCTCGGCGTACCCGCCAAGACCCCCATCAAACCAGCGGGCACACTAGCGGCCGTGACCACCCGTGCCGGTCCGGCGCCTGTCGTGGCCGTCGTCGGTGCGACGTCCGCCGGCAAGAGCGCGCTCGCGCTCGACCTCGCCGAGCGGCTCGGCGGCGAGGTCGTCAACACCGACTCGATGCAGCTCTACCGCGGGATGGACATCGGTACGGCGAAGCTGCCGGTCGCGGAGCGGCGTGGCATCGCACACCACCTCGTCGACGTGCTCGACGTGACCCAGCCGGCGACGGTCGCGGAGTTCCAGGGCTGGGCGCGCGAGGCGGTCGCCGACTGCCATGCCCGCGGGGTCGTCCCGGTGCTGGTCGGCGGGTCGATGCTCTACACCCGTGCGGTGCTCGACGAGTTCGACTTCCCGGGCACCGATCCCGTCGTACGCGCGCGACTCGAGGCGGAGCTCGCCCGGGTCGGCGCCGAGGCGATGCACGCCAGGCTCGCCGAGGCCGACCCCGAAGCCGCGAGGCGGGTGCTGCCGAGCAACGGTCGCCGCATCGTGCGGGCGCTGGAGGTCGTCGAGATCACCGGAGGTCCCTTCACCGCCGTCCTGCCCGAGCAGCGCTACCACTACCCGGGCGCGGTACAGGTCGGCGTACGGATCGAGCGCGACGTCCTCGCCGCCCGGATCGAGCGACGGGTGCACCTGATGTGGGAGCTGGGGCTGGTCGAGGAGGTCCGCGGAGCTGCTGGGCCGCGGCCTGCGCGAGGGTCGTACGGCGAGCCGCGCGCTCGGCTACCGACAGGTGCTCGCTTACCTGGACGGCGAGACCACCGAGGCGGAGGCCCTCGAGCGCACGATCGTCGGCACCCGGCGCTTCGCGCGTCGCCAGGACAGCTGGAACCGCCAGGACCCGCGCATCCACTGGGTGTCCTACGACGACCCGGCGAAGCTCGAGCAGGCGGTGGCGGCGATCAGCTCTCGCTGAGCTGGTCGAGCTCGTCGGGCATCTTGTCCATGCTGATCAGCGGCGAGAACAGCACGGGGAACGCCGCGAGCAGGGCACCCGCGACGCTGATCCACAGCACCACTCGGATCGAGAACGTCGCGCCGAGCACGCCACCGATGAAGCTGCCGATCGGCATGGTGCCCCACACGATGAACCGGATGGAGGCGTTCATCCGGCCCAGCAGCGGGCGGGGGCACAGGCGCTGGCGGAAGCTCACCTGGGTGATGTTGTAGAGCACGACCACGAACGAGACGACCAGCATCGAGGTCGAGATGGCCACCATCGGCGGGATCACGATCCCGGCCAGGGGGACCAGTGCCTGGGCCGGCACCCACGCGAGGGCGGAGAGCGGGATCACGCGTCCCTCGCCGACGCGGGCGGCGACCCTCGCCGCCGTCAGCGCGCCGAGCAGTCCGCCGACCGACCCGAGTCCGTAGGCGAGGCCGAGGTGACCGGGGTCGAGGTGGAGCTCGTTCAACCCGTAGAGCACGATCAGCGCGCCGGCCATCGAGTTGAAGAAGTTGCCGGTGGAGGTGCACGCGGTGATCCGCCACAGCAGCGGGTGGCGCAGCACGAACCGCAGCCCCTCCGCTGATCTCGACGTGCAACGGGCGTCGCGTCTCCCGGGGTGGTGGGTGGTCCTGGTGCCGGATCCGGCTGACCGCGAAGGCGGAGCCGAGGAAGCTGAGCGCGTCCAGCCCGATGGTGAACGCCGATCCGATCAGCTTGATCAGCCCACCGGCGAGGGCCGGGCCGGCGATCATCGAGACCGACTCCGCGGCCTGCAGCTTGGCGTTGCCCTCGCTGATCTGGTGGGACTCCACGATCTCGGGCAGGTAGCTCTGGTCGGCGACGTCGAAGAAGACCGTGCAGGTGCCGGTGACCAGCGCGACCAGGAGCAGCTGGGGGAGGGTCAGCCAGCCCAGGGCCCACGCCAGCGGGAGCGACCCGAGGGCGACGGCGCGGACGAGGTCGTTGGTGATCAGCACCCGCTTGCGTCGCCAACGGTCCACCCAGGCGCCGGCCGGCAGGCCGACGACGAGGAAGGCCAGGAACTCGAAGGTGCCGAGCAGGCCCATCTGGAAGGCGTCGGCGTCGAGCACCTTGACCGCCAGCACCGGCAGGGCGAGCGTGCTCAGCTGGGTGCCGATCGAGCTGGTGGCCTTGGCCGCGAACAGCTGACGGAAGTCGTGGTGGCGGAAGAGACCGCCGCGGGCCTTGCGCGCAGTGGCTCCTGTTCCGGGTCCGTCGCGCTCTCGGCGCCCGGCGGGGCCGGAGGTTCGAGGCTCATGGCAGCATCCTGGCCCACTGGTTGGGAAAGATCAATCGGTTATGGTGCCGGCATGCCCGACGCCGTCGAGGAGCCAGTGGGTCCTGCGCCGTACGGTCCGCTGCCCCTGGGGTCCGGCCGCCAGGTCTGGGTACGTCGCGCCGCCGACGAGGCGGAGTCGAAGGCACTGGCCTCGCCGCTGCGCCTGCGCATCCTGCGCCTCGCGCTGCACGAGCCGCGGACCAACAAGGAGCTCGCGGACGCGCTCGGCCGCGACCCCGCGTCGGTGCTGCACCACGTGCGCACGCTCGTCGACACCGGCTTCCTGGTCGAGCAGCCGGTACGCCGTGGGCCGCGCGGGTCCAGGGAGCGGCCCTACCTCGCCTCGGGCAAGTCCTTCTACGTCGACACCGGCGGCGCACTGGTCGAGGGCCGCGACCTGCTCCTGGAGACGTTCCTCCAGGAGATCGCCGGGCTGCCGCCGGACCAGCTGGACAGTGCCCGGCTCGGCTTCCGGCTCAGCGACGACGACCGCGCGGCACGTCCGCCGCAAGCTGCAGGCCCTCCTCGACGAGATCGCGACCATGCCCAGCGACCCCGACGGCGAACCCTGGAGCATCTTCCTCGCCGTACACCCGGAGGCCGGCCCCCAACCCGGATAGTCCAGGACGATCGGGCCTCCGGAAGCCTCCGGGGGCCCGAACGTCCTGGACTATCGTCACTAGGCTGCCCATGACCACGAACGAGACGTGGACCGAGATCACCGACCTCGACGCGCTGAGCGCGCTGGTCGGCACGCCCACCCCCGCGGCGCGGAACAAGGAACGTACGGCGCTGCGCGAGGTCGACGTGAAGTGGCTGCAGGCGGCGCCGTTCTGCGTGATCGCGACCGCGGATGCGACGGGGGAGTGCGACGCCTCGCCCAAGGGGGACCCGGCGGGTCAGCTCGTGCACGTGATCGACGAGCGCACGATCGCGATCGCCGAACGGCCGGGCAACCGGCGCGTCGACGGCTACCGCAACGTCCTGGCCAACCCGCACGTCGGCCTGCTGTTCATCATCCCGGGCCGGGGCGACACGTTGCGGGTCAACGGCCGCGCCCGGCTGGTCTCCGACGCGCCGTTCTTCGACGAGATGGTCGTCCGGGGCCACCGACCCGTCCTCGCCCTGGTGGTCGAGGTCGAGACGGTCTTCCACCACTGCTCGAAGGCGTTCCTGCGCTCGGAGCTGTGGGACCCGGAGTCCTGGGACCCGACGGCGGTGCCCCGTCGGGCGGTCCTGGCACAGCAGCTCGAGCGGCCCGAGTCGACGGTGGCCGAGCTCGACGAGTACTACGGGCCGTCGTACGAGAAGAAGATCTACGGATGACACACTCGCGGTTGTGAGCGAGTACGCGTTCGTCAAGGGCCACGGCACCGAGAACGACTTCGTGCTGGTCCCCGACGCCAACGGCAAGCAGGAGCTGACGCCGGGACAGGTCGCCCTGCTGTGCCACCGCCGCGCCGGCATCGGTGCCGACGGCGTGATCCGGGTCGTGCGCACCGACGCCACCGACGACCCCGCTGCCGTCGAGGCGCGCGGCGAGGCGACCTGGTTCATGGACTACCGCAACGCCGACGGCTCGCTGAGCGAGATGTGCGGCAACGGCATCCGCGTCCTCGGGCACTTCCTGGCCACCCACGCCGACGTCGACCCGCGCAACCCGCTGCCGATCGCGACCCGCGCCGGCGTCAAGACGCTCACCTTCGAGGCCCCCACGCCGCACGGCGGCGTGATCACCGTCGACATGGGCTCACCCGTCTTCCACGGCGACACCCGCGTCACGGTGGGCGGCCGCGAGCTCGCCGCCACCCGGGTGAGCACGGGCAACCCGCACGCCGTCGTCTTCGTCGAGGACCTGTCCGAGGCCGGCGACCTCCGCGAGCAGCCCGGGTACGACGCCGCGCACTACCCCGACGGCGTCAACGTCGAGTTCGTCGTGCGACGCGGCGAGCACCACCTCGCCGTGCGGGTGCACGAGCGGGGCTCGGGTGAGACCCGCTCCTGCGGCACCGGCGCCTGCGCCGCGATGGTGGCCGCGGCCGCCGCCGACGGGACGGACCGCGGTACGCCGTACACCGTCGACCTCCCGGGCGGCACCCTCACCATCGTCTGGACCGAGGACGACCGGATCCTGATGACCGGCCCCGCCGTGCTCACCGCCGAAGGGGTCACCAACCTCTGACCCGCGCCGGTTTCCCATGGTAGGAACCCAAATTGCCTCCTCGCACAGGTTGCAACCTGTGCGGAGGTACAAGAAAGGTTCCTACCCTGGGAAACCGGCAGGTCCGTGCGGCACCCTAGGATCCCGGCCATGGACATCAACGGAGCCAGTGCCATCGTCACCGGCGGTGCCTCGGGGATCGGCGCGGCGGTCGCCCGCCAGCTCGCCGCCAAGGGCGCCAAGGTCGTCGTCGCCGACCTGAACCAGGAGAAGGGCGAGGCGCTCGCCGAGGAGATCGGCGGGGTGTTCGCTCCGGTCGACGTGACCAAGACCGACCAGATCAAGGCGGCCATCGAGCAGGCCGAGGAGCTCGGGCCGGTCCGCGTCCTGGTCAACTCCGCCGGCATCGGCTGGGCCCAGCGCACGGTGGGCCGCGACGGCAGCTACGACTCCGCGGCCGACCTCGACGCGTTCACCAAGGTGATCGCGATCAACCTGATCGGCACCTTCGACTGCGTCCGCCTGGTGGGTACGGCGATCAGCCGCAACGAGCCCACCGAGACCGGTGAGCGCGGCGCGATCGTCAACCTGGCCAGCGTCGCTGCCTTCGACGGCCAGATCGGCCAGGCGGCGTACTCCGCCTCCAAGGGCGGCGTGGTCGGGATGACCCTCCCGGTCGCGCGCGACCTCGCCGCCGCGGGCATCCGGCTCAACACCGTCGCGCCGGGCCTGATCGACACCCCGATCTACGGCGAGGGCGAGCAGGCCGAGGAGTTCAAGGCCAAGCTCGGTGAGAGCGTGCTGTTCCCCAAGCGCCTCGGCCAGCCCGACGAGCTGGCCAGCATGGTGCTCGAGTGCGTCACCAACTCCTACATGAACGCCGAGACGATCCGCGTCGACGGCGGCATCCGGATGCCCCCCAAGTAGGAGCGAACGAGCTCAGGCGACGACGCCGAAGCCCCCGGTCCAGGCGACCTTCTCGCCCGCGGCGAGCTTGATCTGCAGGAAGCCGATCGCCTCGAGCTCACGCGCCCGCGAGAGGGCGCCGGCGTCGACGGCCTCCAGGCCACCCGCCGTGACGATCTCGGCCAGCTGCGACTTGGCAGCGTCGTCGTCACCGGCGATCAGCACGGTCGTGGTGAGCGGGCCGACGTTGCCCGAGCCGAGGGTGGCGGCGAAGTTGGTGTTGAACGCCTTGACCACCTGTCGACTGCGGGAGCCTCTCGGCGATCACCGCGGTGGCCGAGCCGTCCGCGGGCACGACGAGGGAGTCGAAGGTCTCGAAGTTCAGCGGGTTGGTGATGTCGACGACGACCTTGCCGGCCAGCGCGTCACCACGCTGCGCGAGGACGTCCTCGACCGCGGGGTAGGGGACCGCGAGCACGACGACGTCGCCGGAGATCTCGCCATCGCGCCCGACCAGCTCCGCGGTGTGCCCGCCCTTGCTGACGACCCCCTGGATCGCCTGGCCCATGTTGCCGCTGCCGATGATGCTGACGTGTGCCATGTCTGCTCCAAAACTTGTAGGTACAACTAATATCGCACGAAAATACTTGTGGCGTCAACCATTGGTTAGGATGCGGTCATGGAAACCCGTTGGCTCGACGCCGAGGAGCGCGCTGCCTGGCTGCGCCTGGTGATGGTGCTCGAGCTGCTCCCCGGCGTGCTCGACACGCAGCTGCGGCGCGACGCCGACCTCTCCCACTTCGAGTACTTCGTGCTCGCGATGCTCTCCGAGGCTCCCGAGCGCACGCTGCGGATGACCGCGCTCGCCACGCTGACCAACTCGACCCTGCCGCGGCTGAGCCACGTGGTCAGCCGTCTCGAGGAGCGCGGGTACGTCGAGCGGAAGCCCTGTCCGCAGGACCGTCGCGCCACCAACGCCGTGCTGACGACGGAGGGCTGGGACAAGGTCGTCGACTCAGCACCGGGACACGTGGCCCACGTGCGCGGCCAGGTCGTGGACGCCCTCTCCCGCGAGCAGCTCGACGAGCTCGCCGAGATCTGCGACGCCGTGCTGGCGCGCATGCCCGCCGCCCAGCGGATGATCCGGGCGCGCGAGGAGATGATCGGCTAGTCGCGGGCCGGCATCGGGCCGGCGCTCAACGGCGCGGAGTGCCGGCGCCAGACCCGCCACTCGCCCTCACGTGCCAGCCAGGTGTCGGTGATCACGAACAGGCCGCTGCGGTCCTCACCGAGCACCGTGGCGCGCATGTCGACCAGGGAGCACACCAGCCCGACGTCGCCCTCGGTCTCGACCCGCTGCTCCCGCACGTCCCACGCGTGCACGACGTAGTCCGGGAGCATGTCCAGCCACTGCGCTCGCGGCACGGTGGCGGGCGCCGGGTGCACCAGGACCAGGGCGTACTCGGCATCGAGGAACTGTGCGGCGCCCTCCTGGTCGCGTTGCTCGATGGCTTCGCGCCACCCCTCCGATCGCGCGGCCAGGGTCTCGACGTCGAGTGACATCTCAGTTGCGCGCGTGGCCGGGGTTGCCCTCGGCGTTGCGGGCGTGCGCAGGCACGTCGTTGTCCGGGTGCACCTCTGGACGCCCGTCGGACGCCGACTGCTCCGGCGGGACGTCCTCACCGCTGGCCGGGCCGGCCTCCTCGTCGGGGTACGGCGCCGCGCCGTAGGTGGCCTCCCCGTCGACCCCGCGCACGGGGCCGCGACGCTCGCTGCTGACCCCCATCCCGCCGGCGAGACCGTCGCGGCTGTCGGCGTTGGGGTCCGACTCGCTGACCGCCGTCTCGGGGGTCTCGGGGTTCTGCGACTCCGGTGTCTCGCTCATCGCGCTCACCCTTCCGAGGGCTGGTCGAGGGAGGTCTCGGCGTTCTCCTCCTGCACCTCATCCTCCTCCCGATCGGGCTCGGGGCGCGACTGCTCGTCCTCGATCGGGATGGTGCCCCCGTGCTCGTCCTCGTGCGAGGCCCCCGACTCGTGGTCCACGCCGGTGTCGTGGTGGTCGAGACCCTCCCCGGGGGCGTCCTGTCGCTGGGGTCCGCCGGGCGGAGTGGTCTCGGAGCTGTCCAGGCCGTCGCTCATGCCTGCGGCGTACCCGGGCGACACGCGGGCAAACACCGCTTGCAGTCGTCAACCACCGTGTCTTGAATGGAGGCCACCACCAGTCTCGGGAGGCGCCATGCCCCGCACACGTCGTAGGTTGCTGGCCGCCGCGGCCACGCTCACCGCAGGTCTCAGCGTCCTCCCCGCCGCGCAGGCCACCAGTGCCGGCCCGTCGTCCAGGGTGCCGCCTCCCCGGCACTACACGACGAAGACCGCGACCAGCGTGGGGTACGGCGGCGCGGTCACCTCGGTCGACCCGGAGGCGTCGCGCGTTGGCCTGCAAGTGCTGCGGGCCGGCGGCAACGCGGTCGACGCGGCCGTGGCGACCGCCGCGGCCCTGGGCGTGACGGAGCCGTTCAGCTCCGGCATCGGTGGCGGTGGCTACTTCGTGGCCTACAACGCCCGGACCCGCCGGGTGCTGACCATCGACGGACGCGAGACGGCTCCGCGCACGATGCCGCACCTCGCCTTCAACAACCCCCGCACCGGCAAGCCCTACAACTTCACTCCCCAGCTGGTGACGAGCGGTGTGTCCGTCGGCACTCCCGGCACGCTCGCGACCTGGCAGAAGGCGTTGCGGCTGTGGGGGACCCGGAGCCTGGCGCGGTCGCTGCGACCCGCGATCCGGCTGGCCCGCCGGGGCTTCGTGGTCGACAAGACCTTCAACCGGCAGACCGCGGAGAACGCCCAGCGGTTCGCCCAGTTCCCGGCCAGCCGCCGGCTGTTCCTGCCCCATGGGCACCCGCGTGCCGTGGGTTCGGTCTTCCGCAACCGCGCCCTCGCGGCGACGTACTCGTTGATCGCCCGCCGCGGCACAGGCGTGTTCTACCGCGGCAAGCTCGGTCACCAGGTCGCCCACCTCGCGCGGCACCCGGTGACGATCCGCCGGCCCACGCTGCCGATCCCTCGCGGCTACCTGCGTGCCGGTGACCTGCGTCGCTACCGCGCTCGTGTCCAGTCGCCGACGCACGTGCGCTACCGCGGCCTCGACGTCTACGGGATGGCGCCCTCCTCCAGCGGGGGCAGCACGGTGGGGGAGGCTCTGAACATCCTGGGCCGCTACGACCTCGGCTCGATGACCGCCGTGTCTGCGCTGCACCACTACCTCGAGGCGAGTGCGCTGGCCTTCGCCGACCGGGGCGCCTACGTCGGTGACCCGGCGTACGTGCGGGTGCCGCTGCGCGACCTGCTCTCCGGGCGCTACGCCGCCGAGCGGGCGTGCAGGATCGACCCGGCCCACGCGGCGACGAAGCCGGTGACCGCGGGCAACGTGCGCAGCTACGACGGCGCCTGCGGCACGCCGTCGAGCGCGCGCCGGAACGCAGCCGACACGGAGAACCGGCACACCACCAACCTCACCGTCGCCGACCGGTGGGGCAACGTCGTGGAGTACACCCTGACCATCGAGCAGACCGGCGGCTCGGGCATGGTCGTGCCGCACCGCGGTTTCCTCCTGAACAACGAGCTGACCGACTTCTCCTACGACAAGACCTACGACCCCAGCGACCCCAACCGGATCCAGGGTGGCAAGCGGCCGCGTTCGTCGATGTCCCCGACGATCCTGCTCCGGTCCGGGCGTCCCTACCTCGCGCTGGGCTCGCCCGGCGGCTCGACGATCATCGGCACGGTGCTGCAGATCCTGGTCGACCACCTCGACCTCGGGATGACGTTGCCGCAGGCCGTCGCGGCACCCCGCGGCTCGCAGCAGAACAAGCCTGCCGTCGTCGCCGAGCAGGCCTTCATCGACCGCTACGGCGCCGCACTGCGTGCCCTGGGCCACACGCTCGCACCGGCGGGCAAGCCCGGGACCACGGCCGCGGAGATCGGTGCGGCCACCGCGATCGAGTTCGGCACCGGGGGTCAGCTGACCGCCGTGTCGGAGCCGGTACGACGTGGCGGCGGATCGGCACTCGTGGTGCGATCCGCACGCTGATCCGGCTCGCTGTCGCCGGGTTCGGGACGCCGGGTTCCGGGGCGGGCTCTGGTGCGACCCGCAGCTCGGACGAGGGGGCGGCGGGCAGGGTGAAGGTGAAGATCGTGCCGGTCCCGTCGAGCCCGGCGCGCGCCGAGATCGTGCCGCCGTGCCGCTCGACGGCGCGCGCGGAGATCGCCAGGCCCAGCCCGGTGCCCGGATAGCGGTCGCGGGTGCTCTCGCTGCGGAACCAGCTGTCGAAGATGCGGCCCCGGTCCGCCGCGGAGATGCCGACGCCGTTGTCGCTGACGCGGATCTCGACCATGTCGCCGAGAGGACGGGCGGTGACCCGGACGACCGGCTGGACCCCCGGCGCGACGTACTTCACGGCGTTGCCGATCAGGTTGCTGAGCACCTGTGAGAGCAACGTCTCGTCGGCCCGGACCACGCCGAGGGGTCCGTGCTCGATGCGTGGCTGCAACCCTGAGGCACGGTCGGTCGCGGCGCGGGCCGCGTCGCGGACCAGCGCGTCGAGGGAGACCGTGCCCAGCTGGAGCTCCGAGCTCCTGGCGCGGGTGAGCAGCAGGAGGTCGCCGAGGAGCCGCTGCATCTGGTCGGCCGACCGGTAGATCTTGACCAGGCTGGACCGGGCCGGGCTCGCGTCCTCGGCGAACTGGTCCAGCTGGTCGTCGAGGATCTCCGCCCAGCTCATCAGCGCCGCCAACGGACCGTTCAGGTCGTGGGCGACCACGCCCGCGAAGGCCTCCAGCTCGCGGGTCTGCGCTCGTTCCCGGGTGACGTCGTGGATCAGCAACACGGCCATCGGGCCGTCGTCGCTGTGCGGGTCGTGGAGCGGCACGGCGCTGATCGAGAGCACCTGCTGCGCCCCGGTGTGCGGGTCGATCCGCAGCACGTCCGTCGGGTGGACGACCTCTCCCGCAAGGGCCCGGGCGTGCGGCAGGTCCCCCGGGTCGATGGCCGAGCCGTCGAGGTCGAAGTAGGTCTGTGGCCCCTCGCGTCCGGAGTAGCCACGGGCCGCTGCGTTCGCCAGCAGCACCTCGCCCCGGGAGTCGAGCACGGCCAGCCCGTCGATCAGGGCCTGGGTCACCGCGTCGAGCATGCCGGCGCGGGCGTTCGCGCGGGCCTCGGACTCGCGCAGCTGCTGAAGCAGGCGGCCGCGCTCGGCGACCCCCAGGGTCAGCATCAGCGTGATCACGGCCGTCACCGTGACGAACAGCTGCACCACGATGGTGCGGACGGCGAGGTCGTCGATGCTCCCGAACGGTCCCCAACCCTGCACGCTGCAGACCACGGAGACGGCGCCGAAGGTCAGGGTGTGCACGCCACCGACGAGCGGGGCGAACCGGAACCCGATCCACGCCGAGGAGGCGATCAGCGCGAACCCGATCGGCAGCTGGTCGCTGGAGGCGAAGACGAGGACGCCGATCCCCAGGGTGCAGGCCACTGCCGCCATCAGCTCGGCCACGACGTGCGGTCGGTCCTCGCCGGCCAGCGCCTCCACCAGCGTCCTGCCGAGGCCTCCGCGAACTGCGCTCACGATCGCGAGCACGGCCGCGACGACCACGAAGGATCCGCACGCGTTGCGGACCACCCACGTGGAGAAGGTCAGGGCCGACCAGTGCCCGGTGCTGATCCGCACCGCCGCCACCCCGAAGGGGGCGCTGAGCAGCGCGCCCGCCAGCGTCCCGGCGCCCAGCTCGAGCAGGTCGCTGGCACTGCGGATTCCCGGTCGCAGGTCCGCGGTGACAGCCTCGCGGGCGAACCACGCGGCGCCCAGGCGCACGACGAATCCCTGCACCAGGTTGGCCACCGCGAACATCACGGCGGTCACCGGTCCGTTCCCGAAGCCGAGGACGAGCAGCGTGGAGCCGAGGAAGAGCAGCAACGCGTCGAGGGACACCTGGTCGCGGGTGGTGCCGCGCAGGAGCCACAGGGCGGAGACGCCCGCCACGGGCCAGAACATGGCCAGCCCTGACCCGGGGATCGTGGTCAGCCGGCCGAGCAGGAAGGCGGCGACGTAGACCCCCAGATAGGTCAGACTCGTGCCAAACCGGACCCCACCCATCCCCAGAGTCTCGTTGGTCCACCGGGGTGGTACCACCCGTTCGCGGAAATTGGTTGCCCGCGCTCCTACTCTTGGAGACGTATGACGAACGCACCCGATGACTTCGACCTCGCCCACGAGCTGGCCGCCACCGCCGACTGGGACGGTGACGACGCCCGCGGCCCCGACGCGGACCCCGGCGACACCACCGGCTCCTTGGACCTGGCCGAGCGACACGCCCTGCGCCGGGTCGCCGGCCTGTCCACCGAGCTCGAGGACGTCACCGAGGTCGAGTACCGCCAGCTGCGCCTCGAGCGCGTCGTCCTGGTGGGCGTGTGGACCCAGGGGGAGTCCTTGGAGGACGCCGAGAACTCGATGACCGAGCTCGCCCTGCTGGCCGAGACCGCCGGCTCGCAGGTGCTCGACGCGCTCTACCAGCGCCGGGACACCCCCGATCCGGCGACGTACATCGGTCGCGGCAAGGTCGAGGGCCTCGCCGAGATCGTCCACGCCACCGGGGCCGACACCGTCATCCTCGACGGCGAGCTCGCGCCCAGCCAGCTGCGCAACCTCGAGGACAAGGTGAAGGTCAAGGTCGTCGACCGGACCGCCCTGATCCTCGACATCTTCGCCCAGCACGCGAAGAGCAAGGAGGGGCAGGCTCAGGTCGAGCTGGCCCAGCTCAGCTACATGAAGCAACGCCTGCGCGGCTGGGGCGGCAACCTGTCGCGCCAGGCCGGTGGCCGGGTGGGCTCGCAGGGCGGCGGCATCGGTGGCCGCGGCCCCGGTGAGACCAAGATCGAGACCGACCGCCGCCGGATCAACACCAAGATCGCCAAGCTGCGCCGCGACCTGGCCCACATGAAGACCACGCGCGACACCAAGAAGTCCTCGCGGCGTCGCAACGAGATCCCCAGCGTCGCCATCGCCGGCTACACCAACGCCGGCAAGTCCTCGCTGCTGAACCGGCTCACCGACGCCGGCGTGCTCGTCGAGGACTCGCTGTTCGCCACCCTCGACCCGACCACCCGGCGCACCGAGACCGGCGACGGCCGCATCTACACGATGAGCGACACCGTCGGCTTCGTGCGCCACCTGCCCCACCAGCTCGTCGAGGCGTTCCGCTCGACGCTGGAGGAGGTCGCCGACTCCGACCTGATCGTGCACGTCGTCGACGGCTCCCACCCCGACCCCGAGGGCCAGCTCGTCGCGGTCCGCGAGGTGCTGGCGGAGATCGGGGCCGACAAGGTGCGTGAGCTGGTGGTGATCAACAAGGCCGACATCGCCGACGATCTCGTGCTCGCCAGGCTGCGCCAGCGCGAGCCCCACTCGGTCGTCGTCTCGGCCAAGACGGGGGAGGGCATCGCCGAGGCTCGGGCGGCCATCGAGGCCGACCTGCCGCGCCCCGCGGTCGAGGTGGCCGTGCTGCTTCCCTACGACCGCGGCGACCTGGTCAGCCGGCTGCACGACCACGGCGAGGTGATCTCCCTCGAGCACACCGGCGACGGCACGCTGGTCAAGGCACGGGTCGGCGACGCGCTGGCGGGCGAGCTGGAGGCGTTCGCCGTCTAGCTAGAGTCGCGGCGTGCGCCGAACCCTGCGAGTCGTGGTCGGCGTGCTGTCGGTGATCGTGCTTCTCGGCCTGCTCGGGCTCTCCTGCCTCCGATTCGTCGACACCGACCAGCGTCGAATCCTTGCCCTGACGTCGTTCTCCGCCTACGCGTCGCTGGGGTACGTCGTGCTGCTCCTCGGCTTCCTCGTGGCTTTCCTCCGCGCCCGGCGTCGCGACGTACGTCGACTTCCGTCGCTGGTGGGTGCCGGGATCTGCCTGGTGATGCTGGCGGCGCATCTCGTCTGGGTCTGGCCGTGGCTGACTCCGACGAGCGCCAAGGGGCCGAGGTTGGTGGTGATGAGCAGCAACGTCGAGGTCGGGCAGGGGGACGCTCGGACCGTGGTGCGTCTGGCGCAGCAGGCAGACGTGGTCGTGCTGCAGGAAGTCACCCCGCCAGAGCTGAACAACCTCCGGCAAGCCGGCCTCACCGTCCGCTTCGGTCACCAGGCGGGGCGGGCCGTCGGTGGCGTGCGCGGCACCATGGTCTTCTCCCGCTTCCCGCTCTCCGACGAACGCCCACTCGACCTGGGCAACGGTGGATTCACTGTGCGGGTCGCGGCGCCGATGCCCTTCCGTCTCTACGCCGTGCACACGGCGATGCTCTTGGGCGCCCCGCAGCGATGGCACCACGACCTGGCGCTGCTGCGCAGCCGACTGGCGCGGGATGCCGCCAAGGGGCCGGTGCTCGCCGCGGGCGACTGGAACGCCACCTACAGTCACGTCCCGATGCGTCGCGTGCTCGACTCCGGAATGCGTGACAGCGCCGAGGTCTCCGCAGACTGGGGACCGACCTGGCCGACCCGCTGGCGCAAGCCCTGGCTCCGTCCGGTGGTGGCCATCGACCACGTCCTGCAGACCAAGCAGTTCGGCGCGATCGACGTCTCCACCTCAGCCGTGCCGCACACAGATCACCGCGCACTCGTGGCCACGCTGGACTATCAACCCCCGGGCGGCGCCGAAAGTCAGTAGCCTCCGCGTGTGAGGCGATGGCTGGTCTGGCTGGTCGCACTGGTCATCCTCGGGGGATTGGTGCTCTTCCCCGCGCTCACCTACGGGCGGGGCAGTGGCTCCTCGGACACCGACGTCGCCACCATCGACGACTACCACGCCGACTTCACCGTCTCGCGCGACGGCCGGCTCGACGTGGTCGAGACGCTGCAGGTCGACTACCCGATCTACAAGCACGGGATCTTCCGGTTCTTCGACCTCGCCGACCCCAGTGACGACCGCGCGCGGCTGGTCCCGCACGACGTCCGGGTCACCCGCGACGGGCAGGCCGAGCCGTTCGAGGTGCTCCGCGAAGGCCACGGCCGCTACCGCAACGTCAAGATCGGCTCCGCCGACACCACCATGGACGGCGAGCACACCTACGTCATCCGCTACACCGTCGACGGGGTGCTCTCCGGTCGCGGGCAGGGGTCGCAGTTCTACTGGAACCTGATCCCCGGCGGCTGGCAGATGCGCATCGTGCAGTCCACGCTGACCGTGCACCTGCCGGCGAACGGTGACGACGTCCGGTGCGCCGTCGGAGTGGGAACGCAGACCGGTTGCCAGGTGCGCGGGGTCGGCAGCCGCACCCTGGTGACCAGGACCGGCGCGCTCGCGCCGCACACACCGGTGACCCTGCAGACCCGGATGGACATCCCTGCGCCCACACGCGAGCACAGTCCGTGGCCGTTGCGCCTCGAGGCGGTGCTCGGCAGCAACGAGGTGGGCCTGGGCGTGGTCCTCCTGCTGGCCCTGCTGGCCGGCATCCTGGGGCTGGTGCTCGGCAGGCAGAGCCGCGAGTCGACGCCGCAGTTCCCGTTGATGTACGCCCCGCCCGACGGGATCGGGCCCGCAGAGGCGGTCTACGTCTACAGCGAGCGGGTGCCGCGCGAGGCTTTCGTCGCCTCGATCATGCAGACCGCCGAGAAGGGCGCCACCACGCTCGACCACTCCGAAGGCTGGACGATCAGCGACAGCGGACGCCCGGACGCGTGGCAACAGCTCGACCCGGTCACGGCGTACGCCGCCCAGGCGCTCGACGTGCCCGGCGGGTCGTTCACCGCGAACACCACCGTCTCGGCCGGCCGCAAGCTGAAGTCGGCGCTCTCGCAGTTCGAGGCGGCAACCAAGAGCTGGGCGCGGCAGAACGGGCTGGTGGTCAGCGCCGGGATCGGCAGCCACCGGCAGCCTGCTGGTCCTGGCCGCGGGAGCCCTGGCGGTGTTCCTGGCGGTGAAGAACCCCTTCGACCTCTCCGCCCTCGCGCTGGTGCCGGGGCTGTTCGCGGTCTTCGCCCTGGAGACCCTGCGCACCGGCGCCTCGACCAAGCGCACGCCGGCAGGTCGCGAGCTGTGGTCGCGCATCGGCGGGTTCCGCCGGATCCTGGCCACCGACTCCGCGGAGGCCAGGTTCGACTTCTCCGGCCACAAGGAGCTCTACACCGCCTACATCCCCTGGGCGGTGGCCTTCGGCGTGGCCGAGCAGTGGGCCGCGAAGTACCGCCTCGAGACGGGCGAGCTGCCGCCCGACCCGTCCTACGTCGGCTACTGGGGCACCGGGTACGCCGCCGGCTCCTTCGCCTCCTCGATGGCCGACGACTTCTCCTCGACCGTGAGCTCGGCCATCTCGGCCTACCAGGCCACCCAGTCCTCTTCCTCCAGCGGAGGCGGCGGCGGTGGCTTCTCCGGCGGCGGTGGCGGCGGAGGCGGCGGGGGAGGCTCCTGGTGACACAATCAGCCGTCGTCGGTGCCGCCGGTGGTCGAGCGAAGTCGAGACCACCATCAAGGAGAAGTCAATGTTGCTACTGATCATCATCATCGTCCTGGTAGTCGCCCTGGCGGCCTTCGGGATCGTCGGCTTCAACAAGCTCAAGCGCAGCGACATCGGGGCGCAGGAGGCGCTCGGCGGGATCGACGTGCAGCTGACCCGACGCGCGGACCTGATCCCCAACCTCGTCGAGACGGTCAAGGGTTACGCCGCCCACGAGAAGGGCGTCTTCGAGGAGGTCACCAACGCGCGCGCCGCGGTGCAGCAGGCCGCCAAGGGTGACGACGTACCTGCGAAGGCCGCGGCCGACGCCCAGCTGACCGGGGCGCTGGCCAACGTCAACGCCGTCGCCGAGAACTACCCCGACCTGAAGGCCAACCAGAACTTCCTCGCGCTGCAGCAGCAGCTGGCCGACACCGAGAACCAGATCTCCTTCGCCCGCCAGTACTACAACGACGCCGTCGCCACCTTGAACAAGCTGGTCCAGACGATCCCCTGGATGTTCCTCGCGGGCGTCGCCAACGTCCACCAGCGCGACTTCTACAACGCCCCCGAGGGCCAGGAGCACGCCCCCCAGGTCTCCTTCTGAGCAAGCGAATTCCCATGTAACGCGGAGTTATTGCCGCTGAACACGCGGCCGGCGGGCCACTCAGCGGCAACAACACCGCGTTACATGAGCCCCGCCGACCACCGCCGCACCGCCGCCCCGCGAGTACGTCGGACCCGTCTCCTAGGCTGCACGGGTGGTCGAGCAGCCGGGTCGGGTCCGCGAGGTGCTCGCTGCCGCCGTGGAGGCGCTCGGCGGGGAGGACCGTCCCGGCCAGGTGGCGATGGCCGAGGCCGTCGCCAAGGCGATGGACGACCAGCAGCACCTCCTTGTCCAGGCCGGCACCGGCACCGGCAAGTCGCTGGCCTACCTCGTCCCCGCGCTGCTCCACCGCGACCGGGTCGTCGTCGCCACCGCGACCCTCGCCCTGCAGCACCAGCTCGTGGAGCGCGACATCCCCGCCCTGCTCGAGGCGGCGCAGGAGGCGCTCGAGCCCGACGAGGCGAAGTCCGCCAGCTACGCCGTCCTGAAGGGCCGCTCGAACTACGCCTGCCTGCACCGCGTGCGCGAGGGGGTCCCCGACGACCAGGGCGCGCTCGTCGACCTGCCCCAGGGCTCGGTCGGCGCCGAGGTCGTCGCCCTGCGCGAGTGGGTCGAGGAGGAGGCGACCGCCGCGGGCACCGGCGAGCGCGACAACGCCCCACGACACACCGACCGGGTGTGGCGCCAGGTCAGCGTGACCCACCGCGAGTGCCTCGGTGCGGGCAAGTGCCCCTACGGCGTGGAGTGCTTCGCCGAGCGTGCCCGCGAGCGGGCGATGCGCTCGCAGCTGGTGGTCACCAACCACTCCCTGCTGGCCATCGACGCCGTCGAGGGCGTCCCGATGCTGCCGGAGTACGACGTGGTGGTCGTCGACGAGGCCCACGAGCTGGTGGCTCGGGTGACCCAGGCCGCCACCGACGAGCTCTCCGCCGCCGACGTGGAGCGCGCCGCCCGTCGCGCCCAGCGGCACATCGACCCTTCGACAAGTAGGACAAGGGGATGCTTCGGACAACCTCGCCGACGCGGGCGAGGTGCTGCGCGACGCCATCGACGACTGCGGCCCCGGACGGCTCGACCGGGTCCCGACCGAGCTGGCCGACGCCCTCGTGCTCGTCCGCGACGCAGCCCGCGCGCTTGTCTCCGCCTTCCCCAAGGAGCCTCCTGGCGGCGCCGGAGAGGCGCCCGACGCGGCGTTCACCCAGGCCAAGGGCTGGACCCAGGAGCTGTTCATGGTCGCGGAGCGGATGGCCGCAGGGTCCGATCGCGACGTGCTGTGGGTCAGCGAGCGGGAGCGCAACCGCGGCGGGAGCTACCTGAGCATCGCCCCGCTCGACGTGGCCGGCCCGATGCGCGAGAAGCTGCTGGCCGAGAAGACGGCCGTGTTCACCTCCGCCACCCTCAAGCTCGGCGGTGGCTTCGAGGCGATGGCGAGCTCACTGGGCCTCGAGGAGGCGCAGCGGGGGGAGGCCTGGGAGGGCCTCGACGTCGGCTCGCCGTTCGACTACCACCGCCAGGCGATCCTGTACGTCGCCCGGCACCTGCCCGCTCCCGGCCGCGACGGGCTCACCCAGGCCCACCTCGACGAGATCGCGGAGCTGGTCGACGCCGCACAGGGGCGAACGCTCGGCCTCTTCTCCAGCCGCCGGGCGGCCGAGGCCGCCGCCGAGCACGTCCGCGAGGTGCTGCCCCACCTGACCACGCTGGCCCAGGGCGAGGCCCAGCTGCCCGAGCTGACCCGGCAGTTCGTCGAGGACCCGCACACCAACCTCTTCGGCACGCTCAGCCTGTGGCAGGGCGTCGACGTGCCGGGGGAGACCTGCCAGCTGGTGATCATCGACCGGATCCCCTTCCCGCGCCCGGACGACCCGCTGATGTCCGCGCGCCAGCGGGCGGTCGACCAGGCCGGCGGCAACGGGTTCATGCAGGTCGCCGCCACCCACGCCGCACTGCTTCTGGCGCAGGGGTCGGGTCGGCTGATCCGCACGGCCACCGATCGCGGCGTCGTGGCCTGCCTCGACCCGCGGCTGGTCACGGCCCGGTACGGCTCGTTCCTGCGAGCCAGCCTGGCGCCGATGTGGCAGACCGACGACCGTGACGTCGTACGACGGGCGCTGGAGCGGTTGGCCGGCGACTGAGCCGGCGGGGCTCAGCGCGCCTGGACGACCCGGGACGTGCTCGACCATGCCGACGTGCCGACGGCGTTGAGGGCCACCAGCCGGAAGCGGTAGTGGCCCTTGGCCAGGCGCACGCTGACACCGCGGACGTTGCCGCGGATCTTCCCGCTGGTGATGGAGTGCAGCACCCGGTGGTGGGAGTCGAGCTGCTGTGCCTGGAGCCGGTAGTAGGTGACCGGGGTGCCGCCCGTGCTGGTCGGCGCGTACCACCGCACGGTGGCCGTCACGGCGCCTCGCGGTGACCCGGAGGTCACCCAGCCGACGCGGGGAGCAGACGGGGCGTGAAGCCGCACCGGTGCAGGGGTGACCTTGGGGGTCTGGCTGGTGGTACCGGCCGGCGAGGTCAGGACCGAGTCGACGTCGGGGCACCCGCTGGCCGTGAGGGTGTACTGACCCAGGCTGTCGTAGTCCGACCAGCCGCCGCTCGCCGGGTTGCCGTTGCCGACGCCCTCGACCCGCAGCACGTAGGTGCCGCTGGCGTTCGGGATGCTCACCGAGGCGTTCATGCCGGTGGAGACCGGCACGCGACCGGTGTAGCCAGACGCCGGCGAGCTCGTCTTGATCACGTGGCCGGCGCCGTCGGAGACCGTCAGCATGATGTCGAGCGCGCTCTGCGCGCCGATCCCGTTGGCCGCGACGTTCAGCGTGGTCGTGCAGGGCAGCGAGAGGGAGAAGCTGTCGGCGTCGGCGCGGGTGTTGATCACGCCCCTGGCGCGTGTAGGAGGGCTTGGCGCCGAGGCTGTCGGTGCCGGCGTAGTCGTCGGCGCGCAGCGGGAGCCCGTTGGCCTGGATCACCGCCAGGTCGTCCTGGGTGTTGTTGGCGCCGGTGTACTCGCCCTTGCTGAACTGGCTGACCGCGCGGTTCATCGAGGAGCCCATGATCGGGCCCCAGGCGGAGGTGCCGCCGTAGTACGGCGCGCTGGACGTGCCGTCGTGGGCGAGGCCGAGGGTGTGCCCGGTCTCGTGGGCGGCCGCCTGGGCGATGATCATCGGGTCGAAGCTGGTGCTGTAGTCGAAGACCCAGGCCGGCTGGTAGTAGCCGCCGTCATCGACGTTGTCGAAGGTGCCGACCCACGCGAGGCCGAGACAGGTGCCGCCGCACAGGGCCGTGCGCGGAGCGGCCTCACTGGTGATCACGACGTGGGTGCCGAAGCTGGTGTCGGAGCTCGAGGAGCGGACGATGCCGGCCACTCCCGGGTCCTGGGTGGTGACGTCGACGTCGAAGGGGGAGTAGGTCTCCGAGACCTGGCGCCACACCTCCTGGATGTAGCCGTCCTCGGCGGTGCTGAAGCTGCTGGGGGAGCCATCGAGGTTGAACCCGGTGTGGCTGCCGTTGGCGACCTTGCCGGACCCCGTGCCGTTCCAGCCGGTGTTGCTGACCGTGGCGCCGTTGAAGTCGAGGAAGATCTTGCGGGTGGCGCCGGGCCGGCTGTGCAGCGTGAAGGTCTGGCTGGCGGGCCGGGCCAGCGGCACCGTCGCCGCTGTCGTCGCCGCTGCCGTCGTGGTCTGCTCCGGCTGCTCCTCCTGGTAGAAGACGTCGCCCTGCGGCGAGACGTAGGCCGTGTGGTCGGTGCTCAGCACCGAGCGCAGCTTGGCGGTGGACCAGCCGTTGCGGGCGGCTACTGCCGGGAGGTTGCTGCCGAGCGCCGTGAGCGCCTTGGCGCCATGGGTCGGGCGCGGCAGGACCCGGGAGGCGGTCGGACGCGCGTCCCGCGGCCAGGGCACCGCCCTGCGCGACGGGCCCCGGTCAGCGCGGGCGGGCGAGGCCTGGCGTCGGTGCCGTGGCCGCGCTCGAGGACCGCGACGCTGAGCGCGGCCACTGTGGAGAGCGCAGGAGACGGCAGGGCACAGGTCAATGATCGGGCCTGCACTGATTTAAATACTATAAAACACGCGAAATCAGTGAAAATCGTCCGAAGTCTGGACTTAGACCCTTCTGAGCACTGCGGTGACCTTGCCCAGGATGGTGGCGTAGGTGCCGTCGATCGGGTCGTAGGCGTCGTTGTGCGGCAGCAGCCAGACCTGGCCGTCCTTGCGCTGGAAGGTCTTCACCGTGGCCTCGCCGTCGAGCAGGGCGGCGACGATCTCGCCGTTCTCGGCGGTCTGCTCCTTGCGTACGACGACGTAGTCGCCGTGGCAGATCGCCGCGTCGACCATCGAGTCGCCGGAGACCTCGAGCACGAACAAGGTGCCGTCACCGACCAGCGACTTCGGCAGCGGGAAGACCTCCTCGACCTGCTCCTCGGCCAGGATGGGCGCGCCGGCCGCGATCCGGCCGACGAGGGGCACGTTGGTCGCCAGCGGAACCGCGTCGCCGATCCCGGTGGGGTCGTAGTCGGCGTCGTCGGCGTTGGCGATCGCCCGCCGCGCGGCCATCAGCTCGGGGATGAACACCTCGAGGGCGCGCGGGCGGTTGGGGTCGCGCTTGATGAAGCCCTTCTGCTCGAGCACGCGCAGCTGGTGGGCCACGCTGGAGGAGCTGGTCAGCCCGACCAGCTCACCGATCTCGCGGATGCTGGGCGGGTAGCCACGCTTCTCGATCGAGTCGCGCAGGACGTTGAGGATGCGCTGCTGCCGCGGGGTCAGACCGGTGCTGTCGGGGGGAGCATCTGGCATCTCCGAGACGGACCCGCGGGCCCCTCGGGAGGCCGCCGGCTGGTTCTTCTGGTCGCGAGTCGCCATGGGGGGAACGTAGACCAGATCCGGGGGCACTTCAAACACCTGTTCGAACGGCGTGTCCCGTCGACTCGACGCGGGTCGCGGCGGCCACGAGGTAGCGCGCCACCGCCCGGTGCACGTGGCGACCAGCGGCCCAGATCGCCGGAGCGACCCCGTTCTCGTGGCGCAACACGGTGGCGAAGACGACGTTGCCCGGCGAGGTCATGATGACGACCCGGGGGGTGACGATCCCTCCGTCGGTGCCCATCACCAGGTGGGAGTCGGTCTCCTCCAGGATCGACCAGCCGAGGGGATGGTCGGCGTCCTGAGGCGCCAACGGCATCCGGCCGACGCGCGCGTGCGCGGCGCGGACGAAGCCGAGGACCGCCGGCGAGCTCCGCTCGATGATCAGGTCGCCCCACTCGCGGGGGGAGCGGTGTTCCGACGTACGGGCCTCGAAGGCATCGCCGTAGTCGACCCGGTCCAGGAGTCTGAGGGAGAGGACTTCGTCCGGGACGGCGATCCGGTGGACCATGGCGACACTCCATTACTTGACGCTGCGTTTACCTGTACGAAGCGTATAGAATTGTGCCCGTGACCACAACACGGGGCCGGAAGCGCGACCCGCTCAAGGACGAGTCGATCCTTCAGGCCACCCGCGACCTCCTGGTCGAGGTCGGGTACGCCGGCCTGTCGATGGAGGCGGTGGCGGCGCGGGCAGGGGTGAGCAAGCCGACGCTCTACCTGCGCTACCCGGGCAAGGTCCCGCTCGTCTTCGAGGCCGTGTTCGGCAGGACCAAGAGCCGCGAGGTCCCGGACTCCGGCAGCGTCGTCGCCGACCTGCACGAGGCCTACCAGTGGGCGGTCGAGGAGTTCGCCGCCCCGGAGGCCAGGGCGGCGGTTCCCGGCCTCCTGGCCGAGCTGGCCGCGAGCCCCGAGCTGGCCGAGGTGGTACGACGCGCCGTCATCGAGCCCGAGTACGCCCGGGTGCGGGCCGCCCTCGAGCGTGGCCAGGCGCGCGGCGAGATCCGCGACGACGTCGACCTGGAGCTGGTCATCGACGCGTTCACCGGCACGGCGCTGGCCCGGGTCACCCTGCTCGACCACCCCGTCGACCGGGCGTACGGCGAGCGGCTGGTCGATCTCCTGGTCGAGGGGATGGCTCCCGGAGCGAGCGCAGGCGCGCCCGGTCGCGACCTACCAGCCACGCACCCGCAGCGCCGCCTGCGTCCGATCGCTGACCTGGAGCTTCGTGAGCACGTTGGCCACGTGGTTCTGCACCGTCTTGAGGCTGATGCCGAGCTCACGAGCGATGCCGGGGTTGTCGACGCCTTCGGCCACCATGGCGAGCACCTCGGCCTCGCGCGGTGTCAGGTCGGCGTCGTAGCGCTTCCGGCTTCCCTCGAGAACCCTGGCGGCCACCCCGGGACCGAGGACAGCGCCGCCGTCAGCAACCGTGCGCAGCGCAGCCAGCACGTCCTCCTGCGCGGCTCCCTTGAGCAAGTAGCCACGTGCGCCGACGCGCAGCGCTGCTGCCACCGCGTCGTCGTCGTCGACCATGGTGACGACCAGCACCGACACCTCCGGCCGCTCGCGCAGGATCCGGCGCACCGCCTCGAGGCCGGAGATCCCGGGCAGGTTCAGGTCCATCAGCACCACGTCCGGGGCGAGGCTGGCGGCCAGGCGCACGGCCTCCTCGCCGGTGCCGGTGGTCCCCACCACCTCGACGTCCGGAACTGTGGCGAGCAGCCCCGTGAGGCCGTCGCGGAACAGGGGGTGGTCGTCGACCACCAGGGTCCGGATCGACGGCCTGTCGTCAGTCATGAAGCCACCCCCTCGAACGGCAGGCTCACCCGGACGCAGGTGCCGCCTCCCGGTGCTGCGGACACGTTGAAGCGGCCACCGATCTCCTGTGCACGCTCCCGCATGCTCGCGAGGCCGACACCGTCGGCCCGCGGGTGGAGCACGCCGGTGCCGTCGTCTGCGACCTCAACGAGCAGGGCTCCGTTGTCGTGGTGCAGGCAGACCGTTGCGCTGGTAGCCCCGCTGTGGCGGGTGACGTTCGTCAGGGCCTCCTGGACGACGCGGTACGCCGCGACCTCGACCGCTGCCGGCAATCGCGGCAGGTCGTCGGCCTCGAGCGTCGTGGGTACGGCGGCGCGACGCGCCAGCTCGCGAAGCGCCTCGACCAGCCCCAGGTCGTCCAGGGCAGGAGGGCGCAGCCCCTCGACGAGACGGCGCACGTCGAGCACGGTCTCCTGGATGCCGGAGCGCAGCCCGAGCAGACTGGCCTCCGCCTCGGGTCCCGCGCCGATGGTGTTGCGCAACGTGTCGACCTGGAGGCTCAGCCCGGCCAACGCCGGTCCGAGCCCGTCGTGTAGGTCGCGGCGCAGTCGCCGCCGTTCCTCCTCACGGGCCAGGACCAGTCGCTCCTGGGCCTGCCGCACCGAGGCCGTCAAACCGCCGGCGTGGACGACCGCACCGAGCTGGCCGGCCAGCTCGACGAGGAGAGCCCGGTCCACGTCCCGTAGTGGTCGGCGGGTCCAGCTCAGGCTGCCGACGGGACCGCCGTACGCCGTCAGCGGCAGCTCGTCGCACTCGGAGGTGAGATCCCCGGCGGTGGCGATCGTGGCTCCCTCGAGGTCGGTGATTTGGACGTACCCGAGCCCGAGACCCTCTGCCAGGTCCTGCACCAGGGAGTCGAGGACGCTGCCAAGCTCGCTTGCCTCGGCGACGCGGTGGCTGGTGCGGGCACGGACCTCGTCGGGGCTGGCCCACTGTCCGTAGGTGATCCGGTTGGCGGCCCGCTGCAGGGAGTCGCGTAACGGGGCGAAGCTCACGGCGACCACCCCGGCCGCGACCCAGGGCAGCCACGGAGCCCCCTTATCGCGGACCAGGGCGCCTACGCCACCGACCGTGACGGCGTAGAGCAGCGCGATCAGCAGCGAAAGACTGCCGTAGGTCAGGGACCTGTTGAGCGCGAGCGGCAGGTCGTAGAGCCGACGCTGCAGCACGGCCACGCCGATCGCGACCGGAAGCGGGAGCGTGCTCAGGCCGAACAACCACGGCCCAGCGGTGTCGTTGGCGCTGGCGGCGAACGCGAACAACGGGGGGATGAAGGCGATGACGAACATCAGCGTCTGCTGGCGGGTCAGCGGCCCGCCGCGGCGGTACTGCTGCACGAGGCAGGCGACGACCAGTCCGAGACAGACCAGGGCCAGCAGGAGGCAGAGGCCGGCGAGGCCGTCGGCGGCCGACGAGATGGAGTGAGGCAGGCCGATGGGGTTGTCCGCCGAGTTGAAGCGCAGGTCGGTGACCTTGGGGGAGAACAGGCTCACGACGGCGAAACCGGCGATGGTGGTGGCGACGAGACGGGCCGCGGTACGGCGTAACCGCGTGTCGTCGGGGGCCGCGCCGTCGGGGAAGATCAGCGGCAGCCACAGGACGAGTACGAGCCACGGCACGGCGCGCAGGGTGCTGCCCGCGACGGACTCCAGGGCGGCCCTCTGGTTGCCCAGATCGAGATGGAGAAGCGACGCCGCGTGAGCCACCAGGGCCTGTCCCGGGCCCCAGAGGCAGACCATCGCCAGGGCCGTCGTACCGATGCGGTGGCCGGGCCGGTGCCACGCGATCACTAGTCCCACGGCGGCGTAGGCCACGATGTCGGCCGCGACGGCGAGCTCGTTCAATCGCGCGGACTGCGACGGTGCGAGGGCGATGGCGACGCCCTCGCCGGCCACGCCGACGAGGGCTGCTGCCATGGCGGCCACCCGGTGCATGCGCTCAGGGTGCACCCGGGCGGGCGTCCTGCGCATCAGGCGAGCTGGTCCTTCTCACGGAGGAGCACCACGCCCAGGCCGACCCACCAGATCATCCAGACCATGTTGACGGGGTTGTGAGCCAGGGGAGTGGCGACCAGCCCGAGCGCGCCGACGACGATCCCGCCCCAGCCGATCCAGCGCGTGTGTCGGCGCTCGACCAGAGAAGCGATGCCCACGGACAGCGCCATGGCCGCGGTGAGCATCACCTGGAGCACGTAGGCGTAGTTGCGGATGTCGTTGACCGTGGCGACTGTAGTGGCGTCGACACCGTGGTGGGCGGCGTAGATCGCGGCGGCTCCCGGCGGGAAGCCCGTGGCGAGGCTGCTGGCGACGAGGGCCACGCCGAGACCGACGAAGACCTGTGAGGCGAGACGACCGAGGTCGGTGCGCCGCGCTACGGAACGGGCCACGAGCAACAGGGCCGGGACCAGGACGACGAACGCGAGGGCCTCGACGTAGCCGCCGGCCATGGTGCGGGTCAGGTTGACGTGGGCGTAGGTGTGCAGCGCCTTGGCGGGCGAGTCGCCGTGCGCGACCGGGGCCGCCTCCAAGGCAAAGCCGCCCAGCAGCAGCACGATGTGGGCGAGGGCGAGGCCGCCTGCCCAGCGGGCGACGACGTGCTCGGGGATGCGAGCTTTGACCTGCGGGGGTGCGGTGGGGATGGACATGGTGGACCTCCGTACCGGCTCCTCGTACAGGAGCGTTGCGGCAAGCCTCGTGCGCCTCGCCGCCAGCCGGATCCGGCCGATTCCCGAGGCGGTTGGGAAGATCTCCCGGGGGTAACGATTCGAACATACGTTCTTGCGTCGTTCGAACACCTGCTCTACCGTCGTACATGTGTTCGAACGAATGTCTGTTCGACCGGGTCCGCCGAAACTGTCAGACCTCGCCGATAGACATCGATCAGCACCGAGTAGTTCGAGAACACAGCAGGGGTCGCAACCACTGCCCGGCCACCCGGTCGGGCACTTCCCCGAAAGAGGTTGAACGATGAGCGCACTGACGATCAGTCCCGAGTACGACGCCCGGCCCACCCTTCGTGTCGTCGAGAGGCCGACCCGGCCGATCCGGGTCCCTGAGGAGGTCGCGCAGCGACGGCTCCGGGTCCCTGAGGAGGTCGCGCAGCGTCGGCTCCGGGTCCCTGAGGAGGTCGCGCAGCGACCGTCTCGAAGGGCGCACGCCCCCACCCGGCTGACCCGCCGCGGCCGCACGGTTGTCGTCCTGCTCTTCCTCGCGATCGCCCTCGGCCTGATGATCCCCTTCGGTGGCTGGGCCACCGCCACCCTGACCGGGGGCACCCCCGAGCCGGTCCGCGTCGTCGAGGTCCAGCCCGGCCAGACGCTGTACGACGTCGCCGGCCAGGTCGCCAAGCCGGGTCACATCCGCGAGATGGTCTACCGCATCGAGGAGCTCAACTCCCTCCCGTCGGCCACCATCTCCGAGGGCCAGAAGCTCGCCATCCCCAAGGGCTGAGCTTCCTCACGGTCGCGCCTCGGCGAGACCACACAGACGTGCCGGCGATTCCCTTCGACCCGGGTCGCCGGCACTGGGGAAGAAATGGGGTGGGACCTCCTCCAAGGTCCCACCCCATTCGTCTGCCGGTCAGGAGATGTCGCGGCGGGAAAGCAGCATCGAGCCGATCACCGAGAGCACGACGGCGTAGCCGAGCAGGATCACGGCGTTGACCTGCCAGTCGAAGTACGGCGAGGGGCCGCCCGCCCCACCTGTCGGATCGGAGGTGACCAGCATCCCGACGGAGAGGTTGTCCGGCAGGAACTTCGGCGGGGTGTCCCAGTTCAGGGCGCCGAAGACGATCGAGAGCGCGATGTGGGCGATGAACGCCACTCCGAGCGAGATGAACACGGCCGCGACCTGGTTGCGCACCAGCATCCCGAAGCCGAACCCGAGCAGCGCCCACAGCACGAACAAGAGCACCGAGATCGCGAAGGTCCGCCACACGTCCCCGTGGCCGAAGTACGTCGACTCGCCCTTGATGCCGAGCACGAGCGCACCGAAGCCCGCGGAGGCGACGACGTGCACGACGCCGTACACGATCCCGATGACCACGATCGCCACCGACTTCGAGACCAGCACCTGGGGGCGCCTGGGGGTGGCGAGAAAGGTCGAGCTGATCGTCTGGTGGCGGAACTCCTGGGTGATCAGGATGACGCCCAGAGCCAGCGGGAGCAGCGGCGTGAGGTTGTAGACGAAGCCGGCCGAGTAGATCAGCTGGGCCGTGCCCAGCGTCATGTGCAGGAACGGGTTGTCGCTCGCGTCGTTCCCGGCGACCTTGGTGCCGACCAGGGAGGCGAACAGTGCCGAGAGCCCGCCGGAGACCAGGACGAGCGCGACCAGCAACCCCCACCACAGCCGGGTGGTGAAGATCTTGCGCACCTCGGACTTGATGGCGCCGCCCATCACACGTCTCCTTCTGCGGGGGCCTCGGTCAGCTGGAAGAACACGGCCTCGAGGTCTGCCTCCTGCGCGCGCAGCTCGTGCACCGCTATCTGGTGGTCGAAGGCGATCTCGCCGATGCGCCGCAGGTCCTGACCCGCCACGGTCAGGGCCCCGTCCTCGCCCGGTGTCGCCGTCAGCTGCACGTCCTGGAGAGCCTGAGCGAGCCGGACCGGGTCGGCGGATCGCACCAACGTCGTGCCCTCGCCGTGGAGCTCGGACATCGGTCCCTGCTTGATCAGCCGCCCCTTCGCGATGATCACGATGTCGTCGACGGTCTGCTCGACCTCCTGGAGCATGTGACTGGAGACCAGGATCGTGCGTCCCTCGGAGGAGAGGTGGCGCAGGAAGCCGCGCAGCCAGCGGATGCCCTCGGGGTCGAGGCCGTTGGCCGGCTCGTCCAGCAGCAGGACCTGCGGGTCGCCGAGCAGCGCGGCCGCCAGTCCGAGCCGCTGGCGCATCCCCATGGAGTAGTTGCCCGCGCGCCGGCCCGCCGCGGCGGTCAGGCCGACGGTCTCCAGCACCTCGTCGACCCGCTTGCCCCCGACCCCGGCCGTGTCGGCGAGGACCATCAGGTGGTTGCGGCCGCTCCGGCCGGGATGGAAGTTCGTCGCCTCCAGCGCGGCTCCCACGGTCTGCTGCGGGTGCGGCACCTGGGCGTACGGCACACCGCCGATCGTCGCCTGACCACTCGTCGGGCGGACCAGCCCGAGCAGCATCCGCAGTGTGGTCGTCTTGCCGGCTCCGTTGGGCCCCAGGAACCCGGTGATCCGCCCGGCGTCGACCGAGAAGCTCAGGTCGTCGACCGCCGTCACCGCGCCGAACTTCTTGGTCAGCCGGTCGACCACTATGCGGCCGTCCCCGCCGGTCTTCTCCAGCGTCGTCGTCATGCCACCTCCCGAGTCAGACATGCAACCACGTGCCCCGCGGGGGAGATCAAGTGATTTCTGTCATGACTTCACGCGCGGGCGGCGCCCTCGCTCAGCAGGAACTGCGCTGCCGTGTACGTCGTCATCACGGCGGTCTCCAGCGCCGGGGGAGGGTCGGTGAGCGCGAACTGGCGAAAGCCCAGCAGCGAGTCCGAGACCATGAACAGCGCCGCCCCCGCCGCGGTCAGCCGGCGTGCCGAGGCCGGGACGGTCGGGTCGAGGTGCGAGGCGGCCGCAGCCATCGCCGCGAGCAGGGTCGCGTACCCGAGCACCGGACCGCCCAGCTCGCGCTTCTGCCGCCCGGCCAAGAACGCCATCACCGGGGCGGTGAGCGCCCAGGTCCCGGCGATGACCCGCACGCTGTTGTCCTCGCGCACGGGGCCGTGGTCGCGCCGACGCAGGAAACCGACGACGTAGGCGACATGGCCGATGCCGAACGAACCGACCCCGGTCAGGAACGGCTTCGTCCCTCCACCGAGCAGTGCGACGTCGCCGCCCCACCCGCCGGCCTGCGCGATCAGGGTGCTGGTGCGCAGCGGCGATCCGGTGGCCCGCTCGTTGGTGGCGAGCGACGCGGCGAGCACCGGCATCAGCAACGGCTTGGTGACGAACCGCGCGCGGTGCGCCGCGGTCGAGGGCCGCCCGGACAGCCAGGTGTCGGCGGCAGCCAGGGCACCGTAGACGAGCTTCAGCTTCGCGGAGGTCGATGGTCGCTGCACGTGCGGCAACCTAGTCCTAGTGACCCTCCCCGGACAGGGCCGGACTCGCCTCGGCGATGCGCAGGGGAGTGGCCGGACCGGTCGTGGTGACCGTGCCGTCGACCGGTTGCAAGCGCGCCACCGTTGAGCGACCAGCGCGCGCTCCACGTGACGACCACCCGGTGGTCGACGGTGCGATGGGCGTCGGAGTAGCGGTAGACGACGTCCTTCGCCGGGTACGGCGCCCCGGGAGTCGCCGTGGTGGCGGTCGTCCCGTCCCCGTGCACCCACTCGAACCGGCTCGGCCGGATCTCCAGCCGGACCCGCTGCCCCAGCAGGGTGAGGTTCCGGGTCAGCGGCCGGGCGTCGGTGAAGAAGATCGTGTCGAAGTTGATCAGCGTCTTGTTCGCCGGCTGGCTGTGCGACGCCAGGTGGGGCAGCGGGATCCGCCGGAAGGCGGCCAGCACCATCGCCTCGGTGACCTGCGGTACGGCGGCCAGAGCTGGCGGCCCGTTCCCCGAGCAGACCAGCGGTCCGGGTGTTGCCGGCGGAGGACTCACCTGCCACAACCGGTAGACCTCCTGGCCGGGAGGACACGGGTTCTGCGGGCAGTTCGGCTGGGCCTGCCCGGGCGCATTCGCCCCGCTGCTGCAAGGACTTCGCCACTCGAAGCGAGGTGCGTTGCGGACGGCAGCCGAGTCGGTGCTGCGTGTCCTCGCGTCCGCCGTGGTGCTGATGCTGCTGCGTGAATCGCTGCGACGTCGTCACCCACTGGCGTACGGAGTGTCGCACGGTCGCCGGCTGCGCCGGCGATCGTCAGCAGCGACATGACGCAGGAGCGCGACACGAGGCGATCACGAGTCCGGGTCCAAGGCTCCGACACGCCAGCCCATCTGGTGGCGTCCAACGTAGTTGGAATGCTTGCAGGTCGTTCTGCTCGCTGGATGACTGTTCGGCGTGGTCCCTTGGCTCCTTGATCCAGTCTTGGGGCGTCGTAGTCGACGATCGGCGTCGACGAACGCGACGCCGTTCCGGATCGCATAGAACTTGAGGCGCGCGCGCGTGCCAATCGCCGCCCTTGAACGTAGCCGCCCGCGCGCGTAGTCTTGTCGATGCCGTCAGCGAATGCCGTCGCAGCGAGTGCAATCGGCACGTAGTGCGTGCGAGCTGGGCACGTCGATGTCGCCGGTGTGCTCACCGGCGTAGTTCACGAGGCTCGATGAAGTACTGCGAAGGCGATCGCTTCCGCGCCTGTCGATTCTCTGCCTTCGCAGCTGCAGGCATCACCGGCGGCGACGCACTCGCCGAAGCCGAGGGACTCGGAGCTCGGCGTGGGGGAGGGCAGCGACTTCGGCTTCGGGTCACCCCCGCACCCGGCCACGAGGAGCAGTGCGAGAGCGGCCACAGCGACGAGCCGTGGTTGCCTGCGCATGCCCACACCTCCGCTCCGGTCCGCGACGCTGGCGAGTTAACTACCCGCCGGCCAGTGGCGCTACACCAGCGCCGTCACCCTGTGGACAACCACGGCCACTAGTCTTCGGTCATGGCGAGCGCGACGTCCTTGAGCCTCGGTGACCGGCTGCGACGACGTACGCACTGGGGCGTGACGCACGGGTTCCTCTCCCTCGCCATCCGCACCGCTGCCCGCCGTGGTGACCTGCAGGCCCGCCTGGTCTTCGCCGGCCAACCAGGTGGTGACGTGTGGGGCGCGATCGAGGACCTGCGAAACGCCGGACCGGTCTACGGCAGCCGTCTCGGCTACGTCACCACGAGCCACGACCTCGTCAAGGAGGTGTTGTCCAGCGCCGACTTCCGCGCGGGCAACCCGATGTACGGCGACAACGCGCTCGGCCGGATCGCACTCCGCACGGCCACGAAGGCGGTGCACCCCGTCTCGCCACCCTCGCTGCTGGTGGTCGAGCCGCCCGAGCACACCCGCTACCGCAAGCTGGTCACGCGGGTCTTCACCGTCAAGGCGGTGCAGAAGCTCCGCGAGCGCACCGAGACCATCGCCGCGGAGCTCCTCGACGACCTCGCCGCGTCGAACGGACCGGTCGACCTGGTCGACCAGTACTGCGCCCTGCTGCCCGTCACCGTCATCGCGGAGATCCTCGGCGTCCCCGAGGCCGACCGTGAGCGGGTGCTCGCGTTCGGCGCCGCTGCGGCGCCCAGCCTCGACTTCGGCCTGACCTGGAAGCAGTTCCGTCGCGTCGACGACGGCCTGCGCGCGTTCGACAGCTGGCTGGACTCCCACATCGCGCAGCTGCAGCGGTCGCCCGGTGACGACCTGCTCAGCCAGCTGGTGCACGCCCGCGACGAGGAAGGGGTGCTCGACGATGCCGCGCTCAAGTCGACCGCCGGACTCGTCCTGGCTGCCGGGTTCGAGACCACCGTCAACCTGCTGAGCAACGGCATCGCACTGCTGCGCGAGCATCCCGAGCAGCTCCAGCGTCTCCGCGACGACCCCGAGCTGTGGCCCAACGCGGTCGACGAGGTGCTGCGCCTCGACCCGCCGGTGCTGTTCACCGGGCGCTTCACCGAGCACGGCGCCGAGGTCGCGGGCCGCCGCATCCAGCCAGGGCTCGGCGTGCTCACCGTCCTGGCCGGCGCCAACCGCGACCCCGACACCTTCCCGGACCCCACGGCCTTCGACGTCGCGCGGCCCAACGCCCGCGAGCACGTCGCCTTCTCCGGTGGCCGGCACTTCTGCCTCGGGGCGTCGCTGGCCCGGATGGAGGGCGAGGTCGGCCTCCGGTCGCTCTTCGACCGCTACCCCGACCTCGAGCTCCTGCCCGGCGCCCACCGTCGACCGACCCGCGTGCTGCGCGGCTGGGAGCACCTGCCGGCGCGACTGAAGGCGTGATGGCCGGCTACTCCGGTACGCCGCTCGAGCGGAAGCTCGGCATCAAGCCCGACCAGGTCGTCTTCCTCGACCACGCTCCCCAGGACTTCGACCTCGAGGCTCCGAGCACCCGAAGGATGCCCGCGAGGCTCGACATCAGCCTCACCTTCCACACGCGCCGTACGACGCTGGAGAAGCGGATGCCGCAGCTGATCGAGCGCACCGAGCAGGCCGGGATGATCTGGGTCTGCTGGCCGAAGAAGGCCGCCAAGGTTCCGACCGATCTCGACGACAACAGCCGTCCGCGAGATCGGTCTCGCGGCGGGCGTGCGTCGACGTCAAGGTGTGCGCGATCGACGAGACCTGGTCGGCCCTGAAGTTCGTACGGCGCCTCGCCGACCGCCACTGACCCGCAGGGACGGCCGTGCCCTCTCCGAGATCGGCGACACGCGGACACAAGTCAGCTTGCGCCTTTGTGACTGAGCGTGCTGATGCTCGCGGGCACGCACTTGTGTCCGCGTGTCGCCGAAGTCGCAGCGCCGAACTGTCGAGGCAGATGCGCGCCCTAGGCCCGGTGGCTCGGCTTGTGCCGAGCTGCCCGGGCGGGGGCGGGGGGTTCTCCCCGTCGTACGGCGCGCAACCGGGTCCACAGCAGCAGCGCGACGAACAGGGAGGCCGCCGCGCCGACCGCGGCGACGGTCACGGTTGCCCAGTCCTCGTCCTGCGCGCGGAGGATCGCGAACCAGACCAGCGACACCCCACCCAGCGAGGAAGACCAGGGCGCCGAGGGCGAGCAGGACGACGCGTCGACGGTTGCCCACAGGCCCAGAGGTCACGGGACGCATTGTGACCGGGAGTGTCGGTGCGCGGCGACACACTGGTCTGCATGGTGGTCCAGTCAGGTTTTCCCGGGTCCGAATCGGCCCTGACCTGCGCGGATGCGCGGACCGCCGCGACACCGGCAAACGGGTTTGCCGAAGTTGTTGCGCACCTCACAGCCCCGGCGTACGGTTCCACTACATCTAGTAGTTACACCGATGTAGTTATCCACATCTTGGGGATGTTTTCCCACAGGTGGGGCGTTCTATCCACCACGACCGGATTACCCGCCACGGAAAAAAAACAATTGGCACAGGCCATAATCGGCCGAGCCGCCCAAGTGCGCCGCTTGATCCAGAACGTCCGGCCGTCGCGGTCTTCCCGCGTCAGGGCGTTGATCTTTATGGTGTCCACCAGTGCTCCAGCGGCTTTCAGGATGCGGCTCATCGCGCATCAGCCTAATGGCCTTCACGCACCAGGCAACTCGTGACGAACGGGGATTGTCATGCGATGCTCGCCCCTTTAGCTTCCCTTTCCGCCTCCGATGCGTCTCCGCGCTCTACGCTTTTGTTTGGTCTTTCTGCTCCTCTCCCCAGTGTGGGCCCAGGAGTCCTCGACGGTCCGTTTCCGCACGGCATCTCTTTTGCGCGACAGCAGCCCGAGCGCTCCGCCGGCCAATTTTTCTCTTCCGCCTGGCGGTCAGGCCCTGGCATTGCAGCCTACCAATTCGACGCCGTACGACCGCTATTTTGGCAGCGTGCGTGAAGTGATCTCGGCGCTGGAGCCGAGCGCAGCACGATGGTGACGGCCTGTCACCTGATGAAGGTCGGGTACAGCTTTCAATACGTATCGCGCGATCCTTACCGGCCCGATCCGCCCCGGCTGACCGAGGCGCAGCGCGCCGGCGATTGCAAATCCAAGGCGCTCTGGCTCTACGACAGCCTGTCCGATCCGGCGCTCTCTTCGCCATCGGCAAGGCGGAGAAAAACTTCGCGCACCAGCCATGCGTGGGTCTATTGGCGCTACGGCGGACGTTGGTGGATTCTCGATTGCACGGATCGCACCGATCCCATCGCGGCGGACAGCGTGTCGTCGGATCGTTATGTGCCCTACTATTCGTTTGGCAAAAACGGCGCCTATCGTCATCCGGCGACGCAGGCGATCGCCGCACGGGCAAGGAGCCGCGGGCGCGACGCGCAGGTGCGCAGGCGCGCCCGACCGCAAAAAATCGCGCTGAAGCGCGCCGCGCTATCCCGTGGTCCGCAGGCCGCTGGCGATGGCGTTGATCGAGAGCAGCAGGTCCGGGAGCATTTTGTCCGCGCCCGCTTCGTCGTCCGCCGCTTTCAGGCCGCGCCACTTTTTCAGCAGGTGAATCTCCTGCAAATGCAGCACCCGCAAGGCTTCGGCGCGAAGTTGCAAAGTTTTCAACATGCGCGGACGGCGCTCGGCCATCGGCGCGCCGCGCAGTTTCTCGAGCATCTCGCGGGTGAGATTCCACTCGTCCAAGATGATCTTCATGAACCGCTCGCGCAGCGCCGCGTCCTCGACCAGTTCGCCATAGGCTCGCATCAGCTCGAGGTCGGTGCTGGCGATGCTCGATTCGATATTGGTCAGCACGTAATGCAGGAACGGCCAGGTGCGGATCTGGTCCCTGATCTCCGCCAGTTCCGCCTCGCTCAGCTCCTTCAAGCCGGAGCCCGGCGCCAAACCAGCCCGGCACATAAAAGCGCGCCTGGCTCCAACTGAAGACCCACGGAATCGCGCGCAGATCCGCGAGGCTCGGCTGGCCGGTGCGGCGCGACGGGCGCGAGCCGATGCGGCTGTGCTCCAGCGCATCGATCGGCGTGGCCTGGCGGTAAAAGGTGAGGAAATCCTCCGTGTCGAGCAGCCGGCGATAGGCCTGCTGGCTGGATCGCGAGAGCTTCTCCAGCACCGGCGCGAGCGGCGGCGGCATCGGCGCGCTGCGCTCGTGTTCGATGGTCGTCGCGGCGACGCCGGCGAGGAGGAGCTCGAGATTGTAGGTCGCGGTGGCGAAGTTGCCGAATTTTTGCGCGATCGTTTCGCCTTGCTCGGTGAGGCGGATGTCGCCGCTCAGGGAATTGTTCGGCAGCGCTTCGAGAAAGCGATGCGTCGGGCCCGCGCCGCGGCTGACCGTGCCGCCGCGGCCGTGGAAAAAGCGAATGCGCACGCCGGCATCGCGCCCGAGTTGCGCGAGCCGCGACTGCGCTTTTTGCAGCCCCCACTGGCTGGCGAAAATGCCGGAATCCTTGTTGCTGTCGCTGTAGCCGACCATGACCTGCTGGGTGAGCGGCAGCGTTCGCGGCCCCAGTTCCAGGCGAGAAAATCGAGGCTGCGCCGGGTCATCGGCTCCTCGAGAAACGCTCCGAGAATGGCCGGCGCGGCTTCGAGATCGTCCGAGCGTTTCAAAAAGCGGCACGACCGGCAGCACGCAGACCAGCCCTTCCGGCAGCATGCGCGTCAGCCCCGCTTCGCGCGCCAGCACATAGACGACGAGCAGATCGGAAAGCCGCCGCGTCATGCTCACGATCAGCGCGCCGATGCCATCCGCGCCGCAGCGCGCGATGTGCGCGGCGAGCACGCGGATAGCAGCCGAGCACCGCATCGGCCTCCGGTCCGGCCGAGGCGTCTGGCGTGCAGGAACGGGCGCGGCGAACGCAGTTCCTTTTCCAGAAAGCGCAGCCGCTCCGCTTCGCTCCACTCCTCCCACTGGCTGCCGTCGAGACCGGCGGCGGTCATCAATTGCGAAAGCGCCTTTGCGTGGAAGACGCTGTTTTGCCGGATGTCGAGTTGCGCGAGATGGAATCCGAAGACCTGCAGCGCGCGCAGCACCGGGCGCACGTCGGTCTCGGCCAGGCGCTTCGCGCCGACTTCGATGAGCGAATCGCGGAGCGTCTGCAGATCGGCGCGCCAATTCCTCGGCGTAACTGATAGCTCCCTGCGCCTTCGCGGAGCTGCGAAGGCTGATGCGGCGCGATCTCGACCGGCAGCCGCTCGATCAACAGCTCGACGAATTGCCGCCACGGCTCGCCGGCGATTGGCCGCCAGAATCGGGCGCGCCATTTCGCCCAGTTCCGCGGCAATCTTGTCTCGCGCGCCGCGACCAGCGATGGCGGAGGCGGCTGCATCCACGCGGAAAGGCTGAGCTTTTCCGCCAGCGCGGCGAGTTCGCGGCGCAGGACCACCAGGGCATTCGCCCGCAGGCGCTCGAGCGTCTCCGCGGTGACCTCCGCCGTGACCCCGGGATGCCCGTCGCGATCGCCGCCCACCCAGGTGCCAAAGCGGATTTGCGGGAAGTTGCGTCTCGTCCTGCAGAAGCGTGCGCATCAAAGCCCGCCGCCTGCCACGCCTGGCGCAGGCGTTCGTCGAGTTCCGGCAGCACCGCGGGAAAAACATCGCGCAGATAGTGCATGACGTTGCGGCGTTCGTCGGCGAGTTTCGGCTTTTCGAGCAGGATTTCGCCGGTGCGCCAGAGGCGTTCGAGTGCGGCCTTCGTCTTTTCGCGCAGCGTTTTCTGCTCGGAAGGCGGGATTTGTCGCGCGCTCGCGCGACCGCGAGCAGCGCGTAAATCGCGCGATGCTGATCGAGCACGGCGAGGCGTTTCGCCTCCGTGGGATGCGCGGTGAGCACCGGCTCCACGCAGACCTTGCCAAGCACCGCACCGATCGTCTGCTCCGTCGAGGCCGTTCGGCCTTCAGCTTCTCGAAGTTGCTCGCCCCACAAGCCCGCGCTCCGCGGTCAGCCCCTCCTGCTCTTCGCGCAGCGAGCGCACGTAGGCGGCGGCATTTTCCTCGACCATGTTCAGCAACTGAAACGCGATCGAGTAGACCAGCCCGAGCTGCGGCGGCACTTCCGCTGCGATCCAGCTCTGGCGACTCTCGCGCCCGAACCACGGCAAATGCTCCGAGCGAGATGCTCCAATCCGAGATCGCTCCAGCACTTCGCCGAGGCACTCGATGAGGAATCTGAGGTCGCGGTCGATTTTGTCGAAGCCGATCGCGACGTAATCAGGAACGGAATTGCCCTTAGTCATATAATTGAAAACCCTGCGCGTTTTCTCTCCGCGGCCGCATGAACGCGCAAGCAAAACCGTCAGACATTCCCTCCGGAAAACGCCTTCGACTCAATCCCGGGCACAAAAAAGCCCCGCCTCTTGTTTCCAAGAGACGGGGCGTATTACTGGCGACGTCCTACTTTCGCACAACCTAGAGATGCACTATCATCGGGGCTGCAGCGTTTCACTTCCGTGTTCGGAATGGGAACGGGTGGGGCCACTGCGCTAGGATCACCAGAAGTCTGACGAATTTGAGGCCGCATTTAGGCTCAAATGGGAGGTTCTCACTGGGGGGATGAGTCGAACCTCAAATTCGCCAGACTTCTAGCGACCGGCCACTCGTTGCGAGGCGGCCAACCTTTATTTGATCAAAGAACCGTCGCTGATTCTCTGACATCTACATACAGGAGCAATACAACTTTCAAAGCTGAGTTTTAAAAAGTCATATTCGACCTCCAATTAAAGGAGGAGGAAATGACCAAGCCGAACGGATTATTAGTAATTCTCAGCTGAACGTATTACTGCGCTTACACCGGAATCCTATCAACGTGGTGGTCTGCCACGATCCTTCGGGGAAGAGTCATCTTGGGAGAGGCTTGGCGCTTAGATGCTTTCAGCGCTTATCCTTTCCGAACATAGCTACCCAGCACTGCCCTTGACAGGACAACTGGAACACCAGTGGTTCGTCACACCCGGTCCTCTCGTACTAAGGTGTGAACCCCTCACTCTTCCTGCGCCCACAGCGGATAAGGACCGAACTGTCTCGCGACGTTCTGAACCCAGCTCGCGTACCACTTTAACCGGCGAACAGCCGGACCCTTGGGACCTTCTCCAGCCCCAGGATGTGATGAGCCGACATCGAGGTGCCAAACCGAGTCGTCGATATGAGCTCTTGGACTCGATCAGCCTGTTATCCCTAGCGTACCTTTTGTCCGTTGAGCGATGGCAATTCCACATTCAACCACCGGATCACTTGGACCTGCTTTCGCATCTGCTCGACTTGTAGGTCTCACAGT
>CAWIWO010000002.1:0-293826 GCA_963839835.1 uncultured Actinomycetota bacterium
TGGATCGCCGGCGGCGGTGGTGGTGCTGCTGGCGGTGGTGGTGCTGTCCTACCGGCAGGTGGTGCGCGCCTACCGCAGCGGCGGCGGCTCCTACGAGGTGGTCTCACGAACCTGGGCCGTCGGCCGGGCTGGTGGTGGCCGGCGCGCTGCTGGTCGACTACGTGATGACGGTCGCCGTGTCGGTGGCCGCCGGGGTGGACAACATCATCTCGGCGATCCCGGCGCTCAACGAGCACCGGCGTGCTGATGGCGTCGGCTTCGTCGGCGGTGCTCACGGCGATGAACCTGCGCGGGGTGCGCGAGTCGGGCCGCGCGTTCGCCGCGCCCGACATACCTGTTCATCGCCGGGGTGCTGGTCGATGATCGCGACCGGGCTGGTCCGGTGCGCTGTTCGGCGACGCCGCCGGTCGCCGAGTCCGCCGCGCTACGGCATCGGCCCGCGCCGACGACGCCGGGCTGGCCGGGCTCGCGCTGCTGATGCTGGTGCTGCGGGCGTTCGCCTCCGGCTGCACCGCGCTGACCGGCGTGGAGGCGATCTCCAACGGCGTACCGGCGTTCCGCAAGCCCAAGGCCGAGAACGCCGCGACCACGATGGCGCGTGATGGGCGCTGATCGCGATCGCCATGTTCGTCGGGCATCACCGCCCTGGCGCTGATCGCCAACGTGCGCATCACCGAGGACACCTGCGACCTGATCGGCTTCACCGGCGACTGCGACGACCGACCCGCAGCGCACCGTCATCGCCCAGCTCGCCGCCGCGGTCTTCGGCGGCGCCACAGCGTCGGGTTCTACTACATCCAGGCCGCCACCGCCCTGATCCTGATCCTGGCCGCGAACACCGCCTTCAACGGCTTCCCGCTGCTGGCCTCGATCCTGGCCCAGCACCGCTACCTGCCCCGCCAACTGCACACCCGCGGCGACCGGCTGGCCTTCTCCAACGGCATCGTCGCCCTGGCGGTGGTCGCCGGCGCGCTGATCTGCGCGTTCGACGGCTCCGTCACCCGCCTCATCCACCTCTACATCCTGGGCGTGTTCACCTCCTTCACGCTCTCCCAGACCGGCATGGTCCGGCACTGGAACCGGGCCCTGCGCACCGAGCGCGACCCGGCGCGCGCCGCCGGCATCCACCGCGCCCGCGGCCATCAACGCCGTCGGCGCCGTGTTCACCGGCCTGGTGCTGGTCGATCGTGCTGGCCACCAAGTTCACCCAGGGCGCCTACCTGGCGGTGCATCGCCGTGCCGCGTGCTGTAGTGATGATGCGCGGCATCCGCCGCCACTACGACCGCATCGCGCGCCGAACTCGCCGTCGCCGACCCGCGGCGGGATCGTGCTGCCCCGCCGGGTCCACGCGGTGGTCCTGGTCTCCAGGATGCACAGGCCGACGCTGCGGGCCCTGGCCTACGCCCGGGCCACCCGCCCCGACACCCTGGAGGCGCTGACCGTCGCCGTCGACCGCGACGAGACCGCGGCGCTGCACGGGCGCAGTGGGAGCGAGCGCGGCATCCAGGTGCCGCTGACGATGCTGGACTCGCCGTACCGGGAGATCACCCGCCCGGTCGTCGGACTACGTCGCTCCATCCGCCGCGACCAGCCCCCGCGACCTGGTCGCCGTCTTCATCCCCGAGTACGTCGTCGGCCACTGGTGGGAGAACCTGCTGCACAACCAGTCCGCCCTGCTGGCTCAAGAGCCGGCTGCTGTTCACGCCCGGCGTCATGGTCATCAGCGTGCCCTGGCAGCTGACCTCCTCCGCCCGCGCCGACCGCCCGGCCGGCCGCGCCCCCGGCTCGGTCCGCCGCGGCGAACCCCCGAACTCGGCCGAGCGCCCGGACAGTCCTGTTGGATCCGGGCGCCCGTAGCCGGCCCCACCGCAGCCGAGGCCGACGGTCTGGTGCTCAGCGGAACTCCGCGAGGCGTGCCCGCAATCCGAGCACCGTGAGCAGGCCCGCGGCAAGCAGTGCACCGCACGTCCACGGCAGCCCGGTTACGGCGGACCGGCCATCGCTCACCGAGGCGGCGAAGTGCTCACGGTTGATGACGATCAGCTGGTCGAGCGCGTCTATGTACGCGCCGAAGTGCGCGTTGGACATGCCCGGTTCCCAGCGGCCTCCAACGCTGCCAGGCGACGATGACCAGCAGGAACACGCCGACGAGGCGGGTCAGTGCGGGCAGAGGCGCGGTGGCGAACAGCAGCGTGTCGGCGACTGCGGCCGGGACGGCGCCGACAGCGAAGACGCCGACCAGGCGCCGGTCGACCTCGGGGCGGTTGAACCACACCTGGCGGCCGTTGCTGGCCAATTGGGCGACGGTGCGGACCGCCACAGCGTCTCGGGTGCCCAGGACGGCGACGAACACGGGCAGCAGCGGTACTCCGCCGCCGAACCCGGCGACCGCGGACAGGGCCGCGGTGCCGAAGGCGGCGACGACAAGGGCGATGACCTCCAGTACCTGTTCCACGCAGGGGATTCTTCCGCCCGCGGTGGCGGCCGGGCTGGGGGGTCGCTTCCCACACATCGCCCTCCGGCGGAACACGGTGTTGGTTTCAGGTTCCACCAACAAACCAACCATCCGAATGATGGACGTGACACTCCGCCGGCCCGGACCGCCCCTTAGGCTGGCAGGTGCAGCTGGTTCGCCCCGTCCGCCAGGCGGGATGCGTCGTAAGAGGGAACCCGGTGGGAATCCGGGACTGCCCCGCAGCGGTGAGCGGGAACGACCGCCGTCATACGCACTGGATCCGACGTACCGGGTCTGGGAAGCGACGGCCAGTAGGTGTCCGCCCACGGCAGGGCGTGCCCGCGAGTCCGAAGACCTGCCAGCTGCCCGTGCGCGAACCATCGCGCGCGGACATCCCGGTGACCTCGTGGGCGGGTCGGCGTACATACCGGGCGGGCATCGCGCCGGCGAGCGCCGCGGTCCGTCCGGTTCGTCATCCCTTCGCGCCCTCGTCCCGTCTCCGGGATCTCAGGGAGTCATCTCGCGAAGGAGATCTCCGTGACCAGCCAAGTCCGCAGCCGCGGCAGCACGGGCCACCGTGTACGGCTACCCCCGCCAGGGCGCGAACCGGGAACTGAAGAAGGCCATCGAGGGCTACTGGAAGGGCCGCGTCAGCGCCGACGCCCTCCGGGCGACCGCCGCCGAGCTGCGCCGCGCGCAACTGGCAGCAGCTCGCCGACGCCGGCATCCACGAGGTGCCCGACCGGCGACTTCTCGTACTACGACCACGTCCTGGACACCACCGTCATGGTCGGCGCGATCCCCGACCGCCACCGCGAGGCCGTCGACGCCGACGCCCTCGACGGCTACTTCGCGATGGCGCGCGGCACCCAGGACGTCGCGCCGCTGGAGATGACCAAGTGGTTCGACACCAACTACCACTACCTGGTGCCGGAGTTGGGCCCCGACACCGTCTTCACCGCCGACTCCGCCAAGCAGGTCGCCGAGCTGAAGGAGGCCCTCGCCCTCGGGCTCACCGCCCGGCCCGGTCCTGGTCGGTCCCGTCACCTATCTGCTGCTCGCCAAGCCCGCCCCCGGCGTCGCCGCCGACTTCGAGCCGCTGACCCTGCTGGACCGGCTGCTGCCGGTGTACGCCGAGGTCCTCGCCGACCTGCGGGCGGCCGGCGCCGAGTGGGTGCAGCTCGACGAGCCCGCCCTGGTCCAGGACCGCACCCCGGCCGAACTGAACGCCGCCGCCCGCGCCTACCGCGACCTCGGCGCCCTCACCGACCGGCCCGAAGCTGCTGGTCGCCTCCTACTTCGACCGGCTCGGCGAGGCGCTGCCCGTGCTGGCCAAGGCCCCGGTCGAGGGGCTGGCCCTGGACTTCACCGAGCGCCGCCGCCGCCAACCTCGGACGACCTCGCCGCCGTCGGCGGACTGCCCGGCAAGCGGCTGGTCGCCGGCGTCGTCGACGGCCGCAACATCTGGATCAACGACCTCGAGAAGTCCCTGTCCACCCTCGGCACCCTGCTCGGCCTCGCCGACCGGGTCGACGTGGCCGCCTCCTGCTCCCTGCTGCACGTCCCGCTGGACGCGGCGGCCGAGCGGGACATCGACCCGCAGATCCTGCGCTGGCTGGCCTTCGCCCGGCAGAAGACCGCCGAGATCGTCACCCTCGCCACGGGCCTGGCCCAGGGCACCGACGCCATCGCCGCCGAACTGGCCGCCAACCGCGCCGACCTGGCCTCCCGCGCCGAGTTCCCCCCTCACCCGCGACCCGGCCGTACGCGCCCGCGCCGCCGCCGTCACCGACGCCGACGCCCGCCGCTCCCAGCCGTACGCCGAGCGGGCCGCCGCCCAGCGCGCCCAGCTGCGGGCTGCCGCTGCTGCCGACCACCACCATCGGCTCGTTCCCGCAGACCGGCGAACTGCGCACGGCCCGCGCCGACCTGCGCGCCGGCCGGATCGACGCGGCCGGCGTACGAGGAGCGCATCAAGGCCGAGATCCGCGAGGTCATCGCCTTCCAGGAGAAGGCCGGCATCGACGTCCTGGTGCACGGCGAGCCCGAACGCAACGACATGGTCCAGTACTTCGCCGAGCAGCTCACCGGCTACCTCGCCACCCAGCACGGCTGGGTCCAGTCCTACGGCACCCGCTACGTCCGCCCGCCGATCCTGGCCGGCGACATCTCCCGGCCCGAGCCGATGACGGTGCGCTGGACCACGTACGCCCAGTCGCTCACCGACCGGCCGGTCAAGGGCATGCTCACCGGCCCGGTCACCATGCTCGCCTGGTCCTTCGTCCGCGACGACCAGCCGCTCGGCGACACCGCCCGCCAGGTCGCCCTCGCCCTGCGCGACGAGGTGAACGACCTGGAGGCGGCCGGCACTTCGGTCATCCAGGTCGACGAGCCCGCGCTGCGCGAGACGCTGCCGCTGCGCGCCGCCGACCACGCCGGCGTACCTGGCCTGGGCCACCGAGGCGTTCCGGCTCACCACCAGCGGCGTCCGGCCGGACACCCAGATCCACACCCACATGTGCTACGCCGAGTTCGGCGACATCGTCCAGGCCATCGACGACCTCGACGCCGACGTCATCAGCCTGGAGGCCGCCCGCTCCCACATGCAGGTCGCCCGCGAACTCGCCGCGCACGGCTACCCGCGCGAGGCCGGGCCCGGCGTCTACGACATCCACTCCCCCGCGTGCCCGAGCGCCGACGAGGTGGCCGCCCTGCTGCGCAAGGGACTCAAGGCGATCCCCGCCGAGCGGCTGTGGGTCAACCCCGACTGCGGCCTGAAGACCCGCGGCTGGCCCGAGACCCGCGCCTCCCTGGAGAACCTGGTCGCCGCCGCCCGCACCGTCCGCGCGGAACTGCCCACGTCCTGACCGCAAGTCCGGCCGGCTGGGGGAGGGCATGCCCTGCCGCCCTCCCCGGCCCCAGCCCCGGCATCGGAGAAAGCACCCGCCCATGGCTCTCGGTATGCCCAGCACAAGGGCAGACAGCGCACTGTCCATTCGTGACCTCCTCGCGCGGGGAGGCCGCTCCTACTCGTTCGAGTTCATGCCGCCGCGCAGTACGGCGGGCCGAAGCCGGGCTCTGGACCGCGATCCGCCGACTGGAGGCCCTGTCCCCCACCTTCGTCTCCGTGACGTACAGCGCCGGCGGTTCGACACGCGGCCGGACGGTCAACGTCACCGGGCGGATCGCCCAGGAGACCACACTCACCCCGGTCGCCCACCTCACCGCGGTCGACCACAGCGTCGCCGAACTGCGCAACATCCTCGGCCACTACGCCGACCAGGGCGTACGCAATGTTCTCGCCCTGCGCGGAGACCCGCCCGGTGATCCGCTCGGCCCCTGGACGAGGCATCCGCAGGGCATCCGGTACGCGGCCGAACTGGTCAGCCTCGTCGGGGAGTCGGGAGACTTCTGTACCAGCTCAAAGCCCGCTTCGACCTCCCCGTGCTGATCTCGCCGTCCCGGAAGTCGTTCCTGCGGACGCTCACCGGGAGCAGCGTTTCCGGGATCGGTCCGGCTAGCTGGCGGCGGAACTGTACGCCGCGCGCAGCGGGCGGACTACATTCGCACCCACGACGTCGCCGCCCTCCGTGACGCGCTCACCGTGTTCGAAGCCCTGGAATCGGCCAAGGAAGACAGCTGGTGACATCGTCTTGGGGGCTACGGCCCGTGTCGCGGCTCCGATCGGCCTCGGCTGCCGGATCTGCGGGCGCCACGGCAGTGCCCAGCGCGCCCGGCCCCCGGCCGGCGGACCGCTCGCCGTCAAACGGACCGGCGTCCATACGTCCCCTACCCGGTGGAGAGCGCACCCCATAGACACAGCCCGTAGGAGCAACATTGTGACCAGCCGCGTCACCCTCATCTCACCCGCGTCGAGCCCGTCGCTGCGGCAGGCCCGTTTCTACGACGGTGACTCCCTCGACGACAGCGGCGCGGAGCGTGCTCGCGCGGCGGCCGGATCGTTGCCCCCGGCCGGGCGCGTCGTGGTCTCCCCCGGCGTGCGCTGCCGGGAGACGGCCTCGGCGCTCGGGCTCGACGGCGAGGAAGCACCGGAACTGGCGGGGCTGGACGCGGGACGCTGGCGGGGCCGGACCCTCGACGAGGTCGCCGCCGCCGAGCCGGAGTCGGTGACCCGCTGGATCGGCGACCCCGCGTCCGCGCCGCACGGCGGCGAGTCGGTGGCCGGCTGTTGCGCGCGGGTGGGGCGCTGGCTGGAGGCTTCCCTTGAGGCGGACGGCCGTACGCTCGCCGTGGTCGAGCCGGAAGTCGTGCGGGCCGCGGCCGTTCACGTGCTGGACGCGCCGTTGGCTGCCTTCTGGCGGCTCGACGTGCCGCCGCTGACGGCGACCGAGATCAGCGGGCGGGCCGGCCGCTGGAACCTGCGGATCGGGCGTCCCCTGGGATTCCCGGAAGCCGATCCGGGCCGCTGAGACCGCTGAGGCCGCTGAGGGTTCACCGGGCCGGATCCCGGTGCCGGCGCAGGAGCGCCGCGATCTCGCACCGCAGACAGTCCCCGTCGCTCTCATCCTCACCCGCACCGGCCCCGGCCTCTGGTTCGGCAGCACGGCACGGCTTCGCCGGGGCTCCGACCAGGGTCTCCAGGTCGGACAACAATTTCTCGGTCTGCTTCACCTGTTGGGCGAGCACCCGTACGCGCGCGCTCTGGCCGCCGATCTGACGTCGGCTCGCCATCAGTTGCTCGTACTCCTGCACGGTGAGGGCGACCGCCTCGCGGCCGCCCAGGGTGATGCGGCGCGGCTGGGACTGTCTGGCCACTCGGCTCCTCCGCTGCCCGCCTTCGCCGGATCCGGGTGAACGGCCGGGTCGACGGGTCATGTCCGTGGTCCGGGTCGTCGGTACCCGAAGAACGCGAGAGGGCCCCCGGATGGTTCCGCGGGCCCTCTCGTCGTGTCGGTCATGTCACCGCGGGGCGGCTACCGGCGTGCCCGCGGACACCGTGGCGGGCTTGGGGTGCAGCACCCGCTCGGCCAACTCGCCGAAGAGGAGGCCGAATCCGCCCCACAGGGTGACCTGCATGGCGAGGGCGGAGAGCCTGAACCGCCACAGCAGGGCGGCCGGGAAGTCGCCCGGGACCTCGTTGACGGTGGGCAGGAACTCGTACGCCAGCCCGATCACGACGGCGAAGCCGAGCACGGCGACGACGGTGGCGTGCCAGGTGCCCAGTTTCGGCGCGAGCCTCTTGCCCGGGATCACCGCGGCGACCGCGATAAGGACGCTCAGCACCATCATCAGGAAGTACAGGGTGGTCCGCTTGCCGATGGTGTCGCCGTCGCCGACCGCCGGCGGGTTGGCCGGGTACTTCAGGAACGGCACGACGTAGATCGCGAGCAGCGCGCAGCCCGACAGGAGCAGCGCGGTGGCCCGCGGGGTGAAGCGGCCGACGCGGCCGAGGGCGAAGCAGAAGGCGAGGGCGGCGATGCCGCCGAACGCCACCCCGTAGATCAGGACACCGGTGGCCAGGCCGGCGGTGGACTGCAGGCTGCGGGAGACGAGTTCGACCTCGTGCTCGTGGGCGGGGGCGTGGGCCTCCTCGAAGCCGATGGCGCTGTCGACGTTCGGTTCGCCGAGGAAGTAGGCGACGATCAGGGCGAGCACGCCGGCGCCGAGGCCGGCGAGCATGCCCCGCACGAGGAGGTTTCTTACCGTTGCGGAGTTCATGGGTGTGCTGGTTCCCCTCGGATCAGTGGCAGGGGAAACCGAGGAGGTGGCGGGCGTCGTGCACCCACTCGTGGACGTCCTCGCCGGAGACGACGGACGTGGCGCCCTGCTCGGCGCCGACGAAGTACAGCAGGACCAGCATCAGAATGCCGAAGAAGACAGCCCAAGGGGCGATGTCCTTCAGCGGCAGCTTGGCGGGAATGACGGGGGTGTTGGCTGTCGGCTGGGCGACATGCTGCGCCATGGCAGGGCCTCCTCTGGGAGTTCGCGTCCCATCTCGGTGGTGCACATGACGACGGCCACGGGTCTGACTCAGGGAGCCCCCGAAGGAGCGTCCCGTACACAGTGGCGCGACCGTGCCGGATTCTCACCGGCTTCCGTTTCGCCGTCGTCGATATCGGACTGGCGGTACCGCGTGACGGGCACATGGGCATAGACCACGCCGACGGGCTCGGCTGTTTGGCCACCGGCTCGACCGCTGCCGGTACGGCCGGATCGAGCAGCCTTTCGGCGAGCGCGGACCCCCTTAACAACAGCAGGACATGGGGTGGCCGCCGGAGCCGGTTCGATGCCGGCTGCGTACACCGTCACATTCATTGGCCCCTCGAGCGCCGCGACGGCCTCGTCTCCGGGACCGCATGCTTGGTCACGACCAGGAGTCGTCCGCCCTGCACGGCAGCTGCCGTCACCACGATCAAGAGCCCTGCCTCCATCGGACTGTCTTCCGACCTGCCCGGGTATCTCTTATTGCGATTAATATGCAACAGCTTTAGATCATCAATAAGGGTGTGAGGTCCATGACGGTCCGTCGGAACCGGACAGCCGCCGCCGCAGCGGCGATACTCACCGGAGTCGCCGCCTGCTCGGCCCCCGGCAACAACAGCACGGGCAGCGGCGACGCGGCCGGCTCCGTCGTAATCGGCGTCGCCTCCGAGCCGGACACGGCTCAGCCCCTTGCTCGGCTACGGCAAGGACGGCAACTCGAAGATTTTCGACGGGCTCCCTGGCCCGGGACACCGACCTGAAACTGAAGCCGGCCCTCGCCAAAGCGCTGCCCGAGGTCGCCGACGACGGCCTGACCTACACCTACACCCTGCGCGAGGGCGTGAAATTCAGCGACGGCGAGCCGCTGACCTCGGCCGACGTGGTCTTCACGTACGACACGATCCTCGACGCGAGAGACCAACAACACCAACCGCAGCGAGCTGGACGCCATCAAGCAGGTCCGCGCGGACGGCGACGACAAGGTGGTCTTCACCCTCAAGTACCCGTACGCCCCCTCGCCGGCCGCACGGTCCTGCCCGTCGTCCCCGAGCACATAGCGAAGGGGCAGGACCCCAACACCGGCTCCTTCAACACGAAGCCGACCGGCACCGGCCCCTACCTCCTCGCCTCCTGGAGCAAGGGCGAGAAGCTCACCTTCAAGGCCAACCCCGGCTACTGGGGCGGTGCGCCGAAGGTGAAGAAGGTGACCATGGCGGTCATCGAGGACGACAATGTGCGCGCCACCCGGCTGCGTGCCGGGACCTCGACGGCACGGTCCTGCCGCCCAACCTCGCCGCCACCTTCGAAAGCGACAGCGCGAAGAAGACGTACGACGCGAAGACCTACGACTTCCGCACGGTCACCCTCCCCCAGGAGAACAAGGTCACCGCCGACCGCGCCATCCGCCAGGCCCTGGACGCCGCCGTGGACCGGCAGGCCATGGTCGACAAGATCCTCGACGGAGCCGGACGCCCTGCATACGGGCCGCTGCCGGTCGACGACCCGTGGTTCACCAAGGGCATCGAACGGGGGCAGGACCTCGCCAAGGCGAAGCAGATCCTCGACCAGGCGGGCTGGAAGTCCGCCGACGGCGGCATCCGCTCCAAGAAGGGCCGGCGCGCGTCATTCACTCTTCTCTACCCCTCCGGCGACAAGGTCCGCCAGGACCACGCCCTCGCCTACGCCTCCGACGCCAAGAAGGCCGGTATCGAGGTGAACGTGGAGAGCGCCACCTGGGAGGTCATCGAGCCTCGCATGAAGAGCGACGCGGTACTGGCCGGCTTCGGCAGCAACGGCGACCCCGACTACGGCCTTTACACCTTGCTGCACTCCTCGCTCGCCGGCGACGGCTTCAACAACATGGCCCGCTACGACGATTCGGTCGTCGACGCGGCTCTCGACACCGGCCGCCGCACCTTGGACCAGGCGACCCGCAAGGCTGCCTACGACAGCCTCCAGCGCGAACTGGTGAAGAACCCCGGCTACACCTTCCTCACCCACATCGACCACGTCTACGTCCTCGCCGACCGCTGGGACGGACTGACCACGCAGGTCGAACCGCATGAGCACGGCTTCGCCTCGGGCCCGTGGTGGAACCTCGAAGCCTGGCAGCCGAAGAAGTGACCTCCGCCCCCCGAAGGTCTCTGCCCTGGGGTGCGATGGCACGGCTCGCGGGGCGGCGGCTGCTGTTCGCCGCCCCGATCCTGCTCGTCGTCACCTTCGGCGTCTTCGCGATCGCCGCCGCCTCCCCCTTCGACCCGGTCAAGGCGTACGCCGGCACGGCCGCGCTCGGTGCGGACGCCGAGACGCTGGCGCGGCTGCGGGAGAACCTCGGCGTGGACCAGCCGTTCACCTCCCGCTGGTGGCACTGGCTGACCTCCGCCGTCACGGGCGACCTCGGCCAGTCCAGCGTGCTGCGGCAACCGGTGGCCGAGGTGATCGGCGAACGCCTCGTCTGGTCCTCGCTGTTGTGCGCGGTCGCGTTCGTCGTCGCCGTCCTGACAGGCACGGTGCTCGGCGTGCTGGCCGCCCGCCGCCCCGGATCCCTGCTGGACCGGCTGGTGACCTCCGTTGCCTACTCGCTGGAGGCGGCGCCGGTCTTCTGGCTCGCTCTGCTGGCCGTCTGGCTGTTCGCCCTCCAACTCGGCGTGCTCCCGGCGGGCGGTCTGACCGACACCGCCAGCGAGCAGGTCACCTTCGGGCAGGTCGCGAGCCATCTCGTGCTGCCGGCCGGCGTGCTCGCCGTCTCCCAACTGCCCTGGTTCACCTTGTATGTCCGTCAGGGCGTCGGCGATGCCCTCGCCGAGGATCCCGTACGCGGCGCCCGCGCCCGGGGACTGAGCGAACGCACCGTCCTGCTCGGACACGCCCTGCGCTCCGGCCTGCTGCCCGTCCTCACCCTGGTCGGCTCCCGCGTGCCCGAACTCATCACCGGCGCCCTGCTGGTGGAGAGCGTCTTCAGCTGGCCCGGCATCGCGGCGGCCACCGTGGAGGCCGCCACCGCCGTCGACTTCCCGCTCCTGGCCGCGCTCACCACGCTCGCCACCGCCGCCGTGCTCCTCGGCAACCTCCTCGCCGACCTGCTGTACGGCCTGTTCGACCCGAGGGTGAAGTTCAGTGACATGTGAATTCCCGACTGAATCCCCCGCAGGGCCCGTCTGGCGGTCGTATGGCACCAACCGCCGTCCGACCCGGACCTTTCGCGTACGCGTCTCCGCCGCCCTGGTGACGGTGACCGTCCTCTCCGTGCTCCTCATACCGCCGTTCGTCCAACTGGACCAGCAAGCAATCGACTTGGGATCGAAGCTGCTGCCGCCGAGCTGGTCGCATCCTTTCGGCACCGACGACCTCGGCCGGGACCTGCTCCTGCGCTGCGTCTACGGCCTGCGTGTCTCCCTGCTGGTCGGGGTCGCCGCCGCGCTCACCGCGACGGTGATCGGCACGGCCGTCGGGGCGACCGCCGGCGCACTGGGCGGCTGGGCCGACCGGGCCCTCATGCGGCTCGTCGACACCTTCTCGTCCGTGCCGCATCTGCTGCTGGGCATCTTCATCGTCGCCATGTTCCGGCCGGGGGTCTGGCCGGTCGTGGTGTCGGTCGCGCTCACCCACTGGCTGTCCACCGCCCGGATCGTGCGCGCCGAGGTGCTGTCCCTGCGCTCGCGCCCGTACATCGACGCGGCAGTCTCCGGAGGTGCCTCGCGGTGGCGGGTGGCGGTACGGCATCTGCTGCCCGCGGTGCTGCCGCAGGCCGCGCTGGCCGCCGTGCTGATGGTGCCGCACGCCATGTGGCACGAGTCCGCGCTGTCCTTCCTCGGTCTCGGACTGCCCACCCACCTGGCCAGCCTCGGCAACCTCATCCAGGGCGCCCGGGGTTCGCTGCTCGCCGGACAGTGGTGGCCCACCCTCTTCCCCGGCCTCTTCATCATCGTCCCCACCCTCGCCATCGCCGGGCTCGCCGGAGCCTGGCGGGAACGGCTCAACCCCCGCCGCCGATCGGAGCTGACGCTGTGACCACTCCGGTTCTGTCCGTACGCGGACTCTCGGTGCGCTTCCTCATGCCCGGTGGGCACCGGATCGCCGCCGTCACCGACGCCCACTTCGACGTGGCTGCCGGCGAGTGCCTCGCCCTGATCGGCGAGAGTGGCTGCGGCAAGTCGGTCCTGGCCTCCGCCCTGTTGGGCCTGCTGCCCACCAACGCCCAGGCCGCGGGCCGGGCTTGCCTCGGCGACCTGGATCTGCTCGCCGCGGGCGAGCGCACCCTCGCCCGCACGGTCCGCGGCCGCCTGATCGGACTCATCCCGCAGAGCCCCGCCGCACACCTGACTCCGGTCCGCACGGTCCGCTCCCAGCTGGAGGAGACCACCCGCGCGTTGACCGATGTCCGCGGGCGGGCCGCCGTACGGCAGGCGGCCGAGGCGTCCGCCGAACGGGCCGCCTTCCCCACCGACCACCTCGACCGCCACCCGCACGAACTCTCCGGCGGGCTCGCCCAGCGCGCCGCCACCACACTCGCCCTCGTCGGCGACGCACCCCTGCTTCTCGCCGACGAACCCACCACCGGCCTCGACCGCGACCTGGTCGACCACACCGTCGACGAGCTGCGCCGCCACGTCGACACCGGCGACAGGGCCCTGCTCATCATCACCCACGACCTGTCCGCGGCCGAACGCATCGCCGATCGCGTGGCCGTGATGTACGCGGGCCGGATCGTCGAACTCACCGACGCCAAAGCCTTCTTCGGCACCCCCGGCCCCCGCCACCCCTACAGCCGCGGCCTCCTCCAGGCCCTCCCCGACCGTGCCTTCACCCCGATTCCCGGCATGCCACCCGAACTCGGCGACCTCCCCGACGGCTGCGCCTTCGCCCCCCGCTGCGAGCGTGCCACCGACGCCTGCACCGCACTTCCCCGCCGGTCGACGGCCTCGCCTGCCACCACCCTCACGTACCGGAGGACCTCCGTGCTTGAACTGCACGACATCACCGCCGGATACGACCGACACGCGCCCGTCGTCCGCAACGCCACCCTGGCCCTCGCCCCTGGCGAGTCAGTCGGCCTCCTCGGCCCCAGCGGCTGCGGCAAGTCCACCCTCGCCCGGGTCGCGGCCCTGCTCCACCGCCCCGGCAGCGGCACCGTGCTGCTCGACGGCGAACTCGTGCGCGGCTGGCGCCACCGTGCCCCACGCGCCCAACGCACCGCTATCGGCGTGGTCTTCCAACAGCCGCGGCTCTCCGCGGACCCCCGGCTACGGCTCACCGACCTGATCGCCGAGCCCCTGCGCGCCACCGGCCGCGCCGCCGAAATCCCGGACCGCCTGGCCGAGTTGGCGCCCGCAGTCGGTCTCACCCCCGACCTCCTGGACCGCCGCCCCCACGAGGTCAGCGACGGCCAGCTCCAACGCGCCTGCCTCGCCCGCGCCCTCGTCCTGCGCCCCCGCTGGCTGATCTGCGACGAGATGACCGCGATGCTGGACGCCTCCACCACCGCCGCCCTGGTGAAGGCCGTAGAGGACTACCGCGCCGCCACCGGCGCCGGACTGCTCGCCGTCGGCCACGACCAGGTGCTCCTGGACCGCTGGTGCGGCCGCCTCCTCCACTGGGAGGCGGTCGCGGCACAAGCCGTTCAGGCGCCCTTGTGATACTGAGCGGATGCTCCGAAGACGCGGTCCCGGCCGAACTCACAGGGCTGATCGCAGGTCTGCTGATATCGCTGGTCACCGCCCCCGTAGGAGTCTCCGGCGCGGTGTTCCTCCTGCCCGTGCAGCTGAGCGTGCTCGCCGTGCCCAGCCCGTCCGTCACTCCGACCAACCTGCTGTTCAACGTGGTCGCCGGGCCCGGGGCCCTGCTGCGCCGTCACCGGGGGGACGCCTGCTCAGCCCGCTCGCCCGGCTGCTGGTGGCCGGCACACTGCCGGGCGTGGTGATCGGCGCGGTCATCCGCGTCTTCGCCGTGCCCGGCCCGACCGTCTTCCGTGTCCTGGTGGCTCTGCTGCTGACGCCTCTCGGCGTCTGGCTCGTCACCCGCATCCTGAGGTCGGACAAGACGACCAGCCCGCCCCCGCCTTCTCGGCGCACGATCACCGGACTCGCCCTGCTGGTCGGCATCGTCGGCGGCGTCTACGGGATCGGCGGCGGCTCCCTCCTCGGCCCGACCTCGCCGGCCGGGGTCTGCCGATGGCCCACGTGGCTCGGGCCGCACTCGCCTCCACCTTCGTTACCTCTTTCGTCGGCGCGGGGACGTTCACGTTGCTGTCCCTCACCGGCTCGGGCGACATTGCCCCCGACTGGTCGCTCGGCCTGTCCTGCGGAGTCGGCAGACTGATCGGCGGCTACCTCGGTGCCCGCCTCCAGCCCCGGCTGCCCGAGACCGCCCTCCGGCTTCTGCTCGGCTTCCTCGCCACCGCCCTGGGCGGGGTGTACGCCGTCCAGGCACTGAACTGAAACAGAAGGGCTCCCGCAGGTATCGGACCTGCGGGAGCCCTTCCTCGTACCGCCTGCCTACGCGAAGGTTGAGAAGACGATCACGAGGCAGGACGCTTCATACGGCGGTCAGCGCACTCAGGGCGCGAGCAGCAGCACGTCCGCGCGGGACTTCGCGGCCTCGTAACGGCGGGCCACGTCCTGCCAGTTGACGACGGCCCACATCGCCTCGATGAAGTCGACCTTCTGGTTCTTGTACTGCAGGTAGAAGGCGTGCTCCCAGGCGTCGAAGACCAGGATCGGCACGGAGCCCTGGCCGATGTTGCCCTGGTGGTCGTAGACCTGCTCGACGATCGAGCCGGCCGCTGAGGGGCTCGTAGGCGAGCACACCCCAGCCCGAACCCTGCGTGGTCGCGGCGGCCTTGGTGAGCTGCGCCTTGAAGCCGGCGAAGGAGCCGAAGGACTCGGCGATCGCGTCGGCCAGATCGCCCACGGTCGCCGAGGGCTCGCCGCCGCCGTCGCCGGTCATGTTGTGCCAGTAGATGCTGTGCAGGATGTGGCCGGAGAGGTGGAAGGCCAGGTTCTTCTCCAGGCCGTTGATCGAACCCCAGGTCTCCTTGTCCCGCGCCTCCGCGAGCTGCTCCAGAGTGTCGTTCGCGCCTTTGACGTAAGCGGCGTGGTGCTTGTCGTGGTGCAGTTCGATGATCTCGGGGCTGATGACCGGGGCGAGCGCCGAGTAGTCGTACGGAAGCTCAGGGAGCGTGTACACCGGCATGTCCAACGTCCTCCGACATAATTGCGAGTGATGTGCAGTTGCACGCTAGCAGCAACTAATGCTCCTGCCGATCAGGCATGGGGCCCAGGACTCCGGACCGAGTCAGAGAAGTTGCCGCCGGACACGAGACGGGGACAGCTTGACCGCAGGCGCAAGGGCGACTCATGAGGCGTGGGTTGCCGTGCACCGCGTGCCGACAGCGGCTACCGGCCCTGCCGTCCGTGTCGGCGCTTCATCCTTCGCCGGCCGAAGCCCGCGCGGAACCGGCACGGCATCACCGCAGGGTCGCGGGGGCGACCGGTCTACAGCCCGACAGCGAGGTGGCGTGGCTCGACTACCGGCATGTGCGCCATGCAGCTCGACCGCGACACCCAGGGCCAGCGCGACGATCCCGGCGACGCCCAGCCCGAGCCCCGCCTGGCCGGCCGGAGGGTGAACCGCCTCGGTGAAGTACAGCACCCCAGCGGTGAGATGGAGGCCGCTGCCGACGGTGTGGACGAAGTGCGAGGCCACGAGGACGAGCTGCGGTCCCGCATCCGGCACCAGGCGGGTCATGCCACAACTCGACGTCACAGACGGGTCGGGCCGATCACGGTGGATGCGGGGCACTGCCCATGGGACGGACGCTGTCAGGCGAAACAGCGCCCCGCATCCGTACGGGACGGCGACACGGAGCGGTGCCCGTGTCTCCGGTGCCTCCTGGGGCGTGGTCGAGCAGATCTCGTGCACGTGGGTACACATCCGAGGAGGCTTATTGCACACTACTCGCAATAACAAATAGTTGGCCACAAGGAGAAGATGTGGGCTGTCCCGTGATTCTCGGCACCGCGCGGCGTCGTATGACAGGCCCCGCCTGATGGCCCCGGACATCCGCGTCTTCCGCGGCAAGGACCTGCTGCAGCACACCGACGCCCTGCACTCCGTATACGTCGAGGCTTTCTGCGCCCCTCCCTGGAACGAGGACGATGAGCAGGCGGTCGAGTTCGTGGGCCGGCTGGTGGACAGCGTGCGGCGTCCCGGCTTCACCGCTGCGCTCGCCTTCTCCGGAGCGGAGCCCCTCGGCTTCGCCACCGCCTGGACGACCGCGACCCCCTTCCCCACCGACCGCTGCTACCCGCAGGCCGCCGCCGGGCTGGGACTGCAACGCACGGTGGAGTGGCTGTGCGGTGCCCGCGAGATCGACGAGCTCGCCGTGCGACCGGCCGCCCATGGCACGGGGCTGGCCGCCCAACTACTGGAAGCGGTCACTCAAGACGCTCCCCAGGGACGGTCCTGGCTCATCACTTCCGTCCGCTCTCCGCGCGCCGTCACCTTCTACCGTCGGCAAGGCTGGACCCAGGCCACCCACCCCTCACCCGAGGGCAAGGGCATCGTTGTCTTCCTCAGCCCCCGCCACCCGGCACGCGCTCTCGCCGCACTCCCCCTCTGAACATCCGGACCTGCGAAGACATCGCGCGCACGCCGGCGGGAATCGCCGGTGACAACCGCTTCTGACGGGCGGAGCGCCGAGTCTCGCGCCGCACCGGAATCAAGTGGCAGACGACCCGACAGACTACGCAGCCTCAGCAACGGCTCCTTCCGGGGTGAACCTCGTTGGGCCGGCCGGCAGGGGCATCCTTCTGTCCGCTGAAAAAATCGGTCCCTGTCTGCGGGGAGAGAAGTCTGTGGAGCGGGCGCGCGATGCCACGGCTCGTTACCCTCCGGCCCAAGGCAGCGTGCAGCACGACACGGCGGAACTTTCCGCCCGTCCCGGCCGACTGTTGGAGAGACGGGGCCGGACTGAACACCCGCCCCGACAGATCCGTAAACCATCCCAAAGCCCCACAGGCGTCCAGGAGGCGTGCCATGACCCCCAAGCAGTACACCGTCACCGGAATGAGCTGCGAGCACTGCGCGGCGAGCATCAGGGAAGAGGTCTCCGAGGTACCGGGGGTGAGCGAGGTCGTGGTCGATGTCGCGGCGAAGTCCGTCACCGTGCACGGCACGGACCTCGACGACGCGAGGCTTCGGGAGGCCATCGTGGAAGCCGGCTACGAGGTCGCCGACACGGTCGCCGTCTGAGTCCACCTGCGCGGGCCGGGCAGACACCGCGGCTCGCGCAACTCGGCCCCAGGAGTGTGTCTCCGTTGTCCGTACGCGGCTGCCGTCCGCATCCGCACGCCGCTATCGTCCGGTCACGCCGCGGATCCGGAGGCCGTGGGACCTTCCTGAGCCGGCCCAGCGGTACTAGCGTCCTCGGCGCACGCAACCTCCGCCCTTCTGGGGGACTTCATGCTCCGTACCCGGGAACTCTTCGACAGCCTCACCACCGCCAATCCCCTCGGCAATGACGTCCTCGTCCGTGCCGTGGATGTACTCGCCGAGTGCGAGCAGGCTGTGACGGCGTGCGCGGCGGGGATGCTCGCCGAGAAGGACGCCGACGCGCTGCGCACCGCGATCAGCCAGGACCAGCAGACCGTGCCGATGTCACCGCCGCGACCCGCCGGGTCCTGACCCGTGGCAGCAGCCATGACCCGGCACTGCTCACCGCCCAGGTACAGGCGTGCCTGATCGCCTGTCAACGCAGCCATGACCTGTGCGAGCAGCACGCCCGGCATCACGAGCACTGCCGTCTGTGTGCCGAGCCACCGGCCGGGCGGCGGACGCGTGCCGGGAGGTACTGGTAGCTCTCGGCCCACAGGGTAGATGATCCCGTCGGTCGGTGCTCGTGCCGGCTTGGTCTGTGGTCGGCTCCGGAAGTCCTTCGGGGGTTGATCAGGCTGCCTGGGCGGCGGAGGATTCTTCCTGTTGTTCGGTGGTGTGCCGGTCGAGTCTGGCCAGCAGATCGTCCAGGTCGGAGGTGGTGAACCTCCACTGGAACGGCTGTGCCGTGGCGTTGTAGCGGTCTTCGAAGGCTCGGAGCCGGTCCCTGACCTGGGTCAGGTTGGTGAAGTCGTTGGGCGAGACGACCTTGCGCTGCACGACGGAGAAGTAGATCTCCACCTGGTTCAGCCAGGAGGCGTGGACCGGGGTGTGGACCAGGACGGCGTTCGGGAACGCCGCGGCCAGCCGGTCGGCGGCTTTGTGCCGCGGTGGGAGGAGCCGTTGTCGACGACCCAGAACACCCGTTTAGCACTGGCGTAGGGCTCCTGGCTCATGACCTGGGCGACCAGGGCCATGAACGGCTCGATGCCGGTGCGTCGCCTCGGTGCGGCCGAAGACCTTCGCGCGGTGGACGTCGTAGGCAGCCAGGTAGGCCAGCGCGCCGCCCCGCCCGTAGGTCGTGGTTCACCCGCATGGCGCGGGCCGCTCCGGGGGCCAGGGTGGGGTGGCAGCGGCAGCGGGCCTGGATGGAGGTCTTCTCGTCAGAGCAGACGACGTACTCGTCCGCGCCCAGCGGAACGCCCTCGAACGTGCGGGCGTACAGGTCCAGGACCCGCTTGGCCTTGGCGCGGAAGGCCGGGTCGCGGATGAAGATCCAGGACTGGTACTGCCAGGGCTTGATCGCGTCCTGGCGTAGCCAGCGGCGCACGGTGGACGCCGAGACGGGGCCGGTGATGCCGCGCGCCGTCAGTTCGGCGGCCAGTTCGGGGCACGACCAGCGCGACAGCGGGATGCCGGTCTCGGCCGGTAACTGGCATGCCAGGGCCTTGGTCTCGGCGACCTGCACCGGGGTGAACCGGGCGGGGCGCCCGGAGCGTCTGGCGTCGGCCAGGGCCGGCAGGCCGCCCTGGGCGAACCGGTTTCGCCACCGACGCACCGTGTCCAGGTGCAGGCCCGTCTCCCGGGCGATCCGGGCGTTGGAGTGTCCCCACGCCGCGTGCAGCACCACCTGCGCCCGGATCCGAGCCTGGTGAGGGGGCTTGTGACCGAAGGCCGCCTTCTTCAGGTGCTGCCTTTGCGAGGCGGTCAGGGATATCGGGCAGGCGGCGGCAATGGGCAAGGCAGGCAAGCCGATCAGCAGAAGTGGATCTTCCCTGCGGGAGTTTGCAGCGCCCCCGCCACGACGACCGGGCGGGATGGACGCATGCCCACCGTGCCGGAGTCGACCAAGTCCCTCCCTCGCCCAGAAGCTGACCGCCCGCGCCCGCGCCTCCTGGCCCCAGCTTGCGGGTCTGGACGTCTGTCACTCGGCAGTTCGCCTATGTCGACGGCGAACTGGCTGACGGACAGAGCGGCGGTCTCCGCCAGGGACTGCAGCCTGTGCACCCCCCGGACGCTCCCGAGGACACCGACGACGGGAGTTCGGATGGGTGTGAGGGGGTCACGAGGCCGGCGTGGCCAAGTAGTCGCCGTGCTCCAGGTCATGGAGAAGTGTCGGATGGGTGGGAGACCAGCCGAGCAGATCCTGTGTGTGAGCACTGGAGACGGGCGCGTCGAAGCCGTAGACCCTGGCCATGAACGGGCTGACGTAGTGCCTGGCAGCCTCGTCGGGGGTCAGCGAGACCGCGGGCAGGTCCAGGCCCCGGGCGATGGTCTGCGCGATGCTCTTCATGGTGACGCCGCTTTCGGCTACTCCGTGCAGCACACTGCCCGCAGGAGCCTTCTCCAGGGCCAGGCGGAACAGGACCGCGGCGTCGATCCGGTGCACTGCGGGCCACCGGTTGGTGCCGTCGCCGACGTAGGCCGAGACGCCGGTCTTTCGCGCGGTGGCGATGAGCATGGGGATGAAGCCGTGGTCTTCAGGGCCGTGGACGGTAGGAGCGAGGCGGACCACGCTCGCGCGTACTCCCCGGGCGGCGAAGCCCAGACAGGCTCGCTCCCCCGCGATACGGAAGGCGGCGATCCCGGCCGCGTCGGGTTCGTCCTTCTCGGTGGTCTCCCGGCCGGCGGGCATGACCAGCGTGCCCGAAGTGATGACGAGCGGCTTGTCCGAGTGTTCCAACGGCTGGCCGAGAGCCTCGATCGCGGTCCGGTCGCGCCTCATCATGTCGTCGAGGTCGGAGAAGTCGCCGCCGTAGGCCATGTGCAGGACACCGTCAGCGGCCTCGGCGCCGCGGCGCAGGCTGTCGTGGTCGTCCAGGGAGCCGCGGTGTGGTGTGGCGCCCAGCGACTCCAGCCGGGTGGCTGCGGCATCCGAGCGCGCCAGACCAGTGACGTTGTGGCCGGCCGCGACGAGCTCGGCGACGACGGCGGGGCCGGTCTGGCCAGAACCACCAGTGACAAAGATATGCACGAAACGCTTCCTCTGTGGGTGTGTCCACCGGGCCGCTGAACGGTTCCGGTGTGGGTGAGGCGGGAGTGGCCTGCCTTCGAGGACGGGAGCGCAGCCACGTGTCGCATGCGCCCTGTCAGCGCCTGCGAGGCGGAACGGAGACCTTGATCGCCTCGACGGCGTTCGGACCGAAAGGTCGGGGTCGCTGCCACCAGCGACGAAAACCTCCCACTTAATGTCGGCCACTGGCGCTAAGTAGTGCCAGTGACTGACATTATGTAGCGCCAGTCACTGACGTCAAGTAGTGCCAGCCGCTGGCGTATGCGGTATCTTCGAGGGGTGCCACGAAGCGGAGCAGAAGCGCGCCGCCGCCTTCAACAGGCGGCTCTGGAGCTGTACCGGGAGCGCGGGTTCGATCAGACCACTACGGCTGAGATCGCCGCCCGGGCAGGCGTCAACGAGCGCACGTTCTTCCGGCACTTCCCGGACAAGCGCGAGGTGCTCTTCGGCGGCGAGGCCGACCTGCGCGCCGCGCTGACGCAGGAGGTCGCTGACGCCCCCGATGGCCTGCAGCCACTCGGCATTCTGCTGTGCGCCTTCCGGAAAGCCGGACGAATCCTTGAGGACAACCGCCCGTTTGCCGAGCCACGGCTGGCGGTCATCGCCAAGACGCCAGCCCTGCGAGAACGTGACTTGGCCAAGGCCGCAGCCCTCACCGAAGCCCTGGCGGAGGCGCTACGCCAGCGCGATGTCCCCGACCGGCTGGCCAGCCTGGCCGCACACACCGGCTGGGCCACCTTCCACCACGCCGCCCAAGCCTGGATCGACGACCCCTCACAGGGCTTGGACACACATCTCCTTGAAGCCTTCGACGATCTGCACGCCCTCTCCGCGACCGTCCCACCGGAGCAGACGCGGCCTGAAAGCTGATACCGCTCCGCCCGCGACCACCTATCGCCGCGAAGCAAGCGGGTTCCAAGACCCTCGACGAAAGTGGAAGCCGAGCCCACCATCACCTGAGGCTTCGCCCTCTACCTCGCCAGCAGCGACAGGTACGAAGACACCATCCTGCCCACAGGCAGGAATCCCTGGGCTGCGCCTACAGCCTCTACCTCGCCATGCCTGAAATCTGACCAATCGCTCCTCGCGACAACGGCTCCGGAGTCAACCCCCGCAGGACTTCCGGAGCCGACCACTTAGGCACTGGCAGGACACGGACCGTCAGCGGAACTACTCGGTGCGGGCTCCCGCGGAACGTCCGCGCACGACCGCGAACACCGCCGCCGCCAGTCCCAGCACGCCTACGACCAGTCCGGCGATGCCGAGCCCCCGGGCCGTCGAGTCGCTGCTCGACGCGGACGGGGTCTCGCTCGCCACGCCCTTCGTGGTCGTCGCGTCGGGGGCAGCGGCGTCACCATCTTTGGCGGTGAGCTTGAGGATCGGTGCCGGGTTCTCCGGCTCGTCCTCGCCGGAGGCGGCCTGCTCGATCCAGCGGACGGTCTTGCCGTCGGAGTAGGTCTGCAGGGCCTTGAAGGCGAGTTGGCCGGTGTCGTCGGGCAGCTGCCCGAAGGCGACGTCGAAGTCCTCGTACTGCCCGGCCCCGATCTTGCCGCCGCTCCAGGTGATTTCGGAGACGGCGTCGGTGATGGTGCCGTCGTCGGTCTTGACCGGGGTCTTGAGCTTGGTGGTCGTCACCTTGGCGCTCCAGCCGTCCCGCGGGGAGACGAGCACGCCGAGGACGGGGTGGTCGGTGGGCAGGTAGACCTGCACCTTCGTGGTGCTCGCGGTGTCCTCCTCGTTGGGGACGCGGAAGGTCAGGACACCGTCGGTGGCGCCTTTGGCGTAGCTCTCGGGGTGAATGGTGACGTGCGCGGAGGCGACGCCCGCGGCGGCCAGGACGCCGACAACGGCCAGAGCGGTGGCCGCGCCCGCGCGGCGCAGGGTGGTGTGTGCGGTGGACATGGCTGAGTGGATCTCCGTACGTGCGGGAGGGGATGTCGGGTCAGATGGCGTACGACATCCCCGTCGGCGGTCCACGCCGGTGCACGGCGTATCGCAGCCGCGCCTGGTGCGGTGACCACGCCTCCCCTGCCGCCAGGCAGACGGCTCTAGGCGCGCTCGACCTGCCCCACGTACCACTGACCACCTGCCACCAGGCGACCAGCGCAGGCACGAAGGCGACCGCCCACCGCAGCAGCGACCACACCGCCGCCTCTCCGCGCCTGAGCCACCAGGTCAGCACGACCGCCGCGCCCACGTGGACGGCGGTGGCGTGCGGGGTCAGCGCATGAGGGTGGGCCATCCGCATGCCGCCGTGCGCGGCCATCGCGGCATGCGGCCGAACAGCGTCGAAGGCGAGATGCAGCCCGCCCTGGGCAGCCACCGTCCCGCCACCGATGCCGGTCAGCGACCTCTCTCGCCCACCCAGCATGAAGCCGACGATGAAGAGGGGAGCACTTCCGGCGATCTGCGTCCACACCGGCGGGGCCATGCCCGTGGCCAAAGCGTGCCCGCCGGCCGCCAGCAGCACGCAGAGCACGGCGAAAACCGCCGCGCGCAGGCTCCGCACCCCGGCTGATGCGAACGCGCGGCCGGACGACCTGTCCCCCTGCTCACGCATACGCCTCACCACCTGCGGACTTCCGCGTTCTGTACCTGCTTCCTCCTTACGAGTCGGGTGACGGAAGCGTTCAGTTCCCGCTTACCACCGAGTCACGTGACCGCGCTCACATCAATCGCCTGGAACTCGCTCGGACGTCGTCCCGACTCCTGTTCTGGCCGCTCGCTTCCGAGCCGTTGCGTCGGTCGGCACCTGTTCGTCGACGCCTTTGAGGCGTCCTGGAGTTGGGGTGGTCCGGTGATTGCCGCGAGCGGGCTGCGCTGGGTTCTGAGTCTGATGTTCGCCGTGCCCGTCGCGTACGGCGTGTGGAAGTCGGTGTCACCCGGGGCAGGCATCGCGGAACGGGTGGATCACCTGCTGCACGCGGTCATGGGGGTGTTGATGATCGCGATGGCCTGGCCCTGGGGCATGGATCTGCCGGTCCTGCCCCAGGTCGTGCTCTTCGGCGCGGGCGCCCTGTGGTTCGTCGCCGCCGCGCCGTTTCGCGCGCCCGGCACCTCACGGGGCCGAGCGGTGTCCGCCTCCCTCCCGCACGTCGTGATGATGGCCGCCATGGCGTGGATGGTGGCGGCCATGGGCTCCTCCGGAACCATGGCCGGTGACGCGGGCTCGGGCGGGGCGCACGACATGGCGGGGATGGACATGTCCGGTGGCTCGGCGCTCGCTTCCATGAGCTTGACCGGTGCGGGGCCGGTCGTCACGGCGGTGCTGCTCGCTGTGGTCCTGGGCGGGCTCGGGCTCGTCTGGCTGACGCGCGCGTTGGACCGGGCCCGGGGAGGGCGTGGAGAGGAGCGGTTCGCGGAGGGCTGCGTGGCTCCGGCGGGGCCTGTCGGCGCGCTGGCACCCGCGTGTCACGCAGCGATGGCGCTGGGGATGGCGGTCATGTTCGCCCTGCTGGCGTGACACGGCCGTTTTTCCGGGGTTTCCCGTGGGCAGGTAACGGCCGGGCCCTCCAAGGCCGGAACGCCGTGGAGGGGACAGCGGCAGGGAAACAGGGGTGAGGTTCCGTGCCCGACGCATCCGGCAGGCAGGCCACCGTCGCCGTCGGGGACGGAACATGGCCCTGGGACCAGCCGGTCTCACGTACACACCGTTGGTCGGCGATGGGCGAACGTCTGAACAGGGTGTGGCCGCTACCCGTCCTGACCACAGCCGTGCTCGCCGGAGGTTACGCCTGGCTCGGGTCCGTCGTCGGGAACGTACCCGGGGCCCTGATCGGGGCAGCCGCGGGGCTGGTGACGAGCGGAGCGCTGTACCTGGCGGTGGACCGGGCCGTGTCGGGCCCGCAAGGGCACCGCGCTGGTCCGGGTCCCAGGCGCCCTGGAGCCTACTGATGAACGAGCCCTGTCCGCCCAGCCGCCGAGCCCCGACGGCCGAGCGGACATCCCGTCTGTCATAGCTGCGACCGATTGCCGATGTCGTCCATCTGCGGGGCCAACAGCTCGTGCAAGTGATCAGACGCTGCTCGGGTCCCCCGCCGAGCCGTCGCGGCCCGAAGTGGACCCAGCCGTACGACGGTGCTGGAGCGCGCCGCCCACAGCCAGGTCGATGGCGAGGAACGCGACCAGAGGGATGCCGAACAGCGGCAGGGCCCAGGCCAGGGCAAGACCACGGGTACGCCGACGACGATGCCCCAGGTGGGTAGCGCTGCCAGGCGCCGCGAGCGGGCGGGGCACCGCGAGGGCGCGGCGGTCGGCGCGGGTGGGGCGGCGCTGCCACCACATGCGGTAGCCCCAGATGATCACGTGATCAGGCCGATCGCCAGGGAGGCGAGCAGGATCTGGTTGAACACGCCGAACAGCGGGCCCATGTGGGCCTGGATGCCCCAGGGGCTGAGTTTGGCCAGGAACGGCCAGTCGGCGAAGTCGACCCGGTCGGTGACCGTGCCGGTGGTGTCGACGGCGACGCTGTCCTGGCGCACCGGCCAGAGGACGTCGTTCTGGCTGACCTTCCAGGCGCTGGCGGTGTCCGCCGGGACGGTGATCGTCAGCGGGCCGTCGAGGCCGGCCTGGCGGGCGCCGTTGCAGACGGTGTCGATGGCGGCCGGGTCGACGGCGGGCCGGTGGCTCCGGAGTGCCGGGTTCGCTGTGGTGGCCGCCGGACTCGGCGGCCGGCGCGCGGTCAGGTCGGTGGCGACCGACGGGCGGTGCGCGTTGAGCGCGTCCAGGGCGGCGCCGAAGTTGGCGCCGGCGTAACCGGACCAGGTCAGGCCGGTCGCGGACAGGCCGAGCAGGCCGACGAGCAGCCAGACGCCGAGGGCGGCGTGCCAGCTGCGGGTGCGCCGGACGCCCTTCTTGGCGGCCAGGTCGGGGGCGAGCAGGCGGCGGGCGGTGCGGTTGCCGCGCTGGCGGCGCCACCACAGGACCACACCGCCCAGCGCGAGGACCCACAGCCAGCTGGCGGCGAGTTCGGAGTACAGCCGCCGGTCGTGCCGAGGTGCAGGTCGCGGTGCAACTCGTCGAGCCAGGTCGTCAGCGGCGTCGAGGTCCACCAGGTGGTCAGCTGGCCGGTGACCGTGGCGGTGTACGGGTCGACGTACACCGTGTGGAGAGCTCCGATTCCACGCTGAGGGCGGGGGAGGTGAAGTCGACCTGGGTGGTGGCGTCGTTCTCGCCCGGCCGTACCCCGGTCAGGTCGCCTTCCGGGTGGGCGGCGCGGGCCGCGGCGACCTGCTGGGCCACCGGCAGGGCCTTGTCGCCGGCGGTCGGCGACGACGAGTTCGTTGCTGTAGACGATCTTGTCGAGGGCGGGCGCGACGTGAACAGCAAGCCGGTAGTGGCCGCGATCAGCAGGAACGGCGCGACCAGGATGCCGGCGTAGAAGTGCAGGCGCAGCAGCAGCGGGCCGAGACCCTCCGGCTTCCGGGCCGGCGCGGTCGTCGTCGGTTTCGCGGTGGTCGCCGTGGCCGTGGCCTCGGTGCCTGCCCCAGCTGGTTCGGGCAGGGCGGGTTCTTCGGAGTCGACGGTCGTCATCTTCACCTCGTGCTGGGTCGGCGGTGCACGAGGCACCGAAATCCGCGGGGACGCTGGCGGCGGCTCGATGGATAGCCGTGACGCCGCGCCAGAGACTCGAATTCAGCCGCTGTCCTGAACTAGTCGGATGGAGGGGGCTCCGAGTTCCCGGCGATTCACTCGAACTGGGTGTCACCGGCATGACGCTTCGACGTCGACGCTCCCGTGGTCACCGCGTCCGCCCCCGCCCCGGCACGGCCGACGGGCTCGGAGAGGCGGTCGGCGAAGCCCGGACTCCCGCCCTGGGTGCGGGAGTCCGGGCATCAGGTCACTCGCCGGTACCCCCTTGACCGGTTCTACGGCGCCGGAGTGTTCGGAGGATGACGAATCCGCCGCCCGCGATCACGGCGACTGCCCCCGCGGCTGCGGCGGCCGCCGTCGTACGGCTCAGGCCCGGGATGGTGTCCGAGCTTGCCGCGTCCGGAGCGGGCAGGCTCAGGTTCGCGCATGCGGCCGGGGTGGCGGCGGGCTTGGTGCCGTCAGCGGCCTCGAACTGGTAGGCGTTGGCCTGTACGCTCCGTCCCCCGCGGTAATCGAGTAGGTGAGGGTGATGACGCCCTCGGGCAGCGGGGACACGGCGGCACAAGCTGTGGTCCTGTCGGTGACGACCGGCTCTCCGACCGGGATATCTCCTCCGTCCGGCCCGACCATCCTGATCTTGGGCGCGACGCCGGAGGTCAGGTTGTCGAACGTCAGCCTGACCACCTCGGTCCCGGCACCGACCGTGGCTCCGGGGGCAGGTGCGGCGTCCTTGAGGGCGGTGTGGGCGTGCGCGGGCGCACTCCCGAAAACCAGTAGCACGGCGGATCCGGTCAGCGCCGTCAGAAGTCGAAGTCGGCGCATGCGATCCGGTTGTCCTGTGCCTCGTTGGGGTGGACGACGACGGCGACCGCGTTCTTGCCGGTCTTGCGGGAGTTGGTGACCGTGGTCATGCCCGCACCGGACTTGTCGGCGGTGAACATCAGGTGGATCTCGTTCGGAGGCTTGGCCGGACCGCCCTTTTCGAACTGGAAGTGACTGCCGCCGTTGTCGGCCGAGCAGTGCTGGGCGTGCAGATGGGCCATGTACACCTCGCCCGCCTTGAGCCCGGTCAGGGAGACGGTGACCGTGGTGCCCTTGTTCCCCTGGGCCAGCCAGGCCGTGCCCTTGACGTCGTTCATGCCCGGCGGGCGGGTGTCGAGCATCGTGAAGGTGCCCTTCACCGCGGTCGCGCCGGACAGCTTGTAGGCGGGGGTGGCCGACGGATCGCCCATCGCCTTGTCGGACATGCCGTCCATGCCCTCCATGCCGTGGGCGGCGGATGAGGCGGATGCTCCGCTGTCAGCGGAGGCGTGGTCGGCCGAGTCTCCTCCGCAGCCGGTGAGCAGAGCGGACAGGGCGGTCGCGAGGAGGGTGCCGAGGGCCAACCGGGCGGTTCGGCGCTCGGGGCGGGGCGCCGACGGGTGGTCGGTCTCGGACGGGTGGGCGGATGTGACGTCGTGCATGGGAATCCCGATCGGTGCAGGGCACACACGCCGCCGCCTTCGGGCGTACGGGCGTGGGCCGGGCCGAGGATGGACAGGAACACGCGGAACGCACGGCAGCAGCGCACGTGGATCGGCCCCGTCGGCCCCGACGTACCGGGGAGGTTCAGGAACGCAGGGCGAACAGCGGGCCGAAGGACGCGCGCAGGACTGCCGAGCGGTCCGGTGGCGGCCCTCTGCGGACGACGGCGTGCCGGAGCACGGCGAAGTCCGTCGGCGATACCGGGCCGGCACCGTGTCGGCCGGCCGGCGAGAGTTCGGGGGTCGGGTACGGAGCGTCCGAGCAACCGGCGGACACGCCTCAGCGGCGCGAACAGGACGACCGCGAGGGCCCGGCCCAGCCGGTACATCGCCGTCTCGCCGCGCCACAGCCACACCCCGCACACGACGGCGGCGAGAAGGTGCGCCAGGAACATCGCTCCGGGGCCCTGTTGGGCAGCTGAGGAGAGCATCGGCAGGACGTGGGAGGTGCCTGCCGTTACGCCGTGCGCCATGGTCATCCCCCGCCCCGGAATGGCCCGTGTGCATGGCCATCCCGGAGGAGGAGAACGTCATCGCGTGATCCATGCCGGACGCGGACGCGGCCTCCGCCACGCGGGTCGGTCCGTGGGCCAACTGGTGTGCCAGGTCGAACCACAGGTGCAGCAGACCCTGCGCGAGAGTCGTGACACCGACCACGGCCACGGCCCCGCGTTCCCGGCCGGTGATCCACCAGCCGGCCAAGGCCGTTCCCGTGAACGCCGCACCCAGTGCCCACCAGGGCAGCAGGTCGCCGGACATCAGAGCGTGCCCCAGTGCGCTCGTCACCACGCAGACGGCCGCGAAGACGACCGCCGACAGCGCGCGTGGGCTGCCAACGCGTTCTCCGGCCACGTCACGCGGCTCGCCGGGCGTGCCACGCCGGGCCGACTCCGGGACACCAGTCAACTCCTCGTACCGATGGGCTCATTGCCTCTTACGGACGGGAGTGGTCTTTCACTCAGCTACCAGGCACTTCATCGTGATCTGTCGGCGGTACGTCGGTCAGGCGATGGCTATGCCGTCCAGCTTGCCGGCCTTCGCCTCCTCCACCATGGAGGCGAACTGGTCGGCGCTCATCTGGACGCGCTGGCCGAGCTGCTGGGTTAGTACGCGGCGCTCCGCCGGAGCGCTCGGGTCGACGAACAACTGCGGACAGCCACAGTTGCACTCTCCACAGAAGGTCGCCAGGGGCTCCAGACCGATGGGCTCGTTCATCGCTACCTGCTTTCGACGAGAGGTCGGGCACCAGGGGTCCTTGCCGTCGCCTAGTGTCCGGTGGTGGCCGGTGTAGCACCTAGGTACGGCGCCACGCGCCGGCGTACGGCACGGCCGTGCGCTGCGGATGCGGCTCATTCGCACCCAGTGCTTCAGGCGGATCGCGACTGGTGGGAACTGGAGCAAGTGTCTCGACGACCATTGGAGGAGGCACTGTTTTCCACATGTCAAACGGTGCTCAGAAGGCCGTGCGGCCCGCCGAACCCGGGCGCTACGGTGTGGGCATGGCCGACGACACGCTGACCATCGGTGTACTGCTCTTCGAGGATGTCGAGGAACTCGACGTGGTGGGCCCCTGGGAGGTGCTCGGGTTCTGGGCCTCCCACATCGCGTCGGCATCTGTGCGCATGGTGGCCCTGGTTCTCGCAGGCCGGAGTGGTACGCGGCGCGAAGGGCCTCGGGTTCCTTGCAATCGCCGACCATGCGATGGCCGAGGCACCGCCGCTCGACCTGCTCGTCCACCCCGGTGGCGACGGCACCCGTGGCCTGGCCAAGGACACGGCACATCTGGAGTGGCTGCGTGGGCTGCAACGGACCCGGGGCACCGTGCTGGCGAGTGTGTGCACCGGTTCATTGGTGCTGGCCGCCGCCTCGGAGCGGCCGGCCGACCGGCCCGCCACTACTCACCGTGACTACCTTGACAAGCTCACGAAGACCGACCCCTCGATCGAGGCACGGCAGGGGAACGGTTCGTCGACGACGGAACCATCATGCACAAGTGCCGGGGCGTCGGCCGGGATCGACATGGCCCCGCGCCTGGTGGCGCGCTACGACGGGGCCGAGGCAGCGGAGTTCACACGGGCCGGGATCCAGTACGAGGCCCCGGAACCGGTGCGGGTCCGGGCCTGACACCGACTCACCGCCGGTTCAGCGGTCGGCCGTCTCGGCGGGTCGGTCGACGGCAGCGGCGTCCTCGGCACCCCCATCCGGTGCGCCAGTGGCCGGGCCGCGTAGGTGATGCGGACGACGCCGTCCGCGTGGCGTCGGTGCTCGCGCGGACGCCGAAGACGTCGGCGAGGAGCTCGGGGTGAGCACGTCCAGGACCGGGCCGGCCGCCGACCACGCGCCGTCGTCGCAGGACGACCAGGCGGTCGCAGAGCGGGCCGCGAGGTCGAGGTCGTGCAGGACGGCGAGGGTGGTGACGCCGGTGGAGCGGATCAGGTCGAGCAGTTCGAACCGGGCCCGGATGTCCAGGTGGTTGGTCAGCTCGTCCAGCACGAGCAGCTGCGGGCTGCTGGGCCAGCGCGCGGGCGAGCAGGACGCGTTGGCGTTCGCCGCCGGACAGGGAGGCGTAGTCCCGGTCCGCGAAGGGCCGTACGCCGCAGCGGTCCAGCGCGTCGTCGACGGCCTCGCGGTCGGCGGCGCCGTCCCGGCCGAGCAGGCCGTGGTGCGGGGCGCGGCCGAGGGCGACGATCTCGGCGACGGTCAGGCCGGTCGTGTTGCCGGCGCCGTCCTGGAGCACGGCGGCGGTGCGGCGGGCGGCGGCGCGCGGCGGACAGTTCCCACACGTCGTCGCCGCCGACCCGCACCGCCCCGCGGCCGGGCGCAGCGAGCGGTAGACGGTGCGCAGCAGGGTGGACTTGCCGCTGCCGTTGGGGCCGACGAGCCCGACGATGTCGCCCTTGCGCGGCCTCGAGGTCGACGCCGTCGCAGGATCGGGGTGCGGTCCGAGGGTGACGTGGAGCTGGTCCACGTCGAGTTTCATGCGGTCGTCCAGGCCCTTGTTGCGGCGCAGCAGCCACAGGAAGAAGGGCGCGCCGAGCAGGGCGGTGAGGATGCCCAGCGGCAGTTCGTTCGGCGCGGTCCAGGGTGCGGGAGAGCAGGTCGACGAGGACCAGGTAGACCGCGCCCAGCAGAGCGGTCAGCGGCAGCAGTCTGCGGTGGTCGGCGCCGACGGTGAGGCGGACCAGGTGGGGGATCATCAGGCCGACGAAGCCGATGCCGCCGGCGACCGCGATGACCGTGCCGGTGAGCAGTGACGGTGAGCACGAGCAGCACGGCTCGCAGCCGGTTGACGTCGACGCCGAGCGCGGTGGCCGACTCGTCGCCGGCGAGCAGGGCGTTGAGCCGCCGGCCGAAGAGGGTGAGCACGGCGGTGCAGCCGAGCACGACCGCGCGACGAGCGGGCAGTTGGTCCCACTGGGCGCCGGCGACGCTGCCGAGCATCCAGAACATCACGGTGCGCAACTCGGTCGGGGTGGCCCGCAGCTGGACGAAGCTGGTCGCCGACAGGAAGACGTAGCCGACCGCGACGCCGGCCAGCACCAGCCGGGTCGGGGCCAGGCGGCCGCGCCGCTGGCCGAGGGCGAAGACCAGGCCGCCGGCGGCGAGCGCGCCGAGGAAGGCCGCGCCGACACCCCGAGCCCGCCGAGCGAGGTCCCGCGCCCAGGGTGATGACCAGGACCGCGCCGAGCGAGGCCCGTAGGAGAAGCCGAGCACGGTCGGGTCGGCGAGCGGGTTGGACACCAGGTCTGCAGCACCGCGCCGGCCACCGCGAGGCCGGCGCCGACCAGGGCGGCGAGCACGACGCGCGGGGTGCGGAAGTTCCACACGATCTGGTCCAGCGCCGGGTCGACCGGTGGTCCCGATGCCGGTGATGTGGTGCAGGACGATCCGCCAGACGTCGCCGAGCGGGGAGGTCGACCGCGCCGATGCTGACCGCCACCATCATGGCGGCGATCAGCGCGGCGGGCAGCAGCGCGATCAGGCGCGACGGCGAGAGCCGCAGTCGGCTCAGAACGCGTCGGGGTGCAGCATCGTGGCGATCTTCTCGACGGCCAGGTCGTTGCTGGGGCCGAGGTAGATCGAGTCGGACAGCACCACGTACGTGTTGTTCTTGGCGGCCGGCCACTGGGGGAACTCCTTGAGCAGGTTCTTGGCGTAGGCCGCCGGGTCGGGGTCGTTGTAGCTGATGACGACGAGGGCGTCGACGTCGGTGGCGGCGACCTTCTCCTTGCTCAGGTCGGCGAAGGAGGTCTTGGACGCCGACTCGAAGGCGTTGGTGCCGCCGGCTTTGGCGAGGATGTCGTTGTAGATGCCGTTGGCGACGACCGAGCTGAAGGCGTTGCCGCCCATGGCCATGTTGGAGAAGAGCACCATCACCTTCGGCTTCTGCTCGCCCTTCACCTTGGCCGACGACGTCGGCGATGCTCTTCTGCGGAGGCGGCGATCAGCTTCTCCGCGCGGGCGCTGACGCCGAAGACCTTGCCCATGTCGCGCAGCAGCGTGTAGCTGTCGTCGATGGTCATCTTGGAGGTGTCCTGGTCGCAGCCCTGCGGGGAGACGTAGCTGTTCGCCCGACGTCCTTGAGCTGCGTCGCGGGTCGCGAAGCCGTTCTTCGGCGTCGAAGCCGTAGGCGGTGGTGGACAGCACGAGGTCGGGGCGCAGGCCGATCATCGCCTCGCGGGGGATGTCGTAGGCGTCGTTGAGTTTGATGCCCCCGGTGGGCAGCGCCTTGATGGCCTCGGCGCGGCCCGGGTACCTCGGACATGCCGTAGGTCTGCTCGTTGGCGGCGATCCGGTCGCCGAGGCCGAGTGCGAGCAGCGTGGAGACCTCCGCGACGGAGGCGCCGTTCATGATCGACCACCCGGCTGGGAGCCTGGGTGAAGGTCTCGGTCTGCCCGCAGTTGTCGAGGGTCACCGGGTAGCCGGAGTGCGGCGCGTCCGTTGACGCCTTGTCGCTCGCGGTGTCGTGGGAGGACCCGCCGCACGCCGCCGCCGTGACCAGGCAGAGTGCGCCGGCCAGGGCTACGGTGACGGATCGTCTCTTCGACATGCGTACTCCTTCGCACAAGGTGAGAGGGGTTCTGGCTCAGTAGTCGGGCGGTGGCGTGCCGGGGTTCCCGTGGCGGTGGGCTATTCGGCGGCGCTGGACGCGTGGGGGTGTCTCGCTGGCGGGGGCGGGCAGCGACCCGGTGGACACGCAGTGGTCGAGGTAGCGGTGGACGAGGTCGCGGTCCAGCGGGGGGCAGTCGATGCCGCTGCCCCGCAGGCCGGTCATGACGTGCTCGGCGCGCACCTGCCCCAGGCCCAGTTCGGGTTCCGAGGTGCCGTCGGTATCGCGGGAGTCGAAGAAGGCGAGAGTGGTCGCGGCGATGTCCGCAGAGCGCGGCAGTTGGGTACGCCACCGGGCCAGCGTCAACCGCTGCACCGGGTATCCGTACTCCCGCACCCAGTCGTACACGTCCGCCAGCCGCACCGCGGGCGCCGGGGCATGGTTGAAGACCGGGTGCCGCCGGCCGGCTGTTGAGCGAGGCTGAGGTGCACCACGGCCCGCGCCACGTAGTCCACCGGGGTCCAGATCTCGGCGTCGAACAGGTCGGGGAGGATGCCCGCGGGTATGCCGGCCCGCAGCACGCTCCACAGGAAGTCCCGCTGGTTGACGTAACCGGTGGCGGCTGACCCGACGACTCGGCCGAGCCGGTGCACGGTGACCGGGAGCCCGCGGTCCGCTGCCTGTTCCACCAGCCGCTCGGCGGCCCACTTGGACTGCTGGTAGCCGTTGAGCAGTGCGCGGTGGGGTGGGAAGAACGCTTCCGGTACGTCGGGGCTGAGGCTGAGCGGCGGGGCCACGGACAAGGTGGAGACCAGGTGCAGGGGCGTGCGCCGCCCGGCGGCCATCCGCAGCAGCTGACGGGTGGATTCGGTGTTGGCGGCGCGGAGGGTGCCGTATTCGCGCATGATGCTGACGGTGGCGGCGTTGTGGAAGATCGCGTCGCAGGTCCGGGCGAGTTCCGCGAACAGGGCCTGTTCCATGCCGAGTCCGGGTCGGGCGAGGTCGGCGGGCACGGCCCTGATCCGCCCGGCCGCACCTTCCGGGAGCGCGACGCGCTGGGTTTTGAGTGCTGTCCGGATCCGGGCGGTGGCCTCCTCTGTGTTCGCGGCGCGGACCGGGCAGAGGATCTCGGCGCCGGTGGCGGCCAGGAGTGCGGCGAGCAGATGCGGGCCGACGAAGCCGGTGGCGCCGGTGAGCAGAATCCGCCGTGGTCTGCGGATGCGCCGCGCGCTCGGCGTCGGCTGCCGGGGCGGATGTCCTCGTCGAGTACGGCGTCGGTGGGGACCGCTGCCGGCAGCCTCGGGGCGGCGGTCGGCTCCTGCGCCCGCTGCTGGAGGAATCCGGCCAGTTCCGAGGCGGTGGGGTACTGGAAGAGCCAGGCGACCCGCACTTCGCGTTTCAGCGCGACGCCGAGCCGGTTGGCGACCTGGATGGCCTGGAGCGACTGGGCGCCCAACTCGAAAACGTCGTGGTCGGGGGCGATCTGGTCGGCGCCGAGGATCTGCTGCCACAGGCCAGTGATGACCCGTTCCAGTGCGCTGCCGGCTGGAGAAGCCGGTGCGACCCGGGCTCTCGGCTCGCTGAGCGCCTTCCGGTCGATCTTGCCGGAGCCGGTACGGGGCAGGCGGTCGAGGAGTTCGACGGCCGAAGGGACCATGGCGGGCGGCAGCATCGCCCGCAGCGTGCTCCCGGACCTCGGCCGCGGACGGTGCCGGGTCCGCCGGCACGACGTGGGCGACCAGCCGCCGGGTGCCGTCCGGCAGCACCTGCCCCACGACGGCAGCCTCGCGCACGGCCGGGTGGGTCAGCAGCACGGTCTCGACCTCGGCCGGGTGGACCCGGTGCCCGCTGATCTTGAACTCGCCGTCCGCCCGCCCGGTGAAGCGCAGTTGGCCGTCCGTCGCCGAGACTCACCAGATCGCCGGTGCGATACGCGCGGGGGCTGCCGGGCAGCAGGCGGAGCAGGGCGAACCTGGACTGGTCCGGGGATCGGCCGCCCCGGTAGCCGGTGGCCAGTGCCCCGCCCAGCAGGTGGAGTTCGCCGTCGATGACGGCGGCACGGGTGCCGGGCAGCGGCAGTCCGATCGGGACGTCCCCGGCGGCGAGGGCCGGGTCGTGGAGGGCGGCGACCGTGGCGACCACGGTGGCCTCGGTCGGGCCGTAGGTGTTGTAGAGGCTGACCGACGGGCCGACCGCGCTTCGCCAGCGGTCGACCCGCTCGGGCAGGGCGGCCTCGCCGCCGATGATGACGGTCCGCAGCCCGCCGGGGAGGGCGGCGGCACCGGTGGAGACGGCGTAGGCCAGTTCGTGCCAGTACGCCGTGGGCAGGTCCAGGACACTGATCCGCAGCCGGTCGCAGGCGTGCAGGAGCCGGGGCACCGACTCCGTCATGTCGTCGGTTCGGATCACCAGGGTCGCGCCCGCGCACAAGGTGAGGAAGATCTCCTTCGTACTCGTCGGCAAATGGTTCGCACCCGTCGCCGAGGTCGAGTACGCCTTCTGCGCGCGGTGCGGATCCTCGCTCTTCTGGCGCGAGGCAGACGGCGCGACCCAGCTGACCATCTGTGCCGGCACCCTGGATCCGCCGACCGGGTTGCGCACCACCACGGCCTGGTGGATCGACGAGGCCAGTGACTACCACCCACGTCCGGACGTCCCGGAGCACGCGAGCGAGTGAGGAGGGGCGCAGTGGGCAGGCGACCGAGGGTGCACCCGCGGGCGGAGATCGACATCGACGCGCCGCTCGACGACGTCTGGGCGGTGATGCTCGACGTCTCGTCGTACGGCGACTGGAACCCGTTCATCGTCAGGGCGGAGTGCTCCTCGCCCCCGAGCGTCGGCGACCCGATCCTCCTCCACGTGCGCTGGGGCAACGGTCGCGGCGCCAGGAGCCCGGAGCGGATCAGCATGGTCGAAGGGCCCCACGAGACCGACGGGGTACGACGGGCAACGCTGGCCTACGACTACGAGGGGCTGCCGGCGAAGATCGGTCTGGTCCGCGGCACCCGCTACCAGCGACTCAGCCAGGCCGACGGCGGCCCGACCAGGTATGAGACCGTCGAGGAGTTCTCGGGTCCGCTGGTCGCGATGGCCGGCCCTGACCGCGTCGAGGACGGCTTTCGCCGGCACGCCGCGGCGTTGAAGACTCGCTGCGAGGCGGCGAGATGACGGGAGGTCACCAGTGTCGGGAGCAGCACGCAGTCTGACGCAGCAGGAGGCGGAGGAGCGAGGAGCGCTGCTCTCGGTCGGACGGTACGACGTGACGGTGGACCTCACCGATCTCCTCGACGGCACCGACGTGCGCTGTGTCTCCACCATCGAGTTCTCCTGCAGCCAGCCCGGGGCCAGCACGTTCCTCGACTGCTGTGCCGACGTGGTCAGCGCGACGCTCAACGGTGAGCCCCTCGGTCCGGCCGACCAGAGCAGGATCGAGCTGACCGGGCTGCGCGAGGACAACGTCGTGGTCGTCGAGTCCGTCCAGTCGGAGACCACCGACGGCGAGGGCGTGCACAAGGCCGTCGACCCGACCGACGGCGAGACCTACGTCTGGATGTCCTTCGAGCCCGACGACGCCAGGCAGGTCTGGGCCTGCTTCGACCAGCCGGACCTGAAGGCGCCGCACGCGTTCACCGTGACGGCGCCGAGCGCCTGGACCGTGGTCAGCAACAGCGGCGACGTCGAGGTCGAGGACCTCGGGGACGCACGTCGATGGGCCTTCCCCGACACACCGCCGCTCTCGACGTACAACCCGGTCGTGCTGGCCGGACCCTTCCACGAGATCCGCCGCACGATCGACGGTCACGACCTCGGCCTGTTCGCGCGCCGCTCGCTCGCCCCGGTGCTCGAGCGCGACGCCGAGGAGCTGTTCACGGTGACGGGACAGGGGCTCGCCTTCTTCGGCGACGTCTTCGAGATGCCCTTCCCGCAGGAGAAGTACGACCAGGTCTTCGTGCCCGAGCTGGGTGGCGCGATGGAGAACTTCGGCTGCGTGACGTGGTCCGACTCCTTCCTCACCCGGGTCCCGCCGACCCCGTCGGAGCAGGAGCTCCTCGCAGCGGTGCTGCTGCACGAGATGGCGCACATGTGGTTCGGCAACATCGTCACGATGCGCTGGTGGGACGACCTGTGGCTCAACGAGGCGTTCGCCGAGTTCGCCGCCAACTGGGCGTTGACCCGCGCCACCCGGTTCACCGACGCCTGGGCGCGACATCTCGCCGACGACAAGCAGCAGGCCTACCTGGCCGACCAGGGACCAGGCTCGCACCCGATCCGCCAGGCGGTGCCGGACGTCGCCGCGGCCGCGGCCACCTTCGACGCGATCACCTACCCCAAGGGCGCCTCCGTCCTCCACCAGCTGATGACCTACCTCGGCGAGGAGACCTTCACGCGAGGCATGGCGGCGTACTTCGCACAGCACGCGTGGGGCAACACCACTCTTCAGGACCTGATGGACGCCCTCGCCGCTGTCAGCGGCCGCGACCTGGACCGCTGGCGCGACTCCTGGCTCGGGGAGTCCGGTCCCGACGTGCTGACCCTGGAGCAGTCCGGCTCCACCTTCGAGCTCGTGGCCACCCCCGCGCCGGGCACCAGCGCTCCCCGGCCGCACGTCGTCGGCGTCGGCGCCTACCGCCGTACGTCGAGCGGGTTGTCGCGGGTGGCCTTCGAGACCGTGGAGGTCGCCGGGGAGCGGACCCCCGTCGAGCTGCCCGAGGGGGCAGACCTCTACCTGGTCAACGACGACGACCTCACCTTCGCGCGCTGCCGACCCGACGCCCACTCGAGAGCGGCCCTGTTCGCCCTCGCCGCCGAGCTGCCGACACCCACGTCACGCGGCGTGGCCGTCTCGACGGTGCGCGACCTGCTGGTCTCGGGGGAGGCACCTGCTGCGGAGGTGGTGGAGTGCCTCGTCGGGGTGCTGCATGCCGAGACCGCCCCGACCTGCGTCGAGCCCTACCTCGCCCTGGTCACCCGGGTGGCCGAGTACTGGTCCCCGGAGGCCGAGCGCGCGGGGCTGAGTCGGCTGGTCGCGCAGACGTGTGCCGAGTTCGTGGAGCAGGGGCGCTACCAGCAGCCGGCACTGCGGGCCCTGGCTCGCACCGGGTCGCTGGAGGACCTCGGCCAGCTGGACGAGGCCGTCGCGGCCGACGTCGACCTGCGGTGGCGGGTGCTCGCACGCCGCGCCGAGCTCGGCGACGTGCCCGCTGACAGCGAGCTCGACGGGCTGGTCGAGCAGGACCCCGATCCGGAGGCATGGGTCCGCGCGCTCACGGTGCGCACCGCCGCCGCCGATGCCGAGGCGAAGGCGCTGGCCTGGTCGACGCTCGCCGAGCGCAAGGTGCCGATCTCCTCGGCCGGACAGGTCGCGGCTGCCTTCTGGCGTCCCGGCCAGGACGAGGTGCTCGCGCCGTACGCCGAGCGCTACCTCGAGGCCGTGCCGACGCTGGACCACGGCGGGATGATCCAGGCGATGGGGTACGCGAGGGCGCTGTTCCCGGTCTTCGCCATCGACGCCGACTACCTCGACCGGGCCGTCGCCCTGTCCCAGGACACCGCACCCATCGTCCGGGCGCGCGTGGAGGAGCGCGCCGACGAGGTACGCCGGATGCTCGTCACCCGCAGCCTGCCGAGGGGCTAGCCGGCGTCGCTAGTTCAGCGGCCGCATGGTCGAGGGCACCCCGCCGCCGCGGACGATCTCCTCGACCAGCTCCTGCAGGGCGGTCAGCGCCACCCGCTGCGACATCGGGCCGTAGGAGACGCGGGCCACGCCGAGCTCCTCGAGCCGGGCGAGCGAAGGCATCCCCGGGAGGCCGATCACGGTGAGCCGCTGCGGGCCGAAGGCCTCGACCAGCGTGGCGACCTCTTCCTCGTCGAGACGAGCGGGCACGAACACCACCGGGGCACCGGCGTCGAGGATACGCCTTGCCGCGCTCGACGGCCTCGGCGAGGACCTCTCCGCGGTCGCGGTCGCCGGCCTTGGCGAAGGCGTCGGTGCGGGCGTTGAGCACGAAGTCCGGCACTCCCTCGGCGACCGCCGCGTCCATCATCGCCGTCACGTTGGCCACGGCCTCGTCCAGCGGACGCATCTGGTCCTCGATGTTCGCGCCAACCACGCCGACACCGATGGCCTTGCGGATCGTCTCGGCCGGGTCGCCGTAGCCGCCCTCGAGGTCGGCGGTCACGGGCAGCGTGGTCGCCTCCGCGATGCGCCGCACCGCCTCGATCATCTCCGCCACGGGGATGTTCTCGCCGTCCTCGTAGCCCAGCGAGGCCGCGATCGAGTGGCTGGCGGTCGCCAGCGCCGACGTACCCGGTGTGTCCGCCACGACCTTGGCGCTGATCACGTCCCAGACGTTCACCACCGTCAGCAGGGTGGGGTCGCTGTGCAGCCGCAGCAGCTCCGCACCCTTGTTCTCCAGGCTGTCGTGGGCGCTCGTCTCGGTCATCACTCGACCCTAGTACGGGGCAGAAACCGACGCTCAGCCGGTGACCGCGCGGATCCGTGGCTTCGCCGCGGCGCCCTCGGTGTGCGTCACGAAGACGGTGGTGCCCTCCTCGAGCTCGAGGTGGCGCTGCGTGGCGCGGGTGACGAAGACCTCGACGTCGGGGTGCCCCTCCTCCTCGAGCTCCACGGTCAGGCGCACCTCGAACCCGACGCGGAGGAGGCGAGCGATCTTGCCCCGGCTGCCGCCGGCTCCGTCAGGTGTGAGGGACAGGTCGATGTCGTGCGGGCGGACCAGGGTGTCGTGCAGCGTGGTGACCGGGCCGAGGAAGCTCATCACGAAGTCGCTGGCCGGCTCGTCGTAGAGCTGGTCCGGGGTGCCGATCTGCTCGATCCGGCCGTCGTTGATCACCACGATCTCGTCGGCGACCTCGAGGGCCTCCTCCTGGTCGTGGGTGACGAAGACCGTCGTGACGTGCACCTCGTCGTGGAGTCGCCGCAGCCACTCGCGGAGCTCCTTGCGGACCTTCGCGTCCAGGGCCCCGAAGGGCTCGTCGAGGAGCAGCACGGTGGGCTCGACAGCCAGCGCGCGGGCAAGGGCCATCCGCTGCCGCTGGCCACCGGAGAGCTGCGCCGGCAGGCGGTGCCCGAACTGCGAGAGGTGGACGAGCTCGAGCAGGTCGGCCACCCGCTTCTCGGTCTCGGCCTTGGGGCGCTTGCGGATCTCGAGGCCGAAGGCGACGTTCTTGGCCACCGTCATGTGCTTGAACGCGGCGTAGTGCTGGAACACGAAGCCCGACGTTGCGCTTCTGCGGAGGCAGGTGCGTGGACTCCTTGCCCTCGATGGTCACGGTGCCGCTGTCGCTGCTCTCCAGGCCCGCGATGATCCGCAGCAGCGTCGACTTGCCGCCACCGCTGGGTCCGAGGAGGGCGGTCAGCTGTCCGGTGGGCAGGTCGACGTTGATGTCCTCGAGGGCGACGAAGTCGCCGAACTTCTTGTTGACACCTTTGACGTTGATGCTCATGCGCGTTCTCCAAGGGGCGGCTGACGCCGGGGATGGACAACGCGCACGAGGCACCTGACGCGCTGTGTTGGATGGTTCGCTCGCTGCGCTCGCTCATCGGTCCTCCTTGGGACGAAGGATCGCGACGATGACGAGGCAGATCATCGCGATGAGGGCGAGCAGGGCCGCGAGCGCGTACGCCGTGCCCGGCTGGAAGTTCTGGTAGGCGTCCTCGACCTCTTGGGCCGCCGTCATCGTCTGACCGGCGATGTTGCCCGAGACGATCTTGACCGCGCCGAACTCACCGATGGACCGGGCGAGCGCGAGCACCACGCCGTAGACGACCGCCCACTTGATGGCCGGCAGCGTGATCCGGCGGAAGGTCTGGCCCCAGTTGGCGCCGAGACTGCGCGCCGCCTGCTCCTGGTCGTCGCCGATCTCCTCGAGCACCGGCACGACCTCACGGATCACCAGCGGCATGGCGACGAACACGGTCGCCATGATCATGCCGGGCGAGGCGAAGATCACCTGGAACCCTGCGCGCTCCAGCGAAGGACCGAACCATCCGTCGCGCCCGTTGTAGACCAGGATCAGGGCGAGTCCGACGACGACCGGAGAGATGGCCAGCGGTACGTCGAGCAGCCAGCTGAGCACGCGCTTGCCCGGGAAGTCGTAGCGGACCAGCAGGATCGAGACGGTCAGGCCGAAGACCAGGTTGATCAGGACGGCGAAGAAGGTGATGTAGAGGGTGAGGTAGATCGCGTGGCCGACCTCGGGGTCGCGCAGGGAGTCCAGCGCCGCGCCGAGTCCGGGCTGGAGCGCCCTCGCGAACACGAGGTAGGTGGGCCAGGCGACCAGCATCACGACGTAGACGACGCTGATCACCCGCAGGGTCCAGCGCACGCCGGCGGGTTCGCGGCCGAACCTCGTCGGCCTCGGCCGACGCGATCGCGCCGCGGTCGGGCTCTCGAGCGGGTCGGGCTCGGCGCGGGTTGCCAGGTCAGTGGTCACGGCGGGCCAACCTCCTCTGGATCACGTCGAGAGCGACGATGACGACCAGGGCGACCACCAGCAGGATGGCCGCGATCGCCGAGGCGGACTCGCGGTTCCCGTCCTGGTTGAAGCCGTAGATCCGCACGGAGGCGACCTCGGTGCGGTACGGCAGGTTGCCCGAGAGCAGCACCAGCGAGCCGTACTCGCTGATCGCGCGAGCGAAGGCGAGAGCGGCTCCCGCGGCGATGGCGGGCACGAGCGACGGCAGGATCACGCGGCGGAACGTGGCCAGCCGACTCGCCCCCAGGGACGCCGCCGCCTCCTCCACGTCGCGCTCGATGGTCTCGAGCACCGGCTGCACCGTGCGGACGACGAACGGAAGAGTCACGAACGCCAGCGCCAGGAACACGGCCCACCGCGTGTTGTTCGCGTGGATGCCCAGGGGCGACTTCGGGCCGTAGAGCGCCAGCAGGACCAGGCCCGCCACGATCGTCGGCAGCGCGAACGGCACGTCGATGAACAGGTCGAGCAGGCTCTTGCCCCAGAACCGGTCGCGCACCAGGACCCACGCCAGCATCGTGCCCATGACGACGTTGAGGAGCGTGACGAGCAGGGACTGGACGACGGTCAGCTTCAGTGCGGCCAGCGTCTGCTCCTGGACCACGACGTCCCAGAAGCCCCCGGGCCCCAGCTCGGCCGCCGTGACCAGGACCGCTGCGAGCGGGATCAGGACCAGGAGGCTCAGCCAGATCGTGGCGATGCCGAGGCTCAACGACGACCCGGCACCGAGAGAGCGGCGACCCCGGCTCCCGCGCTGGTGCGCAGGAGCCGGGGCCTCAGTCAGGGTCGTGGTCACGAAGACTTTCCGGAGGCGGCGATCAGCTTGGTGACGATGCCGTCCTTCTCGTCGAAGTACTTCTTGTTGGCCACGGACCAACCGCCGAAGTAACTTGTCGATGGTCAGCAGCGTCGCGGGCGCCGGGAACGGGTCGCTCGGAGCTGTTCGCACCCTTGACGTCGACCTTGATGCTCGGGTCGAGGGGCCGGAAGCCCTGCTTGGCGTAGTCGGTCTGGCCGGCCTTGCTCTGCTGGAAGGCCAGGAACTTCTTGGCCGCCGAGCTGGCCTTCTTGGTCAGCACGGCCGGGTTCTGGATGAGCAGGGTCTGCGGCGGGATGATGTAGTCGAAGTCCGCGCCGGCCTGACGGGCCTCGATGGCCTCGTTCTCGTAGGACAGCAGCACGTCACCGGTGCCGCCCTCGAACGCGGTGGTCGCGTCCTTGCCGCTGCCGGGGAAGGCGGCGACGTTGGCCAGGAACTTCTTCAGGTAGGCCTGTGCGTCCGCCTCGCTGCCACCCTGGGCGAGCACGTGGCCGTACGCCGCCAGGATGTTCCACTTCGCCGAGCCCGAGGATCCGGGGTTGGGCGTGACGATCTTGATGCCGGGCTTGACCAGGTCGTCCCAGGACTTGATGCCCTTCGGGTTGCCCTTGCGCACGACGATGGAGACCACCGACTGGGTGAGGATGCCCTTGCTGGCGTTGTCCTTCCAGCTGCTTGTCGACCAGGTTCTCGTCGGTCAGCTTGGTGACGTCGGGCTCCAGGGACAGGTGTGCCTCGTCGGCCTTCAGCCCGGCGATGATCGCGCGGGCCTGGTCGCCGGAGGCGCCGTAGGACTGCTTGAAGGTGACGCCCTTGCCCGCCTTGGTCTTCTGGAAGTCGGCGATGACCTGCTTGTTGGCCGTCTTCATCACCGAGAAGCCGACGACGCTGACGCTGCCCTTCGAGCCGCCGCCACCACCGCTGGCGGGGTCGGAGCAGGCGGCGGTGGCGACCAGGGAGGCGGTGAGCGCGGCTGCGCCGAACCACCGCAGGGTGTTCGGGCGAGTCGTGGACCGGTTCATCAGCGGGGGCCTTTCGGGACATGGGTGGGCGATGCGCGGCGCCGAGCCTGCGCATTAGTCGAGTAACTTACTACATTTGAGTAAGTGACTCGTCTACGTCCACGGTGAGTCTCGTCACTCCTGCGTCTTGCTGCCAGAGACGGCGTGTCCCCGTCCGCCGCGCGGACTATCGTGGGGGTTTGGGTGCCAGCCCGGCCCGGGGGCGCTGTGTGGCGCTCAAGCGGGCTCCCGGGCGGCACCCGAGTCGACGAAAGAGGAAAGCCACGCGTGGCCAAGCAGGTCAAGCAGCTCGATCGCGTGATCATCCGGTTCGCGGGTGACTCGGGCGACGGCATGCAGCTCACCGGCGACCGCTTCACCCAGGAGTCGGCGGTCTTCGGCAACGACCTGATGACGCTGCCGAACTTCCCCGCGGAGATCCGGGCTCCCCAGGGCACGCTGCCCGGCGTCTCCTCCTTCCAGGTCCACTTCGCCGACCACGACATCCTCACCGCGGGCGACTCCCCCGACGTCCTGGTGGCGATGAACCCGGCCGCGCTGAAGTCCAACCTGCCGGACATGAAGCCCGGCACCACGCTGATCGTGGACAGCCACGACTTCACCGGTCGCAACCTGACCAAGGCCGGGTACGCCGGCAACCCGCTCGAGGACGACTCGCTCGTCGACTTCACGCTCAACGTGGTCGACCTGACCGGGATGACCGTCGAGGCGGTCAAGGAGTTCGGCCTCTCCCGCAAGGACGCCTCCCGGGCGAAGAACATGTTCGCCCTCGGCCTGCTCTCCTGGATGTACGGCCGCCCGGTCGAGACCACGATCGCCTTCCTGGAGAAGCGGTTCGCCAAGGCACCCGACATCCGCGACGCCAACGTCACCGCGTTCAAGGCCGGGTGGAACTTCGGCGAGACCACCGAGGCCTTCGCCGTCCAGTACGAGATCAAGCCGGCCCCGATGTCGGCCGGCACCTACCGCAACATCACCGGCAACCTGGCCCTCGCCTACGGCATCGTCGCCGGCAGCGTCCAGTCCGGGCTGCCGATCTTCCTCGGCACCTACCCGATCACGCCGGCCTCCGACATCCTCCACGAGCTGAGCAAGCACAAGCGCTTCGGCATCACCACGTTCCAGGCCGAGGACGAGATCTCCGGCATCGGCGCGGCGCTGGGTGCGTCCTTCGCCGGCTCGCTCGGCGTCACCAGCACCTCCGGTCCCGGCATCGCGCTGAAGTCCGAGACGATCGGCCTGGCCGTGATGACCGAGCTGCCGCTGGTGGTCATCGACGTGCAGCGTGGCGGTCCCTCGACCGGCCTGCCGACCAAGACCGAGCAGGCCGACCTGCTGCAGGCGATGTTCGGGCGCAACGGCGAGGCGCCGGTCCCGATCGTGGCCCCGCAGTCACCCGGCGACTGCTTCGACGCCGCGGTCGAGGCGATCCGGATCGCGGTCACCTACCGCACCCCGGTGATGCTGCTCTCCGACGGCTACCTGGCCAACGGCTCGGAGCCCTGGCGGATCCCCTCCGTCGACGAGCTGCCGACGATCGACCCGGCCTTCGCAGACCGAGCCCAACCACGGGGAGGGCGAGGACGCGAGGAGCCGACTTCTGGCCCTACCTCCGCGACGAGGAGACCCTCGCGCGGCCGTGGGCGGTGCCGGGCACCCCTGGCCTCGAGCACCGCATCGGCGGCCTGGAGAAGAGCGACGGTCACGGCAACATCTCCTACGACCCGGGCAACCACGACTACATGGTCCGCACCCGCCAGGCGAAGGTCGACCGGATCGCCGACTCGCTGCCACCGCTCGAGGTCGAGGACCCCTCGGGCCACGCACGAGTGCTCGTGCTCGGGTGGGGATCGACGTACGGACCCATCGGTGCCGCCTGCCGCCGGGTGCGCAAGGCCGGCCTCGACGTCGCGCAGGTGCACCTTCGTCACCTCAACCCCTTCCCCAAGGACCTCGGCGAGATCCTGAAGCGGTACGACGCCGTGATGGTGCCCGAGATGAACCTCGGCCAGCTCTCCCTGCTCCTCCGCGCGAAGTACCTCGTCGACGTCGTCGGCTACAACCACGTGCGCGGGCTGCCGCTGAAGGCGGCCGAGCTCGCCGAGGCCGTGACCGACCTGATCGAGACCACGACCAGCGATGCTCGCGCGACCGACGCCGAGAACAAGGAGACCGTCCGATGACCGCGCCAGGAGATCTCGCCGACCTCCCCTTCCCGGGACTCGCGGGCGTGCCCACGACCGACGAGAAGCTGACCGGCAAGGACTACACCTCCGACCAGGAGGTCCGCTGGTGCCCCGGCTGCGGCGACTACGCCGTGCTCAAGGCGGTGCAGTCCTTCCTGCCCGACCTCGGGCTGCGCAAGGAGAACATCGTCTTCGTCTCCGGGATCGGGTGCTCCTCGCGGTTCCCCTACTACCTCGACACCTACGGGATGCACTCGATCCACGGTCGCGCCCCGGCCATCGCGACCGGCATCGCGACCTCGCGCGAGGACCTCTCGGTGTGGGTGGTCACCGGTGACGGCGACGCCCTCTCGATCGGCGGCAACCACCTGATCCACGCGATGCGCCGCAACGTGAACCTGAAGATCCTGCTGTTCAACAACCGGATCTACGGGCTCACCAAGGGCCAGTACTCCCCCACGTCCGAGCCGGGCAAGGTCACCAAGTCGACCCCCGCCGGCTCGGTCGACCACCCGTTCAACCCGGTCTCGCTGGCGCTGGGCGCCGAGGGCACCTTCGTCGCGCGGACCGTCGACTCCGACCGCAAGCACCTCACCGCGGTGCTGTCGGCCGCGGCCGCCCACCGGGGAACCGCGCTGGTGGAGATCTACCAGAACTGCCCGATCTTCAACGACGGCGCCTTCGACGCGATCAAGTCGCCGGACACCAAGGCCGACGCGATCATCCCGCTCGTGCAGGGAGAGCCGATCCGCTTCGGCGTGCCGGACGAGGACGGGGTCGGCACCAAGGGCATCGTCCGCGGCGCCGGCGGCGGCGTCGAGGTGGTCTCGACCGCGGACGTCGACGAGGCCGACCTCCTGGTCCACGACGCCCACAACCCCGACCCGTCGACCGCCTTCGCGCTCTCCCGGCTCACCGACGCCGGGCGTGCTGCACCAGGCGCCGATCGGGATCTTCCGCCAGGTCGCCCGCCCGACGTACGACGACCAGGCGCGCGCGCAGATCGCCACGGCGGCCGAGGGCCACGGTGACCAGCACGCCGCCCTGGCCGGACTGATCAGCGGAAGCGACACCTGGACCGTCGTCTGAGACCTGCTGAGGCGACCACGCGCTGGTCCCTCGCGGCAGACGAGACCCGCGCGCGGTCATGAGTGTCTTGCTTGTACGGTAGTGACGTGACGGACCAGCGGCGCGGCTTCCTCCTCGGCGTCGCGGCCTACGCCATGTGGGGACTCTTCCCCCTCTACTGGCGGTTGCTGGAGCCTGCCGGGGCCGTGGAGATCCTGGCCCACCGGATCGTCTGGTCCCTGGTCACGATGCTGGCGCTGACCCTCGTTGCTGCGCCGCGGCTCCGCCCTGCGGGCCATCGTGCGCGACCGCCGCGTGCTGGTGCTCCTGCTCGTCGCCTCGGTGGTGATCTCGTTCAACTGGGGCGGCTTCATCTACGGCGTCAACCAGGACCGGGTCGTCGAGGTCTCGCTGGGCTACTTCATCAACCCGCTGGTCACGGTGCTGCTCGGCGTGCTCGTGCTCGGCGAGCGACTGCGCCCGCGGCAGTGGGTGGCGATCGGCATCGCCACGGTCGCCGTGCTCGTCCTCACGATCGACTACGGGCACCCGCCGTGGCTCGCGTTCCTGCTCGCCGGGTCGTTCGGGACCTACGGCCTGGCGAAGAAGAAGGCCGACGTCGAGGCCGTCGCGTCGCTGACCTTCGAGACGCTCGTGCTCGCACCGGTGGCGCTGGGATACCTGGTCTGGCTCACGGCCGCGGGTCACTCGACTTCACCGGACACGGGGCAGGACACGTGGTCCTGCTCGCGACCACCGGACTGGTCACCGCGGTGCCGCTGATCTGCTTCGGCAGCGCCGCCATCCGGATCCCGATGACCACGCTGGGCCTGCTGCAGTACATGACGCCGACGATCCAGTTCCTGCTGGGCCTGCTCGTCTTCCACGAGTCGATGACCCCGGTGAAGTGGGTCGGCTTCGCGCTGGTCTGGCTCGCGCTGGCGATCTTCACCGGCGAGGCCCTGCGCGGTCGCCAGCAGCAGATCCGGATGTCCGCCGAGGCCGCCGCGGTCTGACCCTTCGAGGAGACCGTCAGCCGCCTCCGGGGTCCCTGCAGCCGGCACTAACGGACTCCAAGGAGTCGCGCGTGCAGGCCGGGTCCCTGAGGAGGTTGCGCAGCAACCGTCTCGAAGGGCCCGCGACGTGCTCGGTCAAGGTCCGGCCCTTCGAGACGGGCCTTGACGGCCCTCCTCAGGGACCCGGCTGCGGGTTCGTCCCTCCTCAGGGACCCGGCTTCGGCTTCGGTCGCCTGCATTTGTGGCTAGAGCGGCGCCATCCGGGCGGCCGCCTCCATGGTGAGGGCGCCGAGGGCCGGGAACCGGTCGGGGGCCACCCGCGGTGGCGGGCCCCAGACGCTCACGATGGCCAGCAGCCGGCCCGCTCCGTCGAGCACCGGCGCCGAGACTCCGCAAGCGGCGGGGTCGAACTCGCCGTCGCAGGTGGCGTATCCCTGACGACGGACGCGGTCGAGCTCGGCGCGCAGCGCCGCCCGATCCGGTGATCGTGGCGTCGGTGAACCGCTCGAGCCGCCTCGGGAGCAGGCGCGCGACGTCCTCCTCGGACGTCCACGCCAGCAGCACCTTGCCTGTCGAGGTGGCGTGCAGGCTGACCGGTTGGTTTCCCCAGGGGGCCGCGACGACCGACGGCGGCGCGACCTCGTCGACGTAGGCCAGCCCGCCGTTGCGGCGTACGGCGAGGGCAGCGGTCTCGCCCGTCTGCAGGGCCAGTCGCTCGACGACCTCGTGGCTCTCGTGCAGCAGGGCCTCGTGGCCGGCCGAGCGGACGAGGCTGAAGGCGCCGGCCCCGATCGTCCAGACGCCGGCGTCCCGGGCATTCCTGACCAGTTCGTGGGTCTCCAGCGTGGACAGGATCCGCCACGCCGTCGCCCGGTTGAGCGCGCACGCCTCGGCGAGCGCCACGGTGCCCGCGCCCTGCGATCCGGCTGCTGCCACCGCCCGTAGCAGACGTGCGGCCCGGTCCACGGACTGCACCCGCGAGGCGGAGCCACCGGCCGCCAACTTGTCTGGACCAGCGGCGGCTCCCGGTAACGACTTGGTCGAAACTCGAGTGGCCACGGTGCTGACTCCTTGACGCGGATTGTGCGTGCTCCTATGTTCGCATATCAAACGGAGGAGTTCGGATGACGAACGAAATGAGCAGTGTGTCCGAGAACAACAATTTGTCCCGCCGCACGCTGTTCAAGGCGAGCGGCGTCGCGGCCGCAGCAGTCGGCGGTTCCGGAATGCTCGCCGCCTGCGGTGGCGGCTCCTCCGGCGGCTCGGGTGGATCGGGTGGCTCCGGCGGCACGCTGATCCACGGCACGTCCGGCGGCAGCAGCAAGGACACCCTCGACGCGCACAGCCCGGTGCAGTCGGCCGACATCGCGCGCTGCTACCAGCTCTACGAGCCGCTTCTCTACTGGGACAAGGACTACAAGATCGCCTCGGCCGTGGCCGACTCGATCGAACCTTCCGCTGATGCGAAGACGTGGACCATCAAGCTCAAGCAGGGCGTCACCTTCCACAACGGCAAGGACGTCACCCCCGAGGACGTGCTGTTCACCATCCAGCGCGTGGCCGGCGACAAGCCGACCTCGGCCGGCGGCGCGCTCGCGGCGATCATCGACCGCAGCGGCACCAAGAAGGTCGACGCCAGCACGATCACGGTCGCCCTCAAGACGCCGTACGCCGTGCTCGACTGGCTGTTCGCGGAGTACACCTTCGGCGTCGTCCCCACCGACTACGACCCCACGAAGCCGGTCGGCACGGGCGCCTTCAAGTTCAAGTCGTTCACGCCCGGCAAGGAGAGCGTCTTCGAGAAGTACGACGGCTACTGGGGCGACAAGGCCAAGATCGACCAGGTCCAGATCCAGGACTTCGCCGACTCCAACGCGCTGGTCAACGCGCTCCAGGCCGGCCAGATCCAGACGATGGACAACCTGCCCTACAACCTGATCAAGACGGTGAAGGGGCAGGGCGGCACGACGCTGGAGAACAAGACCGGCGCCTGGGTGCCGTTCACGATGCGGGTGGACCAGAAGCCGTTCTCCGACGTCCGGGTGCGTCAGGCACTGCGGCTGATCACTGACCGTCAGCAGATGATCGACCAGGCGCTCAGCGGCTACGGCTTCCTCGGCAACGACCTGTACGCCCCCTTCGACCCGGCGTACGCCAAGGACCTGCCGCAGCGCAAGCAGGACATCGAGCAGGCGAAGTCGCTGCTCAAGCAGGCCGGTCAGTCCGACCTCCAGGTGCAGCTGTTCACCGGCGACGACATTTCCGGAAACGCCCCCGCGGCTGCGTCGCTGTTCGTGGAGCAGGCGAAGAAGGCCGGAGTCTCGGTGAAGGTGGTCAAGAAGACCCCCTTCTACGGCGACGACTACCTCTCCTACCCCTTCGCCCAGGACTTCTGGAACACCCGCAACTACCTCCCGCAGGTGGCCGTGGGCTCGCTCAAGGGCGGCACCTACAACGAGACCCACTTCGACAACTCGAAGTTCGCCGGCCTCATCTCCACCGCGCAGGCCACGGTCGACGAGAGCAAGCGCAACGATCTCCTGCACCAGGCGCAGGAGATCGAGTACAACGAGGGCGGTTACATCATCTGGGGCTTCCGGACGATCGTCGACGGCCTGACCTCCAAGGTCTCCGGCATCCAGCCGGGCAAGTTCCAGCCACTGGGGGACTACGACTTCAAGCGGGCGTCCGTCTCGGCCTGAGCCGAGATCGTCATGGCCGACGTCGCGACCCTCCCAGAACCTCTCGCAGAGGTCGCTCCGCCGCGGGGCAGCCACGGTGCCACGGCGTGGGCGGCCTGGCTGGCGCGGCGGATCGGCCTCGCGGTGCTCACCCTGTGGCTGGTCTCGATCCTGGTGTTCGTGGCCACCACCGCCCTCGGCGACCCGGTGCGCGCGATCCTGGGCAAGGACTTCAACGCCAACAAGGCCCGGGTCGCGCAGCTGACCGACCAGCTCAACCTCGACGAGTCGCTGGTCAGCCGGTACTTCCACTGGCTGGGCGGTCTGTTCAGCGGAGACCTGGGCACCTCGATCGCCAACCAGCGCCCCGTCGGCGAGCTGATCGGCGGCAACGTGGCAAACACGCTGGTGCTGGTGCTGCTCTCGGCGGCGGTGATGATCCCGGTCGCCTTCGGCATCGCGATGATCTCGGCCAACTACCGCGGACGCCGGCCCGACACCGTCATCCAGACCGTGCTGCTTGCGCTGGCCGGACTGCCCGAGTTCGTCACCGGAATCCTCCTGGTCGCCCTGTTCTCCACCACCGTCTTCCACTGGCTACCGGCAGTCACCCTGGTGCCTCCGGGCGGCCATCCCTGGGGCTCGCCGAAGTCGATGATCCTCCCGGTCGCCACCCTCGTGCTCGCCGTCGCGCCGTACGTCTCGCGCATCGTGCGGTCCACGCTGCTGGAGGTGCTCGACAGCGACTACGTCGAGCTGGCCCGGCTCAAGGGCATCCCCGAGACGGTGGTGATGCGCAAGCACGCGCTGCTGAATGCCATCGTCCCGGGCATCCAGGTGATCGCGCTCCAGCTGGCCTGGCTGGCCGGCGGCGTGGTGATCGTCGAGACCGTGTTCAACTACCCCGGCATCGGCTTCCAGCTCGTCGACTCGGTCCGCAACCACGACATCCCCATGGTTCAGGCGCTGAGCATGATCATGGCCGGCATCTACGTCGGGGTGAACCTCGTGGCCGACCTGCTCTCGATCCTGCTCACCCCTCGGGCGAGGACGGCGATCTCCGGATGAGGTGTCCCGCATGAGCACCACCACCCCGGCGACCCCGTCCACGCTGCGCCGGGCCTTCCGCCAGAAGCGGTTGATCGCCGGCTTCGTCATCTCCGTGCTGGTGATCCTGTTCGCCCTCCTCGGTCCCCTGCTGTCGCCGCACGGCGAGAACGAGGTCGTCGGTCCCCCCTTCACCGCCAAGGGCCTTCTCGGCACCGACTACCTCGGCCAGGACGTCCTGTCCCGGCTGATGTACGGCGGCACCGAGATCCTCCTGATCGCCGTGCTCAGCACGATCCTGGGGATGGTCTTCGGCACGCTGATCGGCGTGGTGGCGGCCTACACCGGGGGCTGGTGGGACGAGGTGATCATGCGCCTCAACGACGTCACGCTGGCCTTCCCGCAGATCCTGCTCGCCCTGCTGGTGCTCACCTCCGTCGACCAGCCGAAGGCCTGGATCGTGGTGGTCATCATCGGTGTCTCCCACGCCCCGCGCGTCGCACGGCTTGCGCGCGGGGTCGCGCTCGGCCTGGTCTCGCGTGACTTCGTCTACGCCGCCGAGGCGCTCGGCGAGAAGCGCTCGCGGGTGATCGTGGCCGAGGTGCTGCCCAACATGAACGCTCCCCTGCTCGCCGAGGCCGGCCTGCGGCTGACCTACTCGATCGGCCTGGTCGGCGCACTGGGCTTCCTGGGCTTCACCACCAACCCCGGAGGCGCCAACTGGGGCGTGATGATCCGGGAGAACCAGCTGGCGCTGTCGACCCAGACCTGGGCGGTGCTCGCGCCGGTGCTGATCATCGGTCTGTTCACCGTGGGGACCAACCTGATGGCCGACGGCATCGCCCAGCTCAACCAGCGAGGAGGCGACTGATGGCCACCTCCACCGAGATGCCCGACGCGGTGCGCGAGACCAGCGGCATCGCGATCGAGCACCTCCGCATCGTGCTGACCAGCCGACGCGGTGTCGACGTGGTCGACGACATCGACCTGGTGCTGCGACCCGGAGAGGTCGTCGGCCTGGTCGGTGAGTCCGGCAGCGGCAAGACCACCGTCGGCACGGCACTGCTCGGCTACACCCGGCCGGGCGCCGGGTTCGACGGCGGAAAGGTCGTCTTCGAGGACAAGGACGTCCTGGCGCTGCCCTGGCAGCAGGTGCGCAAGCTCCGCGGCGAGGAGATCGCCTACGTCCCGCAGGACCCCGCGGCCGCACTCAACCCCAGCATCCGCATCGGCAAGCAGATCGTGGAGCTGATGGAGCTGCGCGGTCTCGGCACCTCCGAGAGCCGGCTGCAGGGCGCGCGGGACGGGCTGGCCGAGGTGGGGCTGCCCAACGACGACGACTTCCTGCGCCGCTACTCCCACCAGCTCTCCGGTGGTCAGGTGCAGCGCGTCGCCCTCGCGATGGCCTTCCTGCCCAAGCCCAAGGTGCTGGTGCTCGACGAGCCGACCACCGGCCTGGACGTGACCACCCAGGGCATGGTCCTCAAGACCATGGGTGAGCTGTGCCGCACCCACGGGGTCGCCGCGCTCTACGTCACCCACGACCTGGCGGTGATCGCCAACATCGCGGACCGGGTCGCGGTGATGTACGCCGGCCAGATCGCCGAGCTGGGACCGAGGGAGACGATCTTCGCCTCCCCCAGCCACCCCTACACGCGAGCCCTGCTCGACTCGATCCCCCACCTGAGCCAGGCGCGCGCGCTGAGCGGGATCCCCGGACGGACCCCCGCCCCGGGAGCACGACCCGAGGGCTGCCGCTTCCACGACAGGTGCTCCTACGCGATCGACCAGTGTGCCGCCGGCGTACCGCCTCTGGAGGAGATCGCGCCGGACCACCGGGTGCGCTGCATCCGGGTGCACGAGATCGGCAGCTGGGACATCTCCCGCGGTGTCGTGCCCGACACCGACCCCGACAAGCCGCGCGACATCATCCTCGACATCTCCGACCTCCACGTCTTCTACGGACACACGGAGGTCGTCCACGGCGTGAACCTCGACCTGGGCAAGGGCGAGGTGGTCGCGCTGGTCGGGGAGTCCGGGAGCGGCAAGACGACCATCTCGCGCAGCGTCGGCGGGCTGCACAAGGAGTGGACAGGGTCCATCACCTTCGAGGGCACCGAGCTGAAGAAGGGCGCCCGCGCGCGCAGCGCCTCTGAGCGCAAGCGGATCCAGTACATCTTCCAGAACCCCTACCTCTCGCTGAACCCGCGCCTGACGATCGAGCAGATCGTGAAGCGGCCGATGGAGCTGTTCGGCATCGCCTCGGGCAAGGAGGCCACCGACCGCGTGGTCGCGCTGCTCGACCAGGTCGCCCTCGGGCCGGCCGTGCTGAAGTACCAAGCCAGCCGCCTCTCCGGGGGCGAGCGCCAGCGGGTGGCCATCGCCCGCGCGCTGGCGGCCGAGCCGGACGTGCTGGTCTGCGACGAGATCACCTCGGCGCTCGACGTCTCGGTCCAGGGCTCGATCGTCGCCCTCCTCGAGGAGCTGCGCGTGAGCCGCGGCATCAGCATGCTCTTCGTCACCCACAACCTCGCGCTGGTGCGCTCGATCGCCGACCGCGTGCAGATCCTCAACCAGGGCCGGCTCGTCGAGTTCGGTCCGGTGGTCGAGGTGATGGACTCCCCGAAGGAGGAGTACACCAAGCGCCTCCTGGCCAACAGTCCTCGCATCGACTGATGGCCCGCGCGCTGATGAGCGAGCGCCCCGGGCTCTCCACCCTCGGTTTCGTCGACCCGCAGCTGGACCCCAGCCGCCGCCACGTCCTGGTCCGGGCGAGCAGTCCCGAGCCGCTCCCGAGGCGGTCACGCCACCTCGAGGCCTCGATCCACGGCGCCGGGCGCACCCGCGACCTCCAGGCCTGGGTGCAGGAGACGCACACGACCTCGCTGCTCGTCCTCGACGGCCCGCTCGGCGATGGCTCCGTCGTCCACGAGTGGTACGCCGACGACGTCCGGGCCGACAGCCTCCTGCTCGGTGCCTCGATGACCAAGTCGGCGCTGGCCCACCTCGTCGGGCTAGCCGTGGGTCGAGGGGGCACTCTCGCTCGAGACGTTCGTGGAGGACCTCGTGCCCGAGCTGGCCGGCTCCGGGTACGCCGGCTGCACCGTCGAGCACCTGCTCACCATGACGACGGGCACGGCATGGCGTCGAGGACCACCGCGACCCGACTGGTCCGGCCACCCGGCTGCTGAACTGTTTCCTCGGTGAAGCTGGGTCCTCGCGCGACCTGCTCGTCGCGGTGCGGGAGCAGGACCCTCCCGGCACCCGCTGGGAGTACTCCACCGCCGACTCGCAGGTCCTCGACTGGGTGCGCGAACGAGCCACCGGCACGTCGTACGTCGAGGCGCTGGGGGTGCTCTGGGCGCAGCTCGGGTGCGTGCACGACGCGGCCGTGGCGGTCGACATCGAGGGCGTCGCCCTGGCTGGAGGCGGCCTGGCCGCTTGCGCCGAGGACTGGTTGAAGCTGGCCGCCCTGCAGCTGGGTGGGACGGCGTACGGCGAGCAGGTGCTCACGCCGGAGTGGGTCACCTCGTCCTCGCGTCCGGCGCGACCGTTCACCACGCCCGGACGGCTGCCGAGCTCGATCACCCCCCACGCCGGCTTCGGGTGGCACTGGTGGCCCCTCGACGACACCGGGGTGCGGGTCACCGCGGACGGCAGTCGTGGGCAGTTCGGCTACGTCGACCGCACGATCGGGGTCGCCGTCGTCAAGACCTCGCTGTGGCCCTACGACGACGTGCTCGTCGATCGGCAGATGCGGGACCTGTGCTACCTGGGGCTTCCACTGGTGGCCCTGGCAGCGACATACTGACTGACTAACTGATCAATCAATCACCCGGAGGTGAACCCATGATGACGACGATCAACCGCAAGGTGATCATCACCTGTGCCCTGACCGGTGCCGGCGACACCGTCGGCAGGTCCGAGCACGTGCCGGTGACGCCCGAGCAGATCGCGGAGTCCGGGATAGCCGCCGCCCGTGCGGGCGCCACCGTCGTGCACGTGCACGTCCGCGAGCCGCAGACCGGCAAGGGGTCGCGCGAGGTGGCCTACTACAGCGAGGCCGTGGAGCGGATCCGGGCCAGCGGCGTCGACGTCATCATCAACACCACCGCCGGCATGGGCGGCGATCTCATGCTCGACCCGCAGGACCCGACCACGTTCGTGGAGGGCACCGACCTGGTCACCGGGGCCGAGCGGCTCAAGCACGTGCGCGAGGTGATGCCCGACATCTGCACGCTGGACTGCGGCAGCCTCAACTTCGGCGAGGGCAGCCTGGTCTACGTGAGCACCCCGGACATGCTCCGCGAGGGCGCCAAGCTGATCCAGGAGCTCGGCGTGCGGTGCGAGATGGAGATCTTCGACACCGGCCACCTCTGGTTCGCCCGGCAGCTCGTCGAGGAGGGCCTGATCGACGCGCCGCCGCTGTTCCAGCTGTGCATGGACATCCCGTACGGCGCCCCGGCGGATCCTTCGTTGCTGGCCGCGATGGTGCAGCAGCTGCCGGAGGGGTCGCAGTGGGCCTCGTTCGCCCTCGGCCGGATGCAGATGCCCTGGGTGGCGCAGTCGATCCTGCTCGGTGGGCACGTGCGGGTCGGCCTCGAGGACAACCTCTACCTCTCGCGCGGGGTGAAGGCGACCAACGCCCAGCTCGTCGAGCGGGCACGCACGATCATCGAGGCGATGGGCTGCGAGGTGGCCACGCCCGACGACGCCCGTGAGCTGCTCAACCTCAAGCCGAGGTCCTGATGGCGGACGTGCCCGTCGCCGTCGCCGACGTACGCACCGTGTGCTGCGTCGGCGCCGGTGTGATCGGCGGCGGCTGGGCGGCGTACTTCCTGGCCCAGGGGTACGACGTGGTGGCCTGGGACCCGGCCCCCGACGCGGAGACCAGGCTGCGCCACCTCGTCGAAGCCGCGTGGCCCGCACTGACCCAGCTCGGGCTGGCCGCGGGCGCCGACCCCCGTCGGCTGCGGTTCGAGCCGGAGCTCGACAAGGCCCTCGCCGGGGCGGAGTTCGTGCAGGAGAGCGCCCCCGAGGTGCTCGACCTCAAGGTGCAGCTGCTCGCGGACATCGACGCGGCCGCGCCGGAGGGCATCGTGATCTCCTCCTCCACCTCCGGCTTCGGGATGAGCGAGATGCAGGTCGGCTGCGCACATCCCGACCGGACCGTCGTGGGGCATCCGTTCAACCCGCCGTACCTGATCCCGCTCGTGGAGGTGGTCGGTGGCACGCGGACGTCGGCGGAGGTGGTCGCGTGGACCTCCGACTTCTTCCGCCACATCGGCAAGTCGGTGATCACGATGGACCGCGAGGTGCCCGGGTTCATCGCCAACCGGTTGCAGGAGGCGCTGTGGCGCGAGGCGCTGCACATGGTGGCAGCGGGCGAGGCGACCGTGGAGCAGATCGACCTCTCGATCACCGACGGCCCGGGACTCCGGTGGCCGGTGCAGGGACCGATGATGACCTTCCACCTCGCCGGCGGGCAGGGCGGGATGGCGCACATGCTCGACCACTTCGGTCCCTCGCTGCTCTCGCCCTGGACCCGGTTGGTGGCCGCAGAGCTCACTCCAGAGCTGCGCGACTCGGTCGTCGACGGCTGCGAGCGGGAGGCGGCCGGCCGCAGCATCGACGAGCTGGTCGCAGAGCGCGACGCCGGGGTGATCGCCGTGCTGCGGGCGCTGGGCAAGGCGTGAGCACTCCCCCGTTGTGCACGTGGACCGAGGACGTCCGGGACGACTGGATCGACTACAACGGCCACCTCTCCGAGGCCTACTACGTGCTGGTGCTCGGGCACGCGACCGACGAGGTGATGTCCGCCGTGGGGCTCGGCCCGTCGTACCGGTCCTCCGCGGGCGCGTCGCTGTTCACCGTCGAGGCGCACATCCGCTACCTCGACCAGGTCTCCGCCGGCGAACGCCTCGAGGTCCGCTCCTGGGTGATCGGCGCCAGCAGCAAGCTGCTCTGGATCTGGCACGAGCTCTACGCCGGCGACACCCTGCGGGCCACCGAGGAGATCCTCGGCCTCCACGTCGCGGGCGATCCGCCTACCGCCGCAGCCTTCCCCGACGGGGTCAGGGCCCGCGTCGACGCCGCCCTCGTCCCCCCGCCCGCTCACGCCTCCCGCTCCATCCGGGTGGGTTAGCGCTGCTGCGGATTCACCGGCCCGCCGGTGAAACTTCGCGGAGTGCGCGTTACTTCGCGCAGCAGCCGCAGTAACGGTCACAGAGTCAGCGGCCGTTTCGCGTCCACAGGGCATGCAGGACGGGGTCTTGTCCACAGGCTCCGAGGCGGACCTTCGGGAAACGGCGGTTCTCGAACACCTTTCCCGCATGGACGAACTCTTCCAGCTGCACCCCAACGGATTGTTCCTGCGCCGCGAGGCCCTCCTCCTCGGGTACGAGGACCGGGACCTCGCTCACGCACTGAGGCGCCGACAGATCGTGCGTATCCGCCAAGGGACCTATTGCCCGGCTCAGTCGTGGCAGGATGCCGACGCGGGCGGGCGCCACCTGCTCACCGCGCAAGGCGTGGCGTTGACTCACGAGCACCGCGTCGCACTCAGCCACACGACCGGTGCGCTTGCCTGGGGACTGCGGCTCTGGCGGCCCGAGCTCGCCAAGGTCCACGTCACGCGCCTCGCGGGAACGACCGGCAGGGTTCAACAGGATGTGGTCTACCACCGCCATGCCTGGGACGCCGAAGGTGTCTGGGCACAGGACGAGCACCTGGTACTGGACCCGGTGACGTGTGGGCTCCAGGCCGCCGCACGCACCTCGGTCACTCAGGGAGTGGTCATCCTCGACTCGCTGATCGACCTCGACCTCTGCGACGAAGCAACCCTGTCGGCGACGTACGCCGCAATGTCGAGATCACCGTTCACGCGGAGACTGCAGGTGGCTGTTCGGCTGACGCGTCGCGGTGCGGAGTCCGTTGGCGAGAGCCTCACCCGCGACCTGTTCTTCAAGCACCACCTCCCGGAGCCGGTGCTGCAGTACAAGGTCTATGACGGAAGTCGTCTCGTTGGGATCACAGACTTCGCCTGGCCCGAGTACGGGTTGCTCGGCGAGTTCGACGGCAAGATCAAGTACGGCCGCCTGCTCAAGCCCGGACAAGACCCGGGTGAGGTCGTGTTTCGCGAGAAGAGGCGTGAGGACGAGATCAGGGAGGTCACTGGCATGGGCATGATCAGGTACATCTTCGGCGACCTCTACGTCCCGCTCGCCACCGCCGCCCGGACTCGCCGGATGCTGGCACGTCCGCACGCCGCCTGACCGTGAACATCTCGTCGCTGTGTGACCGAAACTGCGTGATGCGCGCGAAGTAACGCGCACATTCGTCAGTTTCACCGGCCCACCGGTGAATCCTGCAGGCGGCTCAGTAGGAGGTGGAGGTCGTGGTCCCGACGAACACCCCGAGCGCGACGAGGACCACGGCGACGACCCAGAGCACGACGCCGAGGATGGTGCTCCACAGGGCCCAGGTGCGGGCCTTGCTCGACGACTCCTGCGCACCGGCGTAGTCGCCGCTGTTGTACCGCCCGTTCACCTGGCTCGCGAACACGATGGCGACCACCCCGACGGGCAGGCAGAACAGCACGGTCGCCAGCACTGCCCACACCAGGTGGTTCGGTGGTGGGGCCGCGGTGGGACCGTACGACCCGTACGGCGGGTGCTCGGTCACACCGCGTCAGCTGTCGACGTTGAAGTTGAAGGTCGCCAGGCCGACGGCGTACAGCGCGATGATCAGCACGCCGAGCACGCACGCGATGATGCCCATCACGAAGCCGGCGGTGGCCATCCCGCGACCGCCCTGGGTGCCTCCGGAGGCGTCGATCTCGTTCTGCGCCTGCTTGCCCAGGATGAGCGCGGGGATGCCGGCAAAGAACCCGCAGCAGACGAGCCCGAGGATCCCCAGGATCATCGACCACAGGGCCTTCTGGTTGTTCGCCGGCGGAGCGCCGTACGGCTGACCGCCGTAGGGCTGGCCGTACGGCTGAGCTCCGTACGGCGGACCGGGTGGCTGTCCGTACGGCGGACCGGCCGGCTGCCCGCCATACGGCTGTCCCCCTGCCGGAGGCGGTGGCGGTGGCGGCGGGGTCGCGCCGGGGTCTTCAGGGGGCGGTGGCGGGGTCTCGGACATCGCCATCGATCCTTTCGCCGGGCGCCCCACAGAAGGCGCACTGCTGCCGGACACTACCCACTGTGTGACCGAAACTTGCCGTACTGCGCGAAGTAACGCGCGGATCCGCAAGTTTCACCGGCGGGCCGGTGAAACCGGCAGCTAGGCCGTCCGCGTGGCGACCACGTCCGCGAAGGCCTCGAGGGCGGTGCGGACGGAGCCCTCGGGGAGGACCTTGAGGAGGGCCTTGGCCTCCCCGGCGAGGCCGATCACGTAGGCGCGGGCCTCGGACATCGCGGGGTGGGCGCGCAGCAGGTGCAGCGCCTCGGCGTGCCGGTCGTCGTCGGTGAGGTCGGCGGAGAGCAGCTCGAGCAGGCGGGCGTCGGCGGGGTCCGTGGAGCGACACGCGATCAGGACCGGCAGGGTGGGGACGCCCTCGCGCAGGTCGGTGCCGGGCGTCTTGCCGGACTCCTCGGTCTCCGAGCCGATGTCGAGGATGTCGTCGGAGAGCTGGAAGGCCACGCCCACCTTCTCGCCGTACTCGGTCAGCGCCTCCTCCACGTCCCTCGGGGCGCCGGCGAAGCGTGCGCCGTAGCGCGCGGAGGTCGCGATCAGCGAGCCGGTCTTGCCGGCTACGACGCGCAGGTAGTGCTCGAGCGGGTCCTCACCGTTGATCGGGCCCAAGGTCTCCAGGATCTGGCCCTCGACGAGACGGGTGAAGGTCTGCGCCTGGATCCGGACCGCGTCCGGTCCCAGGGAGGCGGTGAGCTCCGAGGACTTCGAGAACAGGAAGTCGCCGGTCAGGATCGCGACGTGGTTGTCCCAGCGGGCGTTGGCCGACTCCGTGCCACGGCGCAGGTCGGCCTCGTCCATCACGTCGTCGTGGTACAGCGAGGCGAGGTGGGTCAGCTCGATCACGCAGGCCGAGTCGAGCACGCCCGGCGCGTTCGGGTCACCGGTCTCGGCGGCGAGCAGCACCAGCAGCGGGCGGAAGCGCTTGCCGCCGGCCTCCATCAGGTGCCGGGCAGCCTCGGTGACGAACGGCGCCTCGCTCTGCACGTGCACGTGGAGGGCCGCCTCCACCTCGTCCAACCGGGCGAGGAGTCGCGACTCGAGATCCGGGTCGTGGATCGGGAGCGCGAGCGGGCTGGTCATGGAACAGAGATCATCGCACGAACACGCCGACACGACCGAGGAGGTCGATCAGCGCACCCGGCACCACGCCGAGCACCAAGGTGGCGGCCACTCCGACCGCGATCACCGAGCTGGTCAGCATGCTCGGCATGGTCACGCTGGGACCTTCGCCCACCGGCTCGGAGAAGAACATCAGCACGATGACGCGGACGTAGAAGTACACCGCGATCGCCGAGGTGAGCACGCCGACGATGACGACCGGCCAGGCACCCGCCGACAGCGCAGCAGCGAAGACCGCCCACTTGCCCATGAAGCCACTGGTGAGCGGGATCCCGGCCATCGCCAGCAGCAGGAAGGCGAAGAGCCCGGCCACGAGGGGCGACTCCTTGCCGAGCCCCTGCCACCGGGACAGGTGCGTGGCCTCACCACCTCCGTCGCGTACGACGGTGATCAGCGCGAATGCGGCGATCGTGGTGAACCCGTACGTGGTCAGGTAGAACAGCACCGCCGAGACACCGGTGAGCGATCCACCGGCGACGTCGACGAGCGAGCGGATCCCGAGGAAGCCGGTAAGGATGAACCCGGCGTGCGCGATCGAGGAGTAGGCGAGCAGCCGCTTCACGTCGGTCTGGGTCAGCGCCAGCACCGAGCCGACCACCATGGTGAGGATCGCGACGATCCAGATCATCGGGATCCAGTCGGTGCGGCTGGCGCCGAAGGCGACGTAGAACAGTCGGAGCAGGGCACCGAAGGCGGCCACCTTGGTGCTGGCGGCCATGAACGCGGTCACTGCGGTGGGCGCGCCCTGGTAGACGTCCGGCGTCCAGGCGTGGAACGGCGCAGCACTGACCTTGAACAGCAGGCCGACTGCCATCAGCGCGATGCCGCCGAGCAGGAAGCCACGGCTGCCCGTGCCGGACCCCGCCGCGTCGGCGATCTGGGCGAAGCCCATCGAGCCGGCGTAGCCGTAGGTCAGGGCGATGCCGTAGACGAAGAAGCCGGAGCTGAACGCGCCGAGGAGGAAGTACTTCATCGCCGCCTCCTGGCTCAGCAGCCGGCGACGGCGCGCCAGCCCGCAGAGCAGGTACAACGGCAGCGAGAGCACCTCGAGCGAGACGAACATGGTCAGCAGGTCGTTGGCTGCGGGGAACATCAGCATCCCGGAGACCGCGAACAGCATCAGCGGGAAGACCTCGGTGTGCTCGAGGCCCTTGGTCGACGCCTCGCGCTCGGCCTCGGTGCCGGGCAGCGCCGCGGCCTGGCCCGCGAAGGCGGTCACGCCACCCTCGAGAGCACGTTCGGCGAACAGCAGCACGCTCAGCAGCGGCGAGCACCAGCACGAGCAGCCAGCAGAACAGCGCCGGACCGTCGACGGCCAGGGCGCCCATCGCCTCGACCGAGCCGGGCTTTGGCGTGCGTGCTCCCGGGTGCAGGTCGTCGAAGACCAGGATCGTCATCACGAACGCCGCCACCAGCCCGACGAGGGCCAGGCCCACCTGGACGGCGTAGCGCCGCGACCGGGGCAGGAACGCCTCCACCAGCACGCCGAGGGCAGCCACGCCGAGCACGATCAGCACGGGCGAGATCGAGTAGTAGTCGATCGTCGGTGCCTTGAACGGGGTCATCGCCTGGCCTCCCCCGGGACGGACGGATGCGGGTCGGCCTTGCCGACCTGCGACATGGTGAAGTCGACCGCAGGGTTGATCACCGACAGCAGCGGCTTGGGGTACAGGCCGAGCACGAGCATCAGCACCAGCAAGGGCGCGACGGCGACGATCTCGCGGCTGCCGAGGTCACGCATGCCCGCAACCCCGGCACGCACCGGCCCGGTCATCAGCCGCTGGTAGAGCCAGAGCACGTAGATCGCCACCAGGACGATGCCCGGCACGGCGAACGCCGCGGCCCAGGCCGAGTGCCCGAAGGCACCCACGAGGACGAGCAGCTCGGAGACGAACGGCGAGAGCCCCGGCAGCGCCAGCATCGAGAGACCGGAGACGAGGAACAGCCCGGCGAGCACGGGCGCCACCTTCTCCACCCCACCGAAGTCCGCGATCATCGCCGAACCTCGGCGCGTGACCAGGAAGCCTGCCAGCAGGAACATCGCGGCGGTGGAGAGCCCGTGGTTGAACATGTAGAAGTTCGCGCCGGAGAGCCCCTGGCTGTTCATCACGAAGATCCCGAGCACGATGAAGCCGAAGTGCGAGATCGAGGTGTAGCCGATCAGCCGCAGGATGTTGCGCGACCCGATCGCCATGAACGCGCCGTACAGGATGCTGAAGATCGCCAGCACCACCACGACCGGTGTCGCCCACCGGGAGGCTTCGGGGAACAGCTCGAGGCCGTACCGGATCATCCCGAAGGTGCCGACCTTGTCGAGCACGCTGACCAGCATCACCGACGTGCCGGGGGTGGCCTGCTCGGTGGTGTCCGGCAGCCACGTGTGCACCGGGAACATCGGCGCCTTGATGGCGAAGGCGATGAAGAAGCCGAGGAACATCCACCGGCCCGCTGCGGTGCCGAAGTCGATCTTGTCGAGGTCGGAGAGCAGGTACGACGCTCCGCCCTTGGTCTTCGAGGACTCGACGTAGAGGCCGATCACCGAGGCGAGCATGATCAGTCCGCCGGCCAGGGAGAACAGCAGGAACTTCACCGCCGCCCGGACGCGGTCGGGACCGCCGTACCCGGCGACCATGAAGTAGACCGGGATCAGCGTCGCCTCGAAGAAGACGTAGAAGAGGAAGACGTCGGTCGCGGCGAACACCCCGATGGAGAGTCCCTCGAGCGCGAGCATCCAGGCGAACAGCGCCTTCGGCCCGCGCGGCGAGGCGTCGCCGTCGTTCCACGAGGCGACGATCACGACCGGCGCGAGGACCACGGTCAGCAGCACCAGCGTCAGGCCGATGCCGTCGAGGCCGAGGGCGTAGTGGGCGCCGAACAGCTTGATCCAGTCGGTCTCCTCGCCGAACTGGCGACCGCCGCCGGACTGGTAGTCCAGGGCCAGCGCGATCGCGAGCACGAGGGTGACCAACGAGAAGCCGAGGGCGATCTGCTTCGGGGCAGCAGTCGGCGGCGGCGCGGTGCGGCAGCGCGGCGACGAGCACCGAGCCGACGACGGGCAGCACCCAGAGGACGGTGAGCCAGGGGAAGCCGTTCACGTCAGGTTCACCACCAGCACGGCGAGGAGCACCAGGGCGGCGCCGCCGAGGAGGGACAGCGCGTAGGAGCGGACGAACCCGTTCTGCGCGAGCCGCAGGCGGCCGGACAGGCCCGCGAGCACCGCGCCGGTGCCGACGAAGCCGCCGTCGACCACGCCCCGGTCGAAGGCCACCATGCCCTCGGTGAGCTCTGCGCCCGGGCCGACGATGATCGCGTCGTTGAACGCGTCGCCGTAGAGCTCGTTGCGACCCGCCAGGGTGAATGCCGAGACCTTCGTCGGCGCCTCAGCCGGCACCTCGCGCCGACCGAAGAGCATCCACGCGAGGGCGACACCGACTGCGACCACCAGCACCGCGATCACGCTGATCAGGACGGCGGGCAGCGGCGGGTCCTCGTGCGCGGGAGCACCGACGACCGGGCTGAGGAAGTCGACGATCCAGTCGTTGAGGTAGAGCAGGCCGCCGACGACCGACAGGGCTGCCAGCACCATCAGCGGGATGGTCATCACCTTCGGCGACTCGTGCGGGTGCACGTCGGGTTGCCACCGGTCCTTGCCGAAGAACGTCATCAGCATCAGGCGGGTCATGTAGAAGCCGGTGACCCCGGCTCCCAGCAGGGCCAGCAGCCCGAGGGTGAGGTTCTGGGTGAGTGCAGCCTCGATGATCTTGTCCTTGGACCAGAAGCCGGGGAAGCCCGGGAAGCCGATGATGGCGAGGTAGCCCATCGCGAAGGTGAGGAACGTGACCGGCATCGCCTTGCGCAGCGCGCCGTAGTGCCGCATGTTCACGTCGTCGTTGGTGCCGTGCATCACCGAGCCGGCACCGAGGAACATGTTGGCCTTGAAGAAGCCGTGGACCAGCAGGTGGAAGATCGCGAACGCGTAGCCGGCCACCCCGAGCCCGGAGGCGAGCACCATGTAGCCGATCTGGCTCATCGTCGAGCCCGCCAGCACCTTCTTGATGTCGTCCTTCGCGCAGCCGATCCAGGCACCCATCAGCAGGGTGATCGTGCCGACGATCGCGACCGCGAGCCGCGCCTGGTCGGTGTACTCGAAGATGAACTGCGAGCGGCAGATCAGGTACACCCCGGCGGTCACCATCGTTGCGGCGTGGATCAGCGCCGAGACGGGGGTGGGGCCCTCCATCGCGTCGAGCAGCCAGGTCTGCAGGGGGAACTGCGCCGACTTGCCGCAGGCGGCGAGCAGCAGCAGGAACCCGATCGCGGTGAGTGCCGCGTGGGAGGCCTGGTCCGCCACCGGTGAGATCTTGGCGAACGACGTGGTGCCGAAGGTGACCACCATCAGCCCGACGCCCAGCGACAGCCCGATGTCACCGACGCGGTTGATCACGAAGGCCTTCTTCGCCGCTGCCGCCGCGGAGGGCTTGTACTGCCAGAAGCCGATCAGGAGGTACGACGCGAGGCCGACCCCCTCCCAGCCGAGGAAGACACCCACGTAGTCCGAGGCGAGCACCAGCACGAGCATCGAGGCGACGAAGAGGTTCAGGTAGCCGAAGAACCGCCGACGCCGTTCGTCGTGCTCCATGTAGCCCACCGAGTAGAGGTGGATCAGCCCGCCCACCCCGGTGATCAGCAGCAGGAACAGCGCGGAGAGCGGGTCGTAGAGCAGCCCGAGCTTCACCGTCCAGGTTCCGGTGGTGAACCAGGTCCACAGGTTCAGCGAGACCTGCCGGTCGGAGGCGTCACGGCCCAGGATCGCGATGAACAGCCAGAGCGAGAGGACGAACGAGACGGCGACCGTGGCGACCCCGAGCCAGTGGCCCCACCTGTCGGTGCGGCGGCCGCCGAGCAGCAGCACCGCCGCACCGAGCGCGGGCAGCGCGACCACGAGCGCGAGCGGCCAGGCCAGCGAGCCGGCCGACGAGGGGTCCACCACTGGGACGTGGGCCCCCTCGGCCGTCGCGGCAAGGGCCGCCAGGGCAGGTGTGATCACGGATTCCCCTAGTACTTGAGGAGGCTGGCGTCGTCGACCGAGGCCGAGCGACGCGTTCGGAAGATGGTCATGATGATCGCGAGCCCGACGACGACCTCAGCCGCGGCCACCACCATCACGAAGAACGCCGCGATCTGGCCGTCGAGGTTGCCGTTGGTGCGGGCGAAGGTGATCAGCGCGAGGTTGGTGGCGTTGAGCATCAGCTCGACGCACATGAACGCCACGATCGCGTTGCGACGTACCAGCACACCGATCGCACCGATGGTGAACAGGATCGCGGACAGGGTGATGAAAGGTGTGGGGCTCATCGACCAGCCGTCCCACTGTCGTCGCGGGGCTCGACCGTCTCGTCCGACCCGCCGAAGCGCTCCACCTGGGTGGCGCTGCCCGGGGTCTGGTTGACCGACCCGCGCGCTGCCAGGACGCGCGAGATGGACGCGGACGAGGGTGTGCCGTCGGGGAGCAGTGCCGGGGTGTCGACCGCGTTGTGCCGGGCGAACACTCCGGGTGGGGGCAGCGGTCCGAGGTGGCGACCGCTCTCGGCGTACTCCCGCATCCGCCGCGCCGCCATGTCTGCCTGCGAGAGCTTCGGGGTCAGGCGCTCACGGTGCGCGAGCACCATCGCCCCGAGCGCCGCGGTGATCAGCAGCGCCGAGGTGACCTCGAAGGCGAAGACGTAGGTGGTGAACAGGACCTTGGCGATGGCCTGGACGTTGCCGCCGGTGTTGGCCTTGCCCAGGCCGGTGACCACGCCGACGGAGACCTGTGCCACCCCGATGACCAGGGTGGCGCCGAAGACCAGGCCGACGACGGCGGCGAGCAGCCGCTGACCGCGGATGGTCTCCACGACCGAGTCCGAGGCGTCGACGCCGACCAGCATCAGCACGAACAGGAACAGCATCAGGATGGCGCCGGTGTAGACGATGATCTGCACCGCGAACAGGAACGGAGCGTCCTGCACGGCGTACAGCACAGCAAGGCTGATCATCACCACGGCCAGCAGCAGCGCACAGTGCACCGCCTTGCGGGCGAAGAGCAGGCCGAGCGCGCAGACCACCATCACCGGCGCCAGGATCCAGAAGGCGATCATGCCGGGTCCCCAGCGGTGGTGTCGGGGGCCGGACCAGAGGCCGGTTCGGCGGCGGAGTCGCGACGCCGCAGGTCGCCGCGGTAGTAGTCGCCCTCGTCGTGGCCGAGGAGCATCTGGTGCGGCGGTTGCTCCATCCCCGGCAGCAGCGGTGCCAGCAGGTCGGACTTCTCGTAGATCAGGTCGGCCCGGTTGTTGTCGGCCAGCTCGTACTCGTTGGTCATCGTCAGGGCCCGCGTGGGGCAGGCCTCGATGCACAGCCCGCACAGGATGCAGCGCAGGTAGTTGATCTGGTAGACGCGGCCGTACCGCTCCCCGGGGCTGTAGCGCCCGGAGCCGTCGGCCTCGTCGGTGTTGGTCGCGCCCTCGACGTAGATCGCGTCGGCCGGGCAGGCCCAGGCGCACAGCTCGCAGCCGATGCACTTCTCCAGACCGTCGGGCCAGCGGTTGAGCTGGTGGCGGCCGTGGAAGCGGGGTGCGGTGGGCACCTTCTCGAACGGGTACTGCTCGGTGACCACCTTGCGGAACATCGTGCGGAAGGTGACCCCGAACCCGGCAACCGGGTCCCAGGCCGCTTCCTTGACGTCCTTGACGAATCCCATCTCAGCGCTCACCTCTCACGGTCACGTCGCCGGTCACGCCGCCGGTCACATTGCCGGGTCCGGGCACGGCGGACGCCGGCGGCGGCACGGGGTAGCCCCCGGCGAACGCGTCGAACGGCTCGTCCTCGTCCTCGGCTTCGGCCTTCGAGCGCTCGGGGACGAGCAGCGAGACGATCAGCACGAGCAGGATCACGCCGACGACGATCAGCACCGTGGTCTTCGAGATGCCGCCGCGCAGGTTGATCACCCGCATGGCGGAGACGGCCACGATCCACACCACCGAGAACGGGATCAGGATCTTCCAGCCGAACGCCATGAACTGGTCGTAGCGCAGCCGCGGCAGCGTCCCGCGCAGCCACACGAAGACGAAGATGAACCCGATCACCTTGCCCATGAACCACAGGAACGGCCAGTAGCCCTCGTTCGCCCCGGCCCAGAAGGTGTCGATCCAGAACGGCGCGTGCCAACCGCCGAGGAAAAGGGTCGTCGCCAGTGCCGAGACGGTCGCCATGTTGACGTACTCGGCGAGGAAGAACAGCGCGAACTTCAGCGAGGAGTACTCGGTGTGGAAGCCACCGACGAGCTCGCCCTCGGCCTCCGGCAGGTCGAACGGCGCCCGGTTGGTCTCCCCCACCATCGCGATCACGTAGATCACGAACGAGGGGAACAGCGTGAACGCGAACCAGGTGTGGTTCTGCGCCTGGACGATGTCCGAGGTCGACATCGACCCGGCGTAGAGGAACACCGCGACGAAGGCCAGGCCCATCGCGACCTCGTAGGAGATCATCTGGGCGCTGGAGCGCAGCCCGCCGAGCAGGGAGTACGTCGACCCGCTGGACCAACCACCGAGCACGATCCCGTAGATGCCGATCGAGGCGATCGCCATCACGAAGATCACGGCGACCGGCATGTCGGTCAGCTGCAGCGGCGTCACGGTGTCGGTGAACGGGATCCGCACCTCGGGACCGAACGGGATCACCGCGAAGGTCACGAAGGCCGGCACCGTGGCGATCACCGGGGCGATGATGAAGACGGCCTTGTCGGCCGCCTTGGGGATGATGTCCTCCTTCAGCGCCAGCTTCACGCCGTCGGCGAGGCTCTGCAGCAGACCGAAGGGGCCGTTGACGTTCGGGCCGATGCGGTGCTGCATCCGGGCCACCACCCGGCGCTCGTACCAGATGTTGAACAGCGTCAGCAGCACGAGGAGCACGAAGATCAGCACGGCCTTGAGGATCACGACCCAGACGCTGTCCTGGCCGAACTCCTTGAAGTTCCCGATGGCGTGCATCGGGACGATCGACAGCGTCATGCCCGGCCTCCGTCCGAGTTGCCGGCCGACGCGCTGGCGCTCAGCGTGACGGGACTGCCAGCGGGACCGACGAGACTGCGCACGGGCAGCCCGGGCGAGGTCGCCGGTGCCCACACGGTGCCCTCGGCGAGGTCGCCGAGCGCCACGGGCAGGTCGACCGAGCCGCGTGGCCCGCTCAGGGTGACGAGGTCGCCGACCGCGAGGCCGTGGTCCTCCAGCGTGGCCGGGCCGACGACCAGCACCGGCTTGCGCGCGGTCTGTCGCATCGCCTCGTCGCCGTCCTGCATCCGCCCGTCGTCGAGCAGCTGCTTCCACGACGCGAGGACGAGCGCTCCGGGGTCCTTCGAGACAGGAGTTCGTCCTTCCTCAGGAACCCGGCCGCCGTCCATCGTCAGCCGCTCGCCGTCCCACGGACCGACCTCGGTCATCTCGGCCCACACCTGCTCGGGAGTGCGGAAGCCGAGCCCCTGGGGCAGCCCGGTTCCCAGCTCCTCGGCGATGCCGGCCAGCACGCGCAGGTCAGGGAGCGACGCCGGGTTGTGCAGCACCTTGCCGAACTGGCGCACGCGTCCTTCCCAGTTGACGAAGGTGCCGGCGCGGTCGGTCACCGGGGCCACCGGGAAGACCACGTCGGCGGCCTGGGTCACCTCGGACTCGCGGACCTCGAGGGCCACCACGAAGCCGGCCTGGGCCACGGCCTCACGGGCTGCCTCGGGGTCGGCAAGGTCGTCGAGCCCGACGCCGGCGACGACGAGCGCGCCCAGCTCGCCGGTGCGAGCGGCCTCGATGATCGCCGCGGTGTCCCGGCCGACGGTGTCGGGCAGGTGGTCGACGCCCCACGCGGTCGCGAGGTCGACGCGGGCCTGGGCCTCGGTGACCGGGCGTCCGCCGGGTAGCAGGTTGGGCAGCGCGCCCGTCTCGACCGCACCGCGGTCGCCCGCACGTCGCGGGACCCAGGCGAGGCGGGCACCGGTCGTGGCGGCCAGCCTCGAGGCCGCCGCGAGCGCCCCGGGGACGCCGGCGAGCCGCTCGCCCACAAGCACGACGGACAGCTTGTCGAGGGCGACGTCCTGGCGGTGCGCCAGCCCCTCGAGGACCTCGGTCTCCGCACCCGGCCGGGTCGGGATCAGCGTGCCGGACATCTTGTGCAGTCCGCGCGAGGTGTACGGCGCCAGCGAGTAGACCTTGCCGCCTGTCCGGCCGCGGGCCGCCTTGCGCAGCCGCAGGAAGATCGTGGCGGCCTCGTCCTCGGGCTCGAGGCCGACCAGGATCACCGAGCTGGCGGTCTCCAGGTCGGCGTACGTCACGCCACCGTTGTCGGGACCGCGCAGCACGACGTCGGCGGCCAGGAAGTCGGCCTCCTCGGCGGACTGGGGACGAGCGCGGAAGTCGATGTCGTTGGTCCCGAGGGCGACGCGCGCGAACTTGGCGTAGGCGTAGGAGTCCTCCGCCGTGAGCCGACCGCCGGTGAGCACACCGACGCCGCCTGCCTGCTTCGCCGCCGCGAGCCCACGGGCGGCCACCACGAACGCCTCGGGCCAGCTCGCCGGGCGCAGGTCGCCGGTCTTGTCGTCGCGCACCTGCGGGTAGGCCAGCCGGTCGGGCTGGCTGGACCAGCCGAACGCGAAGCGGTCCTTGTCGGTGATCCACTCCTCGTTGACCTCGGGGTCGTCGCCGGAGAGACGACGCATCACCTTGCCGCGGCGGTGGTCGACCCGGATCGCCGAGCCGCAGGCGTCGTGCTCGGCGACCGACGGCGTCGAGACGAGGTCGAAGGGCCGCGAGCGGAAGCGGTACGCCGAGGAGGTCAGTGCCCCCACCGGGCAGATCTGGATGGTGTTGCCAGAGAAGTAGCTCTCGAACGGCTCCTTCTCGTAGATCCCGACCTGCTGCAGGGCGCCGCGCTCGACCAGCGCGATGAACGGGTCGCCGGCGATCTGCTCGGAGAAGCGGGTGCAGCGCGCGCACAGCACGCAGCGCTCGCGGTCGAGCAGCACCTGTGCGGAGATGTTGATCGGTTTGGGGTAGACCCGCTTGTTCTCGGTGAACCGGGTCTCGCCGCGCCCGTTGCTCATCGCCTGGTTCTGCAGCGGGCACTCACCGCCCTTGTCGCAGACGGGGCAGTCGAGCGGGTGGTTGATCAGCAGGAACTCCATCTGTCCCTGCTGCGCCTTGTCCGCGACAGGGGAGGTGGCCTGGGTGTTGACGACCATGCCCTCGGCGACGGTGATCGTGCACGAGGCCTGCGGCTTGGGCATCCCGCGTCCGTTGCCCGCGTCGGGGATCTCGACCAGGCACTGACGGCAGGCACCGACCGGCGCAAGCAGGGGGTGGTCGCAGAACCGCGGGATCTGCACGCCGACCTGCTCGGCGGCCCGGATCACCAGGGTGTTCTTGGGCACCGAGACCTCGACGCCGTCGATGGTCAGGGTCACCTCGTCGGACTTCTCGACCTCGGTGTTCGAGTCCTTGGTCACCGTCATGCGTTCACCACCTCGTCGGCGAAGACGGTGGAGGCCATCCGGTCGAACGGGCAGCCTCCGTGGGTCAGGTGGGCGAGGTACTCCTCGCGGAAGTACTTGATCGACGAGGTGATCGGGCTCACCGCGCCGTCGGCGAGGGCGCAGAAGGACCGGCCGAAGATGTTGTCGCAGATGTCGTCGAGCATGTCGAGGTCGCTCTCCTGCCCACGACCCTGCTCCAGGTTGGCCAGCGTCTGCACCAGCCACCAGGTGCCCTCGCGGCACGGCGTGCACTTGCCGCACGACTCGTGCTTGTAGAACTCGGTCCAGCGCAGCACGGCGCGCACCACGCAGGTGGTCTCGTCGAAGATCTGCAGGGCGCGGGTGCCGAGCATCGAGCCGGCCTCACCGACACCCTCGAAGTCGAGGGGTACGTCGAGGTGCTCCGCGGTCAGCAGCGGGGTGCTGGAGCCGCCCGGCGTCCAGAACTTCAGCTCGCGTCCGTCGCGCATGCCTCCGGCCAGGTCGATCAGCTCGCGAAGAGTGATGCCCAGCGGGGCCTCGAACTGGCCCGGGTTGGTGACGTGGCCCGAGAGCGAGAAGATCCCGAAGCCCTTGGACTTCTCGGTGCCCATCGAGGCGAACCACTCAGCGCCACGGTCGATGATGCTGGGCACCGAGGCGATCGACTCGACGTTGTTGATCACGGTGGGACTGGCGTAGAGACCCGCGACCGCAGGGAACGGCGGGCGCAGCCGCGGCTGCCCGCGCCGGCCCTCGAGCGAGTCGAGCAGCGCCGTCTCCTCACCGCAGATGTAGGCGCCTGCCCCGGCGTGCACGATCACGTCGAGGTCGTACCCGGAGCCGTGGATGTCACGTCCGAGGTGGCCGGCGGCGTAGGCCTCCTCGACGGCTCGGTGCAGCCGGCGTACGACGTGCAGCACCTCGCCACGCACGTAGATGAACGCGGTGTTGGCGCGGATGGCGAAGCTGCTGATCACCACGCCCTCCACCAGCGTGTGCGGGCTGGCCATCATCAGCGGGACGTCCTTGCAGGTGCCCGGCTCGGACTCGTCGGCGTTGACCACGAGGTACTTCGGGTTGGGGTTGTCCTGCGGGATGAAGCCCCACTTCATGCCCGTGGGGAAGCCGGCCCCGCCGCGACCGCGGAGGTTGGAGGCCTTGACCGCCTCGACGATCTCCTCCGGTGCCATCGCCAGCGCCTTGCGCAGCCCGGCGTAGCCACCCTGGTCCTCGTAGGCCGACAGGGTCCAGGAGCGGTCGCCGTCCCAGTTGTCGGTCAGCACCGGAGTCAGCATGTCGGTCACGAGTCGTCCTCCCCTCCGCGGTTGTCCGGGTTGTCCTCGTGCTTGGCGCCTGCCGGTGACTCGTCGACCGCGGCGTCGGACTCCTTCTCCTCGGCCTCGGGGCTCCCCGCAGCCTTGTCGGCCGTCGTGTCCCCCTCGGCGGGGTCGGCGGAGGACTGCGCCTCCTGGCCCTCACGCACGCTCGGCGCGGTCCAGCCGCGCTCGCGGGCGATGGCCAGACCGACCAGCGAGGCAGCACCCGCAGTCGGGCCCTCGTCGGCCAGCTCGTCGGGGAAGCCGGCCAGCACGCGCTCCGCCTCGCGCCAGGTCACCAGCCGAGGCCCGCGGGTGGAGCTGACAGCAGCGCCCGAACGCAGGTCGTCGACGAGGGCGGTGGCCTTCTGCGGGGTCATGTTGTCCATGAACTCCCAGTTCACCGTCATCACCGGCGCGAAGTCGCAGGCGGCGTTGCACTCGATGTGCTCGAGGGTGATCTTGCGGTCCTCGGTGGTCTCGTCGTTGCCGATGCCGAGGTGCTCCTGGAGCCGCTCGAAGATCAGGTCTCCGCCCATGATCGCGCACAGCGTGTTGGTGCAGACCCCGACGTGGTAGTCGCCGACGGGTCGGCGCTTGTACATCGTGTAGAAGGTGGCGACGCCGCTGACGTCGGCCGCGCTGATCCCGAGGATCTCGGCACAGGCCTCGATCCCGCGCGAGGTCACCTGTCCCTCGTGGCTCTGCACGAGGTGCAGCATCGGCAGCAGCCCGGAGCGCGGTTGCGGGTAGCGGGCCGCGATCGCCTCGAGCTCGGCGTACACCGCGGGGTCGAGCGGCTCCTGGCGCACCTGCGTGGTCGAGATCGCCGTCGCGTTGGTGCCGTCATCCATCCCGGGGATCCGGTCGGTGCTCTCGCTCATCGGCGTCCCCGCGGCAGTCTGAGGTGGTTCATCGGTCGACACCGCCCATGACTGGGTCGATGGAGGCGATGGCGACGATCACGTCGGCGACCATGCCGCCCTCGCTCATCACCGAGGTCGCCTGGAGGTTGGTGAACGACGGGTCGCGGAAGTGCGCGCGGAACGGGCGGGTGCCGCCGTCGGAGACGACGTGGGCGGCGAGCTCGCCGCGCGGCGACTCGATCGGCACGTAGGCCTGGCCGGCCGGGACGCGGAAGCCCTCGGTGACCAGCTTGAAGTGGTGGATCAGGGCCTCCATCGACTCGCCCATGATGTGCTTGATGTGGTCGAGGCTGTTGCCCATGCCGTCGCTGCCGATGGCGAGCTGGCTGGGCCAGGCGATCTTCTTGTCGCCGACCATCACCGGCGCCCCCTCGAGGTCGGCGAGGCGGTCGACGCACTGCTCGACGATGCGCAGCGACTCCCACATCTCGTCGAGCCGGATGCGGAAGCGGCCGTAGGCGTCGGCGGTGTCCCACGTGCACACGTCGAACTCGTAGTCCTCGTAGCCGCAGTAGGGCTGGGTCTTGCGCAGGTCCCAGGCGTAGCCGGTCGAGCGCAGCGGCGGACCGGTCAGCCCCAGGGCCAGGCAGCCGGCGAGGTCGAGGTGGCCGACGTTCTCCAGGCGGGCCTTGAAGATCGGGTTGGCGTTGCAGAGCGCGGCGTACTCCGGGAGGCGCTTCTTCATCAGCGCCACGAAGTCGCGGATCTGGTCCAGCGCGCCCGGGGGCATGTCCTGCGCGACCCCGCCGGGACGGATGAACGCGTGGTTCATCCGCAGGCCGGTGATCAGCTCGAAGAGGTCGAGCACGAGCTCGCGCTCGCGGAAGCCGATCGTCATCACGGTCAGGGCACCGATCTCCATGCCCCCGGTGGCGATCGCCACGAGGTGGGAGGAGATCCGGTTGAGCTCCATCAGCAGGACGCGCATCACCGTGGCCTTCTCGGGGATGTCGTCGGTGATGTCGAGCAGCCGCTCCACGCCCAGGCAGTAGGTGGCCTCGTTGTAGAACGGGCTCAGGTAGTCCATCCGGGTGCAGAAGGTCACGCCCTGCACCCAGGTGCGGTACTCCATGTTCTTCTCGATGCCGGTGTGCAGGTAGCCGATGCCGCACCGGGCCTCGGTCACCGTCTCGCCCTCGAGCTCGAGGATCAGCCGGAGCACGCCGTGGGTGGAGGGGTGCTGGGGCCCCATGTTCACCACGACCTTGTTGTCCCAGGCCTCGTCGACGTCACCGAGGCCCTGGGTGATCGAGTCCCAGTCCTGGCCGGTGACCGTGAACACCTTGCCCTGGCTGGTCTCCGCCTCGGAGGCGGCGTACGGGTCGGTCGTGCGTGTCACTCATGTGTAGGACCTCCGCTGGTCCGGGGGTGGGATCGTCCCGCCCTTGTACTCGACCGGAATTCCGTCCGAGCGGGTAGTCCTTGCGCTGGGGGTGACCGGGCCAGTCGTCGGGCATCTCGATGCGGGTCAGCGCGGGGTGACCGTCGAAGACGATCCCGAAGAAGTCGAAGGTCTCGCGCTCGTGCCAGTCGGCGGTGGGGTAGGTCGCCACCACGCTGGGGATGTGCGGGTCGGCGTCGGGCGCAGTGACCTCGAGCCGGATGCGCCGGTTGTGGGTCATCGAGAGCAGGTGGTAGACGGCGTGCAGCTCGCGGCCGTGGTCGCCGGGGTAGTGCACGCCGCTGACGCCCGAGCACAGCTCGAAGCGCAATGGCTCGTCGTCACGCAGGAGGCGGGCGACCGCCGCGAGGTGCTCCCGCCTCACGAAGAAGGTGATCTCGCCGCGGTGCACCACGACCTTCTCGACCGCGGCCTCGACCCCGGCCGAGCGTGTCCCCTCCGCCAGCGCGTTGGCCACCTCGTCCATCCACCCGCCGTACGGCGGCTCGCTGGCAGGTGGCAGCTCCACGGTGCGGTTCAGGCCGCCGTACCCGGAGGTGTCGCCGGTGCCGGTGACGCCGAACATGCCCTGCCGGCGGCCGACCTGCTCGGCACCGGAGTCGGGGCCGGGAGACGGGACGTTCTCGGGCATCTTCGAGGTCGCGTCGGCCTCGGTGCCGGGGGACGTCTCGGTGTCGTCGTCGCTCATCCGGCGCTCACCTCATCAGGCCCTTCATCTCGCTCGTGGGCAGCGCGTTGAGGGCGGTCTCCTCGCCTGCCTCGATCTCGGCGAGACGGTTGGTGCCGAGCTTCATGTGCTGGACCTGGTCGTGCAGCTTGAGGATCGCGTCGATCAGCATCTCGGGCCGCGGCGGGCAGCCGGGCAGGTACATGTCGACGGGGACGACGTGGTCGACGCCCTGCACGATCGCGTAGTTGTTGAACATCCCGCCGGAGCTCGCGCAGACACCCATCGCGAGGACCCACTTGGGCTCGGCCATCTGGTCGTAGATCTGGCGCAGCACCGGCGCCATCTTCTGGCTGACCCGGCCGGCGACGATCATCAGGTCGGCCTGGCGGGGGCTGGCGCGGAAGACCTCCATGCCGAAGCGGGCGAGGTCGTACTTCGGGCCACCGCTCGTCATCATCTCGATGGCGCAGCAGGCCAGGCCGAAGGTGGCCGGCCAGAAGGACGCCTTGCGCATGTAGCCGGCGACGCCCTCGACGGTGGTGAGCAGCACTCCGCTCGGCAGCTTCTCCTCTAGGCCCATGTCTGGTAGCACCCCTCCCGGGTGGTCAGTCCCACTCCAGGCCGCCGCGACGCCAGACGTACACGTAGGCCACGAAGACCGGGACGATGAAGAGCACCATCTCGATCAGGCCGAAGAGCTGGAGCTCGTTGAAGGCGACGGCGATGGGATAGAGGAAGACGATCTCGATGTCGAAGACGATGAACATCATCGCGGTGATGTAGTAGCGGACCGGGAACCGGCCACCGCCCACCGGCTGGGGGGTCGGCTCGATGCCGCACTCGTAGGAGTCGAGCTTGGCGCGGTTGTAGCGCTTCGGCCCGGTCAGCGAGCTGATCACCACAGAGAAGATCGCGAAGCCCGCGGCGAGGATCATCAGCGCCAGCACCGGTGTGTAGAGCTCCATGCCCCTCCTCCGTGCTCCGCAGCCGACCGTTGCGATCCGTCTGGTTCGTGAACATGTGATTTGCTTCACGAACTGTTGACCCGGCCAGCATAGAGGTCCGGCTGCGCTCACGCTAACCCGCCCCGGGCGCCTGTTTTCGGCCCCTGACCAGCGGAATTGTTCAACGCTGTTGTTGCCTATTTGCGCCGTACCCGGTGGCATTCGTCCCTTGCCGCTCGCACGCCACCGGGAGCAGTCTGGAGGCGACAACCAACCGGACAACCAGGCCGGGCAACCCGAGGAGGTGGCACATGTCGCTGAGAGGCAGTGGCGTGGCGTTTGCCCTCCCGGTCGAGGACGTCGACCGGGCGAAGAAGTTCTACGTCGAGAGTCTCGGACTCGACTTCACCGGCACCAACCCGGAGGGCAGCCCGATGTTCTCCCTGGGCGCCGGTGCACAGCTGATGCTGCTCCACCGGCCGGGTGGGCAGCGATCCGACAGCACCGCCATGACGTGGGCGGTCGAGGACGTCGGGCGGGAGGTGAAGGACCTCGAGGCCGCGGGCGTGGAGTTCGAGGACTACGACGGCCCGGAGCTGAAGACGGTGGACCACATCGCCGAGTTCGAGGGCCAGAAGGCTGCCTGGTTCCGCGACCCCGACGGCAACGTGCTCTGCGTCCACCAGGGGTCCGGCTGACCCCTCAGGCCGTGGCGTGGTGCAGCGCCACGATGCCCCCGGTGAGGTTGCGCCACTGCGGCGAGTGCCAGCCGGCGCGGGCCAGCTGCTCGGCGAGAGCCGCCTGGTCCGGCCAGGCGCGGATCGACTCGGCGAGGTAGACGTAGGCGTCGGGACTCGAGGAGACCGCTCGGGCGAGCGGGGGCAGCGCGCGCATCAGGTACTCGAGGTAGACGGTCCGGAACGGCGCCCAGGTCGGTGAGCTGAACTCGCACACCACCAGGCGGCCTCCTGGCCGGGTCACTCTCAGCATCTCGCGCAGCCCCGCGCTGGGATCGACCACGTTGCGCAGCCCGAAGGAGATCGTCACCGCGTCGAACGTGTCGTCGTCGAACGGGAGCCGGGTCGCGTCCCCGGCGGCGAACGGGAGGCCCGGGCGGTGCTGCTTGCCCACTCGCAGCATCCCTACGGAGAAGTCGCACGGGACGACGACGGCGCCCAGGTCGGCAAAGGGCTGGCTCGAGGTGCCCGTGCCTGCCGCGAGGTCGAGCACCCGCTCCCCGGGCCGCGCATCGACAGCCTTCACGACCTGGTGCCGCCACCGGCGGTCCTGGCCGAGCGAGAGCACGTCGTTGGTCAGGTCGTAGCGGCGCGCGACGTCGTCGAACATCGCCCGCACCTCGGCAGGTTGCTTCTCGAGGTCGGCGCGCGTCATGCCGGCAACCCTAGGTGCGCTGCTCCCGGAGCTGGTGCCCGGGACGGGGTGTGCTCGGCGTCACCGCGTACCCTCGTCGGCGTGACCAGCCCGAGCGCAGACGCGCCCCCAGGACGGCTGGTCGCCCGGACCGTCGAGGTCACGCCGGCGACCCTGCCGGGCAGCCTGATCGACCTCCTCCCGGCCACGGAACCGATGGCCTGGCTGCGCCGGGGCGAGGGCATCGCCGCCTGGGGCGTGGCCGCGCTGTGCCGCCCCGAAGGTGCCGATCGGTTCACCGACGCAGCCGACTGGTGGCGCACGGTGACCGCGTCGGCGGTGGTCCGCGACGAGGTCGAGCAGCCCGGCAGCGGCCTGGTCTGCATGGCCAGCTTCGCCTTCGCCGACGACCCCGGTGACAGCGTGCTGGTGGTGCCGCAGGTCGTCGTCGGCACCCGCGGCGGGCGTTCGTGGATCACCGTGATCGGCCAGGACGAGCTGGCCCCGGTCCCCTCGCTGGAGGTGTCCTCCCCGGCCCCCGCCCCGCGCAACATCGTCTTCGCCGACGGCGCGATGAGCGGCACAGCCTGGGAGTCCGTGGTCGCCGACGCCGTACGGCGCATCGGGGACGGCGAGCTGGAGAAGGTGGTGCTCGCCCGCGACCTCGTCGCGACCGCCGACGCACCCGTGGACGTGCGCTGGCCGCTGCGCCGGCTGGCCGAGGACTACGCGATGTGCTGGACCTTCCACGTCGACGGCCTCTTCGGCGCGACGCCCGAGCTGCTGGTGCGTCGCGAGCGCGGGCTGGTCACCTCACGGGTCCTGGCCGGGACGATCCGGCGCACCGGCGACGACGAGCGCGACGCAGGGCTCGCCGGACAGCTGGCGCGCTCGTCGAAGGACCTCGAGGAGCACGAGTACGCCGTCCGCTCGGTGGCCGAGTCGCTGGCGCCGTACTGCTCCTCGACGAACGTCCCCGAGGTGCCCTTCGTGCTGCACCTGCCCAACGTGATGCACCTGGCCACCGACGTCACCGGCGTCGTCCAGGACAGCGACGGGGCCAGCGTGCTCGACCTGGCCGCGGCGCTGCACCCCTCCGCCGCCGTAGGCGGCACCCCCACCAAGGTCGCCGTCGAGCTGATCACCGAGATCGAGGGCATGGGCCGGGGCCGCTACGCCGGCCCGGTGGGCTGGATCGACGCGGCCGGCGACGGCGAGTTCGGCATCGCCCTGCGCTCCGCCGAGCTCCACGGCCGCACCGTCCGCCTCTTCGCCGGCTGCGGCATCGTCGCCGACTCCGACCCCGAGGCCGAGCTCGCCGAGGCCCAGGCCAAGTTCCTCCCGGTGCGCGACGCGCTGACCGAGTAGGCCGCGGTTTCACCGGCGGGCCGGTGAAACTTGCAAGAGCGCGCGTTACTTCGCGCGCATCCGCAAGTTCCGGTCACACAGTGATCAGCTGAGCGGGTTGGCGAGCTCGTCCGCGGGCAGCCTGGCCCACACCACGGCCACGACTGCGAACACGATCGGGGTGACGCCGGCGACGAGGAACGTCGTGCCGACACCGATCGCGTCGGAGACCGGACCGGCGAGCGCCATCGAGATCGGCATCAGGCTGATCGAGACGAAGAAGTCCAGCGAGGCGATCCGCCCGAGCAGGTCCGCCGGCACCCTGCGCTGCAGCAGCGTCCCCCAGATCACCATCGGCGCGGAGAAGAGCACGCCGAGCACGAAGGCGGCGACGACGACCACCCAGATCGCGTTGGCCACGCCCATCACGACCAGCGGCAGGCAGGCCACGCCCCAGGTGAGGTTCATCAAGGTCAGGTAGCGCCGGGGCATCCGGATCGACGCCATCGCCAGCGAGCCCAGCGCACCGCCGACCCCGAAGGCCGCCAGCACCAGCGCGTGATCGGCGGCAGTGCCGCCCAGCCGGTCCTTGACCACGAACGGGATCAGCACCTCGAACGGACCCATCGTCACCAGCACCATCAGCGAGGCGAACAGCAGCGTCGCGAGCAGCCACGGCGTCCGCAGCATGTACGTCACGCCCTCGCGCATGTCCGCCCACGCACCCCGGACCGCGTTCGAGTCGGTGGTGGAGAGATCGCGCCGCACCGCCGTCCGCGGGAGGCCGGTCTGCACGAGGACGCCCGCGCCCGCCACAACGGCGGCGATGAGCGTGGCCGTGCCCGGGTTGGTCAGGCCGACCACGACACCGGCCACGCCGGGCCCGATCGCCTCGGCGACCAGTGGCCGCACCATCCCCTCGAAGCCGTTTACCGCCTGCAGGTCCCCCTCGGGTACGACGGCCGGCAGCCATGCGGAGTAGGCCGCGTAGTAGAAGGCCATCCCCATGCCGAGGCAGAGCGAGACGACCGCAAGGTGCCACAGGCGGGTGACCTCGGTCAGCGAGAGCACCGTGATCACCGTGTAGCAGACGACCTCGGCCGTCGCGACCGACATCACGATCAGCTTCTGCGGCACCCGGTCGGCGACGACGCCGGCCAGCAGCGCGGGCAGCACGACACCCACAGCCCCCGCCGTCGAGACGATCGAGAGCTGCGCCGGGCCACCGCCGATCCGGATGACCTCCCAGACGAGCGCGATCGTCCACACGCCGTACGCGAAGGCACCGCAGACCAGGGCCACGGCCATCCGTCGGTACGCCGGCACCCGGAAGGGGGAGAGCAGCCGAGGGACCTGGCGCACGCCGGTGCTCGGCGTGACCAGCTCGTGGTCGTGCGCGACCTGCTGCTCGATCATGGCTCCTCCTCCCGCCTGCCAGTGTGCCTGCGCAGCGACGGGCGGAGCCACTCGATTACCGAAGGGGTGCCGGCTGAGGAGAGAGCTACAGGTCCTGGCCGGACTCGAGCCGCACGTAGGTCTGGGCGCGCTCGCCGAGGAAGCGCTGCAGCTGCCCGGTGACGATGTTGTGCCCGACCTCGCTGTAGATGGCGTCGTGGATCCCCAGCGAGCGCTGCGCCCCGACGTCTCGGGCGTAATCGATGCACTCGCTGACCTTCAGCCACGGCGCGCTCACCGGCAGCAGCAGGAGGTCGACGTCCTCGCCGGGCATGGTGAGCGAGTCGCCCGGGTGGAAGACGGTGATGTCGCCGAGGTCGAGCAGGTAGCCGCTGTTGTCGAAGTGCGGCAGCTCCGGGTGGATCACCGCGTGCTTCTCACCGACCACGGTGGTGGGCACCCCGGGGTCGATCTTCTCGCCGGGCCTGACCACCGTGGTCCGCTCGGCCACGTCGGGCGCCTCCTCGCGGATCTTCGCCGCGACGGCCTCGATCGTGAACACCGGCGCCGCCGTACGACGCAAGGTGTCGGCCAGGTAGTGGTCGGGGTGCTCGTGGGTGATCAGCACCGCGGTGGCTCCGTCGACGGCCTCCGGCTCGGTGAACGCACCGGGGTCCAGGACGACGACGGCGTTCTCGTGCTCGAGCCTCACGCAGGCATGACCGAACTTCGTGATCCGCATGGAGCCACGCTACGACGCGTGCGACCTCAGCCGGTGAGCTGGTCGACGAAGCACCAGCGCCACTCCTCGCCGGTCTCCGCCGAGCGCATCACCTCGTGACCGGTCTCGTCGTAGTGCCGGCTGGCGTGCCGCTCGGGGGAGGAGTCGCAGCAGGCCACGTGACCACACAGGACGCACATCCGCAGGTGCACCCAGGTGGTGCCGTCGCGCCGGCAGTCGCCGCACTCGTCCTGTGCGTCCGGCTCGACGGGCGGTCGCACCTCGCGGAGGTGCTCGCAGTCGCCCTCCAGCCTGAGGGGTGCGCCGGCCTTGACCCGCTGCCGTTCTTCGTCGCTGTAGTCGAGCATCGATTCCTCCACGTCGAGCATGGACAACACCTGGTTGACGACCTCACTGGCCATCGTGCCCGTGTCACGGATCTCCAGCACGCGACCGCGCTCCGCGTCGATCATCAGCTGGCGCCTGCGGTTGTAGATCTCGCTGGGCGTCTCGTCCTCGCTGGCCCCGATCCGCTCCCACGCCGAGTTGTCACGTCGAGTGACGCGCTCGCGCAGGGTCTCGGAGACCGCGTGCGGGTCTTCCTCGTCGAGCTCGTCGAGCTTGGCCAGTCCGGCCATCGACGCCTGGTGGATCAGGTTGGCGCGGGCCAGCGCGTCGGCGCCGGGGTCCGGGGAGGGCACGTTCAGCCGGCGGGCCAACCACGGCAGCGTCAGCCCCTGGATGAAGAGTGTGCCGGCGGTCACCGTGAACGCGACCAGGAGGAGCACCTCGCGGTGCAGGGTGCCCGTCGGGATCACGAAGGCAGCGGCCAACGTCACCACGCCCCGCATCCCGGCCCAGCCGAGCAAGAAGGTGAACGTCCACGGCGGCTTCTTGCCCTGGCTGTCGCCATGGGGCCGCACCAGGAGGTAGCGCGCAGGGAACACCCAGATCAGCCGCAGCACGATCACCGCGACCAGGGTGAGGGAGCAGACCGCGACGATCCGGCCCGTGGAGACCTCGCCCCTCATCGCGAGGTCGATGATCGAGCGCGCCTGCAGCCCGATCAGCAGGAAGACGCCGCTCTCGAGGAGGAAGGCGATGCTGCGCCAGTTCATCCGCTCGGCGATCCGCGACTGAGCGGTCTGCAGGACAGGTGCCTTGTGCCCCAGGAGGAGCCCGGCCACCACGACGCTGAGCACGCCGGAGGCGTTGATCTCCTCCGCGGTGATGTAGGCAGCGAACGGCGTGACGAAGCTGAGCGCGCTGTCGAGGACGGGATCGGTCACCTGCTTGCGAGCCTTGCCGATGACGACGAAGAACACCAGACCGACGAGGATCCCTCCTCCGGCAGCGACCAGGAAGTCACGAGCGAGGGTCGTCCAGGCGACGGTCGCCACGATCGCCGTACGCAGGGCCACCAGGGCGGTGGCGTCGTTGAGGAGTGACTCGCCCTCCAGGATCGTCACGATCCTGCGCGGGAGGCCGATCCGGCGCCCGATCGCGGTCGCGGCGACGGCGTCGGGTGGCGCGACGACGGCGCCGATCGCGAAGCAGGGCCCCCAACCCAGGTCGGGCAGGAGCAGGTGCACGAGCACGGCGACCCCGGCGGTGGTGAACGCCACCAGGCCCACCGACAGCAGCAGGATCGAGCGCCGGTTGGCGTTGAAGTCCACGAGGCTGGTCTGGATCGCGGTGGCGTAGAGCAGTGGCGGCAGCAGCCCGAACAGCACCACGTCGGGGCGCAGCTCGATGTCGGGGATGAAGTGCAGGAACGAACCCACCACGCCGACCACGATCAGCACGAGCGGCGACGGCAGGTCGAGCTTCTGGCACACAGCGGCGACCAGCACCACCGTGACGACCACGCCGACGAGCGTGAAGACCAAAGTCACCGGGCCATCATGCTCCTGGCGTGGTCAGGGCCCGGATGGCCACGTCGAGCTCCCGCCGGTTGTCCCGGCGGATGACGGCCTCGACCACCTCGATGCCGCCGTTGGGCGCGGACAGGGCGTGCTCGAGCTCGGCGCGGCTCTCGACGCGCCAGTGCGGCGTACGGCTCGCGGCGCAGAGGCTGGCCAGGTCGACGTGGTGGGGGGTGCCGAAGAGCTGCTCGAACCGGTCGGCGAAGGCGGGTCCCCCTTGCTCGAGCGTCGCGAAGATCGAGCCGCCGTCGTCGTTGGCCACCACGATCGTCAGGTCGGGTCGCAGCTCGTCCGGCCCGAGGAACAGCGCGGTGGCGTCGTGGAGGAAGGTCACGTCGCCGACGTAGGCGATCGCGCGGGTGCTGTGCGGCCGCCCCAGGGCCGCTCCGATGGCGCTGGAGACGGTGCCGTCGATACCGGCGAGCCCTCGGTTGGCCAGCACCATCCGGCGTTCGCCGACCGGGTGGGCGCCGGCCATCAGGTCGAGGTCGCGGATCGGGTTGCTGGCGCCGACGAAGAGCAGTCCGCCCGGCGGGTTGACGGCGTCGACGGCCGCTGCCACGTCGTACGGCGTGAGCCCGGGCTGGTCGCGCACGAACGCGTCGATCCGCCCGCACAGCTCGCGGTCCGCCGTACGCCACTCCTCGAGCCAGCCGGGGTCGTCGGCCTCCGCGCGGACAGCGGGGTGCTCTGCGTCCACCGGGAACGGCCGGGCAGGCCATCGGCCTCTCGCCGGCACCGAGACGACTTCGACGTCCTCGCGCGCGAGGAGCTGCAGCACCGGCCGGGAGAGCGTGGGGTGGCCGAAGACCACGGCTCGTTCGACCCGCTCGCCGAGGGGCGTGCCGAGCAGCAGCCGGTAGCTGCGGATCGGGTGCGTGCCGGTCCTCGACCCGCTGCTCGGCTCGGCCAGCAACGGCCACCCGGCCTGCTCGGCCAGCTGTCGCGCCGGCGGCCCCGCGTCGTCCCCCGCCACCACCACGGTCCGCTTCCCCGGGGCCAGCATGGCCGGCGCCACCCCCTCATATCCACATTCATTCGGACCCTCGACACGCCGGTCCGGAGGGTCCGAACGCATGTGGATATGAGGTTCTGGGACGAGCGGGTCGTCGAGCTGGAGGTTCAGGTGGATCGGGCCGCCGGGGTGCCAGGCGGCGGCGAGGGCGTCCGGGTCGGGGTGGTCGAGGTCGGCGAAGGACGCGGCGTCGCCGAAGAGACGGACCTGGTCGGTCGTCTGGTTGGCGCCGGTACGACGCAGCCGGGCGGGACGGTCGGCGGTGACGGGCACGAGGGTGACCCCGGCATGCGCCGCTTCCAGTACGGCGGGATGCAGGTTGGCCGCCGCCGTGCCGGAGGTCGTCACCACCGCGACCGGGCGCCGCGATCCCTTGGCGATCCCAAGGGCCAGGAAGCCAGCCGTGCGCTCGTCGATCCGGGTGTGCAGCCGCACCCGCGGGTCGGCGGCGAGGGCGAAGGAGAGCGGCGCGTTGCGCGAGCCCGGGCAGAGCACTGCGTCGGTGAGCCCGCGGGCGACGAGCTCGTCGAGCAACCACGTCGCAAGGTCTGCAGAGGGTGAGGTCACAGGTGCCGCTCCTCCGGGGTCTCGACTCCGCTCGACCGCCGAGGGGGAGCTCCGCTCGACCGCCAGCGCGACACCTCGTCGAGCCTCCGTCGCCAGTGCTCCTCCCGGTCGGCGGGCGCCGCGACCTCCGCGAGCCTCGCGGACGAGACCGAGGGCCGGCGCACCGGAAGGTGCCCGTCCACCGGCAGCAACGGCTCGTCGACCACGTCGGCGGTCAGCAGCTGCACGGTTGCGAGACCGCACGCGTGGTCCAGCGAGGGCAGTGCGGCGGCCAGCGCCACCCCGGCCGCGATCCCGATGCTCGACTCAACGGCGCTGGAGACGACGACCGGCAGCCCGATGTCCTCGGCGATGCGCAGGCAGGCCCGCACGCCGCCGAGGGGCTGCACCTTGAGCACCGCGACGTCCGCGGCCTCGAGGTCGCGCACCCGGTAGGGGTCCTCGGCGCGACGGATCGACTCGTCTGCCGCGATCGGCACCGACACCCGACGTCGTACGAGCGCGAGGTCCTCCACCGACGCGCACGGCTGCTCGACGTACTCCAAGCCGCCGGCGGCCTTCTCCAGCACGGGTATCCGCGCCACCGCCTCCTCGACCGTCCAGCCGCCGTTGGCGTCGATCCGCACGAGTCCGTCGGCGCCGAGAGCGTCGCGCACTGCCTCGAGCCGCGCCTCGTCCTCCCCCGGCGACTGTCCCGCCTCGACCACCTTGACCTTGGCGGTGCGGCAGCCCTGCGAGGCCAGCACGATCTCGTGAGCCTGCTCCGGGTCGCAGGCGGGAACCGTCACGTTCACGGGTACGACGGAGCGCACCGGCTCGGGCCACCCCTCGTGCGCCGCCTCCCACGCGCACGCCAGCCAGGGGGCGCTGGTCGGGGCGTCGTACTCCAGGAACGGGCTGAACTCACCCCACCCGGCCGGCCCCTCCAGGAGCACCCCCTCGCGCACGGTGATCCCGCGGAAGCGAGTGCGCAGCGGGATCGAGAAGACGTGGCCTGGGGTGCGGTTCATGCCATTGCCCGCAGCCGGACGCGGTCGGGCTTGCCGTTGGGCAGCCGCGGCAGCTTCTCGAGCACGACCAGCTGACGCGGTGCCCACTCGCGCGGGTCGACGAGATCGCGCACCGCCGCCAACGAGATGGGATCGCGGGTCTCGACGAACGCGACGACCCGCTCGCCCCACTCCTCGTCGGGTACGCCGAGGACGGCCACGTCCACCACGGCCGTGTCGGCCGCGACCGCCGCGGCCACCGCGACGGCCGGCACCTTGACCCCGCCGCTGATGATCACGTCGTCGCGGCGGCCGGTGACCCGCAAGCGTCCGTCCTCTCCGATCTCCCCGAGGTCGTCGGTGTGGAACCAGCCGTCCCGCATCGCCGCGGCGGTCCGGTCGGGCTCGCCCTCGTAGCCGTCGAACAGCATCGGTCCCCGCAGCAGCACCTCGCCGTCGTCACCGATCCGGACCTCGGCGCCGTCGAGCGGCACCCCGTCGTAGACGCAGCCGCCGCAGGTCTCGCTCATCCCATAGGTTGCGACGAGGTTGATCCCGCCGGCCGCGGCCTGCTCACGGATCCGTGGGTCCAAGGGACCACCACCGACCAGCACAGCCGTGAACCGCCGCAGGTCGGCCTCGTGGTCACGCAGCATGCGAAGCACCTGCGTAGGCACGAGCGAGACGTAGCAGCGCCCCTCTGCCGGCGCCTCCATGCCGAGCAGCGGCTCTGTGCCCGCAACCACCGACCGGTAGAGCACCTGCACCCCCGCGACGTACGTCGGCGGCAGGTTCAGCACCCACTGCCCCGGACCGCCGAGCCGCTCCTGGGTGGCCAGCGCGGAGGCCCGCATCGCGTCGCGGGAGAGCACCACCCGCTTGGGCTGCCCGGTCGACCCCGAGGTGGCGATCACCAGTGGATCCGGAGAAGGAGCCGCGTCCCACTCGCGCAGCAGCGCGTGGATCTCCGCGGCGGTGCCGGAGACGGGACGCAGGCTGCTCACGACCGACATTCTCGCCCTGACACAATCCGCGGCATGTCCAGCCCCACGCCCGCAGCGCACCCGACGCTCGCGCAATGGGTCGCCGGCGCCCGACCGCGCACGCTGCCGGCCGCTGTGGCACCCGTGCTGGCGGGGACCGGCATCGCGCTGTGGGAGCGCGAGGCGGTGTGGTGGAAGGCGCTGCTGGCGCTGGCCGTCGCCCTGCTGCTCCAGGTGGGCGTGAACTACGCCAACGACTACTCCGACGGCATCCGCGGCACCGACACCGGCCGCGTCGGTCCGATGCGGCTCGTCGGCAGCGAGGTGGCCAGCCCCCGGTCGGTCAAGCGCGCGGCCTTCCTCGCGCTCGGGGCCGCCGGGGCGGTCGGCCTGGTGCTCGCGGCGACGACGGCCTGGTGGTTGGTGGGCGTGGGTTTCCTGGCGATCCTCGCCGCGTGGTTCTACACCGGTGGCTCCCGGCCCTACGGCTACCTGGGGCTGGGCGAGGTGATGGTGTTCGTGTTCTTCGGCCTGGTCGCGGTCCTCGGCACGACGTACGTCCAGACCGAGAGCTTCGAGCTCGCCTCGCTGTACGCCGCGATCGGCGTCGGCGCCTACGCCTGCGCGCTGCTGGTCGCCAACAACCTGCGCGACATCCCCACCGACCGGGTCGCCGGGAAGCGCACCCTCGCGGTCGCGCTGGGCGACGAGCGCACCCGGCACTTCTACGGGTTGCTGATCGACCTCGCCGTCCTGGCCCTGGTCGCGGTGGCCCTGACCACCACGTGGTGGACCCTGCTCGCCCTGCTGGCCGGCCCCTCGACCCTCCGCGCGCTGACCCTCGTGCTCGGCGACCGGGCCACCGGTGCCGACCTCGTCCCGGTGCTGCGGGAGACCGGGCTCGCCGAGCTGGTGTACGCGGCCGGCATCCTGGCCGGCATCGCGGTCAGCGTCGCCGGCTCATCGCTCTGAGCGCGACTTGTCGTGCAGGACACAGGGTGCTGAAGGTTTGGCCACAGCACCTGGGGCAACACTGACAGCATGTGGCTGCTCATCCTCACCCTGATGCTCGTCGGTTGCGCCGTCGCGTACGCGAACCGGGTCACGATCCTGGCCAAGGTGCTGGGTCAGTCGGAGACCCGGATCAACCGTCACCTGCGCCGTACGCCCCGCTGAGCGAGCTGCTCAGTCGGCGTCCTCGGCAGCGCGACGCTTCTCGAAGTTGGTCGTCGCCCTGGTCGCTCGCGCCTCGACCACCTGGGCGAACCGCTCGCGCTGGGGCGCCAGCAGCTTCAGCGAGAGCACCGAGGACACGATGACCGCGGCGATGAACGGCCACACCAGCGCCCCGGTGCGGCCGAACGCTGCGAAGTAGAGGCCGCCGAAGGCCGCGTAGCAGGCCACGAACAGGGCCAGCCGCATCGCCGTGTAGATCGCGAACGCCTTCACATCGAGAGGGTATCCGGGACGCAACAGTCCCATTCCGGAGGAGGGTCACCGGGGACCACTTACTCTGGGGACATGCTCCGGCTCGTGGTGTTCCTGCTGTTCTTCGCAGCAGTGCTCTACGCGGTGTTCTGGTTGCTCGACCAGCGGGGCGGTCGCAACAGGGGCCCACGGCGTCCGGGCGGGGGCGATCCCGGTGGCCGGCCGGCTCCCCGCGGCCCCGTCGGACCGGACGACGACGAGGACTTCCTCCGCGAGCTCGACTGGCAGCGCCGCAAGCGCCACGACCACGGCGGCGACGCCTGAGCCACCGCGCGACCCGGCTCAGGTCTGCAGCACCCGTACGACGGACGTCGGCTCGGGGGCGGCGTAGGAGTGCTGGCTCCCGCTGCCGAAGAAGAAGTTGATGCCGATGAAGTTGAACCACAGGGTGGCCAGGCCGACGAGGGCGACGATCGCGGCGGAGCGGCCCTTCCAGCCCGACGTGGCGCGAGCGTGCAGGTAGGCCGCGTAGACCACCCAGGTGATGAACGCCCAGACCTCCTTGGGGTCCCAGCCCCAGGCCCGGCCCCAGGCGTTGTGCGCCCAGATCGGGCCCGCGATCAGCGCGGCGAAGGTCCAGATCGGGAAGCCGAAGGCGTGCGTGCGGTAGGCCATCCGGTCCAGCACCGCCGGCGAGGGCAGCCGCGCCAGGTAGCCGCGTCCGGTCGACTCCTCGTCCGGGTGCCGCTCCACCCAGCGCTGCTTGACCAGGAACAGCGCGGAGCACATCCCGCCCAGCGTGAACGCCCCGGTCGCGATGATCGCAGCGACCACGTGGATCACCAGCCAGGGTGACTGCAGGGCGTCGCGCAGAGGTACGACGGGCGTGTAGAGCAGGAGCACGTCGACCATCAGGGTGATCAGCACGAATCCCGTGACGACCGGCGAGAGCCACGACAGCGAGTACCGCTCGTAGAGGAACAGGTAGCCGAGGACCACGACCAGGCAGCCGGTCAGGGTGAACTCGTACATGTTGCCCCACGGCACCCGCACGGGGTCGGCCGCGAGCCCGCGCGAGACGACCGCCACGAAGTGCACGAGGGCCGCGACCACGGTGAGCGAGACCCCGATCCGGCCGAACAGGTGCATCCGCTCCGCGGACGGGTCGTCGGCCTCCGGCGGCGTCGCGACCGCGGTCTGCGAGTCGCCCGACCCGACCGCGACCAGCTGCCGGTCCTCGACCCGACGCCCCGACGCCCACTGGGCGAGGTGGGCCAGGAAGGCCAGGAAGTACACGACCGCGCAGGCCGCGACGGCCTGGTTGCTGAGCACCTCGAACTGGTCGTGGGTCACCGGGGATCCCCTGTCTGCTGTGCGGTTGCCGGCTGCATCCGCTCGCGGATGCGCGCCACCTCGGCGGCGAGGTCGCCACCCGAGCTGCGGTCGAGGCCGGCGATCTCGACGAGAGTACGCCCGCCCTCACGGCGTGCTCGCACCCACAGGCGCCGTGGCCGGATGTACAGCGAGCCGAGCATCCCGATCAGCGCCAGGACCACGCCGCCGAGGAGGACCGGCTGCCCCGGCGTCTGGCTGACCTGGAGCTTGACGTAGCGGCTGACGCCGTCGAAGGTCACGCTGCCCAGCCCGTCGGGCAGCTGCGCGGTGTGACCCACCGCGAGGTCGACCCGCACCTGCTGCCCCGAGGGCTTGCGCAGCTTGGCGAGGCCCTTCTTGTCCAGCGAGTAGACCGACTGCGGCTGACCGGTGTCGAGGCCGAGGTCGCCGGTCCAGACGACCATGGAGACCGCCGGGTTCTTGTCGTCGGGGAACGCGGAGAACGGTCCGCTCGCCTGGGTGAAGGCGTACGTCGGGTAGAACTCGCCCTCGAGCCCGATCTGGGTGGCGCCGCTCTTCTGCTTCGCGTCGGGGACCTTGACCACGCCGAAGGATCGGAAGGTGCTGTCCTCCGGCAGGAACGGCTCTGCGCCGGACCAGGCGACGCTGCCGTCGGCGTTGCGCACCGTGAGGTGTGGCGCGTACCCGTGGCTGAGCAGGAAGACGTCGGTGCCGTCGACCTTCAGCGGGTGGTTCACCGAGATGTGCTGGTCGCGCGGCGCTGCGGTCGGGGAGGGCCGGTAGGTCAGGTCGGCCCCGAACTTGTGGGCCATTCCCGCCTCGCGACCCTGCCGGATGAAGGTGACGTCGAAGTCGTGGACGGTGAAGTCGAAGGGCGCGAGCGATGCGGGCTTGAACAGGGCGCCGGCACGGAAGTCGTCGTACTGGCTCAGGGTGTTGGCGAAGCTGTCCCTGGTCACCACGATGACCCCGCCCTTGAAGCCCCACAGCCCACCGACCGCGAACCCGACGAGCACGATCAGCACCGAGAGGTGGAACAGCAGGTTCCCCGCCTCGCGCAGGTGACCGCGCTCCCCGGAGATCGACCCACCTTCGCCGGTCGAGCTTGTCGAGACCTCGGTGCGATAGCGGCGACCGCGCAGTGCGGCCTGTGCCTGCTCGAGGACGACCTCGCGGTGCCTCGTCGGTCTCGTACGACGTGCTCTCGGGCAGCCGGGCGAAGTTGCGGGGCGCCTGCGGCGGACGGGCCCGTACGCCGCGCCAGTACACGCGCAGCCGGGGAACGATGCAGCCGACCAGCGAGACCATCAGCAGGATGTAGATGGCCGAGAACCACACCGAGTCGTAGACCGAGAAGAGCCCGAGCTTGTCGTAGATCGGGGTCAGGGTCGGGTGCTGCGCGCGCCACTGGGAGGCGCGCACGGAGTCGACCGCCTCCTGCGGGATCACCGACCCCGGCACGGCCGCGAGGGCCAGCAGGAACAGCAGGATCAGTGCCGTGCGCATCGAGGTCAGCTGCCGCCATGCCCAGCGCGCGAGCTCGACCGGGGTGAGCACGGGCGGGCCTTGCGGCGGCTCGGGCGGTTCCGGCTGCGCGGTGGCTGGCGGGGCCGTCACACTGCTGGTCGAGCGTGTCGAGACCATCTCACACGCCCGCCGTGTAGCCCGGGAAGAAGCCGTCGCGCATCCAGCCCACCATCTGGTCCCACCAGCCGGTGACCAGCAGCAGGCCCACGACCACGAGCATCACCCCGCCCAGCGCGGTGACCCACTGCTGGTGGCGTCGTACCCACCGGATCGTGCCGAGCATGCGCCGGTAGGCCAGGGCCGCCAGCACGAACGGGATCCCCAGGCCGAGGCAGTAGACGAGGCTGAGCAACGCGCCTCGCCCGGCGCTGGCCTCGTTCAGCGCCAGGCTGGTGACCGCGCTCAGCGTCGGCCCGATGCAGGGCGTCCAGCCCAGGCCGAACAGCACGCCCAGCAGGGGCGCCGCGACCAGCCCGACCGCCGGCACCCGGTGGATGCGCACGTCGCGCTGCATCCACGGCACCACGCCGAGGAAGACCAGCCCGAGCAGGATCACGAAGATGCCCAGGACAACCGTGATCTGGCGCTGGTAGGTGAACAGCCAGTCGCCGACGGCACCCATCAGCGCGCCGAAGGAGACGAAGACGAAGGAGAAGCCGAGCACGAACAGCAGCGAGCCCGCGAGCATCCGCCCGCGCCGGGCGTCGGCGAGGTCGGCCCCGGACAGCCCGGTGGTGTAGGAGAGGTAGCCCGGCAGCAGCGGCACCACGCAGGGCGAGAAGAAGGAGACCAGCCCGGCCACCAGCGCCACCGGGATCGCGAGGAGCATCGAGCCGTCGTGCGCCGTGCTGGCGAACCACTGCCCGAGGTCCAGCGGCGCGGAGGTCACTTGCTCACGTCCTGAACCAGCTCGTCGAGGGTGCGTCTGCTGGGCACCTCGCCCAGGATGCTCGCGGCCACCCGTCCCTGCTTGTCCAGGATCACCGTGCTCGGGATCGCGCTGGGGTTCAGGGTCCCGTGGAAGGCCAGGAGGGTGCGCCCCGACGGGTCGTAGAGCGAGGGATAGGGCACGTCGTAGTGGCGCTGGAACGCCTTGCCCTGGTCGGTGCCGGAGTCCTTGGCGTTCACGCCCACGAAGGCCACGCCCGAGGGGGCGAGGTCGCGGCTGGCCGCGGCGAGGGTGGAGGCCTCACTGCGGCACGGCGGGCACCACGACCCCCACACGTTGAGCACGACGACGCGGCCGACGTACTGCTTGAGGTCGAGCTCGCGGCCCTCGAGCGTCTTGCCGGCGACCGGACCGGGCTTGCGGCGCTCGTCGACCGGGAGGCGGGTGATGATCCCCTCGCCGTCGACGTACCCCTTGTCGCCGGTCCCGGCGCCTCCACACGCCGACAGGCTCGCGCCGGCCACCAGCAGCAGGACGGCGAGGACGAGGCGGACCGGAGCGCGCACCTCAGGGACCGGACGTGGTCGAGGCGTCGTCCTCGTTGCCACCGGAGGAGAAGGGGTCGCGCCGGTCGGCGAGCGGGATCATGTCGCCGGCAGGCTCGGAGTAGGTGACGCTGACCAGCCGGTCCCCGGCGAAGGTGAACGAGGTCAGGCTGCACAGGGTGCAGTGCCGCCGTCGAGGGTTGTGCAGGAAGGGGCGACCCTCCGCGTGCAGCCGGGTCACCCAGATCGGCAGCTGGTGGGAGACCACGAGCGCCTCGTGACCAGCAGCGGCCTGACGGGCGTCGAGCACCGCCGGCCACATCCGCGCTACGACCTCGCGGTAGGGCTCGCCCCACGACGGGCGGAACGGGTTCCACAGCTTCGGCCACATGCTGGGCTGCCGCAGCAGCGAGTCGCGGATGTCGAAGCGCTTGCCCTCGAACAGGTTGCCCGACTCGACCACCCGCTCGTCGAGCACGACCTCCAGCCCACGGGCCGCGGCCAGCGGCGCGGCCGTCTCCTGGGCGCGCTCGAGGGGCGAGGAGGCGAGGTAGGTGATGTCACGGTCGCCGATCCGCTCGGCCACGCGTTCGGCCATCTTGCGGCCGCGCTCGGAGAGGTGGAACCCGGTCGAGCGCCCGTACAGGATGCCGTCGGGGTTGTGCACCTCACCGTGACGCAGCAGGTGCACCACAGTCTCCTGCGTCTCCCCGGGGGTCTGCTCCTGCGTCTTTCTTCTTCTGGGACATCTTCTGGGACATCAGCGACCCACCGCTCGTGCCGCGGCGGACGCGGCAGCCGGGAGCGCGTCGACGACGTGCTGGATCGCCTCGTCGTCGTGCGCGGCGGAGAGGAACCAGGCCTCGAAGGCGCTCGGCGGCAGGTACACGCCCTGGTCGAGCATCGCGTGGAAGAAGGCCTTGAACACCCCGGTGTCCTGGGTCGCGGCGCCGGCGTAGTCACGGACGCCCGCCCCGTCGGGAGTGAAGAAGACGCTGAACATGTTGCCGCCGCTCTGCACGGCGTGGGGTACGCCGGCCCGGCTCAGCGCCTCGCCGGTCGCAGCAGCCAGCGTCGCGGCCGCCGCATCGATGTGCGCGTACACCTCGTCGGTCGCGAGCCGCAGGGTGGTCAGGCCGGCCGTGGTCGCGATCGGGTTGCCCGAGAGCGTCCCTGCCTGGTAGACGGGGCCCTGCGGCGAGAGCAGCGCCATCACGTCGGCCCGGCCGCCGAACGCGGCCGCCGGGAACCCGCCGCCCATCACCTTGCCGAAGGTGACCAGGTCGGGGCGCCAGCCCTCGACTGCTCCGTCGCGTCCCCACTGGCCGCTCGCCGAGACCCGGAAGCCGGTCATCACCTCGTCGGAGACGAACAGTGCGCCGTGACGTCGGCAGGTCTCGGCGAGGAAGGCGTTGAACCCGGGTTCGGGCGGGACCACGCCCATGTTCCCCGGCGAAGCCTCGGTCACCAGGCAGGCGATCTCGGCCCCGCGCTCGGCGAACGCGGCCTCGACGGCGGCGCGGTCGTTGTAGGGCAGCACCAGCGTGGCCTCGGTGGAGGCGGCCGGCACCCCCGGCGTACCGGGAACGGCGTGTGTGGCCAGGCCCGACCCCGCCTCGGCGAGCAGGGAGTCGACGTGGCCGTGGTAGCACCCGGCGAACTTCACCACGACGTCGCGACCGGTGAACCCGCGTGCGAGCCGGATCGCCGACATCGTCGCCTCGGTGCCCGAGGAGACCAGGCGGACCTGCTCGGCAGAGGTGCGACCGACGATCTCCTCGGCGAGCGCGACCTCGCTGCGCGTCGGGGTGCCGTACGACGTCCCGCGGGCCACCGCCTCGGTGACCGCAGCGACGACCTCGGGGTGGGCGTGGCCGAGGAGCAGCGGCCCCCAGGAGCAGATCAGGTCGACGTACCGGTTGCCGTCGACGTCGGTGAGCCACGCCCCCGCGCCGGAGGCCATGAACCGCGGGGTGCCGCCGACGGCGTTGAAGGCGCGCACCGGGGAGTTCACTCCGCCGGGGGTGACCCGCAGCGCCCGTTCGAACCACTCGCCGGAGGCCGGCGTGGAGACCGGGCCTCCCCGAAGTGGGGCGGGATGGCTCGTCGCAGGTTGCGACGACGCGTCGGTCGTGGGCGGCACCGGATCATTGTCCCCGATCGCCCTGAGCGCCGACCTACCGGCCGGGAGGGTCCGGCGTCGCGGCCGAGACCGGCCCCTGATCGTCTCGGATGTCGTCCAAGGTATTCTCAACCTCGCAATCACGCCATACCCTGACAACGCGTGCGTTGGCGGGAGCACGCGCTCTCGGGGGGATGTGGCTCGGGTCACAGTCACGGTTTGTACGTGACCCGAGTGGGGAAGGGTCGTTGAGAGCAAGTGTCGGCAGCTCGGGGCTGATCGGCACTTTTGTCTACTGGGGAGGGACTACCACCGCATGACCACGAAGACCTTGTCTCGACGGAGCAAGGCGTTCACCCTGGTGCCACTGGCACTCCTCTCGGGAGTCTGGACCGCCAGCCTCGTGTCGAGCAGCGCGAACGCCTCGTCCGCCGACAAGGGATCGGGCAGCCTTCCCGACGGCACCCGCGTCCCGGCCAACGCCATCGAGGCACCGGCCAGCGTCCCGGTCCCCGGAGTCGTGGCCCCCGCTGTCCCCGACGGCTCGGAGGACTCGGTCGTCTCCGGTGCCTCCAGCAACGGCATCCCGTCCCCGGCGCTCTCGGCCTACCAGCGCTCGGCGCAGATCATCGACGCGGCCGACAAGTCCTGCAACATCCCGTGGGAGCTCGTCGCCGCCATCGGCCGGGTCGAGTCCGACCACGGTCGCTACGGCGGCAACACGCTGACCGAGAACGGTGTCAGCAAGCCCGGCATCTACGGCATCGAGCTCAACGGCAAGAACGGCACCCAGGCCGTCCACGACACCGACGGTGGCCAGCTCGACCACGACCCGGTCTACGACCGTGCGGTCGGCGCGATGCAGTTCATCCCCTCCACCTGGCAGGTCGTCAAGGTCGACGCCGACGGCGACGGCAACCGCAACCCGCAGGACATCGACGACGCCTCGCTGGCGACCGCTGTCTACCTCTGCTCCGGCTCGGACAACCTCGGCTCCCGCAAGGGCCAGGAGGCGGCGGTCTACCGCTACAACCACAGCCAGAGCTACGTGAACCTCGTGCTGCGGATCATGGAGGCCTACAGCTCCGGTGACTACACCGCGGTTCCCTCCGGCACCTACGGCGGCAGCTCCTTCTCCTCCTCCGGCTACTCCAGCGCCATCGACCACTCCTACAAGGCCGCCAAGCAGCGCAAGCAGCAGGCCGCGAAGGCCAAGGCCACCGCGATCGCCAACGGCACCTACAAGCCCGGCTCGGGCTCCGGCTCCGGCTCCGGCTCGCGGCGGCACCGGCTCCGGGAGCACCGACCACCGGCGGCGGGAGCATCCCTGGTGTCCCCGGCAGCGGCGGCGGCTCGAGCGGCAGCAGCAATCCGGTCGGCGACACTCGTCAAGGGCGTCGGCGGCGCCGTGACCGGCGTCGGCGGTGAGCGGCTCGGGCTCCGGCAGCGGATCGGGCAGCGGCTCGGGTTCCGGCGGCGGCCAGCACCCCGCTCCCGCCCCCGGTGACGCCCGCGCTGACCGCGGCGCAGGCCATCGCCCAGTGCATCGCGAATGGCATCAGCACGCTGAACCTCAGCGCGCTGAACGCGTGCATCGCCGACCTGCTCGCAACTGATCCAGACAACACAGAACCCCCGGTCACCGACCGGGGGTTCTGTCGTTCCCGGACGACCACAGGCTCGTACTGTGTGACCGTTTCTTCGCCGAGTGCGCGAAGTTTCGCGCGCATCCCGCAGTTTCACCGGCCGGCCGGTGAAACCGCAGCCGGGTCAGCCGCGGAGGTGGGCGGCGGCGTCGAGGGCCCAGTAGGTCAGGATCACGTCGGCGCCGGCGCGGCGGATCGAGGTGAGGGCCTCCATCATCGCGGCGTCGCGGTCGATCCAGCCGTTCGCGGCGGCGGCCTCGACCATCGCGTACTCCCCGGAGACGTTGTACGCCGCGACGGGGACGTCGACCGCCGCACGGACCGCGGAGACCACGTCGAGGTAGCCGAGCGCGGGCTTGACCATCACGATGTCGGCGCCCTCGGCGACGTCGAGCAGCGCCTCGCGCACGCCCTCGGCGCCGTTGGCGGGGTCCTGCTGGTAGGTGCGCCGGTCGCCCTGCAACGAGGAGTCGACCGCCTCGCGGAACGGGCCGAAGAAGGCGGAGGCGTACTTCGCGGAGTAGGCCAGGATCCCGACGTCGGAGTGCTCCTCGGCGTCCAGGGCCCGACGGACGTGGCCGACCTGGCCGTCCATCATCCCGCTGGGGCCGACCAGGTCGACGCCGGCGGCGGCCTGGGCGAGCGCCATCTGGCCGTAGATCTCCAGGGTGCGGTCGTTGTCGACCTCGCCGTCGGGGTCGAGCACGCCGCAGTGGCCGTGGTCGGTGAACTCGTCGAGGCACAGGTCCGAGACCACGGTGAGCTGGTCGCCGACCTCGCCGACCACGTCGGTGATGGCCAGGTTCAGGATGCCGTGCGGGTCGATCGCCCCCGAGCCGACGGCGTCCTTGGTCGAGGGGATGCCGAAGAGCACCACTCCGCCCAGGCCTGCCGTGACCGCCTCGTTGGCCGCCTTCTTCAGCGAGTCGCGGGTGTGCTGGACGACGCCGGGCATGCTCGAGATCTCGCGCGGCTCCTCGGCGTCCTCGCGCACGAACAGCGGCAGCACCAGCTGGCTGGGCCGCAGCGTCGTCTCGGCGACCAGCCGCCGCAGGGCCGGCGTACGGCGCAACCGCCGCGGCCGGACCTGCGGGAAGCCGGTCACGACCGGCCCTCGGGCACGAGCACCAGGGTCACTGCGTCCGGACCCGGCGACGCGTCGCCGGGCGGCGGCCGGAGGGCTTGGTCACCGTCTGGCCGGACTCGATCAGCGAGGCGCGGCGGGCGGCCCCGAAGTCGGCCAGCGCGTCCACGACCTCCTCCACCGACGGGTTGGCGGCCATCACGTCGACGCGCAGGCCGTGCTCCTCGGCGGTCTTGGCCGTCGCCGGGCCGATCACCGCGATGATCGTCGAGGTGTGCGGCTTGCCGGCGATGCCGACCAGGTTGCGCACCGTCGAGGACGAGGTGAACACGACGGCGTCGAACTTGCCGCTCTTGATCGCCTCACGCGTCGGGGCGGGCGGGGGCGCCGCGCGCACGGTCCGGTAGGCCGTCACGTCGTCGACCTCCCAGCCCAGGTCGACCAGCCCCGCGACGAGCGTCTCGGTGGCGATGTCGGCCCGCGGCAGGAACACCCGGTTGATCGGGTCGAGCAGGTCGTCGAACGGGGGCCAGTCCTCGAGCAGCCCGCGGGCGGACTGCTCGCCGGTCGGCACCAGGTCGGCCTTGAGGCCCCACTCCGCCAGCGTCGCCGCGGTCTTGCCGCCGACGGCGGCGATCTTCAGCCCGGAGAAGGCCCGGGCGTCCAGGCCGTACTCCTCGAACTTCTCCCGTACGGCGCGCACCGCGTTGACCGAGGTGAACGCGATCCACTCGTAGCGGCCCTCGACGAGACCGCGCACGGCCTTGTCCATCTGCTGCGGGTTGCGCGGCGGCTCCACGGAGATCGTGGGCACCTCCTCGGGCACCGCACCGAAGCCGCGCAGCCGCGAGGACAGGGCGCCGGCCTGGTCCTTGGTGCGGGGCACCAGCACCCGCCACCCGAACAGCGGCTTGGTCTCGAACCACGACAGCGTCTGGCGCAGGTCGACGACCGGGCCGACGACGGTGATCGCGGGCGGGGTCATCTTGGCCGCGCGAGCGTCGGCGGCGATGTCGGCCAGCGTGGAGACGATCGTCTCCTGGGTGGTCAGCGTGCCGGTGCGCGTCATCGAGACCGGAGTGGTCTCGTCGCGGCCCGCCGCCATCAGCTCCGCTGCGATGTCGCCGATGCTGGCGACGGCCGAGAGGAGCACGAGCGTGGGGTGCGACGCGTAGCTGCTCCAGTCGATCCGGGCGTCGCTGCAGGTCACCACGGCCACCTCGCGGTGGTTCTTGGTGGTCAGCGGGATGCCGGCGTACGCCGGGACGGCCGTCACCGCCGAGACGCCCGGGACGATCTCGAAGCCGACCCCGGCCTTGGTGCAGGCCAGCGCCTCCTCGGGCCCGGAGGCGTAGACGAACGGGTCGCCGGACAGCAGCCGGACCACCCGCTTGCCGGTCTTGGCCTGGCGGACCACGACCTTGGCCCGCGAGGCGTGGGTCAGCGGCTGGCCGTCCTCGCCGAAGCCACCGTCGACGAAGACCGGTCCGGCCTGCGGAGTCGCGGCCGCGTCGTCCTCGTCGGCCGTGGGCTCCGGGGCGGGAGGAAGGTCGAGGACCATCCGGACGAGCTCTTCGTGGCCCGGCACCTCGGTGACGATGATCTCCGCCTCGCGCAGCAGCTCGAGGGCACGCACGGTGAGCAGACCGGGGTCACCCGGCCCGCTGCCCACGAAGGAGACCCACTTCAGGGGTCGCGCACCCACGCTCGCGCGGGTTCCGTTGGTGCTGGAGTTCTGGTTGCTCACAATCGCCTTCTCTGGTCGTGCGTACTACGTCGGTCGTTCGTCGATCAGGTCAGCTGCACCCTCGGCGAGCATCTCGGCAGCCAGCTTCTGGCCGGTCCCGATCGGGTCGTCGAGGGGTCCGCTCGCGGAGCGTCGTACGGACAGGGCACCGTCAGGTGAGAGCGCTACCGCACGTACCCAGAGTTCGTCACCGTGGTCACCTTCCGCAACTTCGGCCAGCGCGCCCACCGGCGCCGAGCAGCCGGCCTCGAGCTCGGCGAGCACGGTGCGCTCGGCCTCCACGCAGGCGCGGGTCGCGGCGTCGTCGAGGGCCTCGCGGACCACGGGCAGCAGCTCGCTGCCGGCCCGGCACTCCACCGCCAGCGCGCCCTGCCCGGGGGCGGGGAGCACCTGCAGGGGGTCGAGCACCTCGGTGGCCTCCTCGACGCGTCCCAGCCGGGCCAGGCCGGCCCGGGCGAGGACGACGGCGTCGAGCTCGCCCTCGGCGACCTTGCGCAGCCGGGTGTCGACGTTGCCGCGCACCCCGACCAGGTCGATGCCCAGGCCGAGCGCCTCGAGCTGGGCCACCCGGCGAGGTGCGCCGGTGCCGACGCGGGCGCCCTGCGGCAGCTCACCGAGGGTGAGCCCGTCGCGGGCGACGACCACGTCGCGCGGGTCCTCGCGCTGGGGTACGGCGGCCAGGGCGATGCCCTCGGCAGCGGCCGTGGGCAGGTCCTTGAGGGAGTGCACGGCCAGGTCGATCTCGCTGCGGAGCAGGGCCTCGCGGAGAGCACTGACGAAGACGCCGGTCCCACCGAGCTGGGCCAGCGGGGCGGTGCTGACGTCGCCCTCGGTGCGGATCAGCACCAGCACGGTCTCGCGGCCGGTGGCACGGGACAGGGCGTCGGCCACGATCGTGCTCTGCGCCCGGGCGAGGGCCGAGCCACGGGTGCCGATGCGGATCGCGGATGCGGGTAGCGAGGTCATGGCCGCTCGACCTCCGCCCGGGTGACGGCCTCGACGGCCTCGGGGTCCAGGGAGAACAGCTCGGCGAGGGCCGCGGCGTAGGAGATCGCGCCGGACTCGTTGGCCAGCTCCTTGACCCGGACGGTGGGCTGGTGCAGCAGCTTGTCGGCCACCCGGTTGATGGTGCGCTCGACCTCGGCGCGGGTGGTCGGGTCGAGGTGGGGCAGCCGGCTGTCCAGCCGCGCCAGCTCCGCCTGCACGACGCCGGTCGCCATCGAGCGCAGCGCCACCACCGTCGGGGTGACGCTCTGGCTGCGCCGGGCGGCCAGGAACGCCGCGAGCTCCTCGGCCACGATCGTGCGCACGCCGTCGATGCCTGCCGCGGCCGGTACCTCCCGGAGCTCGCGCCCCAGCGTGTCCAGCGCGATCAGCCGCACGCCCGGAAGGGCTGCCACGGCGGGGTCGACGTCGCGCGGGAGGGCCAGGTCGACGACGGCCAGCGGGCGCTGCGTCGTACGACGCGCGGCGATGTCCTCGAGGTCGACGACGGTGCCGGTCGCGCCGGTGCACGAGACGAACAGGTCGACCGGGCTCTCGACCGCACCGACCTCGGTCAGCGGGATCGCGCGGACGACGTCGTACTCCTCGGCGAGGCGGGCGGCGTGCTGGAGGGTCCGGTTGGCGACCACCACGGAGGCGACACCCGCGCGCACGACCTTGGCCACGGTCAGCGCGGCCATCGAACCCGCGCCGACGACCACGACGTGGCGGCCCTCGAGACCGCCGAGGTGGTCAGCCGCGCGCTCGAGGGCGGCGCCGACGAGGCTCGGCGCGACCCGGTCGATGTCGGTCTCGGCGTGCGACCGCTTGCCGACCCGCAGGGCCTGCTGGAAGAGCACGTTCAGTGCCGGGCCGATGGTGCCGGCCTCCTGCCCCACCCGCAGCGCCTCGCGGGTCTGGCCGAGGATCTGGCTCTCGCCCAGGACCATCGAGTCCAGGCCCGAGCTGACGTTGAACAGGTGGGAGACGGCGCCGTCGTCGTAGTGCACGTAGAGGTGGCCGAGCACCTCCTCGGGCGCCAGCCCTGCGCGGTCGCCCAGGAGCACCGAGAGCGCCTCGACGCTGCCGTGGAAGCGGTCGACGTCGGCGTAGACCTCGGTGCGGTTGCAGGTGGCGAGCACGGTCGCCTCGGTGACGTGCTCGAGCTCGGAGACCTCGCGCACCATCTTCTGGGTGGCCTCGGCGTCCAGGGAGACCCGCTCCAGCACCGAGACCGGGGCGGTCTTGTGGGAGATCCCGACGACGAGCACGCTCATGCGGTCTCACCCACGTCGTCGCGGAGCGCGGCCGTGGTCTTGCGCTGCTCGTGGTAGGCGAGGATCTGCAGCTCGCTGGACAGGTCGACGCGACGTACGTCGATGCCCTCGGGCACCGAGAGGATGGTGGGCGCGAAGTTCAGGATGCTGCGGATGCCGACCTCGACCATCCGGTCGACCACGGACTGCGCGGCCACGGCCGGCGTCGCGATCACACCGATGCCGACGCCGTGCTCGGTGACCACCTGCTGCAGGTCGTCGAAGCCACGGATCTCCAGGCCGGCGACGATCTCACCGTGCCGGGTGTCGTCGGCGTCGAGCAGCGCGACGGTGCGGAACCCCCGCGAGGAGAAGCCGGAGTAGTTGGCCAGCGCGTGACCGAGGTTGCCGATCCCGACGATCACCACCGGCCAGTCCTGGGTCAGGCCGATCTCGCGCGAGATCTGGTAGCGCAGGTACTCCACGTCGTACCCGACCCCACGGGTGCCGTAGGAGCCGAGGTGGGAGAGGTCCTTGCGCAGCTTGGCGCTGTTCACGCCCGTGGCGGTCGCGAGCTCGAGGCTCGAGCAGGTCGCCGTGCCCGCCTCGATCATGGCGTTCAGCGCCCGCAGGTACACCGGGAGACGTGCCACCGTCGCCTCGGGGATCCGGGAACTGCTCACTGTTCAGACACGCTCCAAGATGGGGAACTTGGTCACTCTAGGAGTTTGTGAACGTGCGAACAAAATCGTCCCGGCCCGCTGGCTACCACATGTGAGATGTCCCACTGCCAGCGGGGGGTCAGGTGAGCGCGGCGCGGAGCCGGTCCTCGTCGACGCGCCAGAAGTCGTGGCGGCGGCCGTCGACGAGGGTGACCGGGACCTGCTCGCCGTAGGCCTCCACGAGGTCGGCGGAGGAGTTGATGTCGATCTCGTCGTACGACGTGCCGAGCTCGGCGCAGACCCGCTCGACGATCGCGCGGGCGTCGTCGCACAGGTGGCACCCGGGGCGGGAGTACAGGGTGACGCGGGCGGCGGGGCCGGTCTCCGGGTCCATCGGCGAGCTCACTCCAGCAGGCCCAGCGAGCGGCGTCGCTCGGTGGCGCGCAGCCGACCCTTCTGCACCTTGCCGGTCACCGTGTAGGGCAGCTCCTCGACCACGTGGATCAGGCTGGGCTGCTTGAACCGCGCCAGCCGCAGCTCGCAGTGGCGCCGCACCAGGTCGACCAGCCCGTCGCTGGCACCGGCCGCGGTGGGCCGCACGTAGGCCACCACCGTCTCCCCGGTCAGCTCGTCGTCGATCCCGATCACCGCGGCCTCGGCCACCTCGGGCAGCTCGACGAGGACGTCCTCGACCTCGCTGGGGTAGACGTTGAACCCCGAGACGATCACCAGCTCCTTGACCCGGTCGACCAGGTAGAGGTCACCGGTCGGGTCGAGGTAGCCGACGTCGCCGGTGGCCCACCACCCGTCGGCGTCGGGACCGTCGGCGCCGTCGGGCCAGTAGCCGGAGAACAGGTTGTCGCCGCGGAGGTGGATCTCCCCGCCGTCCTGGTCGTTGGGCTCGCGGCCGTCGTCGTCGACCAGCCGGATCTCGATGCCGGGCAGGGCCGCTCCGACCGAGCGGGGCCCCGCCCCCTTGCTGCACAGCGTCGAGGTCACCACCGGGGCCGCCTCGGTGAGCCCGTAGCCCTGGTGGATCTGCACCGACGTACGCGAGCTGAAGGCCTCGGTGAGCTCGGGCGAGAGCGGTGCCGAACCGCTGAGCACCAGCCGCACCGGCCCGAGGCGGTCCTCGAGCCCGGGGACCTGCATCCAGTAGGCGAAGACCGGAGGCGCGACGGGCAGCACCGAGATCGCCTCGTCCTCGATCAGGTCGAGCGATCCCTCGGCGTCGAACCCGTCGACCAGCACGAGCCGTGCGCACTGCCGCACGCACTGACCCAGCACGGCGTTGAGCCCGTAGACGTGGAAGAGGGGGAGCACGCCGAGGACGACGTCGCGCCCGGTGATCATCGGCGGGTCGACCGCCGCCACCTGCTCGATGTTGGCCAGCAGCGCCCGGTGGCTGAGCATCGCCGCGCGCGGACGACCCGAGGTGCCGCTGGTGTAGAGGAGCACCGCCAGGTTCTCCGGGTCGACCCTGGCCGGCACCGGGAAGCCGGCCGTGGCCACGAGCTGGTCCCAGCCACGCTCCCCCGGCGCCAGCTCGGTCCCGATGGCCACGATGCGCGGACGGGACGCAGCCTCGGTGCCCATCGACTCCATCGCCTCGTCGAGCCCGGTCACCGCGGTGCGGACCACGGAGATCGTCGCGGAGTCCGCGATCACCATCCGGGTGCCGGAGTCGGCCACCATCCGGAGCAGCTCACCGGTCGCGCTGCGCGGGTTGACGGGTACGACGACCATGCCGGCGCGCAGCGCCCCGAGGTAGGCGGCGACGAACTCGATGCTGTTGGCGGTCGCGAGCATGACGCGGTAGCCGGCCACCATGCCGGCGTCGGAGAGACCCTGCACGACCCGGTCGACGAGATCGTCCAGAGCGGCCCAGGTGATGGTGCGTCCGGACGCCGCCTCGGACAGCGCCGTCTTCTCCGGCTCCAGCATCGCCGCCCGGCCGAGCAGGTCGGCGACGTTCGACTCCATCGAAGGAGTTTCGCACATCCACGCAGGTCTATGGTGGCCGCGTGACGCCCCCTCCGCCGTCCCGGAAACCGGGCAGCAAGTCGGGCCGCAGGTCGTCGCGGAACCGCCGTCCGGCCCCTCCGAACCTGGTGCGTCGCTCCCAGCTGGCCGGGGAGGCAGCAGCCTCGATCGCCGAGGTGGAGAGCGCCCTCACCGATCGAGGCCGACCCCTCGTCGGCGGCCTTCTTCGACGTGGACAACACCGTGATGCAGGGGGCGTCGATCTTCCACCTGGCCCGGGGGCTGCACAAGCGGGAGTTCTTCACCACCCGCGACATCCTGGGCGCCGCGTGGAAGCAGGCCTACTTCCGCGATCGTCGGCGTCGAGGACCCCGACCACGTCGCCGACGTCCGCGCCTCGGCGCTCTCCTTCATCGCCGGGCACACCGTCGCCGAGCTCGAGGAGCTGGGCGAGGAGATCTTCGACGAGAACATGGCGCACCGGATCTGGCCCGGCACGCAGGGCACTCGCCCAGCTGCACCTCGACCAGGGGCAACGGGTCTGGCTGGTGACGGCGGCGCCGATCGAGATCGCCACGATCATCGCGCGGCGTCTCGGGCTGACCGGTGCCCTCGGCACGGTCTCCGAGCACGTCGACGGCGTCTACACCGGCGAGCTGGTCGGAGAGATGCTGCACGGGTCGGCGAAGGCGGTGGCCGTCACCGAGCTCGCCGAGCGCTTCGGCCTCGACCTCGCCCGTTGCTCGGCGTACTCCGACTCCTTCAACGACCTGCCCATGCTCAGCGCGGTAGGCGATCCGTGCGCGATCAACCCCGACGCCCGGTTGCGCGAGTACGCCCGTGCGCACAACTGGCGCATCCGTGACTACCGCACCGGGCGCAAGGCGGCGCGCGCCGGTGCGTTCGCCGCCGCCGTCGCCGGAGCCGCCGCCGGCACTGTCGCCGCGGGGGTCGCGATCCGCCGCAAGGTGAGCTGACCCGCGTCCCGCTGACCTGCGGGTTTCCGGGGCCCGAGGAACGGGTACAGATGTACTCCGAGGCGTGGTCTCGGTGGCGTCGTGGGGCGAGGTGACTGGGGTCACGATCCGGTTCCCAACGTGCCGACGGCCACGTACGATCGCAGGTGTCCAACGGGGAGAAGTCGGGCATCGGCTTGCGGGGAGCAGTTGGGGAGCAGTTGTGGAGCATGAATTCGAGCGCGGTCTTGATGCGCTCCGTCGTGCCCTCACCGACCTGATCGGGCCACAGATCGCCCTCGCGGGGGCCTCCGGGCCCGGCGACAGCACCCGCCGTACGGCGTCCTGGCTGTTCACCGAGACCAGCGAGCGGCCCGTCCGCGCCGTGCCCGGCAGCGGTCCCGGCACCCGGCCCGACGACTCCGCCTTCGCGACCTCCTCCCTCGACGACGAGGCCGAGGGCACCCGCCTGATCGCCCTGGTGGAGCTGGCTCGCGGCGGCGACTCCGAGGCCTTCGGCCAGCTCTACGACCACTACCACTCCAGCGTCTACCGCTTCCTGTACTACCGCGTCGGCTCGGTGCCCCTCGCCGAGGACCTCACCGCGGAGACCTTCTTCCGCGCACTGCGCTCGATGAGCTCGTTCCGCTGGCAGGGCAAGGACTTCGGCGCGTGGCTGATGACGATCGCCCGCAACCTCGCGATGGACCACTTCAAGGCCGGCCGGACGCGCCTGGAGCAGACCACCGAGGACATGGGCACCCTCGACACGACGACCGAGGGTCCCGAGAACGCCGTCCTCTCGCTGCTCACCAACGAGGCGCTGCTCGAGGCGCTCAGCCAGCTCCCCACCGAGCAGCGCGAGTGCCTGGTGATGCGCTTCCTGCAGGGACTTTCCATCGCGGAGACCGCCGACGTGCTCGGTCGCAGCGCGGGTGCGGTCAAGCAGCTCCAGCTGCGTGGGGTGCGCAACCTGGCCAAGATCCTGCCCGAGGGCACGCGATGACTAGCCGACCGGGTGACCGGCAGGCGAGACACCGTCTCATCTCCCGCGTGGGAACCTTCGCCGGCGCCATAACTTCCGCTCGGAGCGACTCGTTGAGCGTTTCGTCAGCGTGGACGCCGGAAGACCGCCCCTGTGCGGAAAACAGGCCGGTCGGCCGACACGACACGACCTCCCACAGCACAGGATTGCACTCATGACGCGCCTCTTCCCCGTGCCCGTTCCCGGGCAACGTGCGGCCGAAGAGTTCGACAGTGTCCTCGGGGGACGCGCGACCCAGGACGTGGCCGAGCGCTACGGCCAGCTGGTCGCCACCGTGCAGGTGCTCAGCGACCAACCCTTGGTGACGCCTCGTGCCGAGTTCGCAGCCGACCTTCGCAGTCGGTTGATGATCGCGGCCGAGACCGACCTCGTCCCGGCCCCTCCCGTCGTACGACGCGCTCCTGCGTCGCGATCGCAGCGCAACCGCCGTCTCGGCAGCGCTGCGGCCGCCCTGGTCATCGTCGGCGGATCCGCCGGCATGGCCGCTGCGGCCTCCGGCGCACTGCCGGGCGACTCCCTGTACCCGATCAAGCGGGGCATCGAGCAGGTCACCACGGCCGCCCACGTCGGCGACGCGTCGAAGGGCTCTGCCCTGCTCGGCCAGGCCGCCCAGCGCCTCGACGAGATCGACGCACTGACCTCCGCCGACTCCCCCAACGCCGACCTGATCGCCTCGACGGCTGCGACGCTTCAGCGACCAGGCCAACGCCGGAGCCGACAAGCTCTTCACCGCCTACCAGAGCGACAACGACGGTGCCGACATCGCGACGGTGCGTGACTTCACCGCCGCCAACATGTCCCAGATCGCCTCGATCGCCTCCTCGGCCGACCCGAGCACGCTCGGCTCGCTGCGCGATGCCGCCGACACCCTGGCCGACATCGACCAGCAGGCCGCCACCCTCTGCGCGAGCTGCGGCGGCGGCGCCGGCACCCTGGCCCCGCCTGGAGCCCTCGCCTCCGGTGCGGCTGCGGCCACGGTGACGAGCCTCATCGTCCGACCCCGTCAGCCGGGCCGCTTCCGACCTCCGCAAGGCGGTCGCTGCACAGCAGGCCGCCACGCAGAAGCAGCTCGGCGGGCTGAAGAACGAGGCCCAGGGCGCCGCCAGCAACCTCAGCCAGGGCGGCAGCAGCACGACGTCCGGCTCCGACGCGCTGGCCAGCTCGATCCCCGACGCCAAGAAGCTCGTCCCCGGGGTCACCTCGACGACAGGCACCGCCGTGAAGAACCTCGTCGGCGGACTGACCAGTGCCGTCACCGGCGACGGTGACGGTGAGGACGACGGGGTGATCAGCGGAACGATCTCCAGCGCCGGGGACGCTGTGGGCAAGACGGCCGACGGCCTCAAGAAGGGTGTCGACGACACCCTCAACGGCCTGACCAACCCCCTCCAGCCCAAGAAGTAACCCTCTCGGCCCCACCTGGTCCCGCTCGACGTGGTCGGGCGGTTTTTGCGTTTCCGGGGGCTGCCAGATTCACCGGCTGGCCGGTGAAACTGCGCGGAGCGCGCGAAACTTCGCGCGCTTCTGCAAGTTTCACTGGTGGGCCGGTGAAACCGCAGCCCCCGGAATCAGCTCAGCTGAAGACGGACTTGCGCTGCATCAGCAGCGTGTACAGCGTCTGCTGGATCGACTCGCGGACCTGGTCGGTGACGTTGAAGACCAGCATCGGGTCGTCGGCGGCGCCCTCGTCGTACTCGTCGGTGCGGATCGGCTCACCGAACTCGATCAGCCACTTCGAGGGCAGCGGGATCAGGCCGAGGGGCCCCAGCCAGGGGAACAGCGGCGTGATCGGGATGTACGGCACGCCGAGCAGCCGGGCCAACGAGGGGATGTTGCCGACCAGGGGATAGATCTCCTCGGCGCCCACGACCGAGGTCGGGATGATCGGGACACCGGCGCGGATGGCCGCCGAGACGAACCCCCCTCGCCCGAAGCGCTGCAGCTTGTAGCGCTCGCTGAACGGCTTGCCGATCCCCTTGAAGCCCTCGGGCCACACGCCCACGAGCTCACCGCCGGCCAGCATCCGCTCCGCGTCCTCGTTGCAGGCCAGCGTGGCCCCGCCCTTGCGGGCCAGGTCGCCGACGATCGGCAGCTTGAAGACCAGGTCGGCGCCCAGCGGCCGCAGGAACCGGCCGGTGTGGTCGTGGATCGAGACGGCGGTCATCAGTCCGTCGATCGGGACCGTGCCGGAGTGGTTGGAGACCACCAGCGCGCCGCCGTGGGCCGGGAGGTTCTCCGCGCCGCGCACCTCGACGCGGAACCAGCGCCGCGCGATCGGGCGCAGCGCCGTCACCAGGAACTGCTGGGTCACCTCACGGTCGAAGCCGTACTCGTCGACGGCGAAGTCGCCGGTCAGCCGGCGCCGCAGGAAGGCGAGGAACTCGGCGAGGCGCGGCTCCCAGTTCTCCCCGAAGATCTCCTTCGCAGCCGAGGTGAACGCCGCCAACCACTCCAGCGGCGGGATCCCGCGGACGGGGTGGCGGTGCTCGGTGGTCACCGGCGCGCGCGACGGGAGCGGGGGCGTGATGGGCTCGGCGGCGTTCTCCGACTCGGCCAACGTCTCCCCCTCCTCGGTCGTCCTCGCGATCGTCATTCTCCGCCAGTTGCTCCGCCTGCTGCTGGGCCGTGTCCTGGGCCGTGTCCTGGGCCTCGTCGAGCGCCTTCTTCTGGGCCTTCTTCTCCGCCTGCTTCTGGGCGGGCACGCGCACGCTCGGGTGCTGCTCGCGGGCCGCCGAGCGCGAGCCGGGGCCGGTGGCGAGGTTGCGACTGCTCGAGGAGGGCGTGCTGCTCCCGGTGCCGCGTCCGGGGCGGCCGCGGGTGCCGAGCGGGATGATCTCGGCGTCACCCATGGTCTCCACCTCCGTGGGTGCTCGAGGACCTGCTCAGGGCTCCGACGAGAGCGGTCTCCGTGGCTCGGACACGCTCGGAGCTGACCAGGCCGGGCGAGACGGACTCGGCGAAGTCCGCGAACGCGTCGGCGGTGCTGAACTTCGGCTCGAACTTCAGCTCGGTGCGCATCCGGGTGGTGTCCACGCCGCGGCCGAAGGTCAGGAAGGCGACCTGCTCGGGGGAGAAGTCGGCCACACGCGTCTGCCGGATCGCGGAGCCGAAGGTCGAGACGGCGAAGGCGGGCAGCGGCAGGGAGGGTCGGCCGAGGCGGCGTACGGCCTGGCTCAGCGTGATCACGCCGTCGCCCGCGACGTTGAAGGTGCCGGTGACCTCGGTGGTGGTGGCGTGCTCGAGCACGTCCAGCGCATCGGTCTCGTGGACGAACTGCAGCCTGGGGTTGAACCCGAGCACCGTCGGGATCACCGGCAACCGGAAGTAGCCGGTCATGGCCGAGGTGATCCGGGGCCCGATCACGTTGGCCATCCGGAGCGTGGTCACCGCCACGTCGGGACGACGACGCGCGAACCCGCGCACGTAGGACTCCACCTCGTTGACGTCCTTGGCGAAGCCGCTGGTGGGCTGACGCTTGGCGTCCATGCCCTCGGTGAACATCGCGGGGTCGCGGTTGGAGGCGCCGTAGACCGAAGAGCTCGACTTGACCACCAGCTTGCGCAGGTCCGGCGCCTGCTGGCAGGCGGCGAGCAGCTGCATCGTGCCGATGACGTTGAGCTCCTTCATCGACGTACGGCCCCCGGCCGCGGCCGGCGTCGCCACGACGCTGGTGTGCACGACGGTGTCGACCCGCTCGCGCACGATCACCTTGGCGATGACGGGGTTGCGGATGTCGGCCCGGACGAAGTCGGCGCGGCCCAGGTCGCCGCGCGGCGGGACGACGTCGACCCCGATCGCACGGTCGACCCCCGGTGACCGGGAGAGCTGGGCCACGAACCGTCGCCCGAGATCACCGGCGACGCCGGTGACGAGTACGACCTGGCTCATGGAGTCCCCCGAGTCCGTCCGCCGGTACCCGGGCTACTTGCCCAGGCGGCGACGCTGGACGCGCGTCTTCTTCAGCAGCTTGCGGTGCTTCTTCTTCGCCATGCGCTTGCGACGCTTCTTGATGACCGAACCCACGTGTGCCCTATCCGTAGTGCGATGAAGGCCTCAGCCTAACGGTCGTGCTGGGGGTTATCGAATCGGCGTCGTCGCTCTCACGCTGTGGTCGCCGGATGGCTCGGCACAGCGCTCGCGAGGATGCTCGGGCAGCGAGGGACTGGTGGGTCAGCCCGCGTCGTAGAAGCTGCTCTTCAGGTAGTCGTTGACGTCTTCCTCGCTCACCCGGAAGGAGCGACCGACGCGCACGGCCGGGAGCTCGCCGTTGTGCACCAGGCGGTAGACCGTCATCTTGGAGACGCGCATCACCGCGGCCACCTCGGCAACGGTCAGGAACTTCACCTCGGAGATGTCTCCACGGTTGTTCGTGGCCATGGCGCACCATACTTTCTCTCACACGCGCTGCGGCTTCCCCGCCGCAGGACCCACGTGCAGGCTGATGAGAATATAGGGCCAGATGTGACCAATGTTCCACAGTTTCCCCAAAGTGGTTGATGGGGCTCCGGCGTGTCCGCTTGCGTTGAGCGGCTCTAGAGCAACAGTCCGTTGGGCGGAAAGACCGCCTCCCGGGTGGCCTGCACGGCCCGGTCCAGCCACGTGTCCGGGTCGTAGCCCTCGTCCCAGTCGCGGTACGCCGCGGACCTGCCGTCGGTCATCAGCGTGGGCGCGCGGGCCCCGGAACGCTCCTGCACCCACGCACGCCAGGACTCGGGCGTCTGCTCCGCGGGGTCGATCGGGCTGCCGGAGAGCACGCCCAGCAGGTGGCTCCAGGCACGCGGCACGACGTCGATGACGGAGTAGCCGCCACCGCCGAAGGCCACCCACCTCCCCCCGGCCGCCTCGTGGGCGAGGTCGTGCAGGGCGAGGTAGCTCGCACGCTGCCCGTCGACGCTGAGCGCGAGGTGGGCGAGCGGGTCGTCGCGGTGGCTGTCGCAGCCCTGCTGGGTCACCAGCACCTCGGGGGCGAACTCGCGGACCAGCGGCGGCACCACGGCGTGGAACGCGCGCAACCAGCCCGCATCGGAGGTGCCGGGCGGGAGCGCGACGTTGACCGCGGACCCGGGCGCCTCGGGACCACCGGAGTCGGCCGGGAAGCCGGTCCCGGGGAAGAGCATCTGGCCGGTCTCGTGCAGGGAGATCGTCAGCACCCGCGGGTCGTCGTAGAAGATCTGCTCCACGCCGTCGCCGTGGTGCACGTCCACGTCGACGTAGGCGATCCGTTGCGCACCCTGGTCGCAGCAGCCACCTGATCGCCACGGCGACGTCGTTGTAGACGCAGAACCCGCTGGCGCGGTCGGGCATCGCGTGGTGCAGTCCGCCGGCGATGTTGGCGGCGTGGTCGGCCTCGCCCGTCCACACCTGGCGGGCGGCCTCGATGCTCGCCCCCACGACGTGGCGCCCGGCCTCGTGCATCCCGGCGAAGGTCGGGTCGTCGTCGGTGCCCAACCCGCGGGCGAGGTCGACCCTGGTGGGGTCCGCGCTCGCGGCCATCACCGCCTCGACCAAGGCTGCGTCGTGCACCGTGACGAGGTCGTCGTCGCTGGCGTCCGGGGCGTCGACGCGCACGATCCGGTCGAGGACGCCGAGGTCGCGGGCCAGCGCGACGGTGAGGTCGACCCGGATCGGGTTCATCGGGTGGGCGTGCCCGAAGTCGTAGCCGGTCAACGACTCGTCGTAGACCAGGCAGGCCCGGCAGCCACTCTTCGTGTCGCCGCTTCGACGGTCCCTCAGTCATCGCTCGCCGCGAGCGCGCTGGAGCGATCGCGGGCGGCCTCCATCGCGGTGATGAACGCCGCCCGCACCTTGTGGTTCTCCAGCTGGCGGATGGCCGCGGCGGTGGTGCCACCGGGAGAGGTGACCCGTTCGCGCAGGACCGTCGGGTGCTCGCCGGTCTCGCGCAGCAGCTTGGCGGAGCCGACGACGGTCTGGACGACGAGCTCGGTCGCCGTGGTGCGCGGCAGCCCGAGGTGCACGCCGGCCTCGATCATCGCCTCCACGACGAAGAACAGGTACGCCGGACCGGAGCCGGAGATCGCGGTCACGGCGTCCTGCTGCTTCTCCGGCACCCGCACGACCCGGCCGGTCGTGGCCAGCAGCTGCTCGGCCCGCACGAGGTGCTCCTCGTCGCAGTGCCTTCCGGGCGAGATCGCGGCCATCCCCTCGTCGACGAGGGCGGGGGTGTTCGGCATCACCCGGACCACCGCGATGCCCTCACCGAGGTGCCGCTCGATGTAGTCGGTGGTGATGCCGGCAGCGAGGCTGACCACGAGCTGGCCGGCGGAGACGTGGGGTGCGATCTCGGCCAGCACGTCGCCCATGTCCTGCGGCTTGACGACCAGCGTCACGGTGTCGGCGTGCGCGAGCTCGGAGAGCTTCTCGACCACCTCGACGCCGTACTTCTCACGCAGCTCGGCGGCACGCTCGGGCCGCTTCTCGCCCACGACGAGATCGGCGGGCGCGAAACCACCGCGGATCAGGCCGGAGAGCAGGGTCTCGCCCATCACGCCGGCACCGATGATGGCGACGGTCATGGTTCCCTCCTTCGTCGGTCGAGCGGAGTCGAAGCCGGTCGAGAGCTCTCGGATCGAGCTAGGTCGAGATCACTTCTGCGAGACCAGCGACCGCAGGAAGAATGTCAGGTTCGAGGGACGCTCGGCGAGCCTTCTCATCAGGTAGCCGTACCACTCGTCGCCGTAGGGCACGTAGACGCGCACCTTCTCGCCGAGCTCGGCGAGCCGGGTCTGCTCCTCGCCGCGGATGCCGTAGAGCATCTGGAACTCGTAGGTCCCCGGCATCCGGCCGTGGCGCGTGGCGAGGGCCGAGGCGATCTTGATCAACCGCGGGTCGTGGGTGGCCACCATCGGGTAGCCCTCCCCGGCCATCAGCACCTTCAGGCAGCGCACGTAGGACTTGTCGACGTCGTGGCGGTCCTGGTAGGCGACCTCCTCCGGCTCGTTGTAGGCGCCCTTGCACAGCCGCACCCGGCTGCCCTCGTGCGCGAGCGCCCGGCAGTCCTGCTCGGTGCGGTACAGGTAGGCCTGCACCACCGCACCGGTCTCGGGGAAGTCCTTGCGCAGCTCGCGCAGCGCGGCGAGCGTCAGGTCGGTGGTGGTGTGGTCCTCCATGTCGAGGGTCACCGTGGTGCCTGCGTGCCGGGCGGCGCGGCAGATCCGGCGAGCGTTCTCGATGGACAGCTTCTGACCGATCTCGGGCAGCGCCTGTCCGATCGCGGACAGCTTGACGCTCACTTCGGCGTTGCGGGACAGACCCGCCTCCGCGAGCTGCTCGAGCACGTCGACGTACGCCGCCACGGTCGCCTCGGCCTGCGCCTCGTCGAGGGTGTCCTCGCCGAGGAAGTCGAGGGTCACGTGCAGGCCCGCGTCGACGAGCTCGCGCGTGGCCTCCACCGCCTGCGAGGTGGCCTCGCCGGGCACGTAGCGGTTGACGATCCCGCTGCTCACGGGGAGCCGGGTGACGATCCCCTTGACGCGGCGGCTGCGCGCCAGCATCAACAGGGGTGCTCGGAGCGGGGACATCTTCCTCCAGCGAGGTCCTGGCGGGTCGGAACGGACTCCTGTCAACGCTACCGCCCGTCCGGACGCCCGGACGACCTCCGGGTCTGTCAGGCGCTCTGACGCCGGAGCGTGAGGGCGCCCAGCGCCAGCCCGGCGACCACGTAGGCGGCGACGAGGGCGATGTCCTGCCACACCTCGACGGTCGCAGCGCTGGCGGCCACGTGCTGCATCGCGTCGACGGCGTAGGACAGCGGCAGCACGTTGCTGACGACCTCGAGGAACCTGGGCAGCTGATCGCGCGGGACGAACAGCCCGCACAGCAGCAGCTGGGGGATCACCAGTGCGGGCATGAACTGCACCGCCTGGAACTCGGTGCGCGCGAACGCCGAGACGAACAGCCCCAGGACCGCGCCGAGGACGGCGTCGACGACCGCGACGAGCAGCAGCATCCACACGGTGCCCACGACGGTCAGGTCGAGCACCCACACGCACAGGGCGACGGCGAGCGCCGACTGGACCGCTGCCAGCAGCCCGAACGCCAGTGCGTAGCCCAGGAGGAAGTCGAGCTTGCCCATCGGCATCGCGAGCAGCCGCTCGAGGGTTCCCGAGGTGCGCTCACGCAGCGTGGTCACCGAGGTGACCAGGAACATGATCACGAACGGGACCAGGGCCAGCAGCGCCGGGCCGAGCGAGGAGAAGCCGTCACCGGGCAGGTCCCGGAACATCCACCACAGCAACGTCATCAGCGCACACGGGAGCACCAGCAGCATCGCCATCGTGCGCCGGTCACGGCGCAGCTGGGTGAGCACGCGCGAGGTGACGGCCAGGGTCGAGGTGGGGTTCATCGCGCCGCCTCCTCGGTGTCCTCGGACCCGCGGACGATCGCCAGGAAGGCGCCCTCGACGTCGTCGGTGCCGGTACGGCGCAGCAGGCCGTCGGGGGTGTCGTCGGCGATCAGCCGGCCCTCGCGCATGAGCAGCAGCCGCTCGCACCGCGAGGCCTCGTCCATCACGTGGCTGGAGACCAGGACCGCCGCCCCGGCGTCGGCGAGCTCGTGGAAGGTCCGCCACAGCTCGGCCCGCAGCACCGGGTCGAGGCCGACCGTCGGCTCGTCGAGCACCAGCAGTGGGGGTTCACCGAGCAGCGCGACCGCCAGGGAGACGCGCGAACGCTGGCCTCCCGACAGCTGCGCGACGACCGAGTCGGCACGGTCGGCCAGCGCGACCGTCTCGAGGCAGGCATGCACGCGCTCGTCGGGGACACCGAGGATGCGTGCGAAGAAGCGCAGGTTCTCCGCGACGGTCAGGTCGTCGTACACGCTGGGCTGCTGGGTGACGTAGCCGATCCGCGAACGCAGCGACGCGGAGCCGGCCGCCTCACCGAGCACCTCCACGGTGCCGGAGTCGATGCGCTGGACCCCCACGAGGCAGCGCATCAGCGTGGTCTTGCCGCAGCCCGAGGGCCCGAGCAGGCCGGTCACCTCACCGGCCGCCACGGTGAAGGTGACCTCGCGCAGGACCTCGTGCCCTCCTCGGGAGACGCGCAGGCCACGCACGTCAACGGAGTTATTCATCATGCGTTGAATTAAAGCCCTGCCGTCTCGTCAGGTCAAGTCGGAAGCGTCCCGGTCAGGTACCGCTGGATGGTGGGGGCGAGCGTCGCCACCACTGCCTCGGCCCCCATCGAGGCAAGCGGCTCGACCCGCAGGACGTAGCGCACCAGGATCAGTCCGATGATCTGGCTCGCCACCAGAGGCATCCGCAGCTCGGGCCGGTCGATCCCGAGGGCCTCCCCGACCGGGACCAGCACGACGGGCAGGAACCCTTCACGCAGCAGCCGCTCCCCAGGGCCGTCGAGCACGCTGCGGACGAACCCCATGAGGGCGAGACGGTTCTCCGGCTCGTCCCACACCTCCAGGAAGACGCCGAGGATCCGCTCGGCGGCGCCGTCGGGTCCGCCCACGAGCGCTGGGGCCAGCCGCTCACGCGGGTCGACCGGCAGCTGCAGGCTCGCCACGAACAGGTCGTCCTTGGTGCCGAAGTAGTGATGCACCAGCGCGGGGTCCACGCCGGCGTCGGCAGCGACAGCCCGGATCGTCGTACGGCCGAAGCCACGGTCGGCGAACAGGCCGCGCGCGGCGGCGAGGATGTCGGCACGTGTGTCGGGTGCGCCCGGTCGGCGACCCCGTGGACTGCTCGCCATGGCCCGCAGTCTGGCACCCAGCGACTACCCGGCCGGGGCGAAGTGCAGCCGCGAGAACGCCAGGGTCTCCAGCAGGTCGGCCTCGCGCGCCTCGCGGTCCCCGGCCTTGCGGGTGTTGATCTCGGCCACGATGTGCCCCTCGAACCCGGTGCGCGCGAGCTTCTCGAGGAACTCCCCGCACGGCTGGTTGCCGTGACCCGGCACGAGGTGCTCGTCCTTGGGCGACCCGCTGCCGTCGGTCATGTGCACGTGACGCAGGCGCGGGCCGAGCCGCTCGGCCATCTCGATCGGGTCGGACTGGGCGGTCGCGGCGTGGGAGAGGTCGATCGTGGTGTTGGCGTAGGGCTGCTCGGAGGGGTCCCACCCCGGTTGGTAGACCTTCATCTCCCGCCGCGAGGTGGCCCGCCACGGGTACATGTTCTCCACGGCGAAGGCGATCCCCGTACGGCGCTCGAGCTCCGCGATCCCCTCGACGAAGCCCTCGGCGTACTCGCGCTGCCAGCGGAAGGGCGGGTGCACCACGACCACGTCGGCACCGACCGCCTGCGCCATCTCGGCGCTCCGCTCCAGCTTGTGCCAGGGCTCGGTGCCCCAGACCCGCTGGGTGATCAGGAGGCACGGCGCATGGATCGCGCACACCGGCAGCTGGTGGTAGTCGCGCAACGAGAGGATGTTCTCGATGCTCTGGCTGCCCACGTCGATGCTGACCATCACCTCGACGGCGTCGTACCCCAGGCGGTCGGCGTAGTCGAAGGCGTGGCTGGTCGTCTCGGGATACACCGAGGCGGTCGAGAGCGCGAACAGCGAAGCCACAGGTGTGCCGTCAGTCGCGGGAGCCGAGGCGGTCGAGACGGTCGAGGATGACGCCCTCGCGCAGGGCCCACGGGCAGATCTCGAGCTCGGAGAGGTCGAAGATGTCCAGCACCGCGGAGGCCACCAGCGCGCCGGCCACCAGCTGGTGGGCACGAGCACGGGAGACTCCGGGCAGCCCGGCGATCTCGTCGGTGTCCATCTCCAGCAGCTTGGGGATCCAGTCCTCGAGGTCGGCGCCGGTGAGGATGCGACGCACGAACAAGCCCTCGCTCGACGGCGCCGCCCCGCAGATCCGGGCCAGTGACCGGAAGGTCTTCGAGGTGGCGACGGCGTGGTCCGGGGCCCCTCCGCGCAGCAACGTGCCGGCGTCGTGGGCGATCTGGGTGCGGATCGAGCGACGCAGGGCGTGCAGCGTCTCGTCGTCGGGCCGGCCGGCGGCGAAGTGCTCGCGGGTCAGCCGTCCCGCCCCGAGTGGCAGCGACCACGCGGCACTGGGCGACTCGTCGTCACCGCCGGCGATCTCCAGCGACCCTCCGCCGATGTCGAAGACGGCGAGCCGGCCCGAGGACCAGCCGAACCAGCGTCGTACGGCGAGGAAGGTCAGCCGGGCCTCGTCCTCGCCCGGGAGCACGCGGATCTCGACCCCGGTCTTCTTGCGCACCTTCCGCAGCACGTCGTCGCAGTTGTCGGCGTCGCGGACCGCGGAGGTGGCGAAGGAGTAGATCTCCTCGCAGCCCTTGTCCTCGGCGAGCTCGAGGGCATGACCGACGAACTCGACCAGCGCCTCGACGCCGCGCTCGCCGATGATGCCGTTCTCGTCGAGGTGCTCGGCCAGGCGCAGCGGCTCCTTCACCGAGGACGCCGGCATCGGCGCGGCACCCCGGTAGGCGTCCACGACGAGCAGGTGCCCGGTGTTGGAACCGATGTCGAGCACGCCAAGCCGCATGGGGCGAGGGTAGTCGGGCTGCGCCTGGCGGTGCCGGTTTCCCATGCGAGGAAGGTTTTCTGCCTCCCACCACAGGAAACTTCCTGTGTTCTGGGGCAAGAACCTGTGTTCGGCTCCGGAGAGGGGCCACCTAGGCTGGACGACGTGCCCGAGGTCGATCCCGTCTTTCCCCGTCTCTGGATCGAGTTCGCCGATCCCGCAGACGCGGAGCAGGTGTTCCGCTGCGACCTGACCTGGCTCACCTCGAGCTGGACGTGCATCTTCGGGCAGGGCTGCCCCGGCATCTACGCCGACGCACCCAACGCCGGGTGCTGCACGCTCGGTGCGCACTTCGCCGACAAGGCCGACGAGAAGCGGGTCGCCGGCTGGGTCGAGCGCCTCGACGACTCGCTGTGGGAGAAGCGCTCCGAGGCCATGAGCAAGAACGGCCGGGTGACCCGCAAGGGCTGGGTGGACACCGACGACGAGGGTGAGCGCAAGACCCGGGTGGTCGGCGGCGCGTGCATCTTCGCCAACTCTCCGGACTTTCCCGGCGGGTACGGCTGCGCGCTGCACCACCTCGCCGTCGCCGAGGACGTCCACTTCGTCGAGACCAAGCCCGACGTCTGCTGGCAGCTGCCGCTCCGCAGGCAGTTCCGCGACGTCGAGCGCACCGACGGCACGTCGTACACCGAGGTGAGCATCGGCGAGTACGAGCGCGGCGGGTGGGGCCCCGGCGGTCACGACTTCGACTGGTACTGCACCGGCAACACCGAGGCGCACATCGGCGTCGAGCCCGTCTACCTGAGCAATGCTCGCGAGCTGATCGAGCTGATGGGGCAGCCGGCGTACGACGTGCTGGCCGGCCGGTGCGAGGCGCACCTGCGCTCCCGCTCGGCCCTCGCCCTGCACCCTGCCGATCCCGGCTTTGCCTCCTAGGGCCTGCGTGCGCTGAGCCGGGACGCCGGACCCCGGTGTCCGTTGAGGATTCCCATCGGGTGAGAATCAAGCATGCGTCTGGACCACATCGTCTTCGCCGCCGGCCCCGGTGGACTCGCAGGTACAACGAAGGACCTCTCGGAGCTGCTCGGTGAGCCGTTCGCCGGTGGAGGCGTGCACCCGCGCTTCGGCACCCGCAACGCGATCCTGCCGCTGACCGGGGGGACCTATCTCGAGGTCGTCGAGGTGCTCGACCACCCCGCCTCCGACAAGGCGCCGTTCGGCCAGGCCGTCCGGGCCCGCTCGGAGCTCGGCGGCGGCTGGCTGGGATGGGCGGTCTCCGTCGACGACATCGCCCCCTTCGAGGAGCGACTCGGTCGCGAGGCGGTCAACGGCAACCGGCACCGCCCTGACGGTGTCGAGCTGCTCTGGAAGCAGCTCGGCGTCAAGGGCCTGCAGGCCGACCCGCAGCTGCCCTTCTTCGTCCAGTGGGAGATCGACGCCAGCAACCACCCCAGCGCCGGCGCCACGGGCAGCACGTCGCTCGAGGCACTCGAGATCGCCGGCGACTCGGTCCGGGTCTCGGAGTGGCTGGGCCAGTCGGTGGAGCAGCCGCTCGAGGACGTGAAGGTCGAGTGGGTGGCGCCCAACGGCACGCCGGGCATCGTCGCGGCGCAGTTCCAGACCCGCAACGGTGTCGTCCGCATCTGACTTGGCGGGACTGCCCGAGGGCACCCTGCGTAGTCCCAACATCTGGGGCTCGCCCCAGGTCTACGAGATCGAGAACGGGGCGGTCGACCGCGCCGGTGCCCTCTGGGCGCTGATCGGGTCGCTGGGCCCGTGGGCGGGGCGCGACGTGCTCGACGTCGGCTGCGGCACCGGCTTCCACCTGCCGTACTTCGCCGCGACGGCACGGTCGGTGACCGGCATCGAGCCGCACGGCGACCTGCTCGCCATCGCCCGTCGACGCACCCGCCGGCTCACCAACGTCTCGGTGCTCCAGGCGTCGGCGACCGAGCTGCCGCTCCCGGCCGCGTCGGTGGACGTGATGCACGCGCGGTGGGCCTACTTCTTCGGCCCCGGTTGCGAGCCGGGACTGGCCGAGCTCGACCGGGTGATGCGACCGGGCGGGCGAGCCTTCGTGATCGACAACGACCCCAGCCGGTCGACCTTCGGCGAGTGGTTCCGGCGCGGGTACCCCGACCACGACCACGCGGCGGTGGTGGAGTTCTGGACGGCGCGGGGGTGGGAGCGTCACCCGGTCGACATCGCCTGGACCTTCGACGCACGCGAGGACCTCGAGGCCGTCGTACGCATCGAGTTCGCGCACGAGGTCGCCGAGCAGATCCTCGGCGAGCACGAGGGCATCTCCGTCGACTACGCGGTCGACGTGTGGAGCCGGGAGTACTGAGGCGGCTAGGCCGTGCGCAGGCTGGAGCGCCGTACGACGAGTGTCGGCTGCATCATCCGGCCGCGGTCTTCCAACGGCTTGTGAGCAAGGACGAGGTGCAGCAGCCGGACGAGCTCCTCGGCGACCTGCTCGAGCGGCTGGCGCACGCTGGTCAGCCCTGGCCAGGTGACCTGGGCGGCCTGCGAGTCGTCGAAGCCCACCACTCCGATGTCGGCACCCGGCCGCAGGCCGCGCTCGGCGCAGGCGTGCAGCACGCCGATCCCGATGGTGTCGCTCGCGCACACGAACCCGGTGACCGACGCGTCGCCGATGGCCTTGTGCGCGGCCATCCGGGCGGCGTCGACGTTGTCGCTGATCCGGAACCCGAGCCCGGTGGGGTCCAGGCCGGCGGCCCTGATGCCGTCCTCCCAGCCGGCGCGGCGGTCCTGGCCGATCCGGGAGGTCTTCTCCCAGCCCAGCCACGCGATGCGCTCGTGGCCCTGCTCGACCAGGTGCTCGGTGGCGATGCGCGAGCCGGCCGCGCCGTCGACGTCGATCCAGGCGTGGTCGGCCAGCGGGTCGTCCCAGGGACGGCCGAAGGCCACGAACGGTGCGCCGCGGTCCTGGAGGAAGCCTGCCTGCGGGGTGCCGGCGTAGGTGTCGGTGACGATGAAGGCGTCCACGGCGGTGGCACGCAGCAGGTCGTCGTAGCCGTCGAGGGGGTCGTCCTCGTCGCCGGAGAAGAGCAGGACGTGGTGGCCCGTGCGCGAGGCCGCCTCGACGATGGTGTGCAGGAACCGGTCCATCAGCGCGTTGCTGGTGCCCTCCTGGGCCGGTTCGAAGCGCAGTCCGAACAGGTGCGAGGAGCGGGTGCGCAGCTGACGGGCCGCCCGGTTGGGCGAGTAGCCCAGCTCGTCGATGACCGCCTGGACTCGGCTCAGCGTCTCCGGCCGGAGCAGCTCGGGGTTGTTCAGCGCGTTGGAGACCGTCTGGCGCGAGACCCCCGCGGCGTCGGCCACGGTGGCCAGGGTCGGCGGGGTGTGCGCTGCCACCTGGCGTCGCGCCCGATCGGCGGCCGTGGCGTCCGAGCGGACGTCCGACCGACTGCCCTGCGTGGACTGGCTCATTGATCCCCCGGAGCTGTTGATCGTTCCAAATGCTAGTTGATGGGGGCGTCGTACCCGTGATCTGTCGGTGCAAGCCCCTAGCGTGCGACGCATGCCGACCCGCACCGCCCGCCCGCCGCGCGCGACCTACAACTGCCACGAGTGCGGCTGGGAGACCGGCAAGTGGGTGGGGCGCTGCGGGGAGTGCCAGGCCTGGGGCACCGTCGTCGAGCGGGCCGCCCCGCAGAGCCGGGTCCAGGCGGGCCCGGTGACCGCGCCGGCGCGCCCGATCGGGCAGGTGCCGATCGAGGACTCCCACGCCCGCGCCAGCGGCGTCCCGGAGCTCGACCGCGTGCTGGGCGGCGGCCTGGTGCCGGGAGCGGCCATCCTGCTGGCCGGCGAGCCCGGGGTCGGCAAGTCCACGCTGCTGCTCGAGGTGGCCGCGAAGACGGCCGCCCAGGGAGCCCGCGTCCTGTACGTGACCGGCGAGGAGTCCGCCGCCCAGGTGCGGATGCGCGCCGACCGCACCGGCGGCATCCACGACGAGCTCTACCTCGCCGCCGAGACCGACCTCGGCGCCGTGCTCGGCCACGTCGAGGCGGTCAAGCCCGCGTTGCTGGTGATCGACTCGGTGCAGACGATCAGCGCCGGCGACGTCGACGGCGTGCCCGGCGGCGTCACCCAGGTCAAGGAGGTCTCGGCGGCCCTGATCCGGATGGCCAAGCTGCGCAACATCACCCTGGTGATCATCGGCCACGTCACCAAGGACGGCAGCATCGCCGGACCCCGCGTGCTCGAGCACCTCGTCGACGTGGTGCTGCACTTCGAGGGCGAGCGCACCTCCCGGTTGCGGATGGTGCGCGCGGTGAAGAACCGCTACGGCCCGGTCGACGAGGTCGGCTGCTTCGACCTCTCCGCGGAGGGCATCGTCGCGATCACCGATCCCACCGGGCTGTTCCTCGACGCCCGCCACGGTCCCGTGCCCGGCACCTGCGTGGCGGTGACCCTGGAGGGACGCCGACCTCTGCTGAGCGAGGTCCAGGCGCTGGTCACCCGGACGAGCTCGGAGCGCCCGCGCCGGACGACGTCCGGGGTCGACTCCGCGCGGGTGGCGATGATCCTCGCCGTGCTCCAGCAGCACGCCGGCATCCGGTTGCACGACTACGACGTCTTCGTCTCCAGCGTCGGCGGGGCCCGGCTCACCGAGCCGAGCAACGACATCGCGATCGCGCTCGCGATCACCTCTGCGGCCATGGGCCGGCCACTGGCGCGCAACGTGGTGGCGATCGGCGAGCTCGGCCTGTCCGGTGAGCTGCGCCGCGTCCGCGACCTCGGGGTGCGCCTGGCCGAGGCCGGTCGTCTCGGGTTCCGCTCCGCCCTCGTCCCGGCCACGACGTCGCAGACCGCCGGCGAGAGTCGCGTCCTCGACGGCCTCCGCGTCGTCGACGTCGACCACGTACGACGCGCGCTGAGCCTGCTCGAGCTGGAGAAGGAGCCGAACCCCCGGCTGTCGCTCAGCTGAGCATCTAGGATTCGACCGTGGCTTCCCCCGACCGCCCCGACGACGCGACCCGACTGCGCGCGACGCTGGCGAGCATCGCCCCCGGCACCTCGTTGCGCGACGGGCTCGAGCGCATCCTCCGCGGCCGCACCGGCGCCCTGATCGTCCTCGGCGACGGGGACGACGTCGAGGGCATCCTGACCGGTGGCTTCACCCTCGACGTGGACTTCTCCCCCACCGCCCTGCGCGAGCTCGCCAAGATGGACGGCGCGATCGTGCTGGACCGCAACATCACCCGGATCCACCGGGCCAACGTGCACCTGATGCCCGACCACACGATCCCCTCCGAGGAGACCGGCACCCGTCACCGCACGGCCGACCGGGTCGCGAAGCAGACCGGCGCCCCGGTGATCTCGGTGTCGCAGTCGATGCAGATCATCGCGATCTACGTCGGCTCGATCCGCTACGTGCTCGAGGACTCCGGGTCGATCCTGGCGCGGGCCAACCAGGCGCTGGCCACGCTCGAGCGCTACAAGGTCCGGCTCGACGAGGTCTCCAGCACGCTCTCGGCCCTGGAGATCGAGGACCTCGTCACCGTGCGCGACGTCGCCGTGGTCTGCCAGCGGCTGGAGATGGTCAGCCGGATCGCCCGCGAGATCGACGACTACGTCAACGAGCTCGGCACCGACGGCCGCCTGCTCACCCTCCAGCTCGAGGAGCTGGTCACCGGCGTCGAGACCGAGCGCGAGCTCGTCGTACGCGACTACCAGCCGGGCGGCAAGCGCTCGCGCACCCCGTCAGAGGTGCTCAGCGAGCTCGAGGGCCTCTCCCCGGTCGACCTGGTCGACGTGGCGCAGGTGGCCCGCGCGGTCGGGCTGAGCCAGGGCGAGCACCTCGACGGCGCGGTCACCTCGCGCGGCTACCGCCTGCTCGCCAAGGTGCCGCGGCTGCCGGTCACGGTGGTCGACCGGCTCGTCGAGCACTTCGAGACGCTGCAGAAGCTCCTCTCGGCCAGCGTCGAGGACCTCCAGACGGTCGACGGCGTCGGCGAGCTGCGCGCCCGCAGCGTGCGTGAGGGACTCTCCCGGCTGGCGGAGTCCAGCATCCTCGAAAGGTACGTCTGAGCGCCCGCTGCCGAGCTTGCGAGGCTGCGGACAGCGCGGGAGATTGAGGAGCGGCGGCTCAGACCCGCCGGAGCGGCTGAGCCGACGGGACTCGGAGTCAGGACCGCGCCGACACACCAGGTTTCGAGGCCGGCATGGCCGGCCTCACACCTCAACCGGCGAGGACTGACTCAGCAGGATCCGCGGCGTTGTCGCCGCCGCAGGTCGTGCCCTTGCCGCCGGTCTTCTTGGTCGGCTTCGCGGTCGGCGTGGCCTTCGGGGTGGGTCTGGTGGTCGCCTTCGCGCTGGGTCTCGCGGTCGCCGTCGGCGTGGCCTTCGCCGTCGGCTTGGGCTTGGCGGTGCGGGTGACCACCGGCCGGTTCGGGATGGTCAGCTCGAACTGGACGTCTGTGGGCGTGGAGCCGAGGGCCGCGGCGTACACGTGGTAGAAGCCCGGCAACGCCCAGCCGGTCGAGTGGCTGCACTCCTCGTCGGAACGTCGTCCGCTCCAGATGACGGGTACGTCGACCGGGACGCCGCTTCGCACGACGACGGAGGAGCTGCGGATCGAGCGGGGGCAGTCCTGGCTCGACCAGATCCGGTCGGAGCCCGAGGTGATCTTGACGACCAGGCTGTCCGGGGACACCGCGAAGGTGCAGGCCGGCTGAGTGCCCTCGAGGCTGAGGTGGACGACGATCGGGCCGCCGGCCGCCGCATTCGGCACCGACGGCAGCACGCTGACCTCGTCCGCGGCGCACTTCCCGGACGGGGCGATCAACGGCGCCTGGCTGGCGCCCACGCGAACCTTCTCGGGCACTGCCGGTCCGAAGGGCACGTCGGAGGACGGCGTCGTCGTCCCGGTCGCCTTCGGCGTGGAGGCTGTCGTGCTGGCCCGGTCGGCGGGTTGGTCCGACCCGGTGCCGATGAGCTTGCCGATGCCGAAGACGAGGGCTGCCGCCACGACCAGGACCATCGTGCGCCGGAACCAGTAGACCCGTTGCGGCAGGCGACCTCGAGGAGTCCGCGATGCCATGCTCGCCACGGTAGTCAGCGCCGGCAGCGGCCTCGGGTTGCCACGCCCGTAGGGTCGTACCCGCGATGAGCACCACGACCGACGAGCTGCACGCTCCCGTGCTGGAGTGGTACGACGAGCATGCCCGTGACCTGCCGTGGCGCGGCGCCGGCGCGACGCCGTGGCGGGTGATGGTCTCGGAGTTCATGCTCCAGCAGACCCCCGTCGCGCGGGTGCTCCCGGTGTTCGAGGCATGGCTGGAGACCTGGCCCACGCCGGCGGCGCTGGCGGCCGCAGCCAGCGGTGAGGCGGTGCGGGCATGGGGACGTCTCGGCTACCCGCGACGGGCACTGCGCCTGCACGCCGCTGCGAGCACGATCGTCGCCGAGCACGACGGGGAGGTGCCCTCGAGCTACGACGAGCTGCGCGCGCTGCCCGGCGTGGGCGACTACACGGCGAGCGCCATCGCGTCCTTCGGCTTCGGCGGGCGGCACCCGGTGCTCGACACCAACGTCAGGCGCGTGCTCGCCCGCGCCGTCAGCGGCGTGGAGCTCCCTGCACCGAGCGTCTCGTCGGCGGAGCGGGCCCTCGCGGTCTCGCTCCTGCCCACCGACGACGCTGCCACCTGGGCGGTGGCCGTGATGGAGCTCGGTGCGCTGGTCTGCACGGCGGTCGGCCCGCGCTGTGGTGCGTGCCCCATCCGCGCCCGGTGCGCCTGGGAACGTGCCGGCCGGCCGGCGTACGACGGACCGCCGCGCCGCGCGCAGCCGTGGGCCGGCACCGACCGGATGGTCCGGGGCCGGCTGATGGCCGTGCTCCGAGAGGCCGAGGGCAGTGTCGCGAGGCGACGTCTCGACGCCGTGTGGCCCGAGCCGGTCCAGCGCGAGCGCGCCCTGCAGAGCCTGCTCGACGACGGACTCGTGGTGGGCGCCGACGAGGACACCTTCGCGCTTCCCGGGGACGGTGCCGGCAGCTCGGTCGAGCCCTAGGCTGGGGCACCGTTCTTCTGGGAAGGTGCCACCATGACCGACATCGACCTGGGTGCCGTCGAGGCCGAGCGCGACCGGATCCGCGAGGCGCACCTCGTGCCCCCCGAGCAGCGGCCCGCCTCGACCGCGCGCGGCCTGCACCACACGGCCCTGGTGAGCAGCGACGTCGAGCAGACGATCCGGTTCTACCAGGACCTGCTCGGCTTCCCGCTGACCGAGGTGATCGAGAACCGGGACTACCCAGGGTCAACGCACTTCTTCTTCGACATCGGCCACCAGAACCTGCTGGCCTTCTTCGACTTCCCCGGACTCGACGTCGGACCGTACGCCGAGGTGCTCGGCGGCCTGCACCACATGGCCATCTCGGTCGCCCCCGACCGTTGGCAGGCGATCGTCGACCGGCTCGAGGCGGCCGGTGTGGAGCACGAGGTGCACAGCGGCGTCTCGGTCTACTTCACCGACCCCGACGGCGCCCGGATCGAGCTGATCGCCGACCCGCTGGGCGAGATGTACGGCACCAAGGTCCTCTGAGCCCACAACGTCATCCGAGCTGGTCGCGATTGCGACCAGCTCGGATGACGTAGCTGCCTGGGGTCAGTCGACCTTCGAGACGTCGACCGGACCCTCGGTGTCGTCGGGACCCTCGTTCGTGATCGGACCGCCCACGGTCTCCAGCGGGGGGCTGTCGGGGACCGGGCCGCCCTTGGTGCTGCCGAGGAAGGTGAACTGCGCCTCGGTGCCCTCACCCTCGACGTCGACCAGCACGATCTGACCGGGGCCGACCTCGCCGAAGAGCATCTTCTCGGCGAGCACGTCCTCGATCTCGCGCTGGATCGTGCGACGCAGCGGCCGCGCGCCCAGCACCGGGTCGAACCCGCGGGTGGCGAGCAGGTCCTTGGCGTTCTGGGTCAGCTCGAGGGACATGTCGCGGTCCTTCATGCGGAGCTCGACGTTGGCGATCATGTTGTCGACCATGGAGATGATCTGGTCCTTGGTCAGCGGCGGGAACACGATGATCTCGTCGACGCGGTTGAGGAACTCGGGCCGGAAGTGCTGCTTGAGCTCCTCGGTGACCTTGTTCTTCATCCGGTCGTAGGTCCCCTCGTCGCCGGCCTGGTTGAAGCCCAGGCTGACGCCCTTGCTGATGTCGCGGGTGCCGAGGTTCGTGGTCATGATGATCACGGTGTTCTTGAAGTCCACGACCCGGCCCTGGGAGTCGGTCAGGCGACCTTCCTCCAGGATCTGCAACAGGCTGTTGAAGATGTCGGGGTGGGCCTTCTCGACCTCGTCGAAGAGCACCACGGAGAACGGCTTGCGGCGGACCTTCTCGGTCAGCTGGCCGCCCTCTTCGTAGCCGACGTACCCGGGAGGCGAGCCGAAGAGGCGCGAGACGGTGTGCTTCTCGCTGAACTCCGACATGTCGAGCTGGATGAGCGCGTCCTCGTCGCCGAAGAGGAACTCCGCCAGCGTCTTGGACAGCCACGTCTTGCCGACGCCCGAGGGCCCGGCGAAGATGAACGACCCGCCCGGACGCTTGGGGTCCTTCAGGCCGGCACGCGTACGACGGATCGCCCGGCTGAGCGCCTTGACGGCCTCCTCCTGGCCGATCACGCGCTTGTGCAGCTCGTCCTCCATCTTGAGCAGCCGGGTCGACTCCTCCTCGGAGAGCTTCACGATCGGGATGCCGGTCGCCACGGCCAGGACCTCGGCGATCAGCTCCTCGTCGACCTCGGCGACGACGTCCATGTCGCCGGCGCGCCACTGCTTCTCGCGCTCGCCCTTGGCCAGGATCAGCTGCTTCTCCTCGTCGCGCAGACGCGCTGCGGCCTCGAAGTCCTGACCGTCGATGGCGCCCTCCTTGCGGCGGCGCACGTCACCGATCTTGTCGTCGAACTCACGCAGGTCCGGCGGCGCGGTCATCCGGCGGATGCGCAACCGGGAGCCGGCCTCGTCGATCAGGTCGATGGCCTTGTCCGGCAGGAACCGGTCGGAGATGTAGCGGTCGGCCAGCGTCGCCGCCGAGACCAGGGCCTCGTCGGTGATGGTCACGCGGTGGTGCGCCTCGTAGCGGTCGCGCAGGCCCTTGAGCATCTCGATGGTGTGCGCGATCGAGGGCTCCTGCACCTGGATCGGCTGGAAGCGCCGCTCCAGGGCGGCGTCCTTCTCGAGGTGCTTGCGGTACTCGTCGAGCGTCGTGGCACCGATGGTCTGCAGCTCGCCTCGGGCCAGCATCGGCTTGAGGATGCTGGCGGCGTCGATGGCGCCCTCGGCCGCACCGGCGCCGACGAGGGTGTGGATCTCGTCGATGAACAGCACGATGTCGCCGCGGGTGCGGATCTCCTTGAGCACCTTCTTCAGGCGCTCCTCGAAGTCACCGCGGTAGCGCGAGCCGGCGACCAGGGCGCCGAGGTCGAGGGTGTAGATCTGCTTGTCCTTGAGCGTCTCGGGGACGTCGCCGCGGACGATGTCCTGCGCCAGCCCCTCCACGATCGTGGTCTTGCCGACGCCGGGCTCCCCGATCAGCACCGGGTTGTTCTTCGTACGGCGCGACAGGATCTGCATGACCCGCTCGATCTCCTGCTCCCGGCCGATGACCGGGTCGAGCTTGCCCTCCTTGGCCGCCTGGGTCAGGTTGCGGCCGAACTGGTCGAGCACGAGCGAGCTGGACGGGGCGGCCTCGGGCGCCGTACCGGCCGTCTGCTGCTCCTTGCCCTGGTAGCCCGACAGCAGCTGGATGACCTGCTGACGCACCCGGTTGAGGTCGGCGCCGAGCTTGTGCAGCACCTGGGCGGCCACGCCCTCGCCCTCGCGGATCAGGCCGAGCAGGATGTGCTCGGTGCCGATGTAGTTGTGGCCGAGCTGAAGGGCCTCGCGCAGGGAGAGCTCGAGGACCTTCTTGGCGCGGGGGGTGAACGGGATGTGCCCGCTGGGCGCCTGCTGGCCCTGGCCGATGATCTCCTCGACCTGCGCGCGCACGGCCTCCAGCGAGACGCCGAGGCTCTCCAGGGCCTTGGCGGCGATGCCGTCACCCTCGTGGATCAGGCCGAGGAGGATGTGCTCGGTCCCGATGTAGTTGTGCGAGAGCATGCGGGCCTCTTCCTGGGCCAGCACGACGACTCGTCGGGCTCGGTCGGTGAACCGCTCGAACATGTTCTTCTCCTCCAAGAATGGATGCGGGGGCCGACAGCTGCTTTACCCGCAGGTAGTCGAACCCTCTTGACAGCCTACGTGTTCCAGCCAGCCGGGGTTATCGCTGTCGGCGAACAGCCCCGGGAGTGGTCAGACCACGTCCTCGGGCTTCTGCGGACGGCGCAGCTGGAAGACCTCCGGGGGCAGCCCCCACTCGTCGCCGCCCAGGCGCGAGACCGGGCGGAGCAGCTCGATGGCCGGGCGGCCCTCGACGAGGACGTCGTCGCGCACGGTGATGGCGGTGACGGTGCCCAGGACGACGTACGACGTGCCGACCTCGACGATCCGGTCCAGGCGGCACTCGATGGACGCCGGCGATGCGGTCACCCGCCGCGGCGCCACGGTCTGCGAGGGCTCGGTCTCGATCTCGAGGCGCTCGGCCTCGTCGTCGCCCTGCTCGAACGGGGCGCTGGTGGCGTTGACCTGCTCGAACATGTCCTCCGAGGACACGTTGACCACGAACTCCCCGGTCGCCTCGACGTTGCGCACGGTGTCCTTGCGCCCCAGGGAGCAGAACAGCACCGTCGGCGGCCGGCCGCTCGCGACGGTGAAGAACGAGTGCGGGGCGAGGTTGCCGCGCCCCTCGGCGTCGACCGTCGCGACCCAGGCGATCGGGCGGGGCACGACGAGTGAGGTCAGCAGCGAGTAGGCGTTGACGCCCTCGTCGCCGGGGGTGAAGACCGTGCGCGCATGAGTTGCCACGGCCACACGCTAGGGCAGCGGTGCCGGCGGCTGCGGGTCAGGATCCGGGCGGCGCGTACTGCACCGCGACCTCCATCGCCTGGTCGATCTCCTCCGGGGTCAGCAGCACGATCGTCTCGTAGCTGCTCATCGCGCCCGAGGAGGTGACGGCAGCCGCGACCGCGGCGGCCTGGATGGTCTGGGGCACCTCGACGACGACGTAGACGTCCCGGCCGCCGAAGGCGAAGTAGAACGACTCGACGGTGCCCCCGACCCCCGCCAGCATCTTCTCGATGGCCTGGAGGCGACTGGTGCCGCCCGCCTTGACCACGCCCTTGATGCCTTCTGCGTTGTAGGTCGCGCTGATCATGAACTTCGCCATGGGCTCTCCTCAGAACGGCTCCTGTCCGTCCTAGTCCCATAGCGAGGGGCGGGAAACCCCGGTATAACCCACCGGGGGCGCCGAGGTTCCCAGCTCCGAAGAGCACTCTGAGCGCTCATGGGCGCTCAGCAGGCCTCCGTGGAGACCTCAGTGGGCGGCGGCGTACGCCTCGCGCACCTCGGCGGCCACCCGGCCGCGGTCGGGGACCTCGAAGCCGTTGTCGCGGGCCCAGGCCCGGATCTCGGCAGGAGCGGCGCCGGTGGCTGCCTTGGCGGTCGCGCCGCGGCGGCTGCGGCTGCTGACCGACCGGGCGTGCGCGACGTACGGCGCCAGGGCGTCGCGAAGCTTGCTCGCGTTCTTGGAGTTCAGGTCGATGGCGTACTCCTTGCCGTCGAGACCGAACGAGACGGTCTCCTCGGCGTCGCTCTGGTCGATGTCGTCGACCAGCACGATGTTCACTTTCTGTGCCATGCTTTTATCCGCCGTTCTGCAGATCGTTAGTGGGGAAATATCGATTAGCACACTAACAGACCACATCGTGAGAATCGAGGCGGCTACTCCGGACGCAGCAGGGGAAAGAGAATTGTGTCGCGAATACCGGCTCCGGTGAGCAGCATGACCAAGCGGTCGACCCCCATTCCCATGCCCCCCGCAGGCGGCATTCCGAACTCCATCGCCTTGAGGAAGACCTCGTCGAGCTCCATCGCCTCGGGGTTGCCCGCCGCCGCCAGCAGGGACTGCGCCTCGAGCCGCTCCCGCTGCACGACGGGGTCGTTGAGCTCGGAATAGGCCGGCGCGAGCTCCACACCGTTGATGATCAGGTCCCACGCCTCGTTCAGGCCGGGCTTGCTGCGGTGGGCCTTGGCCAGCGGCTTGACCGCAGCGGGGTAATCCATCACGAATGTGGGTGTGATGAGAGAGTCCTCGACGAGCTGTTCGTAGAGCTCGACCACGATTTCCGGCGCTCCCCATTTGGGTTGCAGCTCCACGTAGTGCTTGTGCGCTAGGGCGCGCAAGGAATCCACCGGCGTGTCCACGGATATCTGCTCACCGACGGCTTCGGAGACGAGGTCGAGAATGGCCGCCTGCCGCCATTCCCCCTCCAGGTCGATCTCCGAGCCGTCGCGTCCCCGGACGACGGTGCGACCGACGGCGCGCGCGGCGTTCACGACCAGCGCCTTGGTCAGCTCCATCATCGTGAACTGGTCGCCGTAGGCCTCGTAGGCCTCGAGCATCGAGAACTCGGCTGCGTGGGTGGAGTCGAGCCCCTCGTTGCGGAAGGTGCGGCCGATCTCGTAGACCTTCTCGACCCCGCCGATCATGGCGCGCTTGAGGTCGAGCTCGAGGGCGATCCGCAGCAGCATGTCCTGGTCGAGCGCGTTCAGGTGGGTGCGGAACGGACGGGCCGCGGCCCCGCCGTTGGTCAGCTGGAGGATCGGGGTCTCCACCTCGGTGTAGCCGTGCTCGTGCAGCGTCTCGCGCAGGCTGCGCAGCACGGTCGCCTTGGTGCGCACCATCTCGCGCGCCTCGGGGCGGATCATCATGTCGACGTACCGCAGCCGGATCCGGGCCTCGTCGGACAGCGGTCGGTGCTCGTTGGGCAGCGGCCGCAGCGTCTTGGCGGCCAGCTCCCACTCGGTCACGGCGACGCTGAGCTCCCCGCGGCGGCTGGTGACCACCTCTCCGCGGACGGCGAGCAGGTCGCCGATGTCGACGAGCCCCTTGAACTCCGCCAGCGACTCCTCGCCGACCTCGGCGAGGCTGAGCATCACCTGGATCTCCGAGCCGTCTCCCTCGCGCAACCGGGCGAAGCAGAGCTTGCCGGTGTTGCGCTGGAAGATCACCCGGCCGGTGATCGCGACGTGCTCGCCCGGTGTGGCTGTCGGGGGGCAGGTCCCCCGACTCCACGCGGGCGTCGTACTCCTCGCGGAGCTGCTTGATGGTGTGGCTGCGCTCCACGACGATCGGGTACGGCTGACGACCCGAGTCCAGCAGTCGCTGCCGCTTCTCCCGGCGTACGCGTTCCTGCTCGGACAGGTCGTCGGCGGACTCGGGCATGCGGCTCAGGCTACTGAGGGTGCCGGTACTAGCGTCACCGGGATGAAGGCCGTCGTGTGCGAACAGACCGAGCTGTCCCTGCGCGAGGTGCCCGACCCGGAGCCCGGGCCGGGCCAGGTGCTGCTGGAGGTGGTCCGCTGCGGCATCTGCGGTTCGGACCTGCACGCGCGGCACCACGCCGACGACGTGGCCGACGCGGCTGCGGCGATCGGCTTCCCCGACATCATGCGCCGCGACCAGGCGGTGGTGATGGGCCACGAGTTCAGTGGCAGGGTGCTCGACTACGGCCCGGGCACCAGGCGCGCGTGGCCCCACGGGACGCCGGTGGTGTCGCTGCCGATGCTCCGGCAGGGCACGGCCGTGCAGATGACCGGGCTGTCGGCCAAGGCCGCGGGCGGGTACGCCGAGCGGGTGCTGGCCCAGGAGTCGCTCACGATCCCCGTCGACAACGGCTACTCCCCCGAGCTGGCGGCCCTGACCGAGCCGATGGCGGTGGCCTGGCACGCGGTGCGCAAGGCCTCGATCGGGCGCCGGGAGACCGCGGTGGTCGTCGGCTGCGGCCCGATCGGGCTGGCGGTGATCCTGATGCTCAAGGCGCGGGGCGTCCGGCACGTGGTCGCGAGTGACTACTCGGCCGCCCGACGGGCTCTCGCGGAGCGTTGCGGCGCCGACGTCGTGGTCGACCCGGGTGCGGAGTCGCCCTGGTCCTCCTTCGAGGACAGCCGCTACTTCACGACCGCGCCACCGCTGCTCGACCTCGCCCTCGGGACCGTGGGCAAGCTCCGGCAGGTGCCGTACCTGCCCTGGGCCCGCGTCATGCGGGCAGCCGAGGCGGCCGGCCAGATGCCCCACGGACCGGTGGTCTTCGAGTGCGTCGGCGTGCCGGGGATCATCGACCACGTCATCAACAGCGCGCCGCTCTACTCCCGCGTCGTCGTGGTCGGCGTCTGCATGGAGCCGGACCGGATCAGCCCGGCGATGGCGATCAACAAGGAGATCTCGCTGCAGTTCGTCTTCGCCTACGACCCGGGCGAGTTCCACGACACCCTGCGGATGCTCACCTCCGGCAAGGTCGATCCCACCCCTCTCCACACGGGCACGGTCGGTCTCGCCGGCGTACCCCAGGCCTTCGACGACCTCGCCTCCGCCGAGCGGCACGCCAAGATCCTGATCGACCCCGCGCGCCCCGAAAGCGGATAGTCCGAGGCCAAAACGCTGTCCGGAACCCGGATTGACGACGTTTCAGCCTCGGACTACCCGAAATTCAGGAGTTGCGGTCGTGCACCATCTCGAGGCCGAGGAGGGTGAGCCAGGGTTCGTGGACGGTGATCGAGCGGCACTCGGAGACCACGACCGGGGCCAGGCCGCCGGTGGCGATCACCTGCACGTCCTCGACCGGTACGTCGAGCTCGGTGATCATCCGCTCCACGATGCCGTCGACCTGGCTGGCGAACCCGAAGACCATCCCCGACTGCAGCGCCTCGACGGTGTTCTTCGCGATCACGCTCCGCGGGCGGAGCAGCTCGACCTTGCGCAGCTGGGCGCCGCGCCGGCCGAGCGCCTCGAGGGAGATGTCGATGCCGGGGGCGATCGCGCCGCCGATGTACTCACCGCGCGCACTGACCACGTCGAACGTGGTCGCGGTGCCGAAGTCGACGACGATCGCCGGGCCGGCGTACAGGGTGGCGGCGGCGAGGGCGTTCACGACCCGGTCGGCGCCGACCTCGCGCGGGTTGTCCATCAGCACGGGCACGCCGGTGCGCACCCCCGCCTCGACGACGACGTTGTGCATCGTGCCGAAGTGGCGCACGAGCATGTCGCGCCACTCGTGCAGCACGCTCGGGACGGTCGCGCACAGCGCCACGCCCGCCACCCGGTCCCCGACGAGACTGTCGCGCAGCAGGCCCCGCACCAGCACCGCCCACTCGTCCGCCGTACGGCGCTCCTCGGTCGACACCCGCCAGTGGTCGAGCACGTCGCCGTCGGCGATCACGCCCAGCGTCGTGTGGGAGTTGCCGATGTCGGCGCAGAGCAGGGTGGTCATCTGGTGACGTCGCCGCGCAGGAGCTCGTCAGGGCGCGGAGCGGCCGGGTCCGTGCCGGTGCCGACGATGCGGTTGTCGGCATCGACGAAGACCACGCTCGGCTGGAGCTCGCGGGCCTCGGCTGTCTCCATCTGGGCGTAGCCGATCAGGATCACCACGTCGCCAGGATGCACCAGCCGGGCGGCGGCGCCGTTGATGCCGATCACGCCGGATCCCCGCTCGCCGGCGATCGTGTAGGTCTCCAGCCGGGCGCCGTTGGTGACGTCGACGATGTGCACGAGCTCCCCCGGCAGCAGGTCGGCGGCCTCCAGCAGCTCCTCGTCGACGGTCACCGACCCGACGTAGTGCAGGTCGGCCTGGGTCACCGTGGCGCGGTGGATCTTGCTCTTCATCATCGTGCGCAGCATGGCGTTCTCCTTCGCTCCTCAGGCCAGCTCGAGGGCCACGTTGTCGATCAGCCGGGTGGGCCCGACCCGGGCGGCCACGAGCAGCCGTGCCGGGCCCGAGACGGGCGCCGGCCCGAGGTCGGGCGCGGTCAGCTCGAGGTAGTCGACGTCGACCCCGGTCGCCCCGTCCAGCTCGGCGCGTGCCTGGCCAAGGGCGGCGGCGGCTCCGAGGTGGCCCGCGTCGCGACCCCGGAACAGGGCGCGGGAGAGGGCGAGTGCCTGACGGCGCTGCTCGGGGTCGAGGAAGCGGTTCCGGCTGGACAGGGCCAACCCGTCCGCCTCGCGCACGGTCTCGGCACCCACCACCTCGATGCCCAGGCACAGGTCGGTGACCATCCGGCGGATCAGTGCGAGCTGCTGGTAGTCCTTCTCGCCGAAGACCGCCACGTCCGGCCGCACCAGCCCGAGCAGCTTGGCCACGACCGTCAGCACACCCGCGAAGTGGGTCGGCCGGGACCTTCCCTCGAGCACCGCAGCCATCGGACCGGGGTCGACCGTCACCTGCGGGTCGCCACCGGGGTAGACCTCGTCGACGGACGGCGCGAACACGATGTCGACCCCCTGCTGGGCGCACACCTCCAGGTCGGCGTCGAGGGTGCGTGGGTAGCGGTCGAGGTCCTCCCCCGGCGCGAACTGCATCGGGTTGACGAAGACCGAGGCCACCAGCGGGGCGCCGGCACCCACCTCGCGGCGTGCCCGGGCCAGCAGCGCGGCGTGACCCGCGTGCAGGGCTCCCATCGTGGGCACCAGCGCGACTCGCCGGCCTCGAGTACCTCCGCTCGACACCGAGGTGTTCGCTCGACCGGCAGCGGCGCCGAGGGCGATCCGCAGCTCCTCGCGAGTGCTCGCGAGGACCGGCTCGGTGCTCATCAGGAGCAGGTCATCTCGACGAGCTGCGCGTACGACGGGCCGGGGCGGCCTCGCCCACGCGCGCCAGCGCGTCGTCGAGCAGGGCGACGATGCGACCGGCGCGGATCGGGAGCAGGCGTCCGTCGAGCACGGCCCGGTCGGCGGTGGCCTTCGCCATCGCGACGTACGACGGGACGGTGGCCGGGGCGTTCTCCAGGATCTCGCGCAGGTGGCCCTGCACGGTCTGCACGTCGCCGCGCACGATCGGACCGGTCAGCGCCGCGTCCCCGTGGGCGAGCGCGTTGTCCAGCGCCGCCCCGAGCAGGGGGCGCAGCGTCGCGGCGGGGTCCTCGGCTCCGGACGCGGCCAGCAGCTCCATCGCCTGGCTGACCAGGGTGACCAGGTGGTTGGCGCCGTGCGCCAGCCCCGCGTGGTAGAGCGTCCGCTTGTCCTCAGGGACCCACATCGCCACCCCGCCGAGGTCGGCGACCAGCGACTCGGCGTACTCGCGCTCCTCCTCTCCGGCGGTGATGCCGAACACGCAGCCGGAGAGGCGGTCGAGGTCGAGGTCGGTGCCGGTGAACGTCATCGCCGGGTGCATCGCGATCGGGCGAGCGCCCACTGCCGTGGCGCTGGCCAGCACGGCGAGGCCGTGGCGGCCCGACGTGTGGCAGACGACCTGCCCGGGGCGGATCGCCCCCGCGCCGACGAGCTGGGTGATCACGTTCTCCAGCATGTCGTCGGGGACGGTGAGCAGCAGGAGGTCGCACGCGCGGGCGACATCGGTCGGCTTGGCACCAGGTACTCCAGGCAGCAGCGTGGCGATGCGCTCACGCGAGGCGGTGGACTCCCCGGCGGCGGCCACGACCTCGTGACCGGCGCGCCGCAGCGCAGCGGACACGACGGCACCGACACGACCGGCACCGACAACACCTATACGGGCCATTCGACGTCATCCCTTTCGTTCCAGTCCCGAGGTGGGTACCGGACTACTCACAGACACCGTGCACAACGAGATTACGCCGCCGAGGTCCCGCCCCGGAACCGGATCTCGGTGTTTGTTGGCTCACACTCGCCGCGGTCACCCGGGGCGGTCACCTCGGTGCATATGCTCCCCTGACATGCAGTCCCCACCGTCCGCCTCCGCCCCGTTGTTCTCGGTCGTCACGGCCGTCTACAACGTGGAGCGCTACCTGCCCGACTTCATCGCGGCGATCGAGGCGCAGGACTTCGACCTCGACAGGGTCGAGGTGATCGCCGTCGACGACGGGTCCACGGACGGGTCGCTGGCAAAGCTCCAGGAGTGGGCCGAACGCAGACCGGGGCTGGTGCGGGTCGCCTCGCAGGACAACGCCGGGCAGGGCGCCGCGCGCAACGCGGGGATGGAGCTCGCCCGCGGCACCTGGGTCACCTTTCCCGACCCCGACGACGTGGTGGACCCCGACTACCTCTCCACGGTGGCGGCGTTCATCGAGGCACACCCGAACGCCGACATGGTCGCCGCCAACCGCTGGCTCTGGTACGACGAGCGGGGCGAGCTGCGCAACGACCACCCGCTGGAGACGTTCTTCCGCTACGACCGGCTGGTGGACCTCGAGGACTCCGACGGCCGGTTCCACGGCAGTGCCCCCGCGGCCTTCATGCTGCTCGACCGCATCCGGGAGCACGACCTCACCTACGACGTCCGGATCCGCCCCAACTTCGAGGACGGCCACTTCTGCTCGCTCTACCTGCTCCACCACGAGCGGCCGCAGGTCGGGTTCCTGCAGTCCACGCGCTACCACTACCGCAAGCGCTCGGACCAGAGCTCCTCGCTCGGCTCGAGCATGACCCACCCGGGTCGCTACACCGACGTCTTCACCTACGGCTACCTCGCGATCCTGCGCGACGCGGTCCGCCTCCGCGGGCACGTGCCTGTCTGGCTCAAGCACTTCCTCTGCTACGAGATCGCCGGCTACTTCGCGGCCGCGCAGAACAACTCGGTGGCCGTGCTCAGCGACGGGGCGCTCGTGGAGCAGTTCCACCAGCACGTGGAAGCGGTGCTGTCGCAGGTCGAGCCGGAGAAGACCCTGTCCCACCACGAGTTCCGGATCGCCGGTCACGCCCGTCTGGTGACCATGCACGGCTACCGCGAGACACCGTGGCGGGACACGGCGGTGTTCCTCGACAAGCTCGACACCGGGCAGCAGCTGGTCCGCGCGCGCTACCGCTTCACCGGTGACGCTCCGCGCGAGGAGATCAGCAACGGCGACTCCCCGAGCCGCCCGCGGCACGCCAAGACCCGCGACATCAAGTACTTCGGCCGCACCCTGCTGCACGAGCGGATCCTGTGGCTGCGCTACCGCCCCGACCTGCGCATCCGTCTCGACGGCGTCTGGCAGCGGCTGGTCTTCGACCAGCCCGAGCCCGCGCCGCCGACGAAGGCGACGCCGACCATGGTCCGCCGCTACATGGTCGAGAAGCGGCGCGCGACGTACAACCCGAAGCGCTTCCTGCCGACCACGCGCCCGGACAAGGTCTACCGCCGGCTCGCGATGTCGCCGCCCGTGCGGAAGAAGTACGCCCGCAGCTGGGTGCTGATGGACCGCATCCACAACGCCGGCGACAGCGGGGAGATCCTGTTCAAGCACGTCCGGGCGAACCACCCCGAGATCAACGCGTGGTTCGTGCTGGCCAAGGAGAGCGGCGACTACCAGAGGCTGCGCAAGGAGGGGTACGGCGACCGGCTGGTCGCCCACGGGACGCGGCAGTGGCGTCTCCTGATGGCCAACTGCGAGCACCTGCTCGCCTCGCACGCCGACGAGCCGGTGGTGAAGCCGCCGCAGATCCTGGACTTCATCGAGCCGCAGTGGCGCTTCACCTTCCTGCAGCACGGTGTCATCAAGGACGACCTGTCCCGCTGGCTGAACTACAAGCAGATCGACCTGTTCGTGACCAGCACGGTGCCGGAGTACAACTCGATCGCCGGCGACCGGACGCCGTACCCGTTCACCACCAAGGAGACGGTCCTCACCGGGCTGCCCCGCTTCGACCGCCTGCGGCAGATCGGCCAGCGCTACCCACCCGAGCAGCGCGACCTGGTGCTGCTCACCCCGACGTGGCGGCAGTGGCTGGTGCAGGACCTCGCGGTGGGCTCGCAGGAGCGCCACCTCGGCGGCGGCGTGCTGGAGTCTCGCTTCGTGCAGGAGTGGGTGGGGCTGCTGCGCGACCCGGAGCTGGCGCAGGCGTGCGAGAGGGCCGGGGTCCGGCTGGCGTTCCTGCCGCACCCCAACCTGGAGAAGCTGCTCCCCCAGCTCGACGTGCCGGCCCACGTGATGACGCTGTCCTACGAGGGCATCGACGTGCAGGAGCTCTTCGCCAGGGCGCGGGTGCTGGTCACCGACTACTCCTCGATCGCCTTCAACGCCGCCTACCTCGAGCGACCGGTCGTCTACTTCCAGTTCGACGCGGCGGAGGTGCTCGCCGGCGCCCACGTCGGCCAGCAGGGCTACTTCGAGTACGAGCGCGACGGGTTCGGCCCGGTGGTGCACGACCGCGGCCCGGCGGTCGGCGCGATCGCCGAGGCCCTCGCCGCGGGCGGTGCCCCGCTGCCGGCGTACGCCGAGCGCATCGAGGCGACGTTCCCGAACCGGGACGGCGGTTGCTCCGAACGGGTCGTCCAGGCCGTGCTGGCCTCGACGAAGCGCGACCGCGAGACCGAGGCCGTGCCGACGCCGGTGTCCGGGACTGCCCTGGGGACGCAAGCGTGAGCGAGACCGTGGCCGTCGCCGGCAGCTGCGTGACCCGCGACAACTTCAACTCGACGTTCAACCCTGGTTACAAGAAGTGGTTCCAGGTCGAGCTGAGCGCCAACCAGACCTCGATGATCGCGTTGATGTCCCCACCGATCGAGACGACCTGGCAGCCGCTGCGCGAGATGAGCGACTACGACCGCTGGAACATCACCGACGACCTGACCCGTCAGTTCCTCCCCGACGTGGCCGAGCTGAAGCCGCGCTACCTGATCCTCGACTGGTTCGGCGACGTGCACTTCGGCGTCGCCCGCCTGCCCGACGGGCGGTACTTCACCGACAACCGGTGGAAGGTGCAGACCACCGACTTCTACCGCGACCGCCGCGACGCCGGCGAGCTGACGCGGCTGAGCCACCTCGAGGACCCCGACGGCTACTTCGCCTTGTGGGCCGAGGCGCTGGACCGCTTCGCGCGGCAGATGGCCGAGTCGTGCCCGGACTCCACGATCGTGGTGCACCGTGGCTGGAACACCGACCGGGTGCTGGTGCCGGGTCGGGCCAGGCCGATCCCGTTGCGCAAGCACAAGAAGGTGTTCCCGATGGACGTCGCCAAGGCGAACGCCTTCTGGGCCCGGCTCGACGACCACGCCGTCTCGTCGTACGGCTGGGAGCAGATCGACCTGCGCGACCTGGAGGCGCCGACCTTCGCCGAGCACCCGTGGGGTGCCTTCTACGTGCACTACACACCGGACTACTACCACCGCTTCCTCGCCGAGCTGCTCAAGCTCTCCCTCTCCTCCCGGCTCGACCCCGACACTCTGGAGCAGATCGCGCGGATCGAGGCGGCGGCCGCGGAGCCGGACGCGCGCCGCCTGGAGATGGAGCAGGCCGCCAACCGCATGCAGCGCAGCCGCCTCGAGGAGAGCCAGGACCGGGTGCGGGAGCTCGAGTCGTTCGGCGTCGCACGGAGCATGAAGTTCGCCGTCGGACAGCGCCTGCGCGCTCGCTCGGAGAGGAGATCGTGATGACTGGTCCCGCGACGAGCAGCCCCAACGTCGCCGTGGTGCTGGCGGGCGGCGTCGGCACCCGGGTCGGGCTCGACATCCCCAAGCAGCTGCTCAAGATCGCCGGCCACACGATCCTCGAGCACACCCTGAAGGCGCTCGACGCACACCCGGACGTCGACGAGGTCGTGGTGATGATGGCCTCGGGGCACCTCGACGCCGTGCGCGCCATCGTCCGCAGCGGCGGCTACGAGAAGGTGCGGCACATCCTCGAGGGGGCAGACACCCGCAACGGCACGACCAGCCGGGCCCTCGAGGTCGTGGGTGACGACGACGCCAAGGTGCTCTTCCACGACGCGGTGCGGCCGCTGGTCGGCGCGCGGATCATCGGCGAGTGCTTCGCCGCCCTCGACCGGTACGACGCCGTGGACGTCGCGATCCCGTCGGCCGACACGATCATCGAGGTCGACGAGGACAACGTGATCCGCGACATCCCACCGCGGGCCAACCTGCGCCGTGGGCAGACCCCTCAGGCCTTCCGGGCCGGCACCATCAGGGCGGCGTACGCCATCGCGGACGCCGACCCGGACTTCGCCGCGACCGACGACTGCAGCGTCGTGCTGCGCTACCTGCCGGACACACCGATCTGGGTGGTCGCCGGCGACGAGCGCAACATGAAGGTCACCGACCCGATCGACGTCTACATCGCCGACAAGCTGTTCCAGCTGAGCTCGGACTACCTGGCGCCGGAGCGCTCCCCCGAGGAGTACCGCGAGGCACTCACCGGGCGGACCATGGTCGTCTTCGGCGGCAGCTACGGCATCGGGGCCGACATCGCCGAGCTCGCCGGGCAGTACGGCGCCACGGTGTTCAGCTTCAGCCGCTCGACCACCCGGACCCACGTGGAGCGACGAGGTGACGTGCGCGCCGCTGTGGAGCAGGTCCTCGCGGAGACCGGCCAGGTCGACTTCGTGGTCAACACCGCGGCCGTGCTGCCGCGCGGCGACCTCGTCGAGACCAGCGAGGAGACCGTCTACAACGTGCTGGAGGTCAACTACCTCGCGCCGGTGCTGATCGCGCAGGAGTTCTTCCCGCACCTGCAGCGCAGCCGCGGCAGCATGCTCAACTTCACCTCGAGCTCCTACACCCGCGGGCGCCGCGGCTACAGCCTGTACTCCTCCAGCAAGGCCGCGGTGGTCAACCTCACCCAGGCGTTGGCCGACGAGTGGTCGGAGGCCGGCGTGCGGGTCAACGTGATCAACCCCGAGCGCACCGGCACGCCGATGCGCACCCGCGCCTTCGGTCAGGAGCCGCCCGGCACCCTGCTCGACTCGGGGGAGGTCGCCCGGCGGTCCCTCGACGTGCTGGTCAGCGGCGAGACCGGGATGGTGGTCGACATCCGCAAGGACGACCCACTGTGAACCACCCGATGAACCCCGCGACCTCATGGCGGTGAACCTCCGGCGAGCCGTGGGACGGGTCGGCGGGCGGCCCCTCGCGTCGTACCGACGCAACCGGCAACGGCCGGTGCTGAGCGTGGTGGTGCCGGTGCACGACGTGGCGGAGTACCTGCCGGCTGCTCTCGACAGCGCCCTCTCGCAGACCTTCAAGGATCTCGAGGTGATCGCGATCGACGACGGGTCGACCGACGACTGCCCCGAGATCCTGCGCGAGTACGCCCGGCGCGACTATCGCGTGCGGGTGCTGCACCAGGAGAACGCCGGCCAGGGCGTCGCGCGCAACGTGGGGGTGCGGCACGCTCGCGGCGAGTTCCTCACCTTCCTCGACTCCGACGACGTGGTGCCGCTGGACGCCTACGAGACGATGCTCGACGTCCTGCGCTCGAGCGGCTCGGACTTCTGCGTCGGCAACCTGCGGCGCCTCCGGCACGGCGAGCTGCAACGGATGATCTGGTCGCGCACGGTGCACCGCCAGGACCGGATCGGCACCACCATCGAGGAGTTCCCGGCGGCGATGCAGGACATCATCGCCTGCAACCGGATGTTCCGGACCGCCTTCTGGCGCGAGCGCGTGGGCGACTTCCGCGGTGGCATCGCCTACGAGGACCACGTGCCGATGCTGACGGCGTACGTCCGGGCGCGAGCGCTTCGACGTGCTGCAGAAGGTCACCTACCACTGGCGCATCCGCGAGGACCTGACCTCCACCGGCCAGCAGAAGGCCAGGATCGGCAACCTGCGCGACCGGATCGCGGTGAAGGAGGAGGCCAGGCAGCTGCTGCAGCAGGAGGCGCCCGACGCGGTGTACGCCGCCTGGGTGGGCCGGGCCCTGGAGGTCGACTTCCCGCCGTTCCTGCCGTTCGCCCTCACCGGCGACGAGGAGTACCGCAAGCTGCTCGCGCAGACCTACCGCACCTTCCTCGACCGGGTCACCCCCACGGCCCTCGAGCAGGTCCGGGTCGCCATGCGCGTGCGCGCGCACCTGGCCGCGCAGGAGCGCTGGGCGGACCTCTTCGCCGCCGACGACTGGTTGCGCGAGGTCCAGAACCTCCCACCGACGGAGGTCGTCGCCGGGCAGCTGGTCGCCGCCTTCCCCGAAGTCCTGCACCTGGGCCGACGCGCTGCCGCCGGACGAACGCTGGATGTCTCCCCTCGAGTGTCACTTCGAGGCGGCCGTCGAGCACCTCGTCTGGGGACCGGAGGAGCTCCGGGTCACCGGGTGGGCCTGGGTGCGCGGCCTGGACGTGCGCGCGCCGACGGTCACCGCCTGGCTGACCGACGGCAAGGAGCGCCTGCCGGTGACGGTCCGGCAGCTGCGACTGCCCGAGGCGGAGGCATGGAGCCCGCTCTCGTTCGCCTCGCCGGCCGATGGCGGCTTCGAGGCGACCGTCGACCTCGTCGCCCTACGAGGACGCGGAGCGGGGTCGTGGGCGCTGGTCGTGCGGTTCTCGCAGGCCGGCCTCGAGGCCGAGGGCGCGGTGCTGCACCGCGTGGCCCGCTCCGCCGCTGTCCGGCGGTCGTCCGGCGACGGGGTGGCCGTGCGCTGGGACGGCGCCACGGGGCTCAACCTCGACGTCCGGAGCGACCTCGAGAGCGGCTCCCGCGACGGTGTCGGTGAGGTGGCGCTGGACGGCTCCACGATGGTCGTGAAGGTCCGGGGTGCGGTGGGCACCGCGGAGCTCGCGGCCCCAGGAACGGTGCTTCCTGCGCGGACGGCGGCCTCCTCCGGGGACGAGACCCGGCTCGAGATCGACCTGGGCGTCGACGGCCGGAGCGCCCCCAGCGGGACCTACGCGCTCGTCGCCGATGGGCGCGCGCTCGCACTTGCCAGCGACTGCGCCGGCCGTGCGCCACTGCGGCTCCACGGTGCCGACGTGCACGTCGAGGTGGGCCAGCGGCCCGACGGCCGGGCCGTCTTCGTGCTCGCACCGCCGCTGCGCGACGACGAGGTCGGCCAGGTGAACCGCCGCCGGCTGGTGCAGGGCTACCGCGACGCTGATCCACCGGTCACCGACACCGTCCTGCTCGGCAGCGACGGGGGGCTCTCCGCCTCCGGTGACCAGCTCGCGCTGGACCGGTGGCTCGCCGAGCACCGTCCCGACGTACGCCGGGTGTGGGGGGTGGCCGACTGCTCGGTCGCGGTCCCAGAGGGCTCCGACCGGGTGCTGCGCGGCAGCCGGGAGTGGTACGACGCCCTGGCCTCTGCACGTCTGGCCTGCCACGACGAGGACCTCGGTCCGTGGGTGACGCGACGCGACGGGCAGCGGCTCCTGCGAACCTTCCCGACCCACCCGTTCGAGCCCGCGGGGGTGGGGCTGTGGCGGCGCGAGGGGATGATCGAGCACCTCGTCGACCGCGAGGTGCACCGTCGGCACCGGGAGTGGGACGTGCTGCTCGCCCCCGACGAGGAGTCGGCAGAGTTCCTGCGCGAGTCGTTCCGGTGGCAGGGCGAGGTGCTCGTCGCGGGCAGCCCGCACACCGACCAGCTCGTCACCGGCGACCGCGCCACTGCCCGCACCGCCCTGCGGCAGCGGCTCGGGCTGCCCGAGACCACGCTCGTCCTGCACGCCCCGGCCGCGCGGGACCCCCACGACGTGGCCCGGGTCGAGGGACGGGCCGGCCTCGACGTCGCCGCGCTGGCACGCGAGCTCGGTCCGGCGTACACGGTGCTGTGGCGCGGCGAGCCGGGCGACCGGCGACCTGCCCCCGACCTGACCGGGGTGGTCGACGTCAGCCGGTACGACGACCTCGGCGGCCTGCTGCTCGCCTGCGACGTGGCCGTGCTCGACTACTCCGGCCTGCGCTTCGACTGGGCGCTCACCGGGCGGCCGGCGATCTTCCACGTGCCCGACCTGGAGCGATGGTCCGAGGGCCGCACCACCGCCGTCGCCTGGGAGGAGTCCTCACCCGGCCCGCGGGTGCACACCCTGGCGGGCGTCGCCACCTGCGTGCGCGACGCGGCATCCCTCGAGGCGACGTACGCCGACCAGGTGGCGGCCTTCAACGCCCGCTTCAACGCCCTCAACGACGGCCATGCCGCCGCCCGGGTGGTTGCTGCCCTGCTGGGGTAGCCGGCTGCAGGTTTCACTGGTTGGCCGGTGAAACTTGCAGGAGCGCGCGAATTAACGCGCGTTCGGCGCAGTTTCACTGGTTGGCCGGTGAATCCGCAGGGCTCACCGCATGGGAAACCGGCGTCGTACGGCGCGCGCCGCACGGCGGTGCAGGGCGCGGTCCCGCTGGGCCTGCTCGCCCTCCTGCCGGCCTTCCTCCTGGCCGAGGCGTCGCTGGGCGCGGCCGTGGGCGGTGGTGGCGTCGACCGCGATCTCCTGCGACTGGCGGTACAGCGCCGCGTAGTCGGCGGCGAGGTCGTCGAGCGCGGCCTCCGGGCCGGGATCGTGGCCGTGCGCGTCGGCGAGCCGACCCAGCTGCGCGTGCACGCCGTCGGCGATCGCGATCAGGGCGGCGGGCAGGTCGAGGCCGTCCCAGGACCCCTGGTGCCGGTTGAGCCCGGGCTCCACGAACGCGTCGACCTCGGCGTGCGGCTCCTCTGACAGCGGGTGGTTGAGCCGCAGGTCGAGGTCGTCGCGCAGGACGCGCATGGCGCTGCGCCAGTCGGCACGCAGGTCGTCGTACCGCACGTACGCGCGGGCCTGGTCGCGCGTCTGCCGCTCGAGGACGAGGTTGGCGTTGACCCAGCCGGCGAGGTTCATCACCGCGAACGCGCGGTCGTCCATGTACGGACGGTTGCCGTGGTAGTGCGACTCGCGGCTGCGCACCACCTCGGCGGGCGCGCGCAGCATGGTCACGAAGCTCGTCCGCGCCTCGAGCGCGGCGGCCTGCTCGACCCACAACCGCGGCACCCAGGCGGCCCGGGGGTCCTTGACCATCACGTCCGCGGACCGCTCGAACTGCTTGGCCAGCCACTCCCGGAGCTCCGCCCGTACGGCGTCGTCGACCTGGCGGGCGACGAGGTCGGCGGCCACCGGTCGGCCGTCGGTCTGCTCCATCAAGGCGCGATCCATCAGCCGGCGGTGGAAGCGCACCGGCCACCGCGACTCGAAGAAGCCCCTCGGGTTGGACTCGTTGGCGTGCAGGACCGGCCTGGGCAGGTGGAAGCCGAGCATGTGCAGCGCCCCCGCCGCGGTGCTCGTCCCGCTGCGCCCGGCGCCGGTCACCAGCACGAGGTGCCGCGCGCTCATGCCTGCTCCAGCAGCGGGGCGAAGAACTCGGCCACGACACGGTCGGCGGCGTGCCCGTCGTCGAGCCGGTTGTACGTCGCGTTGAAGGCCGCGATCCGGTCGGCCCACCGGCGTTCGAGCGCCGGGAGGTCGCGCAGGGCGTCGACGACCTCGCTCGTCGTCTCGACGAGGGGCCCGGGTGCGGAGTCCGCGAAGGGGTAGAGGAATCCGCGGGTCTCCTCGGTGTACTCGCGCAGGTCGGGCACCAGGAAGACCATCGGCCGCCCGGTGAGCGCGACGTCGAAGCGGAGCGAGGAGTAGTCGAGCACCGCGGCGTCGGCCGCGAGCAGCAGGTCGTTGACCTCGGGGTACGACGTCACGTCGAGCACCTGCGCTCCGCCGGGTGTGCTCGCGTGGAACCGGTGGCCGCGCAGCAGGATCACGTGGTCGGGACCCAGGTCACGGGCCGCCTGGGCCACGTCGAGGTGCAGGACGGCCTGCGCGCTGCGGTAGTTGGTCGCCAGGTCGTCGCGCCAGGTGGGCGCGTAGAGGATCGCCTTCTGCTGCTCGGAGATGCCGAGGCGCGAGCGGGTGCGAGAGCGCAGCTCCTTGCTGCCCTCACCGACGAGCGCGTCGTGGCGCGGGTACCCCTGGCTGATGATCCGGCCCTCGAACGCGTAGTTGTCGCGGTAGTACCTGTCCATCTCGGGGATCGGGGTGAGCAGGTTGTTCCAGGCCCCCGAGGTACGACGCAGCATCTGCTCGACGTGGGTGGCGGTCAGGTCACGCGCACGCCACTGGGACAGGCCCATCGCCTTGGAGGGGTAGCCGTGGTAGGTCTCCAGCACCTGCTGGTCCTCCCTGCGGCAGAACCACGGCTCGAGCTCGACGTTCGTCACGATCCAGGCCGCGCGGGCCAGGGCGTCGTACCACGCGCGGCTGCGGAGCTGCACCGGCTCGGCGCCCTCCGGCGCCGGGACCGAGCTGTCGGCGACGCCCCACAGCATGCGCACGCCGTCCGGGCGGGCCCGGTGGAGTGCCGCCTGGAGGGCCCCGGGGTGGTCGGTGGGCGACTGGCCGAGGAAGGACTGGAAGTAGACCAGCCGCGGGTCGAGCGGCTCGGTGACCTCGAGGTAGCGCTGCTGCAGGAGGTGCTGCCGGTAGGGCCCGGCCTCGTCGTCGGCGAGGTCGGCGTGCTTGCCGCCGCCGGTAGGGGTCGCCGGCGCTGGGTCGACGACCAGCCGTGATCGCCGCCGTACGCCGCGGTCGAGCATCTCCAGCTCGAGCGCGTCGGCGGTGCGTCCCCGAGGCACACGCACGGTGACCACGCCCAGGTCGTGATGCTGGTGCACCTCGCCCATCCACCGCGTGACGGCTGGATCAGACGTGAGCTGCGCGGACACCTCAGCGCCTCCGGCGGTCACGCGGACCTCGGGGGTCTCCTCGTCGAGCCGGGCGATGGCCGCCCACAGCTCCACCACGCGCCCGTTCGCTTCCTCGGCGACGCGGCGTAGCCCCACCCGCAGCGGCGACTCGGCCTCGGTCACGGCCAGCACCTCGTCGGGGACGTCCACCACGCCGAGATCCGCGCGGACCAGCCCGTCGCGCACCTGCGTCGGGAACTGCCCCCGCGTGAATCGGCGCGCGGCGACGTAGGCGACCAGGTCGTCGCGCCGGTCCTGGCAGGCCAGCCAGGCGAGCACGCGGTCCTCGACGGGTACGTCGGCCAGGGCGACGCCGGCCTCCCGGACGACCTCGGCGGTGTGGGCCTGCAACCGGACCCACTGCTCGTCGTCACAGCGCTCGGCGGCCTCGAGGAACGCGGGGAGGTCGCGCGCCAGCAGGCCCGCGGCGCACTGGGCGCGATCGGCGGCAAGGTCGAGCATCGTGTGGTCGAAGGCGATCCGCGCGCCGAGCACCGGCATCGGGTTGACCGGCCGCTCGAACGGCCGCGGCCGGAGGGGACCGCGGTCGCGCACCACGGCCGGTTCGACGAGGCCGGCCGTGCGGCTCGGCCAGCAGCCGGAGCGCGACGCACTGGCCGGCCGGCTCGGCGTCGTCCTCAGTGGACAGCCAGGTCTCGCGCGGCACCAGCAGCCGGCCCAGTGCGGGGGGCGAGAGGCCCGGGGTACCCGCAAGCTCGGCCGCTCCAGCGACGAGCCCGTCCCCCTGCCCGAGCAGCGTCGAGATCGCCCCCGGCAGCAGGTCCTGCCGCGGGGGGAGGAACACCAGCGAGGACCCGCGCGCCTGATCGGCACCCGCGCGTCGCCCGGTGGCGGGATCCGCACCCGGCGCCAGGATCACTCGGACCCGCCAGTCCCCGGCGGCTGCCTCCTCGGCCACCGTGCCGAGCCGGTCGTCGACGAGCACGACGAGGATCTCGAGGTGGCGGCCGGGCTGGTTGCGCGCGGAGTCGAGGCTGGCGCGGACGTCCGTCTCGTGCCCGCTGGCCTCGACCACCACGCTCACCGAGGGACGCCGGGCGGCCGTCCGTCGTACGACGGCACGAGCCCCTTGCCGCGCACGATCACGCAGCGAGGGACTCATGGGTCCGCATCATGCCGCACCCGCGCCGTACGCCGGTCGGCCGATCGGTCCCACTGTGTGACCGAAACTGCGCGTTGTGCGCGAAGTTTCGCGCGCATCTGTCGGTTTCACCGGCGGGCCGGTGAAACCGACAGCGCGCGAACGAAGCCGGTCAGCCCTTCTTGGCCAGGTCGGCGATCGTCTTGAGGTGGAACTTGTCGGCGGTCTGCTTGGTGACCACGACGGCGTCCTTGTCCTCGGCTGCCGACTTGTCCAGGGCGATCAGGTTCGGCGGAAGCGCCTTGCCCAGGGCCGAGTAGACGTCGTCCGCGGAGGTCGCCGTGGCGGACTTGTCGAGGAACTGGAGGGTGACCCCGGTGTACTCGGGGAACAGGTCGAGCGACCCCGACTTCAGCGCCGGGAAGTACTTCTCCCGGCTGCCGATGTTGAGCTTCTCCTTCACCGTCGCCCCCTGCGCCGTCAGCGCGCCGGCGTAGATCTCGGCCAGGATGATGTTCTCCGGGAAGTTGGCCGAGCCCACCGTGAGCGAGACGCCCTTGGCGCCGGTGCCGGTGGAGGCCAACCCGTTGTCGGACAGCCAGGACTTCGCCACGTCCTTGGGGTCCTTCTTGTCGTTGACCACCTCGCCGATCAGCTTGCCGAGGCCGTCGCTGGTGAGCTTCGCCTGGACGCCGTTGAGCGTGGTCTTGACGCCGTCGGAGGCCTTGTCCTTGTTGATGATCGGCACGATGTTCTGCGCCGCGAAGTTGGACTTCGGGTCGTCCAGGACGACGAAGTCGTTGGCGCCGATCGACGGGTCGGTGGTGAACAGGTCGACGGCCTGCACCTGCCCGCGCTTGAGGGCGTTGACGGTCACCGGCCCACCGGCGTCGGTCACGGTGTACTTGCCGAACTCGACGCCGTAGTTCTTCTTCAGGCCGGGGATGCCGTCGGGCCGGGTCTTGAACTCGGCCGGGCCGCCGAAGGTCATCTGCGAGGCGATCGTGCCGCCGCTCTTGCTGCCGCTCGACGAGCCGGAGTCCGAGCCGCAGGCGGCGAGGCCCAGGCTCAGGGCCGTGGTGAGCGCCACGAGCGGGGCGGTCACGCGGAGGTTGCGCTTCATGTCTTCTCCTGTGGGGGGTGGGGCAGAGTCTGTCGTGGGGGTCTGACAGGTCGGGGGTTCCGGCTCAGCTCGAGGTCGAGGCGAGCTCTTCGGTGACGATGGCAGTGCGTGAGTCGGCTCCCTTCTGCCGGCCGCGGCGCTCTCCGGCACCGCGCACGGTGCGTCCGGTGATGCCCGGGGAGACGGTGTAGCGCTGGACGAGGGCGATCAGCAGGTCGGCCACCAGCGCCAGCGCCGCGACCAGGAGCCCGCCGCTGATCATCTGCGGGTAGTCCTGCTGGGCCAGCCCGTCGTAGATGAACCGTCCGAGGCCGCCGAGGGTGACGTACGCCGCGATGGTGGCCGTCGCGATCACCTGCAGGGTGGCCGAGCGGAAGCCGGAGAAGATCAGCGGCATCGCGTTGGGCAGCTCCACCCGGAACAGGACCTGCGGGCCGGTCATGCCCATGCCGAACGCGGCGTCGCGCACGGCAGGGCTGACGTTCTGCACCCCCGCGAAGGTGTTGGACAGGATCGGTGGAATCGCGAGCAGCACCAGGACGATCTCGGTCGGGATCAGGTAGCCCTTGTTGGTGGCGCCGTAGAAGTGCGGCGCGATGATCACGACGAGCAGCACGATCACCCCGACGGTGGGCAGGGCACGCAGGGCGTTGGCCGCCGTGACGAGCCAGGTGGCCCTGCCCGAGTGCCCGATCCACAGCCCGAGCGGGAGCGCGACCACGAGGCTGATCACCAGCGCGATGGCGCAGAAGTAGATGTGCGACCCGAGCTGGGACCAGATGCCGGTGTCGAAGTTGGTGCTGCGCCAGTGGGCTGCGTCGGTCAGCCACTTGAAGGTGTTGCCGATCATCCGGGGCCCCCGCGGAATCGTAGGTGGAAGGAGCGCAGCGGGAGGAACCTGCGATTTCGTGGGGTGGTGGTCATCCGCGAACCGCCCGTCGCCACGGGGTCAGCGCCCGGCTGACCACCTGGACGAGGACGTCGAGCACGAGCGCGAGCAGCACGCAGAGCACGATGCCCAGCACGATGGGCGGGTAGTAGGGCGTGTTCGTGGAGAGCTTGAAGCCCTCGTCGAAGAGCCGGCCGAGGTTGTCCTGCCCGATCGTCCCGGCCACCGCGACGAGGCTGACGTTGGCCACGATCGCCACGCGAAGGCCGGCGGTGATCACCGGTACCGCGATCGGCAGCTCGACGCGGAAGAAGCGGCCCAGCGGCCGGAAGCCGATCGCCGTCGCGGCCTGGACGGTCTCGGCGGAGACCGCGCCCAGGCCGTCGGCGACGACGCGGACGAGCAGGGCGGTGGAGTAGAACGCCAGCGCGATCGGGACCTGCCACGGGGTCAGCGGGTCGGCGAAGCCGAACAGCGGCGGGATGATCACGAACAGCGCGATGGAGGGCACCGTGTAGAGCAGGCCGGTGACCGACATCATCGGCGGGTAGACCCAGGCGTAGCGACGCGACAGCCAGCCCAGGGGAAGCGCCAGCACCAGACCGACGACCACGGGCAGGACCGAGAGCCAGGTGTGGTCCCACAGCCAGCCGAGGTCGGTGCTGCGGTGGTCGAGGAAGTAGCCCCAGAAGTGCCAGGGCGAGGAGCTCGCGCTGCTGTCGAGCGGCAGCGCGGTCACGACGCTCACGACGGGCTCGCCTGCTTCTCGATCAGGTCCAGCACCTCACGCGCGGTGAGCGTGCCCAGGAGGTGCCCGTCGCCGTCGACCACGACCCCGCGGCCCGACGGTGAGGACAGGCAGGCGTCCAGGGCGGCGCGGAGGCTGCCACCCTGCGTGGCGAGCGTCCCGCCGCGCAGGAGGCTCTCCTCGGAGATGGTGCTGCCCGGGGCTGCGCTCGACGTACGGACGTGGACCCAGCCCTGGGGCTTGGACTCGCCGTCGACGACCAGCACGTGCTCGTCGCCCTGCGGGAACGGGTCACCCAGCCTCACGGTGGGCTCCTCGTGCGCCGGCAGCTCCGAGCTGTCGGTGAAGCCCAGGGCTCGGTAGCCGCGGTCACGGCCCACGAAGGCGGCCACGAAGGCGTCGACCGGGCGGGAGAGCAGCTCGGCGGGCGAGGCGAGCTGGGCGAGCTTGCCCCCCACGCGCAGCACGGCCACCTGATCGCCCAGCTTGATCGCCTCGTCGATGTCGTGGGTGACGAAGACGATCGTCTTGCCGAGCTCGTCCTGCAGGCGCAGGAACTCGTCCTGGAGCTGCTCGCGCACGACCGGGTCGACGGCCGAGAACGGCTCGTCCATCAGCATCACCGGCGGGTCTGCGGCCAGGGCGCGGGCGACGCCCACGCGCTGCTGCTGACCACCGGAGAGCTGACCGGGATAGCGCTTGGCGAACGCCGGGTCGAGGCCCACGCGCTCGATCAGCTCCATCGCGCGCGACCGCGCCTGGTTCTTGTCGGTCCCGAGCAGGAACGGCACCGTCGCGACGTTGTCGACGATGGTGCGGTGGGGGAACAGGCCGGCGTGCTGGATCACGTAGCCGATCTGCCTGCGCAGCTCGTGGGCCGGCATGCTCGCGGTGTCGGTGTCGTCGAGCCAGATCTTGCCCTCGGTGGGCTCGATCATCCGGTTGATCATCCGCAGCGACGTGGTCTTGCCGCAGCCCGAGGGACCGACCAGGACGGTGATCTGGCCCGTCGGCGCCTCCAGGACGAGGTCGTCGACGGCGACCGTGCCGTCGGGGTAGCGCTTGGTCGCGTGGTCGAAGCGGATCATGGTGCCGACTTCCCGTCGTTGGGCTGGTGGCCGAGGAGGTCGCCCAGCCCGGCCGCCTCGGCGGCCACGACCCGTCCGTACTCGTGCATGGTCTTCTCGTCGATCCGGTACGTCGGCCCGATGACGCTGACGGCGGCGGCCACCCCGCCGGCGTAGCTGACCGGGGCGACGATCGCGGTCACGTCGGGCTCGTCGACGTCACGCCCGGCGACGTACCCACCGGGCGGGACCTCACCGCTGAGCACCTCGCCCACCGCCAGTCCGCGCATCGGCACCGCACGACCGACCCAGCTGGTGTGGCGCACCGCGTGCGTTCCCTCCACCACGGCGATGTAGACGGCCGTCTCGTTGACGCCCCGGATGGACAGGTAGGCCGACTCGTTGGTCCGCGCACCGATCCTGTCGAGGGCCGGGGCGGCGAGCCGCGCGAGCTCGTGGCGGCCGATGGCCGTGGCGCCGAGCTGGATCATCGTGGGACCGGCGCGGAAGCTCCCGGCGTCGTCGCGGCTGACGAACCCCGCCGACTCCAGCGTGCGGAGCAGGCGCAGTGCCGTGCTCGCCGGCAGCCCGGTGTGCCGGGCACACGCCGTGAGCCCCACCGCCTCGCCCGAGCAGACCGCGGAGAGCAGCGCGAGGGCACGCTCCACCGTGCGGGTCGAGCTGACCCGTCCCGACGAGGAGAGCGCGGTGCGCGCTCCCTCGTGCAGCTGCGATGCCATCGACGACACCCCCTCGAACCCAACCCTTACCCCTCTGCCACTGGGCAGCAGCGGGATTCCGCAGGTTGAGACTAGGGCACGGAGGGGCCCGATCGGCAGGGGGCGTGCCCAGCGCGCCGCCCGGCCGCCGCGAGAGGATGCACAGGTGCCCATCCTCGACGGGAACCACCTCACCCTCGACGACATCGTGGCCACGTCGCGCCGTACCGAGCCGGTGCAGGTGGCGCCCGAGGCGCGCGACCGGGTCGCGGCGTCGCGACGCTTCGCCGACGAGGTGGCCGGGAGCCGCTGGGTCTACGGGCGCTCGACCGGGGTCGGGGCCAACCGCGACCAGATCGTGGCCGAGCCGGACTCCCAGGCCCAGGAGCTGCTGCGGTCCCACGCCACCAGCTCCGGCGAGCTCCGCTCCGCCGAGCGGGTCCGGGCGATGCTGGTCATCCGGCTCAACCAGCTCGCCGCCGACGGCAACGGCCTGGCCCCGGAGGTGCTGGACGCGCTGGCGGAGATGATCGTCGACGACGCGCTGCCCCCGGTCCGCGAGGGCGGCAGCGTCGGCACCGCGGACCTCGCCGCCCTGGCCACGACCGCGCTGGTGCTCACGCGGCGAGCGCGCGGGCGAGCGACCGGTCCGCCGTACGGCGCACTTCGGCGCGGGAGACGCGCTGACCTTCATGTCCAGCAACGCGGCCGTCCTGGCCGACGCGGCTCTGGCGGTCGCGGACATCGACCAGCTCGCGCGCAGCACCATGGTGGTGGCTGCGATGGCCTTCGCCGCCGTGCGCGGCAACGCCGAGGCCTTCAGCGAGGCGGTGGAGGTGGCCACCCCGTTCCCCGGTGCGCAACAGGTGAGCCGGGACATGCGCCAGATGATCGACCCGGACGTGACGCCTGCCCGGATCCAGGACCCGTTCGGGCTGCGCACCTTCCCCCAGGTGCACGGCGCCCTGATGGACCGGCTCGGCTTCGCCGAGCAGGTCGTCACCGCGATGGCGAACGCCCCTTCGGAGAACCCCATCGTCTCGGCGCGCCTCGGCGTCGCGCACCACGGTGCCTTCCACGCGGCCTACCTGGTGCAGTCGCTCGACGCCCTCGTGCTCGCCCTCGCGCAGTCGGCCCAGCTGAGCCTGGCGCGGCTCACGATGCTGGCCGAGCCGGCGTACACCGGGATGCACCCGTTCCTGGGCGACGGCACCCCGGCGGCGTCCGGCGTGATGATCGTGGAGTACAGCGCCGCCTCCGCCCTCGCCGAGCTGCGGGCACTGGCGACGCCGGCCGGGATCCAGGTCGTCACGCTCTCGCGCGGCGTCGAGGAGGACGCCTCGTTCGCCACGCTGGCCGCCCAGCAGGCACTCGGCGCCGTCTCCCGGTTCCGAGCAGTGCTGGCCGCCGAGCTGGTGGCGGCACTCCGCTGCCTGCGGATGCAGGGCTCGCGGCCCCCGGTCCTGGAGGCGTCCTCGCCTGGCTGGACGAGCGCGACGGCGGCGTACCCGACATGCACGACCGCGACCTCACCCACGACCTCGTGATGTCCGAGGAGAGCGTGGTCGGCCTCGCCGACCACGTGCCGGCCGTCCGCAGAAAGTCCGACTGACGCATATCCACATTCGTTCGGACCCTTCCGCACGGCGTGTCAGGGTCCGATTCGCATGTGGATATGCAGCTGTCAGGTGAGCCCCTTGGCCTTCAGGTAGGCGCGGGCGACGGAGCGTGCCGAGGCCCGACCGGCGTTGACTCGCGCGGTCAGCGACCGCAGGTCCTCGGTGGTGAGCACGTCGGCGAGCCGGTCCAGGGCTGCCCTCGCCCGGCGGTGGTGGGAGAGCCACGCCGAGTTCACGAGTGGTACGACGTTCGCGGCGTCGAGCAGGTGCCGGTCGTCGGCGAGCAGCACGAGGTCGGTCCCGACCTGCGCGTCGGTGGTGGCGACCTGGGCCAGCTGCACCTGCCCGCGGACCAGGGCGGCCTTCGTGTCCGGGGTCCCCGATCCGAGGGGCTCGACCTTGGAGATCTTGACGCCGTAGACGTTCTCCAAGCCCTGGGCGCAGTCGGGCAGCTCGGCGCAGTCGGGACTGGCGGCCAGCGCGACGGGCTGCCCGAGCCGACCGAGGTCGCTCAGGCTGTGCAGACCGAGCCGGGTGGCACGGTCACGGGTGACCGCGAACCCGGACTTCAGCTCGGCCCTGGCGGGTCGCAGCGGTGTGAGGCCGACCTCGTCGCCCAGGCTCGCCAGCTGCCTCGCCGTGGCGTCGACGTCGGCGGAGGACACGGGTGCGGCGGCATCCCCGTGGGCCTGGTTGTTCAGCGCATCGGCGGTGGCCGACAGGGAGTCCCCGGCCACCTGCACGGTGCCCTTCTCCAGCCGCTGCGAGGTAGATGTCTCGTCCTCCGACTGCCACCACCCTCGCGCTGAACCCGGCTTCGTCCAGGAGCGCCCGGTAGAGCTGGCTGACCACGTCGGCCTCGGTGAAGTTCTGCCCGACGATCGTCACCCGCGGTCCGGCCGACGTACGGTCCGGCGCGCCCGACGAGCACGCTGCGACGACGAACAGAGCCGCGAGCAGGGTGAGGACGACCAGGGACCGGGGACGCATCGACCCAGACCCTAGTGCCGCGTCAGGGCTCAGGCTTCCTTGACCAGACGGGGGCGGCGGGTGCGCGACGGAGCCGGTGGCTCCCAGCTCGCGAGGGCGTCGGCCTCCTCGGCCTCGCGGACCGCGAGGAGCACCTCGAGCTCCTGGACGCGGTGGTGCGCCTCGCCGAGCGCCTGCTCGCCGGCCACGAGCCGTTCGGCCGCCTCCCGGGCACGGATCTGCTGCTGGGCCAGCCGTCCCTCGAGCTCGCGGCGCGAGAGGTGCGCCTCGGCCAGCCGCTCGGTCATCGCAGTGGTGAACTCCGCGTGCTCGGCAGCACGGGCCGTGAAGAGCGTGCGGTAGGCAGTGGCCGCAGCGGCCCGGTCTGCTGCGTTCTCGCGGCGCGACTGGAGCACCTCGGTCCACATCATCCGCAGTGACGCCCACGCCAGTGCCATCGCGGCCACCGATCCGAGGCTCAGCCACAGCGCCGACCTCGTCGGCAGCGCGGCCAGCACCAGCACCGTGGCCAGCACCAGCAGGGAGACGGCGACGGTGACGCGCACGCTGCGCTGCCGGCGTCGCCGTCGGGTGCGAGGGACGGAGCCCGCAGCTGCCATGCCCGAGAGCCTAGGTTCCTACTCGTCCCGGGGCGGGACACGACACGCGAGCTCCAGGAGCAGCGCGGCCCCGCAGACCGACAGGCCGCCGAGACCGGCCACCAGGGAACGCCACAGCCGCGCGTCGGCCGCCGGCCCCTCCACGCCCAGCTGCGCCAGCGCGAAACCGAGATAGCCGCCGGCCACCAGGGCTCCGACCAGCGCGCAGGCCTTGCCGAGGACCAGCCGGTTCACGGCCTGGTGGTGCTCCAGCGCCGCGCGGTTCCCCCGTACGACGCGCCGGGTGAGGTACGCCGAGCCGGCGACCAGGGCCGCCACGAAGAACAGCGCCCCGATCGCGGCGACCGGGACCGAGGGCTCGACGAAGCCGAGGCGGAGCGAGAGCGGGTGCAGCGACCACCCGCCCACGAGGCCGACCACGCCGAAGGCCACGAGCGGACCGGGGCCGGTGACCCGGACGTAGCCGTCGGGCTCCTCCGGCCCTGGCGCGTCGGGATCCGGCCTGCTCACGCGCTCAGTTCAGCTCGAGCTCGATGTCCTCGCGCAGGCGGACGCCTTCGCGTCCTGTCTTCTCGACGAGCTCAGCCACGGGTCCGGCGTCGGGCAGCTCCGCCTCCGGCTCGAGGTCGAGCCACGGCACCAGCACGAAGGCCCGCTCGTGGGCGCGTGGGTGCGGCAGCCGCAGGTCCTCCTCGTCGGCGCGACGGTCCCCGACCACGATCAGGTCGACGTCGAGGGTCCGGGGGGCGTTGGTCTCCTCGCCGCGCTCGCGGCCGTAGGCGGCCTCGATCGCGTGGCCGCGCTCCAGCAGGGTCCGGGCCGAGAGCGTGGTGTCGAGCAGCACGATCGCGTTCAGGTAGTCGCGCGAGCCCTCCGGGGCGTCGACCGGGACGGTCTCGTAGACCGGCGAGACCGAGGTGACCCACACCTCCGGGGTGTCGGAGAGCGAGTCGATCGCGCCCTGCAGGTTGTTGCGGCGCTCGCCGAGGTTGGAGCCGATCGAGATCACCGCGCGGCGGATCGGGTGCATCTCGCCGGTGATCGTGTCGGTGTCCACGATGTTGGGGTTCGGACTCTCGGTCACGTGCGGCTCCGGTGGATCGTCAAGGCGACGTCTGCGAACGTCGCAGGGATCGGGGCGTGCGGCTTGTGCACGGTCACTTCCACGCTCTGCACCCCCGAGTGTGCAAGGCAGACGTCCGCCAGACGCTGGGCCAGGGTCTCGATCAGGTCGACCGGGTCGTCCTCGACGGCCACGCGAACCTCGTCGACGAGCGTCCCGTAGTCCACGGTGTCGCGCAAATCGTCGGTCGCCGCCGCGGTGGTGGAGTCGATGCCGAGCTCCAGGTCGACCAGGAAGTCCTGCCCGTCACGTCGCTCGGACTCGAAGACGCCGTGGTGACCGCGGAAGACCAGCCCGCGCACCGCGAGGCGGTCCGGGACGGCTGCTTCGGCGCGGATCGTCATGGTGCGTCGACACTACCGGCCGTGGATCCGGCCCCGGAACGGCCTCTGGCACCGTCCCGTGGACGGCTGCGGGAACGGCTGGAGCATCCGATGACGCCAGCCACCTGGACACCACCGTGACCGCGTCGACGCTGGCACGCACCCCGTGGACCCGGACCCCCCAGACGCGCTGCATCGCCGCGATCGTGGTCAGCGCGACCCCCGCGTCCTCGCGGTCCCACACGGGTCGCGGCGTGCCGTCAGGCCCGGCCAGGAGCGTGCCGAGGAACGACTTGCGGCTGGAGCCCACGAGCACCGGCACCCCCAGGCTGCCCAGCTCGGGCAACCGCCCCAGGAGCTCCCAGTTGTGCTCGGCGGTCTTGGCGAACCCGAGGCCCGGGTCGACCACGATCCGGTCCTCGGCCACACCGCGGGCGACCGCATCCTCCACCCGCTGCGCGAGCTCGGCGCGCACGTCGGCCACCACGTCGTCGTACGACGCGTGCTGCTGCATCACCTCGGAGTGGCCCCGCCAGTGCATCGCCACGAAGGAGGCTCCCCGGTCGGCCACCACGTCGAGGAGGCGCGGGTCGGCCAGCCCTCCGGACACGTCGTTGACCAGCACCGCGCCGGCCTCCAGTGCCGCCTCCGCCACCTCGTGGCGCATGGTGTCGACGGAGACCGGCACACCCTCGGAGGCGAGCACCCTGATCACCGGCACCACCCGGCCGAGCTCCTCGGCGACGAGCGGCCTGGTCGCGCCGGGACGCGTGGACTCCCCGCCGATGTCGAGGATGTCCGCGCCCTCCTCGCGCAACGACACGGCGTGCGCGATCGCGCTGTCGGTCGTCTCGTAGCGGCCACCGTCGGAGAACGAGTCGGGCGTCACGTTGACCACGCCCATCAGCAGCGGTCGTGCGCGGTGCGGCAGCCCGGTCTCCCAGGCGGCCCGGTCCACCGGGGGCTCGGGGACCGACACCTCGGGCACGGGCACCTCAGGCACCGTCGCTAGCGGCGGGCCGCGTTGATCAGGGACATCGCCTCTGCCCGGGTGGGCGCGCGGTGCATGATCCCGCGCACCGCCGAGGTGATCGTGCGAGCACCTGCCTTGCGCACGCCACGCATGGTCATGCACAGGTGCTCGGCCTCGATCACCACGATCACGCCGCGCGCCTCGAGCAGCTCGACCAGGGCGTCGGCGACCTGGGTGGTCAGGCGCTCCTGGACCTGCGGGCGCTTGGCGTAGACGTCGACGAGCCGGGCCAGCTTGGACAGGCCGGTGATCTTGCCGTTCTCGTTGGGGATGTAGCCCACGTGCGCCACGCCGGTGAACGGCACGAGGTGGTGCTCGCACATGGACCACAGCTCGATGTCGCGCACCAGCACCATCTCGTCGTGGCCGATGTCGAAGACGGTGGTGAGCACCTCCTCGGGCTTCTGGTGCAGGCCCGCGGTCATCTCGGCGTACGCCCGGGCCACTCGTGCCGGGGTGTCGCGCAGGCCCTCACGCTCCGGGTCCTCCCCGATCGCGAGGAGCAGCTCGCGGACCGCGGCCGCGGCGCGGTCGTGGTCGAACTCGCCGATGGCGCCCAGCGGCTCACCGGCCCTGCTCACCCGGTTGAGGCTCATCAGGGAGTCGGGGGAGCCGGCGAGCTGGGACCTGCGTCGACGCCACCGTGCAGGTCGCCGCCGGCGCCGGGAGGCGTGATCACGACAGCGCCCTCGTCCTCGTGCGGACGTGCGCCGTTGGCCGCGGCGGCGCGGACCTTCTCCGGGATCTGGACGGGCGGGACGTCCGAGGGCGAGCGGTCGGGAGAACCCGTCCAGGCCGGTCGCACGGGACGTCGCTGCAACGGCTTGAAGACCTCGGCCACCTGCTCCTTGTCGAGGGTCTCCTTCTCCATCAGGGCGAGCACGAGGGAGTCCAGCACCTCGCGGTTCTGGTCGAGCACGTCGTGGGCCTCCTGCTGCGCGGAGGCGATCAGGTTCTTGATCTCCTCGTCGATCACGCCCGCGACCTCTTCGGAGTAGTTGCGCTGATGGCCCATGTCGCGGCCGAGGAACGGCTCGGCGTTGTTCTCGCCCAGCTTGATCGCACCGACCTTCTGGCTCATCCCGAACTGGGTCACCATCGCCCGCGCGAGGTGGGTGGCCTTCTCGATGTCGTTGCCCGCGCCGGAGGTCACGTCGTGGAAGATCAGCTCCTCCGCGGCCATCCCGCCCATCATGTAGGCGAGCTTGTCCAGCATCTCCGAGCGGGTCTGGGAGTACTTGTCCTCGTCGGGGAGCACCATCGTGTAGCCCAGCGCCCGTCCGCGCGGCAGGATCGTGACCTTGTGCACCGGGTCGCTGCCGGGCATCGCCGCAGCGACGAGCGCGTGGCCGCCCTCGTGGTAGGCGGTGAGCAGCTTCTCCTTCTCGCTCATCAGGCGGGTGCGCTTCTGCGGCCCCGCGATGACGCGGTCGATCGCCTCGTCGAGGGCGTAGTTGTCGACGAGCTTCTTGTTCTCGCGAGCGGTCAGCAGCGCCGCCTCGTTGAGCACGTTGGCCAGGTCGGCACCGGTGAATCCCGGCGTACGGCGCGCCACGGAGACGAGGTCGACGTCGGGGGCCATCGGCTTGCCCCTCGCGTGCACGGTGAGGATCTGCTCGCGGCCGTGGAGGTCGGGGGCGTCGACGGAGATCTGCCGGTCGAAGCGACCGGGTCGCAGCAGGGCCGGGTCGAGGATGTCGGGACGGTTGGTCGCCGCGATCAGGATCACGCCGCCGCGGACGTCGAAGCCGTCCATCTCCACGAGCAGCTGGTTCAGGGTCTGCTCACGCTCGTCGTGGCCGCCGCCCATGCCCGCGCCGCGGTGCCGGCCGACGGCGTCGATCTCGTCGATGAAGACGATCGCGGGGGCGTTCTCCTTGGCCTGCTCGAACAGGTCGCGCACGCGGCTCGCACCGACGCCGACGAACATCTCGACGAAGTCGGAACCGGAGATCGAGTAGAACGGCACCCCGGCCTCGCCGGCCACGGCGCGGGCCAGCAGCGTCTTGCCGGTGCCGGGCTGGCCGTAGAGCAGGACGCCCTTGGGGATCTTGGCCCCGACCGCCTGGAACTTCGCGGGCTCCTGCAGGAACTCCTTGATCTCGCCGAGCTCCTCGATGGCCTCCTCGCACCCGGCGACGTCGGCGAACGTCGTCTTCGGCATGTCCTTGCTGATCAGCTTGGCCTTGGACTTGCCGAACTGCATCACCCGGCCGCCACCGCCCTGCACCTGGTTCATCAGGAACAGGAACAGCCCGACGATCAGCACGAACGGGAGCAGCGTCGCCAGGATCGAGCCGAGGAGGCTCGGCTTGGGGTTCTGGACGTTGTACTTCTTGATCTCACCCTTGTCGTACTGCGCCTGCGCGGCCCGGACCAGGCCCCGCTGCTGACCGGTCACCCACGTCGCGGTGACCTTGTCGCCGTTGTCGAGGGTGGCCTGGATCTGCTGGTTGCCGCCGTCCTTGAAGGTGACTTCCTTCACGCTGCCGTTGTTGATGTCCTTGACCATCGTGGAGGTGTCGACCTCCTTGTAGCCCCCGTTGGGCACGAGGTACTGCAGGGCGATCAGCACGCCGACGGCGGCGACGACGATCCACACCCACGGGCTGCGGAGGAGCTTCTTCACTGCGCCATACTCTCAGGTCACTCCATACGGGGCTCAGGCACCGCACAACTCGTGGCTACTCCCCGGAGTACACGTGTGGCGCCAGCGTGCCGATGTCGCGCAGGTTGCGGTAGCGCTCGTTGTAGTCGAGGCCGTAGCCGACGACGAACTCGTTGGGGATGTCCCAGCCGACGTACTTCACGTCGACCTGCATCTGCAGGGCGTCCGGTTTGCGCAGGAGCGTGCAGATCTCCACCGAGGCGGCGCTGCGCGAGGCCAGGTTGGCGGTGAGCCAGCTCAGGGTCAGGCCGGTGTCCACGATCTCGTCGACGATCAGCACGTGGCGCCCGGTGATGTCGGTGTCGAGGTCCTTGAGGATGCGCACCACGCCGGAGCTCTTGGTGCCCGACCCGTACGACGAGACGGCCATCCAGTCCATCTCCACGTGGCCGGTCAACGCCCGCGCGATGTCGGCCATCACCATCACGGCGCCGCGGAGCACGCCGACGATCAGCAGCTCCTGGCCCTCGTAGTCGCCCTCGATCTGCTTGGCCAGCTCGCCGACCCGCTCCTTGATCTGCGCCTCGGTGAACAGGATGTCGACCAGGTCGCCCTCGACGTCGGATGCGTCCATGCGGAACAGCGTGTCACACGGGAAGGAGACGCCACGTCCGGGCGTTGTCCTGACATGCGACTCTCCGTCCTCGACCTCGTGCCCGTGCGCAGCGACCAGACCACCGGCGACGCCCTGGCCGCCACTCGGCGGCTCGCCCAGGTGGCCGACGGCCTCGGCTTCGAGCGGTACTGGCTCGCCGAGCACCACAACATGCCGGCCGTCGCCGCTACGAACCCTCCGGTGCTGATCGCCATGGTCGCGGCGGCCACCTCGCGGATCCGGGTCGGGTCGGGCGGCGTGATGCTGCCCAACCACGCCCCCCTCGTCGTGGCCGAGCAGTTCGCGCTGCTGGAGGCGGCCTACCCGGGCCGGATCGACCTCGGCATCGGCCGCGCCCCGGGGACGGATCCGGTGACGTCGTGGGCACTGCGCCACGGGGCCGGCGGCGTGACGGACGAGGCGGTGACGCAGTTCCCGTCGTACGTCGACAACGTGATCTCGATGATGAGCCCCGGCGGTGTGGGCCTGGAGGTCGGTGGCCGGATGCACCCCCTGAACGCCACCCCGCACGCGATCGCGCCGCCGCCGGTGTGGCTGCTCGGCTCCTCGGACTACTCGGCGCAGCTGGCGGCCGACCGCGGGCTGCCCTACGTCTTCGCGCACCACTTCTCCGGCCACGGCACGGCCGAGGCGCTCGCCCTGTACCGCTCGAAGTTCCAGCCCTCCGAGCACCTCGCCGAGCCGCGGACCTTCCTCACGGTCAACGTCGTCGTCGCGCCCACGCAGGAGGAGGCCGACCGGCTGGTGCTGCCGAACCTGACCTCGATGGTCGCGCTGCGCACCGGCGGGCACGCTGCGCGCGCAGCTGCTCGTCGAGGAGGCGCTCGCCTCGCCGATCCCCGAGCAGCACCGCCACCTCGCCGACTCGATGCTCACCCGCTGGGTGGTCGGCACCCCCGCCTCGGCCGCGAAGCAGGTGCACGACCTCGCCTCGACGTACGACGTGGACGAGGTGATGCTCCACCCCGTCGCCGGCGCCGTCCAAGGCACCCCGCCCACCTCGGCCCCCGCCCGGGAGGCCACCCTCGAGCTCCTCGCCGCGGCCATCTGACCAGCGTCATAGTCCACGTGCATTCGGACCCCCGACACGCCGCTGAGTGGGTCCGAATGCATGTGGATATGTGTCGCTGCGACTACGCGGTACGGCGGAAGCGGAGCACGTCACCTTCGGCGTAGGCGGTGACGTGGCCGGGGAGCTGGACCTGCTTCTCGCCGCGCGTGCCGAGGAGGCCGAGGACCGCGAGGACGTGGTCCCGGGTGAGCTCGGAGGCGATCGCGCCGGCGTCGATCGCGGCGCGGCGGACGCAGCGGGTCCGGATCGCGGCCTCGCCTCGTCGTCGATCTCGTCCAGGTCGATGCCGTCGGGGACCTCGCCCGCTCGTAGGCCGCGCGCTCGAGTCGCTCGATGGACTCCATGTCCTCGCGCAGCTGGTCGGCGGTGCGGGCGAGTGCCTCGGCGATGCCCGGGGCCGAGCTCACGCTCCAGGACCGGCAGCACCGAACGGCGGACGCGGGAGCGCAGGAAGCGGGGGTCCTCGTTGTGGGGGTCCGACCACCACTCGATGCCGTCGGCGCGGCAGGCCGCCTCGGTCTGCGCACGGGTGAGGTCGAGCAGCGGCCGACCGAAGGCCACCGGCCCCTCCTCGAAGTGACGGCGCATCCCCTGCAGCGAACGGCCTCCCGATCCCCGGGCCAGTCCGAGCAGCACCGTCTCCGCCTGGTCGTCCTGGGTGTGCCCCAGCAGCACCACGTGGGCCCCGAAGTGCAGGGCGAGCTGCGCCAGGGCGGCGTACCTCGCCAGCCGGGCACCGGCCTCGATTCCTCCCGGACCAGGATCGACCGTGACCTGGATCGACGCCGTCTCGTCGACGCCGAGCGCGGCCATCTGGGTCACCACCTGCGCGGTGTGCTCCCCCGACCCCTCCTGCAGGCGGTGGTCGACCACGGCTCCGACGACGCGCGTCCCGACGCGACGACCCTCGAAGACGCTGGCCGCCAGCAGCGCCAGCGAGTCGGCCCCACCGGAGCAGGCCACGAGGGCAACGCCGCCACCGTCGCCGAGAGCAGGCCGTACGGCGTTGCGCACCGCCGCGCGGGCCGGGTCGAGCGCCATCGGACTACCCGTGGACGCGGGCGATCCAGAGCGCCGGGTCGAGGATCTCCGCCTTCGAGGGGAGGTTCTCCGGGGTGGCCCAGACGGCGTTGAAGCCCTCCATGCCGACCTTGTCGACAGCAGCGCGCACGAACACGGCTCCGTCCCGGTACTGGGCCATCTTCTGGTCCAGCCCGAGCAGCCGGCGCAGGAGCCTGTCCAGGCCGCCGACGCCCTTGCGACGCTGGGTGAACTTGCGGCGGATCTCGGCGACGCTGGGGATCACCTCGGGCCCGACGCCGTCCATCACCACGTCGGCGTGACCCTCCAGCAGGCTCATCACCCCGGTGACGCGCTCGATGATCTCCTTCTGCTCGGGCGTGCCCAGCAGGTCGAGCAGGCTGCCGTCGGTCTTGCCGGAGACGAGGTCGGCGATCTTCTGGCCGAGGTCGCGGACGAGCTCGCTGGGGTTGGTCTGGACGCTGCCGATGATCGCGTCCATCTCCGAGCGCAGGTGGTCGGTCATCCACGGCACCGCGGTGAACTGCACGCGGTGGGTCTCCTCGTGCAGGCACACCCAGAGGCGGAAGTCGTGCGGGTCGGCGCCGAGCTCGCGCTCGACGTGGACGATGTTGGGCGCCACGAGGAGCAGCCGGCCGTGCTCGCCGGGACGTTCGTGGAACGGGTCGAACTGGCCGAGCACCTTCGAGCCGAGGAAGCCCAGCATCGCGCCCAGCTCGGCGCCGGTGATCCGCGAGCCGATGGCCTCGGTCAGCGAGCCGGGCGCGCCCCGGGAGCTGGTCAGCTTCTCGATCAGCGGCCCGGTCAGCGCGGCGAAACCGTCGGTGTTGGCCTGGATCCAGCCGGGTCGGTCGACCACCAGCACCGGCGCGCGTGCGCTCGGTCGCCACGAGGCCGGTGAACTCGCGGACCAGCGGGGTGGAGCGGTCAGCGCCCTCGCGCAGCTCCTCGACGACCGCGACCGCCTCGGCCCGGCTGACCTGGGGCCCCTCACCGACGAGACGGGACCCCACCCTGACGGCGAGGTCCCAGTCGACCATGGGGGGTCTCGGAGCACTCATGGACCCGAACCTACCCCGCACCTGCACGCCCCCAGCGCGCCGGCGATGCGGTCGATCAGCGTCTGCGCCTCGAGGTTCTTCAGCAGCCGGACCCGGTCGGCGACGAGCACGAAGACCATCCGGGCGCCGGTGGCGTCGTCGGCCAGCCCGGCCAGGCCGTGCACGCCGGTCAGGGTCCCGGTCTTGGCCCGGACCCGGCCGCGGGCCTCCACCGGTCCCTTGTCGAAGCGGTAGGCCAACGACCCGGTGAAGCCGGCGACGGGCAGGCCGGTCATCACCGAGCGCAGCTCCGGGTGCTCGCGGCTGGTGGCCAGCCGTACGACGGCGGCGAGCGTGCCGGTGTTCAGCCGGTCGAGGCGCGAGAGCCCGCTCCCGTCGTACAACCTGTCGCCGGAGACGTCCACGCCGAGGTGGCGCAGCACACCCAGGACGCCCGCGGTGCCGGCGGCGAACGACCCCTCCTGCTTCTCGGCGAGGCCGACGTGCCGGGCGAGCACCTCGGCGGCCTGGTTGTCGCTGACCTCGAGGGTCCGCTCGACGAGCTGGCCCAGCGGGGCGCTGCTGACCGAGGCGACCTCGACGGCGTCAGGCCCCGCCCCGCCCCGGACCACCTTCGGCGCCACCCGCACACCGGCACGTCGCAGCGCAGCTCCGAAGACCCGGCCGGCCTCCGCGGCCGGGTCGCCCACGAACCCCTCGCTGCCGGGCGCGTGGCCCTCGTCGACCCACAGCGCGCTGATCGGGGGTACGACGCTCTCCGGGATGTAGGTGCCGGGCCAGGCGGGGTTGACGGACGGGCCGGTGAAGTAGGAGTCGTCGTAGGCCAGGGAGACCCGGCGCACGTGCAACGACTGCAGCCGGCGGGCGGCCGCCCGCGCCAGCGTGACGACGTCGGCCTTGCCCGGATAGGCGGTGCGGCCCTGCGCGAGGGCTGCTGGCCAGGAACGGGTCACCCCCACCCACCAGGACGAGGCGGTGGTGCGCGGCGTCCCAGCGCACCGTCGTGCGGAACCGGGCCATCGGGCCGAGCGACTCGAGCGCCGCGGTGCTGGTCAGCAGCTTGGTGGTGCTGGCCGGGGTGATCGACGTCGCCCCGGAGCGGAACAGGGCGCGGCCCGAGGACAGCTCGGTGACGAGCACGCCCACGTGACGGCCCAGGATCCCCCGCCGCGCGAGCAGCGGCCGGACGGCGGCCGCGACCCGGGCCGGGTCTGCGGGACGTACGGCGGGCGGCGTGCTGACCGGGCCGGCTGCGGCCTCCTGCGGGAGCCGTAGACCCTCTGGCGGTGCGACCGCGGCGGGCTCGGTCGCGGGGTCCGGCCCCCACCCGAACCACCGCTCGCCCAGGTCGAACCGGGCGGCGGCGACGCCGAAGACCAGGAGCACGAGGACAACGATCTCCGCGAGCCAACGCCACACCCAGGGGGCTCGTCGTTCCACGTGCTGATGTCCTCCTCGTCGATGTGCGCGCAGCAGGGTTGTGCGCGAGACTAGCGAGCAAAGCGCAGGACGACGGGAAGGCAGTGCAGTGGAGTTCGACGTACTCGTGGAGATCCCGAAGGGTCAGCGCAACAAGTACGAGGTCGACCACAAGTCCGGACGGATCCGTCTCGACCGCACGCTGTTCACCTCGACCCAGTACCCGGCCGACTACGGGTTCATCGAGAACACCCTCGGCCTCGACGGCGACCCGCTCGACGCGCTGGTGCTCCTCCAGGAGCCCACGTTCCCCGGTTGCCTGATCAAGTGCCGCGCCATCGGGATGTTCCGGATGACCGACGAGGCAGGCGGTGACGACAAGGTCCTGTGCGTTCCCGAGACCGACCCGCGCCTGGAGCACCTGCGCGACATCAACCACGTCTCCAAGTTCGACCGCCTGGAGATCCAGCACTTCTTCGAGGTCTACAAGGACCTCGAACCCGGCAAGTCCGTCGACGGCGCCAACTGGGTCGGCCGGGCCGAGGCCGAGGCCGAGGTGCGAGCGTCCTTCAAGCGCGCCGAGGAGTCCGAGGACCACTGACCCCGGTCAGGGCTTCACCCCGCGGAAGTAGGCCATCGCACCGGAGCGCTCGAGGGTGACCTCGTGGAGCCCGGAGGCGGTGAGCCAGCGGCGTACGTCGTCCCCGGTCACGCCTGGACCCAGGAGGCCGGCGAAGCGGCCGACCGTCCGCATCGGCAGGTAGCGCACACCCGCGTCGTTGAGCAGCGTGCTGCCGGTCAGGACGCCGCCGGGGTGGAGCACGCGGATCATCTCGCGCACGGCCTGGTGCGGGTCCGGGAAGCAGTGCAGACCGGTGAAGGAGACGACGAGGTCGAACTCGCCGTCGCCGAAGGGCAGCCGGGCGACGTCCGCGAGCACCGGCTCGACCTGGCCGGCGACGCCGCGTGCACGGGCGCTCTGCATCGTCCGGTCGAGCATCGCCTGGGAGATGTCGGCGGCCACGTAGCGCACGCCCTGGCCGCGTCGCAGCCCCCGCAGGGCCACCCCGCCGCCGACGGGCACGTCCAGGACCGACGACCCGGCCGGTTGGCGACCGATCTCCGCCGCGGCGTCGTACAACCGCCCCAGGTCGCTGCCGATGCCGACCCGCCACAGCGCCGCGCCGGGCTGCGGGTGCTCGACGGTCCAGTCGTAGACCCGCTCCCACAGGGGGTCCTCGCCCCAACCGCCGAGGCCGGGGATCCCGCTGGGCAGCCGCAGCTGGAACGGCATCAGCCGGCCGCCCCGCGGAGCATCTCCGCGTCGAGCATCTCCGCGGGCACGCCGAAGCCGTCGACGAGGTCCTCCGCGATCGGGCGCAGCCGGCGGCACAGTGCCCCCACCTCACGGGTGATCGCCTTGGAGCGCTGGCTGGAGAGGCGTCCGTGCTCCATCCACCAGCCGCGGTCCGCCTCGATCGTGGACAGCGCGAACAGGTCGCAGACCAGCTCCAGCGCCTGCTTGTTCTCGCTGTCGACCATCGGCTCGAGCTTGTCGACGAACGCCTCCAGCACCAGTCGCTCGACATGGGCGTTGCCCAGCGCGATCACGTGGTCCTGGACCTGGCTGAACACGGCGACCGGCTCCATGCCACGGTCCATGCCCCGCTTGAGTCGCCGGGCCACGCTGCCCAGGATGTGCTCCTCGCGCCAGCGCAGCATCGCGAGGTGGTACTCCCGGTCGAGGATCCCCGACTCGCTGTCCCACGAGTCGTCACCACCGGGCAGGACGTCCTTGAGGCGCTCGAGGACCTTGTGCACGGCGGTCCGCTCGACGACGGTGTCGACGGCCAGCCCGGCGACGAAGCGGACCATGCCCATCTGGTCGAGGTCGCTGAAGCTGGAGGAGAAGTCGGTGAGCAGGCCCTTGGCGACCAGCTGCAGCAGCACGTGGTTGTCGCCCTCGAACGTGGTGAACACGTCGATGTCGGCGCGCATGGAGCCGAGCCGGTTGGACATCAGGTAGCCGGCTCCACCGCACGCCTCGCGGCACTCCTGGACCGTCCGGCTGCCGTGCCAGGTGCCGAGCGCCTTGGTGCCTGCGGCGCGGGACTCGAGGGCCCGGCGCTGCCGCTCCGGGGCGTCGGTGGTCGAGAGCACGTTGTGCAGCTCGGTGAGGAGGATCTCCTGGGCGAAGTGCAGCGCGTAGGTGCGCGCCAGCAACGGCAGCAACCGGCGCTGGTGCATGCCGTAGTCGAGCAGCAGCTCCTCCTCGTCGGAGTCCGGCGAGCCGAACTGCCGGCGCCGGTTGGCGTACTTGATCGCCAGCGCGAGCGCCGTCTTGCTGGCCGTGATCCCGGCGCCACCGACGCACACACGTCCCTGGATCAGCGTGCCCAGCATGGTGAAGAACCGACGGTCGGGGTTCTCGATCTCCGAGTGGTAGGTGCCGTGCTCGTCGACGTCGGCGTAGCGGTTGAGCAGGTTGGTGCGCGGCACCCGCACGTGGTCGAACCAGAGCCGGCCGTTGTCGACGCCGTTGAGCCCGATCTTCGGGCCGTCGTCCTCGATCCGGACGCCGTCGAGCACGCGGAGCGACTTGTCGCGGATCGGCACCACGAACGCGTGCACACCGTGGCCGGTGCCGTCGATCTCCAGCTGGGCGAAGACGACTGCGGCGTGCGCGTGGCACGCGGCGTTGCCGATGTAGTCCTTGCGGGAGAGGTCGTCGGGGGTGGTGATCACCCACTCGTCGGTCTCCGCGTCGTACGACGCCACGGTGCCCAGCGCCTGCACGTTGGAGCCGTGGCCGCTCTCGGTCATCGCGAAGCAACCCATCAGGTCGCCCTTGACCAGGTCCGCGACGTAGTCGTCGTGGTGGTGCTGGGAGCCGAGCTGCAGGATCGCGCCGCCGAACAGGCCGAACTGCACGCCCACCTTCACCAGCACCGACAGGTCGCCGAAGCCCAGGGTCTCGAAGGCCGCGATCGAGGCACCGATGTCACCGCCGCCGCCGTACTTCGTGGGGAAGCCGAGTCCCGTGGAGCCCGTCGCCGCCATCTCCCGGACGAGCTCGAGGACACGCTCGCGGAACTCGTCGCGAGGCAGCTCGATCGCCTCGTCGAGGACGCTGGCGTGCTGCGAGAGCTCCTTGCGGACCATCTGGCGGATCTCGCCGTAGTGCCCGTCGAGCATGGCGGTCAGGGCCGGGACGTCGACGGTCGGTGGCCCAGGAATGGACGCAGGGTCGGGCTGGGTGTCGGCCATGGCGCAACTGTGCCGTACCGGGTCGGGCGCCGTAAGCCCTCCCCCGGAGGAGTCACGTCACGCTCACCTCAGGGGCGGGCGACGAAGTCCGGGTACCAGTTGTAGATCGAGTTGTAGCGGACGTTCGCTCCGGTGTGCGGCGCCTCGATGAACTGGCCGCCGCCGAGGTACAGGGCCACGTGGTGGATGCCGCTGGGGCTGCCGTTGCTGCTCCAGAACAGCAGGTCGCCGGCCTTGGCGTCGACCATGCTGATCCGGGTGCTCTGCTGGAACTGCGCGACCGAGTAGTGCGGCAGGAGCTTGCCGCCGCGAGCCCACGCCTGCATGGTCAGGCCCGAGCAGTCGAAGCTCGAGGGACCTGCGGCGGCCCAGCGGTAGGGACGTCCGAGCTGGGCCTTGGCGTAGGCGATGGTGCGCTGGATCGCGACCGTCTGGTTGGGGGCCGGGTTGACCACCGGCGGCGGCGCCGAGGTCACCGGCGGCAGTGAGTCGCCACCGTCCCCGGCGGCGGAGTCATCGCTGTTCTTCGGCTGGTGCTTCTTGGCCGCGGCGGCCTTCTTCTGCGCCTCCTCCGCCTGCTTCTGCAGTGCGGCCTGCAGCGCCTCCTCCTTGGCCCTGCGGGCCTCGGCGGCCTTCTGCTCGGCGATCCGCTCGAGGGCCTTGGCCCGCTTGCCGGCGATCTCCACGGAGATGTTCTGGGCCTTGGCCAGGGCCTGGACGAGCTGCTGCCTCTGGTCGGCGATCTGGCTGGTCACGGCACCGGCCTGCGCTGCCGCCTGGCCCGCGGAAGCGGCGAGCTGCTTGGCATCGGCGGCCAGGGACTGCTGGTGCTTCTCGGCCTTCGCGGCACGTGCGGCATAGGTCTTCGCCTTGGCCGAGGCGATCTTGAACCGGTCGTAGGCCGCCTGCATGGAGTCACCGGCGCTCTGCACGACGCCGTAGCGGTTCATCAGGCCAGCCGGGCCCTCGTCGCTCATCAGGGCGGTCGCGGTGTTCAGCTCGGTGCCGTTCTGGTAGCTCTCGGTGACGAGCTGGACGATGCCGCCACGCTGCGCCTGCACGTCGTAGGCCGCCTTGGCCGAGGCTGCCTGTGCCCGGCGGGTCGCCAGCTTCGCCTGCTGCAGCTCCCAGCGGGCGCCGTTGTACTTCTCGAAGGCGATCTCGGCGGCCTGTGACGCTGCCTCCATGCGGGCCTGGGCCCCGGCGAGCTGGGCCTCGATCTGCTGCACGCTGAGCTTCTTGGCCGCGACGTCCTTCTTGGCCTTGTCCACCTGGGCCTGGCTCGGGATCGCCGGTGAGCCCGGGTGCGGCGCCCGCGCAGCGAGCGCCGGGGCACTGAACGAGCCAAGGACCGGAAGGGCCACGGCGAAGGTCGTGACGGCGGCCAGGGCCAGCCGGACGGCGGGTCGCACGGTGAATAGCACCTCTCGGTCGACGTCCCAGCGCCGCTCCAATCGGCACGAGACATATAGGACGTTAGGCGTCACCAGTCACTCATGGAACACGATTCACCGAATTACACGCGCGTAATCCGCGTGTCGCCTTGACAATCACATCGATGTGATTCCAAAGCGCCTGCTCAGGGGCTGACGGTCTCCGGCTCGTCGACCGGGACGTCCTTGGTGGTCGTCGTCGGGTGCGAGTGTCGCCCGCGGGCGTCGAACCTCTGTCCCGAGGCGATGCCGCCGAGGTAGAAGGCGATGAACGCGATCATCGCGCCGGCGATGTCGTCGGCGATGTAGTGCCAGCCGAAGTACGTCGTGGAGAGCACCGTGAGCCCCATGTAGACCCACAAGATGATCTTGAAGGGCCGGTGGCGCAGGGTGTACTGGCCGACCAGGGCCATCAGCAGGGTGATCGCCACGTGCAGCGAGGCGAACCCCGCCACGGACTGCACCCCCGTCGTCGTCAACGGATCGTGCTTGACGTAGTAGCGACCCCACCACAGCGCCTCGACCAGTGATCCGGCGCCGGTGTGGTTGACGCTCTGGTAGATCCACTCGAAGGCGAAGTTCGGGCCCATCGTCGGGATCATGTAGTAGCTCGCCGTACCCAGCGTCCAGGCGATGCACTGGGCGGTCACGAACCAGTAGCCGAAGCTGACGTTCCGCGACCACACCAGCCAGACGGTCACCGAGATCGGCACCATCGGCAGGAAGAACAGGTAGTCCACGCTCAGCACCTGCGCCGAGAGCCCGGTGCCCAGCAGGTTGTGCAGCAAGATGCCGGGGTCGTGGCCGAAGAGCAGGAAGTGGTCGAGCTTGTGCAGCTCGTAGTCGCCCTGCCGGGTCTGGGAACCGCGGACGAAGACCAGGAAGTTCTTCAGGTTCCGGTAGCTGACGTAGGTGACGTAGAAGCAGATCAGGCCCAGCACGACGAGCGTGATCCGCTCCTTGGTCCAGTGCTCGCGGATGAGCAGCCGTCCCTCGGCGACCAGGCGGTTGACCCGCCCGCGGGCGCGCCACAACGTGCGCGGAATGATGTCGATGGCGAAGGCGCCGAGGAGCAGCAGCGGCAGGCGCACCCAGGCCGGCCCGAGGAAGCCGTCGGGGTCGCGCAGCGGGTAGCCCACGACCTTCCCGGTGACGACCGCGAGGACACCCATGAACACGGCGATGGTCACCATGGGGGTGTATGCCTTGCGCGTCACACCCGGATTCTAGAGGCCCGCGAAACTCGTTTTTCCCGCGAGCGTCACGTGGACAGGGCTGCGAGGCGGGTGTGGTCGAGCGAGAGGCGCACGCTGGCGCCGACCGCCACGTCGCTCCCCCGGTCGGCCACCCCGGGCATCGAGCCGATCCCCTCGACGTCGAGCTCGAGGCGCACCTGGCCCGGCGTCACCCGCGCCCCTGACACGGTCGCCGCCAGCGGTCCGTCCGGATCGACGCGCAGCGCCGAGCGGCGCAGCGCCACGGAGCTCCAGCGCTCCCCCGGCGCGGCCACCTCGCGCAGGCGCACGGCGGCCGCCCCGTCGAGGACCGTGGCGTAGCCCAGGAACCGCGCCGTCCACGCGTCGGCGGGGTGGCTCCAGACCTCCTCGAGGGAGCCGCGCTGGACGATCCTGCCCGCGCGCATGACGGCCATCCGGTCGGCGACCGCGAATGCCTCCTCGTGGTCGTGGGTCACCAGGATGGCCGTCACCCCGGCGGCCGTGAGGATCTCGCGCAGCTCGGTCGCCAGCCGTTCCCGCAGCCCGCGGTCGAGGGCACTCAGCGGTTCGTCGAGCAGCAGCATCCTCGGCTCGACAGCCAGGGCCCGCGCCAGCGCGACACGTTGACGCTCACCTCCGGACAGCGAGGTGACCTCGCGGCCGTCGTACCCCTCGAGACCGACGAGCGCGAGCAGCTCGGCGACCCGTGCTCGCCGACGCTCGCGCTCCACGTGCCTGAGCCGTAGCGGGTAGGCGACGTTGGCGGCCACGTCGAGGTGCGGGAAGAGCTGCCCGTCCTGGAACATCAGCGCGAACCCGCGGCGGTGCACCGGGACCCCGGCCAGGTCGCGCCCGTCGTACGACGTGGAGCCGGCCGTGGGTCGCTCCAGGCCGGCGATGGCGCGGAGGAGCGTGGACTTGCCGCAGCCGGACGGCCCGAGGACGGCGAGCACCGAGCCGGCCGGGACCTCGAGGTCGACCGCGTCGACCGCCAGCACGTCGCCGAACCGGACGCTGAGGCCGCGGACCTCCAGCCCGCTCACAGCACCATTCACAGCACCACTCACAGGGACCCCACGGAGCCGACGCGAAGACGCTGCACCGCCAGCATGACCACGGTGGTCGTCGCCGCGAGCAGCACCGAGGCGGCCATCGCCATGCCGAAGTTCTCCGCGCCGGGGTGGGCGACCAGGCGGTAGATCACGACCGGCAGCGTCGGCCGGTCCTCGCGCACCAGGAAGCTCGTCGCGCCGAACTCACCCAGCGACACCGCGAGCGCGAACCCGGCGGCGGCAAGCAGCGAGCGCCAGGCCACGGGCAGGTCCACGGTCAGGAGCACCCGCCAGGGTCCGGCGCCCAGCGACGCGGCGGCCTGCCGCTGGCGGTCGTCCACGGACCGAAGCACCGGGACGACCGTGCGGACGACCAGGGGCAGGGCGACCATCGCCTGGGCGATCGGGACCAGGAGGAGCGAGCCGCGCAGGTCCACCGGCGGCCGGTCGAGGGTGATCAGGAAGCCGAAGCCGACGGTGACCGCAGAGACGCCGAGGGGCAGCATGAACACGCCGTCGAGGATGCCGGTGAGGCCCCCGGACCGACGGGTCAGCACCAGGGCCACCATCGTGCCGAGCAGCATCGCGACAGCGGCCGCGACGAGCGCGATCTCGAGTGAGTTGCGCAGGCCGTCGACCGCGGGGACCAGCAGCGCGTTCCGCTGCCCGGTGGTGCCCAGCGCGCGGTAGCTGCGCAACCCCCAGCCGCCGCCCTGCCGCAGCGACGCCAGCACCAGCGAGACCATCGGCGCCGCGAGGAAGGCCACGACCGCGCCGGTCCAGAGCAGCACCGGCAGGTGGCGCCGGCCGGGTCGCGGCAGTGGCCGCGCCGACCTGTCCAGCGGTACGACGCTGCGGCGCGTGCGCGCGGCGAGCGTGAGCAGCACGACGATCACGAGGAGCTGGAGCAGGGACAGGGCGGCCGCGCCGCTGAGGTCGAGCTCCTGGGTGGTCAGCAGGTAGATCTCCGTCTCGACGTTGGAGTAGCGCAGCCCACCCATCGTCAGGACGACCCCGAAGGCGGTCGCGCAGAAGAGGAACACGACGCTCGCGGCGGAAACGATCCCCGGGACCAGGGCGGGCAGGGTGACCGTGCGGAGCACCTGCCAGGGGCTGGCGCCCAGCGCGGCGGCGGCCTCCTCGCGGCGCGGGTCCAACGACTCCCAGAAGGAGCCGACGGTGCGGACCACGACGCTGACGTTGAAGAAGACGAGCGCCGCCACGATCGCGGCGGCGGTGCCGTCGAGGCGGAGACCGCCGAGCGGTCCGCCGGGCTCGATCAGCTGGCGGAAGGCCACTCCGACCACGACCGTGGGGAGCACGAAGGGCACGATCACGAGCGCACGCACGAGGTCACGACCCGGGAAGCGCAGCCGGTGCAGGACGAAGGCGACCGGCAGCCCGAGTGCGACCGAGAGCGCAGTGGCGATCGCCGCCGACCACACCGTGAACCACAGCACGCGGTGCACCCTCGGCCTGGCGAGCACCTCCAGGACGGCGTGCGGGTCGAACGCACCGTCGGGCCAGAACCCGCGGGCCAGCATCCCGGCCACCGGGTAGACGAAGAACACCAGGAGCGCAGCCACCGGCAGGGCCGCGAGCGCGATCCTCGCCGGTCGAGCACCCCTCATCGGCTGGTCAGGTCGCGCCACTGCCGCAACCACGTGCTCCGGTGCTTGGTGACCTCGTCGGGGTCGACGGCGTACGGCTTGGGCGCCACCGGGGCGAACCGCTTCCAGTCCGCGGGCAGCGCGACGCCCTTGTCGATCGGGTAGACGTACATCTGCTCCGGCAGCGCGGCCTGGAAGTCCTTGCCGCGCATGAACTCGATGAACTTCCGCATGTTCGCCGCGTGCTCCGAGCCGTGCAGCACCCCGGCGTACTCGACCTGGCGGAAGCAGGTGTCGAGCAGCGCACTCGTGGTGGGGCTGGTGCCGCCCTGGGGGACGGTGAACGGCGGCGAGGAGGAGTACGACGTGACGATCGGCCGGCTGCCCTTGCCGCCGCCCCCGGTGAAGTCGACCTCGTACGCGTCGGTCCAGCCGGCGTCGATCTTGGCGCCGTTGGCCATCAACGCCTTCCAGTAGGCCTGCCACCCGGCACCCTTCGCCGCGATCGTGGTGAGCAGGAAGGCCAGGCCCGGCGAGGACGTCGTGGCGCCGGGGGTGACGAAGAGTCCCTTGTAGGCGGGCTTGGTCAGGTCGTCGAGCGACCTGGGCGGGGTCAGCTTGTGCTGGGCGAACCAGGTGTCGTCGACGTTGACGCACACGTCGCTGGAGTCGATCGGTGTCAGCTGGTCCTTCGCCACGATGCCGGCGTCCACCGCCCGGCTGGAGAAGGTGTTGTCGATGCCGTAGAAGCCGTCGGCCGTGGGCTCGTCCTTGGTGAGCACCAACCGGTTCGTCAGCTCGCCCGCGTCACCCTGCGGCTGCACCTTCACGGTGATCCCGCTCTGCCGGGTGAACTCCTTCATCACCGACTTCGACATCGCCCAGCTGTCGTGGGTCGCCACGACCAGCGTCTTCGAGCCGCTGCCGGATCCGCTGCCGCACCCGGCAACCAGCGCCGAGAGCAGCAACAACGCACCGCCGGTCGAGCACAGTCGAGACCACATCTTGCGACTCCCTTCGCCGGTGCTAACCGGAGCAGGTTCAAGGGTCTGCGCTCTGCGCACTCTCAGCACCCAGTCGGTGCTCCCCTGTCGGACGCCGTCAGACTAGCGCGGCGGCAGCGGCGCGAACTCCACGGTCTCGCCGTCGAGGCGTTGCACGTCGCCGCGCAGCGCGAGCAGCTCGAGGTGGGCCAGCGTCTCGAAGGTGGCCAGCACGGCGTCGAAGGCGTGCAGCTCGTCGAAGCGCCGCTCGCGACGGGTCCACGGGAGCTCCCGGGCCACCTCGTACGCGGTCCGCGCGCCACCCTCGACGGCGGCGAGCGACCGCGCGAGCCGTACGTCGTGAAACGCCACGAGCTCGTCGACCCGTTGGTGGGAGGACTGCGCCACCGGACCGTGCGCCGGCAGCAGCAACATGTCGGGCATGGCCCGGACCTTGGCCAGCGAGGAGAGGAAGTCGCGCAGCGGCTGCTGGACGTACGCCGGCTCGAAGCCGATCGAGGGCGTGATCGTGGAGAGGACGTGGTCGCCGGCGAACAACAGCGATGCCTCGGTGTCGGCGAACACGTAGTGGCCCTGCGTGTGGCCCGGGGTGGAGACGGCGTCGAGACGGCGCTCACCGAGGTCGATCACCAGGTCGCGGTCGAGCCACTCGTCGGGCATGCCGTAGTCGTCCATCGGAGGTCGCTCGGCCGGCAACATCTCACGCCAGGCGTCGGCGAGGTGCTCGGCCCCGGCGAGGGCCAGCCGTGCCCGGTTCGGGTCCTCGTTCAGCGCCTCGCTGTGCATCAGGTCCATCGTGGCCTTGTCGCCGAGGCCCAGGCAGACGTGTGCCCCGACCTCGCGTCCCACGACGGAGGCCTGCGTGTAGTGGTCCCGGTGCATGTGGGTGACCAGGAAGCGACGGATGTCGCGCACGCCGTACCCGAGGTCTCGGAGCGAGGCCTCGAAGACCTTGCGCGACTCCGGGACGGCCCAGCCGCCGTCGACCAGGACGAGGCCGTCGCTGGTCTCGATGACGTAGACGTTGACCGCGCGCAGGCCGTCCATCGGCAGCGGCAGCGGGAGGCGGTGGACGCCGGTGGCGACCTCGTAGGCGCCCGGCTCGGTCCACTCCCCCCGGCCGGTGCTCACCTCGGGGACGCTACTAGTCCCCTGCCGGTGATCGGCGGCAGGTCCTTGGCGAAGACGAGACCGCCGGGGGCGTCGCACACCGCGTGCACGGCGTTGACCAGGCGCATCGCGGTGACGATCATCCCGGAGACGTTGTGGTCGCCGTCCGCGCCGTGGTGGGTGAAGTCGATGCGCATCACCGGCTCGCCCTCGATCTCCACCCGGTAGCAGCCGCCTCCCTCCGGCGGCTGCGGCCACTGCGGCTGCTGGTCGACGTGGGTGCGGGTGACGTGGTCGAGGATGACCCGCGGCTCGCCGCCGACCTTGCCGACGACCTGGAACCGCACCGCGCCCATGGTGCCCTTCGCGATGTCGACGCTGACGGTCTCGAGGTCGTCGTCGGCCGGCACCCGCTCGACGATCTCCTCGAGCTCGGGGTCGAGCTCGAGCTCGAGGCCGGCGGCGATCTGGCGGACGACCGGGCCCCACGCGGTGGTGAGGATCCCCGGCTGCCACAGCATCGCACTCTGCGAACTTTCGGGGCCGTCCATCGGCTTGCCGAACCCGTAGATCTCCCGCATCACCACGGGCTGGTAGTACGTCGAGTAGTCGGCGATCTCGCTGACCCGCACGAGGTCGATGCGCTGGGAGAGCGAGGAGAGCGCAAGCGGCAGGACGTCGTTGGCCCAGCCCGGGTCGATCCCGTTGACGTGCAGGCTGGCACCGGTCTTCTCCCCGGCGTCGTCGATCTTCGAGACGATCTCGTCGAGCCCCAGGCCCTGTGGGTAGCAGAGCAGCACCGGCCCGCTCGAGACGACGTTGATGCCCCGGCTCGACCATCTCGGTGAGGTCGTCCATCGCCTCGAAGATGCGGTCGTCGACCATCGCGGTGTGCACGATGCAGTCGGGCTCGAGGGCGAAGAGCTCCTCCTTGTCGTTGGTCGCGATCACGCCGAGGTCGCGGTCGAGTCCCGCGAGCCGACCGGCGTCCTGGCCGGCCTTCGCGTCGCTGGAGACCCAGCAGCCCACCAGCTCGAGGTCGGGCCGCGCATCGATGCCCGCGATGGCGTGCCGCCCGACCGTGCCGGTCGACCAGGCCACGACACGCTTGGTGTCGCTCATGCTTCCGCCTGCTGGTCTTGCGACTCCTCTTGGTGGTCGAGCGAAGTCGGGACAAGGTCCGGCAGCCCGAGGTCGAGGTTCGGCTGCTGCAGGCCACCGTCGACCTCGAGCACCTTGCCGGTGACGAAGCCGCCGGCCCGGCTGGAGAGGTAGAGCGCAGCCGCGGCGATGTCCTCGGCCTCGCCGATCCGGCGGAGCGGGGTCTGGCTCGTCATCTGGTTCATCATCGACTCGTCGCTCACCACGTAGTCCAGGGCGCTGGTCAGCACGCTGCCGACGGCGATCGCGTTGACCGTGATCGAGGGGGCGAGGTCCTGGGCGGCCAGCCGGGTGTAGTGCGCGAGCGCCGCCTTGGCGGTGCCGTAGGCCAGGTAGCCGCGCCCGGCCACGCGCCCCACGACGCTGGAGATGTTCACGATGGATCCGCCGTCGTTCTTCAGCATGTGCGGCACCGCGGCGCGGGTGAGCGCGTGGGCGGTGGAGACGTTGAAGTGGAACGCCTCCTCCAGGTACTCCGGGTCGGTGTCCAGCAGCGCGTTGGGGATGGTGCCGCCGACGTTGTTGACCACGATGTCCAGCCGGCCCAGCACGTCGTACGCCGCGTCGGCGAGCGCCGCGACCGAGTCCAGCTTCATCAGGTTCGCCGGCACGACGTGCGCCCGCCGGCCGGTCGCCTCGACCTGCTCGGCGACCTTCGCCAGCTGGTCCTCGGTGCGGGCGGAGAGCAGCACGTCGGCGCCCGCCTCGGCCAGCGCCACGGCCGTGGCCGCCCCGATCCCACGCCCCGCGCCGGTGACGACCGCGACCTTCCCATCCACCCTGAACCGGTCCAGAATCATGCCCGGAAATGTAACAGGTTCTAGTTGCTCGGGACCTGCCCCTGGAACGTCTCCACCGCCTCGGCGGCCAGCGCCAGCTGGGTGGGATCGGACGACGTCGGGATCAGGTGCACCTCGTCGGCGCCGATGGCGGCGAACCCGCTGAGCACCTCGACGAGAGAATCGGCCGAGCCGGCGAAGCCGGTGCCGGGCGCGAGTGCGTCGACCACCTCGACCGGCAGCCAGTTCATGTAGTGGCGCAGGTGGCGGTGCACCTGCGTCACGCGCCGCGTCGCGCTCGCCGAGGGCGAACCAGAACGACGTGGTCAGCCAGGGAGTGTCGCGACCCGCAGCCGCCCACGAGGTGCGAGCGAGCTCGAAGAGCGTCGATGCAGCGGCGGTGTCGAGGTCGAGGGTCACGCCGGCCAGTCCGTCGGCCCAGCTCGCCGCGTGCTGGGTCGTCCGGTGCCCCATCGTTCCGACGAGCACCTGGGGACCCTCGGGTTGAACCGGACGTGGTCCTACCGGCTGCACCGCATCGAGGCTGTCCCGACCGCTCCACACCTCACGCATCACCGCGACCCGGTCGGCCATCCCGGCGATCGTCTGGGTCGACAGGTCGGCACCGACCGCGCGGTAGTCCTCCTCCCGCCCGCCGACGCCCACGCCCACCATGAGCCGACCGCCGCTGATCACGTCGGCGGTGGCCAGCGCCTTGGCCAGCATCACGGGGTCGTGCAGCTGCGGCACGACGACGGTGGTCACCAACCGCACCCGCGACGTCCAGGCAGCGACCGCACCCAGGAGCGTCAGCGTCTCGGGGTTGTCGAAGGCGACCCGTTCGCCGAAGCAGAGAGAGGAGAACGGCCCGCCGTCGATCTCCCGCGCCCACTTCTCGAGCAGGGCCGCGTCGAGGCCGGGCTCCATCACCGGCATCGTCATCCCGACCTGCATGGCGCACACCCTCGCAGATCGACCAGACCGGCCTTCTCGATGAGTGCGCCTGCCGTGCGGTCAGCAGCAACCGGTCTCGGCGAGGGCGATGTCACCGCAGCTGCACGGGCTGCCCTCGGCGGGACCGCCGGCGGTGACACTGTCGGCCAGGACCGTGTAGACCTCCCAGCGCTCGCCGTTGGGCGCACCCTCGACCCAGAACTTGTCCTGCTTGGCGTAGCAGCACACGGTGTCGCGCTCGTCGATCGAGGCGAACCCGGCCGTGGCGAGACGGTTCTGCTCAGCGTCGACGGCATCGGTGTCGGCGACCTCGACGCCGAGGTGGTTGACCGACCCACCCTGCCCGGGGTTCTCGATCAGGACGAGCTTCAGCGGCGGTTCGGCGACCGCGAAGTTGGCGTACCCGGGTCGCACCTTGGCGGGCTCGGTGCCGAAGAGGGTGCTGTAGAAGGCGATGGACGCGTCGAGGTCCTCGACGTTGAGCGCGAGCTGGACACGGGACATGACTGGCTCCTCGGAGAGACATAGATGGGCTTCGATGTCGAACTTGGCACATGACATCGACATCTGTCAATATTGATGCATGTCGAAGTCCCTTCTCGAGCTCACCCCGGTCGAGGCCGTCGCGTGCTGCTCGCCGCTGACCCGCGAGCCGCTCAGCGCCGAGCAGGCTGAACGGGTGATGCCCCTGGTCAAGGCCCTGGCCGACCCGGTGCGGCTGCGGCTGCTCTCGCTGGTCGCCTCCCACGCCGACGGCGAGGCCTGCGTGTGCGACCTCAACGACGCCTTCGACCTCTCCCAGCCGACGATCAGCCATCACCTGAAGCTCCTCCACGGGGCGGGCCTGCTGGACCGGGAGAAGCGCGGCGTGTGGGTGTACTACCGGATCAACTCCGGAGCTCTCCGCGACCTCGCCGGGCTCCTCGGCGGTGTCACGGCGTGACACTCGGGCGTCGTGCGACCGCTGAGTTCCTGGGCACCGGGCTGCTGGTCACGGTCGTGGTCGGGTCCGGCATCGCTGCCCAACGACTCTCGCCGCACGACGTGGGTCTGCAGCTGCTGGAGAACTCGACGGCGACCGCCCTCGGGCTGACCGTGCTGATCCTGGTCTTCGGACCCGTCAGTGGGGCGCACCTCAACCCGGTCGTCTCCGCCGGCGACTGGCTCCTCGGGCGCCGCACCCGTTCCGGCCTCGCCGGGTCGGAGGTCCTCGTCTACGCGGGTGCCCAGATCCTCGGGGGCATCGCGGGCGCGGTGCTGGCCAACGTCATGTTCAAGGTGCGGCTCGACCAGCTCTCGACGCACGACCGCACGGGCGCGAACCTCCTGGTCGGCGAGGTCGTGGCGACCTCGGGCCTGGTGGTGCTCGTCTTCGCGCTCGCCCGATCCGGTCGCGGTGCGCTCGCCGCGCCGGCCGTCGGCGCCTACATCGGTGCGGCCTACTGGTTCACCTCGAGCACCGCCTTCGCGAACCCGGCGGTCACCGTCGGCCGTGCGTTCTCCGACACCTTCGCCGGCATCGCTCCCGGCTCGGTGCCGGGTTTCGTCGCCGCGCAGCTGGGCGGCCTGCTCGTGGCCGTCGGCCTGGTGCGGTACTTGTTCGGCGACGTCTCCGCCGCCGCGGACGACCTCGTCGTCCCGCACCTGGAGCCGAGGCGCCGGGGATGAGTGCGAGCTCCGGCTCCTCGGGCCGAGTCCCCACCGTGGTGTACGCCTGTCGCGCCAACGGAGGTCGGTCGGTGGCCAGCCGCCTGCTCACCGAGCGGTACGCCGGCGAGCGGGTCGTCGCCCTGTCCGCGGGCACCGAACCCGGGGAACAGGTCCATCCCGAGGTCGCCCGCGTGCTCGAGTCACTCGGCCTGGACACCTCCCGGGAGACGCCCAAGCTCCTGACCCCTGAGATGCTGCGCAGCGCTGACGTGGCGATCACCCAGGGATGCGGTGAGAGCTGCCCCTACGTACCGGGAGTGACCTACCGCGACTGGCCGCTGGAGGACCCGAAGGGCCAGGACGACGCGACCGTGCGGCGGATCATCGCCGACATCGACACTCCGCGTGCGCGAGCTGGTCGTCGAGCTCGTTCCGGGCATCTCGCTGCCGCCCTCGGTCATCGAGGTGGAGCCGCCTGTCGGAGTCGAACCGACGACCTTTTCATTACGAGTGAATCGCTCTACCGACTGAGCTAAGGCGGCGCGGTGACCGACCTGGCAGCCGGGCACGCCGGACGAGTATAGGGGCGGGTTCGGCCGCTCTCCCAATCAACCGGACGAGGGGCCGCACGTCATCCTCGCTCCTGCTCAGGTTCCGGCTCGGAGGCTGGCTCCGCGCCATCAGTCGGACCGAGCTCCTCGTCCGTGGCGCGGTTGTCGAAGCTCACGGTCACCTCCTCGAAGCCCTTGTGCCGCTGCGCCCTCGCATAGCTCGTGTAGGCCTTGCGGTCCGCACGCGTGAGCACCACGGAGTCGGTGAACGGGGTGAGCAGCGCGCGAGGCCAGAGCCGGCGGGCGAGCACGACGTTGAGCTCCATGCCCAGGACGCCGACGTTGGCCGCGATGAAGGTGATGCCGATGATTCCGAGCACGAGGCCGAAGGTCTTGCTCATCGAGGACGCCGAGCCGGCCACCCGTCCGATGTAGGACGCCGAGAGCGCCTGGAGGACCTGCCAGAGCGTCGCGATGAAGATCCACGCCCGGGGCTGCGCCCTTCCACTGGAGAGGTCGTCGGCGGCGGCGATCCGCAGCAGAGATAGATTGAGACACTAAGAGGGACGATCAGTAGCGGCCTCGAGGCCACCGGAATGATCACCCAGCCCAGCGTCGCTCCGAAGATCGATGCCCGAACACCTCCGTCTCGCGGCCGAGGAACGACGCATCCGTCGTGATCGTGACCACCGCGAAGCCGGCAGAGACGATCAGGATGAGGAGGCTCTTGACCTCGCAGCATGATCGGGTTGGGTCGGCTAGTTGCGTGGCACCGACCAGACGACGTGCATCGCGTTCTGGATGGCCTGCCCGAGCCTCATCGCGACCGTACAGCGCGAGCCAGCCCGCCGAAGACCACCGCGGGGACGGACCCCTGCAGTCCCTGACGGTGTGCCGCAGCTGGTCACGCCACGCATGGGCGATACGCTGCTCTGTCAGGGTGGAGTCCCGCATGCCGGGCGTGTCAGCAATCAACCGAAGTAGGTGTCACCCATCACCCGAAGGTGTGCACTCGTCATCCGAAGCCGAAGTCCCACCTGGGCCAAGTGACCGCCGTTGGAGCCGCCTGTCGGAGTCGAACCGACGACCTATTCATTACGAGTGAATCGCTCTACCGACTGAGCTAAGGCGGCGCGGTGACCGACCTGGCAGCCGGGCACGCCGGACGAGTATAGGGGCGGCCTCGGAGATGCTCCCAATCGATCAGCAGGACAGGCCGTTGCGTGGTGGGCGACCGGTCAGCAGGTAGTTCTCCACGGCGTCGTCGACGCACTTGTTGCCCATCCGGAAGCCGGTGTGGCCGTCACCGTCACGCCGGATCAGGCGCCCGGAGTCCAGCTCGCCGGCGAGCCCCTTCGCCCATGCGAACGGCGTCGCCGGGTCGCGCGTCGTACCGATCACGACGATCGGCGGAGCACCCTTGGCATGCATCGCGGCGGGCTGCCGGTGCGTCTGGATCGGCCAGTCCGCGCAGGTCGCGACCCCGTAGGCGAAGAATGCGGCGAACGTGGGCGTGGCCTTCTGGAACCGCGGGATCAGCGCCGGGACCTGGCTGCTCGGCACGTAGTCGCCATGATCGAGGCAGTTGACCGCGATCGACGCGTTGACGATGTTGTTGGTGTACCCCTTCGACCCACGCTCGTTGTACCGGTCCGCCAGGCCGAGCAAGGGCCGTCCGTCGCCGTGGTCGATCGCCGCGGCGAGGGCGTTGCTGAGCACGGGCCACAACAGCTGGTTGTACAAGGGCTCGAGGATGCCGTAGGTGGCCAGCCCGATCGTCAGCGGGCGGTCGGTGCCGGTGTCGAGTGGCTTGTCCTCGATCTGGGCGAGCAGCTGCCGGATCCGGGCCAGTCCCTCCTCGACGTCGTTCCCCAGCGGACAGCCACCGTGCGAGGTGCAGTTCTCCACGTAGGCCCGCAACGCCGTCTCGAACCCGCGGGCCTGCCCGAGGGCGATCTGGGTCGTCGACAGCGCCGGGTCGAGCGCGCCGTCGAGGACCATCCTGCGGACGTGGGTCGGGAAGAGCTGCGCGTAGGTGGCGCCCATGAAGGTGCCGTACGACGCCCCGAGGTAGTCCAGCCGCCGCTCCCCCAGCGCTGCTCGCAGGACGTCCATGTCCTTGGCCACCTCGACGGTCGAGACGTGGCTGACCAGCCGGCCGGTGCGTCGTACGCACCCAACACCCAGGCCGCGCGTCACCTGGTCGTAGATCTTGACCTCGCGGGGGTTGTCCGGTCCCGGCATCCGCGGCGACGTAGGCGTCGGTGCCGGCCGTGTCCAGGCACTTGATCGGCGCGCTCTCGCCGACACCACGCGGGTCCATGCCCACGATGTCGAAGTACCGCGCCAGCGTCGGGCCGAACTGCAGCGAGCCACCCGCGGCGTAGTCGACCGCGGAACCGCCAGGACCCCCTGGGTCGACGAGGAGCTGACCGATCCGGTGCGACCGCTGCTGGGCGGGCACACGGAGCACGGCCAGCCGGATGGTCCGGCCCTGGGGGTGGGCGTAGTCCAGCGGCACGGTGAGCCGGGTGCACTGGTTGCCGCCGCACGCGTGCCAGTTCAGCTTCTGGCGGTAGAACCGCGCCAGCGAGCTCGTGTACCTCGGCGCCGGGGCGGTGTCACTCGGCGGCGGAGGGTTCGCCGGCGCGGCGTTCCCCGAGCCTCGTCGAGCCGTTGTCGCGCAGGAAGCTGTACGTCGCCCAGCCGACGAGCCCGACGCCGGCGAGCACCACGATGATCGCCAGCACCACCGACACCACGATCGCCACGGTGCTCCGAGACCTGCGTCGCGGAGGCAGCTGCGCCCCGGGCGGCGGGGGGAAGGCCTGCGACATGCCGCAAGGGTAGGGGGGAGCTCCGGGTCAACCGACAGCCGCGTGCTCGGGCACCAGCAGGGCGACCATCATCGACTCCAGGGCCAGCAGCGCCGCGACGTTGAACTCCAGCATCTGCTCACGCGCCTCGAAGACGGCCTCGATGCAGCGCAGGCAGTGGTCAGGCGACGACGCGTTGGCCAGCGCCACCACTTCGCCGCGCACCTCCTCGTTGACCAGCTCGACGCCCGCGCCGAGCTGGAGGGTCAGCACGTCGCGGTAGACCGAGACGAGGTCCATCAACCCTCGATCGATGACGTCGAGGTGGCGGCGCTTGGCCCGCGTCTTCTGCGACTTCTCCAGCTCGCGCAGCGCGGGGGCGTACTCGCGGGGCCGGCGTCCCCGCTCGACCACCCCGTAGGCGCGGTCGAGGTCGTCCTTCTCGCGCTGGTCGTGGGCGGTGGTGATCGCGTCGGCCTCCTCCTTGGCGAGGTCGTGCAGGTCTGCGGCCGCCGACAGGCAGGCACCCAGGGACCGCAGCCGCGAGGGGATCGCGACCACCTCGCGCCGTCGACGGCGGGTGTCCTCGTCACGGGCCAGAGCGCGGGCACGCCCGATGTGACCCTGGCTGGCCCGGGCGGCGTACGACGCGGTCTCGACCGGGAGGCCGTCGGAGCGCACCAGGAAGTCGGTGACCGCCTCGGTCGAGGGCGTGGACAGCACGACCAGGCGGGTCCGGGAGCGGATGGTGGGCAGCACGTCCTCGGCGGTCGGCGCGCACAACAGCCAAACGGTGCGCTCGGTGGGCTCCTCGATCGCCTTCAGCAGCGCGTTGGCGGCCTGGTCGGTGAGCCGGTCGGCGTCCTCGACGACCATCACCTGCCACCGGCGGCCCACGGGCGCGAGCGCCGAGGAGCGCACCAGCTCGCGCACCTCCTCCACGCCGATGGAGAGCTTCTCGGTGCGGGTCACGCGCACGTCGGGGTGGGAGCCGACGGTCACCTCGTGGCAGGAGTGGCAGGTGCCGCAGCCACCGCGCTCGCACTGCAGCGCGGCCGCGAAGGCGAGGGCGGTGTTGGACCGACCCGACCCGGGCGGTCCGGTGAACAGCCAGGCATGGGTCATCTCACCGGCGGTCTCGGCGGCTACCGCGCGCTTCAGCCTCTGCGATGACCGGGCCCTGCCCGACCAGGCCGTCCCAGACGGTCATCGCGACCCTCCGACGTTCATCAGCTTCATCACCTGGGTGTGCACCGCGTCGGCGATCTCGTCGACCGGGGCACGCGCGTCGAGCACGAGGTAGTGGTCGGGGTCGGACGCGGCCAGCCGCAGGAACTCGGCGCGCACCCGCCGGTGGAACTCGATCGACTCACCCTCGATCCGGTCGCGCTCGTCGAAGCGGGTCAGCCCGTCGGCGGGCTCGAGGTCGAGCAGCACCGTCAGGTGGGGGCGCAGGTCCCCGGTGGCCCAGCGGGCGACCTGCTCCAGCTCCTCGGTGCGCAGGTCACGCCCCGCGCCCTGGTAGGCCAGCGTCGAGTCGACGTAGCGATCGGTGATCACGACCTCGCCCCGCTCGAGCGCGGGCAGCACGACGGCGTGCACGTGCTCGGCCTTGTCGGCGGCGTACAGCAGCGCCTCCGTGCGGTGGGAGAGCTCGCCGGTCGCCGGGTCGAGCACGATGCGTCGTACCTCCGCGCCGACCGGCGTGGCGCCGGGCTCCCGGGTCAGCACCACGACGTGGCCCTCGTCCTCGAGCCGCTGCCGGAGGATCCGCGCCTGCGTCGACTTGCCGGCACCCTCGCCGCCCTCGAAGCACAGGAACATCCCCGTCGCGGAGTAGGTCCCGGCGTGCGCGCTCACGCGCCGAGCCTAGACGCCGGCCCCGACGGCGGACCGAGCCGCCAGTGCGGCGACGCGATGCTGCGTCGGGCGCGACTTGTACGCCGTGCGGTGGGTGGTCGACGGCGGCCCGACGCGTCCTGTGGGTGGAGCGTCGCAGACGTCGTCGGCGGGCGCACAGACCTCCAGCACCAGCTGCCTGACCGCGTCCGGGAACCGTGCCCCCACACCTCCGTTGCCGCGACCACTCAGGGCCCCAGGGCCCGGGACCAGCGTCTGCACGTGGTCCTCGGGGTTGCGCACGGGATCCCCCATCAGCACCACGGCAGCCAGCTGGGCCGGATCGGTCGACGCGACGACCGTGCGGTGCACGACCTCAGCTCCCTGGCTGTAGCCCACCAGGGCCACTCGGCTCGCCGGGCATCCCTCCCCAGGGCGGCCAGCCGGTCGCGCACGAGGCGCACCCCGGTACGCACGTCCTCGGCGTACGTCGCGTCACCGCCGCTGCGCGCGGGAAAGGGCACGCCGTCGATGCGCACCGTCGTGCCAGGACGCAGGTGCCGCAGCATCGCCCTGGCGACGCCGTCGACGTCCTTGCCGGCGCCGTCGTGGCCCCGCCGCGACTGTCCTTGGCCGCGGAGTCCGAGGACCACCAGGTCGGCGCACCGAGCGCGGGTCAGCCGAGCGGGGCCGGCTGACGCGGTGGCGGGTGCAGACGATCCCACCTGCCTGTGCGGGCTCACCGACGGATCCGACGTACCACCACAGCCGGCGAGGAGCAGCAGAGCGAGGAGGCCGCCGGACAGTCGCATGTAACGGGCAGCGGCGATCAGGACTTCTTCGCGGCCTTGGCGGTCTTCTTCGCGGTCTTCTTGGTGGATCGCTTGGCCGTCTTCTTCGCGGTCTTCTTGGCCGACTTCTTGGCCGGTCCCTTGGCGCGACGCTCGGCCAGCAGCTCCGCGGCGCGCTCGAGGGTGATCGCCTCGACGGAGTCGTCCTTGCGGAGGGTGGCGTTGTACTCACCGTCGGTGACGTACTCGCCGAAGCGGCCGGCCTTGACGACGACGGGCTGGCCGGAGACGGGGTCGGCGCCGAGCTCCTTCAGCGGCGGGGTCGCGGCACCGCGGCCGCGCTGCTTGGGCTGGGCGTAGATCGCGAGCGCCTGGTCGAGGGTGATGTCGAAGAGCTGGTGCTCGGTCTCCAGCGAACGGGAGTCGGTGCCCTTCTTCAGGTACGGCCCGTAACGCCCGTTCTGCGCGGTGATCTCCTCACCGCTGGCGTCGACGCCGACCACCCGCGGCAGGGAGAGCAGCCGGACCGCCTGGTCGAGGTCGATCGTCTCCAGCGACATGTCCTTGAACAGCGAGCCGGTGCGCGGGCGGGCCTTCTTGGGCGCATCTTCGGGCAGCAGCTCGGTCACGTAGGGGCCGTAGCGGCCGTTCTTGGCCACCACCTCCAGCCCCGTCTCCGGGTGGACGCCGAGCCGGATCTCCTCACCCGCGGGGTTGGCGAGCAGCTCCTCGGCCTTGGCCACGGTCAGCTCGTCCGGCGGCAGGTCGTCGGGCACGTTGGCGCGCTTGGCGAGGGCCGTGCCGTCGTCACCCGGCCCTTCGAGGTAGGGCCCGTAGCGGCCGACCCGCAGCTGGATCCCGCTGTCGGAGCCACCGATCGGGAACGTCGCCAGCTCCTTGGCGTCGATGTCGCCGAGCTCGTTGACCAGCTTGTGCAGACCCTCGATCTCGCCGTTGCCGAAGTAGAAGGCGGCCAGCTCGGAGTTGCGGTCCTTCCTGCCGCCGGCGATCTCGTCGAGCACGTCCTCCATGCCGGCGGTGAACTCGTAGGAGACCAGCCGCGCGAAGTGCTCCTCCAGCAGCCGGATCACCGAGAAGGCCAGCCACGCGGGGACCAGCGCGGTGCCCTTCTTGTAGACGTAGCCGCGGTTGAGGATCGTGCCGATGATCGAGGCGTACGTCGAGGGCCGGCCGATCTCGCGCTCCTCGAGCTCCTTGATCAGCGTGGCCTCGGTGTAGCGGGCCGGTGGCTTGGTCTGGTGCCCCTCGGCGCGGATCGCGGCCGCACTGACCGGGTCGCCCTCGGCCAGGTTCGGCAGCCTGGTCTCCTGGTCGTCGGCGGCCGCCTCGGCATCGTCGCTGCCCTCGACGTAGGCCTTGAGGAAGCCGTGGAAGGTGATCACCCGGCCACTGGCGGAGAACACCACGTCCTCGCCGGTGCTGGCGGAACCCCCGAGCCGGATGGTCACCGACTGACCGACGGCGTCCTTCATCTGCGAGGCGATCGTGCGCATCCAGATCAGCTCGTAGAGCCGGAACTGGTCACCGGTCAGGCCCGTCTGGGCCGGCGTGCGGAACGAGTCGCCCGCCGGTCGGATCGCCTCGTGTGCCTCCTGCGCGTTCTTCACCTTCGAGGTGTAGGTGCGTGGCGCGTCGGGGATGTACTCCGCGCCGTACAGGTCGCGTGCCTGGCTCCGCGCCGCCGAGATCGCCGTCTCCGACAGGGTCGTGGAGTCGGTGCGCATGTAGGTGATGTAGCCGTTCTCGTAGAGCCGCTGCGCCACCGACATGGTCGAGGAGGCGCTGAAGCCGAGCTTGCGGCTGGCCTCCTGCTGCAGGGTCGTGGTCCGGAACGGCGCGTAGGGCCGACGGGTGTACGGCCGCGACTCGACCGACCGCACGGCGAACTCGGTGTCGTGCAGGGCGTCGGCGAGAGCCTCGGCGCGCGTCTTGTTGAGGTGGACCACGCCCTTGCCGGCGGACTTCTGGGCCAGCTCGCCGTCGGGTCCGAAGTCGCTGCCGCGGGCCACCCGGGTGTCGTCGATCGAGTGCAGCTTGGCCGGGAACATCCGCTGGTCGTGCTTCTCGCCCGCGTCGAACGTGGCCTCGAGGTCCCAGTACGACGCGACCCGGAAGCGCATCCGCTCCCGCTCGCGGTCCACGACCAGCCGCGTGGCGACCGACTGGACACGGCCGGCGGAGAGGCCCGACATCACCTTGCGCCACAGGACCGGGCTGACCTCGTAGCCGTACAGACGGTCGAGGATGCGACGCGCCTCCTGGGCCTCGACGAGGTCCATGTCGATCTCGCGCGGGTTCGCCACGGCGGCGTTGATCGCCTGCGGGGTGATCTCGTGGAAGACCATCCGGTGCACCGGCACCTTGGGCTTCAGCTCGTCGAAGAGGTGCCAGGCGATCGCCTCGCCCTCGCGGTCCTCGTCGGTCGCGAGGTAGAGCTCGTCGGCGTCCTTCAGCAGCCCCTTGAGCTTGGCGATGTGCGACTTCTTGTCGCGCGAGACCACGTAGACGGGCTCGAAGCCGTTGTCGACGTCGACGCCCAGGCGGGCCCACGACTCGCCCTTGAGCCGCGCCGGGATGTCGGCGGCGCTCTGCGGGAGGTCGCGGATGTGACCGATCGAGGACTCGACGACGTAGCCACGGCCGAGGTAGCCCTCGATGGTGCGGGCCTTGGCCGGGGACTCGACGATCACGAGCTTGTGTGCCACTACGTGTTTCTCATCCTCTGCGGTTCGACAGCGCTGGCGGATCCGGGCTTCGGACCCGTGAGCGTGGTCAAGGTAGCGCGTCGGGTCAACCGTTCGGAGCCGGTGTCCCGGTTCCGGTCTCCAGGAATCCCTGCGCGAGCAGGTCCCGGACCACGGCGAGATAGCCGTCGCGGAGGGCGCCCGGTTCCGCCTCGAGGAGCCGCTCCAGGGCGTCCAGGATCTGCTCCACCGTCAGGTCGCCGTCGCACGCACCGACGAGCGCGGCCTCGACCGAGTCCGCCTGCCGGGCGCGGCGCATCCACCGCTGCTGGCGCAGCACGATCTCCTGCGGGTCCTCGGCGCCGGGCGAGCCGTAGGTCTCCTGGCGCACGTCGGCACGAGCCATCAGCCGGGCGGCCAGCAGCTCGTCGTCGCCGAGGCTGCGCTGCACGTCCACCCTGCGGAAGTGCGCCGCGACCTCCGGGCCCAGCGTCTGCTCGACGTCGTAGGGCCACTCCTCGAACCGCACGTCGGGCGGCTCGTCCGTGCGGCGCAGGTTCAGCCAGCCGAACCCGACCGCCTGGGCGCCCTGCTGCTCGAACCACGAGAGCCACGCGTCGTAGCGGTCCGGGTAGTCGGGCCTGCCGTGGACCCCTGCGTCGCGCAGCCACAGCTCGACGTACGCCGGCAGGTCGAGCACCTCGCGCTGCACCACCCAGGCGTCGCACCCGGAGAGCCAGCCGGACAGGCGTTCCTCCCAGGAGCTGTCGGCGGTGATGGTCCAGTTGGCCATCACCTGGGCGAGACCGCCCGGGCGGAGGTGCCGCGGCAACCCGCGCACGATCTGCTCGACGGCCTGGTCGCCGGGCAGTCCCGAGTCGCGGTAGACGAGCCGATCCGCCGTCGCGGGCGAGATCACGAACGGGGGGTTGCTCACCACCAGGTCGAAGCTGTCCTCCGAGACCGGCTCGAAGATGCTCCCGGCACGAGCGTCGATCTCGACGCCGTTGAGCGCCGCGTTGAACCTCGTCAGCCGCAGTGCGCGCTCGTTGACGTCGGTGGCGACCACCTGGTCCGCGTGGCCGGCGAGGTGGAGGGCCTGCACCCCGCAGCCGGTGCCGAGGTCGAGGGCGCTGCCCACGCGGTCGCGCACGGTCAGCAGGGCCAAGGTGGTCGCCGAGGGGCTGATCCCCAGGACGTGGTCCGGCTCGACGCTGCATCGGCCGGCCGTCGAGGCCGGGAGTGAGGTCGCTGGCCACCCACAGGTCGAGGTCGTCCGCTGCGTAGGGGCGTACGTCGATCCGGGCGCGCACCTCGCCCGGCGACGAGCTCGAGCATGCCGGCCTCGCAGAGCGGGTCGAGCAGGCCGGGCAGGGCCGCGTCGACCGCTGCTGCCGGGACCGGCGCCTGCAGCAGCCACATCCGGGTCAGCGTCTCGGCGGGCGTCCCGCCGGAGGTGGCGCGCAGGCCGGGGAGGGTCTCGTTGCGCGAGAGCGCCGAGTGGGCCGTCGTACCCAGCAGGTCGGCGACGGCCTCGTAGGTGAAGCCGGCAGAGGCCAGCGCCTCGCGCAGCAGGCTGGCGAGTCCGAGGCTGTCCGCCTGCACCACCCCTGCACGGTATCCGTCGCGCGGTCGCCGCGTGTCCGGCCATGGAAATGCCGACCGGGCAGTCCACGCACACGGGGGGTGCGGGAACTGCCCGGTCGGTAGTCCGGTGCGACGCAGTCGCCTCGCGGAGCTAGGCCGAGGCCTGCGCCGGGGTCGAGGTCGCGTCACCGATGACGGTCGAACGACGCTTGGAGACCACGATCGCCCCGGTGATGATCGCGACCGCGACCAGCGAGATCACGATGCGCAGGGGCGTCGTTCTTGTCGTCGCCCACGCTCATCGAGACGATCGCGCTGGCGATCAGCAGCGAGACCAGGTTCATCACCTTGATCAGCGGGTTGATCGCCGGACCGGCGGTGTCCTTGAACGGGTCGCCGACGGTGTCACCGATGATCGTGGCCTCGTGCGCGGACGAGCCCTTGCCACCGTGGTGGCCGTCCTCGACCAGCTTCTTGGCGTTGTCCCAGGCACCACCGGAGTTGGCCAGGAACACCGCCATCAGGGTGCCGGTGCCGATCGCGCCGGCCGAGGAAGCCGGCCAGCGGGGCGACACCGAGGCCGAACCCGACGGCGATCGGGGCCAGCACGGCGAGCACGCCGGGGGTGACCAGCTCGCGGAGCGAGTCCTTGGTGACGATGTCGACGACCTTGCCGTACTCCGGACGGCCGGTGCCCTCCATGATCCCGGGGATCTCGCGGAACTGGCGCCGCACCTCGAAGACGACCGCGCCGGCAGCGCGGCCGACCGCGTTGATCGCCAGGCCGGAGAAGAGGAACACGACGGCAGCACCGAGGAGCACGCCGACGAGCACGCCCGGGTTGAAGACGAAGAAGTCGAGCGAGCTCCGAGCCGTCGGAGCCGCTGTCCTTCAGCTTCTCCAGGACCGAGGTGGCGTAGGAGCCGAACAGCGCGGTCGCCGCGAGCACCGCGGTCGCGATCGCGATGCCCTTGGTGATCGCCTTGGTGGTGTTGCCGACGGCGTCGAGCTCGGTGAGGATCTGCGCCCCCTCCTCGCTGACGTCGCCGGACATCTCGGCGATGCCCTGGGCGTTGTCGGAGACCGGGCCGAAGGTGTCCATCGCGACGATCACGCCGACGGTGGTCAGCAGGCCGCAACCGGCCAGCGCGACCGCGAACAGCGAGATGGTCAGCGAGCCGCCGCCGAGCAGGAACGCCCCGAACACCGCGGCGCCGATGACCAGCGTCGTGTAGACCGCCGACTCGAAGCCGACCGCGAGGCCGCTGAGGATGACCGTCGCCGCGCCGGTGAGCGAGGTCGCGCCGACGTCCTTGACCGGCTTGTACTCGGTGCCGGTGAAGTAGCCGGTCAGCGCCAGGATGCCCGCGGCCATCACGATGCCGATGACGACAGCAGCCGAGGCGATCACGCGCGGGTCGCCGTCGGCGCCACCGCTGGAGATCGAGTCGAGGGCCGAGGGGTGATGCCCTTGAAGTCTGCGAAGGACGACGGCAGGTAGATGAACGCCGCGATCGACCGAGACGACGGCGCCGACGGCCGCGGAGATGTAGAAGGCCCGGTTGATCGTGGTCAGGCCGTTCTCCCCGGGACGCGGGGTGGTGATGTAGACGCCGAGCACGGCGGTCAGCGCACCGATCGCGGGGACCAGCAGCGGGAAGACCAGGCCCTTGTCGCCGAAGCGAGTCGAGCCGAGGATCAGCGCCGCGACCAGGGTCACGGCGTAGGACTCGAACAGGTCGGCGGCCATGCCGGCGCAGTCGCCGACGTTGTCGCCCACGTTGTCGGCGATCGTGGCGGCGTTGCGCGGGTCGTCCTCGGGGATGTTCTGCTCGACCTTGCCGACCAGGTCGGCGCCGACGTCGGCGGCCTTGGTGAAGATGCCGCCGCCGACACGCATGAACATGGCCAGCAGGGCGGCGCCGAAGCCGAAGCCCTCGAGCACCTTGGGTGCCTCGGTGCCTGGAACAGGATCACGACGAGGCTGGCGCCGAGCAGGCCGAGACCCACGGTCGCCATGCCGACGAAGGCGCCGGTGCGGAAGCCGATCTTCATGGCGGGGTCGCGGCCCACGGTGTTCGCGGCCGCGGCGACGCGCAGGTTGGACTGCACGGCCAGGGACATGCCGAGGTAGCCGATCGCGGCCGAGAACCCGGCTCCGACCAGGAAGAAGACCGAGCGGAAGATGCGTTCGGCGATGTCGTCGGCGGGCAGCGCCAGCAGTCCCACGAAGGCCACGGCAGCGAAGACGCGCGAGCGTGCGGAACTGGCGCTGGAGGTAGGCGTTGGCCCCCTCCTGCACCGCGTGGGCGATGTTCTTCATGTTGTCGGTGCCCTCGGCGGCCGAGAGGACCTCTGAGCGGAAGATCACGGCCATCCCGAGCGCGCCGAGCGCGATCAGGAGGACGATGACGACCAGCACGAGGTTCCCGCCACTGAGGTGAACGACGAGCGGGTTGAACCCGGTCATGATTCTCCTCGGGAGTTACGTCTGTGGATGACAGCCGGGGAGTCTACGGGTATCTGGACGCAGTGCCGTGACCGGGCTCGCAGGGCGGTCGGACCCATTCTGCGACCTGCCCGGGAGCCTTCGAGGAGGGTCAGGCGCCGAGCGCCTCGGCCTCCGAGTCGTGGATCGTGAAGACCTTCGCGAGGCCGGTGATGCGGAAGATCTTGAGCAGGCGGTCCTGGGAGCAGATCAGCTCCATCGACCCGTCGTAGGCACGCACCTTCTTCAGGCCGCCGACGAGCACGCCGAGGCCGGTGGAGTCGAGGAAGTCGACGCCCTCCATGTCGATGACGAGGTCGTGGTGGCCCTCGCCGACGAGCTCGGTGATCTTGTCGCGGAGCTTGGGAGCCGTGTAGACGTCGATCTCACCACCGACCTCGACGATCGTGCGGCTGTCGACCTCACGGGTCTGCAGCGAAAGGTCCACTGTCTCTCCTCCGAGCGCGGCCAGCACCGGACCTGACGCTCCCACAAATGCACTACAAGTGCCGTTATTGAACCACGACACCGCCCGGCTGGCGTGGGCAGACCGTCAGGCCGCCCACCACGCCGCCACCGGGCCGCCCACGCCCGCACTGGGAGACTGTGGGGGTGCACGTGGTGGACCTCGAGACGACGCTGGCGCGGCTGCGCGGTGCCCCGGGTCGCTCCGAGAGCCTGACCCATCTCGAGCTGGTCGAGGCCCGACCCGCCCGCACCACCGACTGGCCGAGCTGGCTGTGCGCTCCCGTCCGGACGGCGCTCGAGGCCTCCGGCGTACCCGCACCATGGACCCACCAGCGCGACTGTGCCGACCGGGCCTTCCAGGGACGTCACGCGGTGGTCTCGACGGGTACGGCGTCGGGCAAGTCGCTGTGCTACCTGATGCCGGCCCTGCACGCCATCGAGACCTCCCGCGGTCCCAAGGGGCAGCGGGGCGCCTCCGTCCTCTATCTCTCCCCGACCAAGGCCCTGGCGCAGGACCAGCTCGCGGCACTGCGCCGGCTCGGCCTGCCGGACCTGCGCTGCGGCACCCACGACGGCGACTCGACCCCGGAGATGCGGGAGTGGACGCGCGACCACGGGGAGTACGTCCTCACCAACCCCGACATGCTGCACCGCTCCCTGCTGCCCGGGCACGCCCGTTGGTCGCGCTTCTTCGGCTCGCTGCGCTACGTCGTCGTCGACGAGTGCCACCACTACCGGGGGGTCTTCGGCGCCCACGTCGCCCACGTGCTGCGCCGCCTGCGTCGCGTGGCCGCGCTGTACGGCGCCCACCCCACGTTCGTGCTGGCCTCGGCGACCGTGGCCGAACCGGAGGTCTCCGCCGAGCAGGCTGACCGGGCTCGAGGTGGAGGCCGTCACCGCCGACGGGTCGCCTCGTGGCCGGCAGGCGCTGGCCCTGTGGGAGCCGCCGTTCGTGCCTGGTGTCGGGGAGAACGGCGCACCGGTGCGCCGCTCGGCGACCAGCGAGGTGGCCGACCTGCTCACCGACCTCGTCGTGGAGAGGGTGCGCACGCTCGCCTTCGTCCGGTCGCGACGGGGCGTGGAGACCGTGGCCCTCGCCGCCCGGCGTCTCCTGGGCGAGGTGGACGCCTCGCTGGTCGACCAGGTGGCGGCCTACCGCGGCGGCTACCTGCCCGAGGAGCGCCGCGCCTTGGAGGAGGCGCTGCGCTCCGGGCGGCTCCTGGGCCTGGCGGCGACCAACGCCCTCGAGCTCGGCATCGACATCAGTGGCCTCGACGCCGTCCTGCTGGCGGGCTTCCCCGGCACCCGGGCGGCCCTGTGGCAACAGGTCGGCCGGGCCGGTCGCAGCGGGCGCGACGCGCTCGCGGTGCTGGTCGCCCGCGACGACCCGCTCGACACCTACCTGGTCCACCACCCCGAGGCCCTGCTCGGCCAGCCGGTCGAGGCCAACGTCTTCGACCCCGACAACCCCTACGTCCTCGGGCCGCACCTGTGCGCCGCCGCCGCCGAGTCGCCGCTCACCGAGCGCGACCTCCCCTTGTTCGGCCCGGGTGCTGCTGCCGCGGTCGAGGCACTCACCGAGGGCGGGCTGCTCCGGCGTCGCCCGCACGGCTGGTTCTGGACCGACCGGCGTCGCGCCAGCGACCTCGCCGACATCCGCGGCTCCGGTGGGTCTCCGGTCCGGCTGGTCGAGGACGTCACCGGACGGGTGCTGGGCACGGTCGACGCCCACGCGGCCCACGGCACCGCCCACACCGGGGCGGTGTACCTGCACCAGGGGGAGTCCTGGCTGGTGAAGGAGCTGGACCTGACGGAGTCGGTCGCGGTGGTGGTGCCGGCCGACCTCGACTACTCGACCACGGCACGGGAGGTCACCGACATCGAGATCCTCGCCGAGCGGGAGGCGGTGCCCTGGGGGGACGCGCGGCTGGCCCTGGGCTCGGTGCGAGTCACCCACCAGGTGGTCTCCTTCCTCAAGCGCAGGGTTCCCTCGGGCGAGGTGATCGGCGAGGAGCCGCTGGACCTCCCCGAGCGGGTGCTGGAGACGACCGCGGTGTGGTGGACCCTCCCCGCGCACGTGCTCGACGAGTCCGGGCTGTCGGCCGCCGACCTGCCCGGAGCGGCGCACGCCGCCGAGCACGCCTCGATCGGCCTGCTCCCGCTGTTCGCCACCTGCGACCGGTGGGACATCGGCGGGGTCTCGACAGCCCTGCACGCCGACACCGGCCGGCTCACGGTCTTCGTGCACGACGGGCATCCCGGCGGGTCCGGCTTCGCCGAACGCGGCTACCGCTCGGCCGCTGACTGGCTGCGGGCGACGCGCGAGGCGATCGCGGCCTGCGGCTGCACCGAGGGCTGCCCGTCCTGCGTCCAGTCGCCCAAGTGCGGCAACCAGAACAACCCGCTCGACAAATCCGGCGCCGTGGCGCTGCTCGACCTGCTGCTCTCCGGCGCCGGCACCGTTTAGGGTCGGGAACGTGTTCGTCGTCGCTCTGGTCCTGCTCATCATCGTGGTGCTGGTCGTCGTCGCAGCGCTCTTCGGGGGCGGCGATCCCACGACCGTCGACCTCGGGTCGGTCAACCTCGACGCCTCCGCCGGCCAGGTGTTCTTCCTCGGGATGGGCACCCTGCTCGTGCTGATGATCAGCCTTGCGCTCTTCCGCACCGGCGCCCGCCGCGCCAGCGCACGCCGTGCGGACCGGAAGAAGGTCAGCGAGCTGAGCCAGAAGCTCGACGACTACAAGCGCGACGAGCGCGAGGACGACGAGAACGAGCGCAGCGAGGCCTGAACCGGCCCGGCGCGGGCTCGTGCCGGCAGCTGCACCCGCCCGATCGGCAGCCGGGCCGATGCGACCACGACCACCGAGACGTCCCAGCCTTGGACCTCGCAGCGCTGCAGCTTCGCGTGGTTGCGCCGGGCGACGACCGCGGCCCGACTGCACGGGTCACCGCCGCTCTGCACTCCGCCCGCCCCGGCCAGCGCCGCCAGGTCGGCGGCCGACTCGGCCCGCCGATGGGCACCGACCACTGCAACGCCGCACATGACGCCGACGGTGAGGCAGAGCAGCAGACCCGTCATCGCGACCGCGAGGACGCTGGCCAGCCCCGCCTCGGAGCGGGTCACTGGTCCGGTTCCCGGGCCGAGACCGCCGTGGCCGTCACGTGAACCGTGCCGAGGTGGGCCAGCAGTCGCCCCGGGCCCCGCACCGGGCTGACCACCGTCGCCACGACGGTGTCCTGCTCCTCCCGCACGGAGACGCGGGAACCGTCCGGGGCCACCCGCCGCCCCAGCCCCACCGCGGTGCCCGTGGCCTCCGAGCGGGCGGCGGCCCGGGCCACCTCTCGGGCGGCGTCGAGCGCGCGCAGCTGCGCGAGACCCACGCAGACCAGCCACGCCATCGCCACGGTGAACACGACGATGACGGGCAGCACGACGGCCGCCTCGGCGGTGACCGCGCCGCGGTCGTGTCGTGCTCGCCTCGTTGCCCTCATGCTCTCTCCTCTCAGGTGTGGTGCGACCGGCGGAGCGGGCAGCCCCGGCCCGCTCCGCCGGTCGGTCTGGAAGTTCTCTGGCTAGAAGGGCAGCAGCGCCCGGATGGCGCGGAAGATCACCGAGATCAGCTGCTGTCCGGCCGAGCTGGTGAGGAACTTGAAGAGCACGGCGGCGAACCCGACTCCGCAGCCGGTGACGGTGGCGTACTCGGCGGTGCTGGCGCCGATCTCGTCCCGGACCACGACGAGCGACGGCCGCGAGGCCGCGCGGGCGGGCGAGCGGTTGGGCGAGGGCAGTGTGGTGCATGGCTTCTCCTACAGGTCGATGTCCGCATCGCGAGGACCGGACGGGGTGTGCTGACCACCCGAGGTTCGCGGCCCGCTCCCGCCGCGGCGACCACGGATCCGCGGGCCGGTGGACAACCCAGGTCCGGATCGCCCTGTGGACGTCAACGGGTCGTCTCGGCGACTCATCCGAAGAGCTGCATCGAGCCGAACACCCCGGCGACGAGGGGCACGACACCCAGCAGCACGAAGGCCGGCAACAGGCACAGCCCCAGTGGGGCCGAGGCCCTGACCTCGATGCTGCGGGCACGCGCCTCGACATCGGCCTGCAGCCGCTCCCGCAGCTCCTCGGAGAGCTGGTGGACAGCACGGCCGATCGAGGCCCCGGAGTCGTGGGCCCGCCCGACGGCGCGCCCGAGAGGTCCGAGCTGGGGATGCAGAGCCACGGTCGCCCACACCGCGGCAGGATCGACCCCGATGGCGAGACGGTGGTGCAGCGCGAGGAACTCCTCGCCGACCGGTCCGCCGACGGCGCGCCCGACCGCCTCCAGCGCCCCGACCGGCGCGGCACCGGCCTCGAGGCAGGACCCGAGCAGGTCGACACCTAGCGGCAGGTCCTGCAGCAGGAGGGCACGACGCCGTACGACGGCAGGTGGCTCGCCCCGACCGAGGAGCACCCAGACGGCGACGGTCACACCCGCGGCGACGACGACTCCGAGCGGGCCGCCCACCATCGCCCAGCCACCTGCTCCGGCAACCACGGCCAGTGGCAGCCGCATCCGTCGTAGCGGCGGCTGCTCCTCCCTCGTCGGCAGGGCGGGCCGCTCGTGACCGAGGACCGGGCGAGGGGATCGCAAGAGCACCATCGCCACCGCGACCAGCCCCGCGGCGACCAGGGACGGCGCGTTCACGACTGGAGCACCCGCTCGGCGATGCGCTCGAGCCAGGCGAGTCCGCAGAAGGTCAGCCCCAGGCCCGACGGCCAGCACGACCAGTCCGGGGGTGCTCCGCAGGAGGAACCCCACGGGGTCACCGCCGATGCCCGTCCCCAGCAGCAGGACACCGATCGGCAGCACCGCCAGCATGCGGGCGGTCGCGTGGGCGGCGGCGAGCTCGGTCGCCACCAGCCTGCCGGTACGTCGCTCCGACCGGATCGCGTCCCCGGCCGCGCGCATCGCCGACGCCAGGCCTGCGCCTGTGTCGTGCGCGACCTGCCAGGTGGCCGCCACTCGCCTCAGCTGGCCCGCGCCCGGCCGCGCAGCGAGCTCCCGAAGGGCACCGGGCACGTCCGCACCCATCCTCCCGGCAGCCGCCACTGGAGCGAGCTCCGCCCACTCGCCGGCGGCCCGCGCCAACGCTGCCGAAGGTGGCTGTCCCGCGGTGAGGTCGGAGGCGATCGCCTCGCACACACCCAGCACGCGGTCCCCGCGTCGTTGGGCCTCGAGAACAGCACGCCGGCGGCGCAGGATCCGACCGATGCCGGCGGCGGTGAGCAGCGCCAGCGCGGCGAGCGCGACGTCGTGGGTGTCCAGCAGGGTCGCCGCCGCGAGCAGTCCGGTCACCGCTGCCACCACGATCAGGGCCCGGCGAACCGACGGTCGTGTGCGTGGCGTCGCCAGACCCTGCGCACCAGCTGGCGCCATCCCGGCGACCGCTGCTCCGGCCAGGGCTGCCGCGACGAAGGTGGCGGTCACGGCTCGACCAGCGCGGAGAGTGCGTCGAGAGCCGGACCCGGGAGCAGGGAACCGTCGCGGGCGAAGCGCACGCCGGTGACCACCTCGACCTCTCCGGAGGTCCTGGTCAGCACACCGATCTCCTCGCACCCGGCGACGCCGGTCGGGTCCCCGGTCGAGGTGGATGACGACGTCGAGCGCCGAGAACAGCTGGCTGTGGGCCGCCTCGCGCGACATGCCGGCAGCGAGGGCCAGGGCCTCGATCCGGCTCGGCACGTCGGCGGCGGAGTTGGCGTGCACCGTGGCGCAGCCACCTTCGTGCCCGGTGTTCATCGCCGCGAGCATGTCGACCACCTCCGCGCCGCGGACCTCGCCGACGACGAGCCGGTCCGGCCGCATCCGCAGCGCCTGCCGGACCAGCGTGCGCAGCGTGATCTCGCCTGCGCCCTCGATGTTGGGCGGCCGCGCTTCGAGCGCGACCACGTGGTGGTGCTCGGGGCGCAGCTCGGAGGCGTCCTCCACGAGCACCAGCCGCTCACCGGCGGGCACCAGGGAGAGGAGGGCGTTGAGCAGGGTGGTCTTGCCGCTGCCCGTGCCGCCACTGACCAGGAACGCCAGGCGCCGTCGTACGACCTGCTCGAGGAGCTCGGCGCCGGAGGTGGTGACCGCACCGGTCGCCACCAGCTCGGCCAGGGTGAAGACCCGTGACCGCGGGACCCTCAGGGACAGGACCGTGCCGGGCCGCGAGACCGGGGCCAGCACGGCGTGGAACCGGGACCCGTCGGCGAGACGCAGGTCGACGCACGGCGACGCGTCGTCGAGTCGCCGCCCACCCGTGGCCGCCAGCCGCTGGGCGAGCCTGCGCACGGCCTGGTCGTCGGGGAACCTGACGCCGGTGGGCTCCAGCCCGGCGCCACGGTCGATCCAGACCTGGTCGGCGCCGTTGACCAGGACGTCGGTGACGCCCTCGAGACGCAGCAGCGGCTCGAGCGGACCTGCGCCGACGACGTCGCGATGCAGCGCGTCGTGCACGGCGAGCACGGTCGAGTCGCCCACCGGCCCGCCGCGCTCCCGCAACGCCCGGGCGACGAGCTGGGGCGTCAGCGGCGCGTTCTCGCGGGCGAGGTGCTCGCGAACACCGTCCAGCAGCCCGACGGGAAGGGCCTCGTCGTGGGCGCCGCTCATGGTGTGCCCGTCACCGGCACGAGCACCTCGACGCTCGCGCGGGCCGCCCGGGCGAGCGGTCCGCGGCGCAGTCTCGCGGGGCCGGCGCCCAGGTCGATGGCCTCGTCCAGGCCACGCTGGTCGCTCATCGCGCACAGCAACGGGATCCCGAGGAGCCGGCTCACCGACTCCGGCCGCACGCCACCGGTGCGACCCCGGGTCACGAGGTGACGCCTGGCCCCGCACTCCGGCAGCCTCCGGGCCAGCCGCGCCGCCGAGGCCACCCCGGGCACCGTCACCGCGGAGAGCACCACCAGGTGGTCGCATCGCGCGACGGTCTCCTCCACGACGGCGTCGAGGTGACGCGGCAGGTCGACCACCACCACGGTGAACCCGCGTCGCGCGGCCGAGAGGACCTCACGCATCGCGAAGGGTTGCACGGGCGGGGACCGGTCGACCGGCCAGGAAAGGACGGAGAGCAACCCGGACCGGGGCAGCGCCTCGCGCAACGACCGCGAGCTCAGCCGTCCGGTGGTCTGCGCCATCGCGTCCCAGCGGATCCCCTCGGCCGACTCCAGCCCCAGCACGCGGTCGATCCCGGCGCCCAGCGGGTCGGCGTCGAGCAGCAGGGTGGGGCCGGTGGCCGAGGCCAGGCCGGCGAGTGCTGCGGCGAAGACCGTCGCCCCGGCTCCTCCCGAGCCGCCGATCACCCCGATCGTGACGCCGGGCGCGGCGGCGCCGTCGCCGACGTCGGTGAGCATCTCGACCAGCCAGGACTCCGACTCCGGCAACCCGGCCACCGTCTCGGCGCCCACGCCGAGCGCTTCACGGAACACCGCGTCGCCGGCGGGCGCCCGGCACAGGACGTGCACGCGTGGCCGTCTCGGGGGTCGTACTCCGGCCAGGTCCGGTGCTGCGTCTGCGCCGACGAGCACCACCGGCGCGCCGGGCCACGCCCTCAGCGCAGCGCTGGGGTCGTGGACCACGTCGGGGACGACGCCGGCCGCCGCCGCGAGTCGCTGCACCTCGGCCACGAGCAGCGGATCGGTCGAGACGAGCAGCGGGGCGGCGGCATCCATGAGCCGAATCTGCTCCGGGCCGGTGACGGGCAGGGGCCGGCGCGACCCCCGCTGTGGACGACTCGGAGCGACTGGCGGCCTGTGGACACGAAATGGTCATCGGGCAGTATCGATTCGTCCGTTCTGCCTACCATCGAGGCATGACCCCGGTGGCTCGCCCGACGGCGGCCTTCTTCGATCTCGACAAGACGATCATCGCCAAGTCGAGCACTCTCGCGTTCAGTCGCGAGTTCCAGGCGGGCGGGCTGATCTCCCGGGGAGCGGTGCTGCGCTCGGCGTACGCCCAGTTCGTCTACCTCGTCGGCGGCGCCGACCACGACCAGATGGAGAAGATGCGGCAGTTCATGTCGCAGCTGTGCGCGGGCTGGAACGTGCAGACCGTCCGCGAGATCGTGGCCGACACGCTGCACAACATCGTCGACCCGCTCGTCTACGACGAGGCGGTCGGCCTGATCGAGGACCACCACCTCGCCGGCCGCGACGTCATCATCGTCTCGACGAGTGGCGCCGAGGTGGTCGAGCCGATCGGCGAGATGCTCGGCGCGGACAAGGTCGTGGCCACGCAGATGGAGGTCGAGGACGGCCGGTACACCGGGGGCATCACCTTCTACGCCTATGCCGAGGCCAAGGCCACGGCCGTCCGCGAGCTGGCCGACATCCACGGCTACGACCTCGAGCGCTCCTACGCCTACAGCGACTCGGTGACCGACGTGTCCATGCTCGAGGCGGTGGGTCACCCCTACGCCGTGAACCCCGACAAGGACCTGCGCCGGATCGCCCGCGAGCGCGGCTGGCCGATCCTGGTCTTCGAGAAGCCGGTGGCCCTGCGTCGCCGCGTCCGGCTCCCACCGGCCCGTCCGACGCTGGCCACGCTGACGGTCGGTGGGGTCGCCGCGATCGGTGCGGCCGTGTGGCTCAACGTCCGGCGCCGGCGGCTGTCCGCCTAGGGCCACTGATCCCGAGCACCCACGCCGCCCTGCCAATGTCAAGGGTTGAGATGCCCCCCGATCGGCGTACACAGGGAGGCACAACTCCACAGACCACATGGGGCCGGTACCCACGCGGCGACCTACCCTTCCTACAGGGCGCTGAACCACCCGGGATCTGCCGGGGATCAGTAGTTGGAACTTGCACGCCTGGTAGCCGAGACCCCATGTATCGAGCGGCATCGAGACTGCACAGGACTCCTGTTCAATCCCGGTGCCGCTCACCTGTCCGCTGACATTTGTGCGGACCTCTCAGGGAGCCAGCAGCGGGCTCGACTCCGCCCCTCTCGCCTGTGCCTGCGCCACGTAGAGCAGCCAGGAGTGCAGGCCGGTGCGGCCGCCGTCGCGGTAGCCGCGCTGGTTCGACTCGTAGGCGTCCCGAAGCGCCAGGTGGCCGGCCTCGGGTACGACGACCGAGGCGGGATCCACACCCCGGGACACCAGCACCAGCCGTTCAGCCGCCCGCGCGACGAGCCCGTCGTGGGACCCGAACGCCCCGGCGGAGAGCAGCTCGCCGTGCACGACGGCGGCGACCAGCAACGCCGGTGACCGGGTCCGGAGCATGGTCTGCGAGAGCGACTGGAGGCGCGCTGCGCCCTGCGCCGACCCGGGGGTCCCGCTCCCGCCGGCCAGCACGTGCAGGCGGGCGAAGGCCTGCGCCGGCGACCGCGCGATGACCGGCGCGAGCGCCAGCACCTCGGTGCTGATCCGCACCGCTGCCTGGGCCACCTCGTCGCCCGTGCCGGCGCGGACCTCCTCCCAGGTCGAGGCCGAGCCGGCCAGGGCGGCAGAGGCATGGGCGCCGCGCAGCAGCGACTCGCTCGTCTGCTCCGGGGAGGTACGACGCAACCCGCGGTCGCGCAGCATCGCGTCGATGCCGTCGCGGGTGGCGGCAAAGGCCGAGGGCACGCCCTCGAGCTCGTTGCACCAGGCCAGGGGGTCCGGCGCGGGAGAGGTCACCCGGGGAAGGTATCCGGTAACTTCGAGCGCAGGATGAGCGAGGCGGACACCCTTCACGGCCCTTCACGGCTCGGCGGCTGCACGGTCGTTCGGGCGCCGTGGCCGACGCCTACGACCGGGCCCGCCCCTCCTACCCCGACGACGCCGCCGCCTGGCTGGTGGGGCGCCGCGACCAGGCGCGTCCGTCGCTGGTGCTCGAGCTCGGCGCCGGCACCGGCAAGCTCACCGAGGTCCTGGTCCGGCGTGGTGGTCACGACGTGCTCGCCACCGAGCCACTGCCCGACATGCTCCGCCGGCTGGCCGTCCGGGTCCGCGTCCCGCACGTGGTCGCCGGGGCGGAGGCGATCCCGTTGCCCTCCCGCTCGGCCGACGTGGTGGTGTGCGGCCAGTCGTTCCACTGGTTCGACCACGAGCTGGCCCTCGCCCGAGATCGCGCGTGTCCTGCGCCCCGGCGGCCACCTGGCCCTGGCCTGGAACACCTACGACGTCGGCATCCCCTGGGTGAGACGGCTCAGCAACCTGATCGCCCCGGACTTCGGAGACATCGACGACTCCGCGAAGCCGATGATGGAGTCCCCCTACTTCGGGTTCGTCGAGCAGGCCACCTTCCGGTTCTGGCAGCCGCACACCGCGGCCTCCCTCGCCGACCTGGCCCGATCGGTCTCCCACGTCGCGATCATGGACGAGCGCGACCGGGCAGCGGTGCTGGAGCAGGTCGACGCCCTGTACGCCGAGTACGGCCGCGGCCACGACGGCATGCAGGTGCCCTACCTGACCCGGTGCTACCGCGCCGTCGTACGTCACGAGGAGCTGCCGGCCGAGATCCAGCTCGCAGCGGTCGAGCCGGCCACGGTCCCCGGCGAGGTGGTGGAGGGCCATCCGGCCCCGCGCCGCCCGCCCGAGGATCCGGGCGTGCAGCTCATCGACTTCCGCTGAGGAGCCGGACTGACCCTTCCCAAGGGGCGCCGTTGTTCCTATGGTCAAAGGATCAACTCACATCCTCGGGAGACGCCATGACGCAATCCACCCACGCCGACTCTGCAGTTGTTCCCCAGCAGCTCCCCGGAGCTCACCTCGCCGACCCGGCTCCGCTGGGACTCGCGGCCTTCGCCCTGACCACCTTCTTCCTCAGCGCCGTCAATGCCGGCTGGGTGCCGGCCTCCGTCGAGCCCGTCGTCTTCGGCCTCGCCCTCGCCTACGGTGGCGGCGCGCAGCTGCTCGCCGGGATGTGGGAGTTCGCCAAGGGCAACACCTTCGGGGCCACCGCGTTCTCCTCCTACGGCGCCTTCTGGCTGTCCTTCTGGTGGCTCACCGCGCACATCGAGGGCTACAAGATCCCCGCAGGCGACGTCGGCAAGGGGCTCGGCCTCTACCTGCTGGCGTGGGGCATCTTCACCGCCTACATGACCGTCGCCGCGACCAAGGTCAGTGGTGCCGTCCTCGCCGTGTTCGCGTTGCTGACCCTCACGTTCCTGGTCCTGGCCCTGGGTGACTTCCAGACCTCCGACAACATCACCAAGATCGGCGGGTACGTCGGACTGCTGACCGCGCTCGCGGCCTGGTACGCCTCGTTCGCGGGCGTGACGGCCTTCTCCCACGGCAAGTCGCTCGTGCCGACCGGCGCACGTTGATCCGCCCAGAGAAATCGCCGAGAAGTCGCCGGAAACATCGACAGCCAGACGCGGGACACATCGCCCGAGGAGAAGAGGCACCGTGAGCAACGAGACCCTGGCCAACCTGGCCCACGAGGAACGCCGGTTCGAGCCACCGAAGGAGCTCGCCGAGAACGCCAACGTGAAGGAGTCGGCGTACGACGAGGCCGACGACGACCGGTTGGCGTTCTGGGCCAAGGCGGCCGAGCGGCTGGACTGGGAGACGAAGTGGGACACCGTCCTGGACTGGGACGACGCCCCCTTCGCGAAGTGGTTCGTGGGCGGGAAGCTCAACGCCGCCCACAACTGCGTCGACCGCCACGTCGAGGCAGGCAACGGGGACCGGGTGGCCATCCACTGGGTCGGTGAGCCCGAGGACGACACCCGCGACCTCACCTACGCCGACCTCAAGGACCTGGTCTGCCAGGCGGCGAACGCGCTCACCGAGCTCGGCGTGGAGAAGGGCGACCGCGTCGCCATCTACATGCCGATGATCCCGGAGACCGTGGTGGCGATGCTGGCCTGCGCCCGGCTGGGTGCGGTGCACACGGTCGTCTTCGGTGGCTTCTCCTCCAACTCCCTGCGCGACCGGATCCAGGACTGCGACGCCCACGTGGTGATCACCGCCGACGGTGGCTACCGCCGCGGTGACGCCGCCGCGCTGAAGCCGGCGGTGGACAAGGCGCTGCAGGAGTGTCCCGACGTCGAGCACGTGCTCGTCGTCCGGCGTACCGGCCAGGACGTGGAGTGGGACGACGACCGCGACGTGTGGTGGCACGACGTCGTGGAGAAGGCCTCGACGGACCACGAGGCGGAGGCCTTCGACAGCGAGCACCCGCTCTACGTCATGTACACCTCAGGCACGACCGGCAAGCCGAAGGGCATCCTGCACACCACCGGCGGCTACCTCGTCGGTACGTCGTGGACGCACTGGGCGGTCTTCGACCTCAAGGACGACGACGTCTTCTGGACCGCGGCCGACATCGGCTGGGTGACCGGTCACAGCTACATCGTCTACGGGCCGCTGGCCAACGGCGCGACCTCGGTGATGTACGAGGGGACGCCCGACAGCCCGCACAAGGGCCGCTGGTGGGAGATCATCGAGAAGTACAAGGTGACACTGCTCTACTGCGCACCCACGGCGATCCGCACGTTCATGAAGTGGGGCCAGGAGATCCCGGAGAAGTTCGACCTCTCCTCGCTGCGGATCCTCGGCTCGGTGGGCGAGCCGATCAACCCCGAGGCCTACGTCTGGTACCGCGAGAACATCGGTGGCGGCAGCTGCCCGGTGATGGACACCTGGTGGCAGACCGAGACCGGCCAGCACATGATCAGCCCGCTGCCGGGCGTGACCAAGGGCAAGCCTGGCTCGGCGATGAAGGCGCTGCCGGGCATCTCCATCGACGTCGTCGACGACGAGGGCAACTCGGTGGGCAACGGCAACGGCGGCTACCTGGTGCTCACCGAGCCGTGGCCGGCGATGCTGCGCGGGATCTACGGCGACGACGAGCGGTACAAGGAGACCTACTGGTCGCGGTACAAGGACAAGGGCTACTACTTCGCCGGTGACGGCGCCAAGCTCGACGACGACGGCGACATCTGGCTGCTCGGCCGGGTGGACGACGTCATGAACGTCTCCGGCCACCGGCTCTCCACCACCGAGATCGAGTCGGCGCTCGTCTCACACCCGAAGGTCGCGGAGGCGGCCGTGGTCGGCGCCGAGGACCCGGACAGCGGCCAGGCGGTGATGGCCTACGTGATCCTGCGCGAGAGCGCGCTCAAGGACGGCGAGGAGGCACCGCAGTCGCTGATCCAGGAGCTGCGCGAGCACGTCGCCGACGAGATCGGCAAGATCGCCCGGCCGAAGTCGATCCTGGTGGTCGCCGAGCTCCCCAAGACCCGCTCGGGCAAGATCATGCGCCGCCTGCTCAAGGACGTCGCCGAGAAGCGCGAGGTCGGCGACGTCACCACCCTCGCCGACTCCACCGTGATGGACCAGATCAAGGAGGGCGCCTCGAAGTCCGACGAGGAGTGAGGGCGGTCGGCCCGGGACGCCGGTTTCCCATGCGATGAAGGAAAACTGCCCCTCCGCACAGGAATTATCCTGTGCGAAGGGGCAGTTTCCTGTGTGCACCCCGCTCAGGCGGCGGGCGACTCCTCGGTGGCGACGAGTGCGGCGACCAGGCGCTCGAGCGAGTGCCGTACGTCGCGCTCGGTGACCGCGCCCGTCCTCGAGGACGTCGTGGACGGTGCCACGCCCGACGGCGGGCTCGAGCGGCGTCGCGCCGGCGACGCGGAGGATCCGGGCGAGGTCCTCGCGGGCCCACTGGGCACCGCGGGGCGAGGGACTGACGGAGACGACCGCGACGGCCTTGCCGTCGAGGGCGGCCGAGCCGCGCGGGCGCGAGGCCCAGTCGATCGCGTTCTTGAGCACGCCGGTGACCGAGCCGTTGTACTCCGGGGTCGCGACCACGAGCGCGTCGGCGGCAGCCACTGCCGCGCGGAAGTCGCGGACGGACTCGGGCGCCTCGTCGCCGTCGAGGTCCTGGTCGTAGTGCGGTAGCGAGCCGAGGCCTTCGTAGGCGCTCGCGGTCACCCCCGACGGCAGCAGGTCGGCGATGGCCTCGGTCACCTGCCCGGTCCACGAACCGGCCCGCAGGCTGCCCACCAGCATCAGGATCTGCATCGAGTCTCCTCGTCGTCGTACGTCGGCCACGGATTGAATGGTTCAACGTTCAACAACAAGGACGGTCGCGCTGCCCTTCCCGTCGAGGACGAGGGCCACGTCACACCGCCTGCCTGGCCTCCCGGCCGGTCTTGGCGAGGCTGGCCACGGTGGTCACGAGCAGGGTGCCGACGATCACGGCCAGGGAGAGCCAGATCGGGATGTCCGGGGCCCAGGAGATGTGCTCACCCCCGTTGACGAACGGCAGCTCGTTCTCGTGCATCGCGTGCAGGACCAGCTTCACCCCGATGAAGCCGAGCAGGAACGCCAGGCCGTAGGAGAGGTAGACGAGGCGGCGCAGCAGGCCGCCGATCAGGAAGTACAGCTGGCGCAGACCCATCAGCGCGAAGATGTTGGCGGTCAGCACCAGGTACGGCTCCTGGGTGAGCCCGTAGATCGCCGGGATCGAGTCCAGCGCGAAGAGCAGGTCGGTGGTGCCGAGCGCCACGATCACCACGAACATCGGGGTGAGCACCCGCTTGCCGTTCTCGATGCCCAGGATCTTCGCGCCGTGCCACTCGGTGGTGGCGGGGAACCGCGAGCTGATGAAGCGGATCAGGCGGTTCTCCTCGTACTCGTCGTCGTCGGTGGAGCCGTCCTTGGCGAGCTTGACGGCCGTGTAGACGAGGAAGAGCCCGAAGACGTAGAAGATCCAGCTGAAGTTGTTGATCGCGGCGGCGCCGACCGCGATGAAGGCACCCCGCATGATCAGCGCCAGCACGATCCCGACGAGCAGCGCCTCCTGCTGCAGCGCCCGGGGTACGGCGAACTTGGCCATGATGATCAGGAAGATGAACAGGTTGTCGATCGAGAGGGAGTACTCGGTCAGCCACCCCGCGAAGAACTGCGTCCCGTAGTCGTGCCCGTAGTCGAACCAGATCCAGGCACCGAAGGCGATCGCCAGGCCGACGAACACGGCCAGGGCGATGCTGACCTCCTTGCGGGAGGGCTCGTGGGGCCGTCTGCCCAGCACGATCACGTCGAAGAGCAGCACCGCCGAGGTGATGCCGATGGTGAGCCACCAGGCAAGGGGCGAGACGTCCACATGGTCCTCCGGAGTCGATCAAGATCCGGAGGTCTTCTCCGCCGAGGTCCGTTGCCGGACACCGACCGGCGACGCCGGGTCGGGGCTCGGCCCGACCGTGATGACGACGTCACCGCGAAGGAGTACTCCCCTCCACCACGCATGATTCTCCCAGACACCTGCGATCCGGAGAAATCGGCTAGCCGGGTCCCTCGAAGACCGCGCGCAACCTCTCGGCGTCCTTCTGCTCGCCGAGGACCAGGGCCTCGTCCCCCTCCTCGAGCACGGTGTCGCGACTGACCCGTACCAGCTGCCCTCGACGCACGACGAAGCTGACCCAGGTGTTCTCCGGCATGGCGTCCAGCTCGTCGATGCGGCGGCCGTCCGCCGGGGACCCGGAGCCCACGGTCAGCCGTTGCACCCCGTCCGGCTCGTCTCGCAGCCGGACCCCCAAGGTCCAGGGCTCCGGCTCGACCACCCGCATCGGCACCCGGAGCCAGCCCGCGACGGAGGGCACCAGACTTCCCTGCACGACCACGGAGAGGATCACGACGATGATCACGATGCCGTAGAGCCGACCGCTGTCGGTGACTCCCTCGGCGACGACGAAGGAGCCGAGCAGGATCGGCACCGCACCCTTGAGGCCGGCGAACATCACGAAGGTCTTCTCGTTCCGGCCGAGCCCCGATCGGGCCAGAAGCGGCTCCAGGGCGAGTGGTCGCACCACGAAGGCGAGGACCGCCGCGATGACCAGGCCGGGCACCCACACCTCGGGGCGGGTGAGCTCGGCGAGGTGGACGGTCAGGCCGAGCACCACGAAGGCGAGGATCTCGCCCATGCTGGCCAGGGCGGAGTGGAAGTGCTCGATCTCCAGCTTGTACGGCGCCCTGGCCTCACCCACGAGGATGCCGGCGATGAACACGGCCAGGAAGCCCGACCCGTGGGCCAGCGCGGCCACCCCGAAGATCGCGAGGGCCCCGGCCAGGGTGCGCAGGGGGTACAGCCCTTGGCCGGGCAGCGGAACGTGTCGCATCGTCCACAACAGCGCCTTGCCACCGACCACGCCGATGACGGCACCGACGACCATCTGCAGGAGGAACTCGGTCGCGACCTGACCGACCGCACCTCCGGACAGTCCGCCCGCAGCAAGCAGGCTGGCCATCAACGCGATGCCCACGGGGTCGTTCGCGCCGGACTCGCCCTCGAGCACGGTGCCGCTGCGGCCGGTGACCTCCCGCTGACCGAGCACGGAGAAGACCACCGCCGGGTCGGTGGGCGCGACCGCGGTGGCCACCAGCAACGCGGGGTACCAGTCGAGCCCGATGACCAGGTGGGCGAGAACCGCCACCCCGGCGGCGGTCAGGAAGGTGCCGCCCACACCCACGAGCGCGATCGGCCGCGCCGCGGCCCGGAAGGCCGGCCAGCCGATCCCCATGCCACCGTCGAAGAGGATCAGCACCAGGGCGACCGTGACCAGCTCCTCCACCACGCGCCCGGACGGGTGGTGGAGATCGGGAACCACCTGGACGAGCACCGCTGCAGCGACCAGCACCAGGGCCGGTGCCGGGACCCGGAGCCGCTCGCCGAGGCGGTTGGAGACCAGCGCGGCCAGGATCACGCCGGCCGAGAGCAACAGCAGGCCTGCGAAGTGCAAGCTGTCGGACACGGCCCCTCCTCGGTGTCGGCGTACGCCCGTTGACTCGCCGACCAGACTTCCCGGCACACCGTGTGCTGAGGACCCTATCGCTGCGTCTGGGTAGGGTGCCCTCATGTCACATCGTCAGCCCGTCGAGACCGACGAACCGACCATCGGCAAGCTGGTCGTCGACGCTAGTCGCGACGTCTCCAGCCTGATCCAGCACGAGATCGAGCTCGCCAAGTCCGAGCTCAAGGTCTCGGTGAAGGCCGGGGGGATCGGCCTGGCCCTGTTCGCCGTCGCCGGCTTCCTGGGACTGCTCGCGATCATCATGCTCTCGGTGGCGTTCGCCTACTTCCTGCACTTCACCGGGCTCGACCTCGCGTGGTGCTTCCTGATCGTCTTCGGCGCCTACGTCGCGCTCGCCGGCCTGCTCGCCTTCGTCGGCGTACGCAAGGTCAAGCAGGTCAGGGCTCCCGAGCGCGCCATCGAGCAGGGCAAGCAGATCCCGAGGGCCCTCAAGGGCCAGGCCTGATCTCGACTCCGCTCGATCCAAGGATCTCGACCCTGCTCGGTCCAAGGATCCTTCGAGGCTGCGCTCGCACCTCAGGAGACCCGAGGGTCACTCCGACCGCTGGGAGCGGCAAATCGGAAGGGCGGACGGGCATTTCCTAACGCTGGCGGGCGATGTTGTGCCTGCCAGGGTTGGGTTTCCCCGGGCGCCCGGGGAAACCAACAGGCCCCCTAGGGTCGAGCGGGAATCCCGGTCAGGCGCAGTTGCCGCTGGAGACCTTGGTGTCTCTCTGCAGCCCCTGGCCGGCAGGCGTCCGGACCTGGTCGGCGGTGAGCACGTAGCCGGTGCTGTCGTCGCTGACCGACGCCGCGAACACGACCCCGAGCACCCGGCCGGCCGTGGAGACCAGCGGTCCGCCGGAGTTGCCGGGGCGGATCAGCCCGCGGACCGAGAACACGTGCCGGGTGACGGTCCCGTTGCCGTAGATGTTGGGCGAGCGGAGGCGCTGGTCGCTCCGGATCCGCGCGGGCTGGGCGTTGAACGGCCCGTCCTGGGGGTAGCCGAGCACCGCGCCCTGCTGCTTCTCCTTCCCGTTGAGGTCGAAGTGGACGGTGGGACCCGAGAGCCCGGGGACGTCGATGACGGCCACGTCGATGTCGGGGTTGTAGACCACGACGGTGCCGTGCAGCTCCCGGCGACCGTCCATCACCACCGGGTCGGAGACACCCGCGACGACGTGCGCGTTGGTCATCAGCTTGTGCGGGCCGTAGAGGAACCCCGAGCCCTCGACGCCACTGCCGCAGCTGTTGGTGCTGCGCAGCTTGAACACCGAGCGGGAGGCACGCCGCACGTCGGGATCGCGTACGACGCGCGCCTCCGCCGGCGGGACCTTCACGATCCGCTCGTGGGCGAACGGCTCGAGGTAGCGCGGGAAGAAGCTGGAGCCGACCACCTGGTCGAAGGAGCGCAGTGCCCGCTGCGCCTGCAGCGGCATCACCTTGTTGACGCCCACCAGCACGCGTGAGTCGCGCACCTCCTCGTTCACGCCGGGGATCCGCGAACCGCTGATGGCCACCCCGAGGGCCCACGCCACGACGAGCACCGCGGCCATGCTCAGGGCAGCACCGCCCACGGCGTCGATGGCCCGGATCGGCTGCCAGGTCAGCGTGGCCCGCAGTCGCGTCCCGGCGTACTGCAACGCCGCCTGCCCGAGCGAGGCGGTGACCAGCACCACGAACAGGGCTCCCAGCGAGACCCACAGCGACGGGCTGGCGTCGCCGAGCAGGACCGGCGCCAGCCAGATGCCCAGGAGACCGCCCGCGAGCAGGCCGATCGTGGCGAAGGCACCGGTGATGAAGCCCTGCCAGTAGCCGGAGACGGCGTAGGCCAGGACGAGCACCACCAGGCACCAGTCGAGAAAGTTCATCGTGTGGTCAATCTTCGCCCAGACCGAACATGTAGTCGGGCAACTGCCGTTCCACGGACGCGTCCCAGGGCCGGGTCCAGCCCAGGTGGTCGAAGAGCTTGTTCACGATGCCGGCGGTGAAGCCCCAGAGGATCAGGTCCTTGTCGTCGCCGATCATGAAGCCCGGACTGCTGTAGCCGATCGGGTGCACGACGGTGACCCGGTGGGTCGGGTCGAGGAGCTCGGCGATCGGCACGCGCAGCACGGCGTTGACCTCCCGCTCGTCGACGACCGTGACCGGGGTCGGCTCGCGCCACCAGGCCAGGACCGGGGTCACGGCGAAGTTGCTCGGGGGCAGCCACAGCTCGGGCAGGGTGGCGAAGACCTCGATCCCGGCCGGGTCGACCCCGGTCTCCTCCTCGGCCTCCCGGAGGGCGGCGGCCTCGGGCGAGGCGTCCGTGGGGTCGATCGAACCACCGGGGAAGGAGACCTGCCCGGGGTGGGAGCGCATGTCGTGGGCACGCTCGGTGAGCAGCAGGTCGGGGCCCTGCGGGCCCTCGCCGAAGAGCATCAGCACCGCGCCGCGGCGGGCGCGGGACCCCTCCGGCGGGACGAACCGGCTCAGGTCGCTGGCCCGGATCGTCCGGGCGCCCTCGACGACCGGTTCGAGCCAGTCGGGGAACGCGACGCCCTCGGTGCTCATGCGCCGGCCCCGAGGTGCTCGTCGACCAGCCGTTCGAGCTGGCCGACGGACTTGATCTCGACGTACTTCCGGTAGACCACGCGTCCACGGGGGTCGACGAGGAGCACCTCGGGCAGGACGTGGGCGCGCACGACGCCGTCGGGGTCGGTGTAGAGCGGGTAGCGCACCCCGGTCTGCCGGATCAGCTCGCGGGCCTTGTCGGCCCGGGTGTCCTGGAAGTCGATGCCGAGCACCTTCACCTTCGCGTGCGTGCTCGCGAACGCCTGGTAGTGCGGCAGCTCTCGCCGGCAGGGCCCGCACCAGCTGGCCCACACGTTGACCACGGCCGGACCCTTGAGCCCGCCGAGGTCGAGAGGGCTGCCCCCGGAGAAGGACTGCAGCGTGGCGACGGGCAGGCGTGCCGGGGTCGCCTTCTGCGTCGCGTCCGCGCCGCAACCTGCCAGGAGCAGCGTGCCGGCGGCCAGCCCCACCAGCAGCCGGATCACGCGGGGCCCTGGGTCTTCACCAGGGCGGCGGCGGCGTCCGGGTCGGTGGGCCCGGCGCCGTACGACGGACACCACTTGGCCACCGTGCAGGCGCCACAGGCGGGCTTCTTCGCGTGGCACACCCGACGGCCGTGCCAGATCAGGTGGTGGCTGAGCATGGTCCAGTCGCGCTTGGGGAACAGCGCGCCGACCGCGTGCTCGGCCTTGACCGGGTCGGTCTCCTCGGTCCAGCCGAAGCGCCGGGCGAGCCGCCCGAAGTGGGTGTCGACGGTGATCCCGGGGATCCCGAAGGCGTTGCCCAGCACGACGTTGGCGGTCTTGCGCCCGACCCCGGGCAGCTGCACGAGGTCGGCCAGCCGCGGCGGGACCTCGCCGTCGTGCCGCTCGACGAGGGCCGCGGAGAGCTTGAGCAGCGACTCGGTCTTGGCGCGGAAGAAGCCCAGGGGACCGATCAGGCGCTCGAGGTCCTCGCGGGGCGCGCCCGCCATCGCCTTCGCGTCGGGGTAGGCGGCGAACAGGGTCGGGCTGACCGCGTTGACCCGCCGGTCGGTGGTCTGTGCGCTCAGCACGGTCACCACGAGCAGCTGGAAGGGGTCGGCGAAGTCGAGCTCGCAGCGCGCCTGGGGCCAGGTCTGGGCCAGCACCCGGTCGATCTTGCGCGCGCGCCGGACCAGCGCGGTGTCCGGGCGCGAGACAGCACCCGCGTCGGGGCTGTGGTCGGCACTGGCATCGGGGGCGGCGGTCCGTGGCACGTCGGACAGGGTACGGCGCAGTCGCGACACCCTGCGTGGCGCAGGCGGGGGTGATGGGCCACACTGTGACCTGCAACACGAGAGCCACGCGGCCCGGGAAGGGGACAGCCCAGTGGAGAACGACGTACTGCGCCAGGCGCCGCTGTTCAGCGCGCTTGACGACGAGGCTGCCGTCGCCCTGCGCTCCTCCATGGGGGAGAACCGGCTACGGCGCGGCGAGGTGCTGTTCCACGAGGGCGATCCCGGCGAGAGGCTCTACATCGTCACCGAGGGCAAGGTGAAGCTCGGCCGCACCTCCTCCGACGGTCGCGAGAACCTGCTGGCGATCCTCGGCCCCGGCCAGATGTTCGGCGAGCTCTCGCTCTTCGACCCCGGCCCGCGCTCGGCCACCGTCACCGCGGTCACCGAGACCGTCTTCCTCTCCCTGGCCCACGACGACCTGCTGAGGTGGCTCGAGGGCCGGCCCGGGGTCGCCCTTGGTCTGCTCTCTCAGCTCGCCGGCCGGCTGCGCAAGACCAACGAGGTGGTCGCGGACCTGGTCTTCTCCGACGTGCCCGGGCGGGTGGCCAAGGCGCTGCTCGACCTCGCCGACCGCTTCGGCCGCACCGCCGACGACGGGGTGCACGTGCACCACGACCTCACCCAGGAGGAGCTGGCCCAGCTGGTCGGCGCCTCCCGCGAGACGGTCAACAAGGCCCTCGCCGACTTCGCCTCGCGCGGGTGGCTGCGCCTGGAGCCGCGCTCGGTCGTCATCCACGACGTCGAGCGGATGCGAAGACGTGCTCGCTGACGGATGCCCTGACATCTCGGTTCAGCCGCGCGCGCTGAACCTCAGGGGGACGTGTTGCCGGTGGCCAGCTTCAGGGTGGGCTGGTAGGCCTTCGGGTACTTCAGCGAGTCGACGGTCACCGTGGCCGAGACGACCGGGTGGTCGGTCGTGAAGTGCACCAGCTGGCTCTTGTCGATGTTGTAGTCGCTGAAGGTGACGTCCTTGCTGCCCAGGATCCAGTCGATCTGGGTCGGGTGCGGGGGTTGGCACCCGCCGGCCACGCTGCCGCCCGCCGCGGCGTGCAGCGTGGTGCCGCCGACGACCGTGCAGAAGAACTGCTCCCGCTCGTTCATGTCGCCGGTCACGAACACCGGGATGCCGGTCTTCTCCAGGGAGTTGAACAGCGCGACCTCGCGCCTCTCCGCCTCGAGGCGGAACTTGAACTGGTGCTTGAACTGCCGGATGTCGGCCGGGTTGTGGAAGTTGGCGAAGTAGGAGACCACGCCGGTGGCCTTGTTCTGCAGCAGGATGTAGGGCATCGGCCGGATCTTGCCGCCGAAGTACGGGATCGGGATGGTCTGGGGTGTGACCAGCTGCCACACGTCGGTGTCCCAGCCGATCGAGTTCTCACCGGCGTTGCCCAGCGAGTTGCCGGGGTAGAGCTGCCACTTCGGCGCGGACCCGAGGAAGGCGTCGCGCTGGCTGCCCTCCATCTCCTGGAAGCCGACCACGCTGAGCTGGTGCTGCTGGATGATGTTCAGCGCCCCCTGCATCCGGCGAGTGCCGCTGGCCCGACCCGGGTCCTTGCCCCGGCCCCCGGTGTGCGCGGCACCGAGCACGTTGAAGGTGGCCATCCGCCACTGCGCCACCGGCGGCAGCGCCACCGGCGCCGGCCGCTTCGGATCGGGGTTGATCTCCACCGGCGCCCGCTCCTGGGCGAGCGTGACCGTGCCGTCGTACGCCGTCGCAGCGGCTGGTGTCTTCGTGCTCACCGGCGGAGCAGTGGTCGGGCCCTTCGCGGCCGGGTGCTTGGCCGACTTCTGGGCCGCGTCCTTCCCGAAGGGCAGGTGCAGGTCGCCGCGGAACCACAGGAAGCCGCCGCCCCAGGCCAGGACGAGCGCCAGGACGATGGCCACCGTCCCTACCTTCTCGCGCACCGGCACAACCTAGCCCCGCCGGCCGTGCCCCGTTCCCCGAACGGGTCAGTCGCGAGACGCCAGGTACTGGATCTGCGCGCGCACCGAGAGCTCGGCGGCTCCCCAGAGCACCGGGTCGACGTCGGCGTAGACGATCTCCACGACGCGTCGGGGCAGCTCGTCCTCGGCGATCCCCTCCGGATGCGGCTGCGAACGCAGCTCGGCGAGCGCGTCGCCCACCTGCTGCAGCCGCTCCTTGCGGTGGGCGATGTAGTGGTCGAGGGCACCGAGGGCGTCGTCGATGACCGGGCCGTGGCCGGGCCAGATCGTGCCGATCTCGTGGGCCTCCGCGAGCGCGTGCAGCCGGTCGAGCGAGTCGAGGTAGGCGCCGAGACGCCCGTCGGGGTGGGCGACGACGGTGGTGCCGCGCCCCAGCACGGTGTCGCCGGTCAGCACCGCGCGCTCGGCAGGCAGCACGAAGGAGAGCGAGTCGCTGGTGTGGCCGGGCGTCGCCACGACGCGGATCTCGAGGTCGTCGACCTCGACGACGTCGCCCTCGCCGAGTCCCTCGGACCCGAGCCGGTACTCGGGGTCCAGCGCCCGGACACCGCAGCCCATCCGCTCCGCGAAGTCCTTCGCGGCCTCGGAGTGGTCGAGGTGGTGGTGGGTGAGCAGCACCACGGCGACGTCGCCGGCAACCTCGGCCACCGCGTCGAGGTGTGCGGCGTCGGGCGGTCCCGGGTCGACGACGACCGAGCGGCGCCCGTCCGGCGCGCGCAGCACCCAGGTGTTGGTGCCGTCGAGGGTCATCATGTTCGCGTTGGGCGCGAGCACGCACCGCCCGGTGTCGCCGAAGGTGCCACCAGTCCAGGGCGCGCTCACTGTCGACCTGCCAGCAACGGCTCCAGCCGCTCGGGGATGGTCAGCACGCCGCCGTCCGGGGTCTCCTCGACCTCCGGCATGAACATCTCGACCCGGCGCCCGTGGGCCGCCTCGAGGACGGTGCCCGGGTCGTCGTACTGGCCGATCTCGAGGCAGGTCAGGTACGTCGGCGGCAGCATGAGCATGCGTTCTTCCTCGACTTCCCGCACGGCACCCGACGCCGGGAGCCAGGTCACCGAGCTCGACTCCGTGGAGACGTCGCGGGTGCGCTGGCCCTCGGGGAGGTCGGCGACGAAGAACCAGGTGCGGTAGCGGCGCGGCTCGAAGACGGGCGTCAGCCAGGCCGCCCAGACGCCGAGCAGGTCGGTGCGCAGCACCAGGCCGCGTCGGTCCAGGAAGTCGGTGAAGGCCAGCTCGCGCGCCTCGAGCGCGGCCCGGTCGGTCTCCCAGTCCTCGCCGGTGGTGTCGGCCACCACGGTGTCGGCGCCTCCGTTCCCATTGTCGGGGCCGGCCAGCAGGACGCCGGACTCCTCGAACGTCTCCCGCACGGCCGCGCACACCAGCGCCCGGGCGGTCGCCTCGTCGGTGCCGAGCTGGTCGGCCCAGGCGTCGGGCTGCGGCCCGGCCCAGGCGACCGCGTGGTCGAAGTCACGGGGGTCGACGCCGCCACCGGGGAAGACGCACATCCCGCCGGCGAAGGCCATCGAGGTCTGGCGGCGCAGGAGGTAGACCTCGGGTCCCTCGGCCGCCGCGGCGCATCAGCACGACGGTCGCGGCGTTGCGCGGCTCGGCCGGCTCGCGGGTGCCGTCGGCGAACGCGCGGCGCGTCCTCGACGAGCTGCGGTGGCAGCGCCACCCTGGTCGATCGACCACGGCTAGACCTCGACGATCAGCTCGACCTCGACCGGTGCGTCCAGCGGCAGCACCGCGACGCCGACGGCCGAGCGGGCGTGCTTGCCCCTTGTCGCCGAAGACCTCACCGAACAGCTCGGAGGCTCCGTTGGCGACCTTCGGTTGGCCGGTGAAGTCTGGGGTCGGAGGCGACGAAGACGACGACCTTGACGATCCGCTTCACCTCGGACAGCTCGCCGACCACGGACTTGACCGCCGCGAGCGCGTTGAGCGCGCACTGCTGGGCGGCCTCGACGGCCTGCCCCTCGTCGACGCCCGCGCCCACCTTGCCGGGGTGGAGCATCGAGCCCGACCGCATCGGCAGCTGGCCGGCCGTGTAGACGAGCTGACCCGAGCGCACGGCAGGGAGGTACGCCGCGACCGGGGGCACGACCTCGGGCAGCGTCAGGCCGAGCTCCTGGATCCGATCCTCGGGGGTGCTCACTGGGCGGGACGCTTGAAGTAGGCGACGAGGTTCTCCGGGATTGGGCCCGGGCACCACCTGGACGAGCTCCCAGCCGTCGGAGCCGAAGTTGTCGAGGATCTGCTTGGTCGAGTGCACCAGCAGCGGCGCGGTCAGGTACTCCCACTTGGTCATGCTCGTCACCCTAGGCCCGGTCACTAGGTTGGCGCGCATGTCGCCCGACGCCACCTTCGCGGTACGACGACCGTGCCGATGCCGTGGTCGACGTGCACCTCCCCCCGGGGCAGGCCCGCGGACTTGCTGTTCCTGGTCCACGGCGGCTTCTGGAAGCAGGGTGGGACCGCACGCACACCCGCCCGATGGCGCGAGCGCTGGCCGACGACGGCTGGGTGGTGGCCACGCCGGAGTACCGCCGGGTGCGGCGGAGGGGGCGGCTGGCCGACCACCGGCGACGACGTACGCCGGCGCACTTGCCGCGACCGTCGCTGCCCGCCGTACCGCGAGCTCGGCTGTCGGCGGCGCTCGAGGTACCGTGGTCATCGGTCATTCCGCCGGTGGCCACCTCGCGCTGTGGCTCGCCGCGACCGGCGCGCCGGTGGACCGGGTCGTCGCGCTCGCACCGGTCTGCGACCTGCGGGAGGCGATCCGGCTGGGTCTGGGCGGCCACGCGACCGAGGCACTGCTGGGTGAAGCCGACCCGGCGGACGCCGACCCGATGTCGCTGCTCGACGACCGCCCGGCCGCGAGCGCGGCGATCGTGCACGGCGTCGACGACCCCGACGTCCCGGTGTCGCTGAGCCGCGGCTTCGTGGAGCGGCACCCGTGGGTCGACCTCCACGAGGTGCCCGGCGGTCACTTCGAGGTGATCGAGCCCGGCTCAGTGGCCTGGCCGACCGTCGTCGAGGCGCTCAGCGCCTGACGGCGTAGCGGACGTGGGTCGCCCAGGGCGACTGGTGCGCCTCCAGCGGCTCCAGCTCCAGCTCCAGGGTGCCGTCGAACAGCGGCTTGCCGGCACCCAGGACGACCGGCGCGGTCGAGAGGTACAGCTCGTCGACCAGCCCGGCGGCCAGCGCCTGGCGGATCACGTCGGCGCCACCGCCGATGCTCACGGCCTTGTCGCCGGCCGCCTCCCGGGTCACCCGGAGTGCCTCGTCCAGCCCCTCGACGAACAGGAAGCTCTCGTCGTGCGGGTCGTCGACCCGGTGGGTCAGCACGGCGAGCGTCCCGGGGAACGGGTTCTTCCCTCCCCACGCGCCCGCGGCGTCGTACATCCCGCGGCCGACGATGCCACTGCCGATCCTCGAGGTCAGCCCGTCGTAGTAGACCTTGTCCTCACCGGACATGCCGCCGAAGTCGTGCTCGCCGTCGTAGGTCCAGGGGCCACCGAAGACCCAGTAGTGCAACCGCTCGCCGCCCACGCCCAGGCCCTGCCCGGGGCGGTCGTCGGGGCCGGTGATGAAGCCGTCAAGGGAGATGGTGATGCCTGCGATGGTGGTCATGTCAGGGCAGACCCCGTCAGGGCCGCCGACTCATCGCTGGATCTCAGGCTCGGTCTTCTCGCGGACCTCGTCCTCGGTGACATCGGGGGCGAGCTCGACCAGCTTCAGTCCCTGCTCGGTCACGTCGAGGACGCACAGGTCGGTGATGATCCGCTGCACGACGCCGCGGCCGGTGTAGGGCAGGGAGCACTCCTCGACGATCTTGTAGGAGCCGTCCTTGGCGTTGTGCTCCATCAGCACGATCACCCGCTTGGCGCCGTGGACCAGGTCCATCGCACCGCCCATGCCCTTGACCATCTTCCCGGGGATCATCCAGTTGGCGATGTCGCCGCTGGCGCTGACCTGCATCGCTCCGAGGATGGCGGCGTCGATCTTGCCGCCACGGATCATCCCGAAGCTGGTGGCGGAGTCGAAGAACGAGGCGCCCCGGCGCAGGGTGACGGTCTCCTTGCCGGCGTTGATCAGGTCCGGGTCCTCGTCGCCCTCGTAGGGGTAGGCCCCGACGCCGAGGATGCCGTTCTCGCTCTGCAGCACCAGCTCGACGTCGTCGTCGACGTAGTTGGGCACCAGGGTCGGCAGCCCGATGCCGAGGTTGACGTAGGAGCCGTCGGTCAGCTCGCTGGCCGCCCGCGCGGCCATCTCCTCGCGGGTCCAGCTCACTGTGCCTCCTGGGTCCGGGGCCGCACGGTTCGCTTCTCGATCCGCTTGTCCGCCGCCTGCTCCGGGGTGAGTACGACGACCCGCTGCACGTAGACACCGGGGGTGTGGACATCGTTGGGGTCGAGCTCGCCGGGCTCGACGAGGTGCTCCACCTCGGCGATCGTCACCCGGCCGCTCATCGCCGCCAGCGGGTTGAAGTTGCGTGCGGAGTCGCGGTAGACGAGGTTGCCGTGCCGGTCGCCCTTCCAGGCCCGCACGAGGCCGAAGTCGGCGACGATCGCGTGCTCGAGCACGAACTCCTTGTCCCCCTCGGGCGTGGAGAAGACCTTGGTCTCCTTCGGGGGACTGGCGATCGTGACGTTGCCCTGGTCGTCGTACCGCCACGGGAGGCCGCCCTCGGCGACCTGGGTGCCGGCGCCGGTGGCGGTGTAGAAGCCGGGGATGCCGGAGCCGCCGGCGCGCATCCGCTCCGCCAACGTGCCCTGCGGGGTCAGCTCGACCTCGAGCTCGCCGGAGAGGTACTGCCGCGCGAACTCCTTGTTCTCCCCCACGTAGGAGGCGATCATCCGGCGCAGCCGCTTCTCGCCGAGCAACCGGCCCAGGCCCCAGTCGTCGACCCCACAGTTGTTGGAGACCGCCTCGAGGTCGCTCACGCCCGCGTCGAGGATCGCCTCGATCAGCACCGAGGGGATGCCGCACAGGCCGAAGCCCCCCACGGCGAGCGTCGACCCGCTCGCGATGTCCGCGACCGCCTCGGCCGCCGACGCCACCACCTTGTCCATGACCCACCTCCCGCGACCGCTCGGGCGATCCTGCCACGGCCCCCGGGTCCCTGAGGAGCGAGCGCCAGCGAGCGTCTCGAAGGGCGCGGCTACGCTCACCCGCATGTCGGCGGACTTCCCCGGGGTGCAGCTTCACGTGGTGACCGGCAAGGGCGGCACCGGGAAGACCACGGTTGCGGCGGCGCTCGCCCTCGGGCTCGCTGCCGGCGGCCGCACCGTGCTGCTGTGCGAGGTGGAGGGCCGCCAGGGGATCGCCCAGCTCTTCGACGTGCCTCCCCTTCCCTACGAGGAGCGGCTGCTGGCCAGCGGAGCCGGTGGCCCGGCGGGCTCGGGCGACGTCTACGCGCTGGCCATCGACCCGGAGTCGGCGCTGCTGGAGTACCTCGACATGTACTACCGACTCGGCCGCGCCGGGAAGGCGCTGGACCGCTTCGGGGTGATCGAGTTCGCCACCACGATCGCCCCCGGCGTCCGCGACGTGCTGCTGACCGGCAAGGTCTACGAGGCGGCCAACCGCAACCGCCGCAACAAGGGCGCCCGTAAGTACGACGCGATCGTCCTCGACGCTCCGCCGACGGGCCGGATCGCACAGTTCCTCAACGTCAACGACGAGCTCGCCGGCCTGGCAAAGGTCGGGCCGGTCAAGGGGCAGGCCGACGTGGTGATGTCGCTGCTCCGCTCGCCCCGCACTGCGATCCACCTGGTCACCGTGCTGGAGGAGATGCCGGTCCAGGAGACCGCCGACGGCATCGAGCAGCTGCGCGAGATCGGCCTGCCGGTCGGCGGCGTGGTGGTCAACCAGGTCCGTCCGCGGGACCTCGACGGCGAGGAGCGCCGCCAGCTCCTCGACGGCACCGCCGACCGCGGCGTGATCCGCACCAGCCTGGAGAAGATCGGCCTCGAGGTCGACGAGGAGATGCTCGACGGGCTGCTCGAGGAGGGGCGTCACCACGCGGAACGGCGCGCGCTCGAGGACAGCCAGCGCGTCCTCGTCGAGTCGCTGGGCGTGCCGACGTACGAGCTGCCGAGGCTCCCGGGCGGCATCGACATGGGCGGGCTCTACGAGCTCGCCGGCCTGCTCAGCGCCGGAGGGCTGGGATGACCCACCAGCACCACAGCTCGCGGGCGCTCTCGCGCGTCGGTCCGCTGATCGCCACCCACCAGCCGCAGGAGGTGCTCGACGTCGACGCCCTCCTCGACGACCGCAGCCGGCACATCATCGTGTGCTGCGGCTCGGGAGGCGTCGGCAAGACCACCACGTCGGCGTCGCTGGCCCTGCGCGCGGCCGAGCGCGGCCGCAAGGTCGTCGTGCTGACCATCGACCCGGCCCGTCGCCTGGCCCAGGCCATGGGAGTTGTCGAGCTCGGCAACGTCCCTTCACGTGTGGCTGGGTTGAGCGCGGAAGGCAAGAAACGTGGTGGCTCGCTCGACGCGATGATGCTGGACATGAAGCGCACCTTCGACGACGTGGTGCGCGGACAGGCCAGTCCCGAGAAGGCGGAGCAGATCCTGGCCAACCCCTTCTACGTCGCGGTGTCGAGCTCCTTCGCCGGCACCCAGGAGTACATGGCGATGGAGAAGCTCGGCCAGCTCGACCGCGACGCGCGCAGCACCGGGCGCTGGGACCTGATCGTGGTCGACACCCCGCCCTCACGCAGCGCGCTGGACTTCCTCGACGCCCCCGAACGGCTCTCCAGCTTCCTCGACGGCCGGTTCATGAAGCTGCTGCTGACCCCCGCCAGGGGGCCCGCGCGGCTGATGACAGCCGGCTTCGGGATGGTCACCAACGTGCTGACCAGGATCATCGGGGCTGAGGTGCTCACCGACATGAAGGCGTTCGTGGCCGCCTTCGACACCCTCTTCGGCGGCTTCCGAGCCCGTGCCCAGCGCACCTTCGAGCTGCTGCAGGACCGGCGCACGGCGTTCCTGGTCGTGGCGGCGCCGGAGCCGGACGCGCTGCGCGAGGCCGCCTACTTCGTCGAGCGGCTCCGCGAGGAGCGGATGCCGCTGGCCGGCCTCGTGGTCAACCGCGCCACCAGCCAGCCCCCCGGCGAGCTGTCGGCCAACGCGGCCATGGCAGGCGTGGAACGGCTGCGTGCCGCCGACGACGACCACGGCCTGGCGGCCGGGCTGCTACGCCTGCACGCCGACCGGTTGCTGCTCGTCGAGCGGGAGAAGCGGTTGACCGGCCGGTTCGCGGCCAGCCATCCCGGCGTACCCACGGCCGTGCTGCCGGCGTTGTCCACCGACGTGCACGACCTCGAGGGCCTGCGCCGGATCGGCGAGCTGCTAGCAGCCCAGCGACCGGCTCAGGAACGAACTCGGAAACTCGCCCGGAAACAGCCCCGGGCGGAGTAGTCCAGTCCGCCCACCTGGTTCAGGCGATTTCTGCGGTCTCGCTCATCGCCGCGGCCTCGTGCTCCGCCTTGGCGGTCTCGAGCAGGTCGCGCCACGAGGTGACGTTCGGCCGCTTGCGCAGCAGTGCGCGGCGCTCGCGCTCGGTGAGGCCGCCCCACACACCCCACTCGATCTGGTTGTCCAGCGCCTCGGCCAGGCATTCAGCCCGAACCGGGCACGCTCCGCACACGGCCTTGGCCTTGTGCTGCTCTGCTCCTCGTACGAAGAGCTCGTCGGGTGCCGACTGCTGACACAGCGCGGCATTGGCCCACATCTCGTTCCAGGACATGTCCCCTCCAAAGTTCGTGTCCCGGGTGAAACTTCGGATCGTCCCAATACGTCCGTTTTCAACCCACTTGAAGAGTAGGTGGAACGCGGAGTACCGGAACAGACACAGACTGAGCAAACTCGTATAGTCCGATATGACTAGTTCCGTCCGACCATGTGGCTGAATGGCTGGCTTGCCCCCGTACACTCCAGGGCATGCCACGACGCGGTTCGGGACCCGGAAATCGGGTCACGTTCGGGACCGTCGTCTCGCATCTCGGCGTGATCATCGCCGTGGCCGCCGTGCTCGGTGTTCTCACGGCAGGACTGGTGATTCCCTTCGTCGGGCTGGCCGGGTACGGCACGAAGGCGACCGCCGACTCGCTGCAGAACCTGCCCTCGGAGCTGAAGGCCACGCCGCTCTCGCAGCGCAGTCGAGTGCTGGACCGAAACGGGAATCCGATTGCGGTGTTCTACGACGAGAACCGCGTGAACGTGCCACTATCAAAGGTTGCGCCGATCATGCAGCAGGCGATCGTCGCGATCGAGGACTACCGCTTCTACAAGCACGGCGCCCTGGACCTGAAGGGCACGCTGCGCGCTTTCGTCAACAACCAGACGAGCGGGAACACCCAGGGCGGCTCCTCCATCACCCAGCAGATGGCGAAGATGACGCAGCTGGCCCAGGCCCGCACCGCGGCCGAGCGCAAGGCGGCCACGGAGAACACCTACCAACGCAAGATCCTCGAGCTGCGGCACGCCATCGCCTTCGAGCAGAACTACTCCAAGGACTGGATCCTGGAGCGCTACCTCAACCTCGCCTACTTCGGCGACGGCGCCTACGGCGTGCAGGCGGCGGCCCGGCACTACTTCTCGGTCAACGCCAGCCAGCTGAACACTGCCCAGGCGGCCACGCTCGCAGGCCTGGTCAAGAACCCGGTCGGCTTCGACCCGACCGACTACCGCGACCGCGCCATCGCGAGGCGCAACGTGGTGCTCGCCCGGATGGCCGAGCTGCACGTGATCCCGGACGCGACCGCCGCCGGCCTGGAGCGCACCCAGCTCGGCCTCAAGGTCAGCCCGGCCCGCAACGGGTGCCTGGGCACCAAGGCGCCGTTCTTCTGCGACTACGTGCGCCGCTACCTGTTGGCCGACCCGGCGTTGGGCCGCACCGTCGCCGACCGGCAGCAGCTGCTCAGCAGCGGCGGCCTGACCATCAAGACCACGGTCGACCTGCGGTTCCAGCGCGCAGCCGACGCAGCCGCCAAGGAGTCGGTCAACCCCAAGGACCAGGCGATCGGCGCGCTGGCGATGGTCAAGCCCGGCACGGGCGCGGTGCTGGCGATCGCGCAGTCTCGGCCGATGGGACGGGAGAAGAAGAAGGGCCAGACCTTCCTCGACTACATCGTCAACAGCAAGTACGGCGACTCCGGCGGCTTCCAGGCCGGCTCGACGTTCAAGCTGTTCGTGATGGCGGCCGCCCTGGAGCAGGGCCTGCCCGCCTCCACGAGCTTCAACTCCCCGGCACAGGTGCACATCCCGCAGAACGAGTTCGCCGACTGCAACGGGCCCTACTCCTCGACGGGGCTGTGGGAGCCGCACAACTCCACCGACAGCGGCTACTTCAACATGTACCAAGGCGCCCAGCTCTCGGTGAACACCTACTTCGCCCAGCTGGAGAAGAAGACCGGGCTGTGCAAGCCGTTCGCGATGGCCCGGTCCATGGGTGTCGAGCTCGACCGGCCGCGCAGCGAGCGGGTGCCGTCCTTCACCCTCGGGGTCGCCGACGTCAGCCCGCTCGAGATGGCCGGGGCCTACGCGACGGTGGCTGCGCGCGGGGAGTACTGCGAGACGCGCCCGGTCAACATGATCCTGAACAGCTCCGGCCAGGTGTTCAAGGCCTACAAGCCCGACTGCCGCCAGGTGATGAAGCAGGACACCGCCGACACGATCAACGACATCCTCCACGGCGTGATGCAGCCAGGCGGGTTCGGCCAGGCGCTGAACATCGACAAGGAGTCGGCTGGCAAGACCGGCACCATCCAGAACAACAAGGCGGTCTGGTTCGACGGCTACACCCCCGCGCTGGCCACCGCCGCGATGATCGCCGGCGCCAACAGCAAGGGCACCCCGATCACGTTGAACGGGCAGTCGGTCGGCGGGCGCTACATCGACGTCGCGCACGGCTCGACGGTGGCCGGGCCGATGTGGGCGCTCGCGATGCGCAAGGTGCAGGACCTCATCCCCGCGACGACGTTCACGCCACCGATCAACCCCGAGCCCCGGCGCTACGTGCCCAAGGCCTCATCGCCCCCGAAGCACGGCCACCACGGCCACCGCGGGGGTCACGGGCACTGACCGGTCCTTCGAGACGGGCCTTGACGGCCCTCCTCAGGAACCCGGGAGACGGGCCTTGACGGCCCTCCTCAGGAACCAGCAGCCAGCTGTTCCCGGACCACGGCGGCAAGAGCCCCGCCGTCGGCGCGGCCCTTCGTCCTGGGAGTGAGCACGCCCATCACCCGGCCCATGGCGCGCATGCCGTCGCCACGGACGCCGAGCTCGTCGATGGTCTCGGTGACCAGCTGGTCGATCTCGGCCGGGGAGAGCTGCTCGGGCAGGTACTCCGCGATCACCGCCGCCTCCGCCTGCTCCTTCTCGGCCTGGGCCTCCCGGCCGGCGTCCGCGAACGCCTCGGCCGCCTCGCGCCGCTTCTTCGACTCGCTGGTCAGCACACCGAGCACGTCGTCGTCGGTGAGCTCACGGTGCTCCTTGCCCGCCACCTCGGCGTTGGTGACCGCGGTCAGCACCATCCGCAGCGTGGAGGAGCGCAGCTCGTCGCGTGCCTTGATCGACGCCGTGAGGTCCGTGCGCAGCTGCTCCTTGAGAGTCATGCAGTGCAGTCTGGCAGGCTTGCCGCATGGATCCCCAGCCGGTTTCGAGGCTCCGTCGCGCGGGGGCTGCGCGCCGCCGCGTCGGTGGCGGGCGCCGGTACTGCGCTGGGGCTCGGCACGCTGGCCTACTCGGCGGGCATCGAGGTCCGCAACTTCGCCGTACGCCGCGTTGAGCTGCCGGTGCTGCCCGCAGGACAGCGGCCGCTGAAGGTGCTGCACTTCTCCGACCTGCACCTGACGCCCTCGCAGGGAGTCAAGCGGCGCTGGTTGGCCTCGCTCGCCGACCTCGAGCCCGACCTCGTGGTCGACACTGGCGACAACCTGGCGCACATGGACGCCGTAGACCCGCTCCTCGAAGGACTGGGGCGGCTCCTCGACGTGCCCGCTGTCTTCGTGATGGGCTCCAACGACTACTTCGCGCCGACGATGCGCAACCCGCTGTGGTACCTCTTCCCCGACGACGGCAACCGCCATGTGCACGCTCCCAAGCTGCCCTGGGACGAGATGCGCGCGGCCTTCGAGTCGCGCGGCTGGACCGACCTGACCAACACCCGTCGCCGGCTCACGGTCGGGGACACCACCATCGCCTTCGCCGGGGTCGACGACCCGCACCTGGGATACGACGACCTGGCCGCGGTCGCCGGCCCGGCACCACGCGACGCCGACCTGCGCGTGGGCGTGGCCCACGCCCCGTACCTCCGCGTGCTCGACCAGTACGCCCGCGACGGCTACGACCTGACCCTGGCCGGTCACACCCACGGTGGCCAGGTCTGCCTGCCGTGGCGTGCGATCGTCACCAACTGCGACCTGGACACCGGCCGCGCCAAGGGACTGCACCGTCACCCCGCCGACTCGGCCCCGGGTGACCCTGGGTCCAGCTGGCTGCACGTCTCCGCCGGCGCCGGCACCTCGCCGTACACGCCGATCCGGCTGTTCTGCCGGCCGGAGGCCACCCTGCTGACCCTGGTACCCGTTCGCTAGACTCGCCCTGCCCTTCGGGGCATCGGGCTGTGGCGCAGCTTGGTAGCGCGCCTCGTTCGGGACGAGGAGGCCGCAGGTTCAAATCCTGTCAGCCCGACAAATGACCGTAGCTCGAGCTCCTGGCCGCATCGTCGGCTGGGAGCTCTGCTGCTCTCCCGCCCCGCTCAGCCCCGGAGCTGGGCGGCCATCGGGCACTCGAAGGGCCCGCGCGCCCGCAGCCCCACGTGGTTGAGGTAGTCCACGACGATGCCGTAGGACTCGAAGAGCCCGACCTCGGCGTACGGGACGTCGTGCTCGGCGCAGTACGCACGAACCAGCGGGCGGAGTCGCTTGAGGTTGGGCCGCGGCATGCTCGGGAACAGGTGGTGCTCGATCTGGTAGTCGAGACCGCCCATCAGGAAGTCGACCAGGATGCTTCCGCGCACGTTGCGCGAGGTGAGCACCTGGCGGCGCAGGAAGTCGATCCTGGCGGTGGGCGGGACGATCGGCATGCCCTTGTGGCTCGGCGCGAACGACCCGCCGAGGCACAGCCCGAAGACGGCCATCTGGACGGCGAAGAAGGCCACCGCCTTCCCGGGCGGCAGCAGCACGGCCAGCGCGACGACGTACGCAGCGAGGCGGGTGCCGACCAGGAACAGCTCCAGCCTGCGGTGCGGCAGCGTCCGGCGCTCCAGCAGCTTGCGGATGCCGGAGGCGTGCAGGTTGAGGCCCTCCAAGGTGAGCAGGGGGAAGAACAGCCAACCCTGGTGGCGGACGAACCAGGCACCCAAACCTGTCGTGAAGGACTCCGCGACGGCCGGGGTGAAGGCGAAGGTGCCGCTGGCGATGTCCGGGTCGCGGCCCTCCTTGTTGGGGTTGGCGTGGTGGCGGTTGTGCTTGTCGCGCCACCAGCCGTAGGCCAGGCCGGCGAAGACGGCAGAGAGCAGCCGGGACGTCCACTCGTTCCACTTCGGCGACCCGAAGATCTGCTGATGTGCTCCGTCGTGGCCCAGGAAGCCGAACTGGGTGATCACCAGCCCCAACGCTGCCGCGGGCAACAGCTGCCACCACGAGTTGCCCAGCGCCCAGACGCCGGCCCAGAGGAGCGCGAACGCCGCGACCATGGTCAGGATCTGCCACCAGTACCAGGCACGTCGCCGGTCCAGCAGACCACTGGTCCGAACCGTCGCTGCGAGGTCGAAGTACAGGCTCTGTCCCGCACCTGCTCCGACACGCTCTGACACGGGGCGCGCGGTCGTGGTCATGGTGCTCCCCGGTGGGTGCGTGGCGATGGGCGATGATGCCCGCGCCACCGGGGGCCGGGGTGACCCGGCCAGTGCACCACACGCACCTGAATGCCACCATCGGTCGGTGCCACAGCCACCGCAGCGACCCTCGATCAGTCTCGGGCAGCTCGACCCGGGCAGCGCCGAGAGCTTCGCCGGCGAGCGCGAGCACGACGGCGTCGAGTTCGCCGACCTCGACCTCTCGGGCACCCAGGCCAGGGACCGCGAGCTCGTCGAGTGCCTGTTCACGGGCGTCACCCTCGACGACGCCGTCCTGAGCGGCAGCCGGGTCCGCGAGAGCTGGTTGCAGCGATGCTCGGCGACCTCGTTGCGCCTGGACGGGTGCACCTTGCGCGAGGTCGAGCTCGACGGGTGCCGTTTCGGTGCCCTCGACGCCTACGACGCGGAGCTGCGGCAGGTTCGCCTGACCCAGTGCCGCCTCGGCTACGTCAACCTGCGCGGCTCACAGGTCACCGACGTCGAGCTGGTCGGCTGCCACGTCGAGGACCTCGACCTCGGGGCGAGCACCGTGGAGAGGCTGGCGTTCCGGGACTGCACGGTCGACCACCTGCTCCTCCCGGAGGCACAGCTGCGCCACGTCGACCTCCGCGGGGCGACCCTCTCCCAGATCACGGCACCCGACCGCCTACGTGGAGCGACTGTCGCCCAGGCGCAGCTGGCAGACCTGATGCCGGTGCTGGCGACCCATCTCGGCATCGAGGTCGAGTAGGGCACGACCGCACCACAACCGTGGCACTATTCGCCTCATGGCTGATGAAACCGAGCAGGACGGCCAGGAGCCAAACCTCGAGCTGCCCTCCCTGTTCGGACGCAAGAAGAAGAAGCAGCGCGCCGCTCCTGAGCCGGAAGCCCCTCCGGAGACCGGGCAGGAAGCTGGGGAGGAAACCGGGCAGGACGCGTCCGCCAGCGAGGTGACCCGACGGCTCCCACCGGTGCCGCCGCCGGCGGCCACCGTCCCACCGGTGGAGCCCGCACCGATGCCCGCTCCCGTGCCCGACCCGGTGCAGCCGCCCGCGCCACCCCCTGCCCCTGAGCCCGTGCAACCGCCCGCGCCGGTGCCTGCACCCGAACCCGTGCAACCGCCCGCGCCCGTGCCTGCACCCGAACCCGTGCAACCGCCCGCGCCGGTGCCTGCGCCCGTCCCCACCCCCGGTCCGGAGCCGGTCCGACCCGACCCGACCCCGCAACCGGCGCCTCAGCCCGACCCGGTCCTGGCCGCCCGGGCTGCCCTCGAGGAGCCCGAGGAGACCGGGATCCTGCCGCAGATGGCCGCACCGCCACCGGAGCAGCAGGTGGCTCCCGAGCCGCCGAGACCCCCCAAGGTCAAGCGCGAGCGCAAGCCGGTGGTGCTTCCCCGGATCAACTCCTACGTCGCCGCCGTCATCGCCGGCGCGGTCTGCGGTCTCATCGCCGTGGTGCTCTCGGTCGGAGCGCAGCGAGGTTGCGAGAGTGTCCGCGGTGTCGGCAGCTGCGGCGGGCTCGGCCTGGTCGCCCTGCTGGTGATCCTCGCCGTCGAGGTGTTCGTGGGCGCGTTGATCCTCAAGGCGTTCCAGGTCAGCGACGCAACCGGGACCAGCTTCCTCGGCGTCGGCATCGTCGCCGTGCTGGCCCTGGTGTTCTTCCTCGGCTCGCTGGAGTCCGGCTGGATGTTCCTGGTGCTCCCCGTGCTGACGGCGCTGGCGTTCGCGGCCTCCAACTGGGTCACCGCCGCGCTGGTCGAGGTGCCCAAGGACGAGGACATCTCGTCCTCAGTGACGTGAGCGGCTTCTGCCGTCCTCCGCGAACGGCGGGACGCACCGCGTGGAAAGCGGTCGCGCACGCCCAGCAGGAGCCGGGTCGCGGACTCGGGCGGTACGAACGAGAGGTACGCGCTCAGCATCGCGTAGCTGAAGAACCCCACCATGATCGAGACGTCGATCGACAGGTGCAGGCTGACCCCGAGGAGCAGCACCCAGGGACGCAGGGCCCGGTTCCACACCAGGATGCCCAGGGACAGCTCCAGCACGAGAGTGCCGAAGGTGAGCAGCTCCACGAGTGGCACCCACGACGTGACGAAGCCGGGCGTGGGCACGCGGTGGATGTCCTGCATCCGCAGGGCGTAGGAGACCGCGGTCCCCTCGCGCCACTGATCGCTCCCGCTCTTGCTCCACACGGCGGTGAGGTAACCGATGCTGACCTGGATCTGGATCAGGCGCAGCGCCCAGGGGGCGCGTTCGGGAAACTCCCAGAACCGTCCGGGCGCCCGGCGCAACCGGTCCAGCGACAACGACTCCCCGCACGGGGAGAGGACGCAGAAGAACGCAAGGTTGCGGACCAGACCGTCACCGGAGTTCGTGACCAGGCCGTTGCGGTGGGTGAAGGAGATGATGCCCGCCAGCACGAGGAGGGCGGCGAGCCGGCTGAACAGGCCGAGGGTCAGTGCGATCGAGGCGACCAGGGTGACCACGTACACGACGACCACCGCGGTCGATCCGTGCCAGACCGAGAGCACGCCCCACGAGCCGGTGGGGCCACCCGGCGCCGAGGGCAGCAACCCCTCCGATCCGTAGAACGCGCGCAGGTCAGGGCCCTGCGTAGCCGTCCAGGCGGTCGCGACCAGGCCGAAGCCGATCCGGAACAGGGCCAGGGCGGAGGTCTCCTGCGGCCGGAACCAGAACGAGTGCCAGGCCTGCGCGAGCTGCGATGCCGGGTTGGTCATGGCTGCGGCGGTACGTCGTAGACGAAGAAGGTGGAGGCGCCCCAAGGGTCCTGCTGTGGGCCCGGACCGGGCGGTCGGGTGGCGGCGAAGCGCCGCACGAGCGTGACCCGAACCGGGACTCGGCCCGGCGCGCGCGCCCGGCCGGCCACGTATCGGGCGTAGTCCACCCAGTACGCACGACCGTCGTCGGGGCGGATCACCTCCTCGTACTTCTGCCAGCGATACTTCTCGATCGTGGCGAGCCCGTGCGAGGCCGGCATCGGAACGCGGCGCTGAGCTCCCGTCGGCGAAGTCGACGCGTGCATCGACGTAGGCCGAGACGGTGCGCGGGTGGGAGAAGATCCCCCAATTCTGATCCAGCCCCGTCGCCTGCACGTAGGGGTCGGTGACCCGCTCCAGGTCATCGCGGAGCACCGAGCCCGGCATGTTGACGACCACGATCGCCGCCACTGTGAACGCGACGAAGACACTGATCAGGACTTGGCCGACCAGGGAGCCTCGATGCGGGCCTGGAACGTCAGCGGTGATGCTTCTGCAGGATCACGATGATGATCTTGATGATCACGATGATCTTCAGGATGCACGAGGTGATCGTTCCAGGCTTGGTCGGTGGCTTGCACCCCTTCGGGACCTTGTTCTTCGTGCCGGGCTTGCAGGTCGGCGGTGGCTTGGGGTTGCCGGTCGAGCCGGAGGACCCCGTGGACGACGCTCCGGTCGAGCCGGATGACCCCGAGGACCCGGATGAGCCGGATGAGCCGGATGAGCCGGATGAGCCGGATGACGATGCACCACTCGAGGACGCGCCACTCGAGGACGCACCACTCGAAGAGGCACCACTCGAGGACGCACCACTCGACGAGGCGCCAGAGGAGCCCGACGACCCGGTCGTGTTCTCACCCGACGAACCCGAAGCCCCCGACGACGACGCCCCACTGGACGAGGAGGACGCCCGCTCGAGGTGTCACCAGAGGACCCCGACGACCCCGAAGACCCAGACGCCCCTGTGGAGTTCTCACCCGACGAACCCGAAGCCCCCGACGACGACGCCTCCGCTCGACGAGGAAGACGCACCGCTCGAAGAGGCACCAGAGGACCACGACGACACCGAAGACACAGACGCCCCTGTGGAGTTCTCACCCGACGAACCCGAAGCCCCCGACGACGACGCCGCGCTCGACGAGGAGGACGCCCCGCTCGAGGTGCACCAGAGGACCCCGACGACCCCGAAGACCCAGACGCCCCCGTGGAGTTCTCACCCGACGAACCCGAAGCCCCCGACGACGACGCCCCGCTCGACGAGGACGACGCCCCGCTCGAGGAGGCACCAGAGGACCCCGACGACCCGCTCGAACCAGACGACCCCGAGGCCCCGCTCGAGCTGTCGGAAGGTGGCGGGCAGGAAACAGGGTTGTCCGATCCAGCGCCCGTCGAGGAGGCGCCGCTCGACGACGCACCGCTCGACGAGCGCGCCACTCGAACGACGCACCCGAGGACGACGACCCCGACGACCCCGACGACCCCGACGACCCCGACGACCCCGACGACCCCGACGACGACCCCGAAACCGACCCCTCGACGACGCTCCGGACGAGGTCTGCCCTCTGAAGACGCACCCGAGGAGGACGACCCCGACGACCCCGACGACCCCGACGACCCGGAGGACCCGGAGGACCCGACGACTCGGAAGAGGTCTGATCACCCGTGGACCCAGAGACGCACCCGAGGACGACGCCCTCTCGAAGACGCGCCCGAGGACGACGACCCCGACGACCCGGACGACCCGGAGGACCCGGAGGACCCGGAGGACCCCGACGACCCCGAGGAGGTCTGATCACCCGTGGACCCAGAGACGCACCCGAGGAGGACGCACCACTCGAAGACGCACCCGAGGAGGAGGACCCGGAGGACCCCGACGAACCGGAAGAACCTGGACCCGGCGGGCAGGTGTCGTCCCCGCCGTTGTCCGACCCTGTCGAGGAGGCTCCGCTCGAGGACGCCCCCGAGGAGGAAGCCCCACTGCTGGAGATGTCCAGGGCCGTCGACCCGCTGGCGTACGGCGCCGCCGTCAGCACGGTCGCCGTCCCCCCGATCGCCAGCACCCCGCAGGTGAACGCCGCGACCACGACGCTGCGCCGGCCAGTGGTCTCGCGACCGAAGTCCCTGTCCATCCGCCTGCCCCGCGTCCTGTCGTCGGTCGTGCCTTGAGCCGCACGCTAGGAAGGCAGGCACGTGCCGAGGAATCGGGTGTTTCCCTATGCCACCGGCGGCAGGCGTGGACGAATCAGGACGTCGACGACGTCTCCGCACGAATCGCCTCGTCAGATCTCACAATGTGACCGGCGCGATGTCCCGGCGGCCTCGATGGCACTGAACTGCCCTAGACCACACCCGACACCAGACGGATTCCTGGGAGCCTGTGCCCGTGCTGAGCGCCGATATCGACGCAGTCGGCTCGGGGGACGAGCGACTACTGCTGGGAGGCAACACCTCCCGGGTGTGGGCTGCGATCCACTCGCTCCTCGATCAGGCCTCTCATCGCTCGGCGGTGCTCGTGCTCGAAGGCGAGCCGGGAATCGGCAAGACGACACACCTCCTCGCCGCCCTGGACGAGGCCGAACGGCGTGACATCCGGGTGCTGCTCAGCCGTCCCTCGGAGGCGGAGTCGCGGCTGGCCTACGCCGCTCTCGCTGACCTCGTCTCCACGGTGGAGGTGGCAGTGCTCGAGACGCTGCCCACTCCCCAGCGCGTCGCACTGGAGCGGGTCCTCTCCCGGGCACCGATGGAGGACGCGCCGACGGACCCCGCCGCCACAGCCGCGGCACTCCTGTCCGTCGTCCAGCGCCTGAGCGAGAGGTCGCCCCTCCTGCTCGTCGTCGACGACCTGCAGTGGGTGGACTCTTCGAGCCGCCAAGCCTTGGCTTCGGTGGCCCGTCGCGCCCCAGACACGGTGTCGATGGTCGTCACGGTGCGCAGCGGGTTCGGCGACGAGGCCGGCTCATGGCTGCAACCGCGACGACCCGAGGCCCTCAGTCGCGTTGCCGTCCCCCCGCTGCCTCGGGAGGACATCGAGTCACTGGTCGCGACGCGACTCGGACGAGCCGTCTCGCGGGTCGCCCTGGAGCAGATCCACCGGGTGGCCCGAGGCAATCCCTTCTTCGCCCTCGAGCTGGCCCGCTCAATGGGGGACGACCCGGACGGGCGCACCGCGCCGGAGCTTCCGGAGACCCTCGCCGACGTCGTGCGCTCGCGTTTGGCAGGAACTGGCCCAGAGGTACGCCAGGCCCTGCTGGTCGTGGCCTCCCTCGCCGAACCCACCGTCGAGCTGGTCGGTGAAGCACTCGACCTCTCGGCCCAGACCACCGCACAGGTGGTCGAGGAGGCCGAGGAACGTCGGCTGCTCCAGCTCGACCGGGGTCGGCTGCGGTTCACCCACCCGCTCCTAGCTGCAGGTGTCTACGCCGGGGCGTCGCCAGACCTACGCCGGGCCATGCACGGTCGGCTGGCTGACTGCGTGGACGATCCGGAGCAGCGAGCGCGGCACCTGGCCATGGCAGCCACCCTGCCCGATCAGGCCACGCTGCGAGCCTTGGACGAGGCGGCTGCATCGGCGCGTGTCAGGGGCGCTCCGGCCGCGGCCGCAGAGCTCCTCGATCTCGCGATCAGCGTCGGCGGAGGGGATCCCGAGAGGACGGTGCTCCTCGCCCGCCACCTGGTGGACGCGGGCGACGCGGAGCGGGCCCGTGACGAGCTCGACCAGACGCGACGCCGTGTCGCGTCCGGCGCACTCCGCGCCCGGATCACCAGCGCGTTGGCAGAGGTCCACCTCGACGCGGGGAGCTTCACCGAAGCGGCCGCACTGCTGGAGTCCTCGCTCACCGAGATGGGTCCCGATCCCGCGCCACGAGTCGTGGCTCTCGTCCACCTGTCATATGCCCGCCTCAACGAGGGCCGTTTCGAGGAGGCGCGCGAAGCTGCTGCGGAAGCCGTGAGGTCAGGTGAGAGGCCGAGCTCGACGACGTCCTGGCGCACGCGTTGGGCATGTCCACGATGGTCGACTTCATGAGCGGCGAGGGCTTCGACGAGCAGAAGATGGCCCGGGCACTCCAGCTGGAGGATCGCAGGGGCGCTTCTCGGTGGCCTTCAGCCCGAGCGTCCAGGCCGCCTTGCTCCTCGGCTGGACGGGGCGCCTCGACGAGGCTTCCGTCGCCTCGCCGGACTCCGGCGCAGTTGTCGCGAGGGTGGCCAGGAGCACGCAGAGATGTTTCTGGACTTCCAGGCCGGGTTGGTGGCCTTCTGGCGCGGTCAGGTCGCCGAGCTCACGGAGCTGGCGGACAGCCTGGACCGACGAGCCGAGCTGCTCGGGGCCGACCTGTCGAACGCGATCGCCAGCACCGTCGGAAGCCTGGCAACGTCGATCGCCGGGGACGTCGAGGGCACCCACCGGCTCGCTCGCGAAGGGCACCACCTGTTCCTGCGATGCGGGGTGCCGATGGTGGCCCGCCTGCCCGTAGCGGTGATGGGGTTCCTGGAGCTCTCACGAGGTGACCCGGAGGCGTGCCTGGCCGCGGTCGGCCCCCTGCTCGCCCAGGCGACCGCTCTTCCGGAGACCACCGAAGTGATGACGTCATCGTTCCTCCCTGACGCGATCGAGGCGCTGATCGGACTCGGGCGGACCACCGAGGCCGAAACCCTGCTGACGATGCTCGAGGCGAACGGCGTCCGGCTCGATCGCGCCTGGATGCTAGCCACGGCGGCCAGGTGTCGCGGTCTGCTGTGGGCGGCGAAGGGCGACCTGCCGGAGGCCCTCGCATCGCTCGACGCAGCCCTCACGCAGCACGACCGCGTGCCGATGCCACTGGAGCGCGCTCGCACCCTGTTGATCCTGGGGCAGGTACGTCGGCGGCTGCGCCACAAGGATGCTGCCGCTTCGGCCTTCGCCACGGCGCTCGAGCAGTTCGAGGGCCTGGGAGCGCGGCTGTGGGCCGACCGCTGTCGTGAGGAGCTCAGACGAGTTGCTTCCGGACGCGGGTCCGGGTCGCTGCTCACCTCCTCCGAGCAGCGGGTGGCCGAGCTCGCGGCCGGGGGGATGACGAATCGCGAGGTGGCGGCGGCGCTGTTCATCAGTCCCAAGACCGTCGAGGCGAACCTGGCCAAGGTCTACCGCAAGCTCGGGATCCGCTCGCGCGCGCAGCTCGGCGGTCGGATGGGCCAGCAGGACTGACCCGTCAGCGTGCGGCCAACAGCTCCGCGATCTGCAGCTCCGCGATCTGCACGGTGTTCAGCGCCGCGCCCTTGCGCAGGTTGTCGTTGCTGACGAACAGCGCCAGCCCACGCTCGTCAGGCACGCCCGGGTCCTGCCGCAGCCTGCCGACGTACGACGGGTCGGTGCCCGCGGCCTCCAGCGGGTTGGGGATGTCGCTGAGCTGCACCCCGGGTGCAGCGGCCAGGATCTCGCGGGCACGCTCCACCGGCATCGGCGAGGCGAACTCGGCGTTGATCGCCAGCGAGTGGCCGGTGAAGACCGGCACCCGCACGCAGATGCCGGAGACGAGGAGGTCGGGGATGCCGAGGATCTTGCGCGACTCGTTGCGCAGCTTCTTCTCCTCGTCGGTCTCGTGCAGCCCGTCGTCGACGATCGAGCCGGCGAGCGGCACCACGTTGTAGGCGATGGTGCGCTCGTACTTCACCGGGGCCGGGAACGAGATCGCGCGGCCGTCGTAGGAGAGCTCGCGGGCCTTCTCACCGGCTGCCTCGACCTGTCCGGCCAGCTCGTCGACGCCGGCGACGCCGGAGCCGGAGACCGCCTGGTAGGTCGCGGCGATCATCCGGGTCAGCCCCGCGGCGTCGTGCAGGGGCTTGAGCACCGGCATCGCGGCCATCGTCGTGCAGTTGGGGTTGGCGATGATCCCCTTGCGGGCGTTGGCGATCTCCTCGGGGTTGACCTCGGAGACGATCAGCGGCACGTCGGGGTCCATCCGCCAGGCAGAGGAGTTGTCGACCACGACCACGCCGGCCTCGGCGAACCGCGGAGCCTGCGCGCGCGAGGTGGTCGCGCCCGCGGAGAACACCGCGATGTCCAGCCCGGTCGGGTCCGCCTCGGCGGCGTCCTCGACGACGACCTCGCGGTCACCGAAGGGCAGCACCGTGCCCGCCGAGCGGGCGGAGGCGAAGAAGCGGACCTCGTCGGCCGGGAAGCCCACGCTCGAGCAGGATCTGGCGCATGGCCACGCCGACCTGCCCGGTGGCGCCGACGACGCCGATGTTGACGGCCACTATCGACCGCTCCCGCCGTAGACGACGGCCTCGACCTCGGCGGCGTCGAGATCGAAGGCGGTGTGCGTCGCGACCACCGCGGCGTCCACGTCGGCCTCGTCGACCACGACCGAGATCCGGATCTCGGAGGTGGAGATCATCCCGATGTTCACCCCGGCCTCGGCGATCGCGGTGAAGAACTTGGCGGTGATGCCGGGGTGCGAGCGCATCCCGGCCCCCACGAGGGAGACCTTGCCGATCTCGTCGTCGTAGAGCAGCGACTCGAACCCGATCGCGCCCTTGAGCGCCTGCAGTGCCTCCATCGCGGTCTTGCCGTCGGCACGCGGCAGGGTGAAGGAGATGTCGGTCAGGTTGGTCGCGGCGGCCGAGACGTTCTGCACGATCATGTCGAGGTTGATCTGCGCGCGGGCCAGCGCGTCGAAGATGCGCGCGGCCTCGCCGATCTTGTCGGGCACGCCGACCACGGTGATCTTCGCCTCGCTGCGGTCGTGGGCGACCCCCGCGATGATGGCTGCTTCCATGACTGCCTCCTGGTGGGCCTGCGTCGTTGATGCTGCCCACCACGACGGTGCCCTCGAGCTGGCTGAACGACGAGCGCACGTGGATGGGGATGTCGTAGCGGCGGGCGTACTCGACGCAGCGCAGGTGCAGGATCTTCGCCCCCGACGCGGCGAGCTCGAGCATCTCCTCGTAGGTCACCAGGTCGAGCTTGCGGGCCGAAGCCACGATCCGTGGGTCGGCGGTGAACACGCCGTCGACGTCGGTGTAGATCTCGCACACGTCGGCCTGCAGCGCCGCAGCGAGCGCGACCGCGGTCGTGTCGGTGCCTCCGCGGCCGAGCGTGGTGATCTCCTTGGTGTCCTGGCTGACGCCCTGGAACCCGGCCACGATCACGATGTGGCCCTCGGCGATGGCGGTCTGGATCCGCCCGGGCGTGACGTCGATGATCTTGGCCTTGCCGTGCACCGAGTCGGTGATCACACCCGCCTGGGAACCGGTGAAGGAGCGGGCGGTGAAGCCGAGGTCGGAGATGGCCATCGCGACCAGGGCCATCGAGATCCGCTCACCCGCGGTGAGCAGCATGTCGAGCTCGCGCGCGGGCGGCACCGGGCTGACGCCGCCGGCCAGGTCGAGCAGCTCGTCGGTGGTGTCCCCCATCGCCGAGACGGCGACGACGACGTCGTTGCCCGCCTTCTTCTGCTCCACGATCCGCCGCGCAACCCGCTTCACGGCGGCGGCGTCGGAGAGCGACGAGCCGCCGTACTTCTGCACGACAATGCCCACGACGGGCCATTCTACGGTCGAGAGCGAGGCTGGGGCTCAGGGCACCGGCTGGTCGGTGTCGAGTGCCTCGGCGACGGCGATCAGCTCGGCCTCGTCCTCGAAGTCGACCTCCGCGTCCAGCCTGCTGTGCGCGACGACGGAGTGCAGCGCGCTGAGGACGCCGCACGCGTTGGTGCCCCACGAGGCGAGGTAGGAGTACTGCCACCACCACAGCGCCTCCTCGAGGTCGCCGTTGCGGAAGTGGCGCAGTCCGTTGGCGACGTCCGCGGCGATGCTGGTGAGGTCGTCGGAGAGCTGCGAGGGGATCGTCTCGGGGTCGTACGGCTCGAGGTTCTGGCTGTAGGTGTCCAGGTCTCCGAGGACCTCGGCGAGCCGTAGGCGCATCGCGTCGAGGTCGGGGTCGGGCCCGACGTCCGGCTGGTACTCGTGGGTCGGCTCGAAGTCGATCTGCGCGCCGAGCCGGGCGCCGGCGAGCAGCAGCTGGCTGACCTCGAGCAGCAGCAGGGGTACGGCGACGCCTGGGTCCTCGCCCTTGGAGATCTCCTGCACTCCGACGAGGAACACCTCGCAGGCGTCGGCGATCTGTTGGCCGAACTCGTCGAACTCGTGGTCACTCACCTGCGTTGCGCCTCCCAGCGAAAGCCCTGCCCAGGGTGACCTCGTCGGCGTACTCGAGATCACCCCCCACAGGCAGTCCACTCGCCAGCCGCGTCACGCGCAAGTCCATGTCCCTCAAGAATCTGCTGAGATATGCCGCGGTCGCGTCGCCCTCGATGTTGGGATCGGTCGCCAGGATCACCTCGGTGACGGTCCCGTCCGCCAGCCGCGACATCAGCTCGCGGATGCGCAGCTGGTCGGGCCCGACCCCGTCGAGCGGCGAGATCGCACCGCCCAGGACGTGGTAGCGGCCCCGGAACTCCCGGGTGCGCTCGATCGCCACGACGTCCTTGGGCTCCTCGACGACGCAGATCAGCGCCGGGTCGCGGCGCTCGTCGCTGCAGATGCGGCACGTCTCGGCCTGGGAGACGTTGCCGCAGACCTGGCAGAACATCGCCTTCGCCTTCATCTCCACCAGCGCGTCGGCCAGGCGCCGTACGTCGACGGGCTCGGCGGCCAGCAGGTGGAAGGCGATCCGCTGGGCGCCCTTGGGCCCCACACCCGGGAGCCGCGCGAGCTCGTCGATCAGGTCCTGGAGGACCCCCTCATACACGGGCCGTCACAACCCCATGCCGCCGGCGAGGGGTCCGAGAGCCGTCTGCGCGAGCTCGTCGGCGCGGCCCTTGGCGTCGCGGTAGGCGGCCACGACGAGGTCGCCGAGGTCGGAGAGCGACTCGGGGTCGGCGCCGTCGAAGGTGCCCGGCGAGACGGTCACGGCGGTCAGCTCGCCGGTGCCGGTCAGGGTGACCGAGACACCACCAGCGCTGCCCTCGATGGTGGTCTCGGCCAGCTGGGCCTGCGCCTCCATCAGCTGGGCCTGCATCTGCTGGGCCTGCTCGAGCATGGCGCCCAGGTCGAAGCCGGCGGGGTTCTGGTCCTCAGTCATTGCTGGTCTCCTCGATCACGGTTGCGCCGAGCTCTCGGGCGAGCAGCTCGGCGCCGGCGAGCCCGTCGTCGGCGGGCGGGTCGTCGCGGTGGGCGTCACCGTCGACGGATTGCGGTGCGGCGGACGGCCGCGGTGGCGGGCGGTGCCGCAGCAGGCTCGGCGTGGGGCGCCGACGGCGGTCCCTCCGCGGTGGCGGGCCGCGTCACCCTGGGCGCGGTCTCCTGGCCCGGCTGCGCGCTCGGGTCGACCACGGTCTCGACCGTCCAGTCGGTCCCGATCATGTCGATCGCGGCCTGTCGCAGGATCTCCTCGCTGCCACCACCGACGAACGAGTCGCGGGCGCCGGCGTTCTTGAAGCCGACCGTCAGCGACTTGCGCGTCGACCCCGATCACCTGCGCGTTCTGGCTCAGCAGGATCCAGGTGAACCGCCGCATCTTCTTGACCTGCTCCAGCAGGTCGGGCCAGATCCGGCGTACGTCGGCCAGGCCGAGCACCCCGGCCGGCTCGGCGGGAGCAGGTGCGCGGCGGCAGAGGTCAGCCGGTGGAGCTTGCGGGGCGGGGGCAGCTGCGGCGGGCGGCGCCGACTCGGCTCGAGGGCGCCGCTGGCACTGCGGGTTCGGGGGCGGCGCGGGCGGGGCTGAGGGAGCGTGGATGGGACTGGCCCGCCCGCTCCGCCGCAGGCGCGCCCGGGGCGGTTGCGACTGAAGCCGGGCCCGCGTCGGCGTCGAGCCCGCCACCCACCGACAGGCGCCGCTCCAGCCGGTCCAGGCGCGCACCGAACCCGAGTGAGTCGTGCGAGGCGCCCGGAAGGAGCACCCGCGCACAGACCAGCTCCAGCAGCAGACGCGGAGTCGTGGCACCACGCATCTCGGTCAACCCGGCCGCCACGATGTCGGCCGCGCGGACCAGCTCGGCCTTGCCGAAGCGGGCGGCCTGGGCGACGAGCCGCTCGGCCTGGTCCTGCGGGGCGTCGATCAGTCCCGAGGCAGGAGCATCGGGCACCGCTGCCACGATGACGAGGTCGCGGAGCCGTCGCAGCACGTCCTCGGTGAAGCGGCGCGGGTCCTGCCCGCTCTCGATCACCTTGTCGACGACGCCGAACACCCCGGAACCGTCGTGCGCCGCGAACGCGTCGACCACCTCGTCGAGCAGGTTGTCGGGGGTGTAGCCGAGCAGGTTGGTCGCGACGTCGTACGTCACGCCCTCGGGGCCGGCGCCGCCGAGGAGCTGGTCGAGCACCGAGAGGGAGTCGCGCGCGGATCCGGCGCCGGCCCGGACGACGAGAGGGAGGGCCGCGGCATCGATCTGCACGCCCTCCTGGACGCAGATCGCGGCGAGGTAGTCCGAGAGCACCCGTGGCGGGATCAGCCGGAACGGGTAGTGGTGGGTGCGCGAGCGGATGGTCGCGATGACCTTCTCCGGCTCGGTGGTGGCGAAGATGAACCGGAGGTGCTCCGGGGGCTCCTCGACCAGCTTGAGCAGGGCGTTGAAGCCCTGCGTGCTCACCATGTGGGCCTCGTCGATGATGTAGACCTTGTAGCGGCTGCTCACCGGGGAGAAGAACGCGCGCTCCCGCAGGTCGCGCGCGTCGTCGACGCCGCCGTGGCTGGCCGCGTCGATCTCGATCACGTCGAGCGAGCCCGGGCCCCCGCGGGCGAGGTCGCGGCACGACTGGCACTCCCCGCACGGATCGGCGATCGGCGCCTTCTCGCAGTTCAGGGTGCGGGCGAGGATGCGCGCGCTGGTGGTCTTGCCGCAACCGCGCGGGCCGGAGAAGAGATAGGCGTGGTTGACCCGGTTGTTCGCGAGCGCCGCACGCAGCGGCGCGGTCACGTGGTCCTGCCCGATGACCTCGTTGAACGTCTCCGGACGGTAGCGGCGGTAAAGGGCCAAGCTGCTTCCGGGGGACGGCTCCACCCGCTCACCCTAACTAGCAGTCGTGACAACTCCCTGACCGCGGGCCGATCCATCCCTAGGCTGCCCGACATGACCGAGGTGCAGCAGCTCACGATCAAGGAACGCCAGGTGCTGGGTCTGCTCCGTCGCGGGCTCACCGACGCCGAGATCGCCGCCAATCTCTACATGTCCCCGCGCACGGTCCAGAAGGTGATCGAGCACCTGCTCGCCAAGACCGGCGCCACCAGCCGGGAGCACCTGCTCACGGCGACAGCTGAGACGTAAAGGCCCCCCGCGCACCCGGAAGAGCCCACCTGCCCTTGCTGCCTTCCGGCCCTGGGGGAGTTCAGTGAGTTACCGCCGCACGGGGGGTTGGCAGGAGTTTAACGGGCACATACGGGGGCCGCTCCGGAGGGACGGTTTCCCAGGTTAAGAGCCCAAACTGCCTCCTCACACAGGAAGCAACCTGTGCGAAGAGGCAGTTTCCTGTGCGAGGAGCGGCACCGGTAGCCTCTCCGACGGAGGATTCGCCTAGTGGCCTATGGCGCTCGCTTGGAAAGCGGGTTGGGTTAATAGCCCTCAGGGGTTCGAATCCCCTATCCTCCGCCACGCTGACCTGCGGATATGTCGACGGCTGATGCCAAGCCGTCACGGCGCACGCTTTTCTAGTCTCAGTTTCAGTCTCAGTCGGGCCGATCGCCTCCTGCCGGATCGCTAGCCAAGTTCTTCGTGACCCAGAAAACCGCGGGCCAGCCGACGCCAGTACCGCGAACCAGGGACCTCTGAGGACGTCTCCACCGCTTGTGTGGCGAGTGACGTTTCTCGGGACCGGGATGCTCCGACCCGCCTACCCGACTCGGTCCCTATCTCGGTGACCGCAGTTGAGGGTGTCCAGCTGGGAGGGCTAGGTTTCATCCGGGTCGGTCTGTCCACCCGGACAGGGCGGAACTGGCCGAGCAACCACAAGGGAGTGGTCATGGCTGGCAAGTTCGAGGTCTACCCGTCTGGGAGCCAGTGGAGGTTCCGCCTGAAGTCCGCCAACGGTGAAATCGTGGCAAACGGCGAGGCATACACAACCAAGTCCGGAGCCAAGGAAGGCTGCGAAGCGGTGCAACGCGCAGCAGCCGGTGCCACCGTGGTGGAAGTCGACAAGTAAGCCCCGCGCAACACAGTTGCCGCGTGGTCGGGACTAGCCAGAGCCTGTCCAGGCACGCGGTAAGGGCCTAGCCGGGACATTGCTCACGTCAGACACGTCCCCGGGCACTTTGTTTGGCCCGAACTGGTCATCGCCAATCGCTTCCTTCCGGGAATCGTCGAGTTGGCGCGGTGAAGACCAGCTCAGGACAGGGCGTCTCGCACCCTTATCGTGGCTTGAACACCCACTTGCGAGGGGGTCAGCCATGGCTGACGAGTTCACTGACGGACGCGGAGACCCGTGGGAGTTCGACGGCGGCCCGCCGAAGAACCGCAGCTGGGCGCGGCTGTTCGCGAATACGCCGAACTACCGGGCGATCGGAGTCGCGTTGAGCGGCCAGGAGGAGTACCGCTGGCACTTCGGGCCGATGTTCTATCGAGGCCGGCTGAAGATGACTCGGTGCGGGTGCTGATCATCGGCCAGGAGGGCGCCCAGGACGAGTCTCTTCGCACCGCTCGTTCACCGGCGGCACCGGCGCCGAATGCAGCACGTCCTAACCACCTCGGGGTGACGCGCTCGTACCTGTTCCTGAACACGTTCGTCTACCCGATCTTCGGCCAGTACAACGGACTGCTCCGCGGCTCGCTCAGGATCCCCGGTCGCCGATCGCACGTCATCGCGGCGGTTTTCGACAACGTGCTGACGGAACGATCTCCGGCTGGTCATCGCTGTCGGCTGGCGGCTAAGCAGTCGGTAGCTACCTGGATCGAGGCGCACGGCGGGGAGTGCGGAGCCGGAGAAGCTCACGAGCCGACTCGGACCGGCTCGCGGCACAGGTCAAGACGATCGGGGTCTGCACCCGGGCGGCGCCCGGGCGGCGCGGCGACCGAGATCAAGGCGGACTTCAAGCGGGCGATCGGTCAGCTCGAGCGTGGGAGCAGGCTGACGCCGGGTGGCTCCCCGTCGATCCGGGGGCGACGCGCCAGCCTCGAACGCGTACGCGTACGAATCGGCGCCCCGATCCCGTTCCGCGACTTCCCGTACGGCATCGAGCCCGCGACTCGGCCGCGGCAGCACGTCGAGCAACCGCGCGACGACCAGCGCTCGATCCAGCTGTTCGCGAAGGCGGTAAGTACAGCGACACCGGCGCCACGTACTCGAACCCGCCCTCGTCGACGACCCCGGACAGCACGTACGCGCCGGCACCCGGCGACCTGCCGTACGAGCCGGCCGCGTACGACGTCCTCGACTTCGATGCCGGTCCGACCGACGGCGCATGGCACGGCTGCTCCAGGGCGGAAGCCCGGGCGACCCTGGCCGGACTTCACGGCGCCTGGGCGTCAGCGCGAACCAGCATCGCTCGGCGTCGGGCCTGGTCTACCGGGGCCGCTTTGACCACCCCTCGTCCTGGTCCTCGCCGACCAGGAGTCACACGACGACCTGTTCACCGGCCGGCGCTGACCGGAGACGTCGGACAGCACCTGCAGGCGTTCCTGCGCTCCGCAGGGGTGACGAAGCAGTACGCGATCGTGCGGACACTGCCGGTCGACTCACTCGGCGATCCGGTGGCCGCGGTGACCCGAGCGGTCGACGACCCGGCAACGCGGTCGATCCTGCGGGAGGTCATGCGGCTGGCACAGACCGGTGTGATCCTCACGCTCGGCCCGCACGCCGAGCGGGTCGCCGCCGCCGAGGCCCCTACGGGTCGCCGGTGGTCCACCTCGCACCGTTCAAAAGCACGGACCCGGCCGCGGTATGGAAGCCGGGGCTGGACGCGCTCTCCGCGCTCACGTTCCCCCGCGACACACCCAAGGGCCCTTACCTCGGTGGCCGTCGGGCCCATCCCTCGTGGCGACCTTCCGTTCGGGACGCTTCGCTGGCAGGCGACGACCGGCGACCGTGCCCAGCGCGGCCTGATCGGCGGGGCGAGCACCACGAACTACTACAAGCTGCGGATGCCCACGTGGGCGGCGAACAGCACGGCGACCGCCCTACCGCCCCGGAGGCGGCCGCGGTGGCCGCGCTCAAGGCAAACCCGTGAGCGAGCTGGTGATCGAGGAGGACTCGTCGCCCCGATGAAGGACGGAGACGCCAGCGACCCCGCACCGGGCCGGGTCTGGATCCGTGACGACCGCATCGAGGCGGTGACGAGCCCCAGCACGAAGGTCGTGGCGGGTTTCAGCCAGGCGCCCATGGTCGATGTTGGCGAAGCGTTTGTGCTTCCCGGTTTCATCGATATGCACAACCATCTGGCATACAACGCGTTGCCGCTTGTGGTCCGAACCGGGCCGCACCGAGCCGTGGCTGCACAACAAGCACTGGCCAGACGCGGACACCTACACCGCGTCGATCACCGAACCGGCGTGGGTCTACGCCAAGGCCTGTCCGGAGGCGTTGCTCGGCTACGTGCAGGTCCGCGCCATGGCCGGCGGCGCGACCGCGGCGCAGGGCTGGCCAACGGCCAACCGTGGCTATCAGACGGTGATGCGCAATGTCGACGCCGAGGACGCGGGCACCGGCAGAGACGATCTCATCTACACGTCAGTGGTCACCAAGACCGGCGAAGCGCTCGCCACTTCGGTGCGCCGCATGGGCGACGGGTCGGGATTCATCTATCACTGCTCCGAAGGCCAGCGAGGATCGCGGGTGCTGCGCGACTACACCGATCTGCAAGAAGCCGATGGGCTGCTCCCCACGTTCATCGGCATCCACTGTTGCGCGGTCGACGAAGGCGACTGGGCGAAATGGGCTGCGGCCGATGCCGGAGGTGTGGTGTGGTCGCCGCTGTCGAACCTGGTGCTGTATGCGCAAACCACTCTGGTTGACGATGTGCGGGCCCGCGGCGTGCGCGTGTGCTTGGGATCGGACTGGGGACCGTCGGGAACCAAGAACCTGCTCGGCGAGATGAAGGTCGCCCGCATCGCCGCCGACCATTTCGGCTACTCGATCAGCGACGGCGACATCGTCGAGATGGTGACGACGCAACCCGGGGCGCTGCTCGAGCGCTGCTGGCATCGGCCGATCGGACGACTGGTCAAAGGGGCGTTCGCCGACGTCACGGTCATGCGCGGCCGCGGCACCGGCAGCGCATGGAAGCGGATCGTCGCGGCGACCGAGCGCGACGTCGCGCTCGTGATCATCAACGGCGTCCCCCGTTACGGCGACACCAAGCTGATGGCGAGGCAGCCGGCGCGCCGACGTTCGCGATGACCGTCGGCGGCCGTAGCCGGCCGTCGCGCTGCCCGACCCCGCCAACACCGCGAAGCCGCGTGGTCATGGGCGGAGATCGATGACCACACTCGACGCCGTGCAGCCGATCCCCAGACCGCGATCGCCAACGCGCACAGGCCCGCGCCGCGTCGGGACCGCGGTTCGCGCCTGATGCGGAGTTGGAGTTCTTCTTGGACATGCCGGACACCCGACGCAGCGGCCGCGCCGGGCCCCCCAAGAACCCAGCCACCGTCACGATTCCTCCGGTCCCGACGTTGGAACACGACCGCGCGTACTTCGACCAGCTCGACGACTCCCCGATCCAAGGGGCGTGCTCGCGCCGCTGCGGGGCGGTTCGGACTATGGCAACCCTGTCCGCCGCCCGCGGTCACGCGCCCGCGGGCGTACCACTCGCCGACGTCGTCGACGCCACTACCACGCCACGTGGAAGCCGGTCGACTCTCGGTCACGCAGCGACACGACCTGTCGACGTCTGGACAGCCATGTTCAGCGACGTCTACGTCCACTACACGCAGAAGCGCGCCCTCTACGGCTTCGACCCGATCCGTGCGCTGTCGGCCTTGCGCCGGCAGATCCCCTATCTCGACTCCGGCAGGCTTCCTCCGCGAACTACGCTGCTCATCAACCGACTCCGCGACCAACACACCCAGCTCTACGTGACGCCGCCGACAACGGCTCACCTCCTACGTGGCGGCGCTGCCCTTCCTCGTCGAGCTCTTCGGGCCGTACCGCGACACCGACCTACATCGTCACCAAGATCACCGACGACATGCGCGACACCCGCTTCGCCGTCGGTGCACGGGTGACAACCTGGAACAGCATCCCCTTCGCCCGAGCCGTCGACCTCTACGCCGAGACCCTCACCGGCGGACGACCCGACGCACGCCGCGCCCGCGCCCTCGAGACCCTCACCCAGCGACCCTCGAGTACCTCCCGCCCCCGGACGAACTCTGGGTCGACATCGGCTACCGAACCGCCGAGGATCCACGCCGACGAGCTCGACCGCACGATCCGATTCGAATGGCGGGCGATCGAACCGGCCAAAGCGATCACCGCCGACGACCTCGATCGAGCTGCGGACCCGACGTGCGATCGACGCCACCAGCGAAGCGGCCCGCCGCGCCCGCAAGCTGCTCTTCGCTACCGCGCTCTGGGAACGCGACCAACGCATCAACCAACCAGTCGCCAAAGCCGACGACTGGATCGCCACGACGTTCTCCGACGCCATCTCCGCCCGCCGGATCAAGACCAGCCACGGCACGTTCGGCTATCTCCGACTGTGGACCTTCGACGTGGAACACACCGCCGTTTCGTCGAAGCGGTCGCCGATCTCCTGCGACAGATCCCGCGCAAAGGACTCATCATCGACCTGCGATCCAACCCCGGCGGCGTCATCGACACCGCTGAACATCTTCTCCAACTCTTCACCAAGAACCGCATCGAGCCGACCCGCTTCGCATGCGAGCCACGCCCGCGATGGTGCAGCTGGCCGAAGCCGACGGCAACGGCGCCGACCTCGCGGACTGGGCCAGCTCGACCCGGCCGCTACGAACTGGGCGAAGAGTTCTCCCAGCATCTGCCCATCAGCGATCCCGACGCCTCGCGACGAACCAAGCGTGTACAGGGGTCCAGTCGTCGCCGTCGTCGAACGCCAACACGTTCTCGTGCGGCGACCTCTTCGCGGCCGGCATCGTCGACCATGGCATCGGCCAGATCATCTCGGTCGGCGATGCCACCGGCGCCGGCGGCGCCAACGTGTGGACAAGCGACGACATCGAATACGTCTACCACGCCGCCGACCGCCCGCTACCGCCCATCCCGCCCGGCATCAGCTTCTCCATCTCGGTGCGACGAATGATCCGCTCCGGCCAATCCGCCGGACTCGCAATCGAAGACATCGGCGTCAACGGCGACGAAACCTACCAGATGACCGAAACCGACCTACCGACGGCAACACCGACCTCGCCGAGTTCTGCACCGACTCCTGACCACCACGTAGTGCAACAGCTCCCGCCGCGGACTGGCGGGTCAAAGGGGCGGTCGCCGCAGCGCCTGGTGCTGTCGAAGGCTCTCCATGCGCAGATGCAGCCCGCTCTACCGACCAGTGTGCACCACGCTGATGGCGCCCGAAGTCCGCCGACGGAGGCGTGCCGTTGGTCGCCACGACCTATCTCGCCACGGTTCCCAGCCCCCGGGCACGAGTGGCCCTGTGTAAGCAGTCTGGATACAGGACGCGTCGTAGGGCGCGGTGTTTGCCGGGGTCGTCTGGGGGGTTTGGTCTTGCCAGCATTTCCAGATCACGTGGAGCCAACCTCGATTCAGGACGGTTCGCCGAGGCGTGCCGCCGAGTCTCAGTCGTCTCCGGTCAAGACCGTTTATCGACCGTCGGTGAGGAGTGACCGGCAGTTCGTTCCGAAGCGGCTGATGAGAGTTTCTGGAGGTGATGGAGACCAGAGGACCTCGCTGCGCGGCTGCCGCGGTCGGTGTGCCTCGAGACTGACTGGTCACCGACGCCGCTGCAACCCTGCATCACTGGATCGTCGCCGACATTGCTCGATCAACCATCGTGACCGCGTCCGTATTATTCGCGGACTGCCACCTGACCTCAATGGTGTGATCGGATCCTCCGGCAAGCGGGATGCGGATGCCTGCAGCCTTGGCGTCGTAGATGTTGCTCGATCCCGCTGTCTGACCGGTGAGACCCAACGTGGAGCCGGTGGGGTGAGCTCGCACGCCGTCGAGGTATATCGAGAACCTGTTCGTGTGGGTGCCGCTGAACAAGACGGTGTAGTCCAACATTGCCACTCGGTCTTGGGCCGCAGACGGGATGCTCAGCGTCATGCCTGGGACCAGCGTGTCGGTCGTTGGCATCGTGCCTGAGGTTGCACTGACACTGTTCCGCATGGTCCTCACGGTCGGGTCCGAGGTCGGCTTGTAACTCACCTTCAACGCACGATCGACCCATGTGACCGCCGTGGTCGCGTCGGATGCCTGCCACCTGATCTGGAGAGTGTGCGAGCTTCCGGATGTGAGCGAGATTGGGATCCCCGCCGCGGAGGCGTTGTACAGGGTGTTTGACCCCGAGGTCTGACCCGTTATTCCTGTGGTGGAGCCGGTGGGATGGACTCGGGTGCCGTCGAGGTAGATGGAGAACCGGTTGGTGTGCGAACCGGAGAACAGAACCGTGTAGTCCACCAGCGCCGTGCGAACCTGACTCGAGGACGGAATCGACACGCTCATCCCGGACACCAGAGTGTCGGTGCTCGGCACGGTCCCCGAGCCCTGACTGGTGGTGTTGCGAACTGATTTGACCGTCGTGTCGCTGGTCTGGCGAAGGTCCACGGCGAGGGAGCGGTCGACGAGGTTGACCGCGCTGGTGCTGTCCGAGGACTGCCAACGGACCTCAACCGTGTGTGGCGCGCCTGCGCTCGCAGGAAGGGAAAGCGCGATCCCAGAGGTCGACGCGTCGTACGTCGTGTTTCCCGATCCCGAGGTCTGGCCGGTGACGCCGACCGTGGTGCCGCTGGGGTGGACTCGGGTGCCGTCGAGATAGATGGAGAACCGGTTGGTGTGCGAACCGGAGAACAGCACCGAGTAGTCCACGTAGGCGGTACGCGCGAGATCGGAGTCCGGAATCGTCAGAGTCATCCCTGGCACCAGGGTGTCTGTTGTCGGGACCGTCCCAGAGTTGTCGTTTTGGGTCGTTCTGGTCGACACGCTCCCAGGACTGCGCCGTCGTCGACGACCTGGACCGTCACACTGCCGGAGTTGTCCCCATTGGGGTCGACGTACACCTTGTAGGTGCCAGCCAGCGCTGGCTCGATCGTCCAACTGGAGCCTTCGCCGGCGTTCTCGTTGACCACCGTCGTGCCACTGGGTGCCACGATCCTGACGGTGTTGTCCCAGTAACCGATGTCCGAAGCCGGGATCGTCACCCGATACCGGTGACCCCCAGACGCATTGATGTTCAGCTGGGCGTTCTGACCCGGATCCAGCGCGAAGGTGTTGTTCGACCCATCGGTGGCCGGCGTGATCTGCAGATCGGTGACGTCCTTGACCCGCAACGTCGTCGACCCCGAGCTCTCACCGACCGGGTCGAGCAACACCTTGTAGACACCAGCCTGAGCCGCCTCGATGTAGAACGCAGAGTCCTGCCACGCCGGAGCGTCATCGACGACCACGTCACCATTGGGAGCGGTGATCCGCAGCTTCTGCTCATCACCAGAGAGCTCCGAAGCCGGGATCGTCACCCGATACCGGTGACCCCCAGACGCATTGATGTTGAACTGGGCGTTCTGACCCGGATCCAGCGCGAAGGTGTTGTTCGACCCATCGGTGGCCGGCGTGATCTGCAGATCGGTGACGTCCTTGACCCGCAACGTCGTCGACCCCGAGCTCTCACCGACCGGGTCGAGCAACACCTTGTAGACACCAGCCTGAGCCGCCTCGATGTAGAACGCAGAGTCCTGCCACGCCGGAGCGTCATCGACGACCACGTCACCATTGGGTGCGGTGATCCGCAGCTTCTGCTCATCACCAGAGAGCTCCGAAGCCGGGATCGTCACCCGATACCGGTGACCCCCAGACGCATTGATGTTGAACTGGGCGTTCTGACCCGGATCCAGCGCGAAGGTGTTGTTCGACCCATCGGTGGCCGGCGTGATCTGCAGATCGGTGACGTCCTTGACCCGCAACGTCGTCGACCCCGAGCTCTCACCGACCGGGTCGAGCAACACCTTGTAGACACCAGCCTGAGCCGCCTCGATGTAGAACGCAGAGTCCTGCCACGCCGGAGCGTCATCGACGACCACGTCACCGTTCGGTGCAGTGATCCGCAGCTTCTGCTCATCACCAGAGAGCTCCGAAGCCGGGATCGTCACCCGATACCGGTGACCCCCAGACGCATTGATGTTGAACTGGGCGTTCTGACCCGGATCCAGCGCGAAGGTGTTGTTCGACCCATCGGTGGCCGGCGTGATCTGCAGATCGGTGACGTCCTTGACCCGCAACGTCGTCGACCCCGAGCTCTCACCGACCGGGTCGAGCAACACCTTGTAGACACCAGCCTGAGCCGCCTCGATGTAGAACGCAGAGTCCTGCCACGCCGGAGCGTCATCGACCACCACGTCACCGTTCGGTGCAGTGATCCGCAGCTTCTGCTCATCACCAGAGAGCTCCGAAGCCGGGATCGTCACCCGATACCGGTGACCCCCAGACGCATTGATGTTGAACTGGGCGTTCTGACCCGGATCCAGCGCGAAGGTGTTGTTCGACCCATCGGTGGCCGGCGTGATCTGCAGATCGGTGACGTCCTTGACCCGCAACGTCGTCGACCCCGAGCTCTCACCGACCGGGTCGAGCAACACCTTGTAGACACCAGCCTGAGCCGCCTCGATGTAGAACGCAGAGTCCTGCCACGCCGGAGCGTCATCGACCACCACGTCACCGTTCGGTGCAGTGATCCGCAGCTTCTGCTCATCACCAGAGAGCTCCGAAGCCGGGATCGTCACCCGATACCGGTGGTTGTGCGTAGCCGTGAAGGTTATCTGGGCGTTTTGTTTTGGCGCCAGGTCGAAGGTGTTGTCGGAGTTGTCGGTCGCTGCTGTGAGTTTGCGGTCGCTTCTGTCGGCGAACAGCAAGGTAAGCGCTTCCGTGCTGTCAGAGCGCGATTCCAGTTCGACGCGGTAGGTGCCTGCTTCTGCTGATTCGACCGACCATTGGAAGGGATTCCCTTGCCAGTTCCAACCCTGCCAAACGATGCCTGACGGACTTGTGAGTGTGATCTGGACGAACCCATCGACGCCGAAGAGATATCCGACGCCGTTCTGGTTGTAGTAGCTGGAATCGAGAAGGTTGACGACCAGGCGTTGGCCTTGAGTGGCGTTGAACGACATGCCTCTGGTTTGGCGTGTCGTGATGGGGACGTCCACGGTGTCGTTGTTGGTGTTGACCTGGATGTCGGGCAGTTGGCCGTCGATGACGACGTAGGTCGCCAACGTGTAGGCACCTGCTGGGTTTTCACCGTTCGCGCCCATGCGGATCTCGTAGTCGCCGTGGGCCAGGACGTAGTCGCCCCCGCAGACTGGGCCGATGTCTTCCCAATGGTCGACTCGCAGCAGGTGAGCATCCGAGCACGCCTCACCTCGACCGTCGAAGAACACGCGCTGTGAGCTTGCGCTGACAGAGAACTGGTAAATGTCTTTCGACGACGACGTCTCGAGGTTTCCGGCGCCGACAGTGTTAGCTCCTGCGATCTTGCCATCGGTGACTTTTTGCCCGAGGGAATAGGCGAAGGTCTGTGCGGTGGGCGCGTAGTCCAGGGTGACCCGATAGGTCCCTGGCGTTCCTCCCCACACCTGCAGCGTGTAGTCCCCGCTCGCCAGATGGGTGTAGCCGCGATCTCCGCATCCCGTGCGGTCGGGATCGATCACATGGCCAGAGGCGTCCACAAGTGTGATGTGACGAGTGGCGCAGCCTCCGGTGGTCAGCAAGAGAGCGGCGTCGTCGTCCGCGATGTGGAAGGTGTAGTCATCCTGTGCCGACGTCGTCTCCAGGGACCCGGCTCCGTTGCCGAGTCCGGGAGCGCTGGTGTCAAGAGGCAGAGCAGTCTGGAACTGCTGGGCTGGTGGTGTGTTGAGGTTGATGGCCAGGTTGTCGATGCCCAGCGAGGTCTGGAGGTTGCTGCGGAATCCGTGCGGCGTGACCTTGATGTTCATCGCGGTGCCGGAGGTCGGGAGCGGCATGGAGATCGCGTACTTGGTGTAGGGCAGTCCGGTTGCCAGGGTTCCGGTCGCGGTGACGGCCACGGTGGCACCAGAGTTCGCAGGTAACGAGGGACCGTCGCTGCCCAGGGTGAGCGTCAAGGGCGTCTGGCTGTCGAGACGGATGGCCACCGACTGGGGAGCCGACGGTGAGGCGGTGCCCATTGCGAGGAGGTCGAAGTCGAGTGTTGCGGACTGATGGCGCGGAACGTCAACCGAATACAGAGAATACGGACTTGAGTCGTAGACCGGGCCGACGAAGCGGGTAAGCGAGGCGTCGCTTTGGTAGCGCCGATATGAAACGTTCTCAGGGACAAGGTGCTCAAAGTTCTCAGTCAGGTGACCTTGTGGGTCGAAAGTCGCCGTAGTGGGATCCACCAGTGTCTGGGAGACCGCTGCTGCGCCCTTGACGAAGCGCTTGTCGCCCGTGATCAGCAGGTCCAGGACGCAGTCGGTGAATTTGAGGTCCAGCCTTCACCCCGCCGTCGTGACAGGTTGCACTGGCCTTCTCGACGTCGGCATCCGGGAAGTCACCGACGCTGTTGACGTGCGCTGGGAAGGAGCGATCGGTGTAGTCGGCAGTGGACTGGTCTTGCGGGTACGTGAAGAGCGACTCGTCGTCTCGGATGCGCCACGAGTCGGCGTAAGGCCCGTCGATCGAGGAGGCGCCGAGGTCGGCGACCAGGGTGCCGTCGGGGTACCTGACGTCATCGGCGGGGTTGCCGTTGTGGTTACCCAGTAGGCCTTCGGTTTCGACCCCGGAAGGGAGTTTGATCGCAAGATCGTCGGCCCACATCGTCAATGTCACCGGATCATCGCCGCCGACTTGCAGAATGTAGGTGCCATTCGAGTGCCACAGGATGGCGCCATCACCCAGGTCCCGTTGCTTGACGTCCTCAGGGAGAGGGACACCGTCGATGAGTGCTTCAGTCACGCCGCCGCCGTCGTCGCGCAGCTCGACAAGCCGGCCGTTGGCTTGCACGGCGACCGCGGAGGTGTAGGAAGCGTCGTCATTCCACGGACTGAATCGGCCCTGGATGTCGACATCAGTGCCTGGGATTCGAAGGAGGTGGAACTCTCCCGCCGCCTGGATGTCCAGGTCCCGTCCGTCGAGGGTCGCGAAGTGTGGATCTCCGAAAAGGTTCCAGTGGGACACGGCCCAGATCGCGGCCACGAGAACTATGCCGACAACGAGAACGACGACACCACCGACGACTGCGCCGGCGAGGATCGCTCCGGCATCAACTGTGAGGTCGGCCGCGATCTCTGCGCCGATCGTTGCCATGGAGTCGCCGAGCAGACCTGCGACTTCGGTGTCCAATCCTGCGGTCTCGAAAGCTTCAACCGCCTCTAGCGACTCGAACGTCTCGCCCGCGAGCTCGCGGGAGACGATGTCGTTGAACGCGGCGCTGAGGTCGTCGGTCATCGTGGCCACGGACTGATTGCTGATCGGAGCCATGTCGTCGCTGAGTTCGACGGACAGGGCCCGAACCTCGCTGGCCGTGAGATTCCCGCCTCGGCCTGAGGCCAGGTCCTCCAGGGCCGCCTCGCTGCTGGAGCTCATCTGGGCCTCCCGGAACTCCCACCCGGAGTCGTCCTGGAGGAGTTGGTCAACCCGACTACCCAGGTCATCAGCAACGGAACCAGCGTTGTTTGCCTGCATGTCAGCGAAGGTCTGCAACAACCGTGATGCGAAGGCATTCACCTGCGCCGGCGTCAAGGTTTGGCTCGCCGTCACAAATGCTGAGAGCAGAACCTGTACCTGCGTCGACGAGAGCACGATTTCAACGGGGTGAGCAAATCCCACAGCCACCACGTGAGGAATCGTGTTCACCGCACGCCCATGCTCAGCAGCCCACTTGGCCAGTGCCTCTAACAGATCATCCTGGCCGTCGTGATTGCTGTCGACGCCAACGCGCGTACGGATGCCCTCCTCCCCGCTGGCCTGAGCTTCTCCGGCGATCGAACCGTCGTCATCGCACGCAGATTTCGACCCATTGATCTCTAGGACGCCGGGCTGTGACACAGCGTGGGTCGTGTACGACATCAGGTAGCGCTTAGCAGGGTCCGCATCGTTGCATCGGTCGATGTTGAAGTTGTCGGTGAAGCCGGTGAAGTCGTATTCAGTCAACCGGTGGGGCAAGAATGCAGGGCGGTTGATACCGATGTAGTCCCCGAGCTGCCTGGTGGCGGCAGGGGCGCCGCCATTTGAGGTGGCTTGAGCTCCCCGAGTCCGACTGGGCCGCTTGGATCGTTCCGGTCATACAGCAGCAGGTCGGGTTCGCCGCCACTCGGCAGGGTGGTCTCCCATTGCAGGTTCGGGGTGATGCCACCAGTCGGTGCGCTGTCGCCGTATACACCGGCCGCGTTCAACTGGGCGATGGCTCGAGCTTGCGCGACCGCTTCGGCCTGCATCGTCTTGGTGCTGCCTTTGCATTCGCTCAGCCTGTAGGTGGCTCCGGGCTGGCGGGCTCGTGGTTCGGTGATGCACTGGGCAAAGCTCACGCCAGTCGTCCTGCCGCCCCCTCTGGTGCGGCGCCCCTTCCCGGCGACACATTGCGTCGTGCGCACCAGGGTGATTCGGTCGATGGCCTCACGGCTTGCCTGCTCGGCGCCGCTCTCATTCGCCTTCGGGCATGCTTGACCCACGCTCGCAGTCGGACCCGACGCTGTTGTCGCGTAGCCAGAGCCCGGACTCCCGATCATCGTGATGGTGCCGATCACCAATGCAAGAGCAAGTCCCATGCCGATTCGGGCATACGACAACATCCGAACAACCATCAGAAATCCCCCGCATGTGACTCAAAGCACACTAGACGGGCTTAAGATAAACAAACCGGGAGCACCCCAGGTAGCAATCCGGAAAACACGGTCCAAGCCCGACCGGGACAGCCAAGTGGAGGTGGCGTGAGCATTGTTGTGACGGCGTCGAGCATCAGGCGACGGCTCAGCGAGAACCCGGCCGGGGTTTTTCTGCTCATCACCGAGCAGGGACACAAGGGAGCTCGGCCAGGGCTTGTGGAGGCGATCCGGACCGCGGTCCTTGCTGCGAACGTCGCGCTGGTCGACCCTGACGGTTCCGAGCACACCAAGGCCGAACCTAGGGCGGTGGTCACCCCGAAGGGTGCCGTGGTGAACATGCACCGCGTCTGGGACTACCCCGAGGCCGCCTCCTGGCTCGAGGCGTTCGCCCAGGGGCTTCAAGACGCAGGCGTTGCCGGCAAGGTCACGGCCGCCCCGATCGCGTGGCCAAACCCGGACCTGCAAACAATCTTGAGCCAGCCCGCTCTGGTCGCTTTCCTCGCCTACCACGTCGAAATTCCCGATCATGACCCGGACTGGCGCGGTCCCCTCAAGTGGCGCGCCGACGAAGCAACTACAAAGCTGATCGCACAGCGCCTGGTCGAATGGAACCTTCCAGGGTCCGTGGGCGAGGACGTCGACTCAATAGTCGACGCCGACATGGACGTCTACGTCGGGGTGGGCAACTCCAGCTTCAAGTTCGACCGACCATTTCCCCCGCACACTTTCGCCGACCTATTACCACGTGAACCGTCGTGCAGCATCACGCGCGCGAAACGCGACCTGAGCGCCTACACCGAAGCCGGCGCCGGCCCACACGCCGGAGTCACCTACTGCCTTTACGACCCGACAAAGAGCTGGCAACAGCGCGTCGACCATGCGCGCGACGCACTGCTCGCAGACGCCCCGTTTCTTGACGTCGGATTCATCCGGTTCAACCCCGCTGGCGCAAGCAACTGGTCGGCCCTAAACCGCGTCCGACCCGCCTTCCCGCACGTCGACGAATCAATCATCAGCCTGAACCGGCTGCCGTTGACCAGGATGGTGCCCGACGCGCACGGCATCCAGATCCTGGGCGCCCAACACCTCGAACGCGCCAACGACCTCTCCGGCTGGCAGGTCAGCACCTTCGATCAGCACCATTACCTGGTTCAGGCGCCCGATCTAGAACCGTGGTACTCCCAGACCGAGCCAAACCCAGACGTCCTAGAGGCAGCACGCACCGACTTCGGCGACATGATCATGACCAAGGACAGCCTCGCCGCCGATCCTGACGGCTGGGTACCTGGCATGACCGGAGCACGCATTTGATCCGCGCCCGGGTGGCCCGCGGGGAGGTGGCGTGAGCGTTGTCGTGACAGCGTCGAGCATCAAGCGACGGCTCAGCGAAAACCCGGGCGGGGTGCTTCTGCTCATCACCGAGCAGGGGCACAAGGGAGCTCGGCCAGAGCTTGTGGAGGCGATCCGGACCGCAGTCCTGGCGGCGAACGTCGCACTGGTTGATCCTGACGGTTCCGAGCACACCAAGGCCGAACCCAGGGCGGTGGTCACGCCGAAGGGTGCCGTGGTCAACATGCACCGCGTCTGGGACTACCCCGAGGCCGCCTCCTGGCTCGAGGTCTTCGCCCAGAACCTCGAGGGAGCAGGCGTTGCCGGCAAGGTCACAGCGGCCCCGATCGCGTGGCCGCCTCCGGATTTGCAGGCGGTTTTAAGCCAGACTGCACTGGTCGCCTTCCTCGCCTTCCACGTTGAGATACCCGACGACCCGGACTCGCGCGGGCCTCTCAAGTGGCGCGCCGATGAGCCCACCACGGAGTTGATCGCAGAACGCCTGGTCAAGTGGAACCTTCGCTGGTCCGCGGGCGATGGTCTCGACTCAGAAGCCGACTCGGACACGGACGTCTACGTCGGGGTCGGCAGCGCCAACTTCAAGCTCGACCAACCGTTCCCCGCGCACACGTTCGCCGACCTATTGCCGCGTGAACCGTCGTGCAGCATCACGCGGGCGAAACGCGACCTCAGCGCTTACACCGAGGCCGGTGCCGGTCCCCACGCCGGAGTCACCTACTGCCTCTACGACCAGACGAAGACGTGGCAAGAACGCGTAAGCCAGGCGCGGAAGGCACTGCTCGCAGACGCCCAGGTCGTCGACGTCGGGTTCATTCGGTTCAACCCCGCTGGTGCAAGCAGTTGGAAAGATCTCGACCGGCTCCGACCCGCATTCCCCCACATCAGTGCCTCGTGGCTCAAGCTGAACCGGCTGCCGTTGACCAGGATGGTGCCCGACGCACACGGCATCCAGGTGTTGGGCTCCCAGCACCTCGAACGGGCCAACGACCTCTCCGGCTGGGAAGTCAGCACCCTCGACCAGCACCACTACCTGGTCCAGGCGCCCGACCTAGGACCGTGGTACTCGCAGTCCGAGCCAGACCCAGACGTCCTCGAGGCAGCACGCACCGACTTCGGCGACATGATCATGACCAAGGACAGCCTCGCCGCCGATCCCGACGGCTGGGTACCTGGCATGACCGGAGCACGGATCTAGTCTCCAGCGGGACAAGTTCGCGGACCGTTGGAGCACGCGGACGAGACAGGCACACTCCCCGCACAACAACACTCCGTTGCGTGTCAGCTCGGATCGAGCCATCTCCGGACGTTCTACGCCGTCGCCTGGGGAGCGGCCAGGTACGAGCTCTAGTCTCACCTCTAGTCTCAGTCGCCTCGATTCACGACCGTTCGCCGAGCCCAGTTCAGTTGCCGAAAAATGGACGAAGCACCGCAATGAACCCCGGTGACCGCCGAGGCGAGGATTTGGAAAGCGGGTTGGGTTAACGCCCTCAGGGGTTCGAATCCCCTATCCTCCGCCATGCTGACCTGCAGTACGTCGACGGCTGTTGCCCGGTCCTCAGCGGCGCACGCTTCCGTGGTCTCAGTTCGGCGAATCGCCTCCTGCCTGATCGGCTGCTGTCATCTGCACGGGATCCGCTAGTCCCCCGTGGAGGCCCCGCTCACGTCGGCGCCGAGCAAGACGGACTGGGATGAGCCCGACCACGACGGAGAGCCCGAGGGCCGCCAGCGCCAGCACGACCGTCCGCCACGACCTGTGCTGTTGGCCGAGGTCGACACCGGCGGTCGGGTATCCGATCATCTTCGCTGTCGCGGACGTGGTGGCGGCGTCGGTGTGTTGGGCCAGGTTCTGCAGAGCTGCGTTGAACCCACCGCTACCAGGGCCGTCGCGACCGGGACGGCTCGCCAAGGGGTTCGACGGTGAGTTGTTGGTCGTGGGCCCAGGCGCGCAGTCGGGGGTCGATGTCTGTCTGCGTGGCTGCACCAGGTACGACGACCCGAGACAGGCCGGGAGCGTGGGAGTAGCTGGTCGTGAGCAGCACTAGGCCGTGCCGCGTGCGGACCGTGTCGCCGGTGGCGAGCGCGACGGTGCGCGCGGCCGCCGACTGGCCGTACACCTCGAAGGCCGCGGTCGCGTCCAGCTCGCCTACACCGTCGCGCAGCGCGATGCCGACCGTCGGTCGGAACCACGGCAGCACGTAGTTGAGTCCCACCGGCCAGTCGCCGGCAGCGAAGTGGTCCTTGGCGATGCGTGGTGCGTCTGGGTCGGCGTCCAGTCGAGCTCCGGGTGCAGGTTCGCGACTCGTTGCGCCTCAGCGGGCCCGGCGAGCTCGGCAACCAGGTGCAGTGCGGCCGGGACACCGGAGGTCACCGCTGCCGTGGTGGTGACGGATCCGTCCTCGACGTACCGGACGCCTCGCAGCCAGTGCACGGCAGGTCGACTGGCCTCGAGGGCGCTGATGCGCGACCAGTGGCTGGTGGCGTGGAGCCCGTCGAGCATCCCGGTGGGGGCCAGCACCATCGCCCCGCTGCACACGCCGAGCACCTTGGCACCAGCGGCGTGCTCGCGGGCCACCCAGCTGCGAAGCGGCGCTTCGGTGGCGCCGGTGGGCTTGGTGAGTCCGGGCACGACCACCAGGTCCGGCTTCAGGGCGGGGTTCGAGTCGACGTCGGCGAACGTGTACGTCGGCATCACGGCCGGTCCACTCTCGAGGGGCACAGGGGTGGCGGCGTCGGAGACGACGTAGGTGCTGAACGCGGGCGAGCTCGCGAAGATGTCGTACGGCGCGAGGAGGTCGCTGGCGATGGTGCCGGCTGTGCCGGCGACGAATGCGACCACGAGTCGGCGACCCTGCCGCACCGCGAGTGCGATCCGTCCCACCGGCGGGCTCGGCGTGCTCGACCGACGTCGCATGCGTGCCGGGCACCACGGTCGGGGCACTCTGGTGGACGCTTCGGCCGGTGACGACAGCGCCCGCGAAGACGACCACGGCGAGGGTGAGGAGCGAGAGGATGCATGTCAGCGCCGTGAGCAGGACGCGGCGGACCCAGGTCTTCGTGGAGGTTCGTGTGTGGTGACTCATGGTGGTGCCTTTCGTTGCGGAGGGTGGTTGCTGACGAGGGGTAAGCGGCTCTCAGCCGCGGGTTCGGGTGATCGTGGTGCCGAGGACTGCGGTCGCGAGCGCGACGACGGCCGCGGCGGTGAAGGCGGCCGTGAACCCATGGGGGGTGAGCGCGTCGGTCGTCCTTGCTCCGGCGGACATGCCGATCGCGGTGAACGTGGCGGTGCCGAGCGCAGCGCCGACCTGGGTGGCGGATCCGGCCAGGCCGGAAGCCAGGCCCGCGTGTGTCCCCGGCACCGCAGAGGCGATGACCATCGTGGTGGGCATGAAGCTGAGCGCGACGCCGACGGCCACCAACAGCAACCCGGGCAGTACCGCCACGACGTAGCCGGCCAGCGCCGATGCATGTCCCAGCCACAGGTGGCCGACCGCGAGGATGACCAGACCGATCACCATGCTCCGCCGCGGACCGAACGCACGCAGAAGCCGCGGCAGGAGCGTGAGGGAGAAGAGGAACCCGGTGATCGATGTGGGGACCATCGCGAGCCCGGCCTGCCCGGGAGCCATGGACAGCCCCTGCTGCAGGTCCAGCGCCACGAGCACGAAGGCTGAGGCACGCGCGGCTCCACCGAAGACGGCAAGAGCCACGCCTGTGCTCAGCACGCGGGACCGGAAGAGCTCGAGCGGCACCAGCGGGTCGACGGCGTGCCGCTCGACGAACACGAACGCCGCGAACAGCACGATGGAACAGGTCAGGTTCGCCATGACGGACGGAGTGGTCCAGCCCTCCTGGCAGGCGCCGAGGCTGCCGTGGACCAGGGCGATGACAGCTCCGGTGAGACTCGATGCACCGAGCCAGTCAAACCGGCGCCGAGGCACCGCGCCCGCCCTCCGGAAGCACGTGCCGAGCCAGCACGACGGCGGTGACCGAGACGGGCACCGTGACCAGGAACACCGAGGACCAGCCGAAGGTCCCGGCCAGCAGGCCGCCGGCGAGGACGCCCGTGGCTCCGCCGAGTCCCGAGGCAGCACCCCAGAGGCTCATGGCCCGGGCGCGTTCGCGACCGGGAAAGGTGAGCAGGAGCAGGGACATCGCGGCGGGACTGAGGGCGGCCGCACCGGCGCCCTGGACGATGCGGCCAGCCATGAGCACGCCGGGGCTGAACGCGAACGCTGCGAGCAGGGTCCCGGCGGTGAAGAGCGCCGAACCTGCGATGAACATGCGGCGGCGGCCGAACAGGTCCGCGGCCCGACCGGACAGGAGCAGCAGGCTGCCGAAGGCGAGCACGTAGGCGTTGACCACCCAGGTCACTGCCGTGGGACCGAGCCGGAAGTCGGCCTGGATGGAGGGCAGCGCGACGTTGACGATCGAGGTGTCGAGCATGACGACGAACTGGGCGGACACCAGCAGACCCAGCGCCAGCGAGCGACGGTGGTTCTCGAGCACGCGGACCGGTGCGAAGCGGCGACGTCGAGGGTCAGCGCCGGAGGGCCGTGGTTGGGGGCTCGGTGGTGGTGGTCATCGTCGCCTGCCTGGTGTGGTCGGGATCTGGTCGGTCGGGTGCTAGCGCCAGCTGGCCTAGGGCAGAACGGCGCACCGGAAGGTGCAGGAACGAGTGGAGAAGTCGCCGGCCCAGTAGCCGTTGTGCGTGGCCTGATCTGCCCGGTGTAGGTGCCGCGCTCTTCCTCGACGATTCGTGTGCTGGCCATGGCCTGACTCCTTCGGTGAGCGCTGTGCTGTTGTCTTCGTGACCTCAGCGTCGCGGTCCAGCCGCCTGCGTCGCGCCGGCCAAATGGCCGGGTCTGTCAGACCGGCGGGTGCGGGTCGTACTGGATCCCGCGGCGCACCTCACGGGCACGCTCGGTTCCCGCGAGCCGCGCGACCAGGTGCAGGGCCATGTCGATGCCGGCGAGACGCCAGCACTGGTGATCAGGTCGCCGTCGTCGACGAACCGTGCGTCGACGTCGGTGATCACGGTCGGGTCGATCTCGGAGAGCAGGTTGAGCGATGCCCAGTGCGTGGTCGCCGGCCGACCCTTCAGCAGTCCCGCCGCCGCGTAGACCAGGCTTCCGGTGCACACCGAGGCCATCAGCGGCACGGTGACTGCGCTGGGCGCGAACCCAGTCGAGGTGCTCGGGGTCGCGAAGCAGACGACGGGTGCCGTGCCCGCCGGGGTGGATCAGCACGTCGAGCGCGGGCGCGTCCTCGAGGGAGTGGTGTGCACCCAGGACAAGGTTCTTCGCGCCGATGACGTCCACTCCGCCGGCCGAGAGGCAGGAGACGCGACCAGCCGTCCTCGGGGTGGTGCCGCGTCCAGTACGCCAGCACCTCCCAGGGGCCGACCGCGTCGAGCTCCTCGACTCCGTCGAAGAGAAGGAGCCCGATGTGGCGCCGCGCGGACGCGTCCTCGGCGCTCACCGTGTCGAGGTGATGGGGGTTCTGCATGTGGTCGCCTCCTCGGCTGGCTGTGTGTCCGCCTGGCGAGGACGCGTGGCGTCGTCCTGCTGGCTGCCCTCAGCCTGGCGCTCCGCTCTCTGTCTCGCCCCGGTCAAAGGGCCGGGTTTCGCGGCGGTGCCTGCTCAGCGCGGTAGTACGGTCGCAGCGTGCTTGTCGGCCGCGACCTCGAGACCGCACACCTGGCAGAGCTCCTCGAGCAGGCTCGTCACGGGGTCTCGGGCAGCGTGGTCGTCCGGGGTGAGCCGGGTGTCGGCAAGTCGGCCCTGCTCGAGGAGCTGGTCGCCACCGCCGGCGGGGTTCTGGTGCTGCGCACCCAGGGACTCGAGGTCGAGGCACCCTTGGCGTTCGCGGCGCTGCATCGGCTGCTGCTTCCCGGTGATGCGGCTGCGCGAGGGAGCTCCCCGCCCCGCAGGCCAGGGCGCTGCGTGTCGCGTTCGGCGAGGAGGACGGACCCTCGATCGAGCCGTTCCTGGTGGCGGTCGCGACGCTGTCGATGCTGACCGCGGCCGCCGAGGAGAGCACCGTGCTGTGCGTCGTCGAGGACGCGCACTGGCTGGACTCCGCGACCGCGGACGCGCTGCTGTTCTGCGCGCGCCGGCTCGGTGCGGACCGCGTGCTGATGGTGTTCTCGGCCCGCGACGGCGCCGCGACACCGTTCCGTCCGGACGGCATCGACGAGCTCGAGCTGGCGGCCTCGATCCGGAGGCCGCCCGCGAGCTCCTCGGCGAGCGCCTGGGCGAGCGCACCGGCGCCGGAGGTCACCGAACGGCTGATCGCGGAGAGCGGCGGCAACCCGCTGGCCCTGCTGGAGCTGCCGACCGAGCTCAGCCCGGACCAGCTCGGCGGGTCCTCCCCTCTGCCGACCCAGCTGCACCTCACCACCCGCGTGGAACAGGCGTTCCTGGACCGCAGCCGGCTGCTGCCGCCGCCGGTGCAGTCGATGCTGCTGCTCGCGGCCGCAGACGACACCGGCAGCTCGCAGTCTCCGCCGTGCAGCGGCGAGCCTCGGCGTGGGCGAGCAGGCTCTCGAGGACGCCGTGGCCTCCGGGCTCCTCGTCGCCGACGACCGAGTCGGTCACGGTGCGTCATCCCCTGGTGCGCTCGGCCGTCTACCAGGCCGCCACGGGGAGCAACGACGCAGGTCGCACCGCGCGCTGGCCGACGCCTTGGCCGGTCTCGGCGACTCCGACCGCGAGGCATGGCACCGCGCCGCCGCTGCCGAGGGGCCCGACCCTGAGGTCGTCGCGGCTCTCGAGCTCGTCGGTTCCCGGGCCGAGCGGCGCGGCGGCTACGTCTCGGCGCTCGCTGCCTACGAGCGCGCGGCCGCGTTGACCACCGTCCCTCCCAACGTGCCGCGCTGACACTGGCGGCCGCGCGCAACGCCTGGGCCTGCGGGCAGGACTGCTCGAGGCGAGGGCGCTGCTGAACGCCACGCACGGCAGCTCGCTGACGACCCGTGCTGCTCAGCGACATCGCGCGCCTCCAGGGGCGCATCGAGGTCAACATCGGCTCGGCGAACGACGCTCACCGGATCTTCACCGAGGCCGCCCATGCCGTTCCACGACTCGACCCGGCACGCGCCCTGGAGATGGCCGTCGCCGCCGCGATCATGGCGCACGTACGGCGCCGACGGCGGCACGCGCCTCGCCGAGGGCGACATCGACACCGCGGTCACCGACGCGGCGACTCCGCCCGGACCGCGTGCCTGCAAGCAGATGCTCGTGGCGATGACCCGGGCGGCCGAGGGCGACTGGGGGCGCGGCCGTCGCAGCGCTCGACCTCGCGCTGGCGACCGGCGAGGAGGTCGACCGACCTCGACGTGCTCGGGAACCTTGGCAACGCCGCCCTGCAGCTGGGCGATGACGGGCTCAGCAGCGCTTCTACTCCTGGCGCTGTCGCGGGCTCGCGAGGCAGGTGCCGTCATGGCGGTGGTCTACGCGCTGCAGCGGCTGTGCTTCGGTCTACCTCGTCGCCGGCGACTGGGCTGCGGTTCGCAGCAGCGCGGAGGAAGCGCTCGCGCTCGGCGCCGAGCATGGGTCAGCGAGCGATGACCGCTCCACCGTTGGCCTGGCTGACCCTGCTCGCGGCGCTGCAGGGCCGGGACGACTACGACACCCTCCTGCGCCGACCTCGAGGAGGTCGTGGCGGCGCACCCGCTGGGCATCCTGACCGACCCGGTGCACGACCTGACCCGCTGGGCCAAGGGCAGCACGCGCGGCGGCTGCGGGCGACGCCTTCGGCGCCCTGCACCACCTGTCCCGGTTCCGGCTTCCGGTCTTGGCCCGGATGGCCGCTGCCGAGCGCATCGACGCAGCCGTCCGCGCCGGCGAACCCGAACTGGCTCGCCGCTGGGTCGACGAGCTCGCCGCGCTTCGCCGAGGCCACCGGCAGGCCGTGGGCACTGGCCACAGTGGCCTACGGGCGAGCAGTGACCGGCTGATCCCGCGACGACGCCGAGACCGAAGCGCTGTTCGCGGACGCGCTGGCCCATCACGCGCACGCGCGGCGCCGCCTAGACCAGGCGCGCACCCATCTCGCCTACGGGGAGTGGCTGCGCCGCGCCCAGCGTCGCGTCGACGCCCGCGAACACCTGCGCCATGCCCTGGAGACCTTCAGCGACCTGCGCGCCGAGCGCGCTCGGCCGAACGCGCGACGCCGAGCTGCGCGCCTCCGGCGAGACCGCCCGCAAGCGAGACGTCTCCACCCTGGTGAAGCTGACCCCGATGGAGCTCAAGGTCGCCCAGCTGGTGGCCTCCGGACTCTCCAACAAGGACGTCGCCGCCCAGATCTGGGTCTCGCCGCGCACCGTGGCCTTCCACCTGCGCAACGTGTTCGCCAAGGCCGGCGTCACCTCGCGCGGCGAGCTGGCCCAGCTCGACCTCGGCTAGCGCCCAGGCCGCGCATCCCGGCCATCTGACCGGGGTGAGCAAACGCCGTTCGCGTCCACGCTCGAGAGCAGAACACCACCTCTGCGAGAGCGAGACCCTCATGAGCGTCGACATCCACCCCACCGGCCACCGTGACGACACCACCGCGCCGCCCGTGACGCGAAGCCTGGACCGGTGGGGCGCATCATCGCCGGCTCGCTGGCCGCCGGTGGCGCAGCTGCTCTGGTGCTCACGCTGGTCGTCTTCGCCGGCGGCACCGAGAGCGTCATCACCGGTTCGGTGCTCGTCGGCTTCGGCTTCGGCTGGGCGCTGATCGCGATCGCTCACTGACCGCTGCACCACGCCAGCCCGCAGCGCTGGGCTGTCGGTCCCGGCGACCGTCATGGGCGCCACCGGTGTCGCCCTCGTGGCTGTTCACCCCCGGCTATGACGCGATGACCCGGCTGAGCTGGGTGTGGCCGCCGGTCGTGCTGGCGATGGCGGTGTGGATGTTCGTCCAGGTCCGTCGGTCCATCACCGGCGCCGGGCGCTGGATGCTCATCCCCGTCGTGGCCGTCCTGGGACTCGCGTCCGTCGGCACCACCTACGAGAACATCGCGGAGAGCAACGACCAGGGCACCTACGCCGCCCCCGGCAAGACCTACGAGGTCAACGGTCACCGGCTGCACCTCGACTGCCACGGCCACGGCGGCCCCACCGTCGTGCTCTTCAACGGCCTGGGCGAGATCTCCGCCTCATGGGCCAGGATCGCCGGTCCGGTCGAGCACACCACCCGAGTCTGCGCCTACGACCGTGCCGGACAGGGCTGGAGCGAAGACACCGAGCACCCCCAAGACGGCGTGACCGCTGCCAAGGACCTGCACGCCCTGCTCGCCGCCGCCGGCGAGACCGGCCCCTTCGTGCTGGTCGGGCACTCGACCGGCGGCACCTACGCCATGACGTACGCCGCCCGGTATCCCGAGCAGGTCGCCGGCATGGTGCTGCTGGACAGCTCCAGCCCCTACCAGCTCACCAAGATCGCCGCCTACCCCGGTCAGTACGCCGCGATGCGCCGCGGCCTCGCCCTGCTGCCCACCGCGGCCCGGCTCGGACTGGCTCGGCTGTTCCCCGGCCCCGACCTGCCTGCCCCGGCGGGTGCCCAGGTCCAGGCGCTGACCTCCACGACGAAGGCGGCCCGGAACGGGCGTGACGAGATCTCCGTCGCTCTGAAGGTCTTCGCCCAGGCCCAAGCACTGACCACGCTGGGCAATCGACCGCTGGCGGTGCTCAGCACCACCGAGTCGCTCGACGGGGCCGGCTGGGCAGGTGCCCAGGACCAGCTCGCAGCGCTCTCGACCAACCGCGTCCACCGCACCGTTCGCTCCACCCACGCAGGGATCGTCGGGGACAAGGCGCCCGCGGCCGAGTCGGTCCGCGCCGTCAACGAGGTCGTCTCCGCGGTCCGCACCGGCACCCACATGGAGCAGAAGTGACCACGTACATGCCCGACAGCACGCCCGACCAAACCCGCGCGACCCCAACCCGAGGAGCTCCGATGTCACACACCGCCCACCCACACACCGACCAGCACGAAGCGGCCCCCGAAGAAGACGGCCACCAAGAAGTCCTGGGCACTGCTCGCCGTTGCCCTGGCCGCCCAGATCCTGGTCGTCCTCGACATCTCGGTCGTCAACACCGCCCTGCCCTCCATCGGACGCGCGCTGCACATGCAGGGCAGCCAGCTGGCGTGGCTGGTCACCGCCTACCTGATGATGTCCGGCGGCGGCCTGCTCCTCGGCGGCCGCATCGCCGACCTGCTCTCACGGCGCCGGGTGTTCCTGACCGGGCTGAGCCTGTTCACCGTCGCCTCGCTTGGTCAGCGGTTTCGCCGACAGCGGCAGCCAGCTCATCGCGGCCCGCGCCGTCCAGGGCCTCAGCGCCGCACTGCTCACCCCCTCAGCGCTCTCGCTGATCATGACCACCTACGACGGCGCCCAGCGCAAGACCGCGCTCGCCATGTGGGGTGCAGTCGGCAGCCTCGGTGTCGCAGCCGGTGTCCTCCTCGGTGGCGCACTGACCACGTGGGCCGGCTGGCAGGCCATCTTCTGGATCAACGTCCCCATCGGCTCGGTCGCGCTGCTCGTCGGACGCCACGTCATCGCCAAGGACAGCACGCCGCGACCCAGTGTCCGCGACTTCGACCTCCCCGGCGCCGGGACTGTCGTCGGCGGGCTCGCCGCCCTCATCTACGCCGTCAGCAGCACCACCACCCACGGGTGGTGGTCGGTCCAGACCGTGATCGCTGCCGCGGTCTCCGCGGTCCTGCTCGGCGCGTTCCTGAAGCTCGAGCAGCGCGCGTCCAAGCCGCTGTTCCCGCCGCACATCTGGAAGCTCCAGACCCTGGTCTCGGGCACCGCGGTGATGCTCGGCGTCACCGGCATCCTGGTCGGCACCGTCTTCCTGACCTCGATCTTCGTCCAGACGGTGCTGGGCTTCTCCGCCCTGGAGACCGGGCTCGGGTTCCTGCCCTTCGCGTTCGCCATCACGGCCGGAACGCATGGCGCCGACACATGCTGGGCCACCTCTCACCGCGCGTCATCGCGACCATCGGACTGCTGGTCACTGTCGGTTCGTCGCTGTGGCTGTCCACCGCCGAGCAGCAACGCGCACTTCGCGACCGACGTCCTTCCCGGTCTCACCATCCTGGGGCTGGGCGTCGGCATGGTCTTCGTACCCGTCTCGGTGACCTCGATGGCCGGCATCCCCGCCTCCCACGCCGGCGTCGCCTCCGGGTTCCTGATGACCGGTCACGAGATCGGTGCCGCGCTTGGCGTCGCCGTTCTCTCGGCGGTCGCGTCAGCAGCGCCGGGTCGCTCGCCACCGCCACGGGCGCTGCCGACGCCTTCTCGGCCGGCTTCATCGGCGCCGCCGTGATGGGCGCAGTCGTCGCGGTCTTCGCACTGCTCCGGATGCCGGCCACCAAGGTGAGCGGAGCCGCCGGTATGCACATGCACCACTGACCCGACACAGTGAAGTGAACAACACGAAGGAGGCCGCCATGAAGGCGATCACCCAGGATCGGTACGGATCGGCGGACGTCCTGCAAGTGCGGGAGATCGAACAGCCTCGGCCGCGAACAGGCGAGGTACTCGTCAGGGTGCAGGCAGCAGGAATCGCCCGCGGCGTGCTCCATGTGATGAGCGGAGAGCCGTACCTGATGCGCCTGATGGGCTTCGGGTTGCTCAAGCCCAAGAACCCGGTCCCGGGTCAGGACGTCGCTGGAACGGTGACCGCCATCGGTGAGGGGGTCTCCCGGTTCCAGGTCGACGATGAAGTGTTCGGCATCGCAAAAGGCTCCTTCGCCGAGTACGCCGTCGCCCGCGAGGACAAGCTTGCTCTCAAGCCCGAGACCCTGTCGTTCGAACAGGCAGCCGCCATGCCGATCTCCGGGCTCACAGCCCTGCGTGCGTTGGACGCAGCCGGTGTCGTCCGTGGGTCGAACGTGCTCATCGTGGGCGCGTCGGGCGGTGTGGGGACCTACGCCGTGCAGATCGCGGTCGCGATGGGCGCCAACGTCACCGGCGTGGCCAGCGGCTCCAAGGCTGACCTGGTCACCGCACTGGGTGCCCGACACGTCATCGACTACACACGAGAAGACTTCGCCGACGGTTCGCAGAGGTACGACGTAGTCGTGGACATCGGCGGGATGACATCGGTGTCGCGCCTGCGCAGGGCTGTTCAACCGAAGGGGACTCTCGTCATCGTCGGCGGGGAGAGCGGCAGCACGTGGAGTCCCGGCATGGGACGCCAGCTGAAGGCTGCTGCGATGTCGCCGATGGTTTCGCAACGGTTGATGTCCGTCATGAACAAGGAGCACTACTCAGGGCTCGAGCGGCTGGCGAAGCTGGCCGCCGCTGGAGATGTGGCGCCCCACTTGGATCGGTCGTACTCCCTTGCTGAGGTCCCCGACGCGGTCCGCCAGCTCGAAGCCGGCAAGGTTCGTGGTCAGGTCGTCATCAGACCCTGGGCCGGACACGGACGATCCAACCTGAGCTGACGCGGCTCCCTGGCGGGCGCATAGTCTCCGTTCTAGTCTCAGCCGGGGCGCGACATCGCGGCGCACAAGGCGCTTGCCTTCGCGGTCTCGTGTGCCCTCGGGACGCTGGGGCTGATGACGTTCGGCGAGATCTCCTACCACCTCGTCGACGCCGGGCTGGCCGACAATGCCGTGGTGCCGGTCGCTGTCGTCGTCGTACCTGCCCTGGCGCTCAGTTGTTGTCGCCGTCATGGTGGTCGGCGCCTGCGTGAGTGCCGGTGACCCGGTCGCCCCACGCGGCGCGCGCACCGGAGTCCCCCACTCGGTAGACCTGCACCGCCGCGGCGAGCGAGGCCACGACGGCAAGGACGGCCACGACGGTCGGAAGGGCTGCGTGACCCATCGCGGGCTTGCCCTGCCGGCTGCGCCGGTCGAGGAGCACGACGGCGAGGTCGAACACCAGGAGAGGCAGCGTGAACCAGATCAGCTGGTCGCCGAGGTGGGCGTGCTCACCCGGGTCGCCCACGTGCCGTTCGAGGGCCTCGCCGCTGGACGTGGCCACAGGCATCAGGACCGTGGCGACAGCGGCGCAGCCGACGACCAGCCAGCCGTACCTCTCGCGCCAGCTCGCGCGAACGACGATGGCGATGGTGCCGAGGATCGCGAGCGGCAGCAGGACGACAACGGCGTGCACGACCAGGGGGTGGATGGGCAGGCCGTTGATCAAGTCGAACAAGGGTGCTTCCTTTCGGCGCAGGGCGGGGGAAGCCCGTGGAGGCTCTCGGACGAGGACGCTAGGGAGGTACTGCTCAAAACAACCTCAAAGGTCCGTCAAGGCTCTCTCAGCGCGGGCGGAGGTGCGCAGATGCCGGGCTACTGTGCCGATGTGGTCGCCATCTTGCTCGTCGAGGACGACGTGGCGATCCGGGTCGGCCTCACCCGCGCCCTGTCCGCGGACGGCGCCGCGGTCACGTGCGTCGGGACCGCGGTCGAGGCGATCAAGTCGCTCGCCGAGTCTCGCCCCGACGTCGTGCTGCTCGACCTTGGCCTCCCCGACCTCGACGGTGCCGACGTCCTCAACCTGATCCGCTCCAACCCGGCGAGCGCGGCGCTACCGGTGATCGTCGTGACCGCGCGCGACGAGGACCGCGAGGTGGTCCGCCTCCTCGACGCTGGCGCGGACGACTACCTGGTCAAGCCCTTCTCCGCGGCCCAGGTGATGGCGCGGGTGCGTGCCGTGCTCCGCCGTGCGAGCGAGACCGGGGCCGAGGATCGCTCGGTCGTCGTCGGCGGGCTCGAGATCGACCCACGCGCACGCACTGTCCGTCTCGACGGGCAGGAGATAGCGATGAACCGCAAGGAGTTCGACCTCCTGCTCGCGCTCGCCTCGCGTCCGGACGAGGTCCTGAGCAAGCGGCAGCTGCTCGCCGAGGTCTGGCAGATGCCGTGGGGTGGCGGCGACCGGACCGTCGAGGTGCACCTGTCGTGGCTGCGACGCAAGCTGGGCGAGACCGCCGCAGAGCCGCGTTACCTGCACAGCGTCCGCGGGGTCGGCATCAAGCTCGTCGACCCCACCTCGCGATGACCCGGGCAAGGGCTCGGGGTGCGCGCCCGATGAGCCTGCGCATGCGGATCCTGGCGCTGGCGGTCGCCGTGGCCGGGTTGGTGCTCGTCGCCTTCGCCGTGCCGCTCGTGCTCCTGCTGCAGCAGGCCGCTCGCGAGAGCGCGATGGAGAAGGCCACGGACATCGCACACGGTGTCGCCGACTACGCGAGCACCCCGTCGGTGAGCCGCACCTCGTTGGCGACGTACGTGGACCGGGTGAACCGCCGCGAGGACGCCTACCCCGTCAGGGTCGACTTCCCCGACGGCACGCACCTCGGGAGGAAGCTGAGCGGGATCAGCCTTCCCCATCGCCAGAGCGTCCCGGACCCGGACCACGACCAGGACAGGGACAAGACCACGTCGCCGAGCGCGGTTCCGCGCAGCGGGGCCGACGACGACCACGACCAGGGCCGGCTCGCCAGCACGTCCGCGGCCCAGGTGCAGAACGTCGAGCACGGCCGACTGGTGACCATCACGGTGGCCGACAAGGTCGCGGGGACGACCTCGACCCCGGGAGGTGGCGGCGCGGCGGTCTCGGTCTTCGCGGCGTCCAGCAGTGTTCGGCACGCGGTCCTGACGCGCATGCTGGTGCTCGGGGCGGCGGCCCTCCTCGCGCTCGGCATCGCCGCACTCGCGGCAGAGCGAGTCTCCCGGCGGCTGGTACGCGACCTGGCCGCGACGGCGTCCACCGCGGACGCGTTGGGGGAAGGCGACCTCGCCGCTCGGGCTCCCGAGGGCGGACCCACCGAGGTGCGTCGGGTCGCCGTCGCGCTCAACCAGCTCGCCGTACGCATCGACGAGCTGCTGCTGCTCGAGCGCGAGACCGTGGCGGACCTGTCCCACCGCTTGCGTACCCCGCTCACGGCGGTCCGGCTGGACGTGGAGGCCTTGCCCCAGGGTCCGGCACGCGCCGAGCTCGAGGGGCACCTGGACCTCCTCGAGCGCACCCTCACCGCGGTCATCCATGCCGCGCGTCGCCCTGAGCGTGAGGGGATGCTCCCGCACTGCGACGCGGCCGACGTGGTGAGCGCACGCGTCGACTTCTGGACGCCACTCCTGGAGGACCAGGGCCGCGAGGTCCGTCTGGACCTCGCAGCCTCCCCGCTCCCCGTCCGGTGCGCACCCCAGGACCTCGCAGCGGCAGTGGACGCGCTTCTGGAGAACGTCGTCGCGCACACGCCCGACAGCACGGCGCTCTCGGTCTCGTTGCGACAGCAACCGCCCGGTGCGGTCCTCGAGGTCGGCGACCGAGGACCCGGGATCCCGCAGGGAGCACTCGGTCGCGGCGCCAGCGACCGGGGCTCCACCGGTCTCGGCCTCGACATCGCCCGCGCCTGCGCCGAGTCGAGCGGCGGGCGGTTGGAGCTGGAGCGTGACGGGGGCTGGACGAGGGTCAGGCTGACGCTCGGGCATCCCTGACAGCCGGCGCACACACCGTTTTGACCTCGATTTGAGCACTGGTTTCGGCAGCGCTGAGCCGCCGCGACGCATGCTCGCTCCATGACCCAGCACCCACGCCTCTCCCTCCTGCGCCGCGCGCGGCTCAGTGCCGCCGCCCTGCTCACCACCGCAGTGCTCGGCGTGGGCGGTGTCGCCTACGCGGCCCACGGGGTCACCGCAGCCGCCACGACGAGCACCTCCGGCACCTCCGGCACCTCCGGCACCTCCGGCACCTCCGGCACCTCCGGCAGCTCCAGCACGTCGGGCACCTCAGGCACTTCCGGGAGGTCGAGCACCTCGGGCAGCACCTCCGGCACTTCCGGTACGTCGGGCAAGTCGGGCTCGACGTCCTCCTCGTCGCGGGGCAGCTCCAGCAAGTCCGGCCTGAGCAGCTCCTCGGGAGGCAGCTCGGACGCCGGGAGCCACAGCTCATGAGCGCGCAGTCGTCCGACACCCGGTCCTCGACCTGGCGCGACTGGTCGTGCTCGGTGCACGTCTGCGTGCAGACCGAAGACCCCGACGCGCTCGCCCAGGCCGTCGACGTCGTACGACGCCTGATGCGCGACGTCGGCGACGCGGTCGACCGCTTCCGCCCCGACTCCGACCTCTCCCGCATCAACGCCACGCCCGGTACGCCGGTCGAGGTCTCGCCGTTGACGACGAAGCTGGTCTCGGTGGCGCTCCGGGCCGCCTCACGCACCGACGGGCTCTGCGACCCCACGGTCGGCACCGGACTGCTTGCTGCCGGCTACACCGCCGACATCGCGACGATCCGCCGCGAAGGAGCACCCACCGCCGCTGCCCGTCCCGCCGCCGGATGGCGCTCGGTCGCTCTCGACGAGAACCGGCGACTGGTCACGGTCGCGACCGAGGGTCTCCTCGACCTCGGAGCGACCGCGAAGGCCTGGACCGCCGACCAGGCCACCGCCTCGGTCGTCTCGACGGTCGGCGCACCGGCACTCGTCTCGATCGGCGGCGACCTAGCCGTGTGCGGCGCCGGGCGGCCGTGGCGCGTGGACGTCGGCGAGCAAGAGGGGGGACCCACCCAGCAGGTCGAGATCTCCCGAGGGGCCGTCACCACCTCGTCCACGGCGTCACGACGCTGGGACGGCCCCGACGGCCCGCGACACCACCTGATCGACCCCCGGTCGGGACGTCCCGCGAGCGGCCCGTGGCGGACCTGCTCGGTGTACGCACCGACGGCGTGCGCCGCGAACGAGGCGAGCACCACTGCGCTCGTGCTCGGCGAGGGGGCCCGGGACTGGCTGGAGGCCCACGACAGGGCCGCCCGCCTGGTCGACCACGCGGGGGCCATCACCTTTGTCGGCGCCTGGCCGCGGCCCGAGGAGCGTGCGGCATGACCATGTGGTTCCTCGCCCGGGGCCTGGGCATCGTGGCACTGGTCGCCTTCACCCTGTCGGTCGTCCTCGGCGCGACGTCCACCGACAGGAACCAGAGCGCCACCCGCGGGTCTCGCGAGGAGTCCCTGGACCGCCGGATCCTGCGGCAGCTGGTCCACCGCTCTGCGGCCGTGGTCGGCCTCGCTGCCCTCGCGCTGCACCTGCTCCTCATCCTGCTCGACACGCACGTGTCGGTCTCCCTGTCCGGTGCCGTGGTTCCCTTCACCGCCCGGTACCGTCCGTTCGCCCTCGGCCTGGGGTCCCTGGCGGTCCTCGTGTTCACCCTGGTCGCGCTCTCCGGTGCGGCCCGTGGGCGACTGGCGGCCACCGTGCGGACGGCGGCGACCTGGCGGTCGGTGCACGTACTCGCCTACGCCGGGTGGGTCCTCGCGATGTCGCACGGCATCCTGGCCGGCACCGACACGGGCACCCTGTGGAGCACTGCGGTCTACGCGGTCTGCGGGGTGGCCGTGGCCACGGCCGGCTGGAGCCGGCTGACGCGGGCCGACCGACGCGACGCGCAGCCGCTCGTCCGAGCGCGAGCCGACCTCCCGACCCGGAGCCGAGCATGACCGTCGACACCACCCCGGGCTCCTCGCACGCCACCCGGACACCGCCGACAGTCACCAGGTTGTTCGCCGGCACCGCCGACGGGCCGGTGCTCGACGAGGCCCGCCACCGCGAGCTGCACGGCCAGCTCCAGGAGGTGAACCGGGAGACGTTGGCCCGAGCCGCGGCACACGTGGGCCTGCTGGGCCGCGGCGGTGCGGCGTTCCCGGTGGCGCGGAAGCTCGATGCGACTCGTCCCGGTGCCCACACCGAGGTCGTGGTCAACCTGTCGGAGGGTGAACCCGCCAGCCGCAAGGACCGCGTGCTCGCAGCAAACGCTCCGCACCTGGTGCTCGACGGTGCACTGCTCGTCGCCCGCGCGCTACGCACCCGGAGGGTCACGGTCGCCGTGCACGACGCGGCGACCAGGGAGGTGGTCGCGGCCGCTGTCCGGGCGCGCACCGATGCGACCCGGGTGGACGTGGTCGAGGCCCCCGGAGGGTTCGTCTCCGGAGAGGTGCGCGCCCTGCTCAAGGGCCTTGAAGGTGCTCCTGCGGCGCCACCCGGCCGGCGCCAGATCCCGTCGGTCTCCGGCCTCCACGGCCGCCCCACCTTCGTCTCCAACGCCGAGACGTTCGCGCACCTCGGTCTCCTCGGCACCCACGGGCGTGACTGGTACGGCGATCTCGGCGGCCCCGCAGAACGAGGCACGACGTTGCTGACCCTGCTCGGCCGGACGGTCGCCCCCGGTGTGGTCGAGGCCCCGATGGGCATGCCACTGCGCGACCTCCTCGACGGGCAGACCGGTCCCGTGCTCATCGGTGGCTACCACGGGACCTGGTTGTCCCAGGTCGGCAACCTCACCCTCGACCGCGCGGACCTGCGCAGCCACGGAGTGCACCTGGGCGCCGGGGTGATCGCTGCCCTGCCCGCCGACACGTGCGCGCTCGCGGAGGTGGCTGCCGTGGCCGACTGGCTGGGGAGGCAGAGCCTCGGGCAGTGCGGGCCATGCTTCTTCGGCCTGCCCTCGGTAGCCGCCGACGTCGACGCACTCCTGCGCGGCCAGCTGCCCCAGGGCGGGCTCCAGGCACTGCGCCGTCGTCTCGGCCAGCTCCCCGGCCGCGGAGCCTGTGCCCATCCCGACGGCGCCGCGATGTTCGTGCGCAGCGCGCTGGAGGTCCTGCAGTCCGAGGTGTCCGAGCACCTCGCGCACGGCACCTGCGGCCGTCCCTACGCAGGGACACTGCCAGTGGACCGGGCGGCGGCCTGATGGGCTCGCACCACGTCCGGATCGACTGGACCCGCTGCGAGGCGCACGGCCTCTGCTCGCGCCTGCTGCCCGAACGCATCGAGCTGGACGAGTGGGGGTTCCCGGTGGTCGACGACGTCCCCGTCGAGGACCACCTGGTCGGGGCAGCACGACTCGCAGCCCGTAGCTGTCCCGCGCTGGCGCTCCGCCTCGAGCGCAGTCGGGGCCCTCAGGGCTGAGTCCGGTCACGGTGAGTCACTGAGTCTCGAGGTACCTCACGACAGCCAGGACGCGGCGGTGGGTGGTGCCGTCGCCGTGGGGCCTGAGCTTGCTGAACACCGAGCGCATGTGTGTCTCGACCGTGCGCTCGGACAGCCCGTCCATCGCGGATCCAGCCTTGGAGCGGACCAGGGGCTGGAGCGCGATGTGCTGGCCGAGGATGAGCAGCCCGATATCCGGACTTGTCGCACGCAGTGACGCGGCGACCTCGGCGCCGTCGGAGCCCATCATCGGCGGCATCCGGATGTCGATGGTCGCGAGGTCCGGGCTGGTGTCCGCGACCGCCGTTCGAAGGGAGTCGGCGTCTCCGACGGCCGCCGTCACCTCGTGCCCCATCTCGACGAAGAGTCGAACGAGCCCTCGCGGAAGAGCACCGAGTCCTCGGCCACGACCACACGCATCAGATGCGCGCCACGATGCTCGTTCCACCTGGACGACCAGGTCGGGATCGTCCTGCACTTCCTGGAGCACCGCCTCGATCTCCTCCGGCTGACGTCGCCCGGACCACACATCGGCGGCGAACCGCTCGATGGTGGCGACGGCAAGGAAGCGGTCGCGATCGACCACTCGCCCGACACGGGAGGCCACGCGCCGCTGCATCGGCAAGAACAGCAGAGCCGTCACGAACGCAGCCGCGGCACTGGTCGACCCACCCCCCAGCGAGATCGCCTGCCCGATGAGGATCACCACGATCGCGAACAACCCCGCAGACAAAGCGATGGTGTCGAGCCAGGCCGTGGTCTCACTGAGCAGCCGGTCGACTCGTCACCCCGACGACAACACGTACGGCGTCCGGCCGGCAAGCTGGGTGACGACGATCCCGGTGAGCATCATCGTCAGGGCGATACCGGCGAGCACGACGAGCTGGAACTGCGCTGCCTGGGCCGGGCTGGCGCCACCGAACAGCGCGCCGACGAAGGCTCCCGGCAGCGTCACCAGGCCGGTGGACCGGGTCTGGTCGAGGTTGGGCAGCAACGACTCCCGCACCGCCTCGCGGCCGATCTCCTCGTGCGCCCGGCTCGGGGTGGCCCCCAACGAGAGCCATGCCTCGACCTCGCTGCTGCGCGCCCGGGATCCCCGCAGGAAGTTCCGGCCGGCGAGGGTGGCTGCCGTCATCGAGCTGCCGATGATGATCCCGCCGAGCGCGATCAGGTAGCGCACCTGGAAGGCCACGAGGTGGAGCGCGAAGATCATCACCAGGCTGACCGTGGCGCCGACAAGGATGCCGAGGAGCGCCGTACGACGTCCGTGCCAGAGCTCCTCCAGCCGTCCCATGGCAGTCCACGACGCGGTGCTGAGCATCAGCAGGATGAACGCCGCCACGGTCCACGGGACCTCGAGGATGCCCCTGAGCAGAAGCGCGACCGCAGTCAGCTGTACGACGGCCCGGCCGATGGCCCAGAGCGGGACGAGTCCCAGGCCGACCCGCGCGCGGAAGCCGAGACCGACCGTGAGACTGGTCAGCACGAGCAGCCCGAGACCGAACCACAGGTAGTGCTGCAGGTCCGCGCTCACGCGTGCATTGTGCCGGGCGAGGCCTTCAGCCGTACGCGCCCACGACGGTGGCGCCGTTCGCCGCGGGAGGGAGGAAGGCCCTCAGACCGGGTCGTCGACCTCTGCCAACACTTCGGGAGCTGGCACGGCCTGGGGGTGTGCGAGGACTTCCGGCTCGGTGTCCGCGTGGGTGATGGTCAGGTAGGCCACGATCGCGACGAAGAGGACGAGACCGACGGCGGTCACCGGGCCGGCACCCAGTGCGAGGCCAGCGGGCGCGCGGTGCGCGAGCCAGTCCGCGACGCTGGCTCCCAGCGGGCGGGTCAGCGAGTAGGACGCCCAGAAGCAGACGACGGCGTTGACGCCGAGACGCCACGCGACCAACGGCACCACGATCAGCACGGCGAAGAGCGCGATCGACCAGAGGAAACCCATGCCGAGGTTGGCGTCGGTGGTGTCACCCAACGCGGTGCCGAGACCGAAGGTGAGCAGCACCGTCAGCCAGTAGAAACGCTCCCGACGTGACGTGGTGATCGAGTGCACCGACAAGGTGCCCTCACTACGTTGCCACCACGCGAGGACGCCGACCAGCACAGCCAGGTAGACGGCCGAGTCCACGTAGTACGGCGTGCCGAGGACGACGTGCGGACCATCGGCGATCATCGTGCCGAAGACGGCGACCATCAGGACCGTCACCCAGTAGCGCACGGGGTGGTAGCTCTCCGCCCGCAGCTGGGCACGCAGCGCGAGCGCGAAACCACCGAGCCCGACGATCGCAGCGAGCGCGAGGTTGACGGTCCCGAGGTAGTCCGAGCCGGTCTCGCCGATGCCTGTGGTGAGGAGCTTCGCCACCCAGAACAGGGCGAAGACGGCCGGGACCTTGGGTGCGAGAAAAGTTCGGTTGGACACGCTCGGCGACGGTACGGCGTGCAGTTGACGTCAGCCTGACTCCGCGGGTGACGCCGATCACGCGACTCACCGGGGTAGGAGCTTCTCCTCGCTGCTCTCGCGGACCAGGTAGTTCGGGCGGTGCTTGGTCTCGGTGTAGATGCGGCCGAGGTACTCACCGATCACGCCGAGCATGATCATCTGCAACCCCCCGAGGCCGACGACCGCGCAGATCAGGGTCACGTAGCCTGGCACCGGGTTGCCGTTGACGATGGCCGCGACCAGGACCCACAGTCCGTACACCACGGCGACCATGGAGATCAGGACCCCGGCGTGGATGGCCAGCCGGAGCGGCTTGGTGTTGAACGAGATGACCGAGTCCAGCGCGTAGTTGAACAGGGCGCCGACGCTCCACTTGCTCTCCCCCGCCGCCCGGGGCACGTTGCGGTAGTCGAGGTACGCCGTCTTGAAGCCGATCCAGGAGAACAGGCCCTTGGAGAACCGGTTGCTCTCGCCCAGGGACAGCAGCGCGTCGAGGGCGGAACGGCTCAACACCCGGAAGTCTCCGGCCCCGTCGCGCAGCCGTACGTCGATCAGGCTGTTGACCAACCGGTAGTACCCACGGGAGGCCACGCTACGGAACCATCGGTCGCCGGTGCGGTCGCGGCAGGCCACCACCTGCTCGTAGCCGCTGTCGAGGAGGCCGAACATCTCGTCGAGGAGCTGCGGTGGATGCTGCAGGTCGGCGTCCATGATCGCCACCGCCTCGCCGGAGGCGTTGCTCAGGCCGGCGAGCATCGCGCCCTCCTTGCCGAAGTTGCGGCTCAGCGCCAGGTAGCGGAACTCCGGTCGCCGTTCGTGGATCGCCCGCACCCGCTCGAGGGTGTCGTCGGTGCTGCCGTCGTCGACGAGGATCACCTCGTAGGAGCGACCGAGGTCGTCGAGCACCGCGGAGAGCTCGTCGGCGAGACGGTCAACGACGGTGCCCTCGTTGAAGCAGGGCACCACGATCGACACCTCCACACCGACCTCCTGGCCAGAGGTTAATCGGGAGAATGATCGACCCCGGGGCAACGCGCCGCCGTGCACCGCCGTCCCTCCGGCGGCGCGTACCTACCATGCTTGCGTGACGAACAGCCTCGGGAGCGTGCGGGAACGGACCCCGAGCCTGCCGACGCGCGGTGAGCCGTCCGAGGCGCTCCCCACGACCGCGCTGGTCCGCTGGTCGGTCGGCATCGTCGCCGTTCTCGCCGGGGCACTGCTGCTCCTGGGGGCGTTCGCCGGACGCCTCGTCCGGCCGATCGGCGAGGACTGGTGCACGATGGACCAGGTCCGCGACTTCGGCGGGATCCCGGGACTCGTCCAGAGCTTCTACGAGGATGCCAACGGCCGGGTCGCCAACGCCCTCGCCAACGGGGTCGTCTTCCTGCACGGCCCGACCGGACCCAAGTTCTTCCCCACCCTTCTGGCCCTCGCCTTCGTCATCGGCACCTTCCTGCTGATCTCCCTCGGCGCCTCCTGCCTCGGCTGGCGGTTGTCCTGGCTGTCCGGCCTGGCCGCCGCGGCCACCGTCTCCGTGGCACTCTTCTTCGGCGGGCAGGTCGTCTACCAGGTCTTCTTCTGGGCCTCAGGCTCGATCTCGCACACGCTGCCCTCAGCCATCGGCGTCTGGACGTTGGTCGGCGTCCTGGTCGCCGAGCGCGTCGACCTGCCCTGGGCGCGCACCACCGCCGTCGTCGTCTCCGGCCTGGCCGGTGTGTTCATCGGCTCGCTGAGCGAGGCGTTCTTCGCAGTCAGCGGCCTCTACGCGGCGGCAGCGGCCGTGCTCGGGCTCGTGGTGCTCCGGAGGTCAGGGAGCCGGTACCCCCTCGCCTACGCGGCGGCGTACCTCGCCGGCCTCCTGGTCGGTTTCCTCACGTTGTACTTCTCCCCGGGCCGGGCGGCGCGCCAGACGGCACCGATCGACCAGGCTCCGCTGCTCACCCCGGCAGGCGTGGGCGACCTCCTGGGCTCCTGGTTCCACACCTGGGCGCAGATCGCCCACGGGCCGGCGTACCTCGCGCCGCTCGCCGTCGGCGTGCTCGTCGGACTGGGGATGGAACCCCGGCGGCGCGCGGCGGAGGACGGTCGGTCCTCGACGGGCCGCGTCCTGCTCGCCGTACCGCTCGCCCTGGCACTGCTGGCCTCGCTCGCGGTCGAGGCCGAGCTGCGCATCGGCTACGGCCCGAACGGGTGGACCTACGAGCGGACGTGGACCAACTTCCTCTATCCCGTCCTGCTGACCCTGTGCTTCTACGGCGTGCTCCTGGGGCGCCTCATCGCGGCCAGCGTCGTACGCCGCAACGAGACGGCCGCGGTGATCGCCACGGCCGGCATCGTGGCACTGGTCGGGCTGGCCAGCGTGCTGCCCGGCCTCACCGCGATGACGCACGACCTGAGCACGCGTGCGCACGCGTGGGACGCCCAGGACGCCCGGATCAGGCACCAGGTCGGTCTCGGCAAGGACCGCGCGACGTACGTCCCCTACCGGATCGGCGGTGTAGCCGAGCCCTTCTCCTACCGCAGCTACGAGCAGGACTGGGTCCGGCGCTGCACGATGCAGTGGTACTCCGTGGACGACTTCATGCAGGACAAGTCATGGCTGCGGACAGCGGATCCCGCCTACCGGTACTGAAGGCCGGCACCCGCGAGGGCGGCGAGCCGCTAGGACGAGGTGGGGAAGTGGAAGCTGGCTCCTGAGCCGTGCTCGACCTGGGGCCAGCGAGCGGTGACCACCTTGGCCCGCGTGTAGAAGCTGACCCCCTCGGGGCCGTGGACGTGCTTGTCGCCGAACAGGGAGTCCTTCCAGCCGCCGAAGGAGTAGTAGGCCATCGGCACCGGGATCGGCACGTTGATGCCGATCATCCCCACGTGCACGCCACGCTGGAACCGGCGCGCGGCCTCGCCGCTGGCGGTGAACAGCGCGGTGCCGTTGCCGTAGGGGTTGGCGTTGACGAGCGCGATCGCCTCGTCCACGGAGTCCGCGCGTACGACGGAGAGCACCGGACCGAAGATCTCCTGGGTGTAGACGTCCATCTCCGTGGTGACCCGGTCGAGCACGGTGGGCCCGACGAAGAACCCACCCTCGTGGCCCTCGACGCGCAGACCACGACCGTCGACCGCCAGGTGGGCGCCCTGGTCCTCACCGGTGCCGATCAGCCCGACGATCCGCTGCTGGGCCTCCCGGGTGACGACCGGACCCATCTCGCTGGACTCGTCGCGCCCGTTGCCGACCTTGACCGCACGCGCCCGCTGGGCGACCTCCTCGACCAGCCGGTCGCCGGCCTCGCCCACGGCGACGGTCGCCGAGATCGCCATGCACCGCTCCCCCGCTGAGCCGAAGGCGGCCGCGGCCAGGTGGTCGGCCGCGAAGCCGAGGTCGGCGTCCGGGAGCACGATCGCGTGGTTCTTGGCGCCGCCGAGCGCCTGCACGCGCTTGCCCGCGGCCGTGCCGCGCTCGTGGATGTATCGCGCGATGGGGGTCGAGCCGACGAACGAGACCGCGGCGACGTCGGGTGCGTCCAGCAGCGCGTCCACGGCGTCCTTGTCGCCGTGCACCACGTTGAAGACGCCGTCCGGGAGGCCGGCCTCCTGCCACATCCGGGCCAGGATCAGGGACGCAGAGGGATCGCGCTCGCTGGGCTTGAGCACGAAGGTGTTGCCGCACGCGATCGCCACCGGGAACATCCACATCGGCACCATCGCCGGGAAGTTGAACGGCGTGATCCCCGCGACCACCCCGAGCGGCTCGCGGAAGGAGAAGGTGTCGACCCCGGTCGAGATCTGGTCGGAGTAGTCGCCCTTGAGGAGCGTCGGGATCCCGCACGCGAACTCGACGACCTCGAGCCCGCGCTGCACCTCGCCGAGAGCGTCGGAGAGCACCTTGCCGTGCTCGTCGGTGATCGCTCCGGCCAGCTCCCCCACCCCGGCGTTGAGGATCTCGCGAAACGCGAAGATCACCTTGGTGCGCTTGCTCAGCGACGCCTGGGACCACTCCGCGAACGCCTCGCGGGCGGCCGCGACGGCGGCTTCCACGTCCCCGACGCTGCCGAGCACGACCTCCGCCTGCTGCTCGCCGGTGGCCGGGTTCCACACCGGCGCGGTCCGCTGCGAGGTGCCCGCTGTCGGCTTGCCTGCTATCCAGTGCTCGATCGTCCTCATCGGCTCAGCGTCTCACCTGTTGTTGCGACGCGCGATCGAGGCGTTCAGCGCGGTGGCGAAGACACACCAGGCCGGGTACGGCGCGAGTGCGCGGTGCAACCTGGGGTCGGCCTCCAGGAGCCGCCGCAGGAACAACAACGAGTGACCGCTCAGCACACCGCACCACGCGGTCGAGAGCCACGGTCGGCGGACCCGCCAGAACAGCACGCTCCACCCGGTGTTGAGCACCAGGTTGACCGCGAGGGAGCGGCGCATCGCCGCGGCCTCCTCGTCACGACCGGCGTCCTCGAGCTGGGCCAGGGCCGCGGCTGTGGTGACGGCGATGTCGGCGTACAGCGGGGTCCACACCAGCGGGAACGCGATCGGCGGAGGCTGCCACGAAGGCTTGTCCAGCGACCGGTACCAGCCGGACTCCGGGGTCGTAGCCAGCGCCCCCACACCGGCAGACACGGTGACCGCGGCGCCGGTGCCGAGCAGCTGCCGCAGGAAGCCACTCATGCGGGGTCGCGCTCGCTGGGCCGGCGTTCCTCGAGCCCGGCCATCCCCCAGCGGACGAGGGCGGCGGAGACGGCGCCGGCTCGCTCGGCCACGGCGCGGCCGGGGCCGTACAGCGGCAGCTTCAGCGACCGCCTCGCCCACGTCGGCAGCAGCGCCACCCCACCGGCGGCGATCAGCGCGTAGCCGGGTCGCGCGACGATCGGGACGGGCGGGTTGAGCAGCATGAACCGGGTCGCCTCGCGAGCCGCGCGGGTGCTCTCCAGCTCAGGGCGGTACGACGCCATGACGGCGTCCAGCTCCGCCACGGTCATCGGCAGGTCGGTGGCGCCGAGCAGCGCGGCGGAGCGCGACGCCTGCTCGACGTACAGGTCGGCCTCCTCGGCGGTCAACGGCGTGGCTGCGTAGGCCTGGAAGGCCGCGAGGAACGAGCTGATCTCGGCGACGTGCACCCAGCGCAGCAGGTGCGGGTCGGCTGCGTTGTAGGGCCGTCCCCGCTCGTCCTTGCCCCGCACCCGGTGGTGCACCGACCGGACCACCTCGATCGCCCGCGCCGCGTCGTCGACGGTGCCGAACGTGGTGACGGCGAGATAGTGGCTGGTGCGCTGCAGTCGACCCCACGGGTCGCCCTTGTAACCGCTGTGCCCGGCGACTCCGGCCATCGCGAGCGGGTGCAGCGACTGGAGCAGCAGCGCCGCGAGCCCGCCGGGGAACATCGAAGCGTCGGCGTGCACCCGCCAGATCGGGTCGGCGGGGGTGAACCACCGCTCGCCCTCGGCGCCCCAGATCTGCCTGGCCCGCTGCGGGGCGTCCTCGCCGGCGACCCGGGCTCGAAGAGCCAGTCCCAGCCGGCGCTGCACCGCGCGGGAGGGCGATGTTCGCAGCAGCACCCCGGCCCTCATGCTGGGGACAGTAGCCGGGGGCGGAAAGTCCGGGGCTGTCCGCGAGACGGTGCCCCGTACGTCGGCCTCTCCGCCGCGTTGGTCGCCTAGGAGCTCGGCCCGGCGTCAACCGGACAACAGAGACAGGGTGGCAGGCAAGACTGAACCCTGGCAGGCATTGTTATGCCTGCCAGGGTTCGGATTACCCGGGCGCCCGGGTAAACCCCTCCAGGCGCCACCTGGTGGCCGGGCCACAGCGCCGAGAAGCGCCAGGACGCCCCGGTCGCCTAGCGGCGGCGGCGCCCGGTCCCGAACATCCCGCGCACGAACTCGCGTGCCGCGGTGCGGGCGACCTGCTTGAAGGCGGTCGAGGTGACCACCTCCTCGATCACCGACTTCTCCTGCTTCGAGCGGCGAGGCGCGGACGGAACAGGGACCTTCTGGCTCGGCGGCGCCTTGGGGGCGGGCGCACCCTCGTCCGCCGCCGCCTTCGCCAGCTTCGCGGCGAGCTTCTCGCGGGCGGACTCGCGGTCGACCGGTTCGGCGTACGTCGGGTAGAGCGGAGAGGCGTGCACCGCTGCGTCCATCGCGGCCGGGTCGGCGGCCCCCATCAACGACTCGGGCGCGCGCAGCCGGGTCCAGGCCACCGGGGTGGGTGCGCCGCGCTCGCTCATCACGGTCACGACCGCCTCGCCGATGCCCAGGGACAGGATCACCTGCGCAAGGTCGGGGTAGGCCGAGTGCGGGTAGGTGTTCACCGTCTGCTTGAGCGCCTTGGCGTCGTTCGGCGTCGCCGCGCGCAGCTGGTGCTGGATCCGCGAGCCGAGCTGACCCAGCACGTCGTCGGGCACGTCGGTCGGCGACTGGGTCACGAAGAAGACACCGACGCCCTTGGACCGGATCAGTCGCACCGTCTGGGCGATGGCGGCGAGGAATGCCTTCGAGGCGTCGGTGAAGAGCAGGTGGGCCTCGTCGAAGAAGAACATCAGCTTGGGCTTCTCGAGGTCACCGACCTCCGGCAGGTCGTGGAACAGGTCGGCCAGCAGCCACATCAGGAAGGTGGAGAACAGCGCCGGCCGGTCCTGGAGGTTCGGCAGCTCCACCAGCGAGATCAGGCCGTAGCCCTCCTTCCCGCCGGTCGAGCCTGTCGAGACCCGGAGCAGGTCACGGGTGTCGAACTCGGGCTCGCCGAAGAAGGCATCGGCGCCCTGGTCGGAGAAGGCGATCAGCTCGCGCAGGATCACCCCGGCCGTGGCCGAGGAGAGCCCGCCGAGGTCCTTCAGGTCGGGCTTGCCCTGCTCGGAGGCGAGGTACTTGACCACCTCGCGCAGGTCGGCGAGGTCGAGCAGCGGCAGCGCTGCCTGGTCGGCGTAGTGGAAGACCAGGCCCAGCGAGGACTCCTGGGTGTCGTTGAGGCCCAGCACCTTGGCGAGCAGGGTCGGGCCGAACGCCGACATCGTCACCCGCAGGGGGATGCCGGTGCCCTGTCCACCGAGGGCGAAGAACTCCACCGGGAAGCCCTGGGCCTGCCAGGTCTGGCCGACCGAGGCTGCGCGCTCCACCACCTTCGGGTTCTCCTCGCCGGGCGCCGAGAGACCGGAGAGGTCGCCCTTGATGTCGGCGGCGAAGACCGGCACCCCGGCGGCCGAGAGCTGCTCGGCGAGCAGCTGAAGCGTCTTGGTCTTGCCGGTGCCCGTTGCTCCGGCCACCAGCCCGTGGCGGTTCAGCATGCCCAGCGGGATCCGGATCGGTACGCCGCTGAGCGTCGTCGCGTCGATCATCAGGCCACCGAGCTCCAGTGCCGGTCCGGTGAATGCGTACCCCGGGGCGACTGCGGCGCTGATCGGGTCGCCAGATTGGCCGCCCGGTTTGGTCGACCGGGGACGACTCGGCGCTCATGGGCCCGACCCTAACCCTCCCTATGATGTGCCCGTGATCTTCAAGCGCGTGGGAGACGGGCGGCCGTACCCGGACCACGCACTGAGCCCGCGGGAATGGGCGGCCCTGCCGCCCAGGCAGGTGCGTCTCGACGAGCTGGTCACCACCAAGGACACCCTGCAGCTCGCCACGCTGCTCGACGAGGACTCGACCTTCTTCGGCGACCTCTTCGCCCACGTCGTGGAGTGGCGCGACGAGCTCTACCTCGAGGACGGGCTCCACCGGGCCCTGCGTGCCGCACTGCAGCAGCGGCACGTCGTGCACGCCCGCGTGCACCGGGCCGGTGCCTGAGCCGTGGCCGGTCCCGGTCCGCGTCGTCGGGTCATCACCGGGGTCACCCTGGTCGTCCTCGCGGCGGTGCTGTGCCTGATGGGGTACCTCGGCGTGAAGCAGGCGCTCAAGCCGTTCCCGTCCGGCAAGAGCTCCGCGACCCCCACCTGCACCGCGCAAAAGCAGGTTGCGAAGTTCCTGACCCGGCACGACGTCCAGGTCAGCGTCTTCAACGCCGGGGACCGCAGCGGACTCGCCAGCGAGACCCTCGACAAGGTGGAGGCGGCCGGTTTCGTCGCCGGCAACGCCGGCAACGCACCCGGTACGGCCGAGGTACGGCGTGCGGTCGTGTGGACCACCAAGCCCGACGACTACAGCGCGAAGCTGGTCGCGCTGGCCTTCGGGCCGAGCACGCAGGTGGTCGTCACCAAGACCGACCTCGGTCCCGGGGTCGACGTGCTCGTGGGCAACCGGTTCCACGGGCTGGACAAGAAGGCAGCGAGCCGGATCCGGCTGCCGCGGCCGGTCGAGACCTGCGTGCCCAACGGCTGAGCGCTCACCAGCGCACGAGCTGCCAGATGGCCGGGCGGAGCTCGTCACGGTCGCCGACGTCCGCGAAGATCTCCACCGCGCGCTTGAGGTGGACCATGGCCTCCTCGCCCTGGTCCTGGGCGTGCAGCAGGTCGGCCAGGTTGTTCTCGAGCGCGGCCTCGCGATGACGGTCGCCGAGGCGCGCACACATCTCGAGCGCCACCCGGGTCAGGTCGGTCGCCGTCGTCAGCTCGCCGCGCGAGCGCTGCGCCAGTGCGAGGTTGTTCAGTGCCGCGACCTCGAGGTCCGCGTCGCCGAGGTCCCGGGCGAGGTCGACGCTGTGCTGCAGCTCCACGAGGGCGGTGTCCAGGTCACCGTCGGCCGCGGCGACGAGGCCGAGCAGGTGGTGGGCGCGGCACGAGGCGTGCCGGTCGTCGGCGGCCGCGGCCAGGTCGACTGCCTCGCTCGCCAGGGTGCGCGCACGGTCCTGGTCCGACAGCGCGAGCGCCGCCATCGCCCGGTCGGCGACCACCTCGGCTCGCGCGCCCGGCTCGTCGCCCATCCCGGCCAGGGCGGCGGCGTAGTGCGCGTCGGCCAGCGTGTGCTCACCACGACGTGCGTGCAGGCGCCCCAGTCGCAGCTCGATGCCGGGCAGCTCGGCCGGAACGGCGACCGCGGCGGCATCCTCGAGGCTCACCAGGGCTGCGGCATAGTCACCGAGCACGACCTGGACGTCAGCGCGAGCCGCCTCGAGCGCACAGCGGTCGCCGACGCCCAGGTCGAGAGCGGCCGTGTAGTGCGCCAGCGCCTCGGCGTGCGCGAAGACCGTCTCTGCCTGGTCGCCGGCCGCCCGGAACGCCTCGGCCGCGGCGGCGTCCTGTCCGGCGAGCTGCAGGTGGCGGGCACGGGCCGCGGGTGGCAGGCCGGCCACGGCGGCGGCGCGGCCGTGCAGCAGCCGTCGCCGCGCCAGGCTCGTCCCGTCGTACACCACCGTGCGCAGCAGGCCGTGGTCGAAGTCGTAGGCCGAGGTCCCTTCGCGCACCAGCCCCTGGCCCACCACCTCCTCCAGCGCGGACACCGTCTCCTCGTCCGTGCGGCCGCTCACTGACCGCAATGTCTCGGCGTCGAAGCTGCGACCGATCACCGCCGCGGCCGAGAGCAGCTGTCGTGCCGTCTCGCTGACGCTGGAGAGCCGGTCGAGGAGGGCGTCCCGCACTCCTGCAGGCATCGCCAGGCCGGCGTCTGCGGCGCGGAGGTACTCCACGACCAGCCGTGGGACACCCTCGGTGGTCTCCCAGTAGCGGTGCACCACAGCGGGCTCGGCGTCCTCGGGCCGCAGCACCGCGACCAGCTCGCCGACCGCCGCCTCGTCGAGGCGGCCGAGGGTGACGAGCGCTCCCCCGTCGCGGGCCGCCGCGGCGGCGGCGCTGCGCACCGGGTGCTCGTACGGCGTCAACCAGACCAGCACCACGAGCAGGGGTCGGTCCACCAGCCGGTGGAGGCCGAACGAGACAAGGCGCAGGGTCGCCTCGTCGGCCCACTGGGCGTCGTCGAGAACGAGCACGCCGGTGCTCGTCCCGGCTGCGGCAGCAGCGAGGGTGTCCCAGAGCGCACCGAGGAAGCGAGCCTCGGCGCCAGGGGCATCGGGTGGAGGGGTGGGGAACCGGCGCCCCGCAGGGAGCGCCTCCGCGAGCTCCGGCACGAGCCGCGCCGCCTCGGCCACGACCGAGGAGTCGAGGTCGTCGAGCCAGGAGACGTCCTCGGCCAGCCGGGCGCGGAGGATGTCGATGACCGGGCGGTAGGGCAGGCGTGCCTCCTCCTCGTAGGACCGGCCGCGCAGCACCACACCCCCGGCGCGTCGTACCCGCTCGGCGAGCTCCTCGACCAAGGTGGTGCGCCCGATGCCGGGCTCGCCCTCGACGAGTGCCACGCGACCAGGTCCCGTGCTGCTCACGCGGGCGTGCACCGCGGTCAGGAGCTCCAGCTCGAGCTCGCGCGCGACCACCGGCACGACCGGTGCCACGAGCGCTGCCGGTCCGGGATCGGGTGAAGGGCCAGGGGCGGTCACGAACGTGCCTAGGTTGACGGCCTCGTAGAGCTCGGTGGTCTCCCGGAGGGGCGGCACGCCGAGCTCCCGGGAGAGGACGCGGACGCACTCGCGGTACTGCACCAGCGCTCCGCCACGGTCGCCCGACCGAGCGAGCAGACGGATCAGTGCCTGGTGCGCCGGTTCGTGCAGCGGATCCTGCGCGACCCAGCGGCGTACGACTGCCAGGGACCCGGCGAGGTCCCCGGCATCCTCGCGCTCGGCCGCCACCAGGCCGAGGACGGTCGTGAGCTCCCGCCGGAGCGCAGCAGCCTGGACCTCCGCCCACTCCTCGAAGTCCGGAGCATCACGCACCACCAGGCCCTCGAGGAAGTCACCGCCATGGGCGGCCAGGGCGCCCTCCCCGTCCCCCTCGGCGAGACAGCGCCGGAACACGTCGACGTCGAGGACCAGGTCCTCGCCGCGGACGAGTCGTACCTGGTCGCGGCTCGCGTCTAGGAGGTGTGCACCGATCCCGGTGCGCAGGGTCGACAGGGTGCGGCGGAGGGCCCCGCGCGCGTGAGCGAGGTCGGCCTCGGACCACAGCAGGTCGGCCAGCGCGTCCCGGGGGCGGGGGCCTTCGGACAGGGCGAGGTGCGCGAGCAGGGCCACGGCCTTGCGGGTGTCGAACGCCACCGGCGCACCGTCGCGCTCGACCCGGGGAGGACCGAGCAGACGGACATGGGTCACGGGAGGACTATGCCGCTCGGCGGTACCTGCGGTCACCCGAGCGCCTGAGTCGTAACGTTTCCCGGACGCATCCGAGGTGAGGTGACCGGCGTGCCAGGAACCGTCACGCACAGCGATCGGAAGCTGCGAGGCTTCGCGGTCACGGTGTGGTCCGTCCAGCTCCTCTGCCTCGTCCTGGACGTCGCCACAGCTCTCCCGAGCAACCGCGACGGCATCGGCGCGACGATCGGCGCCGGTCTGTTCGTCCTGCTCGGGTTCAGCTTCGCGACGGTCGGCGCGCTGATCCTCAGGCGATCCCCTCGCCACCGGATGGCGTGGTTCCTGCTTCTGGCGACCGGGTCGGCCATGGCCGTCCCGTCGCTGCTCGACGCCTATGCCGTGCAGGGACTCGCCAACGCTCCCGGCTCCCTCCCGGGGGCGGCAGGGGTCGCGGCTCTCAACCAAGGAACCTGGGTGCTGAGCATCGGTACGATCGCGATCTTCACGGTGCTGCTCTTCCCCGACGGTCGACTGCCGTCCCCTCGCTGGCGATGGCTGGCTCGGGTCGGCTCCCTGGACATCGCCGCGATCGTCCTCCTCATCGCCGTGCTGCCGGGGAGGCTGGAGGAAGGCGCCGGCAAGGGACACGTGAACCCGCTGGGCGTGGAGTCCCTGGACAAGCCGCTCAACGTGGCGTTCGTGGCCTCGATCCTCCTGTTGCCGCTGTGCATCGTCGCTGCGACGGTGGCGCTGGTGCTGCGGTTCCGTCGCTCTCACGGCGTCGAGCGGCTGCAGCTGAAGTGGTTCGCCGCCGCCGCAAGCCTCGTTGCCCTCACCTACCTGGTGGCCATGGCCGGCCAGTTCGGCAAGGACAAGCCGTTCGACAGCCCCGATCCCGTGTGGCTCCTGGTCCTCCAGCAGGTCGCAAGCCTGGCCTTCCTCGCCCTGCCCGTGGCGATCGGCATCGCGATCCTGCGCCACCGCCTCTACGACATCGACGTCGTCATCAAGCGCACGGTCGTCTACGGCTCGTTGACACTCTCCCTGGCCCTGGTCTACCTCGCCGTCGTACTGACACTGCGGTGGCTGAGCGGGACGGTCACCGGTGACTCCGACCTGGCCGTGGCCACCTCGACCCTGGTCGTGGCCGCTCTCTTCCGGCCGCTGCGCCGGCGCATCCAGACAGGAGTCGACCAGCGCTTCTACCGGCGGACCTACGACGCCAACCTGACCCTGGAGTCCTTCACCGAGCGGCTGCGTCAGGAGGTCTCGCTCGACGCCGTCAGCTCCGACCTGCGCGAGGTCGTCGACGAGACGATGCAACCCGCTTTCCTGTCACTGTGGTTGCGGCACGAGAGATGAAGCGGCTTCCCCTTGTCGTTGCGGCTCTTTGCCTGGTGGCGCTCGCCGCGGGCAGTCTCATTCCTGCGACGGCGTACTCCGAGCGCGCGATAACGCTGCTCTTCTCGCTGTTCGCGGCCCCATACGCGTTGGTCGGAGGGCTGGTTGCTGCCCGCACCGAAAACCCCGTGGGTTGGTTGATGCTGGGCATCGGTTTCCTGATGAGCGCGCCGGTGCTTCTAGGCGCGTACGCCGGCTACGGCCTGCTCGAGGAGCGGTCTCTCCCGCTGGCCCGGGGGGCCGCCTGGGTCACCACCTGGATCTACTTGCCGGCGCTGGGCGGGATCGCACTCCTCGTGCTCGTCTTCCCGGGCGGGAAGGTCGTCGGTCGCTTTCGAACCTGGGCGGCCCGGACCTGCGTGGCGGCGTTCGGCCTGGCGACGCTGGGGTCGGCCTTCGCTCCTGGACCCATGGATGGCTTCGGCCAGGTGGCAAACCCGGTCGGGGTCATCATGCTGACAGGCGCGCTCGACCGGCTCGTCTCTGTCTCGACCCTCACGGCGCTCTGCATCTTCGTGGTTGCCCTGGCTTCGATCTTCACGAGGCTGCGTCGCGCGCACGGTATCGAGCGCCAACAGCTCAAGTGGTTCGCATACGCCACCGTGGTGATGGTGCTCGCGCAAGTGTCGGACGTCCCGGTGCTGGGTCTCAGCGCCTCATTTCTAGGACTCCTCAGCTTCGTGGTGGCGCTGACAGCTATCCCGGTGGCCGTCGCGATCGCAGTTCTTCGGCACCACCTCTACGACATCGATGTCGTCATCAAGCGCACGGTCGTCTACGGCTCGCTGACCGTGTCGCTGGCTCTCGTCTACCTTGCCGTCGTACTGACTCTGCGCTCGCTCACCGACCCCTTCACCGGTGACTCAGACCTAGCCGTGGCCACCTCGACGCTGGTCGTTGCCGCCCTGTTCCGGCCACTGCGCCGACGCATCCAGACCGTCGTCGATCAGCGCTTCTACCGGCGGACCTACGACGCCAACCTGACCCTGGAGTCCTTCACCGAGCGGCTACGTCAGGAGGTCTCGCTCGACGCGGTGGCCCGTGACCTGCGCCAGGTCGTCGAGGAGGCGATGGCGCCCACCGAGCTGT
>CAWIWO010000003.1:0-264921 GCA_963839835.1 uncultured Actinomycetota bacterium
CTAGCCCCTCACGCGCACAGTCCTGCCTCTTCGGCGGCTTCCTTGCGTCTGGCCTCCTGGGCCTGCTGGTCGGGCGAGGCGTTGGCCGAGGTACCCGGTGAGGGGCTGGCCTTGCTGGTGCCGCCGTTCTTGCTGCTCCCTGGCGAGATGGAGTCCGCGGCGAACTTGCCGAGCGGCTTGTCGTACTTGATGCGGTGCCACAGGTCCTTGGCGTCCGGGGAGAGGATCAGCCGGTTGTTGTCCTCGGGCCAGGGCAGGTTCGGCGCGGTGACGAACTTGATCTTGTCCAGGCCGATGTTCTTCAGCGAGCTGCCCAGGGAGGCGAGCTCCTTGAGGTGGGCGAAGCCGGTGTCGGTGGTCAGCGAGCTGGTCGCTGCGTTGAGGAAGCTGATCAGGCGGACAGGATTCGTCAGCGTGCCGGCCGAGTAGACCTTGGAGATCATCTGGGAGATGAAGTACTGCTGGCGCTTCATCCGGCCGATGTCAGCGGTGGGCGCGCCGAGCCCGTTGCGCACCCGGACGTAGTCCAGCGCCTGGTTGCCGGTGACCTTGTAGGTGCCCTTGGGCAGGTGGATCTTGCCCTCGGTGTCGTTGACCTCGGTGGGCACGCAGACCCGTACGCCGTGCACGGCGTTGACCATGTCCTTGAACCCCACGAAATTGACCACGACGAAGTGGTCGATGGCGATGTCGGTGATGTGCTGGACCGTCGCCAGGGTGCACAGCGGTCCACCTTCGGAGTAGGCGTGGTTGAACTCCAGCAGGCGGCCGGGGAGCATCCGCTTGCCGTCCTTCGACCTGCAGGCGGGCCGCTCGACCATCGTGTCGCGCGGGATGCTGATCCCGTAGGCGCGCTTCCGGTCCGCGGAGAGGTGCAGCAGGATCGTGGTGTCTGACAGGCCCGGAGTGACGCCGCCGATGTTGGTGCCCTTGCGGTCATCAGAGCCCATGACCAGGACGTTCAGCGGCTGCTGCGGGCCGCTGACCTTCGGCTTGCTCGGCTTGTCGGTGCCGGGGATCGTGATCGCGGTGATGTTGCTCTCGAAGTGCTTGTAGAGCACGACCACCGACGTCGTCAGCAGGACCACCAGGACGAGGAACCCGATGCCCACCCACTTCAGGATGCGCCGCCGCCGCGGGCGCGCGTCGGGCACGCGCGCTTCTTCGTCGGGCATACGACCTCGTGGTGGGGGACGGGGGCAGGCCCCTCATTGTGAACCTGTGACCGAGAACCCCCAAGCGTGACACCAAGACGGCTTCTCCGACGCGACGTCCGGGTAGCCCTCAGCGGGGGTGGGGGAGGAGGATCCGGTGGTGGACACGGCGAGCGACGCAGAGCGGCCGGTCGGTCTGGGCGTCGTGCCGGCCCAGCGGTGGAGTGGGCTCGTCGGCGAGGTGTCACGACTGGGCCGCGACCCGCTGGCAGCGCTCACCCTGTTCGCGAAGAAGGATGACTTCGACATCCCTCGGCCCGGGGAAGGCTCCACGTTGGAGCGCTGGGCGGCGCTCGCCTCGCTGGGCGCGGTGGACCTGTCGGTGGCCCGGGCGGTCGAGCCGCACCTGGACGCGGCCGCGATCCTGGCCGAGGCTGGGCGCCCCGACCTCGCTCCGCCCGGCTCGACCTGGGGCGTGTTCGCGGCGGAGGGCCCCGGCGTACGGGTGGAGGCACGTGCGGACGACAACAACGCCGGCTGGACGTTGAGCGGCACCAAGCCCTGGTGCTCGCTCGCCGCGGAGCTCACCCACAGCCTGGTGACAGCCTGGGTGGACGAGAAGCGCCGGGGCCTGTTCGCTGTCGGTCTGCAGGCACCGGCAGCCACTGCGACCAACGAGCCGTGGGTGCCGCACGGCTTGGCGAACATCCCGAGCAACGGCGTCGTCTTCGACAACGCGACCGCCGATGCTGTCGGCGATGTCGGTTGGTACTTGCGCCGCGACGGTTTCGCCTGGGGCGGGATCGGCGTCGCCGCGGTCTGGTACGGCGGGGCGGTCGGCGTGCTGCGGCGGTTGCAACGTCAGGCTCGCGAGCGGGTCCCGGACCAGCTCGGCCGGTACCACCTCGGCCGGGCCGACGCCGCGCTCACGGGGGCCGGTGCCGTGCTGGTCGCGTCGGCGAGCGCGATCGACGAGGGGCGCGCGTCCGGCGACGCTGGCGCCGCGCTCGCCCTGCGCGTGCGCACCGTCGTCCACGATGCCGCGGAGACCGTGCTGCTCTCTGCCGACCACGCACTGGGGCCAGGGCCGCTGGTGCGCGAGGCGGCGTACGCCGACCGCGTCGCGGACCTCCGGCTCTACCTGCGTCAGCACCACGCCGAGCGCGACGTCGCCGCGCTGGGGGCGACCACCCTCGACGACCCCTGGTGACGACTCGTCGATGGACCTAACCTCTTCGGGTGGCCATCAACGAAACTGCCGAACGTGATCTGCTGCTTGCCCGGCTCGACGGCCAGCGAAACCACGTGCTCACCCAGCTCGAGGGACTCTCCGAGGAACAGCTTCGTCGGCCCGTCCTGCCCTCCGGGTGGTCCTGCCTCGGTCTCGTGCGCCACCTGACCCTGTCCGACGAGCGGTACTGGTTCGAGGTAGTCGTCGCCGGCGAACCGCTGAACTTCTGGCCCGAAGGCGTCAACGGTGATTGGCGGGTGAGTCCCGACGAGCCGGTGGCGGAAGTCCTGGCTGGCTACCGCTCCGCGATCGCCCGCACCAACGACATCATCTCTTCCCGTTCGCTCGACGAGGCACCAGAGCAGCCTGAACCGTGGTGGCCCGACGCCGGGCTGGATTTCCCGGACCTGCGCACGATCGTGGTGCACATGCTGGTCGAAACCTCCGTCCATGCCGGGCACCTGGACGTCGTTCGTGAACTCCTGGACGGCCGTCAACACCTCGTGATCTGAGAGTTGTCCTCCGGGCTGACCGCTCCTCCACGGCGGCTGGGGCAGGACGGCATAGGTTCTGCCGCGATCCGAGCGCTGCGCCTACGCTGAGGTCCGCAACCACAGTCCCCGACAGGAGCCGGTTGATGGGACGACTTCTTTGTCTCCTGGGCCGCCACTCGTGGGGGCCGTTCAAGTCCGACGAGGCGGGGCCTTATCGGACGTGCACCCGGTGCGGGAAGTTCTGGAAGTCTCGCCGAGTCGGTCCCGACGGCTACGACGGCATGCCGCCGACGACGCCAAGTGGTGTCGGTCCGATGTGAATGGTGCAGCGTCTGCAGCGCCATGACCCGCTCTGCCCTCGCGCTCACCTCCTGAGGTGGAACCTGACCTTGCCGCTCGGGAGCTGCTCGTGGCCGTAGGCGGGGTCGTGGATGCGGCGATGGTGGTGGCCGCAGAGGAGGCGACCGTTCGCGACGCTCGTCGAGCCGCCCTTGCTGAACGGGACGTCGTGGTGGGCGTGGCACATGGAGGCGGGGACGTCGCAGTCCTCGGCCGTGCAGCCGCCGTCGCGGAGTCCCATGACGATGCGCATCGGCTCGGTGTGGAAGCGGCACTTGGTGCCGGCGTCGAGGACCACGGACTTCTTGCCGAGCACCACCGGGATGATGCCCGCGTGGCACGCCAGGCGCCGGGCCTCTGCGGCCGTCAGTGCGCCCGCCGGTGTCCAGGGTGCACACGCCGGCAGCGTCGAGGTCGGCCAGCAGCTGCTCGAGGGTCATCGTGACCACCACGGTGGCGCCGACGCCACCGGAGGTGGGCAGCCAGTGCGCCTCGATCGCCTCGACGACCTGGGTGAACGCGATCCCGTGGCGCACCGGCGTGGGCAGGTCGGGATCGATCGCGCTGCCCTTCGTGGTGTCGTGACGAACTGGGTTGGTCAGCGCCCAGATGGCCTTGCGCAGCATCTCTGCGTGCCGCGGTCGGGAGCCGGAACCGGCCATGGGTGATGCCCTGACCGTCGGTCCACATCTCGAAGGACACCTTGCGGGCCGCCTTGGCCTCCTCCGCCGCGAGCATCTTGCCGTCGTACGCCTCCGCCGCCTCCGGGGCGACGACCTCGAAGATCCGTCGCCCCAGCACCGCGACCTCGGCCGCGTCGTACGTCGAGCACAGCCCGACCAGGTGGGCCTCGGCCCGGGCTCGTTGGTCGATGGAGACGGCGAACTCGCCCGAGGAAGGCAGCCGGTCGAGCGACTTCACGACCGCGCGGGCCTGGGCGACGTTGACGACGCCGGTGACCATGCCCGCGAGGAGCAACGGGAGCGACTCGAGCCGATGGGACAGGTCGAGGTCGGAGCGCGCGTCGCGCCGGGACTGCTGCGTCTCCACCTTCATGAAGCCGGCGGCGTTGGCAGCGCCGGCCTCGAGGCAGGCACCGGTGGCGTCGGCGTGAGCGAGGAGCCGGAACTTCAGTCCCGCGAGCTTCGCCTGGTCCCGGGTGATGGTGACAAGGCCCTGGCGCTGCTCGGCCGGCGTCATCGACAACAGCGGGGTCTCGGCCAGTTCGTCGAGACGGGTGTCGAGCCGCTCGGCGAAGACGGCGACGGGGTGCGTCGGGGTCTCCACCAGCTGGCTGCTCATGGACCTATTCCAGCACCGACCACCGACAGTCCAATTCGGCGCTGACCTGCGGTTTTATGGATCTAAAGCTCTCATTTGAGGCTCGGTTCTCGCCGCCTCCTCACGACGGCGGATGCACCTCGAGCCGGGCGTCGAGCTCGTTGTCGAAGCGGTCGTCGCCTCCCCGGACGAGCACGTGGTGCTGCCGGACGGTGGCGCAGTAGATCTGCAGCGGCCCGGCCGGCTGTACGTCGTCGGCATCGAGGGTCTTGCCCGCGGGCAGTCGGCTGTTCAGCACCTCGAGCAGCCGGTCGTGCCCGGCGTCGTCAACCGCGGCCGCGGTGGCTTCGGCGTACACCGCCTCGGCGGAGCCGATCGACACCTGCGAGTCGAAGACCGTGATGGCGACCTCCGGACGCACCGCGATGTTGCGCGAGTGCCTGGCCTCCGGTGACGAAACCCAGTAGAGGTGCATCTCGTCGGAGGGTGCGAAGTAGACAGGCGTCGCCCAGGGCGTCCCGTCGGCGTCGGCCGTCGCCAGCACCATGTACCTGTTGGCTCCCAGCACCTGCGGCACGGTGGGCCACAGGTCGGCTTGCCGGTCCGCGTCACTCGTCTCAGGCATCTCGGACTCCTTCGCGTGCAGCGTACGTAGGTCGCAACAGGGGATGGACATCCAGTCATCGAAGGCGCATACTCCTAATCATGTTAGGTACTCCGAAACGCGATAGGGTGGCCGAACGGCGTGCGGCCACGCGACAGGAGATCATCGACGCCGCCTGGGACATGGCCCACGAGCACGGGCTGGCGCAGCTGACCCTCCGGGACGTGGCCGAGCGGGTAGGCATGAAGGCGCCTTCGCTCTACTCCCACGTCGACTCCAAGAACGACATCTACGACGCGATGTTCGCCCAGGCCTGGACCGAGTGCCACGCGGTGATGAGCGCCGCGGAGGCTCGCAGCCCCTCTGACCTGCGCGGCTCGCTGCAGCTGGTCGCGCGCACCTTCTTCGACTTCGCGGTCAGTGACCTCGCGCGCTTCCAGCTGATGAACCAGCGCGACCATCCCTGGGTTCGTGCCCAGCGCCGGGGCCTACGCGCCGGCCGTGCAGACGATCGACGTCCTGCGTGGGCTGCTGGCCCGGTACGGCATCACCGCCCAGGAGGACATCGACCTGTACGTCGCCCTGGTGGGCGGCCTCGCCGACGGTCAGCTGCGCCAACGACCCGGGTGGCGAGCGCTGGTCCCGTCTGCTCGACCATGACCGTCGAGACATGCTACCTGCACGACCTCGCGCCGCAGCTCGACCGAGGCAGCCTGCGCTGCGCCACCGAGCACACGTGTGACCTGACGCACCCGTGCCCGACTCGAGATCGACCAACTGCTCCGAGTGGGACGTCCGATGGCCGGCCACAGCTGAGGCATGGCCATGCTCCTGAGCATGCCGGAGATGATCCGACGCAGTCCGGTTCGAGCGCTGCGTCCCGGCGATGAGGCGTCGTGCCGACCGACGCCCTGACGGCACTGTCCAGGGCGATGGCGCGGCCTCAGCACGGCTCGTCCTGATCGCGCAGCATGCACGGAGGCTCCGCGCCGAAGGCGGTCAAGACCGCGCCAAGCGTGACGGGGCCGTGATGGGAATCGACATCCTGACCGGCACTGACCGGGTCGACTGTCGAAGGACGCGGACCCTCGTGCAGCATCGGCACGTGGCCACCGGCATCGCGCCCGACGCACCGGCTACGACGCTCGCGCGTGCTGTCGACGAGTGGGGCGGTCGGCTGCACACTACGCCTGACTGAGGAGCCGACGGTGCGGACCAGGAAGCGCGGAGAAGATGAGCACCTTCCTTGGACGCGTCTTGACCCGCGATCACTGGCCGTACACCCGTCGAAGGCCTCGCGCGCGACACCGGTACCGCTTGCCTGCGTCCAGCGGCGTTCGGGCGCCTCGACCCGCGAGGTAGGGACGGTCGTCCGCGGGTCAGAGCCTGCTAGACGCTGACCGGCCACCAGGCGGACACTAGCGCACAGCGAAGGGAGCCGCTCCCATGGACGCGTCGCACGTGGTGCCCGCGTCAGTGGTCTACGCCTGCTACGAAGACCTACCCGGGCCGCCGGTGCTCTGCAAGACCCGCGACCACGCAGGTCTTCGTCGACGACCTCGACGCGGTCTGGCGGATCGGCGCGCTTCGAGGTGGTGGCACCCTCGAACGACCCGGTCCGCGCCAGGTCGTGCCTCCGGGGCTGGTTCGGTTGATCTGCGAGCCGGTCTGTGCGGCTGAGGCAGCCAAGGTGATCAGCCGCGGTACGGTCCGAGACGATGACGACGGAGGAGTGCGTCCCGGCCGACTTCGATCCACCGACCTCTCTGGTGACCGAGGACTTCCGCCTCGAACCGCTGGGACCGCAGCACAACGAGGCCGATCTCGCCGCCTGGACCTCAAGCATCGAGCACATCCGCTCCACGCCCGGTTATCCCGACGGGAAATGGCCGCCGCCCGAGGGCATGACGCTCGAGCGGAACCTCGCCGACCTCCGCCGGCACGCCGACGACTTCGCGAGACGGGCCGGGTTCACCTTCACCGTGCTCGACCCGGACGACGGCGACGTCATCGGCTGCGTCTACATCTACCCCACGACTGCGGACGACGCGGACGTCACGGTGCAGTCCTGGGTGCGGGCGGACAGGGCGCACCTCGACGGTCCGCTCGCCGACGCCGTCGCGCAGTGGCTCGCTGCCGACTGGCCCTGGGAGCGCTTGCACCGCTACGGCCGCTGAGCAGTCGCCCCTGTCCGGAGCTCCCGGCAGCGCCGCGGTTCCTGCGATCACGTGCTCAGTGAGCGGGGTCGACCAGCACGTCGCGCCAGGAGTGCTCGGGGGAGTAGCCGAGGAGGTCGCGAGCCTTGTCGATGGCGTAGAAGGTCTCGTCGCGGCCCATCTCCCGGCGCACCTCCACCCCGTCGTAGAAGCGGTCCCGGATCTCCTGGGTGGTCGCGGCCACGGACATGTCGGCGTTGGCGACGTTGAAGACCTCGTAGCCCAACCCGTCGGTCTCCAGGCAGCGTTGCACCATCTGGCCGAGGTCGCGGGTGTCGATGTAGGCGAAGACGTTGCGACGGCGCAGCGCCGGGTCCTCCAGGAATGCGGGGAACATCTCGGCGTACTCGTGCGGCTCGATCACGTTGTTGATCCGCAGGCCGTAGATGTCCGCACCGGTGCGGGCGTGGAAGGAGCGGGCCGTCACCTCGTTGGCGACCTTCGACATCGCGTAGGAGTCCTCGGGGACCGTCGGGTGCTCCTCGTCGACCGGGACGTACTCCGGCCGGCGCTCGCCCTGGGCGAAGCAGATCCCGTAGGTCGTCTCCGAGGAGGCGAAGACGATCTTGCGGACCCCCAGGCGGGTGGCGGCCTCGAGGACGTTGTAGGTGCTCAGCACGTTCGTGGCGTACGTCGAGGCGTCGGAGGTGAGCAGGATCGCGGGCACCGCGGCGAAGTGCACCACGGCGTCGTACGTCGGCTTCTCCGGCAGGTCGAGCTCGGTCGACGGTGGCCAACCCAGCGAGCGCCGAGTAGGTCTCGCCGACGTCGGTGAGGTCGACCCGGAGGTCGGCCACCGACGGGTGCCCCAGCGGCACGAGGTCGGCGTTGGTGACGTGGTGGCCCTGGTCGGCGAGGTACGGCGCGACGTGCCTGCCGGCCTTGCCGCTGCCGCCCGTGAAGAAGATGCGCACGTTCCTCCGTACCCGCTCAGGTCCTGTTCCAGTCCCCGCCAGTGAACCGCACGTCGCGCGGATCCGTCTCTCTGGTGAGGCCGTAACCGGTCGAGTCCCCAGGGAGATGAACGACATGTTGATGCGGATGCTTGCTGCAGCGGGAGTGTTGGTCTCGGCCGCGGTGCACCTCTACCTCTGGTTCCACGTGTTCCGGCACACCGACGTCGTCGGCCCCGCGTTCATGCTCAACGCGGTCGGCGGGGCCGTGATCGCGGTGCTCCTCGTGTCGTGGCACCACTGGATGCCGCTGCTCCTGGCCGCCGGGTTCGGGGCCTCCACCCTGGGCGCCTTCCTGATCGCCGTCACGGTGGGGCTCTACGGCGTCCACGAGCACTGGACGGGTTGGGCGGTGTGGACGGCTGCTGGTGCGGAGCTCCTGGCGGTCATCGCCGCCGGGACGGCCCTGCTCGAGGAGCACCCGCTGCGTTGGCACCGCCACGCCCACGCGATGCAAGCCCGCTGAGGACGGCCCGGCGCCGCAGGCGGATCAGCTGACGAGCGCGGTCAGGTAGTAGCAGGCGACCGGCGGCGTCCCGCCGTACCCCTCCGGGAGGTACGGCGCCGGCCCGGTGATGTCCAGCGGCGCCCACACGCCCTCGTCCTGCAGGCGCTCCACCACCTCCTGGCAGGCGCGGTCGTCCCACAGGTCCTCGCGCTGGGTGACGACCACGAGCCCTCCCGGACGGGTCACCCGCGCGAGCTCCCGCCACACCGCCTCGACCTCGGGGAGGTAGGTCATCACCCCCACGCACACCACGGCGTCGACACTGTCGTCCTCGACGGGCAGCCGCTGCTGGAGATCCGCCCGATCGACGGAGTCGTACGCGCCCCGCTGCCGGGCGATCTCGAGGGACTCCTCGGAGATGTCGAGGCCGGTGATCCGGCCGGCGAATCCTCGTTCGCGCAGCGCCTGTCCGACGAGCCCGGTGCCGCACCCGACGTCGAGCACCGCCGTCGCCGCGGGGTGGCGGGAGAGGACCGTCTCGGTCACGACCGTCGGGGCCCGGTAGGACCACGAGGCCAGGTCGTCGTCGTAGCCCTTCGCCCACTGGTCGTACCGGTCGGCGACCGCGCCCGGGTCGCTCGTGCCCTGGTCCAGCCAGTCGCTGATGGGGACGTCCTCGGGAACCATCGCGCCAGCGTCTCACGCGGCAGCGTCGGTGCCCGGGGACGCAGGACTTGGGGACACAGGCAACTAGGGTCGGGACATGGCATCGCAACAGCACGACGCGGTCGAGGTGATCGCGGCGAAACGGGACGGCACGGCGCTGAGCGACAGCCAGATCGACTGGGTGATCGCGGCCTACACCGACGGGGACGTGGCCGACGAGCAGATGTCGGCGCTCGCGATGGCCATCCTGCTCAACGGGATGGACCGCCGCGAGATCAGTCGCTGGACCGACGCGATGATCGCCAGCGGCGAGCGGATGGACTTCTCCGCCCTGAGCAGGCCGACGGCCGACAAGCACTCGACGGGCGGGGTGGGGGACAAGATCACGCTGCCGCTGGCGCCGCTGGTGGCGGCCTGCGGGGTCGCCGTGCCCCAGCTCTCCGGGCGCGGCCTCGGCCACACCGGCGGGACGCTCGACAAGCTCGAGTCGATCCCCGGATGGCGAGCCGACCTGTCCAACGAGGAGATGATGCAGCAGCTCGAGGACGTCGGCGCGGTGGTCTGCGCTGCAGGCTCGGGCCTGGCCCCGGCCGACAAGAAGCTCTACGCCCTGCGTGACGTCACCGGCACGGTCGAGGCGATCCCGCTGATCGCCTCCTCGATCATGAGCAAGAAGATCGCCGAGGGCACCGGCGTGCTGGTGCTGGACGTCAAGGTCGGCACGGGCGCGTTCATGAAGGACCTCGACGACGCGCGAGAGCTCGCCGAGACGATGGTGGCCCTCGGCGCCGATCACGACGTGCACACGGTGGCGCTGCTGACCGACATGTCCACGCCGCTGGGGCGCACGGCCGGCAACGCGCTCGAGGTGCGGGAGTCGGTCGACGTCCTCGAGGGCGGGGGACCCGACGACGTCGTCGAGCTCACCCTCGCGCTCGCGAAGGAGATGCTGGCGGGCGCAGGCAAGGGCGACGTGGACCCGGCGGAGGTGCTCGCCTCCGGCAAGGCGATGGATGCCTGGAAGCAGATGATCTCCGCCCAGGGCGGTGACCCCGACGCCGACCTGCCGACCGCGAAGGAGACCCACGTCGTCAAGGCCCCCTCGACCGGTGTGCTCACCCGGCTCGACGCGCTTGCCGTCGGTACGGCGGCCTGGCGACTCGGGGCCGGCCGGGCCACGCAGGGCGCCGCCGTCCAGGCGGGCGCCGGGGTCGAGTGGCACGCCCGGCCGGGCGACGAGGTGACCGAGGGCGATGCCTTGCTGACCTTGCACACCGACGAACCAGACCGCTTCGAGCGTGCGCTCGCGGCGCTCGAAGGGGCCGTCGAGGTCTCCGACGGGGACTTCGAGCCCCGCGACCTGATCATCGACCGGATCGACGCCCGATGAGCGAGGGCCCCGTCGGACCGGTCGACGCCACCCAGGTGCCCCGCTACGCCGGGCCACCCACGTTCGCCCGGTTGCCCCGGCTCGACCCTTCGACAAGCTCAGGACAAGCCAGTGTCGCAAGGACCGACGTCGCCGTCCTGGGCGTCCCGTTCGACTCCGGCGTCAGCTATCGGCCGGGAGCCCGGTTCGGTCCGCAGCACGTCCGCCAGTCGTCCCGGCTGCTGCGCCCCTACGACCCGTCCCTCGACGTGTCGCCGTTCGCGGCCCAGCAGGTCGCGGACGCCGGCGACCTCGGCGTCAACCCGTTCGACATCGACGAGGCGATCGTCGCCATCGAGCAGGGAGCGGAGGGCGTGCTCGCCGACGCCACCCGGCTGCTCACCCTCGGCGGCGACCACACCATCGCGCTCCCGCTGCTGCGCTGCCTCGCCCGTCGTCACGGCCCGCTCGCGGTGCTGCACTTCGACGCGCACCTCGACACGTGGGACACCTACTTCGGGGCGCCGTACACCCACGGGACGCCGTTCCGGCGTGCCTCCGAGGAGGGGTTGATCGACCCCGAGCGGTCGCTGCACGTCGGCATCCGCGGGCCGCTCTACGCGGCCACCGACCTCGAGGAGTCGACCCGTCTCGGCTACGCGACCGTCGCCTGCACCGACTACGACCGGCTCGGGCTCGACGGGGTGATCCAGGCGATGCGGGAGCGGCTCGGCACCGGCCCGGTCTACGTCTCCGTCGACATCGACGTGATCGATCCCGGCATGGCGCCGGGCACCGGCACTCCCGAGGCGGGCGGCCTCACCTCGCGCGAGCTGCTCGCCACCCTGCGTGGTCTCGCGGGTGTCCCCGGGCTCGACGTGGTCTCCGCAGACATCGTCGAGGTGGCCCCGGCGTACGACCACGCCGAGGTGACCGGAATCGCCGCGGCTCACGTGGGTTACGAACTGCTGGGCGTCATGGCACGCTCAGCAGGTGAGCCCCCAGAACACGACTGAGACTCGGGAACCGACCCGCCGCGGACCTGAGGTCCGGTCCATCGACTACGTGCCGCTCGCCGAGCGCCACGGCAAGCTCTGGCACCTCGGCCCGCTCTGGTTCATGAGCAACGCGCAGATCGCCACCCTCGCCGTCGGGGTGGTGAGCGTCAGCGCGGGCGGCAACCTGATCTGGAGCCTGATCGCGATCGTCGTCGGGGTGTCGATCGGCACCTTCTTCATGGCGGCGCACTCCGCGCAGGGGCCGCAGCTCGGGCTGCCGCAGATGATCCAGTCGCGGCCGCAGTTCGGCTACATCGGAGCCATCCTGGTCTGGCTGTTCGCCTACCTGCAGTACGCCGGCTTCAACGTCTTCAACAGCATCCTGGCGGCCGACTCCCTGCACACCACGATCCATGGCAGCACCAAGTTCTGGATCGTCGTGGTCACCGTGGTGGCGGCCGTGGCGGCGATCGCCGGCTACGACCTGATCCACTCGATGGAGCGCTACCTGACCTACGGCTTCCTGCTGCTCTTCGGGATCCTCACCATCGTGCTGTTCACGCTGCACTACCCGGCCGGCTCCTTCGACCTCGGCGGGTTCAAGCTGGTGCCCTTCCTGGTGCAGTTCTCGGTCGTTGCCGGCTACCAGATCAGCTGGGCCATCTACGTCTCGGACTACTCGCGCTACCTGCCGCCAGACGTGACGGTGAGCAAGACCTTCTACTGGACCTACGGCGGCTCCGGTCTCGGCGCGGTCTGGATCATGTGCATCGGCGCCGCACTTGCCTCCTGGGCCGGAAAGGCCTTCGACGGCTCCGGGATCGAGGAGCTCCTCTCCGTCGGCAACAAGGTCTTCGACGGCTTCGGCGACATCATCCTGATCTTCTCCGCGCTCGGGCTGGTCTCGGTGATGGCACTGAACATGTACGGCGGGTCGCTGACCCTGCTCAGTGCCTTCGACTCCTTCAAGCGGGTCAAGCCCACGCTCAACGTGCGGCTCGTGACGATCACCCTGACCGCGCTGCTCTCCGTGGTCGGGGCACTGGCCAGCACGGAGTCGTTCCAGTCGAACTTCGAGAACTTCCTGCTGCTCGTCCTCTACTTCTTCATCCCGTGGACCGCGGTCAACCTCGTCGACTACTTCATCGTGCGCCACGGTCGCTACGCGATCGCGGAGATCTTCAAGCCCGACGGCGTCTACGGCCGCTGGGGTTGGCGCGGGATCATCTCCTACCTGGTCGGCTTCGTGGCGATGGTCCCGTTCTTCAGCATCGGGACGTTCTTCACCGGGTGGGTGGCGAACGCCGCCAAGGGTGCGGACTTCTCGCTGTTCGTCGGGTTGCCGGTCTCCGGGCTCCTGTACTGGGTGCTGTGCCGCGACATCGACGTGGACGCAGAGGCACGACTGGCCGACGAGCAGGCCGACGCGCTTGAGGAGGAGGCCAACCGGCACGAGCGCCCGACGGTATGAGTGCTCCCGACGCCTGGGCCCTCGCCGCGGGCGTGCGGTCCGGTGAGCTCTCCGCGGTCGACCTGGTGGAGGAGTCGCTCCGCGTCATCGAGGCGTACGACGGCCCGGTGAACGCCTTCACCGTCGTGCTGCGCGACCAGGCGCTGGCGCAGGCCCGCGAGGTCGACCACCACCGGCCCGACCTGCCGCTGGCCGGGGTCCCGGTCTCGGTCAAGGACCACGTCTGGCTGGCCGGCGTACGCGCCACGAACGGATCGCGCGCACTGACCGACCACGTCCCCGCCCTCGATGCCGCGTGCGTGGCGCGGCTCAAGGACGCCGGGGCGATCGTGGTCGGCAAGACCAACAACCCGGAGTTCTGCTACCGCGGCTACACCGACAACGAGGTCTTCGGGCTGACCCGCAACCCGTGGTCCTTCGACCGGACCCCGGGTGGCTCCTCGGGAGGAGCCGGTGCCTCGGTGGCCTACGGGGCGACCCCGATCGCGGTGGGCACCGACGGCGGCGGGTCCATCCGGATCCCGTCAGCGTTCTGCGGCGTGGTCGGGCACAAGCCCACCTTCGGGCTGGTGCCGAAGATGCCGGGATTCCGGGGCTGGCCCTCCCTCTCGGTCGACGGGCCGCTCACCCGAACGGTGCGCGACGCTGCTCTCGCTCTCGCGGTGATGGCCGGCCCGTCGCCGCACGACGACCTGTCCTGGCCACTGGCGGTGGGCGACCTGCTCGGTGCCGTCACCGCTTCGCCGGACTGGTCGCGGCTGCGGGTCGCGGTCTCCGAGGACCTCGGCTGGGCCCCGGTCGAGCCGGTGGTGCGGGCAGCCTTCCGCCGCGCGGTCGACGTGCTCGTCGACGACGGCGCGCAGGTCGTCGAGGCGGCTCCGGATGCGCCGTACCCCACGGAGCTGTGGAACCACGTCGCGCTGCCGGAGGGATTCGCCTCCGAGGGTCCGCTGCTGGAGGAGTGGGGTGGGCGGATGAGTGCCGGGACGGCCGAGATCATCGAGTCGGGACGGGTCGCTGCGGCCGACTACCTCGACGCGCAGGCGCAGCGGCGCGACTACACCCGGCGGTGGGGCGAGTTCTTCTCCTCCTACGACGTGCTGCTGACCCCGTCGATGCCGCTGCCGGCGTTCGGCACCGACATCGCCTCACCTGCGGAGATCGACGGCGTCCCGGTCGACCCGTTCTTCGACGACTGGTGCGCCCTCGCGCTGCCCGCCAACCTGACCGGGTGCCCGGCGACCGCGGTGCCGACGGGGTTCGACCCGGACGGCCTCCCGCTCGGGATGCAGGTGATGGGTCCTCGCGCCGGCGACGCCACCACGCTCGCCGTCGCCGCGGCGTACGAGCGCCTCGCCCCGTGGAACGACCGCTGGCCGGCGCCCCCGCCCTGAGAGCTCAGCTGAGCAGCAGGACGACGCTCTCGGCGACGCAGGCGGGCTTGTCCTGGCCCTCGATCTCGACGGTGTAGCCGACGGTGAGCTGCTTGCCGGCGGAGACGTCGGCGACGCCGTTGATCTTCACCCGGGCGCGGATGCGGGAGCCGACGCGCACGGGGTTGGGGAAGCGGACCTTGTTGACGCCGTAGTTCAGCTTGGCGCCCGGTGTCTCGAGGGCGAAGACCTGCGACCCGAGCCACGGCACCAGCGACAGGGTCAGGTAGCCGTGGGCGATGGTGCCGCCGAACGGGCCGTCCTTCGCGCGCTCCACGTCGACGTGGATCCACTGGTGGTCCCCGGTGGCGTCGGCGAACGCGTCCACCCGGTCCTGGTCGATCTGCACCCAGTCGGTGGTGCCGATCTCCTCGCCTGCTGCGGCCTCGATCTCCTCGAAGGTGCTGAAGGTGCGCATCGAGCGTGCTCCTGAAGTGTTTGGATGGGCGGATGCCCGAACCTACTCTGACCGAGGACCTGATCCGGCGTGCCCCCAAGGTGCTCCTGCACGACCACCTCGACGGCGGGCTGCGCCCCGAGACGATCGTCGAGCTCGCCCAGGAGATCGGGCACACGCTTCCCGCCGACGACGCCGCCTCGCTGCGGCAGTGGTTCGTCGAGTCAGCCGACAGCGGTTCGCTGGAGCGCTACCTCGAGACCTTCGACCACACGGTGGCGGTGATGCAGCGCGCCGACCACCTGACCCGCGTGGCCCGGGAGTGCGTCGAGGACCTGGCTGCCGACGGCGTGGTGTACGCCGAGGTGCGCTACGCCCCCGAGCAGCACCTCGAGGGGGATCTGACCCTCGAGGAGGTGGTCCGGGCGGTGCAGGAGGGGTTCGACCAGGGATGGCGAGCGCCACGGGCGGCAGGCGAGAGCCGGATCGTCGTACGACAGCTGCTGACCGCGATGCGCCACCAGGCGCGCTCGCGCGAGATCGCCGAGCTGGCGGTCAAGCACCGTGACGACGGCGTGGTCGGCTTCGACATCGCCGGTGCCGAGGCGGGCTACCCGCCGACCCGTCACCTCGACGCCTTCGAGTACCTCCAGCGGGAGAACGCCCACTTCACCATCCATGCCGGCGAGGCGTTCGGGCTGCCGTCGATCTGGCAGGCGATCCAGTGGTGCGGGGCGGACCGGCTGGGGCACGGGGTCCGGATCATCGACGACATCTCCGTCCCTTCGACAAGCTCAGGACAAGCGACAGGCGAGGTGAAGCTGGGTCGGCTCGCGCAGTACGTCCGCGACAAGCGGATCCCGCTGGAGCTGTGCCCCCACTCCAACATCCAGACCGGGGCCGCCGACTCGATCGCCGAGCACCCGATCGGCCTGCTGTCCGACCTGCGCTTCCGGGTCACGGTCAACACCGACAACCGGCTGATGAGCGACACCTCGATGACCCGTGAGATGGCCGCGCTCGTGGAGGCCTTCGGCTGGGACCTCGACGACCTGCGCTGGGTCACGATCAACGCGATGAAGTCGGCGTTCGCCCACTTCGAGCAGCGGCTGGCGATCATCAACGACGTGATCAAGCCCGGGTACGCCGCGCTGGGTGTCGGCGTGCGGGCGTAGCGTCTCCGGCATGCCGTACGAGGAGTGGCGGATCGACTCCGACGTCCAGCTCTGGCGCGTCCGGGCCGGTGGCGGGGCGGAGGACCGGGCGAAGGACCGGGCGACCCGGATCCTGCCCGACGGCTGCCTCGACGTGCTCGTGGTCGACGGCACGCCACTGGTTGCCGGACCCGACACGGCGGCGCGCGTGCACGGAGGCGAGGCCCACGACGTCCTCGGGGTCCGGTTGCACGCGGGTCGCGGGCCTGCCCTCCTCGGCGTCCCAGCCGACGACCTGCGCGACCAGACGCTGCCGCTGGCCGCCCTGTGGGGCGACCGCCGTGCCCGCGACCTCGCCGACCGCGTGACCGGGATCCGTGGCCTGGGGCAGTGGGCGCTGGCGTCGTCCGAGCCCGACCCGCTGGGCCGCCGCCTCCACACCCTCCTCGATGCGGGTGTCTCGATCAGTCGCGCCGCCGACCGCCTCGGCTACAGCCCGCGGCAGCTGCACCGACGCGCGCTGCCCGTCTTCGGCTACGGCCTCCAGCACCTCGGCCGCGTCCTGCGCCTCAACCGGGCCGTGGCGGCCGCGGACGGCGGAGTCGAGTGGGCCGAGGTGGCCGCGACCACCGGCTACGCCGACCAGGCCCACCTCTCCCGTGACTTCCGCGCGCTGGCCGGGGTGACCCCGAGCGCGCTGCGCGAGGAACGCGTCCGATCCGTCCAAGCCGACGAGCACCGAGCGGCCTAACGTCGGCGGCATGACCCTCTCTCCTGCGCTCGTCGAGCTGGTCGTGGCCGACATGCCCGCCGCGCTCGCGTTCTACCGTCGCCTCGGGCTCGACATCCCTGCAGAGGCCGACACCCAGCCGCACGTCGACGTCGAGTTCGGGGGTATCAGGCTCGCCTTCGACACTCGCGAGACGATCACGTCCTTCGACTCCTCGTGGACCCCACCCAGCGGCGGCCACCGGGTCGCGCTCGCCTTCGCCGCGGAGTCCCCGGACGAGGTGGACGCGGCGTACGCCGAGCTCACGGCAGCCGGCGTGGAAGGACACCTCGAGCCGTGGGACGCCCCGTGGGGGATGCGCTACGCCGTGGTGCACGACCCTGACGGCAACCCGGTGGACCTGTTCGCGTTCCTGGGCTGAGCCACGAGCGGGTTGCTCTCTCCCGCCGCTCGGAACGGGCTGTCGCGCCGGAAGATCACCCGAGATGGATGACCCCGGGCCGTGATCGCGCTCCTAGTGTCACTGGTTGACCGGCGCAGGCCGAGCGGCGCCGAGCAGCGTGCGTCGCGGTGGGAAGGAAGGTCGTCATGGACAGCTTCTGGGACTTCTTCTGGTTCATCGTCTCCTTCTTCCTGCTGATGGCCTACCTGATGGTCCTCTTCCAGATCATCGGTGACCTGTTCCGCGACAAGAGCGTCAGCGGGGCGATGAAGGCGATCTGGGTGTTCTTCCTGATCTTCCTGCCGATCCTGACCTCATTGGTCTACCTGACCGTGCGGGGCCAGGGCATGACCGAGCGCAACGTCGCGGCAGCGAAGGCAGCCCAGTCCGACGCGGAGAGCTACATCCGGTCGGTCTCGGCAGGTGCAGGCTCGCCGGCCGACGAGATCGCGCGGGCCAAGGCCCTGCTGGACGCGGGTTCGATCTCCCAGCCGGAGTACGAGTCGCTGAAGGCCAAGGCGCTGGCGTAGGAGCGAGAAAGTCTCAGACGCCCATCGGGTGCCAGACCGTCTTGGTCTCCAGGAAGGTCGTCATCCGGTCGAGCCCGGGGGAGGCGAGCAGGTCCTCAGGCGAGCCGGCGGCGGCCGGGCGCCTGACCCGCTTGAGGTTCTCGGCGGCCTGGATCTCCAGGTTCCTGGCCAGCTCCGGGTCCGAGACCCCGGTGAGGTCGAGGCCGTTGACGTCCATGTGCGAGGCGAGCCACGGCGCCAGCTCGGCCTGCGCACCGGTCAGGACGTTGACCACACCGCCGGGGACGTCGGAGGTCGCCATCACCTCCGCGAGGGTGATCGCGGTCAGCGGGTGCGGCTCGCTGGCCACGACCACGGCGGTGTTGCCGGTCGTGATCACCGGGGCGACCACGCTGACCAGCCCCAGCAGCGGCCCCGGGGGGGCCACGACCGCGACCACGCCCGACGGCTCGGGCGCGGAGTGGTTGAAGTAGGGCCCGGCGACCTGGTTGGCCGAGCCCACGACCTGGGCGATCTTGTCGGCCCAGCCGGCGTACCAGACGAGACGGTCGATCGAGGCGTCGACGTAGGTGCGCGCCTTCGCGGGCGTGATCCCCTCCGCGGTCCGCAGCTCGGCCTCGAACTGCTCGCGGCGGTCCTCGAGGACCTCGGCGATGCGGTAGACCACCTGCCCCCGGTTGTACGCCGTACGTCCCGACCATCCCGCGAACGCCGCCCGGGCGGCCTTCACGGCATCACGGGCGTCCTTGCGCGAGGCGTGGGCGGCGTTCGCCCAGAACCGGCCCTTGGCGTCGTTGACCACGTAGGAGCGTCCCGACTCCGAGCGGGGGAACGCCCCGCCGATGTAGAGCTTGTAGGTCTTGCGGACGTCGATGCGGCTCATCGCAGCCCCTGCCCTTTCAGATAGCCCTCCAGGCCGTGGCGGCCGCCCTCGCGGCCGTAGCCGGACTCCTTGTAGCCGCCGAACGGGCTGGCCGGGTCGAAGCGGTTGAAGGTGTTGGACCAGACGACACCCGCGCGCAGCTGGGAGGCCATCCACAGGATCCTGGAGCCCTTGTCGCTCCACACGCCGGCAGAGAGGCCGTACGGCGTGTTGTTGGCCTTCTCCACCGCCTCCTGCGGGGTGCGGAAGGTCAGCACCGAGAGCACCGGCCCGAAGATCTCCTCACGGGCGATGCGATGTGCCTGGCTGACCCCGGTGAACAAGGTGGGCGGGAACCAGAAGCCGTGCTCGGGAAGCTCGCACGGCGCTGACCACCGGCCCGCCCCCTCGGCCTCGCCGATGTCGGAGAGCTCGCGGATCTTCGCCAGCTGCTCCGCTGAGTTGATGGCGCCGACGTCGGTGTTCTTGTCGAGGGGGTCCCCGACGCGGAGCGTGGCCATCCGGCGCTTGAGCCGGTCGAGGAGCTCCTCGGCCACCGACTCCTGGACCAGCAACCGCGACCCGGCGCAGCAGACGTGGCCCTGGTTGAAGAAGATCCCGTTGACGATGCCCTCGACCGCCTGGTCGACGGGCGCGTCGTCGAAGACGATGTTCGCCGCCTTGCCACCCAGCTCCAGGGTCACCTTCTTCCGCGTGCCGGCGACGGCCTTGGCGATGGCGCGGCCCACGTCGGTGGAGCCGGTGAAGGCGACCTTGTCCACGTCGTCGTGGGCCACCAGCGCCTGTCCGGTGGCGCCGGCTCCGGTGACGATGTTGACCACACCTGCCGGCAGGTCGGCCTGCTGGCAGATCTCGGCGAAGACCAGCGCGGTCAGCGGAGTGGTCTCCGCGGGCTTCAGCACGACGGTGTTGCCGCACGCCAGCGCCGGGGCGATCTTCCAGGCCAGCATCAGGAACGGGAAGTTCCAGGGGATCACCTGGCCGGCGACCCCGATCGGCTTCGGATCCGGTCCGAACCCTGCGTGCTCCAGCTTGTCGGCCCAGCCGGCGTAGTAGAAGAAGTGGGCAGCGGCCGTGGGGATGTCGACGTCGCGCGACTCCTTGATCGGCTTGCCGTTGTCCAGCGACTCCAGCACGGCGAGCTCGCGCGCCCGCTCCTGGATGATCCTGGCGATCCGGAACAGGTACTTCCCGCGCTCGGCCCCGCTCATCCGCGACCACACCCGGGTGTAGGCACGGCGGGCCGCCCTGACGGCTTTGTCGACGTCGGCCGCGTCTGCCTCGGCGACCTCGGCCAGCACCTCCTCGGTGCTCGGCGAGATGGTCTTGAACGAGTGGCCCGAGCCGTCGACGAACTCGCCGTTCACGAACAACCCGTAGGAGGACCTCAGGTCGACCACCGAGCGGGACTCGGGCGCCGGCGCGTACTCGAAGGCTCCAGCGGTGGTCGGGGGAGTCGAAACCATGATCAGTCCAGGGTGAAGTAGTCGGGGCCGGAGTAGCGGCCGGTCTGCATCCGGGTCCGCTGCATCAGCAGGTCGTTGAGCAGGGTGGAGGCGCCGAAGCGGAACCAGTCGGGGTCCAGCCAGTCGGGTCCGGCGACCTCGCTGACCATCACGAGGTACTTGATCGCGTCCTTGGCGGTCCTGATGCCGCCCGCGGGCTTCACCCCGACCATCTGGCCGGTGGCCTCCCGGAAGTCGCGCACCGCCTCGAGCATCACCAGGGTCACCGGCAGGGTGGCGGCCGGCTGCACCTTGCCGGTCGAGGTCTTGATGAAGTGGGCGCCGGCCGTCATCGCCAGCCACGAGGCCCGTCGTACGTTGTCGTAGGTCTGCAGCTCACCGGTCTCCAGGATCACCTTGAGGTGCGCACCGGCGCAGGCCTCGCGGACGGCGACGATCTGGTCGTGCACCTCGAGATAACGCCCGGAGAGGAACGCGCCGCGGTCGATGACCATGTCCACCTCGTCGGCCCCCGCCTCGACAGCGTCACGGGTGTCGGCGAGCTTGACGTCGAGGGCGGCGCGCCCGCTCGGGAAGGCGGTTGCCACCGAGGCGACGTGTACGCCGGAGGACCCGAGGGTCTCCTTGGCCACACCCGCCATGTCGGGGTAGACGCAGACGGCCGCCACCGCCGGGCAGGTGGGGTCCGCGGGGTCCGGCCGCATCGCCTTGGTGGCCAGCGCGCGGACCTTGCCCGGGGTGTCGGCGCCCTCGAGGGTGGTCAGGTCGACCATCCGGACGGCGAGGTCGAGGGCGTGCTCCTTGGCGGAGGCCTTGATCGAGCGCGTCCCCAGGCCCGCGGCGCGCTGCTCGGCGCCGACCTGGTCGACCCCGGGGAGGCCGTGCAGGAAACGGCGCAGAGCCTGGTCGGAGGAGGTCGCCTGGTCCAAGGCAGCCAGGGACCGCGAGCTCGCCGTTGAGCTGATCGTCACCTGATCCACTGTAGAGGGGTCGTGGGTTTACCCGGGCGCCCGGGGAAACCGAACCCTGGCAGGCACAACATCGCCTGCCCGGGTTCAGTTCCGCCTGCCCACCCCGCCCGATTCGGCTCGGCAGGGTGGCGGTCGAGCCGGCGAGGTTAGCGATCGCTAACTGAGCGGTCTAGCATGATCGGCATGAGCTTCGAGCTGTCCGAGGACCACGAGCAGTTCCGTCGTACGGTGCGTGACTTCGCCGAGAAGGAGATCGCGCCGCACGCCGCGCAGTGGGACCGCGACCACCACTTCCCGGTCGACGTCGTGCAGAAGATGGGCGCCCTCGGCCTGTTCGGCCTGACCGCCCCGGAGCAGTACGGCGGCGCGGACGGTGACTTCACCAGCCTGTGCGTGGCCATCGAGGAGATCGGCCGGGTCGACCAGTCGATCGGGATCACCCTCGAGGCGGCGGTCGGCCTCGGCATCAACCCGATCCTCACCTTCGGCACCGATGAGCAGAAGGAGCAGTGGCTCCCCGACCTGGTCGCGGGCAACGCGCTGGCCGGCTTCGGCCTCACCGAGCCCGGCGCGGGGTCGGACGCGGGCGCCACTCGCACGAGGGCGGTGCTCGAGGACGGCGAGTGGATCGTCAACGGCAGCAAGCAGTTCATCACCAACTCCGGCTCCGAGATCACCTCCGTGGTGACCGTGACGGCCCGGACGGGCGAGCGTGAGGTCTCGACAGGCTCGACCACCGAGATGAAGCCGGAGATCAGCACGATCCTGGTGCCGAGCGGTACTCCTGGCTTCACCGCGGAGAAGGCCTACGACAAGCTCGGCTGGCACGCGTCCGACACCCACCCGCTGAGCTTCAGCGACGCGCGGGTGCCGGAGTCCAACCTCCTCGGCGAGCGCGGTCGCGGCTTCGCACAGTTCCTGGCCACCCTCGACGACGGCCGGGTCGCGATCGCGGCCCTGGCGGTCGGTTGCCTCCAGGCGTGCGTCGACCTGAGCGTGCAGTACGCCGGGGAGAGGACCACCTTCGGTGGGCCCATCGGCCGCAAGCAGGGTGTCGCCTTCCAGATCGCCGACCTCGAGGTGATGCTGGCCGCCTCGCGCCAGCTCACCTACCGTGCAGCGTGGATGAAGGACTCGGGCGCTCCGGTCAAGGAGTTCAAGCACGCTGCCGCGATCGCCAAGCTCTACGCGACCGAGTCGGCCGTGACCGGCACCCGGATCGCCACCCAGGTCTTCGGTGGCTACGGCTTCATGGAGGAGTACCCCGTCGCGCGCTTCTACCGCGACGCGAAGGTGCTCGAGATCGGTGAGGGCACCAGCGAGGTGCAGCGAATGCTGATCGCCAGGGGGCTCGGCCTCCCCGTGGAATGACGTGCCGGCGGCTAGCCTCGTGAGCATGGGCGGCCGACTGCAGCGCATCGGCGGCGAGGTCGCCAAGTTCTCGGCAGTCAACGTGGTCGCGACCGCCGTCGCGATAGTGCTGTTCAACGTCGCGGTGCACGGGGTGATGCCGTGGTTCAGCCCGGGGCCGCTCCACGGGTGGCCGCTCACGTCGTGGTTCCTGGCCAACTGCGTCGGCATGGGGATCAGCTTCTACGGCAGCCGTCGCTACACCTTCAAGCACCGGCGTCCGTCCGGCCCGGGTGGTGGCGCGCTGAACTTCGTGGCGATCAACCTGGTCTCGTTCGTGATCCCGTTGAGCTGCCTGTGGGTCACCCGCAACAGCTTCGGCTGGGACTCCGCGTTGGCCGACAACCTCTCCGGCAACGTGGTGGGCGCAGTTCTCGGCATGGCGTTCCGGTTCTGGGCGTTCAAGAGGTTCGTCTTCAAGTCCCGCAGGCCGCGGATCCAGCGGCTCGACCTCTCAGGGGCGCGCGCTCCAGAAGTCGGTCCAGAGGAAGCCCAGCTCGTCGAACATCAGCCGTAGCAGGGGCAGGCTGATCCCGACAACGTTGTGCGGGTCGCCGGTCACGCCGGAGACGAACGCGCCGCCGAGCCCGTCGAGGGTGAACGCCCCGGCCACGGCGGCTGGTTCACCCGTCGCGACGTACGCCTCGATCTCCTCGTCGGTCACGTGGGCGAACCGGACCTGGGTCGCCGCGGAGCGGCCCAGCCACACCTCGCGGTGGGTGTCGATGACGCAGTGGCCGGTGTGCAGCACCCCGTGGCGGCCGCGCATCTTCTGCCACCGCGCGACGGCGTCGGCCTCGCTGGTGGGCTTGCCCAGGATCTCCCCGTCGAGGGCGAGCACGGAGTCGCACCCGATCACCAGGGCACGAGGTTCGTCCGCCGCCACGGCGACCGCCTTCATCTGCGCGAGCTTGAGCGTGTAGTCGGCCGGCCCGGTCACCTCGACGGTCGACTCGTCGACGCCGCTGACCTTGACCTCCGGCTCGAGCCCGGCCTGCTGCAACGTCTTCAACCGCGCGGGCGACGCGGACGCGAGGATCAGCCGGGGCGTGGGCACCGGGTCACCCTAGGCCGGGTACGACGCTCAGCGGGCGCTGGCGCGCCACGCGCCGGGTCCGTGGCGGTGGGGCCCGCGCATCAACCGGTGCCGGGCCGACCACTCGGGGCGCGGCGCCTCCTCCTGCGCTGCTTGCTCGGCGGCCGCGCTGGCCATCGCGCTCACCACCGCGACGAGGGCGGCCGTCTCCTCGGGGGAGGGGTTGCCCTTGACGATCCGCAACAGGGGCGGGGCGCTCTCCGCTGTCTCGCCGCTCTCCTCACCGGTCACAGCGGGATGTTCCCGTGCTTCTTGGGGGGCAGCGTCTCGCGCTTGGTCTGCAGCAGCCGGAGGGCGCGGACGACCTCGATGCGGGTCTCGTGCGGGCTGATCACCGCGTCGATGTAGCCGCGCTCGGCTGCGACGTAGGGGTTGGCCAGGGTGTCCTCGTACTCCTCGACCAGCTCGGCGCGGCGTGCCTCGACGTCGCCGCCGTCCTCCTCGACCTGGGCGAGCTCCTTGCGGTGCACGATGTTGGCCGCGCCCTGCGCGCCCATCACCGCGATCTGCGCGGTCGGCCAGGCCAGGTTGATGTCGGCGCCGAGGTGCTTGGAGCCCATCACGTCGTACGCGCCGCCGTAGGCCTTGCGGGTGATCACGGTGACCAGGGGGACGGTGGCCTCGGCGTAGGCGTAGATCAGCTTCGCCCCGCGCCGGATGATGCCGTTCCACTCCTGGTCGGTGCCGGGCAGGAAGCCGGGCACGTCGACGAAGGTCAGCACCGGGATGTTGAACGCGTCGCAGGTGCGCACGAACCGCGCGGCCTTCTCCGAGGCGTCGATGTCCAGGGTGCCCGCGAACTGCATCGGCTGGTTGCCCACGACGCCCACCGAGCGTCCCTCGACGCGGCCGTAGCCCACGACGATGTTGGGCGCGAACAGCTCCATCACCTCGAGGAACTCGCCGTCGTCGAGGACGCCGCCGACGACCTCCTTCATGTCGTAGGGCTGGTTCGCGCCGTCGGGGATGATCGTGTCCAGCGCCCGGTCGTCCTCGGAGATCTCCAGGTCGGCCGGCTCGGGGTACGACGGCGGGTCGTCGAGGTTGTTCTGCGGCAGGTAGGACAGCAGTGCCTTGGTGTACTCCAGGGCGTCGTCCTCGTCGGAGCCCATGTAGTGGGCGTTGCCCGACTTGGTGTTGTGGGCGCGGGCGCCGCCGAGGTCCTCCATCGTCACGTCCTCGCCGGTGACGGTCTTGATCACGTCGGGGCCGGTGATGAACATGTTCGAGGTGCCGTCGACCATGATCGTGAAGTCGGTGACGGCGGGGGAGTAGACGTGCCCGCCTGCGCAGGAACCCATGATCAGGCTGATCTGCGGGATCACCCCGCTGGCGTGCACGTTGCGGCGGAAGATCTCGCCGTAGAGGCCGAGTGAGACCACACCCTCCTGGATGCGCGCGCCGGCGCCCTCGTTGATGCCGATGATCGGGCATCCCGACTTCATCGCGAGGTCCATCACCTTGGTGATCTTCTCCCCGTACACCTCACCCAGCGAGCCACCGAAGACGGTGAAGTCCTGGGAGAACACGCACACCTGGCGTCCGTCGACCGTGCCGAACCCGGTCACGACGCCGTCGCCGTACGGACGGTTCTTCTCCAGCCCGAACGCGGTCGAGCGGTGGCGGGCCAGCTCGTCGAGCTCGACGAAGGAGCCGTCGTCGAAGAGCTTCTCGATGCGCTCGCGCGCGGTCATCTTGCCCTTGGCGTGCTGCTTCTCCACCGCCTTGGCGGAGCCTGCGTGCACGGCTTCGTCGATGCGGCGGTCGAGGTCGGCGAGCTTGCCGGCGGTGGTGTGGATGTCGATGTCGTCGGGGACCTCGGTGCCTTGGCCCGGTTGTGCGCTCACGGGTGCTCGCCTCTCGTCGGTTCCTGCGCGATGGTAGTGCTCATGAGCAGTGACGACCGCTGGCGGGTCGAGAGGGTCGCGGAGACGGGATCGACCAACGCCGACGTGGCCGAGCGCTTCCGCGCCGGTGAGGATGCCGGGCTCGTGCTGATCGCGGAGCACCAGACCGCGGGGCGGGGGCGGCTGGGCCGCTCCTGGGAGTCGCCGCCCGGCGCTTCGCTCGTGCTGTCGGTCCTGCTCACACCTGACGCCGCGCCGGAGCGCTGGCCGTGGCTGCCGCTGACCGCGGGACTGGCGGTGGCCAGGGCTGCGGGACGGGTGGCCGGCGTGACCGCGGACCTCAAGTGGCCCAACGACGTGCTCGTCGAGGGGCAGAAGGTCTGCGGCATCCTCGTGGAGCGGGTGGAGGGATCGACAGGCTCGACCGACGGGCGTCGTGCCGCGGCCGTCGTCGGCATCGGGATCAACGTCTCCCAGACGCGTGCGGAGCTGCCCGTGCCGGGTGCGACCTCCCTGGCCCTCGCATCAGGGAACCAGGTGGACCGCGACGAGCTGTTGACCGCGCTCCTCCTGGAGCTGCAGCAGGACCTGGAGGCCTGGGAGGGCGGCGGCGAGGTCCGCCAGCGCTACCTCTCGCAGTGCGTGACGGTGGGGCAGCAGGTGCAGGTCGCCGTACCCGGCGGGGAGGTGCGCGGCGAGGCGGTCGACGTCGACGAGGGCGGCCGACTGGTGGTCCACACCGCCGACGGCGAGCAGCGCCTCGGTGCGGGCGACGTCGTCCACGTGCGCCCCCAAGAGTGACATGATCACGACGTGGTCATCTCGCAGAGATTGCTGAACGAGGGCGAGCACGTGGTGCTGAGCACCCGCACCCACGTCAAGGCGCTGATCGTGCCGGCCGTCGTGCTGATCCTGGTCGCCGCGGTCAGCGGCTACCTGACCAGCCTCCCCGACGGGGCACACGCCGCGACGTGGCGATGGGTCATCTGGGTGGTCGCCGTCCTGCTGATCCTGTGGTTCGTCGTCCGCCCCTTCCTGAACTGGCTGCTGACCACCTACACCTTCACCAACAGGCGGTTGATCACCCGCACCGGCATCCTCACCCGGCGTGGTCACGACATCCCGCTGAACCGGATCAGCGACATCTCCTACGAGAAGGACCTGGTCGACCGGATCTTCGGCTGCGGGACGCTGGTGATCTCCGACGCCAGCGAGGAGGGGCGGGTGCGGCTGCACGACATCCCGCACGTGGAGCAGGCGCAGCTGACGGTCAGCGACGAGCTGTTCCACAACGCCCGTAAGTCTGATGACGGATCCTGAGCACCTGCAGGACGCGATCCTAGGTGGCCCTGCCGAGCTCACCGGCGACGAGGTCGCACGAGCCTCCGGCATGGAGGTGGAGCAGGCCCGCCGGCTGTGGCGGGCCCTGGGTTTCCCGGAGGCCGGCGCGGAGCCGGCCTTCAGCAAGCACGACGTGGAGGCGCTGCTACGGGTCGCCGCCATCATCGAGCGGGGTCGGCTGGACTTCGACACGATCGTCCGCCTCACCCGTGGCATGGGTACGACGATGGACCGGCTGGCCGAGTGGGAGGTGGCCACGCTCACCGGCGTGGTCGAGTCCGACCCCGAGCTGCCGAGCCGGCGCGTCGAGGCGCTGCGCCTCGTGGAGACGATCGGCCCGGACTTCGAGGCCCTGCTGACCTACGTCTGGCGGCGACACCTGGCGGCTGCCGTGACCCGGGTCGAGACGCTGTCGGACGCGACCGGTGAGCACGTCGTGACCACGGTCGGCTTCGCCGACCTCGTCGGCTTCAGCGCGCTCACCAACGACCTCGCCGAGGACGAGATCGGCAACCTCGTGGAGGTCTTCGAGAGCCGCAGCGCCGACGTCGTCTCGCACCACCGCGGCCGGATCGTGAAGACGCTGGGTGACTCGGTGCTGTTCCTGGCGAACACGCCGGCCGAGGGCATCGACATCGCCTGGGACATCGTCAAGGTGATCGGCGGTGACGACCGGCTCCCCGACGTCCGCGTCGGCGTCGTGACCGGACCCGTGGTGCTGCGGATGGGTGACGTCTACGGTCCGGCCGTCAACCTCGCCGCCCGCCTCGTCGGGGTGGCCCGCCGCAACCGGGTGATCACCGACGCCCAGACCGCCGAGCGGCTGCCCGAGGAGCGCTTCGAGGCGCGGGTGCTGCCGGCCCGCCCCGTCCGAGGGTTCGGCGATCTCGAGCCGGTCGCGGTCCGCCGGGTCCTCGCCTGATCGGTAGGGTCGGCGCGTGCAGCAGGCCCACCCCGCGCAGGCGGCTCCCACCGTCGCGGTGATCGGGGGCGGCCAGCTCGCCAGGATGCTCGCCGAGCCGGCGGCGGCCATGGGGATCCCGTTGCGCCTGCTGGCCGAGGCCGAGGGCGTCTCGGCGGCCCAGGTCATCCCCGACCAGCTCGTCGGCGACCACACCGACCTCGACGCGCTTCGGAAGGTCACCGTGGGCTGCGAGGTGGTCACCTTCGACCACGAGCACGTGCCGACCGAGCACCTGCACGCTCTGGCGGCCGACGGCATCGCCGTACGCCCCGGGCCGGAGGCGCTGGTGCACGCCCAGGACAAGGGCGTGATGCGAGAGCGGCTCACCGAGCTCGGGATCCCCTGCCCCCGACACGCACTGGTTGCGGACGTCGCCGATGTGCAGGCGTTCACGTTTCCGTGCGTCCTGAAGACCACACGAGGCGGGTACGACGGCAAGGGGGTGTGGTTCGTCGACGGGCCGGAGGACTGTGCCGCCGCGTTCGAGTCCGGGCGCCAGATCCTGGCCGAGGAGCGGGTCGACTTCCGCCGCGAGCTCTCGGCGCTCGTCGCGCGGTCCCCGTCGGGACAGGTGGCCGCCTGGCCCGTCGTGGCCTCCACACAACGCGACGGCATCTGCCACGAGGTGATCGCCCCCGCGCCGGACCTCGACCCGGACCTGAGCCTGGAGGCACAGGGGATCGCGATGACCCTCGCCGGCGCACTCGGGGTGACCGGGGTGCTGGCCGTCGAGCTGTTCGAGACCACGGACGGCCGCGTACTGGTCAACGAGCTCGCGATGCGGCCGCACAACACCGGTCACTGGACCCAGGACGGGGCGGTGACCAGCCAGTTCGAGAACCACCTGCGCGCCGTCCTCGACCTCCCGCTCGGCGCCCCGCACGCCCGGGAGCGGTGGACGGTGATGGTCAACATCCTCGGCGGGTCCGCTGCCACCGGGCGGCTCTACGACGGCTACCCGCACACGCTGGCGCGCGACCCCCGGCTGCGGGTGCACCTGTACGGCAAGGACCTTCGCCCGGGACGCAAGGTGGGCCACGTCAACGCCTACGGCGAGGACCTCGAGGACTGCCTGGAACGGGCGCGGCATGCGGCCGCATGGTTCGCTGGGGACCTGGGAGAGGAATCGACATGACAGTGGCCACCGTCGGCATCGTGATGGGCTCGGACTCGGACTGGCCGGTGATGAAGGCCGCTGCCGAGGCGTGCGAGGAGTTCGGCATCGACTACGAGGCCGACGTGGTCTCCGCCCACCGGATGCCCGAGGAGATGCTCGCCTACGGCCGCGAGGCCGCCGGGCGTGGCCTCCGGGTGCTGATCGCCGGGGCCGGGGGAGCCGCGCACCTGCCCGGCATGCTCGCCGCGGTCACGCCGCTGCCGGTCATCGGGGTCCCCGTGGCGTTGAAGTACCTCGACGGCATGGACTCCCTGCTCTCGATCGTGCAGATGCCGGCGGGCGTGCCGGTGGCCACGGTCGCGGTCGGCAACGCGCGCAACGCCGGCCTGCTCGCCGTACGCATCCTGGCGGCGGGCGACCCGGACCTGCAGCAGAAGATGACCGACTTCCAGGCCACCCTGCGCGACACGGCCCACGAGAAGGGCAAGGTCGTCCGGGACTCCACGGCCGGCACGCGGAGGACAGGCTTCTAGTCAGACACAGCTCTAGTCCCGGACTGCCCGACCGACGATCGCCACGGCGACCACGGACAGCAGGAGGGCCAGGCCGAGGCCGGAGAGGTACGACGTGCCGCGGTCCGCGACGTACCAGCTCGCGAACAGCGCGCCCACCAGGCCCGCGGCGACGCTCTGGCCGAGCGAGTCGCTCATCTGGATCGCCGCGCCGCTCTCGCCCTGCCGCCCGGGCGCCGCGAGGTCGAGGGCGAGCGTGGAGAGCAAGCGGGGCGACCAGGCCCATCCCCAGCCCCATCACGGTGATGCCGACGGTGGCGACCGCGCTGGCCAGCCACGGCTGGCCCTCGACCGGCACCATGGCCAGCGACACGGCGGCGCCGGCCACCAGGCTGAGGCCGCCGAGCCCGGAGGATGGCGCCGTAGCGCTCACGCACGGCCCGCCTCCCCGTGTACGACGACCCGGCGACCCACCCGAGCGCGCCGGTCATCATCACCAGGCCCGTGAGCGTGGGGGAGAGGCCGCTCTCGTCCTGCAGGACCAGCGGGATGAACATCTCCAGGCAGGCGAAGGCCGCGCCGAAGACGCCCCTGGCCGCGACCGTCGCGGGGAGGCCGGGGCGGGCACGCAGCGTGCCCGGGGGCAGCAGGGGTGGGAGCGTGACGTGCGAGCATGGCGACACCCGCGAGCAGGAGGAGTGCCCGCCCGAAGCCGTCGACCTGTCCGGCGACGTGCAGGGCCACGGCACCCGTCGCGGTCGACCGTCGCGTACGCCGGTCGACGACCCCAGACCAGCGGCGCTTCCCGGACGAGCAGGTGCGGTCGCAGGGTCATCCGCACGAAGAGGGTGCACAGCAGCGCGAAACCCGCGACGACGAGGAAGACCGAGCGCCAGCCGAGCAGGTCGACCAGTGCTCCGGCGACGAACGGGCCCACGATCGAGGGCAGCACCCACGCCGTCGCGAACAGCGAGAAGACGCGCGGCCGGAGGTTGGCCGGGTACGCATCACCGACGGCGACGTACATCGAGGTGAGCGCCAGGCCGGAGCCCAGACCCTGGGCCAGGCGCCCCACCACGAACACGTCCATGGACGTCGCCAGCCCCGAGACCAGCAGCCCGCCGGTGAACCCGAGGCCCCCGACCAGCAGGGAGAGGCCGGGGCCGCGGGCGTCCGCCCACGTGCCGCCGACCACCATGCCGACGATGGCGGCGGTGAGCATGCCGATCACGGCGATCGGGTAGAGCGTCTCGCCGTGGAGGGCGTGTGCCACGCGCGGCATCGCCAGGCTGACCGCGACGGCCTCGAAGGCGAACATCGTGACCAGGGCGAGCAGCCCGACGGTGACGGCTCGATGCTGGCGATCGAGAGCGCCGGGCGCACGGGACGCCAGCGGGGTACTCGACATGCCCCCAGCAAACAACCTCAACCCATGTTGAGGTCAACTCGACAGGTCACTCGGGTCGGACCCGGCCACGCGTCGACTTCAGCTGTGCGCGACGACGCTTGCCCTCGACCCTGCGACGTTGCGAGCCCTTCGTGGGCTTGGTGGGCACCCGCGCCAGCGGCGGTGGCGCCAAGGCATCGCGCAGACGGTCGGCCAGCCGGCTGCGGGCCGCGACGCGGTTGCGGTGCTGCGAGCGGTGCTCGGAGGCGGTGACCACGACGCGCTCGCCGAGCCGGCTCGTCGCGCGTTGCCGCTGTTCCGGGCTCAGCGCCGTCGACCGGCTGAGGTCCAGGCTGACCTCGACCCGGCTGTCGGTGGTGTTCACCGACTGGCCGCCCGGTCCCGAGGACCGGGAGAAGCGCTCCACCAGCTCGGTGGCGGGGATGACCAAGCCGTGCGGGATCCCCGGTCCCGAGCGGACCACGAGGTCGCGACCCGGTTCGGTCTCGGGCGTCACCGCTCGGCCCACTCCATGGCGGGGCAGGTGTCCATCACCATCGGTACGCCGGCCGCGCGGGTGCGTTCGAAGGCGGCGGTGTCGATGACGCCGAGCTGGAACCAGACGCCTCGGGCACCGACCGCGACGGCCTGGTCGGCGAACTCCCCGGCCTTGCTGCTGCGGCGGAACACGTCCACGACGTCGAGGTCGAAGGGCACGTCCGCCAGCGTCGGGTAGCCCTGCGCGCCGAGGACGTGGTCGGGCTGGCTCAGCCCAGCGAAGCGCGGGTGGATCGGGACGATCCGCTTCCCACGGCGCTGCAGCAGGCGCGCGATCCGGAACGCCGTACGACCCTCGTCGCCGGAGAGCCCCACGACAGCCCAGGTCTCGCAGTCGTCGAGCATGAACCGCACCGACTCCGGGTCCTGCCACTCGCTCATCGCCCCAACATAGACTCGGTCGGTGAGCGACTTCCCTCTCTACGCCCTCTCCGAGGAGCACCAGGCGGTCCGCGAGGCCGTGCGTGCCCTGGCCGAGGCCAAGATCGCGCCGTACGCGGCAGACGTCGACGAGAACGCGCGTTTCCCGGAGGAGGCCGCCAAGGCCCTCCTCGCCGCTGACTTCCACGCGCCGCACGTGCCCGAGGAGTACGGCGGCGCGGGAGCCGACGCCCTCGCCACCGTCCTGGTGATCGAGGAGGTGGCGCGGGTCTGCGTCAGCTCCTCGCTGATCCCGGCGGTCAACAAGCTCGGGTCGCTGCCGGTGCAGATCGCGGGCGGCGAGGAGCTCAGGAAGCGCTACCTGACCGCGCTCGCTGCGGGTGAGGGCGGCTTCTCCTACTGCCTCTCCGAGCCCGACGCCGGCTCCGATGCCGGCGGGATGAAGTGCCGGGCCGAGCGCGACGGTGACGACTGGGTGCTCAACGGCGTGAAGCGGTGGATCACCAATGCGGGCCCAGGGAAGTGGGAGTCGGAGTTCTACACCGTGATGGCGGTGACGGATCCGGAGAAGAAGACCCGCGGCGGCATCTCGGCGTTCGTGGTCGAGAAGTCCGACGAGGGAGTCTCCTTCGGCGCACCGGAGAAGAAGCTCGGGATCAAGGGATCGCCCACGCGTGAGGTCTACCTCGACAACGTGCGGATCCCCGGCGACCGGATCATCGGCGAGGTCGGCAGCGGCTTCGCCACCGCGATGAAGACCCTGGACCACACCCGGGTCACCATCGCCGCTCAGGCGGTGGGCGTCGCACAGGGCGCCCTGGACTACGCCCTCGGCTATGCCAAGGAGCGTCAGCAGTTCGGCAAGCCGATCGCGGACTTCCAGGGTCTGCAGTTCATGCTCGCCGACATGGGGATGAAGGTGGAGGCCGCCCGTCAGCTGACCTACGCCGCCGCCGGGCGCTCCGAGCGCGGCGACAAGGACCTCACCTTCTTCGGCGCCTCGGCGAAGTGCTTCGCCGCCGACGTCGCGATGCAGGTCACCACCGACGCCGTCCAGGTCCTCGGCGGCTACGGCTACACCCGTGACTACCCGGTCGAGCGGATGATGCGCGACGCCAAGATCACCCAGATCTACGAGGGCACCAACCAGGTCCAGCGCATCGTCGCCGCCCGCCAGCTGCTCGCCGGGGTCCAGTCCCAGCTCTGACCTCGCGAGCCCCTGCTACTTGGTGAAGCCCTCGCTGAGGCCGCTGACCAGCTGGCGGCGGCCGATCGCGTAGAGGACGAGGATCGGGACGGTGCTGAGCACCACCGAGGCGAGCACGGCCGGGACGTTGACCTGGAACTGTCCCTGGAAGCTCCACACCGCGAGCGGCATGGTCCTCTCGCTGGGGCTCTGGGTCAGCACGAGCGGCAGGAGGAAGCCGTTCCACACGGTGACGCCCGTGTAGATGGCGACGGTCACCATCGCCGGCCTGGTCAGCGGGAACGCCAGCCGCCACAGCATGGTCCACTCGCTCGCGCCGTCGAGGCGCATGGACTCGAACAGGTCACGCGGTACGTCGCGCAGGAAGTTGGTCAGCACCAGCACCGCCAGCGGGATGGCGAAGGCGACCGAGGGGATCGCGATGGCCGCGAGGCTGTCGTAGAGGCCGAGCTTGATGATCATCAGGAAGACCGGGATGATCGCGGCCTGCAGCGGGATCGCCAGGCCCATCAGGAACAGGGCCTGGATCCGCTTGAGCCACTTGCTGGTGGCCCCGCGCACGATCGCGTACGCCGCCATCAGGGCGAGCAGGACGGTCGGGATCGTGGTGCCGACGGTGACCACGACGCTGTTGACGAAGTAGTGCAGGAAGTCGTTCTGCAGGACCAGGCGGTAGTTCTCCAGCGTCGGGTGGGACGGCGGCCGGAACGCGTTCGACTGGTAGTAGTCGCTCGTCTTCTTGAAGCTGGTGATCACGATCCAGTAGAGCGGGATCAGGACCACGGCCAGCCAGAGCCACGCGGCCAGTCCGCCCAGCCAGTTGCGGTTCAGCCAGCCGTGACCGGCCTGGTGGGAGACAGGTTGCGCGACCCGTTCGGTCGGCTCGTCGAGGGTGGCTCCGAGGAGGGTGGCCATCTCAGATCCCCTCCAGCTGGCTCTCGTCGGCGTCGCCGCCGAGCCGGCGCAGGCCCAGCGCGATGGCCAGGCCGACGAGGACGAGGACGACGGCGATCACGCTGGCCGGGCCCATCTGGTTGGCCGAGAAGCCGCGCCGGTACATGTCCAGCGCCAGCGTCCGGGTGGCGTCACCCGGGCCGCCCTCGGTGAGCACGAAGATCAGGTCGAAGAAGGTCAGCGACCCCACCACCATCAGCGTGGAGGAGGTGATGATCGTGTACTTCAGCTGGGGCAGGGTGATGCTGAAGAACGTGCGCACCCGCCCGGCCCCGTCGAGGGCCGCCGCCTCGTAGAGCGACTGCGGGATCTGGCGCACGGCGCCCTGGTAGATCAGCGAGTGGAACGGGATGAACTGCCAGGACACGATGAAGATGATCACGCCCATGGCCAGCGCCGGGACGCCGAGCCAGTTCTGGGTGAGCAGCGCGGAGTGCAGGCCGGGTCCGAGGCCGAAGTTCGGGTCGAGCAGCGCCTTGAAGGTGACCGCGATGGCGGCGGCGCTGAGCAGGAGCGGGATGAAGAAGAACACGGCGAGCACGGCGCGGTAGCGGTGGCGTCCTGCCATGAAGACGCCCGAGCAGCAGGGCGATCGGCGTCTGCACCAGCCAGGAGAACAGCATCACCTCGAAGGTCACCCAGAGCGAGTGCAGCAGGGTGGGGTCGACCAGCGCCGAGCGCCAGTTGCGGAACCCGGCCGCGTGGATCGCCCCGAGCCCGTCCCACTGGGTGAAGCTGAGCGCCAGCACGCCCACGAGCGGGCCGATCGCGAAGATCACGAAGACGGCCAGGGCCGGCAGCGCCATCCACGCCACCGGCCCGTGCTGCCCCGCCCGCACGTCCCGCGGATGCGAACGCGGTGGTGCGAGCGGGGCAGCGCTCGGAGCTCACGTGTCGCCCCCGAGGCGAAGCCTGACCGGCGACCGGCCCAGGGTCATGTGCCGATCGTCTTGTTCATGTTGTCGGCGAACTGCTTGGGGCTGATGCTGAGCTGGAACAGCTTGCCGATGTTGTCCAGCAGGGCGGTGGCCTGCGTGGGCGGCAGCGCCTGGTCCCACGACTGCGCGAACACCTGACGCCTGGCTCGAGGTGTCGTAGACGAACTGCAGCCACGCCTTGTCGTTCTTGTCCGCCACCCCGCTGATCTGGTCGCTCGCGGACTTCGCCACCGGGATGTTGCCGATGTCGATCCACTTCTTGACCTCGGTGTCGTCGAGCATCGTGGTGGAGAGCATCTTCATCGCGGTGTCCTTGGCCTCCTTGGAGGCCTTGGAGGAGATGGAGACGTACTGACCCGGGTTGCCGACGGTGTCCTTGGGGTCGCCCTTGCCGCCGTCGACCGGCGGGAAGTTCATGTAGCCCAGGTTGCCGCCGGTGACGAAGTCGCCGCCGGAGTCCTTCATCGACCCGTAGGTCCACGCGCCGTGCAGCATCATCGCGGTCTTGCCGGTGTAGAGCAGCGCCTGGTCGGCGTTGTTGTCGGCGACGGTGGACTGGAAGCCCTTCTGGAACCCGTGGGCCTTGACCAGCTTCTGCACCTCGCCGAGTGCCTGCAGCGAGGCCGGCTGGCTCCAGGAGTTCTTCTCGCCGTTGAAGACGGCCGCGAAGACCTCCGAGCCGCCGATGCGGTCGTAGAGGAACTCCAGCCACATCATGTTGGTCCACAGCGACTGGCCCGCCAGCGAGAACGGCGCGATGCCCTTCTTGTTGAACTTCGGGACCAGATCCATGATGTCGCCCCACGACTGCGGGGGCTCGGCACCGACCTGGTCGAAGATCTTCTTGTTCCAGAACAGCACGATCGGCGCCACCGTCTCGATCGGCATCGCGTAGAGCTTGCCGTTGACCGTCGCCGCCTCGAACGCCGAGGGGAAGATCTTGTCCTTGATCTCGGGGTGCTGGCTGAAGAAGTCGCTCATGTCCTCGACCTGGCCGGCGTCGACGTAGCTCTTCAGCCCGCCGCCGCCCCAGCCCCAGATCAGCGTCGGGCCCTTGCCGGCGCCCATCGCGGTCTTCACCTTCTGCTTGTAGGCGTCGTTGGCGAAGAGCGTCTCGTCGATCTTGGTCTTCGGGTTCGCCTTGTTGAACCGCGTCGATGGTGTCCTTGCGGATCTCCTCCTGCGGCTTGCCCGGAGAGCGTCCAGTACGACGCGACGCCCTTGCCGCCTCCGCTGCCGCCACCGGCGCCGGTCTGGCTCGGGCCGTTGCTCCGCAGGCCGCCAGCGCGACGCTGGCGGGCACTCCGAGCCCGACGAGCGCCAGGAAGTTGCGGCGGGACGTGTTCATCTGCTCCATGACGCCTCCAAATCGGCTGACTTGACCGAAATATGTTTCGATCAGGCTCGAGCGATGTGATGGGAGGCTAGGCCCGCTCCCAGGGTGTGTCAAGCGTCACACGCTGGGTGGTATTGAGCGCAGAAGTGATCGCGAAGCGGTCGGGTTCCCGCGACGGGGTCGACGGAGTACTCTCCCTCGTGCCGCGCCGATCACGAACGGGTTACGAAACTTTTTTCGAAGATCGACGCGGGCGGGAGACACTCTGGAGGGCACATGGGCGAGACCGCGACGGAACCGGCGCAGGACGCCTGGCGCGACGACGACCGCCCGCTGACCGAACGCGTCGAGCTGCTCCTCCAGGAGATGACGCTGGAGGAGAAGATCGCCCAGCTCGGCAGCCGCTGGGCCGGCAACGACATGGCCGACGCCTCGGTGCCCGAGGGCAGCGACCTGCGCGTGGCGCCGCTGCAGGAGGTGTTCGCAGCCTCCGGAGTGGTCCCGCTCGAGGAGGCGAGCCGCCACGGGCTCGGCCACCTGACCCGTGTCTACGGCAGCGTCCCGGTGAGCGTGGCGCAGGGCGCGGCCGAGCTGGTGCGCCAGCACTGCGTCGTCCTCGCCGGCTCGCGGCTCGGCATCCCCGCGCTGGTCCACGAGGAGTGCCTGACCGGCTTCACGGCCTACGGCGCCACCGTCTACCCCGCGGCCCTCGCGTGGGGTGCCACCTGGGACCCCGCCCTGGTGGAGCGGATGGCACTCGCGATCGGCCGCGACATGGCCGCTCTGGGGGTGCACCAGGGGCTCTCGCCCGTCCTCGACGTCGTGCGTGACTACCGCTGGGGCAGGGTCGAGGAGACCATGGGCGAGGACCCGTACCTCGTCTCGATGCTCGGCACCGCCTACGTGCGCGGCCTGCAGGAGATGGGCGTCTCGGCCACCCTGAAGCACTTCGCGGCGTACTCCGCCTCGCGCGCGGCGCGCAACCACGGCCCGGTGTCGATGGGGCAGCGCGAGATGTGCGACGTGATGCTGCCGCCGTTCGAGGCGGCCATCGCGCTGGGCGGGGCCGACTCGGTGATGAACTCCTACTCCGACGTCGACGGGGTCCCGGCAGGCGCCAGCTCGTGGCTGCTCACCGAGGTGCTGCGCGAGGAGTGGGGGTTCGACGGCACCGTCGTCTCCGACTACTGGGCGATCCCGTTCCTGGCGAGCATGCACCACGTCGCCGCCGACTTCGCCGGGGCCGGTGCGGTCGCGCTCGAGGCGGGGATCGACGTCGAGCTCCCCGACACCCTGGGGTACGGCGCCGGGCTCGTGGACCTGGTCCGCGACGGGGTCGTCGAGGAGGACCTTGTCGACCGCGCCGCGCGCCGCATGCTGCTGGCCAAGGCGCGGCTCGGGCTGCTCGACGCCGACTGGACCCCGGAGGGCTCTGTGCGCGACGCCGCCCAGGTCGACCTCGACTCGCCTGCGAACCGCGCCCTGGCCCGGGAGATGGCCGAGCGCTCGATCGTGCTCCTGGACGCCGGCACGGCGCTGCCGCTGGCGGGCAAGGGGCGCCCGCCGCTGGCCAGGGTCGCCGTCGTCGGTCCGTGCGCCGACGACCCGATGACGTTCATGGGTTGCTACGCCTTCCCCAACCACGTGCTGCCGCGGCACCCGGACCACGGGCTCGGCATCGAGGTGCCGACCGCGCTCGAGTCGTTGCGCGCCGAGCTGCCCGGGGTCGAGCTGGTCCACGAGGTCGGCTGCGCGGTGATGGGCGACGACCGGTCCGGGTTCGCCGCGGCCGTCGAGGCGGCCACTGGCGCCGACGTGTGCGTTGCCCTGGTCGGTGACCTGGCCGGGCTCTTCGGCCACGGGTCCTCGGGCGAGGGGTGCGACGTCGAGGACCTCCGGCTGCCAGGAGTGCAGGCCGAGCTGCTCGAGGCGCTGCTCGCCACGGGGACGCCCGTGGTCGTCGTCGTGGTCTCCGGCCGCCCCTACGCGCTGGGTCGGCTGCAGGGCCGGGCCGCCGGCCTGGTGCAGGCGTTCTTCCCCGGTGAGGAGGGCGGGTCGGCGATCGCCGGGATCCTCTCCGGTCGGCTGTGCCCGGGCGGGAAGCTGCCCGTGCAGATCCCGCGGCTGCCAGGGAGCCAGCCCAGCACCTACCTGCAGCCACCACTCGGTGGTGCCGAGGGCGCCGGCATCACCTCTCTCGACTCCGCACCCCTGTTCCCGTTCGGGTACGGCGCGTCGTACACCTCCTTCGAGGTGGGTGACGTGCGAGCGAGCGCCACGGAGATGCCGACCGACGGCGAGGTCGAGGTCACCGTCCGCGTCGCCAACGTCGGCGACCGTGCGGGCGACGAGGTGGTCCAGCTCTACCTGCACGACCCGGTGGCGCGGGTCGCCCGCCCGGCTCGCCTGCTGGTGGGGTTCTCGCGGGTCCACCTCCAGCCGGGCGGCGCCTGCGACGTCGTCTTCAGCGTGCACGCCGACCGCACCGCGTACACCGGTCCTGAGCTCGAGCGCCTCGTCGAGCCGGGAGAGATCCAGCTCCTGGTCGGCACCTCGGCGGCCGACGAGCGCGGCCGGGCCACGGTGCAGATGAGTGGCCGCACCCGGGTCGTGGGCCACGGACGACGGTTGGATACCCCCACCAGCGTCCTGCCCCTTCCGGCAGACTGACCCGCGCACACGAGGAGGAGGGCACGACATGTCGACGACACAGCGTCGCGCCACCCTGGCCACCGTGGCAGCGTCGGCAGGCGTCTCGGTGGCGACCGTCTCGAAGGTGCTCAACGGCCGGCAGGACGTGGCTCCGGCAACCCGCGCTCGGGTGCAGGACCTGCTGAGAGCCCACGACTACGCCGGTCGGATCATGCCGATAGAGCGACTACCGACCTACGAGCTCACCTTCCGCGGCAAGGTCGGCGGATACTCCGCGGAGATCATCCAGGGTGTCGCCGAGACGGCCGAGGAGCTCGGTGTCTCGGTGACGGTCGGGGTCAAGGTCGCCAAGAGCCGCGCCCGGACGCGCGCCGAGATCGGTGAATGGGCCAGGGCCCTGGCTTTCAGCGGCCGTCGCGGCGTCATCGCGGTCACCGACCGCCTGGGCCGTGCCGAGGTCGAGGCCCTGAGGCGTGTGCGCGTGCCCCTGGTCGTGATCGACCCGATGAACACCCCCACGCCCGACGTCGTCAGCGTCGGCTCGACCAACTTCAACGGGGGGCAGGCGGCGGGCCGGCACCTGGTGCAGCTCGGCCACACCCGCATCGGCTACCTCGGCTGCGTGACCGCCGAGTGCATCCAGGCCCGACTGGGTGGCTTCCGCAATGCGTTGGACGCCGCCCGGATCGCTGTACCGGAGCACCTGCACGGCAACGCCGCGAGCTTCGACTTCGACGACGGCCTGCTCGTAGCGAGACAGCTCCTCGATCTGTCCGGAGCGGCCGACAGCCATCTTCGCGGTCAGCGACGAGCTCGCGCGCGGTGTGATCGAGGCCGCCCGGGAGCGGGGGCTCTCAGTGCCGGAGGACCTCAGCGTCGTCGGCTTCGACGACACCGAGATCGCCCGGATCGCCTCGCCGCCGCTGACCACGGTTCGCCAGCCGTTGAAGGAGATGGGGGCCGTGGCGCTGCGCACCGTCCTGCGACTCGCGGCCGGCGAGAAGATCGACTCCCCCCACGTGGAGCTCGCCACCGAGCTCGTCGTACGAGCTCACGGCGCCAGCTGCGGCTGAACAACCCCCCTACTCACGCGTAACCCCACGAGATGGTTGCCGTTGTCCACCATGGAACACGTTCTAGTCGAGAGGTGGGCAGAGCGTGCGTGGACGAGTGGGGATGGCGATCCTGGGGACCCTCGCCGTGGCTGCGGTCGCGGCCGGATCGGCCGGGGCGGCGGGCGCCACAGGCACCGGCAGTCACTACCGCGAGGGTGACTACGCCGACGGTCAGGCGATGTACGTCCTGCCGCCCGGTGAGAACGGCCTGGTCAACGCCACCGACGCGCTGCAGTTCGAGGCGAACGGCAAGCGACCTGCGGCCAGTGCCGACCAGCTGCCCCAGTACGCCAACCTCCTCTACGGCGCCGCGAGCCTGACCAACGCCGGGCTCACCGACTACTTCAACGACGAGTCGTTCGGCGTCAAGCCGGCCGACGTCACCCGGACCGAGACCCCGGGGCCGGGCGTCACGATCTACCGCGACAAGCACGACATGCCCCACATCTACGGGGACACCGACGCGGCGGCCGGCTTCGGCGCCGGCTACGCCCAGGCGGAGGACCGGCTCTTCCTGATGGATGTCCTGCGCCACTACGGCGCGGGCACGCTCGCCTCGTTCCTCGGCGCCTCCTGCGAGTTCGAGCAGATGGACCACGACCAGCTGCTGCTCTCGCCGTACACACCCGCGCAGGCGCAGGCCCAGGTCGACGCGCTGCCCAAGCGGTACGGCGCCCAGGGCGCGCAGGCCAAGGCGCTGATCGACTCCTACGTCAAGGGCGTGAACGCCTACATCGACGCCACCCGCACCGACCCGAGCAAGCTTCCGGCCGACTACGTCGCCGGAGCCCCCGACGCCGCCGTGCCGCAGAAGTGGACCGACGCCGACGTGGTCGCGATCGCCGGCCTGATCGGCGGAATCTTCGGCAAGGGCGGCGGCGCCGAGGTCGACGACGCCCACCTGCTGACCTACCTGCAGGGCAAGTTCGGCGCGGCCGACGGCGCCAAGGCCTACAAGGACCTGAACCACCAGAACGACCCGATGGCCCCGACCACGATCACCGACAAGACCTTCCCCTACGACGTCCGCACCAAGCCGCTGGACCCCTCCCTGAACGCGCTGCCCGACGAGGGTCCGCTCACCGGCGGCCCGCAGAACAGCTCGCCGGGCTGTGGCGACGGCTCGAGCCCGACAGCGCCACCGGCGGTGCCCGGGATCCCGCTGAGCGCGCCCACGAGGGCACAGACGGCGCAGAACATCATCGGGGCGCTCAAGGCCATGCCCGCCCACATGAGCAACGCCCTGGTCGTCAACGGCTCGCAGACCAGGTCCGGCCACCCGATCGCGGTGTTCGGGCCGCAGGTGTCCTACTTCGCGCCGCAGATCCTCAGCGTCGAGGACATCCACTCGCCCAACATCTCCGCCGAGGGCGCCTCGTTCCCCGGCACCGGCCTGGTCGAGCTGGGACGTGGCAAGGACTACGCCTGGTCCGCGACGTCCGCGAGCAGCGACCTGATCGACATGCGCGTGGAGAAGATCTGCGACCCCTCCGGTGGCACGCCGCAGGCCAACGGCACGTCGTACCTCTTCAACGGCAAGTGCACCCCGATGGAGAAGGAGGAGTTCGACGAGACCGCTCTGCCGAAGGCGAGTGGCGCCGGTGCTCCCGCGCAGCTGAAGCACACCATCTACAAGACCACCCACGGCGTCGTGCAGGGCTGGACGACGGTCAAGGGCAAGCCGGTCGCGATCGTGCAGCAGCGCTCGACGTACAACCACGACATCGACTCGGTCGTCGGCTTCCTCGGCTTCGCGAACCCGAACCAGACCCACGACGTCGCCAGCTGGATGAAGTCCGCGGCGAACATCGGCTTCACCTTCAACTGGTTCTACGTCGACGACAAGGACACCGGCTACTACGTCAGCGGCCTCGACCCGGTGCGCAACCCCGCCGAGGACCCGACCCTGCCCACGTGGGGCACCGGCGAGAGCGAGTGGCGCGGCTACCTCACTGCCGCGCAGCACCCGCAGGAGATCAACCCCAAGCGCGGGTACTTCATCAGCTGGAACAACAAGCCGGCTCCGGGGTTCGCCACCGACGGTGAGTACCCCTACGGCCAGACGTACCGCTCGGTCATGCTCGACCAGCAGCTGCAGAAGCAGATCGCCGCGCACCCGCACGCCCTCCAGCGCGCCGACGTGGTCAAGGCGATGGAGACGGCGGCCAGCCAGGACCTCGACGGCGTGACGCTGAACGACCTGATCCTGAAGTACGTCGGCAGCCGCGCCGAGCCCGCCGGGGTGAAGGCGATGCTCGCGCAGCTGAAGGCGTGGAACGCCGACCGGGTCGCACCGGCTCAAGGCCAAGCAGGAGGACTCGCAGTACGCCGACCACAGTGCGGTCGCGATCTCCGACGAGCTCGTGCCGAACCTGATCACGGCGCTCTACGACCCGATCCTGGCCTCCGGCGGCGCAGGGGGAGTGGTCTCGACGGGCGGCGCCACGCTCCCCGGCTACGCGAAGCTGCCGATGCAGTGGGTGAACACGCCCAACTCCGGCGACGCTCACCTCGGCTCGGCCTACGACGGCGGCTACGAGGGGTACCTGATGTCGACGCTGCAGCAGCTCCTGGGCCAGAAGCCGGCCGACGGCTTCGGGACCGAGCTGACCGCGCACGAGTGCGCCGGCGGTCCCGCGACCTGCCACGCGACGGTCGACCAGGCGCTGAAGAAGACCTACGACGCACTTGTCACGGCCAACGGCTCGAGCAGCGTCACCTCGTGGACCGCGTCGAGCGCCTCGAAGGCCGCAGGCGAGTCGATGCCGGAGTACGACTCGATCGTGCTGCGCCCGTTGGGCATCGTCGGCCAGCCCCACCTCGACTGGCAGAACCGGCCCACCTTCCAGCAGGTGGTGGAGTTCCCCCGCCACCGGGCCCGCGGAAGCTACGGCAACTGAGATTCCCCACCCCCCGTGGGTGCGGTCCCGGACGCGTCACCATCGCGGGTGGAGCGCTGGTTACGCCGCCTGTCCGTGCTGCGTGCGAGGCTGGACCCATGGCGTACGACGAGGACCTCGCCGACCGCATCCGGGTGTCGATCCAGGACGTGCCCGGGGTGAGCGAGAAGAGGATGTTCGGTGGCCTGGCCTTCCTGGTCGGCGGCCACATGGCGGTTGCCGCCAGCAGCAAGGGCGGGCTGATGGTGCGCTGCGACCCCGCGCAGACCGACGCGCTGCACGAGCGACCGGGTGCCGGCCCGTTCGAGATGCGGGGCAAGGAGATCGACGGGTGGCTGCGCGTCGATGCCGCGGCGATCTCCAGCGACGAGGACCTGGCGCGCTGGGTGGAGATCGGCGCCGGCCACGCGCAGACGCTGCCCCCGAAGTGAACCCCCTCGAGCAGCTCAGCCTGGCCCAGCTGAGGCGACGCACCAGCACCAAGTGGACCGAGTACGACGCCGACGTGCTGCCCCTGTGGGTGGCCGAGATGGACGTCGCCCTGGCAGACCCCGTGCGGGAGGCGCTCGAGCGCGCGGTGCACCTGGGCGACACCGGGTATCCGGGCCGCAACACCTACGCCGAGGCGCTGGGCGCGTTCGCCGAGGACCGGTACGGCTGGTCCGGGCTCGACCCGGCCCGCACCTCCCTCGTCGCCGACGTGATGACCGGGGCGATGGAGGCCGTCAAGCTCCTCTCCGAGGCCGGTGACGCCGTCGTGGTGAACCCGCCGGTCTACCCGCCGTTCTTCGGGTTCCTCGAGGCGACCGGCCGTCAGGTCCTCGAGGTGCCGCTGCGCGACGGGCGACTGGACCTCGACGGCCTGGCGCAGACCTTCGCCGACCGCCGGCCGGCGGTGTTCTTCCTGTGCTCGCCGCACAACCCGACCGGCACCGTGCACACCGCCGAGGAGCTGGCCGCGGTGGCGCGCCTCGCTGACGAGCACCACGTGCGGGTGGTGGTCGACGAGATCCACGCGCCGTTGGTCCTCGCCGGGGCGGCGTTCACGCCGTACCTCAGCGTGCCGGGCTCGGCGACGGGGTTCTCGGTGATGTCGGCGTCGAAGGCGTGGAACCTCGCCGGGCTCAAGGCTGCCGTGCTCGTCGCCGGGCAGGACGCCGGCAAGGACCTCGCCCGGTTGCCCTGGGTCGTCGGCCACGGCCCGACGCACCTCGGCGTGATCGCGCACACGGCAGCGCTGACGCAGGCACGTGACTGGCTCGACGACCTCAGGGACGGGCTGCAGGAGAACCGCACGCTGCTCGGCACGCTCCTCGCCAAGCACCTTCCGGAGGCCTCGTTCACGCCGCCGCAGGCCACCTATCTCGCCTGGATCGACTGCACCCGGCTCGGCCTGAGCACGGACCCGTCCCGGTTCTTCCTCGAGCGGGCGCGGGTGGCGGTCAACGAGGGCCCCGCGTTCGGGGCGGGCGGCGCTGGGCACGTGCGGCTCAACTACGCGACCTCACAGGCGATCCTCTCCGAAGCCGTCGAGCGCATGGGCGCGGCCACGAGGGCGCACGCCGGAGGCTGAGCGGGGCCGGCGACACAACCGTGCAGAATTGCGATTCGCACCAATTCGAGACGAAGTCACGATTACCGTTCTCGCCATGGACCGAGCAGCTTTCTCGCGGCGTGGCAACCACCGCGCGCGCGGTGCGCTCACGCTCGTGTGCGTGCTCGTCCTCGGCCTGCTCCTGACCGCCTGCGGGGGCAAGGGCCGAGAGCTCGCCCCGACCGTGAACACCCTGCCCAGCGCGTCGGCGAGCCCCAAGGCCTCGCCGGTGACCATCACCGGACTGCCCGATGCCGCCAAGCTGCAGGTCAGCGACGGCGACCCCGGCACCGCGCCCGGCGGCAGCCTCGACTTCGTGTCCTCGGTCTACTCGATCGGCCCGTCCGGCCCGCTGCCCACGGCAGCGAAGGTGAGCATCGAGCTCGACCACGCCCTGCCCCGCAGCACCGCCCTCGTCGTGGGCACGCGGGAGGGCCTCACCGACTCCTGGACCTGGCTGCCGGCGACACTGAGCGCCGACCAGAAGCATGCCGAGTTCACCACCAGGCACCTCAGCCAGTTCGGCGTGCTCGCCATCGACGCCCCCGAGGTCATCTCCAGCTTCAAGCAGCAGGCACAGGCCGGCCTGGTCAGCGGCGTGAACAAGGCCGTGAAGAGGCCCACCTGCACCGACCCGAAGAAGGCCCGCCTCGACGGCTACACCGCGACGGTGCTCTCACCGCCGCGCGCGACCCTTGCCTGGTGCTTCGGCCTGGAGAAGGACAAGCGGGTCCTCAAGGTCGTCAACCGCAGGCTGGTCCCGGTGCAGGTCTCGCACGGTGACGCCGTCGCGACCGCGACGACCAGCAACGTCCGCGGGGTCTGGACGACCTGGCTCGGCATCCTCGCCCCGGGCAGCAAGGACACCTTCCTGGCCCCCGGCGGGTCCGTGACGTACGACGCCGAGCTGGAGCCGAAGACGAAGCTCGACGTGACCGCGGAGACCGACGCGAGGGCCCAGTCGGTGCGCGCGCTGTACTCCGCCGTGCGCGCCATCGTCGCGGAGGTGCAGAACTTCGGTGTCGCCACCCCGGACCCGGTGCAGACCTTCCAGGGGCTGGTGGCCCGGCCGCAGTGCGCGGACGCCCTCGGCCAGGGGAGCGACGCGCTGCTGGCCGGGTGCCTCTCGATGCGGAAGATGAAGCAGACGTTCGGCAACAACGCTCTGTTGCTCGCCCCCTTGGTCAGCTCCCGGTCGATGAAGGTGTTCTTGGCCAACCGCTTCAAGTTCCTCGCCGACGCAGGACCAGAAGGTCGACACCCAGCAGGTCACCATCGCCCGTGCGGCGCCCGACTTCGCCGGCCTCGTGGGGACGTTCCGCGGGCACACCCGCTCGCTGAGGGTGACCAAGGACGGGTTGGTCACCGAGACCCAGTTCAGCGGTTGCTGCCAGAAGGTGATCAGCCTGACCTACCAGCTCTCCGAGCCTCGGACCACCGGCAAGGGCGCCAAGGCCGTGACCACCGCGACAGGCGGTGCTCACCAAGGTCAGCTATGACAAGAAGACCTACGGCTCCAAGCCGCCGAAGCCCGGCGCCACCGGCACGATCATCATCAAGAACGGCGTGGTGACCACCCCGTTCGCCTCCACGACCTACTGCGACCGTGCAGCGGGCAAGAAGGGGAAGTGCGGCGCCTAGGTGTACTAGGCGTTGGCGGCGAGCAGCTCGGCCAGGGTCTTCGGGCGTCGCCCGGTCAGCATGCGCACGTCGTCGCTCACCCCGGCGCACTCACCGCGGGCGATGGCGGTGTAGGTGCTCACCCACGCGTCGTACTGCCACTGCGGGGCCTCCCACCGACGGCGGGAGGCGTAGGCCTCCTCGACGGTCTCGTCGTGGTAGCTGATCTCGCGCCCCAGCTGCGCGGACAGGACGTCGGCGTACTCCGCCAGGGTCAGCGACTCCGGTCCGGTGAGGTGGTACGTCGAGCCGACGTGCGCCCCGGGCTGCGCCAGCACCGCCGCGGCGGCCGCCGCCACGTCGTCACGCGAGACCGCCGAGACCCGACCGTCGCCCGCCGGGCCACGGATGACGTCGTCGTCCCCGACCATGTCGGGCAGGAAGTCGAGGTAGAAGTTGTCGCGCAGGAAGGTGAACGCCATCCCGGTCGAGCGGATGTGCTGCTCGGTCGCGTAGTGGTCGCGGCCCAGGGTGAAGACGCAGTCCTCGGCGGCACCGAAGAACGAGGTGTAGACGATGTGGCCGACGCCGGACACCGCGGCGACGTCGATCAGCGCGCGGTGCTGGGACAGCCGGTCCTCGGCCTCGGAGGCCGAGACCATGAACAGGGTCTGGACGCCGCGCAGCGCCCGCGCGACGGAGGCGCGGTCGTCGTACCCGCGGAACTCGACGACCTCGGTGCGGTCGAGGGTCGGCAGCCGCTCCGGCGAGCGGGCCAGCAGCCGCTGGGGCACGTCGGAGGAGGCCAGGATCCGCGCGACCCGCCCGCCGAGCTCGCCCGTCGCTCCGGTGACGGCCAGGGTCGTGGTCGGTTTCTCGGTGCTCACCGCCCCATCGTCCCCTAGCCACGGTGAAGGTGTGAGGATGACGCCATGGCGCTCCCGGACTCCCTGCTCGAGACCACCGTCGCCGTCCTGGGCGGCACCGGACCACAGGGTCGGGGCCTGGCGCGACGCTTCGCCGACGCCGGCCTGCCCGTGGTGATCGGCAGCAGGAGTGCCGAACGCGCCGAGGCGACCGCCGAGGAGCTCGCTTCTGCGACCGGTGGGCAGGTCACCGGCCGCGACAACGAGGGAGCCGCCACCGAGGGCGACATCGTGATCGTGGCCGTGCCCTGGGACGGCCACGGCGAGCTGCTGGAGGGGCTGGCCGGCGTCCTCGCGGGCAAGATCGTGGTCGACTGCGTCAACCCGCTCGGCTTCGACAAGCAAGGGGCCTACGTCCTCGAGGTCGAGGAGGGCTCGGCCGCCCAGCAGGCGGCCGCGCTGCTGCCGGACTCGACCGTCGTGGCCGCCTTCCACAACGTCTCGGCCGTGAAGCTGGAGGACCCCGAGGTCACCGAGGTCGACACCGACGTGCTCGTGCTCGGCGAGAGCGAGGACCGGGAGGCCTACGAGCGGGTGCAGGACCTCGCCGGGGTGATCCCCGGTGTCCGCGGCGTGTACGGCGGTCGGTTGCGCAACGCCGCCCAGGTCGAGGCACTGACCGCCAACCTGATCAGCGTGAACCGCCGCTACAAGGCCCACGCAGGCATCCGCATCACCGACATCTGATGGCCATGTACCCGGCATTCGCGGCGCCCTCCGAGAAGGCCCTGCAGCTGCACGACGAGCTCGTCGAGTTCATGCAGGCCGAGGTCTTCCCGGCCGAGGCGACGTACGACGCCTACCGCGAGCAGGTCGGTCCGGACGACCACACGGTGCCACCGGTGGTCGAGGAGCTGAAGGCGAAGGCGCGGGCGCGGGGGCTGTGGAACCTGTTCCTGCCCTCGGAGTCGGGGCTGACCCAGCTGGAGTACGCGCCCCTGGCCGAGCTGTCCGGGTGGAGCAACGAGCTCGCTCCCGAGGCGATGAACTGCCAGGCGCCCGACACCGGCAACATGGAGCTCCTCCACCTGATCGGCACCGAGGAGCAGCAGGAGCGGTGGCTGCGGCCGCTGCTGGACGGGAAGATCCGCTCCGCCTTCTGCATGACCGAGCCGGCGGTCGCCAGCTCCGATGCCACCAACATCACCACCCGGATCGTGCGCGACGGCGACGAGTACGTCGTGAGCGGCACCAAGTGGTGGTCGAGCGGCGCGGCCGACCCCCGTTGCCGCGTGCTGATCGTGATGGGCAAGACCGACCCGGACGCCGCCACCCACCGCCAGCAGTCGATGCTGGTCGTGCCGGCGGACACACCGGGCGTGACGATCAAGCGCTCCTACCCGGTCTTCGGTCGCCACGACCAGCACGGCCACTGCGTCGTGGAGTTCAACGACGTACGGGTACCGGTGGCGAACCTCCTCGGCGAGGAGGGCGGGGGCTTCGCCGCCGCCCAGGCCCGGCTCGGTCCCGGGCGCATCCACCACGTGATGCGTGCGCTGGGTGCGGGGGAGCGGGCGCTGTCGATGATGGTCTCGCGAGCCCAGGAACGGGTCGCGTTCGGCCGCCCGCTGTCGGACCAGTCGTCGGTGCGCGAGCGGATCGCGGAGTCGCGCATCGAGCTCGAGCAGGCGCGGGCGCTGTGCCACCAGGCCGCCCACGTCGTCGACACCGAGGGCAACAAGGAGGCGCGCCACCTGATCGCCGCCGCCAAGGTCGCCGTGCCGCGTGCGGTCGGCGCCGTGATCGACCGGGCCATCCAGGTGCACGGCGCCGCGGGGATCTCCGACGCCACCCCGCTCGCCGCCATGTACGGCTGGCACCGCGCCATGCGGATCTTCGACGGACCCGACGAGGTGCACCTCGCCTCGCTCGCGCGCGCCGAGCTCGACGCCGCGCCACTGTTCGACCTGCCCCCGGTCGGTCCCTGAGGAGGTTGCGCAGCACGAAGGCCGTCTCGAAGGGCCGCCGTAGGGTCTGGCGCATGACGCACACGGACGGGACGTTCACCGGCGCGGCTGGCCACGAGATCTACTGGCGTGCCTGGACGCCGGAGCAGCCGAAGGCGGTCGTGGTGCTCGCTCACGGCCTGCACGAGCACAGCGGCCGCTATGAGCACGTGGCCGAGCGGCTCAACCGTTCGGGGTACGCCGTGCACACCCTCGACCACGCGGGGCACGGGAGGTCCGGCGGCACGAAGGGGAACATCGGCTCGATGGCCGGCGTGCTCGACGACTTCGATCGCCTCCGCCGTACGGCGCAGGAGCAGCACCCGGGACTGCCGCTGGTCGTGCTGGGTCACAGCATGGGCGGGCTGATCGCGATCGACTACCTGGTCAGCAAGGGCCAGGAGGGCGTCGCAGCGCTCGCCGTCTCCGGTGCGGCGGTGGACACGTCGTCGGCGGGAGGCGTCCAGCGCAGGCTCGCGCCGGTGATCGGGAGACTGGCTCCCAATCTCGGCGTGCTCCTGCTCGGCGCCGACAACGTCAGCCGGGACCCGGCGGTGGTCAAGGACTACGAGAACGATCCGCTGAACCACAACGGCAAGGTGCGGGCCCGCACCGGCGCCGAGATGCTGCTCTCGGTGCAGCGGGTCGTCGACGGCCTGCCGCGGATCACCGTGCCCACGCTGGTGATGCACGGCAGCGAGGACAAGCTCGTCCCGGTGGCGGGATCGCGGCTGATCGAGGAGACCATCGGCTCGCCCGACAAGACCCTGAAGATCTACGACGGGCTGTACCACGAGATCTTCAACGAGCCCGAGCAGGACCAGGTGCTCGACGACCTGGTCGCCTGGCTCGACGCGCACGTCTGAGTCATGGCAGAGACACCGAGCGAACCGGTCCTCACCGAGCGCCACGACGGCGTCCTCGTGATCACCCTGAACCGTCCGGAGGCCCGCAACGCGGTGAACCAGGCCCTCGCGGAGGCGGTCGCGGCCGCGCTCGACGAGCTCGACGGCGACGACACCCTGCGGGTCGGCGTGCTGACCGGAGCCGGCGGCAGCTTCTGCGCGGGCATGGACCTCAAGGCCTTCCTCTCCGGGGAGGTGCCGGTGATCGAGGGCCGCGGCCTCGCCGGGCTCACCCAGCGCCCGCCGCGCAAGCCGCTGGTCGCGGCCGTCGAGGGATGGGCCCTGGCAGGCGGCTTCGAGATCATGCTGGCCTGCGACCTGGCGGTGGCGTCGCGGACCGCGCGCTTCGGGGTGCCCGAGGTCAAGCGCGCGCTGGTGGCCGGGGCCGGCGCGGCCCTGCGGCTGCCCGAGCGGGTGCCGCTGCCGATCGCCCTGGAGCTGTTGCTCACCGGGGAGCCCATCGATGCCGCGCGCGCCCACGAGCTCGGGCTGGTCAACCGGCTGACCGACGAGGGTGGCGCCCTCGAGGGCGCACTGGAGCTCGCGCGCACGATCGCGGGCAACGGCCCGCTCGCTGTCGAGGTCACCCGGCAGATCGCGCGGTCGGCCCGGGACTGGTCGAGCGAGGAGGGGTGGGCCAAGCAGGACGAGCTGATGGCGCCCGTGTTCACCTCCGAGGACGCCATCGAGGGCGCCACCGCGTTCGCCGAGAAGCGGCCGCCGGTCTGGAAGGGCCGCTGAGCCGGTGGAGCTGACCTTCACCGGTCCGGTCATCGAGTGGCGCGGCCCTGCGCCGTACCACTTCGTCGGCGTGCCGGAGGACGAGGCCGCCCTGATCGAGTCGGTCTCGGCGGGCATCACCTACGGCTGGGGGATGATCCCGGCGGACGTCACCATCGGCGAGACCACCTGGTACACGGCGCTCTGGCCCAGGCAGGGTGCCTACGTCGTCCCGCTGAAGGACCGGATCCGCAAGGCCGAGGGGATCGAGCTCGACGACGTGGTCACCGTCCGCCTCACCCTCGACGTGTGACCCGGTCGCGAGGCGCACGCCTAGCATCGGCGTGTGAGACCCACCCTGTACGAGTTCGCCGGCGGTGACGACGCACTCCTGCGCCTGGCACGTGCCCACCACGAGCGCTGCCTGGCCGACCCCGAGCTGAACCACCCGTTCTCGCACAGCGACCTGAACCCGGCGCACGTCGAGCGGCTCGCGGCGTACTGGGGCGAGGTGCTGGGCGGGCCGCCGCGGTACTCCGAGGCCATGGGCGACCAGTCCTTCCTGCTCGACATGCACGCCAACAACGGACCGATGGACGACCTGGGCCGCCGCTTCGTCGTCTGCTTCGACGCCGCGGCCGACGACGTCGGTCTGCCCGACGACCCCGAGTTCCGGCAGGCGCTGCACGACTACATGACCTGGGCGGTCTCCGACGTGCTGGTCTACGCGCCGGTCGGGTCGCAGGTGCCGGCGGGGGAGCGGATGCCCCACTGGTCCTGGGACGGGCTGGTCGGGCAGGACTGAGGCACCTCAGGCGCCGTGCCCGCGGTTGCCGACGATCACCGCGATCGGCGGGATCACTGCCGCCACCGCGCTCATCGCGACCGCTGCGGGCACCGAGAAGAACCGGACCACGTTCCACGCGAGCACGATCAGCACGATGCACGTGCCCATCAGCAGCAGGTAGAGGGTCTTGCGGCTCACCCGTCTAGGTTGTCACGGTGACCCGCCGGCGCACCTTCCACTGGGACGACTGGGACCTCGAGACCCTCCTGGAGCGCAAGGAACAGGCGGGCCTGAGCACCAGCCTCGTCGTACCGGCGCGCAACGAGGCCGCCACCGTCGGGGACGTCGTCAGCCGGGTGCGTGAGGCGCTGGTGGACACGGTGCAGCTGCTCGACGAGATCGTGGTGATCGACTCCGACTCCACCGACGACACCCACACCGTGGCGACCGCAGCGGGTGCCGTGGTCCACCGCTCGCGGGAGATCCGCCCCGACCTCGGCAGCCACCCCGGCAAGGGCGAGGCCATGTGGAAGTCGCTGTTCGTCGCCCGCGGCGACCTGATCGTGTTCATGGACGCCGACCTGCTCGACTGGGACACCCACTTCGTGCGCGGCCTGCTGGGCCCGCTGCTGAGCACGGACGTGGCGCTGGTGAAGGGGTTCTACGAACGCCCGCTGCGGGACGGTTCCTACGGGGAAACCCAGGGCGAGTCCGCCTACGAGGGCGGTCGGGTGACCGAGCTGGTGGCCCGGCCGCTGATCGCGCTGGACTGGCCGGAGCTCTCCTGGCTGGTGCAGCCGCTGGCGGGGGAGTGGGCGGTGCGCCGCGACCTGTTCGAGCGGCTCGACGTGCCCGTGGGGTACGCCGTCGAGCTCGCCGCCCTGATCGACACCCAGCGCCTTCTCGGTCCGGAGGCGATCGCCCAGGTCGACCTCGGACGGCGCGCCCACCGCCACCAGGCGCTGCGCGACCTCGGCGCGATGGCAGTGCAGATCCTGGCCGCCTCCCAGCGCCGGTCCGGGCCCCCACCCGGGACCCACGCGCTCGACCAAGTCTCGCTGCACCAGCACCGCCAGCAGGGCGACGTGCTGGACACGGTGACCCGCGAGATCGACCTGCTGGAGCGACCACCCGCCGCGACCTCCTCTGACAATTCCGCGAGCGGGGGATTGCTGCACGCCACAAACCGGCGAGCGGGGGATTGGTGCACGCCCCAAGGGGCCGAGCGGGGGAAGGTGCACGCTGCTACGTCATCGTGGCGAGCAAGAAACCCCCGCTCGACGCCGTACGGCGCGCAGCAAACCCCCGCTCGACTTGCGTGCGCATGTGCGGCGTGCAAGAACACCCCTCTCGGCGAATTGGGCGGGGTGGAAGGATCAACCACATGACGCTGCGTCTCGGCCGGCACCTCTTCGAGGACGACCACCGGCTGATGATGGCGATCGTCAACCGCACCCCCGACTCCTTCTACGACAAGGGAGCGACCTGGGCGGAGGACAGCGCCCTGGACCGGGTGGCGCAGGTCGTCGACGAGGGAGCGGAGATCGTCGACATCGGCGGGATCAAGGCCGCCCCGGGCGAGGAGATCGACGTGGCGGAGGAGATCCGCCGCGTCGTGGGCTTCATCGAACGGGTCCGGGCGACCCACGAGGACGTGGTGATCAGCGTCGACACGTGGCGAGCACCGGTGGCGCGGGCGGCCTGCGAGGCCGGTGCCGACGTGATCAACGACGCCTGGGGCGGCGCAGATCCCGGGCTGGTCGACGTCGCTGCCGCGTGCGGTGCCGCCCTGGTGTGCACCCACACCGGCGGCGTCGTCCCGCGCACGCGCCCCCACCGGATCGAGTACGACGACGTCGTTCGCAGCGCGCTCGCCGACACCACGGCGTACGCCGGACGGGCGCTGGCCGCGGGCGTGGACCGCGAGAGCATCGTGATCGACCCAGCCCACGACTTCGGCAAGACCACCCGCGACAGCCTCGAGCTGACGCGCAGGCTGGACGAGCTGGTCGCCAGCGGCTGGCCGGTGCTGGTCTCGCTGTCGAACAAGGACTTCGTGGGGGAGTCGCTGGACCTGCCGGTCGGTGAGCGGCTCACCGGGACCCTGGCCGCCACCGCCGTCTGCGCGATGCAGGGCGCCCGCATCTTCCGCGTGCACGAGGTGACGCAGACGCGGCAGGTGGTCGACATGGTCGACGTGATCCTCGGGCGACGGCAGCCCGCGCGGGCCATCCGAGGACTCGCGTGATCGACACAGTGCTGGTGCTGCCGACACCACCCGCACTGCTGCCGCCGTTCTCGCGGGAGGACCCCGTCGCCGAGCTCCGTGCGGCATGTCGGGCCGCGGTGGCCGCCCTGCCGCAGGTCGGGCTACCTGATCGTGCTCGCAGCGCCGACGGACCAGGCCGACCTCGCGCGGCACGCCGACGTCGAGCCGCTGGGGCACCGGGTCGCACGGCAGCTGCTCGGCGACCGGCCGTTCATGCCCGAGCTGGCACTGCCGTGGACCGGGGCCTCGCTGCTCGAGCAGGACGCGCCGCCGAGTGACGACCCGGCCCGGTCCTCGACGCTGCTCGTGATGGCCGACGGCTCGGCCCGGCGCGGCGAGAAGGCCCCCGGGCACCTGCACCCGGATGCGGCCGCCTTCGACGACTCGTTGGACCAGGCGCTGCGGAGCGGTGATGCCGAGGCGCTTGCTGCGGTCGACCCCGACCAGGCCCGCGAGCTCTGGTGCCAGGGGGCGCCGTGCTTCCGGGTGCTCGGCGAGGTCGCGCGCGGCCGCACGATCCGGGCACAGGTGACCTACGCCGACGCGCCGTACGGCGTGGCCTGGTGGGTGGCCCGGTGGGACCTGGCCGCCCCTGGTACTTAAGTGAGCTTGTCGAGAACGAGGAGGAGAACGACGTGGTGGAGACGATCGAGATCGAGATGGACGGCGGCACCGCCGAGGCGTACGTCGCCCGGCCGCAGGTGAGCGACGGCCCCGAAGGGCCCTATCCCGGCGTGCTGTTCTTCATCGACGCCTTCGGGCTGCGCCCGCGGATCGCGGAGATGGCCCAGCGGATCGCCGACTGGGGTTACGTCGTGCTGGCGCCCAACGTGCTCTGGCGCTCCGGCACCGTCGCCGAGACCTCGCCGGACCGCGACCTGCGCGAGCCGGGTGCGCGTGAGGCCTTCGCCGGGACTGCGATCGAAGCGGGTCAAGGCACTCAGCGCCGACCTGGCGGAGGCCGACATCCCCGTCTACCTGGAGGCCCTGCGCGGTCTCGACGACGTGGACTCCGGCCCGGTGGGGGCCACCGGCTACTGCATGGGCGCGCGCCTCGCCGTACGTTCGGCCGGGCTCGACGCCGACGTCGCTGCGGTCGGCGGCTTCCACGGCGGCGGTCTGGTCACCGATGCCGCCGACAGCCCGCACCACGCGCTGGCGAAGGCGGACGCCGAGTTCTACTTCGGCCACGCCGACCAGGACCGGTCGATGCCGCCCGAGGCAGTCGAGGCCCTGAGTGAGGCCCTGGAGGCCGCCGGGCTGGCGGCGACCAACGACGTCTACGCCGGCGCCGGCCACGGGTACACGATGGCGGACACCTCGGTCTACGACGAGGCGGCGACCGAGCGCCACTTCCGCGAGCTCGAGGAGCTCTTCGACCGCACCCTCTGAACCTCGGCTGACCGGGGCTCAGAGCATCGAGCGTGGGCCGTCGTTGGGCACGAAGCTTGCGCGGGTGCGGCGGCGGACCTGCTCGGGGTCGGGCAGGGGCAGCCTGCGGTTGTGGACTCGCATGGCCTTCTTCTCCTTCCGGGAGCTCTTCGGGATCTTCATGAGCGGTGCACCCTGAGGTCGCCGCTGACGGTGCGGGCAGTGATCTCCACGCGTTGCTGGTCGCTGCGCGGTGCATCGGTCTCGCCGAGCTCCTGGCTGACGCGGCCGCTCACCGTGGACAGGTCGAGCCAGGCGGCGGTGCCGTCCTGGATGCCGATGCTGATCTGCCCGCTGGCTCCGGTGGCGCGTACGGCGCCCGAGGCAGCCCTGCGGACCACCAGGTCGCCCGACCCGGACTTGCTCAGCAACGAGCCCTGCAGCACGCCGACCTCGACGTCGCCGGAGCCGGTCTTGGCGACCACGTCGCCGGCGAGCGAGCCGATGCTGATGTCACCCGATCCGACGGTCAGGGTGGCGGTCTTCCCGCTGCGGTCGACGCTGACGTCGCCCGAGCCCGCGCTGACCACGAGCGCACCCTCGACCTGTCCGGTGGCGACGGAGCCCGAGCCGGTCTTCAGCTTGGCCGTGCCCGTCACGCTCTCGATGTCGAGGTCGCCCGAGCCGCTGACGAGGTCGGCCGTCTCGAAGCTGCCCGCGGCCCGGATGTCGGCCGACTCGGCCCTGGCCTGGAGGGTGCTGCCGGCGGGGCAGGTGATCTGGATGCCGACCTGTGGTCCGCCGCGGAACAGTCCTCCACCACGGCGGGGGACGTCGACGAGCACCACGCCGTGGCTGTGGTCGACGCGGGTGCCGGCCACGGCGTCCTCACCGGCCGCGTTCAACGCGGTGAGGTCGACGGTCGTGTCGGGGGTGTCCTCGGCGGTGACGGTCACGTGACCGCTGCCGGTGCGGACCACGACGGTGACCGGCCCGCCGGTCTGGAAGGTGTGCATGGTGCTGTCCTCTCGCGTTCGGTTGCCGGATGTCGTGGGACTGTTCAGCTGACCCAGCCGCGGATCTGGCGGCGGCGGTTGCCCTCCTGGTTGGAGACCGTGATCCGGCCGCTGCCCAGCTGCAGCTCGACGCGGCCGCGCCCGTCGAGGGCGTCGCGCACGGCCTCGACCAGCCACGCGTTCAGCGACTGACCGAGCTCGGCCGCGGCCTCCTCGGCGCGGACCTTGACCGACTCGGGGAGGCGCAAGGTGATCCTGGACTGGCTCGCGTCCTCCGGCTCCGGGGGCGCGGGGGGCTCCGGAGGGGCGGGTGGCTGCTGCGCCTCGGCCGCTTCCAGACGGGAGACCACGAACTCCGGCTCGCGGCCGTTCAGCCGCACGTCCACGGCGTCGTGGTCGAGGGAGCCGGTGATCTCCGCCGCTGCCTGGGAGAGGGCCTCGAGCAGCATCATCCGGGTGGCGGGGTCGAGGGCGAGGGCGAGTCGCTCGGCCGCCTGCTGCGTCTCGGCGCCACCTGCCGCGGCGGCGTCGGCGAGGTCGCGCCGCAGGCGGTCGACGTACGGGGTCAGCTCCATGACGTCACTATGACATCACAATGACGTCGTGACAAGTGTTAGTGACTTCATTGTGGCGTCAGCGTGGCGGCGCGGTGATGTCAGTGGTGGCTCCGTGGACTGCGTGGTTGGCTGACCCCGTGACCCAGAACCCCGGCCCAGAACCCCGCCGCCCGCGCCCTGTCCCATCGCCTGCCCCGCCTCGTGCAGGCGCTCCAGGACAACCCGGTCAGCGGGATGCTCGACCGGCTGCTCACCAACGTGACCGCGCCGTTCGTGCCCTCGGACGACTCGCCGTTCCGCACCACCGCGCTGGGCCACTCGCTGCATCCCGTGCTGACCGACCTGCCCCTGGGGTGCTGGACCTCCGCCACGCTGGTCGACCTGGTCGGCGGCCGCGCCGGACGAGGGGCCGCGACCCGGCTGGTCGGGCTGGGCCTGCTGGCCGCCGGCCCGACCGCCTACGCCGGGCTGGCCTCGTGGAGCCGCCTCGACGGTCCCGAACGACGACTGGGTGCGGTGCACGCGGTCGGCAACGACGTCGCCATCGTGCTGTTCGCCGGGTCCTGGCTGGCGCGCGTGCGCGGCCAGCACTGGAAGGGCGTGCGCTACGCCGTGCTGGGCAACCTGGCGACCGCGGCCGCAGGGCACCTAGGTGGGGTGCTCGCCCTCGAGCACGGCACCGGCGACAGGTCGTGACGACTCGATGAGCGGCGAGGTCCCGGGCCTCACCCGTGCCGGGCTCGAGGACCTCCAGCTCGAGCGGCTCCGCTCCAGCCTGCGCGCCGTCCACGACCACGTGCCGCACTACCGCCGCGCGTTCGCGGAGGCCGGGGTCTCGCCCGACGACGTCCGCGGACTCGCGGACCTCGCCCGGTTCCCGTTCACCACGAAGGCAGACCTGCGCGCCAGCTACCCCTTCGGGATGTTCGCGGTGCCACGGGAGCAGGTGGTCCGCGTGCACGCCTCGAGCGGTACGACGGGCAAGCCGACCGTGGTCGGCTACACCCGCGAGGACATCGACACCTGGGCCGAGCTGATGGCCCGGTCGATCCGCGCGGCAGGAGGGCGGCCTGGGGACGTGTGCCACGTGGCCTACGGGTACGGCCTGTTCACCGGTGGCCTCGGTGCGCACTACGGGGCCGAGCGGCTCGGTTGCACGGTGGTGCCGGTGAGCGGCGGGATGACCGAGAGGCAGGTGCAGCTGATCCTCGACTTCGAGCCCCGGATCATCATGGTGACGCCGTCGTACTTCCTCGCGATCCTCGACCAGCTCGAGGCCGAGGGGGTCGATCCCCACGACACCAGCCTGGAGATCGGCATCTTCGGCGCCGAGCCGTGGACCGACGAGATGCGCCGCAACGTCGAGGAGCGCAGCGGCATCCGGGCGGTGGACATCTACGGGCTCTCGGAGGTGATGGGTCCCGGTGTCAGCCAGGAGGCGGGGGAGACGCAGGACGGGCTGCACGTCTGGGAGGACCACTTCCTGCCGGAGGTCGTCGACCCGGTCACCCTCGAGGTGCTGCCGGACGGGGAGGAGGGAGAGCTCGTCCTGACCAGCCTGACCAAGCAGGCGATGCCGGTCGTGCGCTACCGCACCCGCGACCTGACGAGGCTGCTCCCGGGGACCGCCTTCCCCGCGTTCCGCCGGATGCAGAAGGTCACCGGCCGCACCGACGACATGATGATCGTGCGCGGCGTCAACGTGTTCCCGAGCCAGGTCGAGGAGCAGATCCTCGCGGTCGAGGGGCTCACGCCGCACTACCTGTGCGTGCTGACCCGCCCGGGCAACCTCGACGAGCTCACCGTGCAGGTCGAGCACGCCGAACGTGGACAGCCCGGCACCCGGGACCCCGAGGTCCTCGGCGCCGAGCTGGCCGACCGGGTCAAGCAACGCATCGGCGTCACCGTCTCCGTGGAGGTGCTCGCCCCGCACGCCCTGGAGCGCTCCCTGGGCAAGGCCAAGCGGATCAGCGACCTGAGAGCGTGACTGCGTCTGTCGGCTCCCCCGGGTGGCGTGGCCGCAACTAGGGTCTGGGCATGGCCGACCCCGTGCACCTCTCCGCCTCGCACACCGTTCCGCTCCCGCGCGAGGACGCCTTCGACCGGGTGTTGGCAGCTCCGTTGGAGCAGGTCTTCGCGCGCCGCTTCGGGCCGATCCCGGCGATCCGGCGTACCGACCAGCAGGGCGCCTGGGGCACCCTCGGCCAGGAGCGCACGATCGAGTTCACCGACCCGGGTTCGGTGCGGGAGCGGCTCACCGTGGTCGAGCGCCCGCACCGGTTCGGCTACACGCTCTCCGACGTGGTGGGGCCGATGAAGCTGCTGATCGCCGAGGTCGGGGGCCTCTGGTCCTTCGAGCCCGACGGCACCGGCACCCGGGTCACGTGGTCGTGGACGGTGCACCCCGCCAACAGCGTGGGGCGCATGGCGATGCCGCTCTTCGCGCGAGCGTGGCAGGGCTACGCGCGGCGGTCCCTGGCACAGCTCGAGACGCTGGTCACCGGTCCCCAAGGCTGACCCACGCGAGCTGATCCGCCTCAGAAGACGTCGGGGATGTCCGCGGTGGTGCCGCGGAAGTCGGGGTCGCGCTTCTCCAGGAACGCCGCGACCCCCTCCTTGCCGTCGAGCTGGCTGGCGTGCCACATGGCCAGGCTGTCGGAGCGGTGCGCCTCGACCGGGTCCGGCTGCCCCGCGTTGCGGTAGAGCAGCCGCTTGGCCAGCCCCAGCGCGACGGGTGAGCGTCGTACGACGAAGGAGCGCGCGAGGTCCTGTGCCGCTCCGAGGAGCTCGTCGGGCTCGTGCACCGAGCGGACCAGTCGGCCCTCCAGCGCCTGCTCGGCGGTGAGGATCTCGGCGGAGTAGATCCACTCGAGCGCCTGCGGCAGCCCCACGATCCGCGGCAGGAACCACGTCGACGCCGCCTCCGGCACGATGCCGAGCCGGCCGAAGACGAAGCCGATCCGCGCAGTGGTGGAGGCGAGCCGGAGGTCCATCGCCAGCGTCATCGTGGCGCCGATCCCGACCGCCGGACCGTTGATCGCCGCGATCACCGGTTTGGGCAGCTCGTGGATCGCCAGCGTCACCTTGCCGCCGGTGTCGCGCACCCCGCTCTGGAACGGCTCCTCGGTGAGGTGCTCGCGCAGGTCAGCGGGCGTAGGCTCCAGGGTCTCGTCGAGCCCGAAGACGTTGCCGTCGGCGGACAGGTCCATCCCCGCGCAGAAGGCGCGTCCTGCGCCGGTCACCACGACCGCCCGCACCGCGTCGTCGGTGGCAGCGGTGCGGAAGAACTCCTCGAGCTCGCGCGCCATCGTCACCGTGAAGGAGTTCAGCGCCTCGGGCCGGTCCAGGGTCAAGGTGGCGACGCCGTCGTCGTCGACCTCGCAGCGCAGCGTCTCCCACTGCCCGCGCACGGAGTCGCTCATCGGCCCAGCCCACTGGGGCTGCAGAGCCGCTTGGGCAGGCCGTCGGTCTTGTCGGCCTGGATGCGGTGGAACAGCTGCTTGGCGCGGGTGCTGTCCCAGTGCACCGCCAGGTCGCGCAGCGGCACGGTGCAGTTCTTCCCGCCCGAGCTCATCGCCATCGCGAACTTCGCCAGCGCGATCGGACCGGTGCCCTTGCTGACCCGGATCGAGGTCGTCGCCGCCTTGTTGAGGTTGAAGTAGCGCACCGGGTTCAGGAACGTCCACGGCGACTTCACCTTGTGCCCGATGGCCCCCACGACCTTGCGCTGGTTGGCGGCCCGCTGCACGTCGCCGAGTGCCTTGAACGAGTGCCGGTCGCGGGAGAACGCGAGAGCAGTGATGCCGTCGACCTCCTGGCACCCCTTCTTGATGTGCAGGCCGCTCCGGCGGTCGTTGAGGTTGTGCGAGGGACAGATGGTGATCCCGCCCACCGCGTCCACGGCGTTGACGAAGCCGCCGAAGCCGATCTCCACGTAGTGGTCGATCCGGACGCCGGTGTTCTGCTCCAGGGTGCGCACCAGCAGCCTGGGGCCGCCGAGGGCGAAGGCCGCGTTGATCTTGGTGGTGCCGTGACCGGGGATCGGGACGATCGAGTCGCGCGGCACCGAGAGCAGCAGGTTCGGGCCGGACCCGGTGTGCAGCAGCATGATCGTGTCGGTGCGCTGCCCGGAGTCCTCCACCCCACCGGCACTGAGCTTCTTCTTCTCGGCGGCGCTCAGCCCTCGCCGGCTGTCGGAGCCGACGAGCAGGTACGTCGTCCCGGGCTGCTCGCCGGGCCGGGCACCGGCAGGGGCAGCGTCGACCTTCGGGATCCGGCTCCAGGCCCAGATCGGCACGACGACCAGGAAGACGATCCAGGCCACCAGCACGAGCAGCACGATCTTCTTCCAGGGGACCCCGCGCGAGCCGCCGGCTGTCCCGGTGGAGCGCGGTGGCGCCACGGGCTGGGCAGGCTGCGTGGGGCGGCTCGGCGCGTCCGTCCTCGGCCCGCTGGCCGTCCGGCCGCGCTCGGGGGTTCGTGAGATCGCCGGCATCACCCGGGTCGGTTCGGGGTCCTCCGCGGCCGCAGGACCACCGGGCTCGGGCGTGGAACCGCCGTAGAGCCAGCCGTACTCACGGCCCTCCTCGCCGGTCCCGCCCTTCGACCCCTGATCAGGCATGGCGCAGACGGTACCCGGTGCCCACCCCTCGGCGATCCCGCCGGTCCGGGGGCGGAGATCGAGGGCGGACCACGCGGCGCGCCGTCACTCCTGTGACTGATGTGACTGGTGATACTTGCCGGCATGCCAGTCCTGACCGAGCCTCCGCGCGTCTCGCCGCCGGCCCCCGTCGCAGGGCGGGTCGAGGGTGGCGGTTCGCACTTCCGCCGCGGCGTGATGCTGATGCTGACGACCCTCGTGCTCCCTGGGTCCGCCCAGGTGGTGGCCGGCAACCGTCACACCGGCCGGATCGCGCTGCGCATCTGGTTCGGGCTGATCGCCACGGTGGCGCTGCTGTTCGTGGTGGGCCTGGTGTTCAGCTCGTTCGTCTTCTGGTTCCTCAGCAACACCTTCGTGCTCGGCCTGGTGCGGATCGTGCTGATGGTGATGGCCATCGGCTGGGCGTACCTCTTCATCGACGCCTGGCGCATCGCCGACCCGCTGGCGATGCAGAAGAACCAGCGCCTGGCGATGGTCGGCATCAACGGGGTGCTCTGCTTCGCCGTGACGGGCTCGTTGCTGTTCGCCAGCCACGTCGTCGGGGTGCAGAAGGACTTCCTCAGCTCGATGTTCGGCAACGGCACCGTCACCAGCACCCACGCGGGTCGCTACAACCTGCTCCTGCTCGGCGGTGACTCCGGAGCCGACAGGTGGGGGCTGCGCCCCGACAGCATCTCGGTGGCCAGCGTCGACGCGGCGACCGGCAAGAGCGTGATCTTCGGGCTGCCGCGCAACATGCTCAACTTCCCGTTCGCCAAGGGCTCGATCATGGCCCAGCAGTTCCCGCACGGCTTCGACTGCGGCGGGCAGTGCGAGCTGAACTCCCTGGCCACCTGGGCCGCCGACCACAAGCCGCTGTTCAAGGGCGTGGCCAACCCGGGTGTGGAGGCCACCAAGGAGGCCGTCGAGGGGATCACCGGCCTGAAGATCAACTACTACGCGATGGTGAACCTGCAGGGCTTCAGCAAGCTCGTCGACGCGGTCGGCGGGGTGAAGCTCCGGGTCCGTGACCCGATCCCGATCGGTGGCATCGGTGCCCCCGTCACCGGGCACATCAAGCCCGGCTACCGCAAGCTCGACGGCTTCCAGACCCTCTGGTTCGCGCGCTCGCGCGTCGCCGCCGACGACTACTCCCGGATGGCCCGCCAGAAGTGCGTGATGAACGCGATGCTGCACCAGCTGAGCCCCAAGACCGTGCTGCTGAAGTTCGACGACATCGCCAAGGCCAGCCAGGCGCTGATCACCACCGACCTGCCGCAGAGCGAGGTCGACACCTTCATGCAGCTCGCGCTCAAGGCCAGGTCGGCGCCGGTACGCACGGTCTCGTTCGTGCCGCCGCTGATCTCCACCGGCAACCCCGACATCGCCAAGATCCACAAGGCGGTCAAGAAGGCCATCGGGCAGCTCCGAGGGCAAGAAGAGCGGTGGCAAGAAGGCCAAGACCCACCAGCCCACGACCCCGGTGTCCACCACGACCAACGGTGGTGGCTCGATCGGCAACCTCCGGCAGGGCTACGCCGCCAACCAGGCCGAGGACCTCAGCTCGGTCTGCTGAGCCGAGCCTCCGAGTAGCCTGCCCGGCGTGACCGAGCCCGACGTGACGCCGCGTGTCGTCGCGGTCGTGGTCACCTGGAACAGGCGCGACCTGCTCGAGGAGTCGATCGACGCGCTCCGGGGGCAGACCCACCGGCCGGCCGCGATCGTGGTGGTCGACAACGCCTCCACCGACGAGACCGGCGACTACCTGAGCACCCAGGCCGACCTCGACGTCGTCCGGCTGGAGAAGAACACCGGGGGAGCGGGCGGCTTCGCCGTGGGCATCGAGCAGGCGCTGACCCACGGCCCCGACCTGCTCTGGCTGCTCGACGACGACACCGTCCCGAGCCCGAGCGCGGCGGAGGAGCTGGTGCGTGCCTGGAGCGGGTACGACGTGTCGCCGCGCCCGGCCGTGCTGGCGAGCAAGGTGGTGTGGACCGACGGGCGCGAGCACCCGATGAACACCCCGAGGCGCAAGCCGGGTGCCGGTCGGCGAGGAGGTGCGTGCCGCCGCCCGCGTGGGGGCGGTGCCGGTGCGGTCGGCCAGCTTCGTCTCGATCATGTGCGACGCCGCCGTGGTGCGTGAGCGTGGCCTGCCGATCGCCGACTACTTCCTGTGGAACGACGACTTCGAGTACTCCACCCGGCTGATCCGGGACCGGGTCGGCCTGCACGTCCCGGCCAGCGTGGTGACGCACAAGACGATGAAGTTCGGCGCGACCGACGTCGATCCCGGCGAGCGGTTCTTCTTCGAGGTGCGCAACAAGGTCTGGGTCTTCGCGCGCTCGCAGGGACTCTCGCCCGCGGAGAAGGCGCTCTACGGCGCCTCCACGATCCGGCGCTGGGCGCGCACGTTCGCCCGCTCCACCGACCGGCAGACCCTGCGGAAGGCCGGTCTCCGCGGCCTGCGGGCCGGCCTGAGGTCCGCCCCGCGCCCGAACGCGGTGGTCCTCGGGGAGGCCGGCTGGACCGGGGCGGGCCACGGGCTGGTGCCCGGCCAGCCGTTCTCGCTGCTGATCAGCACCTACGCCGGCGACCGCCCCGAGTTCCTCCGCGAGGCGTTCGTGTCGACCGTCGTGGAGCAGACCCGCCCGCCGGCGCAGGTGGTGCTGGTGCAGGACGGTCCGGTGGGTGCGGAGCTCGGCGCGGAGATCGACCGGCTCAAGGCGGAGAGCCCCGTCGAGGTGGTCCACGTGGTGATGCCCGAGAACCGGGGCCTCGGCCCGGCCCTGGACGCCGGCCTGCGGGCCAGCGACCACGAGGTGGTCGCGCGGATGGACGCCGACGACGTGAGCCGTCCCGACCGGTTCGAGAAGCAGCTGCCCGTGATCGAGGCCGGCGCCGACATCGTCGGCTCTGGCCTGATCGAGTTCGGGGAGTCGACCGGTGACGTCGTGGGCCGTCGTACGCCACCGACGCATGCCGACGAGATCCGCCGGGTGATCCGCTTCCGCGACCCCTTCAACCACCCCACGGTCGTCTACCGCCGCAGCGCGGTGCTGGCCGCCGGCGGGTACGCCGACCTGCGCCTGATGGAGGACTACCTGCTGTTCACCCGGATGGTCGCCGGCGGTGCCCGGCCGGCCAACCTCCCCGACCCGCTCGTCTACTACCGCGTGGGGGACGGCGCCTACGCCCGGCGTGGCGGGATGGGCCTGCTGCGCTCGGAGCTGGCGCTGCAGCGACGCTTCCGTGGTCTGGGGCTGACCACCCGCCGCCAGTACCTGCGCAACGTCGCCGTACGCGGTGGCTACCGCCTGGTCCCCGAGGGTGTGAGAAAGGTCGCGTACCGCCGCCTGTTGGCGAACCGCACGGGCGGGGCCCGCGGCTAGACTGGCGCGGGCCCGTGACGCCCCGAGCCCAGCGCACCCGCCCGGAGGAGAGCCAGACGTTGACCGCCGAGACCCCACACGACCTCGTCGTCGTCGGAGCAGGCTTCTTCGGGCTGACCATCGCCGAGCGCTGCGCCGCCGAGCTGGGCCTGAAGGTGCTCGTGATCGATCGACGTGATCACATCGGGGGCAACGCCTACAGCGAGGCGGAGCCGGAGACCGGCATCGAGGTGCACAAGTACGGCGCCCACCTCTTCCACACCTCCAACGAGAAGGTCTGGGAGTACGTCAACCGGTTCACCACCTTCACCGACTACAAGCACCGGGTCTTCGGCAAGTACCAGGGGCAGATCTACTCGCTGCCGATGAACCTCGCCCTGATCAACCAGTTCTTCGGCAAGAGCCACACCCCGCAGGAGGCGCGCGAGCTGATCGCCAGCCAGGCCTCCGAGATCGCCACCGAGGACGCCACCAACCTCGAGGAGAAGGCGATCAGCCTGATCGGCCGACCGCTCTACGAGGCCTTCATCAAGGGCTACACCGCCAAGCAGTGGCAGACCGATCCCAAGGAGCTCAGCGCCGACATCATCACCCGTCTCCCGGTGCGCTACACCTTCGAGAACGGCTGGTTCAGCGACACCCACGAGGGGTTGCCCACCGACGGCTACACCGCCTGGCTGACCCGGATGGCCGAGCACCCGAACATCGAGGTACGGCTGGAGACCGACTTCTTCGCCGTGGCCGAGCGAGCTCAAGGGCCGGGTGCCGATCGTCTACACCGGCCCGGTCGACGAGTACTTCTCCAACAGCGAGGGCCGGCTCTCCTGGCGCACCGTCGACCTGGAGGCCTCGGTCGAGGACGTCGACGACTTCCAGGGCACCGGCGTGGTGAACTACAACGACCAGGAGGTCCCGTTCACCCGGATCATCGAGTTCAAGCACTTCCACCCCGAGCGGGTGAAGACCCACCTGCCCGGCAAGACCGTGATCGTCCACGAGTACTCGCGGTTCGCCGAGGAGGGCGACGAGCCCTACTACCCGGTCAACACCGCCGAGGACCGCGAGAAGCTGCTGAAGTACCGCGAGCTGGCCAAGGCCGAGCCGATGGTGCTCTTCGGAGGCAGGCTGGGCACCTACAAGTACCTCGACATGCACATGGCCATCGGATCGGCGCTGACGATGTACGAGAACAAGCTCAAGCCACACTTCCGTGACGGGCGCCGAGCTGACGTCCGGAGGGGTGGACGAATGACGACCACGAGCAGCGGCACGCGGTTGTTGCAGCGGCAGATCCTGCCCAAGGACCGCGACCTCGACGTGCTCAGCCTCTACGTCGACCCGGAGGCCGCCGTCCTCGACGCCGACAAGTACGACGTCGGCGGCAACCGCGGCGCCAAGGCGCTCAACGCCGCCGCCCTGCGCCAGGCGACCTCCACCGGGGCGGCATCAGCGTCGACCAGATCGAGGGCCGCCACCAGATGCGCATCCCGATGGGGGAGCGGCTCTCCTTCGGCACCTACTTCAACGCCTTCCCGGCCAGCTACTGGCGTCGCTGGACCGTCGTCACCGACGTCACGCTGACGGTGCGGGTCAGCGGTCGAGGGCGCGACGGTCACCGTCTACCGCTCGATGGCCAACGGCCGCTCGCAGCGCGTCGAGTCGCGCAGCACCGACGAGCAGCGGCGACGCCGGAGACGGCCACGTTCAGCTTCGACCTGCCGCTGAAGCCGTTCATCGACGGCGGCTGGTACTGGTACGACGTCTTCGCCGGTGACACCGACCTGGTCGTCCACTCGGCGGAGTGGACCGCCGAGGTGCCCGAGGACAAGGTCGGCCACGGCACCACCACGATCGGCATCACCACGATGAACCGCCCCGACTTCTGCGCCAAGCTGCTGCGCCAGATCGGCGAGGACGAGGACCTGCGGCCCTACCTCGACCAGGTGCTCGTCGTCGACCAGGGCAACCAGAAGGTCACCGACCTCCGAGGTCTTCGCGGAGGCCGCAGGAGCTCCTCGGCGACGAGCCTCGAGGTGATCGAGCAGGCCAACCTCGGCGGTTCCGGCGGCTACGCCCGCGGCCAGATGGAGACCGTGCGGCGCGGCACGGCGACGTACTTCATGTGCATGGACGACGACGTCGTCTGCGAGCCCGAGGGGATCATCCGCGCCGTCACCTTCGGCGACCTCGCCCGCCGGCCGACGATCGTCGGCGGCCACATGTTCAGCCTCTACTCCCGCTCGCGCCTCTACAGCCTCGGCGAGATCGTGATGCCGTGGCGGTTCTGGTGGCGCTCGGCCCCGGGCGTCTTCCAGGACTGGGACTTCGCCGCGCGGAACCTGCGCTCCACGCGTTGGCTGCACATGCGGGTCGACGCCGACTACAACGGCTGGTTCATGTGCCTGATCCCCACCCAGGTCCTGGCCGAGATCGGCCTGTCGCTGCCGCTGTTCATCAAGTGGGACGACTCGGAGTTCGGCCTGCGCGCCAAGGCTGCGGGCTACCCGACGGTGAGCTTCCCCGGCGCGGCGGTGTGGCACATCCCGTGGACCGACAAGAACGACGCCGTCGACTGGCAGTCCTACTTCCACCAGCGCAACCGCTTCGTCGCGGCGCTGCTGCACTCGCAGTTCCCGCACGGCGGCAAGATGATCCAGGAGAGCTTCAACGTCCAGCTCAAGCACCTGATCTCGATGCAGTACTCCACCGCCGAGCTGCGCCTGCTCGCGCTCGAGGACCTCTTCGGCGGTCCCGAGCAGCTGCACGAGGACCTCGCCTCCAAGCTGCCCGAGGTGCGCGAGTTCGTGAAGTCCGTTCGCCGACGCGCAGCTGGAGCCCGACCCCGACGCCTTCCCGCCGATCGCGCCGGGCGAAGCCGCGCAAGAAGAGCGACAACGTCGTGGTCCCGTCGCTCGCCTCGCGTCGTGGTCTCCGGCGCGGCATCGGCACGTTGCGGCAGGTCACCAAGCCGCGCGAGCTGTCCCAGGAGTTCCCCGAGGGCCGCTCCTGGCAGCGGTCGACGCCGCGCTGGTACCGCCTGGCGACCTACGACTCGGCGGTCGTGAGCATGCGCGACGGCAACTCGGCGGCGTTCTACAAGCGCGACCGTGACCAGTTCATCGACCTGCTGCGGCGTACGGTCGAGATGCACCAGCGTCTGTACCGGGAGTGGCCGCGGCTGGCCGAGCTCTACCGCGACCAGCTCGGCGAGATCACCTCACCGCAGCGCTGGGAGAAGACGATCTCGAGGGCGGAGGCACTGTGAGGGCAGCCAACAAGCGTGAGCAAGCTGCCCTGGTCGACGAGAGAGGGCGGCGGGCGAACGCCGCCAAGCGCGCACGTCGGCTGGCGGAGAAGCAGGCCGAGGCGATGCCGGTGGTGGAGGCCGCGGGTCCCCGCAAGGAACGCGTCGTCGATGCCGAGCTGGTCTCGCCGTCCCCGCGGGGTGGCCTCCTGGAGGTCTTCCAGAACCGCTACCTGCTCCGGCTGATCGTCAAGCGCCAGCTCGCCACGATGTACGCCGCCTCGGCACTGGGCCTGGCGTGGTCCTACATCCAGCCGGCGATGCGCTTCGGCGTCTACTACCTGGTGATGGGGCTGATCCTCAACCTGCACAAGGGTGCGCCGTTCTTCGCGATGCACCTGTTCACCGGAATGGTGGTCGTGCACTACTTCGGGGAGACCTGGAACGGTGGCACCCGCTCGATCTGGCAGAACAAGAACCTGATCCAGAAGATGCGGATGCCGCGCGAGATCTTCCCGGTCGCCTCGGCACTCGTGGCGGCGTACCACACCATGCCGCAGCTGGCCCTGCTCGTGGTGATCTGCCTGGTCGCGGGCTGGCACCTCAGCCTCACCGCGATCGCCGCGGGTCTGCTAGGCGTCGCCATCCTGATCTCCTTCGCGATGGCGATGGCGCTGTTCTTCTCCGCCCTCAACGCCTTCTACAAGGACTTCCAGAACATCGTCGCGACGGTCCTGCAGTTCATGCACTTCCTGGTGCCGATGATGTACACGTTCTCCCGCGTCTACTCCGAGCACGCCTCGCACCCGGTGCTCTACCAGATCTACATGGCCAACCCGGTGGCCCAGGCCGTGCTGCTGATGCAGCGGATGTTCTGGTACCCGCTGATCACCGACAAGAGCACCATCGCCGGGCGCGCCTTCCCGCCCGACCTGTTCGAGCGTGGCCTGATCACCCTCGTGGTGTGCGTGGCCTTCCTGTGGCTCGGCCAGAAGTTCTTCGCCCGCGCCGAGGCCAGCTTCCCGGAGCGGCTCTGACATGAGCGTCTCCATCCAGGTGGAGCACGTGACCAAGCAGTTCACGATGCAGTACCACCGCACCCTCAAGCAGATGGCCGTGGCCAAGGTGAAAGGGCTGCCGCTGAAGGAGAGGTTCCTCGCGGTCAACGACGTCTCCTTCACCGTCGAGCAGGGCGAGTCGGTCGGGCTGATGGGCCTGAACGGCTCGGGGAAGAGCACCCTGCTCAAGGTGCTCAACGGGGTCATGCAGCCCGACAAGGGGCACCGTGCTCACCCGTGGCCGGATCGCCGGCCTGATCGCCACCGGCGCGGGTTTCCAGCCCCAGCTGACCGGTCGCGAGAACCTCTTCCTCAACGGCGCGATCCTCGGGATGAGCCAGGCCGAGACCCGTCGCAAGTTCGACGAGATCGTCGACTTCGCCGGCCTCGGCAAGTTCCTCGACACCCCCGTCTCGCACTACTCCTCGGGCATGTACGCCCGTCTCGGCTTCTCGATCGCGGTGCACGTCGACGCCGACATCTTCCTCGCCGACGAGGTGCTCGCGGTGGGGGACCGGCCGTTCAAGAAGAAGTGCATGGAGAAGATGCAGCAGATCCGGCTCGAGGGCACCACGATCTTCTACGTCAGCCATGCCGCCGCCTCGGTCAAGGCCATGTGCGACCGCGTGCTGGTGCTGGAGTCCGGCCACCTCAACTACGACTCGAAGGTCGTCGAGGGCGGCAGCGTCGACGGCGGGATCCGCTACCTGCACTACGACGACGATGACGACGAGCGCCAGGGCGAGGAGATCGACGAGGAGCTGGGCGCCGACGTGTAGCCGTGCTCACGGCGCGCGAAATGCAGGTCAGAATCCAGCGGAAATGCACCCTCGTCGCATTTAATAACACGCTTGTAATTCATTAAGTACAGCTTTGTAATTCGGGCATTTAGGTTGCGTAACAGTATGTAACTGGTGTGAAACTTGGTACTCGTGTGAATTCCTTCCCCCTCACATGGAGACCATTAGATGCGATTCAGCCGTGCCCGCTACGTCACGTTGTGCCAGCAATCGCTGGTCACCGCGACGGTCCTCGTGGTGGGTGTCTCGGCCGCCGGGGTGCGAACCCTCGACATCGTCCCGGCCCCCGCTCAGGTCACCGACGCCCGTGGTACCTCAGGGCTCCACCAGGCCCGGCCGGTGCCGAACTCGACGCCGCCACCGGCCAGGACCGAGGTCGACGCCGCGCCCGTGACGCCGAAGGTGCGCGAGGTCAAGGTGGCTCCGGCCGCGCAGGCGCGAACCACCGAGAAGCAGGCGCCCACGGCCCGCGCCCAGCGCACCGCCCCGCAGCGCCAGGTGGTCGACGACAAGCCGCTGGTGGCCCTGTCCGCGCCGCAGCGGGTGAGCGGCTACGCCACGGTGGGTGTCACCTGGCGCCACGGCATCGAGCTCCCGGAGAACCAGGTCGGGATCCAGGTCCGCACCGCGAAGGCCGGTCGCTGGTCGGGCTGGATGCCGGTGCAGTACCACGACGACCACGGCCCCGACGGCGACGCCGGTGAGCTGACCCCGAAGGCGCGGCCGGGCACCGACGCCCTGGTGATCGGCGACGTCGACCAGGTGCAGATGCGCGCGGAGAACGCGACCGGTCGCCCGATCCCCGACCTCCAGCTCGCGGTCATCGACCCGGGCACCGGCAAGATGACCGCGCAGCGTCCCGCGATCGACACGGCCACGCTCGCCTCGTCGTCGCGGGCCGCGACCAAGCCGGCGAGCCAGTCGGTGACGACCGCGGACGGCACCTCGGACGACGTGGCGCTCAGCGCGATGCGCCGGGCCCCGAAGCCCTACATCTACTCCCGGGCGCAGTGGGGCGCCAACGAGAAGATGCGCGAGCAGGGACTGCCCAACTACGGCACCGTGAAGGCCGGGTTCATCCACCACACGGTCAACGCCAACAACTACACCGCGGCCCAGGTGCCGGCGCTGCTGCGCGGCATCTACGCCTACCACACGCAGTCGCGCGGCTGGCGCGACATCGGCTACAACTACCTCGTCGACCGGTTCGGCCGCATCTGGGAGGGGCGCTACGGCGGTGTCGACAAGGCCGTCGTCGGGGCGCACACCCTCGGCTACAACGAGGTCTCCTTCGCCATGTCGGCCATCGGCAACTACGACATCGCCCAGCCCCCGCAGGCGATCCTGAACGCCTATGCCCGGCTGTTCGCCTGGAAGCTGTCGCTGTACAACATCCGCGCCGACGCGACCCACATCTGGCTCAAGGACCGCTACGTCAACGCGATCAACGGGCACCGCGACGTCGGCCACACCGCCTGCCCCGGCCGGTACCTGTACGCCAAGATCCCGACCATCCGGGTGATGGCGCAGCGGATCCAGAACGCCGCCCAGACGGGTGCGCCGGTGACCCTGCCGACGCCGCCGGACCCCAACGCGATGACCACGCCCACCCAGACCCCGAAGCCGGCAGCCGCGCAGCCGCAGGGCATCCGGTTCCCGCGCTCGCTGAACCTGGCGGGCGACTCCGCGCCGGACCTGGTGCTCAAGCGGTCCGACGGCACCGTCTCGGTCGTGCCGACGGGGGGCCAGGTGGGCTACCGCGCACCGGTCTCCACGCCCGGCAACTGGCGCGCCTTCAACATGGTGACCGCTGTCGGGGACGTGACGGGCGACCGTCGCGGAGACGTGCTGGTCCGCGCTCGCAACGGCGTGAGCGGGATCTACTCCGGCGACGGGTACGGCCACGTACGCGGGCCGCTCGTGGGCCTGACCCCGCGCTTCCGCTACGCCGACCTGGTGGTTCCGGCCGGTGACTGGAACCACGACGGGCACGCCGACGTGATCATGCGCGACCACCGGACGGGCTACCTCTGGCTGGTCAAGGGCGCCGGCCACGGACGCTTCGGCGGCAACAAGCTGCTGAGCAGGTCCTTCCGCGGCTTCAGCCGGGTGACGGTGGTGCGTGACGTGACCGGGGACGGTCGCTCGGACGTCGTCGGCCTGCACCGCAACGGCTACCTCTACCTCGCCCGGGCCACCCGCAAGGGCAAGCTCGGCCACCTGCTGCGCCGCAGCCACGTCGGCTCGTCGTACAGCGCGCTGCTCGGTGGTGTCAGCGACCAGACGGGCGACGGCCGCAGCGACGTGGTCGTCCGCAGCGCCCGCACGGGTCAGCTGGCGATCCTGCCCGGCAAGGGCTGGGCCTGGTTCGCACGCCCGTACGGTCCGTTCACCGGCGTGCCGGCGCTCGCTCGACTGAGCTCTGCGCAGATGACCGGCAGCGGCGCGGCCGACCTCGTCGGCGTCAGCACCGACGGGAAGCGCCTCGTCGTGGTCCCGAACAACGGGCTGACCAACCTCCATGCGACCCTGCCCAGCAACCTCAGGGCGGCCGACATCGTGCAGGTGCTGAACGTCGGTGACTGGAACGGCGACGGCCGTGGCGACATCATCACCCGCCAGAACGGTGGCAACTCGCTCTACCTGCGTCCGGGTCTGGGCAACGGCAGGTTCGCCAACGGCATCGGGATGCACTACGGCTGGAAGTCGTTCACCAACCTCGCCGCCGTCGGCGACGTCACCGGTGACGGCCACCCCGACCTGATGGGTCGCACGGCGTCGGGTGTCACGGAGATCTTCCCCGGCAACGGGCGCACCGGCTTCCGGGTGCCGGTCACCGCGGCGAACTACGTACGCACCTTCAACCAGATCGGCACCGGGTACTGGAAGCCGCAGCAGTTCCCCACCTCGACCTACCTCGGCGCCAACGGCTCCTTCGTGCCCTTCCGGGGCACCGGTGCCGGAGCAATCCCGGGCTACACCTGGGTCGTCGGTCCTGGCGACGTCGACGGCGACGGGCGACCCGACCTGGTCGCACGCGACCGTTCGGGCGCGCTGTGGTTGTTGCCAGGGACCGAGTCGGGCTACGCGCAACGACGACTGATCGGGGAAGGCTTCTCGAGCTACACGCTCGGAGGTTGATCAGCGGCGCGCAGCTCGACGGTGGCCCGCTCGTCGTCACGACGAGCGGGCCACGTCTCTTCGTCGGCGTGGGCGACGAGCACGACCGACCCCCCGTGCACCAGGGGAGCGAGGAAGGCGGGCACCCCGGAGTCCGCGGCTGGATGCAGATCGGTGAGCAGCCGGACCCCGGACGGGTGCCCGGTGGCCGCCGCTGCCTCGAGCAGGTCGGCCTGGGAGCGCTCGGGCGCGACCCAGGCGGGCGTCCCCGGTCCCGGCGGCACGACGGCGCCGAACACGTCGCTCTGGCCCGGCCACGCCAGCCCGTAGTCCAGGACGCCGGCAGGCAGCGGCTCGGGGAAGCGCACCGCGAACGGCCGCAAGGAGCACGCCAGCACCTCGCGCGTCCGCGAGGCGTGCGTTCGGCCAGGAGTCCGGACCGCACACCACGAGGTCGTGCGCCACGGCAGGATCGGTGGTCACCCGCAACCCTGAGCTCCACGCGGCGCCGAGGAACACCGGGACCAGCCAGTGCGGCGGGCAGGTCGAGCAGCACGGTGTCGCCGTCGTCGAGCCCGAGCTCGTCGGTGAGCAGGTTGGCGGTCTTGCTCACCCAGTTCGCGAACGTGACCGCCGAGAGCTCGGTGCGCTCACCGCTCTGCTCGTCGTACGCCGTGAGCAGCGGTCGGCCGGGGTCGCTCCGGAGCCGGCGGTCGAGCAGGTCGGGGAAGGTACGGGCTTCAGGCACCACTGCAGGCTAGTGCTGGCAGGATTCCGCCCATGTCTACCTCCGGGCCCAGCGCCGACGTGCTCGAGCGGCTCTGGGCGATCGTCCCGGCCGGGGGAGCGGGGACCCGGCTGTGGCCGTTGTCGCGGTCGTCGTCGCCGAAGTTCCTGCACGACCTCACCGGCCAGGGACGCACCTTGATCCAGGCGACGGTCGACCGGCTCGCACCGGTGGTGGCCGACCGGGTGGTCGTCGTCACCGGGAGGGCACACGAGGACGCCGTGCGCGCGCAGCTCCCCGGCGTCGAACGGGTGCTGGCCGAGCCCTCACCCCGGGACTCGATGGCCGCGATCGGCCTCGCCGCGGCGATCCTGGAGCGCGAGGTCCCCGACGCACTCGTCGCCTCCTTCGCCGCCGACCACGTGATCTCCGGCTCCGAGGAGTTCCTGGCCGCGGTGCGCGAGGCGGCGGCCGTTGCCGACCGGGGCTGGCTGGTCACCATCGGCATCGAGCCCACCCATCCGGCGACGGGCTTCGGCTACGTCCGGGCCGGCGAGGCCCTCGAGGGGTTCCCCACGGCCCGCGCGGTGCGCGAGTTCGTGGAGAAGCCGGACGCCGAGCGCGCCCGCGCCTACCTCGAGGCCGGTGACTACCGGTGGAACGGGGGCATGTTCGTGGCCCGAGCCACCGTCCTGCTCGACCTCCTCGCCGAGCAGCACCCCGACCTCGCCGAGGGTCTGCGCCAGATCGCCGGCGACCCGTCGTCGCTGGAGGAGCGCTGGCCCGAGCTCACCAAGATCGCGATCGACCACGCCGTCGCCGAGCCCGCCGCCGCGGCCGGTCGGGTGGCCACGGTCCCCGGCGCCTTCGCCTGGGAGGACATCGGTGACTTCGCCGCTCTCGCCGGTCAGGGCCCGGGGGAGGGCCTGCACGTCCTCGGCGATCCGGACCTGGTCGTCGGCCTGGACGCCACCGGGATCGTCGTACCCGCCGGTGGGCGCACGGTGGCGGTCGTGGGTCTCGAGGACGTCGTCGTCGTCGACACCGGCGACGCCCTCCTGGTCACCACCCTCGATCGCGCCCAGGACGTGAAGGGTGTCGTCGACCGGCTCAAGCAGAGCGGTCGCGGGCACCTCACCTGAGGGTCAGGCTGCTCCCGGCTCGGGTGCGTCGTCCTTCGGGTACTTCGTGACGAAGGTGTCGATGACCTTGCCGCTCGGCTTCCCGCAGTACTGCGTGACCCCCTGCTGCTTCTCCGGCCCGGTCCAGTGGGTCAGCGCGACGTGCATGCCGCTCGGGAAGGACTTGCCGTTCTCGTCCTTGGAGGTCCAGGGGGCTGCGAAGACGTAGGAGTCCAGCCCGAGACGGTCGGTGATCTGCTGGATCTGCTTGTACGACTCCGAGCCGGTCTTGATGGTGTCGTCGTACCAGATGATCGTGTGGCCGTGCTCCAGGCTGTGCACCAGCCGCTCCAGCGGCGGTCGGTCGGTGCGCGCGTAGAAGGTGCGGATCTCCGAGCCCTGCAGGTAGTTGCCCCAGTGCGGACCGAACGCCGGCGGAGCGTCGGGGTAGGGGATCGGCTGGCCGATGGTGAGGTGCTGCCCGCTGCCGGTGGCGTCCTTGGAGGTCATGGGGGTGCATCCCGCCGCGGCCTTGGACACGCCCAGCTTGCTCACCGGGGTGCTGCTCAACCGGCTCTGCTCCCGCTGGTGCTTGATGTAGGGGACCAGCGCGGCGGCGAGCAGGCCGACGACGAGGACGACGCAGCCGCCGAGGATGGCCAGGCTGCGGGTGCGCTCCTTGCGCGCCTGCTCACGTCGCATCTGCTCGACTCGTGCTCGCCGCTCGACCTCGCGGGCACTCTTCTTGGCCACCTGTCCGCCTTCGTCCTCGGTTCGTCGCCGGGCTCGCTGCCGGGTCCGTTGCGGGTGGAGTCTACGGACGCGGTGGGGAGAGCGTGACCGAGTCCCCGACGACGTCGCTCTGCGGACGCCAGCCGTGCGCATGGGCGACGAGTCGCACCCGCTCGATGGCGGCCACCTGGTCGCGCGCCTCCGCCGGCAGCCCGACCCGGACCGAGGCGCCGGCCGCCTCAGCGGGCAGTCCGCACGCTTCCAGGGCGACCACCAGCTCGCCGGTCGGGGCAGGCGCGCCGAAGCAGTCGGCCGCGGTCCCGCGCACAGCCGCCAGGACCGCCTCCCGGGCCCCGAGCGCGAACATGTCCTGGGCGCGGGGGCGTACGAGGCTGGCCGCTCCGGCGCCGTGCTGCCCCGCGGGCAGCACCCGCGCTGCGAGGCCCCGGACGACGCAGACCGGACGGCCGGACAGCTTGCCGGTCACCAGCTCGGCCACCGAGGCGAGCTCGTCGACCACGGCCGGCGCCGTGACGGCGAGCGGGTTCCCGTAGGCGTCGACCCGCCCGGCGTGGTCGTCGAGGGGGTCGAGCCCCGCAGCCCCGATGGCCAGGTCGGTCTGGCCCTCGCGCCAGGCCCGCCCTGCGGTGTCGGTGACCAGCACGGCCACGTTGAGTCCGGTCTCCTCACGGACCCGCTCCCGCAGGGCCCGAGCGGTGGCGTCGGGGTCCTCGGGCAGCAGGACGACGGTGCCCGGGGCCACGTTGGAGGCGTCCACGCCAGCCGCGGCCATCACCAGGCCGAGGTGGTTCTCCACGATCGAGGTGGGCCCGCGCCGGGCCACCACGCGCACGGTCTCCAGCCGGATCGCCTCGTCCCGGTCGAGCTCGCGCGTGCGGCCCTCGGACTTGCTGACCACCTTGCTGGTGACCAGGACGACGTCGCCCTCGGCGAGCTCGAGTCCGCAGAGCAGGGCTCCGAGGTCGGTGCCGGTGGTGACCTCGCCGATGCCGGCGACGGGCCATGCGGTCAGCCCGGGCTCCAGGCTCGTCACGACAAACCAGGGCGAGGGCCGCGGTGACCATGTCGGCGGTGGCGTCGTGATCGCTCATCCACAGGGGTACGGCGCGGCACTGGATGCCCGCTTCCCGGACGCGGTCGACGACGTGCTCGTCGCTGGTGTCGACCAGCCAGCCGTCCAGGATCCCGCCGCGGTCACGTGCTCCGTAGTGCTCGGCCACGCCGGCCGCCGACACCTCGACGCCGATGACCTCGAGCAGCTGGCGGGCCATGCCGCGCACGTGGTCGTTGCCGATGATCCCCGAGACGCCGACGACGGGTGCTCTCGTGGACACCAGCGCGTCGCGTACGCCCGGGACGCCCAGGATGGTGCCGACCGAGACGACCGGGTTCGACGGGGGCACCAGGACCACGTCGGTCTCGGTGAGCGCCTCGAGCACCCCCGGCCCCGGCTTGGCGTCCTCGATGCCGATCGGCACCACGGCATGGGCCGGTACCGCGGCCTGGTGTCGCACCCAGTACTCCTGGAAGTGCACCGCACGCCGTTCGCCGGTGTCGGGGTCGTCGATGACCACGTGGGTCTCGACCCGGTCGTCGGTCATCGGCAACAGCTCCACACCGGGGCGCCAGCGCTGGCACAGCGCGGCCGTCACGGCGCTGAGCGGGTAGCCGGCGTCCAGCATCTGCGTGCGGACGAGGTGGGTGGCCAGGTCCCGGTCGCCGAGCCCGAACCAGGTGGGCTCCACGCCGTACGCCGCCAGCTCGTCCTTGGCGTGCCAGGTCTCCTCGACCCGGCCCCACCCCCGGGCGACGTCGATGCCGCCGCCGAGGGTGTACATCACGGTGTCCAGGTCGGGGCAGACCTTGAGCCCGTGCACCCACAGGTCGTCGGCGGTGTTGGCCACGACCGTCACCGCCGTCTGCGCCCCGCTGCGCTCGACGAGGCGGAGCACACCCTGGATGAACCGGGCTCCGCCGACGCCGCCGGAGAGCACCGTGAGGCGCCGCGGCAGGCCCTCAGGAGCGTCCGAAGAGGGGCCTGACGACTCGCCCGGGGACTGGGAAGACATGGACCACAGTCTGTACCAGTGCCCCCCAATACCAGACTTTCGCTTGACGAAGAGCGTACGACAGGCATGTAATCACACCAGTGTTGTTAGCAACTCGGTCCGTCAGGATCGAAGGGTCGAAGAGGGGCAAACACGTGAATTTCTATCCGGCAGAGTCCGCAATCGCCACCGGGGCAGCGCGCGAGCTGTACCTGCTCGAGGGAGACGGCCAGCACGAGGACGGCGGGTGGCAGGACCGTGGTCTGTGTGCCCAGACCGACCCCGAGGCGTTCTTCCCCGAGAAGGGTGGCTCCACCCGAGAGGCCAAGAAGGTGTGCCTGACCTGTGACGTGCGCCAGGAGTGCCTGGAGTACGCCCTGGCCAACGACGAGCGTTTCGGCATCTGGGGTGGGCTGTCCGAGCGCGAGCGCCGCAAGCTGAAGAAGCGCGCGGTCTGAGCCTGGACCCGCCGGAGGTCGTGCTCCCCGTCCAGGAGTCCTAGGGCTCGTAGTCGGGGTGCACGTCCTCCGCCGGTACTCCGAGGTAGTCGGCGAGCTGCTCGACGACCACGGTCAGCACCAGCGCATCCAGGTCGGCCCGGGTCTCGGCCCGGTGCTCGATCGGCCGGCGGTAGAGCACCAGGCGCGGTGGCGTGGAGTTCGTGGCCGCCACGAACGAGGCCAGCGGCACGCGTGGAGCGCTCCAGGTGCCGGGCAGCAACGGGATGTCCTCGACCGCGAGCTCCACGTCGGCCAGCTCCTCGCTCCAGCGCGACTCCACGTCGTTCATCACCTCGATGGCGACCTGCTCGAAGCGGTCGCGCCGGCTGCGCTGCGCCGGCACCGGTCCCCGGGGCGCGCCGGGGCCGAACTCCGGGCCCCGCATCCCGCGACCGCGCCTGTCGCGACGTACGCCTTCCACGACGGCGAGCCTACGGCGCCTCGCGCCAGGGGCGCCGTAGCGTCGCCGCGTGGGTCTCCTCCGTCGCTGCTCCCGCACCGCGTGCGGTCGTCCCGCCACGACCACGCTGACCTACGTCTACGCCGACCAGACCGCGGTCGTCGGCCCGCTCGCGACCTACGCCGAGCCGCACGCCTACGACCTGTGCGACGCCCACAGCCAGCGGCTGTCGGCTCCTCGCGGCTGGGAGGTGATGCGCTTGGTGGCCGACGACCCGTCCGGTCCCTCCTCCGACGACCTCCTCGCCCTGGCCGACGCCGTGCGCGAGGCCGCCCAGCCCCGACCGGCCGAGGCAGACGTGCTCTCCGCGGTCCGGCCGCCCGACGGCCCGCGCCGGAGCCATCTGCGGGTGCTGCAGCCCGACGAATGACCCCCGTCGGGCCCGACTAGGGTCCTGGCATATGTCGACCAGCGACCCGGCCAACCTGGCCGCCACGTTCAAGGCCTACGACGTGCGCGGGACGGTGCCGGACCAGGTCGACGAGGACCTGGCGCGCCGGGTGGGCAATGCCTTCGTGGCGGTGACCGAGGCCGACAGCGTCGTCGTGGGTCACGACATGCGGCCCTCCTCGCCCGGGATGTCCCGGGCCTTCGCCGAGGGCGCGGCCGCGGCGGGAGCGGACGTCACCCTGATCGGCCTGGCCAGCACCGACCAGCTCTACTTCGCCTCCGGGCGGCTCGACCGTCCCGGGGCGATGTTCACCGCCAGCCACAACCCGGCCCGGTACAACGGCATCAAGCTGTGCCGTGCCGCGGCGGCCCCAGTGGGGATGGAGACCGGCCTGGCCGAGATCCGCGACCTCGTCGGTGCCGGCGTGGAGACTCGTGCGGAGAAGCAGGGCACCGTCTCCGAGCAGGACGTGCTGCAGGACTACGCCGACCACCTGCTCGCCCTGGCTCCCGTGCGCGGTCGCCGGCTGAAGGTGGTCGTCGACGCCGGCAACGGGATGGCAGGACTGACCGCGCCGGTGGTGCTGGGTCGGGTCGAGGCCGACGTGGAGGAGATGTACTTCGAGCTCGACGGCACCTTCCCCAACCACGAGGCGAACCCGATCGAGGCCGCCAACCTCGTCGACCTGCAGGCCAGGGTCACCGAGACCGGCGCCGACATCGGCCTGGCCTTCGACGGCGACGCCGACCGCTGCTTCCTCGTCGACGAGCGGGGCGAGCTGGTCAGTCCCAGCACCCTGACCGGCCTGATCGCCGCACGCGAGCTCGCCAAGGAGCCCGGGGCGACGGTGATCCACAACCTGATCACCTCGCGCGGCGTGCCGGAGATCGTCACCGAGCTCGGCGGCGTCCCGGTGCGCACGCGGGTCGGGCACTCCTTCATCAAGGCCAAGATGGCCGAGAGCGGAGCGATCTTCGGCGGCGAGCACTCCGGCCACTTCTACTTCCGCGACTTCTGGCGGGCCGACTCCGGCATGCTCGCGGCGCTGCACGCACTCGCCGCGCTCGCCGAGACCGACCAGCCGCTCTCGGAGGTGCTGGCGCCGTACGCCCGCCACGTCGCCAGCGGCGAGATCAACTCCGAGGTGGCCGACCAGCAGGCGGTGCTCGAGGAGCTCGAGGGGAGCTGGACCGACCGGCCGGGGATCGAGATCGACCACCTCGACGGGCTCACCGTCACTTCCGCCGACTGGTGGTTCAATGTTCGCGCGTCCAACACCGAGCCGCTGCTGCGCCTGAACACCGAGGGTGTGGACGACGCGACGATGGCCCGGGTGCGCGACGAGACGCTGGCCGTGATCAGGAGAGACCGATGAACCGGGGACCGCGATGAATCTGGACAGCCACCTGCTCGACCTGATCGTCTGCCCCAACTGCCGTGCGGCGCTCGTGGTCGACGAGGCGGCGGGTGAGCTGGTCTGCTCGGGATGCCGCTACGCCTACCCGGTGACCGACGACATCCCGGTGCTGCTCGTGGACGAGGCGCGAAAGCCGAGCTAGGCCCAGCGATCAGATGACGTTCGACGACGGACTGCTCGACGACGAGGTCGCCCTGTCGCGCGCCGACGTGCGCCTGCGCACCCTGGCCGAGTCCGGCTCGCGGGTACGACGCGAGGCGGTCGCCGCCGCCGAGCCGCTGGCCGAGTCGGTCCAGCGCCTCTCCGAGGTGCCGCCGCGGGCGGTGGTGGCCGCAGGACCCGACTCCCGACTGCTCCGGGCCGTGCTCGAGCCCGTCTGCCCGGTTCCGTTCGTGGCGTGGCCCGCGCCCGGGCTCCCCGGCTGGGCAGGGACCCTCGACCTGGTCGTGGTGCTCGCCCCGGAGGGACGCGACACGGCGACGGCGGGCGCGGTCGCGGAGGCCGTACGACGGGGCTGCCAGCTGGTCGTGGCCACTCCACCGGGCTCCCTGGTCGCCGGGCACGCCGAGGGCCGCTACACCACGATGCTGCCGACCCAGACCGGGGACCAGCTCGCGATCGCCGTGGTGGTGCTCGACCTGCTGGACCGGCTGCACCTGGGTCCGCAGACCGATCCCGAGGCGGTCGCCGAAGCCCTGGACGAGGTCGCCGTGACGTGCAGCCCGCACAAGGACCTTGCCGTCAACCCGGCCAAGATCCTCGCGATCGGGATCGCGGACTCCAACCCGCTGCTGTGGGGCGGCACCGTGCTGGCCGCACGCGCGGCTCGACGGATCGCGGAGTCCGTCCGCCGGGCGACCGGGCGCACGGCCCTGGCCGCGGACGCCGAGCACCTGTTGCCGGTGCTCGAGCAGACGGTGCCGGCCGACGTCTTCGCCGACCCCTTCGCCGACGAGGCGCAGCAACGCCGACCCGCACTGGTCCTGCTCGACGACGAGTCCACGGACCCCGCGGTCACCGAGACCCGCGACCGGCTCGTCCAGGCTGCGCGCGACGCCGGGGTGCGGGAGGAGCGGATCGCCTCGAGCGCGCCCAGCGACGTGGCCCGCTACGCCGCCATGCTCTCGACGGGGAACTACGCCGCGGCGTACCTCCGCGTGGGACTGGACGACTTGCAGCGCCGATAGCCTCCACCCATGTCCAGCGAAGGTGGAACCAAGGCAGTCGTCGCTGCCCTGCTGGCCAACACCGGCATCGCCCTGACGAAGTTCCTCGCGTTCGCGCTCACCCAGTCGTCCTCGATGCTGGCCGAGGCGATCCACTCGGTCGCCGACTCCGGCAACCAGCTGCTCCTGCTCCTCGGCGGTCGACGTTCCCGCCGGGAGGCGACCCCCGAGCACCCGTTCGGCTACGGCCGCGAGCGCTACGTCTACTCCTTCATCGTCGCCGTCGTGCTCTTCAGCGTCGGCGGCCTGTTCGCGCTCTACGAGGCCTACCACAAGGGCCAGGAGGTGCGGGAGCACCCGCACGACCTCGGCCAGCTCGACGGCCGCTGGTGGTGGGTGCCGATCCTGGTGCTGCTGGTCGCGATCGTGATGGAGTCGCTCAGCTTCCGCACGGCCGTCCGCGAGGCCAACCGCGACCGCGGCGAGGCCTCGATGGTCGAGTACGTACGGCGCGCCAAGGCGCCGGAGCTGCCGGTGATCCTGCTCGAGGACTTCGCGGCGCTGACCGGCCTGACCTTCGCCCTGCTCGGCGTCGGGCTCACGCTGATCACCCGCAACCCGGTCTTCGACGTGATCGGGACCGCGCTGATCGGGTTGCTGCTCGTCACGGTCGCGGTGGTCCTGGCCCTGGAGACCAAGAGCCTGCTGCTGGGCGAGGCGGCCAATCCGGCGGCACAGCAACGGATCCGGGACGCCATCACCAACGCCCCGGGCATCGAGAGCGTCATCCACATGCGCACGCTGCACCTCGGTCCCGACGAGCTGCTCGTGGCCGCGAAGGTGGCCGTCACGGCCGGGGACACGGCCCAGGACGTGGCTCTGGCGATCGATGCGGCCGAGGCCGCGACGCGCGCTGCCGAGCCCGCCGCACGGGTGATCTACCTCGAACCCGACATCCGGCGGCCGGTGGCGGACGGAAACCCTCCGCGACTCGTCTAGAATCGGCTTGCGCCTTTCGCACGAGATCGTGGTCAGACGCTCGCCGCCGACGCTCTGCCTGACCCGGGACCACCGGGGGATGCCATCGGACGCGCGCGCACACCCGACACTCGAGACACCAGAGGACACCCGCATGGACTACAAGGTCGCCGACCTGACCCTGGCCGACTACGGCCGCACCGAGATCAGCCTCGCCGAGCACGAGATGCCCGGCCTGATGGCGATGCGCGAGCGCTACGGCAAGGACAAGCCGCTCGCCGGTGCACGTATCGCCGGCTCGTTGCACATGACCATCCAGACCGCGGTCCTGATCGAGACCCTGGTCGACCTCGGCGCCGAGGTGCGCTGGGCCTCCTGCAACATCTTCTCCACCCAGGACCACGCGGCCGCTGCGGTCGTCGTCGGACCCGAGGGCACCCCGGAGGACCCGAAGGGCGTGCCGGTCTTCGCCTGGAAGGGCGAGACGCTCGAGGAGTACTGGGAGTGCACCCAGCAGATCCTCGACTGGCCCGGTGACGAGACGCCCGAACATGATCCTCGACGACGGTGGCGACGCCACGATGCTGCTGCACCTCGGCGTCCAGGCCGAGAAGTCCGGTGCGGCACCCGACCCGGACAGCGCCGGAAGCGCCGAGCAGCGGATCGTCTTCGAGGTCCTCGGCGCCCAGCTGGCGAAGAGCAAGGACCACTGGGGCCCGATCGCCAACTCCGTCAAGGGAGTCACCGAGGAGACCACCACCGGCGTGCACCGTCTCTACGAGATGATGCGCGAGGGCACGCTGCTCTTCCCGGCGATCAACGTCAACGACTCGGTCACCAAGTCGAAGTTCGACAACAAGTACGGCTGCCGCCACTCGCTGATCGACGGCATCAACCGCGCCACCGACGTCCTCATCGGCGGCAAGGTCGCGGTCGTCTGCGGGTACGGCGACGTCGGCAAGGGCTGCGCCGAGTCGCTGCGCGGCCAGGGCGCTCGCGTCATCGTCACCGAGATCGACCCGATCTGCGCGCTGCAGGCGGCGATGGACGGCTACCAGGTCGACACCCTCGAGAACGCCCTGCCGCACGCGGACATCATCATCACCTCGACCGGCAACAAGGACGTCGTGACCATCGAGCACATGAAGGCGATGAAGCACAACGCGATCGTCGGCAACATCGGTCACTTCGACAACGAGATCGACATGGCCGGGCTCGAGAAGCCCGGCGTCGCCGAGCGCAAGAACGTGAAGCCGCAGGTCGACCTGTGGACCTTCGACGAATCGGCAAGGCGATCATCGTCCTCTCCGAGGGCCGGCTGATGAACCTCGGCAACGCGACCGGGCACCCGTCCTTCGTGATGTCGAACTCCTTCACCAACCAGGTGCTGGCGCAGATCGAGATCTTCACCAAGACCGAGGAGTACCCCACCGGCGTCTACGTGCTGCCCAAGCACCTCGACGAGGAGGTCGCGCGACTCCACCTCGGTGCGCTCGGGGTGAACCTGACCGAGCTGTCCGCGGACCAGGCCGACTACCTCGGCATCCCGGTCGGTGGGCCCTACAAGTCCGAGCACTACCGCTACTGAGGCGGGAAGAGACCAGAGGTCGACGCATTGGTGGTCCAGGAGGGAGCTGACCGGCCCAGGGTCCTCGTCGTGGACGACGACGCGGCCCTGGCCGAGATGCTCACCCTGGTCCTCCGCAACGAGGGCTTCGTCAGCGAGATCGTCATGCGCGGCGACGAGGCCATGTCGGCCTTCCGCTCCTTCCGTCCCGACGTGGTGCTGCTCGACCTGATGCTGCCCGGACGCGACGGGATCGACGTGTGCCGGGAGATCCGCTCGGAGTCGGGCGTCCCGATCGTGATGCTCACCGCCAAGAGCGACACGGTGGACGTGGTCGTCGGCCTGGAGTCGGGGGCCGACGACTACGTCGCGAAGCCGTTCAAGCCCAAGGAGCTCGTGGCCCGCATCCGTGCGCGGGTACGACGCTTCGAGGTGCCCACGCCGCAGGACCTGCACATCGGCGACCTGACCATCGACGTGACCGGCCACGCCGTCACCCGCGACGGTGCCGAGATCGGGCTGACCCCGCTGGAGTTCGACCTCCTCGTCTGCCTGGCGCAGAACCCGCGCAAGGTGTTCACCCGTGAGGTCCTGCTCGAGCAGGTGTGGGGCTACCGGCACGCCGCCGACACCCGCCTGGTCAACGTCCACGTGCAACGCCTGCGTGCCAAGATCGAGGTCGACCCCGAGAACCCCACGATCGTGGTGACCGTGCGCGGCGTGGGCTACAAGGCGGGACTGGCCGATGAGTCCTCCCTCGACGACTGAGGCTCCTCGTCGCGGGAGCGCCCGCCCGTGGCGCAGCCTCCCGTCGTTCTGGCGGCGCTCGCTGCGCACCCGGGTCGTCACTGCCATCGTGGTGCTCTGCGCCCTGGTCGTCGGCTCCGTCGGGTTCCTGGTGATGCGCCAGATCTCCGACGGCCTGGTCCGCAGCCGGGTCTCGGCCTCGCTGGCCGAGGCGCGCAGCGAGACCTCCACCGCACGCGACCGGCTGAGCCAGGCCGGCGGCAACGACTTCGACCCCGAGACCCAGCTGCGGCTGCTGGTCGAGAGCCTGGTCGCTCGCGGCGAGGTGAAGGGCTTCGAGGTGATCGTGCGCGGCCCCGTCGACGCGGGGGCGCAGACGGGCGGGGTCCGGACCACTCCCGCCGTCGACGTGGACAGCCTGCCTGCCTCGCTGCGTCGCTCGGTGGAGAGCGGCGGCGACAACGCGATGGCCTGGAGCTACACCCGGATCCGGTTCACCGACGCGCGCAACCGGCAGGGCGGACCACGCGTCGACCAGCCGGGAGTAGCAGTCGGGGCCAACATCGTGCTGCCCTCCGACGGCGGCACCTATGCGCTGTACTACCTGTTCCCGATGGACCAGGAGCAGCGAACGATGCACCTGCTGCGACGGGTGCTGCTCACCGCGGGCATCCTGCTGCTGCTCCTTGTGGCTGGCGTCGCCGCGCTGGTCACCCGGCAGGTGATCACCCCCGTGCGGATGGCGCGTCGCGTGGCCGAGCGGATCGCCTCGGGCCGCCTCGAGGAACGCATGCACGTCTCCGGCGAGGACGACATCGCCCGGCTGGCGATGTCCTTCAACCAGATGGCCGAGGCGCTGCAGTCGCAGATCCGCAAGCTGGTGGAGCTCTCCCGGGTGCAGCGCACCTTCGTCTCCGACGTCTCGCACGAGTTGCGCACCCCGCTGACGACCGTGCGGATGGCCGGCGACGTGCTGCACGACGCCCGGGCCAGCTTCGACCCGGTCACCGCCCGGGCAGCCGAGCTGCTGCAGACCGAGCTGGACCGGTTCGAGAACCTGCTGGGCGACCTGCTGGAGATCAGCCGGTACGACGCGGGCGCAGCCGTCCTCGAGCTCGAGGACATCAACCTCTCCGACGTCGTCCACCGGGTCGTCATGGCGACGGCGCCGATGGCCCGGCAGCGCGGGGTGCCGGTGATCGTGACCGACGACGGCGTGCACCTCGCCGAGGCGGACCTTCGCCGCGTGGAGCGCATCATCCGCAACCTGGTCACCAACGCCATCGACCACGCCGACGGCTCCGGGGTGGTGATCCGGCTCGCCAGCGACCAGGGGGCCACCGCCGTGACCGTGCGCGACCACGGGGTCGGGCTGCAGCCGGGTGAGTCGGCGATGGTGTTCAACCGGTTCTGGCGCGCCGACCCGGCGCGCGCCCGGACCACGGGTGGCACCGGGCTCGGGCTGGCGATCGCGCTCGAGGACGCCCGGCTGCACGGTGGCTGGCTGCAGGCATGGGGCACCCCCGGAGGAGGCGCCCAGTTCCGGCTCACCCTGCCGCGGCACGCCGGCGACGCCCTGACCCACAGCCCGCTGCCCCTCGTGCCGGCCGACGTCCGCGAGGGTGTCCGATGAACAGCCCAGGGACCCGCCTTGGGGTGGCGCGCGCCCTCGTCGGCGTGCTGCTCGGCGGCCTGCTGGTCTCCGCGTGCACCACGCTGCCGGAGAGCGGGTCCGTCCACCGCGTCACCGAGGTCAGTCCCGACCAGGACCAGGGCCCGGCGTACTTCCAGCCTCACGGCCCGATCAAGGACTCCAGTCCCTCGCAGATCGTCTCGGACTTCCTGACGGCGATGACCGCCAACCCGTTGACGATATCGGTGGCCAGGACGTTCCTCACCGCCCGCGCCCGGACGGCGTGGAAGCCGAACCGCGGCACAATCGTCTACGAGGCCCCCACCGTGCTCCCCGGCTCCGACGGCGTGCGCGTGCGGCTCGCCGACACCCGTCGGCTGGACTCCCGTGGCGGTTGGCGCGGCGGCACCCCGGGCCAGTCGGAGACGATCGACTTCCAGCTGGTCAACGAGGACGGCCAGTGGCGCATCGACAACCCGGTCAACGCCCTCGTCGTCCCGTCGGCGTACTTCGACCGCAGCTTCGAGCGGTTCAACCTCTACTTCTTCGACCAGACCGGACACACCCTCCTGCCGGACCCGATCTTCATCCCGCGCGGCGAGCAGTCCGCCACCAACCTCGTCCGCGGTCTGCTCGCCGGGCCAGGTGACTCGATCGCCGACATCAGCAACTCGGCACTGCCTCGCGGGACGTCACTGGACCTCTCCGTCGTTGTCACCGAGAACGGCGTGGCCGAGGTGCCGCTGTCGCGCGAGGTGCTGACCATGCCGCGCAGCGAGCTGAACCGCACCGTCGACCAGCTCGCGTGGACGCTGCGCCAGGTGCCGGGCATCGAACGCCTCCGGATCACCGTGGGGGGTTCCCCGGTGCCGCTGCCCAACGGCAGCACCGACGCTCCGGTCACGAGTGGCCCCGAGTACGACGCCGCGGGGACGGGCGCGTCGTTCCTGTGGGGGTTGCGCGCAGGCCGCGTGGTCGACCTGGACTCCGACCCGGCCCCGATCGGCGGCCCTCTGGGGCGGGCCGGCTACCCGATGCGCAGCCTTTCCGTCAGCGAGTCGCCGCGCCGGATCGCCGCCGTCTCCTCGGGGGGCAGGACCGTGTTCGTCTCCCCGGTCGCGACGAGCGCCGCGGCCGTCCGGGTGACCAGGGTCGTCACCGACGGCACCGACGTGCTGCGCCCGCAGTACGACATGTTCGGCGACCTCTGGCTGATCGACCGCACCCCAGCGGGCGCCCGCGTGCTGGTCGTGCGTGGCCGGCACGTCCGCACGCTCGACCTCCCCGGGGTGACCGGAGCCGACGTGGCCGCGTTCACGGTCGCCCGTGACGGCAGCCGGATGGCCGTGGCGTACGCCGGCAGCCCGGCGCCCGCCCTGCGGGTCGTCGACATCCTCCGCACCGACGAGGGGATCGTCTCCGGGGCCGGGCGCTCGCGCACCTTCTCCGACGGCCGCAGCGACTCGGCGCGGATCGTCGACCTCGGGTGGCGCGACCCGGCCACCCTGGCGGTGCTGACGCGCCCGACCGAGGAGACCAGCGAGGTCACCTTCGTGAGCTCCGACGGCTCACCGGTGTCGCCTGACCTGGTCCAGCCGAACGTCTTCCGCGGGGCCGCGGCGGCCCTCGTCGTGTCGCCCGACACCGACCTGCCCCTGCACCTGATCACCCCCGACCAGCGCCTCTACACCCTCAGCGCCGGCGGAGCCTGGCCACGCTCGAGCTCGCGGGTGGCCGCGGCGACGTACGTGCGCTGATCCTCTGGGACGGCTGCGTCCACAGGCCGCGCTGCCGTGCGTGCGTCCGTCCACAGGCTCGAACCGACGGGCGGCCGGACCGAGGGGTAGCGCCGACACTGCACCGATGATCGACTCCTGGCTGGACCTGGTCCACGGCGCCTGCTGCGTGGGCTGCGGCCTGCCCGGACGGGCGCTGTGCCGCGAGTGCCGGGGGCGGTTGCCGTGCGGGTCCGTGCAGGTCCGCCCGACGCCGTGCCCCGAGGGTCTGGCCGCCTGCTTCGCGGCGGGGGAGTACGACGGGCTGCTGGGCCGGATGGTGGTGGCGCACAAGGAGCGGGCCGCCTTCGCCCTGGCCCGTCCGCTGGGGCTGGCCCTCGCGGCGGCAGCCGAGCCGGTGCTCGACCCGACGACGCCTTCGGTGCTCGTCCCGGTGCCGTCGCGAGCGGCCGTCGTCCGCGCCCGGGGGCACGACCCGATGCTGCGGGTGAGCCGGGTGGCGGCACGGCAGCTTCGCCGGACCGGGTTCGTCGTCGAGGTGGCCCGGCTCCTGGAGCAGCACCGGCCCGTTGCCGACCAGGTCGGGCTGGGCAGTGAGCAGCGTGCGGCCAACCTGTCGGGCTCCATGCGGGTCCGCTCCACGGCCCGGTCGTGGCTCGCTCGCGGCGGCATCCCCGTCTCCGTCGTGCTCTGCGACGACGTCGTGACCACCGGGGCCACCGCCCGCGAGGCGCAACGCACCCTGGAGCGCTCGGGCCTCCGGGTGCGGGCCGTCGTCACGGTGGCAGCGACCCGGCGACGGTTCGGAGCTGCCTCCGCCTGATGCATCGGGGGCCTACCAAGTTCACGGTGTGCGGGCTACCTTCGCTTCATGGAGAAGAACCGGGCCCGCGGTTTCACGGGATCCCGGCGGAGTGGCGCCCGGACGCCGGCCCGAGGTTGGCCGCATCCGTGGCGGCCGCACTCGGGGACGCGCCTGGCACACGTCGCTCGCGCGTCCCGCCCCGGTCCGCGCACGCACCTGACGTGGTGCGCACTGCAGGGAGGGCGAAGCCGGAGGACCGGATAGGACCCGATCGAGTCGTCTAGCGCCCGCCCTTGGTGGGCTACAGGAGGTCTGTGGTGGATGTCGTCGTCAGCAGCCGTCACTGCGAGGTTTCGGACCGTTTCCGGGAGCACGTGGAGGAGAAGCTCCTCCGGCTCGAGAAGCACGACCACCGGATCATCCGGGTCGACGTACTCCTGGAGAAGGAGGCGAGGCCACGCGATCCCGAGCGCAGCGTCCGGGTCGAGCTGACCGCGAAGTCCAGGGGCCCGATCGTCCGCGCCGAGGCGTCCGCAGAGGACAAGATGGCTGCCCTCGACCTCGCCCTGGACAAGATGGCCGCGCAGATGCGCCGGGCCGCCGACCGGCGCAAGGTCCACCGGGGCCAGCACGGGATGGAGTCGCTGGGCCAGGCGATGGCCCGGTCGCAGGCCAACGGCGCGACCGGCAGTGTTGTTGCCGAGGGGACCGGCGACCAGGAGGGGACCGGACCGCTGTCGGTCACCGGTGACGGTCCGCTCGTCGTCCGCGAGAAGGCCCACGCCGCAGCCCCGATGACCCTCGACCAGGCGCTCTACGAGATGGAGCTGGTCGGCCACGACTTCTACCTCTTCGTCGACAAGGAGAGCGAGAAACCGTCCGTGGTCTACCGGCGTCGCGGCTACGACTACGGCGTCATCTCGCTGGAGCTCGACGACTGACCACGCCCGAACGGGCCACCCCTCGGCGACCGGCCTGACCCGCCTGGGCTACCAAGGGGTGGTCCGAACGTGTCCAAAGAGGCACGTGCTCTGCCATGATGCGCAACGTGGGCAGTGAGAATGGTGTGGTTGACGACGACGCGGTGCGTGTCGTCGTGGTCGACGACCAGGAGCTGTTCCGTCGCGGCATGGTGATGCTCCTCGGCGTCGAGCCCGACATCGAGGTCGTCGGCGAGGCCGGCGACGGGGTGACTGCGACGGACCTGGTCGTGAAGACAGCGCCCGACGTGGTGCTGCTCGACGTACGGATGCCGAAGCGGTCCGGCCTGCAGGCGTGCATGAAGATCAAGGAGCTCGTCCCGACCGTCAAGATCATCATGCTGACCGTCAGCGACGAGGAGGGCGACCTCTACGAGTCGGTGAAGAACGGCGCCTCCGGCTACCTGCTCAAGGACTCCTCCATCGAGGAGGTCGCGCAGGCGGTCCGGGTCGTGGCCGAGGGCCAGTCCCTGATCAGCCCCTCGATGGCCGTGAAGCTGATCGACGAGTTCAAGGAGATGTCGCGCACCGACCGCGACCAGGTACCGACGCCGCGCCTGACCGACCGCGAGCTCGAGGTGCTGCGGCTCGTGGCGAAGGGGCTGAACAACCGCGACGCCGCGCGCGAGCTCTACATCAGCGAGAACACCGTGAAGAACCACGTGCGCAACATCCTGGAGAAGCTGCAGCTGCACTCGCGCATGGAGGCGGTCATGTACGCCGTCCGCGAGAAGCTGCTCGACATCCCGAGCTGACCCCACTGTCGGTGGCGCCCAGTAACCTCGCGGGCGTGCCTGCTCCCGACTCCCTGAGCCGCGCCCAGGCGCGGCGGATCACGCTCGCGGCGCAGGGGTTCCGCGATCCCCGGCACACCACGCCAACGATGCGCACCTTCTCGCGCACCCTGACCCGCACCGGTCTCCTGCAGGTCGACTCGGTCAACGTCCTGCAGCGAGCTCACTACATGCCGCTGTTCTCGCGGATGGGGCCCTACGACGTCGAGATGCTCAAGCGCGCCTCCGAGCGGCAGCCACGCCGGATGGTGGAGTACTGGGCCCACGTGCAGGCGTTCATGCCCGTGGACCTGTGGCCGGTGATGCGTCATCGGATGGAGGCCTTCCGGGAGAGCCCGCGGTGGAGCACCTGGATGCAGGCCAATCGCGAGATGGTCGCGCGAGTGCACGACCAGGTGGAGGACCGCGGTGCCTCGACGGCCCGCGACCTCGACGACGGCACTCCGCGACGCAAGGTCGACTGGGGCTGGAACTGGTCGGAGGCGCGCAAGGCGCTCGACTGGCTCTACCTCACCGGCGACCTGGCCATCGCCGGCCGCAACCCGCAGTTCGAGCCGATCTACGACGTGCCCGAGCGAGTGCTGCCGGCAGCCGTGCTGGCCGCGCCGGCGCTCGACGAGGCGGCGGCGACCCGGGAGCTCGTCCGGCGCGCGGCGTCCAGCTACGGCGTGGCCACGGTGCGCTGCCTGACCGACTACTACCGCCTCCAGCTCCAGCGGGGGGCCGGCACCAAGGCGGCCCAGCGCGCTGTCGACGACCTGGTCGACGACGGCGAGCTCCTCCCGGTGACGATCGAGGGCTGGAAGCGCCCGGCGTACCTCCACCGTGATGCGGCCCTGCCCCGGAAGGTCCACGCCCGCGCGCTGCTGAGCCCGTTCGACCCCGTCGTCTGGGAGCGCGAGCGCACCGAGCACGTCTTCGACTTCCACTACCGCATCGAGATCTACGTGCCCGAGGAGAAGCGGCAGTACGGCTACTACGTGCTCCCGTTCCTCCTCGGTGACCGGATCGTCGGGCGGGTCGACCTCAAGGCGGATCGCAAGGCCGGTGCCCTGCTCGTGAAGTCCGCGTGGGCCGAGCCCGACGCCCCGACCGAGACCGCGGTCGAGCTGGGGGAGGAGCTGCGCGACCTGGCCCGGTGGCTGGAGCTCGACGACATCGTGGTGGCCGATCGCGGCGATCTGGCGCCCTCGCTGAAGGTCGCACTGCGCTGAGCCGGCGGTGCCATGATGACCCGGTGCTGATCCGCGTGCCTGCCGGCGTCGTCGTGGCGAAGGCCGCCGTGTGCGGGCTGGCGCTCGTGCTGCTGGGCGGCTGCGGCGGAGCTGCCCGGGGCTCTGGGGACGTGCTGGACCGCACGACGACCGTCGCCGAACGGACGCCGGTCGTGACCGGCTATGCGTTGGCGGGCTCCGCGACGCCCTCGGACGTCACCCGCGACGGTGACCTCGTCGACGTGGTGGGTGTCGACGGCGTGTCCCTGCTCGGGCCGCGCAGGGTCTCCGCCCTCGACGCCGACGCAGCCGCCCTGCGCAGGGCGGCCGCCGCGGCCCACCGACGCGCGATCCTGCTGGTCTCCAACTACGACAACCGGATCGGCGACTTCAACGAGCGACGGGCGCACCGGATGCTCAGCCGGGCGCGGAACCGCGCGGCGGTGGTGCGGGCACTGGTGAGGCGTTCCGCCGGGTTCGCCGGCATCCAGGTCGACCTGGAGTCTCTGCGCGCGCGTGACCGCCGCGGCCTCACCCGGTTCACCAAGGCCCTGCGGCGCGCGCTCCCGCGCGCCAAGGCCGTGTCGATGGCGTTCATGGCCAGCGGCAACGCGGCAGGCTACGCGGCTCGCGGGTACGACCTCAGCCGACTCTCGCGCGTCCTCGACGTGGCCGTGCTGATGACCTACGACCAGCACGGTCCCTGGTCCGGGCCGGGCCCGATCGCTGCTCTGCCCTGGGTGCGGCGCGAGCTGGGCTACTTCCTCACCCGGGTGCCTCGGGCGAAGGTCGACCTCGGTGCGGCGGCGTACGGGTATCGCTGGGGCGGGGGAGCGCCGGAGCTCACCGTCCCGCAGTCGCGGGCCGTCGCCGGCTCCCGGGCCAAGTGGGACGCAACCGACGGGGAGTGGCACGCATCGCTTCCCGGCGGACGCACGCTGTGGTGGGACGACGCGCGCTCGGTCGAGCTCCGGCGGCGGCTCGCGGCGAGCCAGCACCTGCACGGCCTGGCCGTCTGGCAGCTGGGCTCCTCGGGGTCGCTGCGCTGAGCGCGAGCCAGATCGAGAACTTGTCTACAGGGTGGTCGAAGCCCCCTCGTCGGCGCGCAGTCTTGTCGGTGGTGGCTGCTTGAATTCGATGTCATGAGCAGCACCATCGAGTCGGCCGTGATGGAGCTGGAGGACGCCGACTCGACGGCCCAGGTGCTTGCCTACGCCCGGGCCGAGCGCCGGGCGGCACTGCGCGCGGAGGCCAACCTGCTGGCAGCAGCAGTGGCGTGGGCCGACCAGCACCCCGTCGAGTCGACGGACGTGCGCGCGGCCGGCACGCCGGGGCACGAGGGTTCCCTGCCGATCGCCGGCGAGGGTGCGCCGTTGGTGGCGGAGTTCGCGATCCCGGAGTTCGCCGCCGCGGTGGGCATGTCGACCGCTTCGGGCCACAGGTTCGTCGGCCAGGCCGTGGAGCTGGCCTACCGACTCCCCAGGCACTGGGCGCGGGTGCAGCGCGGTGACCTGCCCGCGTGGCGGGCACGACGGCTCGCGGAGGCGACCATGAGCCTGTCGTTCGAGGCCGCCGCGTGGGTGGACGCCCAGCTGGCGCCGTTCCTGCACAAGACGTCTTTCGCCGCCCAGGACCGACTGGTCGCCGAGGCACTCAAGCGCTTCGACCCGGTGCGTGCCCAGGCCGAGGCGGACGCGGCAGAAGACCGCCGCGCGGTGAAGATCAACACCGACCAGGTGACCTTCTGGGGCACCAGCTACGTCTCCGGTGAGCTCGACCTGGCCGACGCGCAGGACCTCGACGCCGCCCTGCAGGCCGGTGCGGAGCACCTGTTGTCCCTCGGGTCGACCGAGCCGCTCGACGTCCGCCGGTCGCAGGCTCTTGGCGCCCTGGCCCGCGGCGAGCTCACCCTCGACGACGGCGCACCCGCCGCCGGTGCGGCTCCCTCCCGGCGGGTCGTCCTGTACGTCCACCTCTCAGAGGCCGCCCTCTCCGGGGGCGACGTGGTCGCTCGGGTCGAGAACGGACGACAGCTCGTGATGGTCGAGCAGGTCCGTCGGTGGTGCGCTCCGCGACCCGGCGGTCCGCGGGTGCAGGTAGTTGTCAAGCCGGTCATCGACCTCCGCGAGCACCTCGAGTCCGACGCCTACGAGGTCCCCGACCGCCTGCGTGAGCAGGTCGGCCTGCGCGACCCGCATTGCGTCTTCCCCTGGTGCACCCGCCCGGCCCGGACCTGCGACTGCGACCACGTCGTCGCCCACGACAAGGGCGGCACCACGTGCAGCTGCAACGTCGCCCCGCTGTGCCGGCGACATCACCGCCTCAAGACCCACGCGGCCTGGTCCTACACCCCACTCGAACCCGGCACCTACGTCTGGCTCAGCCCCCACGGCTACTCCTACCTGGTCGACCACACCGGCACGCGAGACGTCACCACGCCCGAACGCCGTGGCCGGCCACTGCCTCCCCACTCACAGGCCTCCGGCCCCTAGCCTTCGCTTCGCATGCTGCTTGGCCCCCGCTGGTTTCCGTCTCTGAGCGTCCTCTTCTGCCGATGAGAGGACGTAGCGCCAAGATGAGTGGCAACAGGTGCGTCGAGTTGTCCAAGGGGCAGAGCAATGGAGATCGAGCGGATCACCGTCCGGGACGGCGACATCCGAGACGCCGGTTCGTGGCTCTATGCGTGGATGCCCGCCGAACGCGCGGAGATCGTCTATGTGGGTGGCACCGGACTTCCTCCTGTTGTCCGAGCGTGGTTACACCTTCATCACGACGACCCATCAGTAGCGCGCATCGCTGACAGATACCCGAGATCCGCAACTGAGCCTATGGACGTGATCGCCTTTCGATTGCCGGACATCGTTGACCGGGCCCAGGCGAAGGCAGAACTCATTCGCCAACTCCACAGCCTCGGCAAGTTGGCGGATGACTACGTCGGAGACGAGCCCGACGATGCGAAACCCTCTGATGAACTGCGGGAAACCGTCGGTTCCATCGTGCGCGAACTCGTTCGGTAGTAGAAGCTCGCGAACGTCCGGATCTGGCTCCCTTCTGTGTCAAGAAGCAGCCGGGAGTGGTGTCTTAGGCTGGTTGGTGACGGGTCCGGGAAGTGGCTTGTCCGAAGAGCCGGCGCTGGGATGTGAGCCGGTCGCGCTGGAGTCAGAGTCGTTTCCTGTTTGCCCTCCCGGGCCCGTCGCCTGGTGGTTCATGGCGTCGTTGAGCATCTGTTGGAAGACGATGTCGGAGAGGCGGCGTTTGACGCAGCGCATCGCTTCCATCGGTGCTTTGCCGTCGGCCTTCTTGCGTTCGTAGTAGTCGCGGCCCTCGCTGGGGTTGCGGATCTGGACTCTGGCCATGATGTGCAGCACCCGGTTGATCTGGCGGTTCCCTCCGCGTGAGAGCCGGTGGCGGACCTGGTCTCCGGAGGAGGCGTCGATGGGTGCAGTTCCGTTCCAGGACGCGAAGTGGGCCTTGTTCGGGAACCTGGTGATGTCACCGACCTCGACCAGTAGCCGGGCCGCGCCCGAGGGTCCGATCCCGTTGAGGTCGAGCAGGCCGGTGTCAGTCGGCTTCGAGCAACTCGGTGAGCTCTTTGTTGGCGGCCTTCTTGCGCACGTAGATCCGCTCGAGGTCAGCGATCAGCTCGGCTGCGACCCGGCGCCGGGTCTTGCCCACCACGTCGCGTGGACGGACCTTGGCGAGCAGCGCCTTGGCCTGTCGGGCCGAGAGGTCCTTCTTCGCACCACCGGGGATCAGCTCCAACAACAGCTGGTGCAGCTGGGGGACCATCCGGGTGTGGTCCTCGCCCAGGGAGCGGCGTCGGTCGACCAGAAGCCGCAGCACCGCCAGCTGCTCGTCGTTGACCACCGGCCGCAGCCCGCTCATCCGGGTGCCGACCAGAGCAACTGAGTGGGCGTCGGTGGCGTCGGTCTTGCGTCCCTGACCGGTCGCGAAGACCCGTGTCCGGGCCGAGAGCTTGGGCGGGACGTCGATGACTTCCTCCTCGACAGCAAGGAGTCTCATCGCGATGTGGTGACCGATCCCAGAACATCCCTCGATCGCCCAGACCCGGTCGCCGAACCGGCTGACGTAACGCCTCAACGCGGCAAACCCATCGGCATCAGTGCGCGAAGCGACCACTACCCAGGACAGTCTCGTCGGAGGTCATCACCTCGATCGTGACCGACCGCTTGTGCGGGTCCATCCCAATCACGACCCGACTGCTCGTCTTGCCCATCTGCTCCTCCTCGCTCGCTCCATCACTGGTTGTCGAGCCGGGAGGGCAACGCTGCTTCGAGTGCAACAAACCCTTCTTGAGCCTCTCCTAGCCCAAAGCGACGCCGGGTCCGCGCAGGCCAAATGAGAGCCACACGACCAGCGTGGGCAGCCGCAATGAGAGCGACGAACCCGGCGCCTGGTCCGAGCCTTGCCAGGTCCGGACCTAGGAGCAATACAACAAGCAGCCGCGATCCGCGCCCGCTCGTGCCGATGTAGCGTCGCGAGCGTGACTGTGGCCTCTCTTTTCCAGGGCTTGGGGTTACTCCTGGCGCTGTTGATCGCTGCTGCCTTGTTGGGCGGGATTGGATCGCTCGAGTTGCTCATCTGGCTAGGGCTCATCGCCGGTTGGATCGTCTGGTGGGTGGCGAGTCGCCGCAAGGGAAACGCCGCACCGTAGGCCCCGAAGGAACACTTGCGGGGATCCACCGTCAACCGTACGTTGAAGTCTTTCCACCCAGACCCTGTGGAACCGTCAGATTCACAACGGCGACGAGGGCTGTGGACTAGTGATTTTTTCCGTGATGCAACGCATCATCAGCGTCAAAGCGGACCGCGGCGCACTGGTCAACGCGAGGCTGGCCTCCGACGAGCTGCGGCAGCAGCGCGCCGAGCGGGAGGAGATAGTGCGGGAGATCGCACAACTTCACCAGCGGCGCCGTCCTCCCGAGGATCAACGCCGCGAGTCAGCATCCCGTCTCGGTTAGCTGCCGCCGACTCCTGCACGCACGCCTCCCCGGGTGGTGCAGGCCCCACGGCGATCGGCCGCACGTCCGTCAGACTGTGCCGGTGGAGATCACGGCCGCGAGGCTCCCGGAGGACGCGGATGAGATCACCTCGTTCGTCACCTCCAGCAGCCCACTGACGGACCGGGTCATCCTGCGCTCGGCATTGACTACGGAGACTGCAGCGTTCCTGCGCGTCCTCGTGGCGCGCCGGTCGGGCAGGGCTCTGGCTGGGGTCGCCTTGGGTCGGGCGGGCTCGAACCTGCCAGTGGGCGCCATGCTCGCGATCGTTCGGGTGAGCCCCGACTCAAGAGGGCAGGGTGTGGGGTCTCGGCTGTACGCCGGACTTCTGGCCGATCTCCCTGACGACCTCACGCGCCTGGCAACCGGGGTGTTTCACGACGACGAGGCGTCCCTGGCGGTTGCCCGGCACTGGGGCTTCGAGCCGGTGGGGCTCTCGGTCACGACCGCGGTCGACGTGTCGGAGGCCTCGGCGCCGTCGCCCGTCGAGGGTCTGACGCTGGAGGCCCGTGATGATCTGCGCTTCGAGGACGAGGAGGCCGTTGAGGCGATGCTGCTGGCCAGCCAGACCAACCCCGAGTTCGAGCTTGGGCTCGTGCTCAGCCTGACCAGCTTCCGTGAGACACCCGCGCCCGGACAGCGACCGGTGGCCGCGCTAGCGCGTGTGGACGGACACCCCGCCGCCATCTCGTTCGCTGTGGCGGACGGTGACCAGATGCACGTGATCTACACCGGAGTCGATCCGGCTCGGCGCGGAAGCGCGCTCGCCCGTCGGACCAAGGAGTTCCTGCACGCCCATGCCAGCGACCAGGGCATCCGAACAGTGCTCACCGACAACGACGAGGAGAACCCGGGCATCCGACACGTCAACGAACAGCTCGGCTACACATCTCACAGCGCGACCTACTGGATGATGCGCCCTCGGCCCTGAGCCGCCGGAGCGCCGTTGCCCGCGAGGACGCCCTGGACCAGGTCGGCGCCACGGTGGACGCCGTCGAGCTCGCGGATCTCGGCGGCCAGCCTTGCGGCGGCCTCGCGGTGGGGGCCGTCGTGCAGCATCCGCTCGATGACCGGGCGCAGCTGCTCGGGGCTCGCCTTCTTCTTCACGACCTCGCCGGCCCCCGCGTCGGCCACGGCCCGGCCGACCATCGGCTGGTCCAGCAACGGGTGCATCGGCATGATCACCAGCGGGAGACCGTGGGCGAGCGCGCGCATCGTGGTGGCGAGGCCTCCGTGACCGACCACGAGGGACACCTGGGGCATCAGCTCGTCGTGCGGCACGTACCGGTGGACCTCGTGGTTGGCGGCGGTGCGCAGGTCGGCAGGGTCGAGGACGGGGCCGGTCGTCACGATCACCCGCGCCTCCAGGCCCGCGGTGGCGTCAAGGATCCGCTGCAGCGCCGGCACCCATCCCCGGGTAGTTGAACGTGCTCAGGCTGACCAGGACGGCGGGGTCGTGGGCGGCCAGGTCGTGCGGGGCGGGCAGCGTCAACGCCGGGCCGGTGAACCTGACGTTGGCGGGCTGCGGGTCCGCGGCACCGGGGTCGAGGCTCGGCGGGGTGGCGACGAGTGCGACCGCCGCGGAGTTCCAGGACTGCACCGGGCTCAGCCCCTTCAGCCGCGCCACCGTGCCGACCGGTCCGCGCAGCCACCCGCGGCGCAGGTAGCGGTCGAAGAGGTGCTCGAGGGAGACATAGCGCTGACCCGAGTCGGCCAGGGCCCGGAGGATCGGCACCAGGAGGCAGTCGACCACCACGACGTCGGCAGGTCGCCGCTCGAGCTCGGCGAGCACCGCCCGCCCCAGCGCCTTGTCGGTGAACATCGACACGAGCCGAGCAGGGGAGTTCGACTCCAGGCAGGAGAACGGCCGCACCCCGTCGTACGACGAGAAGGCGAAGCCGGCCTCCGTCAGGGCCGCACGCTGGGACTCGTGCCCGATGAAGCGCACCGTCTCGCCCCGCTCCCGCAGGGCTGTCGCGATGGCGACGGCCGGAGGCACGTTGCCGCCGCCGTCCCAGGTCGCGAAGAGGATCTCCGACATCAGCTGTGCGTCCTTCCGGTTTCCCCGAGATCGGCGAGGACAGCCCTCACCAGACGTTCGATGCGCTGCTGGGCCTGCGCGCGGCTGAGGCCGCGGTCGAGCCGCAGCAGCTTCCAGGTGTAGACGTCGGTCGCCACGACGAGCAGGTCCACGCCCGCCGCACGCTGCGACCTCTCGGCCGGCAGCAGTGGGGCGAACACCTCCTCGACCCACGCGCGGTGCAACGCGCGGCCCTCGTCGGTGATCCGGGCGACGCGGGGATCTGTGGGCTCCTGGGCCAGCATCAGCAGGACCGAACGGCCGCGCTGCTCGTAGTGGTCCACGATCACGCGTACCGCCTGCGCGACCTCGCCGTGCGGCGTCCGGCGTTCCTCCACCACCGACTCCTTGGCGTGGAGCACGCCGGCATCGATCAGCCCGTCCCGGCTGCCGAAGTGGCGCAGCACCGTCTGCACGCTCACACCGGCGCGGGCCGCGACGTCGTCGAGACCGATCTCGGTGAACACCCGCTCCGACGCGAGCCCGACGATGGCGTCGAGGATGGAGGTGCGGGTGGCCTCCACGGCCCTGGCCCGCGTCGTCATCGTGTATCCGCGTCGGTTGTTCATGACAACGCCAGTTAACGCCAAATAGATATTCGTGTCAATCGTGATGCTCATCAAATCTCGAGCGCGAGACGAGCCCGTGGCACCATGAGGCGATGACGGTCCGGCACCCCGTGTTCGCGCGCTTCTACAGCCGATTCGTGGTCCCGGGCATCGAGCGACGTGGCGGCACCGACCTGCGCCGACGCAACCTCGCCGGCCTCAACGGCACCGTGGTCGAGGTGGGTGCGGGCGACGGGGTGAACTTCGAGCTCTACCCCGACACCGTCGAACGGATCGTGGCCCTCGAGCCCGAGCCCTACCTGCGCGAACGGGCGGCACGGCACGCCGACGAGCGGGTCGAGCTGCGTGCGGAGACGGCCGAGAACCTGCCCTTGGACGACGGTGAGGCCGACGCCGTGGTGTTCTCGCTGGTGCTGTGCACGGTCGACCAGGACGCCGCCCTCGCGCAGGCACACCGCGTGCTTCGACCGGGTGGCGAGCTGCGCTTCCTCGAGCACGTGCAGGCGCCCGAACCGGGGCCGAGGCGCCGGGTTCAGGGCGTTCTCGACGCCACCGTCTGGCCGCGCCTGTTCGGTGGCTGCCACACCGGGCGCGACACGGTGGCGGCGATCGAGCGCGCCGGGTTCACCGTCACCGAGCTGGAGCGGTTCACCTTCCCCGAGGGATCGCGCGCACCGGAGGCGGCGTCGGTCATCGGCAGGGCCACCGCGTGACTGTGGCCTGACGGAACCCCGGCGAGCGCCCGACCGTTACGATGAACGGCGGGTCGCATCCTGCTCTTCCCATCCCCGACGTGACCCAGGGAGTAGCGCGCGTGACGCTCATCGACAAGGTCCTCCGCATCGGCGAGGGCAAGATCCTGCGCCAGCTCGAGAGCGTCGCCAAGGCCGTGAACGCCATCGAGGACGACTTCGTCGCGATGTCCGACGAGGAGCTGCGCGCGCAGACGGGGGAGTTCAAGCAGCGGCTCGCCGACGGGGAGAGCCTCGACTCGCTGATGCCCGAGGCGTTCGCCACCGTCCGCGAGGCGGCGAAGCGGGTGCTCGGCCAGCGGCACTTCGACGTCCAGCTCATGGGCGGCGCGGCACTCCACCTCGGCAACATCGCGGAGATGAAGACCGGTGAGGGCAAGACCCTGGTGGCCACCCTCCCGTCGTACCTGAACGCGCTCACCGGCAAGGGCGTGCACGTGGTCACGGTCAACGACTACCTCGCGAAGTACCACGCCGAGTGGATGGGGCGCGTCCACCACTTCCTCGGGCTGAGCACCGGGGTGATCCTGCCCGAGATGACCCCCGAGGAGCGGCGGGTCGCCTACAACTGCGACATCACCTACGCCACCAACAACGAGCTCGGCTTCGACTACCTGCGCGACAACATGGCCAACACGCTGGAAGACCTCGTCCAGCGCGACCCGCACTTCGCGATCGTCGACGAGGTCGACTCGATCCTGATCGACGAGGCCCGCACGCCGCTGATCATCTCCGGCCCCACGCAGGACGAGGTGGAGTGGTACGCCGAGTTCTCCAAGGTCGCCGCCCGGCTGACCAAGGACGAGGACTACGAGGTCGACGAGAAGAAGAAGACGATCTCCATCCTCGAGCCCGGCATCACCAAGGTCGAGGACTACCTCGGCATCGAGAACCTCTACGAGTCCGCCAACACCCCGCTGATCTCGTTCCTGAACAACTCCATCAAGGCCAAGGAGCTGTTCCGCAACGACAAGGAGTACGTCGTCATCGAGGGCGAGGTGCTGATCGTCGACGAGCACACCGGGCGCATCCTCTCGGGTCGGCGCTACAACGACGGCCTGCACCAGGCGATCGAGGCCAAGGAGGGCGTGACCGTCCGCGAGGAGTACCAGACCCTCGCCACGATCACGCTGCAGAACTACTTCCGCCTCTACGAGAAGCTCTCCGGGATGACCGGTACGGCGATGACCGAGGCCTCGGAGTTCGACAAGATCTACCGGCTCGGCGTCGTACCCATCCCGACCAACAAGCCCATGGTCAGGCTCGACAAGCCAGACCTCGTCTACCGCACCGAGGAGGCCAAGTTCCGCGCCGTCGTCGAGGACCTCGTCGAGCGCAACCGCACCGGCCAGCCCGTGCTGGTGGGCACCACCTCGGTGGAGAAGTCCGAGCTGCTCAGCGGCATGCTGAAGCAGCGCGGCGTGCCGCACACCGTGCTGAACGCCAAGCAGCACGCCGACGAGGCCAAGGTGGTGGCGCTGGCGGGGCACAAGGGCTCGGTCACGGTCGCCACCAACATGGCCGGCCGAGGCACCGACATCATGCTCGGCGGATCCACGGAGTTCCTCGCCGACCAGGAGCTGCGCAGCCGCGGCCTGGACCCGCTGGAGGACGCCGACGAGTACGAGGCGGCCTGGCCGGCGACCCTGGAGAAGATCGAGCACCAGGTGGCGGCGGAGGCCAAGGAGGTCACCGAGCTCGGCGGCCTCTACGTCCTGGGCACCGAGCGGCACGAGTCACGTCGTATCGACAACCAGCTGCGCGGTCGTTCCGGCCGTCAGGGCGACCCGGGTGAGTCGCGGTTCTACCTCTCCCTGGGCGACGACCTGATGCGGCTGTTCAAGTCCGACTGGGTCGAGCGGGTGCTGGTCAGCCTGCGGGTGCCCGACGACCAGCCCATCGAGGCCAAGATGGTGACCAAGTCGATCGCCAACGCCCAGGGCCAGGTCGAGGCGCTCAACTTCGAGTCCCGCAAGAACGTGCTCAAGTACGACGACGTGATGAGCCGCCAGCGCGAGGTCATCTACGGCGAGCGGCGCCAGGTGCTCGAGGGTGCTGACCTCGAGGACCAGGTGCGCACGATGATCGACGAGTTCGTGACCAGCTACGTGAGCGCAGCCACCGAGGAGTTCCCCGAGGAGTGGGACCTCGACGCCCTGTGGGCCGCGCTGCGCACGGTCTACCCGGTGGGCATCCGCTACCAGGACCTCGAGCGGGAGGCCGGCGGACGCGACGGCCTCGAGCGCGAGACGCTGATCGACGACCTCAAGGCCGACGCGCACAAGGCCTACGACGCCCGCGAGGCCGAGGTCGGCCCGGAGAACATGCGCGAGCTCGAGCGCCAGGTGCTCCTGTCGGTGCTCGACCGCAAGTGGCGCGAGCACCTCTACGAGATGGACTACCTCCGCGAGGGCATCGGCCTGCGCGCCTACTCCCAGCGCGACCCGCTGGTGGAGTACCAGCGCGAGGGCTTCGACATGTTCAACGCGATGAAGGAGGGCATCCGCGAGGAGACGGTCGGCTTCCTGTTCAACCTCGAGGTGCAGGTCGAGGAGGACGAGGAGGAGATCGAGGAGGACGAGCCGGTGCGGGCGAACGCCGTGACCAACACCCTCGACGCGGCGATGGTCCACGACCGCGAGGACCACGCCCATGCCCACGCGCCGCTCGTGCGGGCCAAGGGCCTGCAGAGCCCGAAGTCTCCGCAGAACCTCACCTACACCGCCCCCAGCGAGGACGGCGAGGTGGAGGTCCGGGGCCAGACGGTGAGCAACGCCGACGACGTGTACGCGGGGGTCAGTCGCAACGCCGAGTGCCCGTGCGGCTCGGGCAAGAAGTACAAGAAGTGCCACGGCGCACCGGGCGGGCCCACCGGCCTCACAGCCCGATCGAACGGCTGACCCAGCAGGTCTGTCGGGCGCTCCCGGCCTGTGTCGGCTGTCCACGCCCGGTCCCGCTGGCTCGCCGCGTCGCTCGGACTTCTCTGCCGCGCGCGACACTCTCTCGCGCCGCGCCTCCCTTGACGCGGCACCGGCGCGGCCCGCCGCCCGTCCGCGCCAGGAAGCCGGATCAGCCGAACTGGAGGGCCACGCAGATCCACCTGCCCTCGATGAGCTCCAGCCGGGCGGCGATCGCACGGGAGCGGTGGCCGTGGCGCACGTGGATGCTGAGCTCGGCTGCCTCGGCGGAGGGGCAGAAGAGGTGCACGCTCCGGACCTGGCTGCGCAGGCGGCGCTGTCGGCGGTCGTTCGGCGTCGCACGGTTCAGGAGGGCCGCCCTGCGGCACAGGTCGGCGTAGACCTGCTCGCTGGTACGACGCAGCAGCTGGCTGGGCCCACGGTCCCCGCCCATCACCTCGACGACGGCCTTGGCGAACCGGTGGGCGAACCCCTCGAGCTCCAGCCGGTCCCCGGGCACCAGCCGTAGGTCGGGCGACCGGGCCGGTCGCACCAGGTGGCCGAAGTCGAGGGCCAGCGTGCCCTGGACGCTCATCGTGACGGTCATCGGAGGGGCTCCTGGGTCTCTTCGCTGCGGGCAGGGGGGCGGAGGTGTTGGCGCGGGCGGATCAGGTCGGGATCGGGTCCGATCACCCGGCGGTTGCGCGCGTACCAGCGGTGCGTGGCCGTCACGATCTCCGCGTCGCTCGCGGTCGCGGGCAGCGCGGCGGCGGCCAGGCGCCACAGCGTGTCTCCCGGCCGTACGACGACCGCGCGATCGGCCGGGCCGCCCAGCGGCCGCGCCGGCACCGCCAGCGCGGGCCCGGTGGTGGGCAACGGGGCGGGCCGCGGGATCGCTCCACCGGTCATCGCGGCGGAGACGGGACCGGGCACGCCGCCCACCAGCGCCACGCCGAGGCCCGCGAGCAGGAGCCGACGCAGGGCCGGGGGAGTGGCCACCCAGGTGGTCGCCACCACGCGTCCACGGGTGGACGCCTCGACGACCGCCGCCACCAGGATCAGGCAGGCCCACACCGCGCACCCGGCGAGCACCCAGTGGGCGAGCCCGAGGAGCAGGTGGTCGAACGAGGGGGCCGGCGGCTGGGACATCGTCTCGAATGCTTTCGTTTGCTTGCGTTTGCCTCAGACAACGTCTAGACAGGGCAGATGTCAAACGTTCGTCCACAGCACGGTTTGCGCGGCAGGCGGTGCGGGCAAGTCACCGTGCATGAGCTGGGAAGCGTCGGTGTTCGCGCTGTTCGAGGACCTCGAGCAGCAAGCGGCCGGCCTCCAGCTCGTCGAACGCGACCTCGAGGTGGCCGAGCTGACGGTCGCGGAGTACTCCCGGATCAGCCTCGCGGAGCGGCTGCACGCATCCCTGGACCGCGACCTGCGCGTCCGGCTGGCCGGCGGACGGCAGGTCTCGGGCCGGCTGGCGCGCGTCGGCGAGGACTGGATGCTCCTGGTCGACGGCGCCACGGAGTGGGTCGTGCGTACCGCAGGGGTGGTCTCGCTCGCCGGTCTCTCACCTCGCGCCGACAACGAGGAGACCTGGTCGGCCATCGACCGGCTCTCGCTGCGTGCCCTGTTGCGCCGGTTGTCCGCGGACTCGGCCAGCTGCCTGATCCACTTCGTCGACGACCAGCAGCTACGCGGCCGGATCGGGCGCGTGGGGCAGGACTTCGTCGAGGTCCACGTCGGCGAGGGCGCCAGCCGCAGCATCCAGGTCGTCCAGGTGGCCAGCGTGGCCGCTCTGCAGGAGCAGTCGTGACCGGTGCGTCGGCCTCAGTCCTTGCCCTCGACGAACGGGTGCTCGTCGACGAACTTCTTGGCCTCCGAGCGGGCTCGCTCAAGGTAGGCGTCGAGCTCGGCCGGCTCGACGCGCCACTGTCCACGACCGCCGATCTTGACGGCGGCCAGGTCACCGCGGCGTACCAGTGCATAGGCCTGCGAGCCCGAGATGTTGAGCAGCTCCGCCACGTCCGCGAGCTGCAGCAACGGTGTTCGGTCGCCGGCCATGTCGGTCACTGTGCCACCAGTTGCCTCCGGTTGCGAAGACTGACCCCCTGGTGCCTGTGGAAGGCGGGGGTACGTCGATGAGCGTGATGTCCTCGGCACCGGCTTCCGAGCGCGCCGACGCCGCCCCGGCCGCCACACGCAGCAGGCCACCGGGGTGGCGCAATCCCCGGCTGCTCCTCGGACTCGTGCTCGTGGCCGCGTCCGTGGTCCTGGGTGCCCGCCTGATGGCCACCGCCGACGACACGGTCCCGGTCTGGGCGGTCACCCGCGACCTGCCTGCCGGAGCAGCAGTGACGGCGAACGACGTGGAGTCCCGCGACATCAGGTTCCCCGACGGTGCGACGGCCGACGCCTACCTCTCCGCCACGGACCCGGTGCCCTCCGGCTCGCGGCTGGCCCGGGGCGTCTCCGCCGGTGAGCTGCTCCCGCGTGTCGCCCTCGCCAAGGGCAGCGGGCCGGCCCTGGTGGAGGTGCCGATCAGCGTGTCCTCCGACGACCTCCCGGCGACCGTGCACCAGGGTTCCCACGTCGACGTGTGGGTGACGCCGAAGGTGAGCGCCGTCGAGGGCGGCAAGCTCACCGCCACCAAGGTGCTCGACGACGTGGTCGTGGTCGCCGTCCCCGGGGTCACCGATCGGCTCGCACCGCAGACCACCCGTCAGATCATCGTCGGCATCCCCGAGCAAGGGGCAAGTCAGATCGGCCCGGCGCTGGGGGCCACCTCCGACGGTCACGTCGTCATCGCCAGGCACGGATGAACCCCGCAACCGACAAGGTCCCCGTGCTGCTCGCCGCCGGTGGCGAGACCTGGGAGGCCACCGCCCTGCGGACCCTCGCCGTCGAGGGCGTGGTCGTCGTGAAGCGGTGCGTCGACCTCGCCGACCTGCTCGCCAGCGCGGCGACGGGGCAGGCGGGCGTCGCGGTGGTCTCCGGCGAGCTCACCGGCTTGGACGCCGACGCGGTGATGCAGCTGCTGCGTCACGACGTGCGGTGTGTCGCCGTAGGGGGCGACTCCGGGCTGCTCGACCGGATCGGCGTCGTCACCTCGCTGGCGGTCGCCGACCTCGCCGCGCTGCCCGAGGCCGCGAGGGCCGCGGGCTCCCGGGACCTCGTGATCGACCCCGACCCGCTCCCGGAGCCAGTGGGCGAAGCGGGTCTGCGTCCCGGCCGGGTCGTCGCGGTGCACGGAGCCGGCCGGCGCCCCAGGACGTACGACGCTGGCCATCGGCCTGGCCGCCGAGCACGCCCGGCGCGGCCAGCCGAGCATCCTGGTCGACGCGGACCCCTACGGCGGCGCGGTGGCCCAGCACCTCGGCGTGCTCGACGAGGTGAGCGGCCTGCTGGCAGCGGCTCGGCTGGTGAACGCCGGTGGGCTGGACACGGCGTCGTTCGCCCGCTGCCGACGACGGGTGACCGATCGCTGCGAGGTGCTCACCGGCCTGCCCCGGCCCGATCGCTGGGTCGAGGTGCGAGCCGGGGTGCTCGAGGCGGTGCTGGACCGTGCTGCCGACGTCGCGGACGTGGTCGTCGACACCGGGTTCAGCCTCGAGGACGCCGACTCGGGCGATGCCGGCCAGGGTCGCTCGCGCAACCAGCTCACGTTGGACGCCGTCTCGATCGCCGACCTCGTGGTGGTGGTCGGGTCAGCGGAGCCGGTCGGCCTCGCCCGGCTCGCACGGACGCTGGTGGAGCTGCGCGACGTCTGCTCCGCGCCACTGCTGGTCGTGGTGAACCGGATGCGCGACTCCCTGGGCTGGAGCCGACGCGACATCCTCGGCATGGTCGAGGGCTACGTCCGTCCGGCCGGGGTGCACTTCGTGCCCGACGACCGGGTGGTCGCCGACCGTGCCCTGGTCGCCGGCCGCTCACCTGTCGAGCTCGGCGACTCGGGCCTGGCTCGCGCGATCACCGAGGTGCACGACGCCGCCTTCACGGTCCTGGACCGGTCTCAGAATCCACCCATCAGCAGGTAGAGGCCGGTCGCGGTGTAGACGACCATCACCGCCAGCATGCCGAGCTGCCCGGTGACGTGGTGCCGCTGCGGGAGCAGCGAGATCGCCCGGTCGTGGGCGACCACGACGCCGACCATGTGGCCCACGACGATCGCCAGGACCTTCAGGACGGCGAGCAGCGTGGGGTGGAAGGAGAGCCAGTAGTCGACCGACCAGGTGCCGGTCAGCAGGTAGTTGTCACCGCGGACCATCGGGTCGCTCAGCTGGATCAGCGTCGTCTGGCCCTGCTCGACGAAGTAGCTGAGGTAGTGGGCGGTCATGTAGCCGACGATGATCGGCACCAGGGAGTGGGCGAACAGCCCGGGCAGCGCCGTGCGCCGTACGCCGTGGGCCTCGCCGGAGTCCGAGGGATCCCCGACGCCGGTGGACATCGAGGCCGCCGTGAACGTCCCGGCCACCACCAGGCAGAAGGCCAGCAGGCCCAGGGTGTTCGTCAGGACCGAGGACAGGTCCACCCGCTGCACGAAGTTCACCCACTGCAGCTGGTCCTTGTAGGTGTCGAAGGCGGTCGAACCGAAGAGCACCGAGACCAGGGCCACCAGGCCGGGCAGGGGCGCGACGGTGGCCAGGTTCCGCAACGGCGCCCGTACGACGAGCTGCCCGGTCGGCGTGCCGTCGGAGCGGCCCCAGAAGGAGAGCCTGGCGAGCAGGTTGGAGTACACCTCGAACGGGTCGGCCCGCTCGAACCAGACGTCGCCGAACAGTGCCCCGCCGATCAGCATCACGGCGACGTACCCGGCCAGCCAGAGGCGCACCGAGCCGAGGTAGGCGCTCTGCGGGTTGACCAGCTCCTGCCAGACGAAGGCGAAGATGCCGAGCGCCGCCGGCCAGTACCCGAGCCTGGCGGGGTAGGCGAGCAGCCCCGCAGCGGGGTCGCCGCCGGTGACGCGGGCCAGCGCCAGGTTGATCGTGCGCACGGGGCTGACCGCGCGGACGATCGGTCCGAACAGCAGCGAGAACGGCACGATGCCGACCCAGACCAGCACGTAGAAGGTGCCGAGCACGGGGTTGGTGACCAGGTCCGGCCCCGCGACCAGCGCCCAGGTCAGGTAGCCGAAGAACAGCAGCCCCAGCACCCGCAGCGTCCAGGCGAACCCTGCGCTGTCGACGGTCCGTGCGATCCACCGCGGCGCAGGGCGTCCCGGGGTCAGCTCCTGGTGGCGCGGGGTGCGCCAGGCCAGGGCCAGCACCAGGAAGGAGATCACCAGGGCCGCGACGCCCGCACCGATCGCGAGGCCCAGCGGGATCGGCAGGTCCTTCGCCCCGCCGATGCCGTGGGTGTGCACCAGCAGCACGGGAGCGATCACGAGGTCAGCTGACCTCGAGCTGCACGATCAGCTTGTCCAGGGCGTGGTCCTCGATGTCGACGACCCCGGGCTGGTCGATGGTCAGCGTCTTGTCGGTGGTCCCGGCCTTGAACTCGATGTGCTGCTCCGGGGAGCTGTGCACGTGCAGCTCACCGGCCTTGTCGGCGACGATGTGCAGGTTGACCGGCTTGCCTGCCTTGACCTTCACCTTGCTGCCGGACGGCTTGACCGTGCCCCCCTTGAGCGTGATGTCGATCGTCGTGGAGCCACTCGAGTCGGGGCTGCTGCCCGTGGCGGCGGCTTTCTGCCCGCCGGACCCGCACCCGGTGAGGACCATCAGGCCGAGGACGGCGGCGACGACGATCGCGCGGTGGCGCGCAGCAAGGGACATCCGGTTTCCTCCAGTGGTCCTGGTCGGCGGGGTCTGGGCCGGCTCTGCCAGAATCCCATGCGGGTGGTTGAAGGAGACGAGGGGTGCCATGAACGAGCGGTTGCGGGCTGACGACCTCGCCCTGCTCGCGGAGGACTCCCCGCAGACCCCGATGCACAACGCCACCCTGGAGATCTTCGACCCCGGAGACTCCGGGTTCGACTACGACGCCCTGGTGGCGCACATCGACGACCGGATCGCCTTCGTCCCCCGCTACCGCCAACGCGTGCGCCGCGTGCCCGGAAGGCTGGCCAACCCGGTGTGGGTGGAGGACGAGGACTTCGACCTCGGCTTCCACGTACGGCGCTCGGCGCTGCCACGTCCCGGGACGATGGACCAGCTGCGCGAGCTCACCGCCCGGATCATGTCCCGCCGGCTCGACCCCGACCGTCCGCTCTGGGAGGTCTACTTCGTCGAGGGGCTGCAGGACGGCCGGGTGGCGCTGTTCTCCAAGTCCCACCAGATCCTGGTCGACGGCGTCGCCACCGTCGACCTGGGCCAGGTGCTCCTCGACGTCGACCCGGGTCCCCGCACGCTCGTCCAGGACGGCTGGACGCCGCGCGACGAGCCGACCCCCGCCGCGCTGGCGCTCGAGGCGATCGCCGAGTCGGTGCGCCACCCGACGGTCGCGGTGGGCACCGCCCGCAGCACGATGGACGCGCTCGGCCGCACCTTCGGCGAGGCCACCTCCCGCCTGAGCACGGTGGCCGGCGCGATCTCCGGGCGTCGTACGTCGCCGGAGTCGCCGTTCAACCTCGACCCGTCCTCCCAGCGCCGGCTCGTGCTGGTGCGCACCTCGCTCAAGGACTACCGCAAGGTGCGGCGGGTGCACGGCGGCACCGTCAACGACGTCATCCTGGCCACCCTGGCGGGCGCCATCCGGATGTGGCTGATGACCAGGGCGGAGTCGGTCGGCGCGGGCCGCCGCCTGCGCGCCCTGGTGCCGATGAGCGTGATGGACGAGGACCTCGAGCCGACCTCGCTCGGTTCGCAGGTCGTCGGGCACCTCGTCGACCTGCCGATCGGGGAGGGGTCGCCGGTCGTCCGGCTCCACCAGGTCTCCTACGCGCTGCGCGCCCACAGCGAGACCGGCCGCGCGGTCGCCGCAGACCGGATCGCGGGAGTCGCCGGCTTCGCCCCGACCACGTTCCACGCGCTCGGCTCGCGGGTGGCCAGCCGCTCGGCGGGCGGCAACGTGAACCTCGTGGTGACCAACGTGCCCGGCCCGCAGTTCCCGATGTACCTCGCCGGCGCCGAGATGGTCGAGACCTATCCCGTCCCTCCGCTGCAGCCGGGATTCACCCTGGCGGTGGGAGTGACGTCGTACGACGGGGCGGTGTACTACGGCATCACCGCCGACTTCGACGCCCTCCCGGACATCGAGGTGCTCGGTGGTTGCGTGTCCGAGGCGCTCGACGAGCTCGTCGACAGCGCCAGCGACAGCAGGGTGCGTGCTCCCCGCGGACGAAAGCGCCCCGACAAGTCGTAGGTTTCGCCGTTTCGGACAAATGTGGCGCTGGGCTCTCTAGGCTTTCCTGACTCTCGCCCTCGGAAATGAGCCTCATGAATCGACGATCGGCTGCCCTCGGGGGCGCCCTCGCCTTGTCCCTCACTCTCACCGGCTTCTCGGCCACCAGCGCCGCGGCTGCCACACCAGCAGCCCGCGACGAGCCGACACCCCGACGGGCGACGCCGCACAGGCGCTGAGCCAGCTCCGCCGGGACGCCAACGGTCCGGTGAAGGTCGCCCGGGACGACGACGGCACCGTCACCTCGCTGAGCTCGACCGACGGCCGCGCCATGCTCGACAGCTTCGCCTCGACCCCGGCGCGTGCGGTCAAGGAGACCCTCGCCGACTACGGCGACGCCCTCGGCATCGACGGCGAGAGCTCCAAGGTCGTCGTGACCAAGACCCTGGACTCCTCGACCGGGGGCTCGGTGGTCCGTGCGCAGCAGGACGGTCGACGGGGTCCCGGTCTTCGGCGGACAGGTCGTGACGACCCTGGACCGGCAGGACGACGTCGTCTCGGTCAACGCCGCGACGACCGCGGCGACCGACGTCCCTGCAGCCGCGATCAGCCGCGCGAGGGCCAAGGACACAGCTGCTGCGGCCTGGTCGCGCGCGACCAGCACGTCGCGAAGTCCCGGCTGCAGGTCGTCGACCAGGGCGAGCACCTGTACGACCCAGCCCTGGTGCACACGGTCGACCCGGCGGGCGTCCGGCCCGTGTGGCAGTTCAGGTCAGCAACGGCTCGGACGTGCGCGAGACGGTGCTGGTCGGTGCGCAGCGCGGCGAGATCGCGTTGCAGTTCAACAACGCGCCGGAGCTCAACCGGAAGGTCTGCGACAACCACGACCAGCGCTCCGTCAGACTACGGCTCGACGGTCCCCGATCTGCAGCACGGCGGCGCGCGCCGAGGGCGGTCCTGCGTCAGCGTTCAGCGACGTCAACAAGGCGTACGAGGACCTGGGCGCGGTCGACACGGCCTACGCGGAGCTGGACGGGATCGACCTCACCGAGCTGATCGGCGCCGTCTCGAACGGGTCGAGCCAGCCGCGACTGACCGCAACCGTCCGCTGGTGCTACTTGGACCTTCCGTGCCCGTTCGACAACGCCTTCTGGGACGGCACCCAGATGGTCTTCGGCGACGGGTACGCCGATGCCGACGACGTGGTCGGCCACGAGCTCACCCACGGCTACGTCGAGAGGACGTCGAACCTCTTCTCCTTCCACCAGAGCGGCGCCTCAACGAGTCGCTCGCCGACACGATCGGCGAGATCGTGGACCACCGCAACGGCAGGCGACGAGGACAACTCCGACTGGACCCTCGGTGAGGATCTCGGTGCCCGGCGGCGACCTGCGCAGCATGAAGGACCCGACGCTCCACGACCAACCCGAGCACGATGACGAGCACGACTGTATGCCAACAGCCCCATCGATGACGACGGTGACGACTACGGGCAACAACGACGACGGTGATGTCCACCTGCAACGACGGGGTCGGCAACAAGACGGCGTACCTGATCTCCCAGGGCACCGCGGCGCTGCCGGGTGGCGCGTTCAACGGCCACACGATCACCGGCATCGACGGCAGCGACGCGGGCTTGGCCAAGACCGGCCGGCTCTACCTCGAGACCATCCCGGCGCTCACCTCCGGCTCGCAGTACGCCGACCTGGGCACCACCCTGGTGTCCACCTGCCAGCGGCTGGCGGCGGCCGGGACCGGTGGCTTCAGCTCCGCGGACTGCACCTCCGTGTCCGAGGCCGTCGCGGCCACCGAGCTGGCCACCCCGCCACCCGGTGGCGCGCAGCAGGCAGCGGTCACCTGCGTGAGCAACCTGTCGGTCAACCAGCTCGCGCGTGACGATGACGGTGTCGAGCAGCTCGGCCTCACCTCGTCCTCCGGGCTCTGGGGCCGGACCGACGGCGGAGCTCACGTGCCCGACTACGCGAGCAGCGGGAAGACCTCGTTGTACGCGCTGGACCCCGACCCCTCCCAGGGGGACCCCTCGTTCGGCGACCTTGTCACCAAGGCCTTCACGCTCCCGCTCACACCGGTGGCACCTTCCTCAACTTCCACCAGGCCTACGTCTTCGACGCAGGGACCCTGGACGGCAGCTACCAGTACTTCGACGGTGGCCGCGTCCTGGTGCAGCGCCTCGTCAACGGAGTGTGGACCACGGTCACGATGTCGGGCTCGGCCTGGGTCAACGGGCCGGACAAGCACGTGGTGGGGGCGAGCAGCGCGGGATTCACCGGCTTCGGCGGCGACAGCCAGGGCTACAGCTCCAGCCAGCTCTCGCTGGCCTCGCTGGCCGGGCAGACCGTCCGCTTCGTCTTCCGAGTCGAGGGGGACAGCAACTACTTCCAGTCAGGGTGGTGGGTCGACGACGTCCGGCTCTACTCCTGCGCGCAGGCGGCTCCCAGCGCACCCCGGAACCTCGGCACCCGGGTCAGCGGCAGCTCCGTCGTGGTGTCCTGGGCAGCTCCGGCGAGCGCGGCCGACGGCGTGGGCAGCTATCGAGTGACCCGTTCGGACGGGGCGTCCAGGATCCTCCCGGGCAGCGCCCGCAGCGTGGTGCTCACCGGCTTCCGCGGCACCAGCGCCGCCAACATCACTGTCAGCGCCGGGGCGCCGGACCGGACGTACGGACCGGCCGCTGCCAAGGCGGTCTACGCGACGGCGTCGTCCCTGGGCTCGTCCGCGGCCAAGGTCAAGAAGAAGAAGCCGTTCGTGCTGACCGCGAGGGTCGTGCGCCGAGGGAGCAGCTCGCCTGTCGCCGGCATCGGCGTCGTCCTGCAGCGCAAGGCAGGGTCGAGCTGGGCGAACGTCTCCTCGGGAACGACCGGCCGGTCGGGGACCAAGGCCTGGACGGTCAGGCAGTCGAAGTCGACCTACTACCGCGTCGTGACGCGGGCCGGCGGCGTCTGGTTCGGCTCGGCATCGTCGGCACGACTGGTCAAGAAGAAGTAATCGCCGGCACCTACGCAGGGTTGGTGGGGCTCGGGAGTCTGACAGCGTCGGGCACATGGACGCCTTCAGCACCCCGCCGGCTCCCACCAACGAGCCCAACCTGCACTATGCGCCCGGCAGCCCCGAACGGGTGGCCGTCGAGGCGGAGCTGGCGCACCTCGCCGCCGCTCCGGTCGACCTGACCGCCACCATCGGCGGACGGAAGTCGCTCGGCGGGGGAGCCGAGATCGAGGTCGTGCAGCCCCACGAGCACAAGAGCGTGCTGGGCGTGATGAGGAACTCCACCAGGCGTGACGCCCAGGCTGCTGTCCGGGCCGCGGCCGATGCGGCGCCCGGGTGGCGCGCGCTGTCCTTCGACGACCGGGCGGCGATCATCCTCAAGGCCGCCGACCTGCTGGCCGGCCCGTGGCGGGCGCGTCTGAACGCCGCCACGATGCTGGGCCAGTCCAAGACGGTGTGGCAGGCCGAGATCGACGCCGCCTGCGAGCTGATCGACTTCTGGCGCTTCAACGTGCACTACGCGCGGCAGATCCTGGCCGAGCAGCCGATCGCCAACAGCCCGGGTGTGTGGAACCGGACCGACCACCGCCCCCTCGAGGGGTTCGTCTACGCGATCACGCCGTTCAACTTCACCGCCATCGCGGGCAACCTCCCGACGGCACCGGCGCTGATGGGCAACACGGTGATCTGGAAGCCGTCACCGACCCAGCAGCTCGCGGCCCACCTGACCATGGAGCTGCTGGAGGAGGCCGGGCTGCCCCCGGGCGTGATCAACATGCTGCCGGGGGACGGGCTCGAGGTCTCCGAGGTGCTGCTGAACCATCGCGACCTCGCGGGGATCCACTTCACCGGGTCGACGCCGACCTTCCAGCGGCTCTGGGGCACCGTGGGGGCCAACCTCGCGTCGTACCGCGGATACCCACGGATCGTCGGGGAGACCGGCGGCAAGGACTTCATCGTCGCGCACCCCTCGGCCGACGTCGACGTGCTGCGGGTGGCGATGATCCGCGGTGCCTTCGAGTACCAGGGCCAGAAGTGCTCGGCGGCGGCGCGTGCCTACGTGCCGAAGTCGGTGTGGAGGAGGCTCAAGGACCAGCTCGTCGCCGAGACCGAGAACCTCACCATGGGCCCACCGACCGACCTGTCGAACTTCATGGGTGCCGTCATCGACGACCGTGCGTTCGCCAAGCACAAGAAGGCGATCACGCGGGCCAAGCGGTCGCAGAAGCTCGACGTGATCGCCGGGGGACAGGTCGACGACTCGATCGGCTACTTCGTGCGGCCCACGATCGTGCAGGGCGGCGACCCCACGGACGCGATGTTCAAGGAGGAGTACTTCGGCCCGATCCTCGCGGTCCACGTCTACGACGACGACCAGTACGAGACCGTCGTGGACCAGATGGAGTCGTTCGCGCCGTACGCGCTGACCGGTGCGGTGATCGCACAGGACCGCCAGGCCATCGCGTGGGCGAGCGAGCGCCTGCGCTTCGCCGCCGGCAACTTCTACGTCAACGACAAGCCGACCGGCGCCGTCGTCGGCCAGCAGCCCTTCGGTGGCGCGAGGGCTTCGGGGACCAACGACAAGGCCGGCGCCCCGAGCAACCTCCTCCGCTGGACCTCACCGCGGTCGATCAAGGAGACCTTCGCACCCCCCACCGACCACCGTTATCCCCACATGGGCTGAGCGACCGAAGGTCGGCTATCGCTGACGAGCTCTCGCTCGAGCCAGTCCACGCCCACGTGGTGCTCGGCGCGGAGGGCCTTGCCGAGGAGGTCGGCGAGGAGGCCCTCGATCTTGCCGCCGACGAGGGGGATGTTGACCTTCACGGTGAGGTTGACCGTCTCGGTGGTGCCGTCCGGGTCCTCGGTGAGCAGGGCGGTGCCGGCGATCTCACCGGGCTTGCCGGGGATGGCGACGTGGATGTTGCCCTTCTCCGGGGCGGCCCAGTCCTCGCTCTGCACGATGTTGATCTCGTCGCCGACGAACTTCTTGGCGAACGACGGGATGCCACGCGCACTCTGCACCTGGTCCACCACGACCGTCATCCCGCGGTCGTCCTCCTCGATCGTCACGGTGTTGCGCAGCACGCCCTGGAAGTCGCACACGGCGCGGCGGAAGTCGGGGTCCGCCAGCATCTCGTGGACCTGCTCCAGCGTGGCGCCGTCGTAGCGGAGCTCCTCGGAGACCTTCTTCACGAGCGGTCTCCCGGCCAGCCACGCGGCGCCGGCTGTCTGCTCCTTGTCCATGCCCTGGGCCACGAGGTCAGCCATCAGCGACTCCAGCTTGCCGCCGATCAGCGGCACCTTGACCTTGACCTCGACGTCGAGGGTCTCCGTGGTGCGGCCCCCTGACTCGCTCAGCGCCAGCGTGCCCTTGATCGAGGTCGGCTTGCCGGGGGTCTCGATCGAGATGCTCCCGCCCGACGGTGAGTCCCACTTCTCGGTCTGCACGGCGCGGGTGGTCTCGCCGGCGAACTTCTTGGCGAACTTCGGCACCCCCTCCGTCGGCTGCACCTGGTCGATGCGTACGTCGATCCCGTCGCCCTTCGGCGTGATCGTGACGTCGGCGGAGATGACGCCCATCGGCCTCGGCCGAGCGCTGGCGGAACTCCGGGTCGGAGAGCATCGCGAACACGTCGGCCAGCGGGGCGTCGTACACGATCTCGTGGCGCAGCTGCATGGGCCAGATCATGCTGCATCACGACCTGGGTGAATAGGTTGGGCCCCATGACCGAGAACTTCGTGCGCTTCGGTGAGGAGGGTGGCCAGCTCACCTACGGCAGCTACCTGCGCCTCGAGCAGCTGCTGGACGCCCAACACCTCGAGTCAGGCGAGGAGGGCCAGCCGCCGGCGCACGACGAGCTGCTGTTCATCACCATCCACCAGGTCTACGAGCTGTGGTTCCAGCAGCTGCTGCACGAGGCGGAGACGGTGCGGGACGCCCTCGTCGCGACCGAGGCGGCCAGCGGCGGACGCGACCTGTGGTTCGCCCGCCACCTGCTCAGCCGGATGCACGTGATCGAGCGCGTCCTCGTCCAGCAGGTCGACGTGCTGGAGACGATGACGCCGCAGGACTTCCTGGAGTTCCGCCAGCGCCTCGCCCCGGCCAGCGGCTTCCAGTCGGTGCAGTTCCGCGAGCTGGAGTTCCTCAGCGGCGCCAAGGACGCGGCGTACGTCGAGCGCTTCCGCGGGCTGACCGAGGAGGAGCACGCCCGCCTCGGACGGCGACTCGCGGAGCCGAGCCTGTGGGACGGGTTCGTGCACGTGCTCGACCAGGCGGGGCTGGACACCTCCAGCGACGAGGCCATCACGCAGTCGGTCCGGGAGGTCGCCCGCGACCGCTCGTCGTACTCCGACATCTGGGGGCTGGCGGAGGCGCTGCTGCAGCACGACGAGCTCGCGGCGGCCTGGCGAGGGCGGCACGTCGTGATGGTCGAGCGGATGATCGGCTCCCGGACCGGCACCGGTGGGTCGACCGGTGCGCAGTACCTGCGCAGCCGGCTCGACCTGAAGTACTACCCGCTCCTGTGGGATCTTCGTTCGTCGCTGTGACGACCAGCTGGCGCGTTCCTTTGTGACAGGTGCCACTCGGGCATAACGTCGAGCTGTGGGAGCGCTCGAGCAGCACAAGTCCGAACTGATCTCGTCCCTGTGCGGCTACGCGACCAGTCGGGGCCAGCAGGCCACCGCAGCCGCACCCGACGGCATCGACCTCCAGGCGGTGCTGCAGACCTTCTACCGGCACGTCGCGCCGGAGGACCTGCTCGAGCGTGACCCGGCCGACCTCTTCGGTGCGGTGATGGCACAGCTCCGGCTCGCCACCGACCGGCCCCAGGGCAAGGCGGTCCTGAAGGTGTTCACGCCGAGTGCCGGCGTCAACGGCTGGTCCGCCGGTGGGCACACGGTCGTCGAGGTGGTCACCGACGACATGCCGTTCCTCGTCGACTCGGTCTCGATGGCGCTGAACCAGGCCCAGCACGACGTCCACCTGGTCATCCATCCGCAGTTCGTCGTACGACGCGACCTCGGCGGCCGGATGCAGGAGGTGCTCGACGAGCATGCGCAGACCGACGAGCACGACGTGTGCCGCGAGTCCTGGATGCACCTCGAGATCGACCGCGTCGCCGACGAGGAGCTCGAGGAGATCCAGGACCAGCTGAACAAGGTCCTCATCGACGTCCGCGACGCCGTCGAGGACTGGACGCGGATGCACGCCCAGGTCGAGCAGGTGGCCGCCGAGCTCGAGGAGCACCCACCGCCCCTGCCGCCCGCGGAGGTGCAGCAGGGCATCGAGCTGCTGCGCTGGCTCGCGGAGAACCACTTCACCTTCCTCGGCTACCGCGAGTACGGCCTCGAGCGCCGCGGCGACGAGGACGTCCTGGTCGCCGTCCCCGGGACCGGCTTCGGCATCCTGCGTGCCGACCCGGCCGCTCCGCGCGTGCTGCCCGAGGCCGTCGCCCTGCACGCGCGCGACCGGGCGCTGCTGGTGCTGGCCAAGGCCAACTCGCGGGCGACAGTGCACCGCCCGGTGTTCCTGGACTACGTGGGGGTGAAGAAGTTCGACGAGGCCGGCGACGTCGTCGGCGAGCGACGCTTCCTCGGGTTGTTCTCCTCCGCCGCCTACACCGAGTCGGTACGGCGCATCCCGGTGCTGCGCGAGAAGGCCGACGCGGTGATGGCCGCTGTCGGGCTGGACCCGATGAGCCACGCCGGCAAGGCGCTGATGGACGTGCTGGAGACCTACCCGCGCGACGAGCTGTTCCAGACGCCGGTCGAGGACCTCGTCCCGATCGCCTCGCAGGTGATGTACACCCGCGAGCGACGCCAGCTCAAGCTGTTCGTGCGGCGCGACCGCTACGGCCGGTTCCTGTCGTGCCTGGTCTACCTGCCGCGTGACCGCTACAACACCAGCGTCCGCGAGCGGATCGCCTCGATCCTGAAGACCCAGCTCGGTGGGGAGTCGATCGAGTACACCGCGCACGTGGGGGAGTCGTTCGCTGCCCGCCTGCACTTCGTGGTGCGGCCGCCCGAGGGCGTCCAGATCGGCGACCCCGACGTGCCTGACCTCGAGCGCCGGTGCGCCGAGGCTGCCAGGTCGTGGCGCGACGACTTCACGGCCGCGGTGATCTCGACGTACGGCGAGGAGCAGGGCAGCCGGCTGGTCCGGATGTACGCCGCCTGCTGGCCCGAGGCGTACAAGGAGGACTACCTGCCCCAGACCGGCGCGCTCGACATCGGCCGGCTCGAGGAGATCGAGGGCGAGGAGGGGCTGGCGCTCTCGCTCTACGAGGACGTCACGTCGCCTCCTGGCGAGGCGCGGCTCAAGGTCTACCGGATCGGCCCGCCGCTCTCGCTCTCGGAGGTGCTGCCGATCCTGTCGACGACCGGCGTCGAGGTCGTCGACGAGCGGCCCTACCAGCTCGAGGGACTCGAGCGGGAGTCCTACGTCTACGACTTCGGGCTGCGCTACCACCGGCCGTTGCCCGACCACGTCCGCGGACTGTTCCAGGACACCATCGCGGCGGTGTGGAACGGCTTCAACGAGAGCGACGGGTTCAACGCGCTGGTGCTGGCGGCCGGACTGACCTGGCGCCAGGCCACCGTGCTGCGTGCCTACGCGAAGTACATGCGTCAGGGCGGCACGCCGTTCGCGCAGGACTACATCGAGGACGCCCTGCGCAACAACGTCGACATCACCCGCTACCTGGTGCAGCTCTTCGAGGCCCGCTTCGACCCCGGGCGCGCGAGCCGGCCGGGCCGTGCGGGCGACATCCCCGCCGAGAGCGAGGGCCGGCAGGCCAAGTGCTCAGACCTCGAGGAACGGATCCTGCGCACCCTCGACGAGGTGCGCAGCCTCGACCACGACCGCATCCTGCGCTCCTACCTGACCAACATCCGCGCCACCCTGCGCACCAACTACTTCGTCGTCGACGCCGACGGGCAGCCGCTGGACCGGCTCGCCCTGAAGCTCGACCCGTCGGCGATCCCGGACCTGCCGGCGCCGCGGCCACGCTTCGAGATCTTCGTGTACTCGCCCCGGGTCGAGGGCGTCCACCTGCGCTTCGGCGCGGTCGCCCGAGGTGGCCTGCGCTGGTCGGACCGACGCGACGACTTCCGCACCGAGGTGCTCGGCCTGGTCAAGGCGCAGATGGTGAAGAACACCGTGATCGTGCCGGTCGGCGCGAAGGGCGGGTTCTTCTGCAAGCGGCTTCCCGACCCGGCCGATCGCGAGGGCTGGATGGCCGAGGGGATCGCCTGCTACCGGTCCTTCATCTCCGGCCTCCTCGACGTCACCGACAACATCGTGGAGAAGCCCGACGGACGGGAGGTGGTGGCGCCGCGCAGCGTCGTGCGCCACGACGCCGACGACCCCTACCTGGTCGTGGCGGCCGACAAGGGCACGGCCACCTTCAGCGACATCGCCAACGAGGTCTCGGCCGACTACGACTTCTGGTTGGGCGACGCCTTCGCCTCGGGCGGCTCGGTGGGCTACGACCACAAGGCGATGGGCATCACGGCACGGGGTGCGTGGGTCTCGGTGCGCCGGCACTTCCGGGAGATGGGCGTCGACTGCCAGCACGAGGACTTCACCTGCGTCGGCATCGGCGACATGTCCGGCGACGTCTTCGGCAACGGGATGCTCTGCTCGGAGCACACCCGGCTGGTGGCCGCCTTCGACCACCGCGACATCTTCGTCGACCCCACGCCCGACGCCGAGACGTCGTACGCCGAGCGACGCCGGCTCTTCGACCGCCCGCGATCGTCGTGGCAGGACTACGACACCTCGCTCATCTCCGCCGGCGGCGGGGTGTGGTCGCGTCAGGAGAAGTCGATCCCGATCAGCCCGCAGATGCGCGAGGCACTGGGCCTGGAGAGCGACGTGCTCCGGATGACGCCCGCGGAGCTGATGAAGGCGATCCTGCTCGCGCCGGTCGACCTGCTGTGGAACGGCGGCATCGGCACCTACGTCAAGGCGAGCACCGAGACCAACGCCGAAGCCGGCGACAAGGCGAACGACGCGATCCGGATCGACGGCCGCGACCTGCGGGTCGCCTGCGTGGGGGAGGGCGGCAACCTCGGGCTGACCCAGCTCGGGCGGATCGAGTACGCGCGGGCAGGCGTCGGTGGCGACGGTGGGCGGATCTGCACCGACTTCATCGACAACTCGGCCGGGGTGGACACCTCCGACCACGAGGTGAACATCAAGATCCTGCTCGACCGCGTGGTCTCCGACGGCGACCTGACCACCAAGCAGCGCAACGAGCTGCTCGCGTCGATGACCGACGAGGTCGGAGCACTGGTCCTCGCCGACAACTACGACCAGAACCTCGCCCTGGCCAACGCCTCGCGCAGGCGCAGCGTCCCTGCTCCACGTCCACGAGGACTGGATGCGCACGCTCGAACGGGCCGGCGTGCTCGACCGGGAGCTCGAGGCGCTGCCCAGCCGCCGCGAGGTGGCGCGACGGATAGAGCGCAAGGAGGGCCTGACGGCTCCCGAGCTGTCGGTGCTGATGGCGTGGACCAAGATCGTCTTGGCCGAGCGGCTGCTGGACAGCGACCTCGCCGACGACCCGTTCCTGCGCTCGCAGCTGTTCTCCTACTTCCCGGCCAAGATGCGCCAGGGATACCGCAGCCAGATGGAGCAGCACCAGCTCCGCCGCGAGATCGTGGTCACCCAGGTGGTCAACGAGCTGGTCAACAACGCCGGCATGACCTACTTCCACCGGCTCACCGGCGAGACGTCGGCGACTGCGGCGGAGCTGACGCGGGCCAACTTCGTGGCGCGGGAGATCTACGGCGCCGGTCGCCTGCAGCGGCAGATCGCCTCGTTCGACAACCAGATCGGCGCCGACGTCCAGACCCACATGCGCCTGGAGCTGCGCACCCTGGTGGAGCGGGTCTCCCGCTGGCTGCTGAACAGCCGCCGGGCCGCCAGCGAGGCAGAGCAGGTGGTCGAGGAGTTCGAGGTGGTCGTGGAGAAGGTGGCCGCCGAGCTGCCGAACCTGCTCACCGGCCGCGAGCTGGCCGCCTTCGAGCAGCGGCGCGACCGGCTCGTCGAGCGGGGCGTGCCCGTGGACCTCGCCGTGCGGGTCGCGGCGTGCCCGCCGGCGTACATGATCCTGGGGATGGTGGAGACGGCCGCCCGCGACGACCGTGACCCGATGGAGGTCGCGCGGGTGCACTTCGAGGTCGGCGAGCGCCTCGGCCTGCCGCTGCTCGTCTCCCGCATCCTCGCCCTGCCCCGCAACGACCGCTGGCAGACGATGGCGCGGGCCGCCCTTCGCGACGACCTGCACAGCGTGCACGCGCAGCTGACCGCGGCCACTCTTGCGGGCAACCCGCCGCCGGAGCAGGAGGCGGAGAAGGCAGTGCGGACCCTGGAGGAGATCTGCTCGGAGGAGGACAGCGACCTCGCCCGGCTCTCGGTGGCCCTCCGCGTGGTGCGCACCCTGCTCTGAGCCGGCTGGGCGCTGCGGTCAGCTGGGGTGCTTCTTCTTGGCCGGGTGCGCGCGGACGCCGAGCGGCTCCGCGAAGGCGACCACGTTGCTGGTGTAGGTGCTGCCGGTCCAGCCGGTGCAGGTGACCAGCACCAGCCGGTTGGAGTCCCGGCCCTGACCGAACAGGGCGGTCGAGCGGCGGGCGAGCTGGGCCTTGCTCAGCGTCATCACCTTGGTGGTGCGGTAGACCATCGTCCCCTTGGGCGTCACCACGCGGACGACGTTGCCGGGGTGCAGCTGGGCGAGGCCGTTCATCACGCCGCCACCGGTGTGCACGGTGTGGCCGGTGAGCACGGTCTGCCCGTGGTCGTTGCCCGGGCGGACGCTGCGACGCCACCAGCCGACCTGGTGCACGTCCTCGGGCGGGTCGAGGACGTTCTGCGCGTTCACCTCGATCGGCTTGATCGACGCGTGGATCTTCAGCGCGGGGACGACCAGCTCGATCGGCTTCGCGGGAGCGGAGAGGGGGCGGAACTCGGGGTCCTTGCCACCCGAGGGCATCAGGTAGGCCGCCGCCACCAGGGCGCCGATGAGGAGCAGCAGCAGGCCGCTGCTGAACGCGCTCCGCTTCTGGCTCATGGCGTCTCCCTCACCCGTACCGAGCTCAGCCCAGGACGCGTCGTACGCCGACCCAGGCGGAGCCGGCCAGGCCGAGACCGGCCAGCGCCAGCAGCGCCCAGGTGGAGGTGTCGATCCCCTGGTGCTGCGAGCCAGGCATGGTGGCGAGTCCGGCGGAGACGCCGGTCGGCGTCGCGGCCTTCGGCGGGCTGACGACGGGCGTGCTGGCCTGCGGGGCGTCCACGACGGCGCGGGCGACCGGGGCGCAGGCGGCGTTGCCGATCTGCAGGTTCGACCAGCGGCTGGCCGCCGAGCTGCGCACTTGCGGCGGGACGCACGTCGACGTTCAGTGCCCGCACCTTGATCGAGTCGGCGGCGGGGTGCTCCTGCTCAGTTCAGCGTGACGTCCAGGACGTTGTCTCAGGGCTCGAGAGGCGCGAAGTTCTTCTCCACCTGGTCGTGGATGTTGGTGACCAGCGGGGTCTCGATCTGGCCGATCACGCCCTGGAGCGGGCCGCCCTGGCTTCCCAGCGAGACTGGAGATCCGTCTTGACGGCGTCGAGGATCGAGCTTGACCACCTTGCTGAGGTCGTGGTCAGGTGCGTGTTCGGGTGCCGGGTTGGTCGGGAAGGTCCAGCAGGGTGATCGTCCTGCCCGCCGGCGCCTTGAGGTGCGATCTGGCGTTGGTCAGCGTGGAGGAGCCGGTGGGGTCGTCCGTCGCCCGCGGTGCAGCGGCCTTCGATCATGCCGAGGTCGACGACCAGCCCGGAGTCGCCGAACTGGGCTGACGCTGGGCGAGCCCGGTCTGGACGCCGTCGCGAGGGCGGCCTGCGCCACCGGAGACTGGTCCGAGCGACCTGCTGCGAGCCGGGCACCTGCTTCAGCGCGTCGGTGACTGCCGATGCGGAGTTCGTGCTGAGCAGATGGTCGAGGTCGAAGGTGCTCAGGGACCCGGTGAGCACGTTGCCAGGCACGAGGCAGCTGCCGTCACCGATGGTGATCTGACCCTTGCCGCTCACCGCCCAGTCCGGCGCAGGCCGCCGTGTACCCCGGAGCCGGCAGTGGCCTCCTGGCCAGGACGCCGGCCTTGAAGTGTCCTGGGCCGGCTGGGGGAACGCCGGCTTGTGTCGCCGGTCTTGGTCTCCTTGCCGTTCTCGTACTTCGCCGTCGACGGTGCCGGTGCCCTGGCCGTCCTGGTCCGCGACTTGATCGTGAAGGCGCTGGCGCCGGCCTGGTTGTCGGTGGCGGCACGCGGCGGGCGACATGGCCAGCAGGCCGAGTCCGAGTGCGCCGACGGCGGCGGTGTAACGAAGGCGGGTGCGAGCCACGGATGTTCCTCCCCAGGTCCAGCGCACGCGCGGGGGCACGTGCAGGCTGTTCAACTGGTGAGATGCCCCGAAGTTACGCAGGTTCAAACCACCGGGTCAGATACCGGTCAGATGCAGGTCAGCTGGCCTTCTTGGCCTGCTTCTTCGCGGCCGTCTTCTTGGCCGATTTCTTGGCGGTCTTCTTCGCCGTCTTCTGCTGGCCCTTCTTCTGGGTCTTCGGCTCGGACTCGTCCTCGTCGGCCTTCTCGCCGCGGGCGGACTTGGCCGCGTCGACGCTGCGCTGCAGGGCCGCGAGCAGGTCGACGACCTCGCCGGAGGACTTCTTGGCCGCCGGCGCGGCCTTGACCTCGCCGCCCTCGATCTTGGCCTTGACCAGCTGCTCCACGGCCTCGCGGTAGTCGTCCTCGTACTCGCTGGCGTCGAAGTCTCCGGCCAGCGTCTCGACCAGCATCGTGGCCATCTTGACCTCGGCCGGCTTCGCGTCGGAGGTGTCGACGGAGGCGAAGTCGGGATTGCGGATCTCGTCGGGCCACATCATCGTCTGCATCACGATCACGTCGTCGCGCACCCGCAGCACGGCCAGCGACATCCGGTTGCGCAGCGAGACCGTGACCAGGGCCATCCGGTCGGCTGCCTCGAGTGCCTCGCGGAGCAGCGCGTAGGGCTTGGCGCCGGTCTTCTCGGGCTCGAGGTAGTAGCTCTTCTCGAACAGCATCGGGTCGATCTGCTCACTCGGCACGAACTTCTCGACGCTGATCTCGCGGCTGCTCTCTGCCGGCAACGAGGCGATGTCCTCGTCGGTGAGGATGACCATCTCGCCGTCCTCGGTCTCGTAGCCCTTCGCGATGTCGGCGTACTCGACCTCCTCGCCGTCGACGCTGCAGATCCGCTGGTAGCGGATCCGGCCACCGTCCTTGGCATGGACCTGGCGGAACGAGACGTCCTTGCTCTCGGTCGCGGAGTAGAGCTTCACCGGGACGCTGACCAGGCCGAAGGAGACGGCGCCCTTCCAGATTGCACGCATGTGATCAAGGATGCCGCATTCGCTGCGAGAATGCCCAGCGTGCTGCCGATGCTCGCCACCCGGGGCGACCACGTCCCCACCGGGTCCGACTGGACCCACGAGGTGAAGTGGGACGGAATGCGAGTGCTGGTGGAGCGCCTCGGTGGTCGCGCGGAGTCGAGACCACTGCGCATCTGGTCGCGCAACGAGAACGACGCCACCGTCGCCTTCCCCGAGCTGCACGGGCTCGCCGACGTCGGCGAGGACTTCCTGATCGACGGCGAGGTCGTCGCGCTGGGGGAGGGGATCCCGACGTTCGGCGCGCTGCAGGACCGGCTGCACGTCCGCGACGCGACCCGGGCGCGGCGGCTCGCGGAGCGCAACCCGGTCACGCTGATCGCCTTCGACCTGCTGCGCCTCGACGGGGTCGACCTGTGTGACCGGCCTCTGTCCGAGCGACGTGAGCTGCTGCTGGGCCTGGGTCTCGACGACGTCTCCTGGCAGGTGCCGGCGACGTACGACGACGGACGGATGCTGCTCGAGGCGGCAGAGCAGCAGGGACTCGAGGGCATCGTCAGCAAGCGGCTGTCCTCGCGCTACCGCCCGGGCGTGCGCAGCCGGGAGTGGCTGAAGTTCCCGATCCGGCCGACCGGCTCCTTCGTGGTCGGTGGCTACCGCCACGAGATCGGCTCGGACTCACGCGTGGGCGCCGTGCTCGTCGGCGAGCCCACGAGCGACGGGCTGCTCTTCCGCGGCCGGGTCGGCAGCGGGATCGCCGGCAAGGCCGGCCGGCTCCTCGCCGACCTGCTGACGCCCCTCGCGGTCGAGCAGTCGCCGTTCAGCGCCGAGCTGCCGCGGGTCGACCGGACGGGCACCGTGTGGGTGAGCCCGGTGGTCGTGGCCGACGTGCAGTTCCTGCGGCTGACGCGGGACGGACGGCTGCGCCAACCGGCGTACCGTGGCGTCCGCACCGATCTGACCCCGGCAGACCTGGAGCCCTCGTGAGTCTTCGACTGATCCCCGCCCTGGCCCTCGGCCTGCTCCTGACCGGGACGCTCGCGTCGGCACCGGCCGAGGCGGCGGCTCCTCGCGGCACCGTGGTGCTCGACGGGGTCCGCGTCGCGCTGCCCGCCGGCAGCACCCAGGTGGTCACGGTCAACCACACCCACCGCTGGCACGCGCGGATCACGCTGTGGGAGCGCAACGCCGCCGGCTGGCACAAGGCCGCGCGCACCCTTCGTGGCCGCACCGGGTACGGCGGCCTCGTGGTCGGCAGCCGTCGCCACCAGGGCAACGGGTCGACACCGCTCGGCACCTACGGCCTGCTCAGCGCCTTCGGGACGCACCCGCGCTCGGGGAGCTGGGCGTTGCCGTACCGGCAGATCCGCGCGGGTGACTACTGGGTCGAGGACAACGGCTCGGCGTACTACAACCGCTACCGCAACAAGGCCCAGGGCGGTTTCCGCTGGTGGCTGCGCTCGGGGCAGAACACCTCCGAGCGGCTCTCGGACTTCCCCAGGCAGTACGAGTACGCGATCAACACCGGCTTCAACCTCGAGCAGGTCCGCCACCGCGGCGCCGGCATCTTCTTCCACGTCAACGGCCGCGGCGCCACCGCCGGCTGCGTCTCGGCGCCGCGGTGGTTCCTGCGTACGGCGATGGCGCGGCTCGACCCCGCGCGGGTCCCGGTCATCGCGATCGGGCGCTGAGCGTGCCGGCGGGCAAGGAGCGCACCGAGACGCCGGTCGAGGTCGAGGGGCACCGGATCACCCTGGTGAACCTCGAGAAGGTGATGTACCCGCGCACCGGCACCACCAAGGCCGAGGTGCTCAACTACTACGCCCAGGTGGCGAACGTGATGCTGCCGCACCTGCACGACCGCGCCGTCACCCGGATCCGCTGGCCCCACGGCACCGGGGACAAGTCGTTCTTCGAGAAGAACGCTCCCTCCGGCACGCCGAAGTGGGTCCGGACGGCCACCGTCCCGACCACGGGCAGCCGGACCGAGTCCGGCGAGGCGGGGGAGCTGACCTTCCCGATCATCGACGACCTCGCCACGCTCACCTGGGCGGTCAACCTCGCAGCCCTCGAGCTGCACGTGCACCAGTGGACGGTGACCAGCCGAGGACGCACCCGCAACCCGAACCGGCTCGTGGTCGACCTCGACCCCGGGGACCCGGCCGGCCTGATGGAGTGCTCGCAGGTGGCGCTGCTCGTGCGCGAGCGGCTGGCCGACGACGGGCTCGACGCGGTGCCGGTCACGAGCGGCTCGAAGGGGATCCACCTCTACGCCAAGCTCGACGCAGGAAGCGACGAACGAGCGACGAGGTGCGCGACTACGCCAAGCAGATCGCCGAGGAGCTCGAGTCCTCGCACAAGTCGCTGGTGGTCTCCCAGATGACCAAGGCCAGGCGTGGCGGCAAGGTGTTCCTCGACTGGTCGCAGAACGTCGGCGCGAAGACCACCATCTCGCCGTACTCCCTGCGCGGCCGCGAGCTCCCCACGGTCGCCGCCCCGCGCACCTGGGAGGAGATCGAGGACGGGCGCCGAGGACCCGCTCGCCCTGGAGCACCTGCGCTTCGAGGAGGTCCTCGAGCGGGTGCAGGACGACGGCGACCTGGCGGCCGACCGGGCTGCTTAGTAGCGAGCCTGGAAGCACATCTCTGTTCCGACCTGCTGTAGCTGCAGGTTCGCGAGCTCGACCCGCTCGGGCGTGAAATGGAACGTCCGCCGCTCCCGAGACACGGCGGACCATCCACCTAGGTACTGCCCGTCTTGTCCCGATCCGAAACCTGTCGGTTTCACCGGCCGGCCGGTGAAACCCACGGATTGCGCGCGTTACTTCGCGCAGTACGCGAGGAATCGGTCACACAGTACGGCGGCCCGTTGCCCCAGAGGCACTCGCTCGTTGGGGGTGCAACCGGAAGGACGGCAGATGACCCTCGACACCCCTTCACCCGTCGGCGCACTCACCCGACGCACCCTGCTCGGCGCCGCAGCGGCGACCGGAGTCGGTGCCCTCACCGTGGGGCTGACCGACGGTGCCGCCGAGGCCGCCACCCTGCAGGGGTCGCTGCCCTCCAGCGTCGACGTCGTCGTGGTCGGGGGCGGGATCTCCGGCCTCGTCGCGGCGCGGCAGGTCGCCCGCAGCGGCCGCTCGGTGCTGGTCGTCGAGGCCCGTGACCGGGTCGGCGGCCGGGTGCTCAACCACAAGCTGAAGTCCGGCGCGACCATCGAGTCGGGCGGCGCCTTCATCGGGCCGACCCAGGACCACATCGCCGCGCTCGCCGCGGAGCTGAAGGTCCCGACGTTCCTGGAGTACAACACCGGCAAGAGCGTCTACAACTCCTCGGGCCTACTCGGCCGCCAGGAGTACGACGGCACGGTGCCGCCCGACCCGACGATCCTTCCCGACGCCGCGATCCTGCAGTACCAGCTCGACCAGTGGGCCTCGGAGATCGACGTGAACGCGCCCTGGAACCACCCGCGCGCCAAGGAGTGGGACTCCCAGACGCTCGGGCAGTACATCCGCGCCACCGCGGTGAACAAGGACGGCATCGACACCCTGATCAAGTGCTGGACCCAGCCCGGCTTCGGCGCCGACCCCGACCAGCTCTCCCTGCTGTTCGTGATCTTCTACACCGCCTGCTCGGGCAACGAGACCAACAAGGGCACCTTCGAGCGCAACAGCGACACCAAGGACGGCGCCCAGGAGCGGCGCTTCGTCGGCGGCTCGCAGCTGGTCCCGTTGCGGATGGCCGCCCAGCTCGGCTCCCGGGTCGCGCTGAACGCCGCGGTGTCGAAGATCGACCAGACCAGCACCGGTGCGGTCGTCCACACCGCGCGCGGCAACGTGAAGGCCAAGCGGGTCATCGTCGCCGTACCACCGGAGCTGGCCCGCGCGATCACCTTCTCCCCGGCGCTCCCCGCCCGCCACAAGGCGCTGTTCGACCACATGAACATGGGCGACCTGATGAAGTGCGACGCCGTCTACTCCAAGCCGTTCTGGCGCGACGCCGGCCTCAACGGGTTCGGGATCAGCGACCACGGCGCCGTACGGGCGGCCTTCGACAACACCCCCGCCAACGGCTCGCCGGGTGTCCTGCTGGCCTTCGTCGGCGGGTCGACCTGGAAGCAGTACGGCCTGCAGACGCTGGCCGCTCGTCGCGCAGCCGTGCTGAAGGGCTTCGCCGAGATGTTCGGCGACCAGGCGCTCAAGCCGATCGAGTACGTCGAGCACGACTGGACCAAGGAGCAGTGGACCAGGGGAGCCCCCGTCGCCATCCTCGCCCCCGGCACCCTGACCACGTGGGGCGACCAGATCCGCGTCCCGCACGGTCGCGTGCACTGGGCCGGCACCGAGACCTCGACGTACTGGACCGGCTACATGGACGGCGCCGTCCGCGCCGGCGAGCGCTCCTCGGCAGAGGTGCTCAAGCTGCTGTAGGTCGCCTACTGGGCGACAGCGAGCGCCCCGGCGACGAGGAAGCCGAGCACGGTCAGCAGGCCGACGGCCCTGCCGCCGTGCTGGAACGCCTCGGGCATCATCGAGTCGGCGAGCATCGTCAGCACGGCTCCGCCGGCGAACGCCTCGGCCTTCAGGCCTACACCGGAGAGGTGGTCGGCCAGGACGAAGCCGACCATGGCCGCGATCCCGCAGGTCACGGTCAGCGCGCCCCACATGACGGTGATCTTGCTGACCGAACTGCCCGCGTCGCGCAGGCTGGTCGTGCCGGCGAGGCCCTGGGGGATGTTCGAGACGAAGATCGCGGCCACGAACGCCAGGCTGATCGATCCCCCCAGGGCGAGGGTGATGCCGAGGATGAACGCCTCGGGGATGCCGTCGAGGAGCGCCCCGAGGAACATCGCTGCCCCCGAACCACCGTCCTTCGCTCCGGCGATCGCGGACCGTTTCCCGCCGCCACCGCGCTCGACGATCCGGTCGCCGACGTAGTAGGCCAGCGCCCCGACGAGGAACGCGATGCCGACGGCCAGCCCGTGCTCCAGGCTGGACTCGGGGATCAGCTCGTAGCCGACGGCGCTGAGCATGGTGCCGGCGCCGAAGCCCATCATCAGTCCGACGGCCTTGCGAGACTTCTCCATCGGGCCGGCCAGCAGCTGCCCGAGGTAGAGCGAAGCGGACGAGCCGAGGCCCCACGGCAAGGCTGCCCAGATGCTCATCCGCGTCTCCCGTCGACGGTCCAACCGTATGCCAGCGCGCCTGTTGTGCACGTCTGGGGCGGGTGTGGCGACTTTGTCCACAGGGTGACCCGTGCTGGTTTCCTGGCGCGAATTCCAGGGGTACCACTGCCCCATGTCGGTGCATGTGTCGGGCACGCCGTCGGTCGACCTTGTCGGGGATCTCGACGAGCAGGTGCGCAGCCGTCGTACGTCGCGAAGGCGTCGACCCGCAGCTGGAGACCGCGCGCGTACGGCGGATCGCCGAGCAGGTGGTCCGCGCCCACGACGAGCGCAGCCTGACCGGCGTCGTCACTCCCGTCGTGGACCCGCAGGGCGTGGTCGGCGAGCTCGTCGCGCGCGTGGCCGGGTTCGGTCCGCTCCAGCACCTCCTCGACGACCCGGAGGTGGAGGAGATCTGGATAAACGATCCCAGCCGGGTCTTCGTCGCTCGGCAGGGTCGTCACGAGCTGACCAACGTGATCCTCACGGCGGCACAGGTCCAGGAGCTGGTGGAGCGGATGCTGAAGTCCAGCGGCCGCCGGATCGACCTCTCCCAGCCGTTCGTCGACGCGATGCTCCCGGCCGGTCATCGCCTGCACGTGGTGCTCGAAGGGATCAGCCGCGACTTCGCGGCCGTCAACATCCGAAAGTTCGTCCTCAAGGCAGCCCGGCTCGACCGACCTCGTCCGGCTCGGCTCGTTGCCGATCGGCGCCGCGAAGTTCCTCGAGGCGGCCGTGCTCGCCGGCCAGAACATCCTGGTCGCCGGAGGCACTCAGGCCGGCAAGACCACGTTCCTGAACTGCCTCGCCGCCGCGGTCCCGGGCGGTGACCGGATCATCTCGGCCGAGGAGGTCTTCGAGCTCAGATTCAGTCATCCGGACTGGGTCGCACTGCAGACCCGCCAGGCCGGTCTCGAGGGCACCGGCGTGGTCTCGCTCCGCGACCTCGTCCGGGAGTCCCTGCGGATGAGGCCGACCAGGGTCATCGTCGGCGAGGTCCGTGGCGCCGAGTGCCTCGACCTGCTGCTCGCCCTGAACGCCGGGTTGCCCGGGATGGCGACCCTGCACGCCAACAGCGGCCGCGAGGCGTTGGTCAAGCTGTGCACGCTGCCGCTCCTGGCCGGGGAGAACATCTCTGCCCGCTTCGTGGTCCCCACCGTGGCGAGCTCGATCGACCTGGTCGTCCACCTCGGCCTCGACCACCCCGGCGTACGACGGGTCAACGAGATCGTCGCTGTCCCGGGCAGGGTCGAGCACGACATCGTCGAGACCGAACCCGTCTTCATCCGTCAGGGCGGGGACCTCGTCCACACCGGCGGCCTACCGACCCGGCTCGAGTCCTTCGAGCGGGTCGGGATCGACGTGCACCGGCTGCTGCGCGAGGCCGACTGATGGGACCGGTCGTGGGGTTGCTGCTCGGACTGGGCCTGCTCCTCGTCTGGTCCTCGACCTGGGCGGCCGCACCGAGACGACCACGCGAGCCGTGGCTCCGCCCACTCGCGCGAGAGGCCGGACTCGGAGACCTGCGACCTGGCGCCTTCGTGACCGTGTGTGTCGTCTCGGGACTCACGGTGGCGCTGCTCGTCCTGGTCGCCTCGCGCACGCTTCCGGTGGCGCTGGTGTTCGGCGTGATCGGCGGTTACCTGCCGATCACAGTGCTCAAGAGCCGGGCCCGCCGCCGGACGCGCGAGCTGGCAGAGGTGTGGCCGGAAGCGGTCGACAACCTCGCCTCCGCCGTACGTGCCGGAATGTCGATGCCCGAGGCGCTCACGGCCCTGGGCGAGCGCGGCCCGGACACGTTGCGGCCGGCGTTCCGGGCATTCGCCCTGGACTACCAGGTCAGCGGACGGTTCTCCGACTGCCTCGACAGGCTCAAGGAGCGGCTGTCCGACCCAGTGGGGGACCGTGTCGTGGAGAGCCTTCGGGTTGCCCGCGAGGTCGGTGGCGGAGACCTCGGTCGGCTGCTGCGCAGCCTCTCGGGATTCCTGCGCGACGACGCACGTACCCGTTCGGAGCTGGAGTCGCGTCAGGCGTGGACGGTGAACGGCGCGCGGCTGGCCGTTGCGGCGCCGTGGCTGGTCCTGCTGCTGCTCTGCTTCCAGCCCGAGGTGATCCACCGCTACGCCACCGGGGCAGGCGTCGTGATCCTGCTGGGCGGTGCCGCCGCGTGCGCCGTCGCGTACCGGCTGATGGTGCGGATCGGCCGGTTGCCGACCGAACGGCGGATCCTGGGATGAGCGTCTTCGTCGGCGGGTTGCTCGGCGCGGTGCTCGGCGCCGGTGTCTGGCTCGGCGTCGTAGCCGTGCTCGACGCGCGGCGGACGCCGTTGGAGGTGCGGGTGCTCCCGTACGTCCGCGACCTTCCGCGCCCTCCGGCTCTGCCAGCCCCTCCCGGCGGCTCCGGCAACGTCTTCATGGGCGTGTTCGGACCACTGCTGCAGGGCGCCGGCCAGGCGGTCGAGCGTGTGCTCGGTGGCGCCGGCTCGGTGCGCAGGCGACAGGTGCGCGTCGGCATGGAACCGGACGTGTCGCGGTTCCGCGTCGAGCAGGTGATCTGGGGACTGGTCGCGTTCACGGTGGTCGCCGTCCCGTCCGCGCTCCTCGCCGCGGCATCGCCGGAGCGCGCGGTCCCGCTGCTGATCTTCTGCCTGATCGCCTTCGCCGTGGGCGTCCTGCTGCGCGAGAACCGGTTGACCGCCCAGGTCGCCCAGCGCGAGCGACTGATCCTCCAGGAGTTCCCGACCGTGGCCGAGCTGCTCGCCCTCGCGGTGGCCGCAGGGGAGGGGCCGGTGGCCGCGCTCGACCGCGTCGTACGGCGCACGCGTGGCGAGCTCTCGGCCGAGCTCGCCCGGGTGCTGGCGCAGGTGCGCACCGGCACCCCGATCGCGCGTGCGTTCGACGAGCTCGCGGCTCGGACGGGCCTTCCGGTCGTCTCGCGGTTCGCCGAGGGGATCGCGATCGCCATCGAGCGCGGGACGCCACTGGCCGAGGTGTTGCACGCCCAGGCAGGCGACGTGCGGGAGGCGAGCAGACGGGCCCTGATCGAGTCCGGGGCGCGTCGCGAGGTCCTGATGATGGTGCCCGTCGTCTTCCTGGTGCTGCCGGTGGTCGTGGTCTTCGCGTTCTGGCCGGGCCTCGTCGGCCTGCGGTTGGTCGTGCCCTGAATCAGGCCCTGAAACGTCCCCTGAAACGTCCCCTGAAACGTCGAGGAGAAGAGGTAGAGATGCGCAACGTCATCCGACGCTGGCGACGAGACGAACGTGGTGACGTTCCCGGTTGGGTGCTGATCACGGTGATGACCGCCGGCCTGGTCGCCGGTCTGTGGGCGATCGCCGGGTCGCAGCTCGGGGCGATGCTGCGTGCCGCGCTTGCCTCCGTCAGCGGCTGAGCGCCTCCGCCGCGACGAGCGCGGGGCGGCGGTTGTCGACTTCGTGCTGGTCAGCCTGGTGCTCGTGCCGCTGGTGCTCGGCCTGATCCAGGTCGGGCTGGTGCTGCACGTCCGCAACACGCTTGCGGCCGCCGCCACCGAAGGAGCTCGCTACGGCGCAACGATCGACCGGACCCCTGCCGACGGTGCCGCTCGTACCCGCCAGCAGATCGACGGCGCTCTCGCGGACCGTTTCGCCGGCGACATCGGCGCAACGCGCGCGTCGGTCGGTGGGGTGCCGACCGTGGTCGTCACCGTGCGGGCCGACGTACCGCCGCTGGGCCTGTGGGGACCAGCCGTCGACCTGACCGTGACCGGACACGCGGTGGCGGAGACGGCGCCGTGACCCGGCTGCCGCAGCGGAGCGACGACGGGACGGCGATCGTCGAGTTCGTCTGGCTCGCGATCCTCCTGCTGGTGCCGCTGCTCTACGTCGTCCTGGCCGCCTTCGACGCCCAGCGAGCTGCGTACGCCGCATCGGCGGCGGCTCGTTCCGCCGGGCGCGCATTCGTCACCGCTCCTGACCAGGCGTCCGGTTACGCACGAGCGCGGGAGGCGGTGCGCCTGGCCTACGCCGACCAGCGCCTGGACGACGTCCCCGACGTCACGATCACCTGCCGGCCTGACCCCCGGCAGTGCCTGACGCCCGGCTCGGTCGTGCGCGCCGAGGTGAGCTCGTCGGTCGCACTGCCGCTGATCCCCGCCGTCCTGGGCTCGAACGCGCCGGCCATCAGCGTCGAGGCCGAGCACCAGGCGCCGTACGGCACCTTCCGCGAGGCGCGGCCGTGAGGTCTCGACTGCGCTCGACCGGCGAAGGCGGCTCGGTGACGCCGCTGATCATCGGTTTCACGGTCGTGGTGGCGCTGCTGGTCGGTGTCGTGGTGGACGCCTCCGCTGCCTTCCTGCGGCGCCAGGGCCTCGACTCGGCCGCCGATGCCGCAGCGCTGGCGGCCACCGACGGCCTCCAGGGCGAGCAGGTCTACACCCACGGCCTGGGCAAGCACGCCGAGATCGACCCGGTGGCGGCGCGGCGCTACGTGGCGCAGTACGTCGAGTCCAGCGGCGTGAGGCGCCGCTTCCCCGGACTCGACTACGCGTCACCACCACCGCCGACACGGTCGTCGTGCGGATGGTGGCGCCCACTGACCTGCCGCTCCGCGTGCCGGGTGTGGGCACTGGTGTCCAGGTCAGCGGCACCGCCGCCTCGGTCATCGAGGTCTCCGACTGACGCCGCCACCGATGCGGTGGGTTCGTGCCCGACCGCCCGCGCACGTACGCTGAGCCCTTGTGGCGGCCACCGACTTCGACTCCGAGATCAAGCAGCTCCAGGCGACCATGAAGACCATCGGGTCCGTCCTGGACCTCGATGGCATGCGCAAGGAGATCGCTGACCTGGGCGAGCAGGTCTCGGCGCCTGACCTGTGGGACGACCAGGCCAACGCGCAGCGCGTCACCGGCCGGCTCTCGGTGCTGCAGCACGACCTCGAGCGGTTCACCGAGCTGGAGAGCCGGCTCGAGGACCTCGGGGTGATGGTCGAGCTGGCCGCCGAGGAGGACGACGCCGAGGCGGCGGCCGAGACCGAGGCCGAGCTCAAGAAGCTGCTCCAGTCGGTGGAGCAGCTCGAGGTGCGCACGCTGCTGTCCGGGGAGTACGACGCCCGCGAGGCGATCATCAGCGTCCGTTCCGGTGCCGGTGGCGTCGACGCGGCTGACTTCACCGAGATGCTGATGCGGATGTACACCCGCTGGGCCGAGCGCAACAAGTACCCCGTCGAGGTCTTCGACACCTCCTACGCCGAGGAGGCGGGCCTGAAGAGCGCCACCTTCGCGATCCACGCGCCCTACGCCTACGGGACGCTCAGCGTCGAGGCGGGCACCCACCGTCTGGTGCGGATCAGCCCGTTCGACAACCAGGGCCGACGGCAGACCAGCTTCGCCGCCGTCGAGGTGGTGCCGGTGCTCGAGCAGACCGACGAGATCGACATCCCCGACGAGGAGATCCGCGTCGACGTCTACCGCTCCAGCGGACCTGGCGGGCAGAGCGTGAACACCACCGACTCCGCCGTGCGCCTGACCCACATCCCCACCGGCACCGTCGTGTCGTGCCAGAACGAGAAGTCGCAGCTGCAGAACAAGGCCTCGGCCATGGTCATCCTCAAGGCCAAGCTGCTGGCGCTGAAGAAGGCCGAGGAGCGCGCCGAGCTCGACGCGCTGCGCGGCGACGTGCAGGCCAGCTGGGGCGACCAGATGCGCAACTACGTGCTCAACCCGTACCAGATGGTCAAGGACCTCCGCACCGACTACGAGGTGGGCAACCCGCAGGCGGTCTTCGACGGCGAGATCGACGGCTTCCTCGAGGCCGGCATCCGCTGGCGCGTCGGCGCGGAGACCGCGACAGCGAACTAGCCTCTGCCGCCTAGAAGCTGTCGGGCGGGGTGAACTGGCTGGCCGTGAACACTGCGCCCTGCGGGTCGCGGATCACCGCCTTGCGGGTCCAGTCGTCCTCCGTACGCCCGAGCACCGTCGCGCCGAGCGACTCCGCGGTCGACGCGGCCTCGTCACGGTCTGCCACCGTGAAGGTGACGTGCCAGTGCGGGCCGAGCTCGCCGGCCGGTGCCAGCCCGCCGATCACGTCGGCGAACCCCGGTGGCGCCGAGGCCTGGCGCTCGTGGATCCCGGGGTCCACGGTGGCGGCCAGGTGGTCGCCGTACCCGGGCACCTGGATCATCGTGGAGGGGCCGAGGTCGACGAAGACCCAGCCGAAGACCGAGCCGTAGAACCTCTTCGCGCCCTCGGGGTCGTCGGTGTGCAGGTCGCTGAAGTTCCACGCGCCCGGCAGGTTGCTCACCTGCGCGCCGAGTCGCCGCTTCGCCTTCCACAGGCGCAGCTCGTTGCCCGCCGGATCGGCGACCGTGGCGTTCCAGCCGCCCTCTCCGGCCTGCTCGACCGGGTCGACCACGCGCCCGCCCGCGCCCTCGACCTCGGCGAGGCTCGCCTCGAGGTCGTCGACGGCGACGTAGGTGCTCCAGCGGTTCAGCGCGCGATCGCGCTGCGGCGGCGGACCGCCGAGGCCGGCGGCATCCTCCCCGTCGAGCTGGGCGATCAGGTACGGCGGGACGCCGGGCGGTGTCGCCGTCGTGAAGGTCCAGTCGAAGAGACCGCCGTAGAAGTGCTGCGCGGCATCGAGGTCGTCGACCTCGAGGTCGATCCAGCAGGTGACCCCTGCGGGGTAGGTGCGTTGCTCGGTCGTCGGCTCGCTCATGGGACCACGCTAGGAACGACCACCGACAGCCTTCTCCAGCTCGGCCTTGCTCATCGACGAGCGGCCCTCGACGTTCTTCTTCTTCGCCTCCTCGTACAGCTGCGCCTTCGTCCGGCCACCGGAGCCGCTGTGCGAGCGGAGCCCGCCGCGCCGGCCAGACGAGATGTCGTCGGTGGAGGTCTTGCTGGCCTCCTTGGCCTCGCCGGACCTCGCGCGCTCCTTGTTCACCGTGCGCGCCGCGATCTCCTCGGCGGTGTCCTCGCTGCGGCCCTGGTCCTCCAGGCCCTCCTTGATGTGCTCGTACTGCCGCTCACGCTTCGCGCTCCAGGCCTTCGGCATGGCGCCTCCTTCGATCTGGTGTGACGAAGTAACCGGTACCCATTGCCGGGCGCCGCACCACCCGCCGGTCGAGCTCAGTCGAGACCCGGATCCTCGGAGACCCGGACGAGCAGCTTGCCGAAGTTGCGACCGGTGAGCAGCCCGCGGAAGGCCTCCGGCGCGGCGTCGAGCCCCTCGACGACGTCCTCGCGGTAGCGGACCGAGCCGTCAGCGACCCAGGCCGTCATGTCACGGACGAAGTCACGACCGTGGCTGCGGGTGAACTCTCCCTGGATGAAACCGCGCACGAGCAGGCTCTTGGTCAGCACCAGCCGCATGAACCCGGGGAGCCGGTCGATCCCCTGCGGCGCCGACGAGGCGTTGTAGTCCGCGACCAGGCCGCACACCGGCATCCGGGCGTAGAGGTTCACGTGCCGCAGCACCTCGCGCGCCACCGGGCCGCCGACGTTCTCGAAGTAGACGTCGACCCCGTCGGGCACGGCCGCGGCGAGGTCGTCGGCGAAGGTGGGGGAGCGGTGGTCCAGGGCGGCGTCGAAGCCGAACTCCTCCAGCAACGCCTGCCGCTTGACCTCGCCTCCTGCGATCCCGACCGCCCGCGCACCCTTGAGCTTGGCGATCTGCCCGACCGCGGAGCCGACCGGGCCGGTGCCGGCCGCGACCACGACCGTCTCGCCCGGTTGCGGCCGCCCGATCTCGAGGAGGCCGGCGTACGCCGTGAAGCCGGGCATGCCCAGCACCCCAGCGCCGTCGAGATCGGCGCCGACGACGGGTCGAGCTTGCGCAACCCGGTGCCGTCGCTGACCACCCGCGTCTGCCATCCGGAGTACGACAGCACCACCTCGCCCACGTCGTACGACGGGTTCCGGCTCTCCTCGACGACGCACACCGTCCCGCCGACCATGACGTCGCCGACCTCGACCGGGGCGGCGTAGGACTTCGCCGTGCTCAGCCGGCCGCGCATGTAGGGGTCGAGGGAGAGGTACACCACGCGCAGCAGCAGCTGGCCGTCCTCGAGCGGTGGCAGCTCCTCGGTGACGAAGGACCAGGTGTCGTCGTCGGGCTCACCCTCGGGGCGACGGGCAAGGCGGATCTGGGTGGTGCTGGCCATCTGGCGAGGCTAGCGACCAACGACTAGTGACCCAGGACCGCCTTCTCCGCATTGACCAGCCCGTAGCCGTCGACGGGGGAGAAGCCGGCTGCCGATCTTGCTGGTCAGGTAGCCGGTGACCGACTGCCCGTTGGCCAGGGTGGCCACGAACTTCATCCCGTTGGCCTTGACCTGACCGCTCGGCAGGAGCGTGGCCCCACCGAGCTCGTCGGCGCCGTTGCCCTCGTTGGCGCCGCCGAAGCCGGAGACCGCCAGGTCGCGGTCGATGCCGAAGCCGAGCCCCTGGCCGGAGCTTCAGCCCACTCCCGCCGAAGCTGAGCTTCATACGCGTGTACTGGCCGGTGGTGGAGTCGCCCGCGCCGGTGCCCGCGAAGGACGCCGAGACCGCGCCCTTGCTCAGGCCGCCCGTGGTGGAGCCGACGGTGAACGGGAAGCCCTGGTCCACGGAACGGCGCTCGCCGGTGAACTTCCGCTTGTCGAAGACCATGCCGGCCAGCGACGTCGGGCTCGCCGTGTCGGCGTAGAGCGTCACCGAGGTGACCTTGCTGCTCCCGGTGTAGCGGAGCTGGAAGAAGTTCGGGTCGGCCAGTGCGCCCGGGTTGGGCCGGGTCTCCTCACCCTGGGCGCCGTGCGCGCTCAGCGGTCAGCCCGCCGGACGGTGCCCTGCGAGCGGAACGGATCCAGGTCGTGGGCGAACGTCGACTGCTCGAGCCGGGTCCGCATGGCCGCAGGCGTCAACGAGCGCTTCCCGCCCGCCTTCTGCAGCGACCAGGCCCGCGATCGCTGCGACGTGCGGCGCCGCGGCGCTGGTGCCGCCGAAGTTCGGCTGGCGTGTCCGGGTCGCGCAGGTCGTCGAGCGACGAAGAACGTCGTGTTGCCGCGGTCGGTCCCGGCGACCTCCGGCTTGGAGCGGTACTGCGGCTGGGAGTACCGGTTGCCCGAGGAGTCGAACTTGACCAGCATCGAGCCACCGGCCGAGGTGTAGCACTCCGGGAGGTACGGCTTGAACGGGTCGTACGCCGCGACGGCGTTCGCGCCCTTGGCCAGCGCGTGGCCGCTGATCCCCGGGGCCAGCGGGTCGTCGTACTCGCCGTTGTAGATGTCGTCGAACATGATGTTGCGCAGCCTGGTGGCGCCCACCGGGCCGGTGCCCGCGCGGGAGATCACCATCTGCACCTTCCCGGGGCCCTCGAGGTCGTAGAGCTCGTCGGGGCGGCCGGTGAGCGGGTTCTCCTCGGCGGCCGAGCCGATGAACTGTCCGTCCTCGTCGAAGAAGAGCAGGTTGAAGTCCGTGGTGACCTTCGACGGCGTGACGATGGGGCTCACATCGAGCGTGATGGGCCCGGTGTCGCCGAAGGCGTCCACGGTGACGGTGTAGGTGCCGGCCTTCTTGATCGTCGCCCCGAGGGTCTCGGGGGAGGTGGTGTCGTCGACGTCTGCGATGTCGTTGCCGTCGGGGTCGGTCACCGTGAACTCGAGGTCCAGGTCACCCGAGGGGACGGCGTCGGCGGTCACCTGGACCTTCTTGCCCACCATCGATTGCTGTGCGGTGACCTTGAACGTCTTCTCGGGCGCCTTGTCGGTCAGCGTCGCGTTGGCGGAGTAGATCGAGGGTCCGAGCTTGCTGCCGTCGAGGTCGAAGGGATCGTCCCACTGGACGTCCACAGAACCTGCCGGCGCCGACGAGCAGGTCCTGCGCCACGTCGGTGCCGGCGCCGGGGTTCATGTCCTGGAGGCCGCCGTTGTAGAGGCTGGGGTCGACGTCGGAGAAGTCGAGGTTGGTGCCCTTGAGCCCCTGCGCCGCCGGAACCAGCCGGACCGGGGAGTCCCACGTCTGCTGGATGCCCTGGTTGCCGGCCGCGGTGAAGTACTGCACACCCTGCGCGGTCACGTCGTCCACCGCGTCGCCGACCACGCCGTCGCTGAAGAACGGCTCGTCGTCGTAGACGATGTCGTCGACGATGATGTCGGCCTTGCACGGCCCGGTCTTGGAGGCCAGTGCGCGGATGTTGTCGGCGAACCCGACCTGGCCGTTGTACGGCGGTGGCGAAGCACAGCTTCGCGGCGGGCGCGACGTCGTGGACGATCTGCAGCATCGCCCGGCCCTCGTCGGTGTCGTAGTCGGGGTCTGACCCGTCCTCGACGCACGACCACCGGCTGCGGGTAGGCCTTGTTGCCCGTGCCGGGCAGGTCACCGGACTTGATGTCCTGCTTCGCGTGGATCCTTCAGCGGGTCGCCGAGGACGGTCGTACGCCGCGACGTCGTAGGAGTCGGAGACCACGCCGATGGTGATGCCCTTGCCGTTGATGCCCTGCCTGCTGCACCTTGTCGGCACGCTCGAGCGCGACGCCCTGGCTCGTCGCCGCGCCGGCCATGGTCCGGCGGCGCACCGCCTGCGCGATGGTGCCGGTGCCCTTGAGCGACGCGAGCTGCTTGACCGAGCCCAGGGGCGACGTAACCCTCGAGCGTGCCGTGGTCGGCGTCGACCGCCGTCACCTTCAGGCCGAGCGCCTCGGCGCTCGCGCGGAATGCGGCACGGTCGACGCCCGCCTGGGGAGTCAGGTCGACCATGATGCGGCCCTGGTCGTCGGTGATGGCCAGCTTCGACTGGTCGCTGCGCGGCCCGCTCTTCTTCTGCACCCCGGGGGTCCGCGACTGCTGGACCAGGCGTCCGAGACCGTTGCCCAGTCGCGGGTCGTCAGTGCGCTTGAAGTGCTGCGGCGCCGCCGACGTCGACGCTGCCGGCGCCAGCGCCAGGCTGCCTGCTGCGACGAGTGCTCCGGCGGCGACCACGGCCCAGCGCTGCTTGTTCATGCGCGACCTCTCTGGCTGCGTGCCGTCGCCGACGCCGGCTCGGGGACACTAGCGGGATCCTTCAGCGACCTGCCAGGGAATCGCGGTCAGCAGCGGGCAACAAAACGGTCACTCTTCCCGCGTGCCGCGCCGATCCGCGACTGGGAACGGCGCCTAAAGTCGATTCAGTGATCCGATTCGAGAACGTCTCCTCGACGTACGCCGGACACACCAAGCCTGCCCTCAGCGACGTCACTGCCGACATCGACGCGGGCGAGTTCGTCTTCCTGGTGGGGGAGTCCGGCTCCGGCAAGTCGACCTTCCTGCGCCTGGTGCTGCGCGAGACGCGACCCACCAAGGGGCGGGTCTTCGTCGCCGACAAGGAGGTGAACCGGCTCCGCAGCTGGAAGGTGCCGGCGCTGCGCCGCCAGATCGGCACCGTCTTCCAGGACTTCCGGCTGCTGTCGAACAAGACGGTCTCCGAGAACGTCGCCTTCGCCCTCCAGGTCATCGGCAAGCCGCGCTCCCACATCAACCGCGTCGTGCCGGAGACGCTCGAGCTGGTCGGCCTCGACGGGAAGGGTCGCCGGATGCCCGACGAGCTCTCGGGCGGAGAGCAGCAGCGGGTGGCGATCGCGCGGGCCTTCGTCAACCGGCCGAAGATCCTGATCGCCGACGAGCCCACCGGCAACCTCGACCCCAACACCAGCGTGGGGATCATGAAGCTGCTCGACCGGATCAACCGCACCGGCACCACCATCGTGATGGCGACCCACGACGCGGGCATCGTCGACCAGATGCGCAAGCGCGTCATCGAGCTCGACACCGGCCGCGTCGTACGCGACCAGGCCCGTGGCGGCTACGGCTACCAGAACTGAAGAAGGCCCTTCCCCATGCAGCTGCGCTACGTCTTCTCCGAGACCACCACCGGTCTGCGGCGCAACGTGTCCATGTCGATCGCCCTCATCGTGACGATCGTGGTCTCGCTGACCCTGGTCGGGATGGGCATCCTGCTGAACTCGCAGGCCGACAAGGCCGAGAAGTTCTGGGGCGGCAAGCTGCAGATCACCGTCTTCATGTGCAACCAGAACAGCCGCACCCCCAACTGCACCGGTGGTGAGGTCACGGCTGCGCAGAAGAACCAGATCAGGAGCGAGATCCAGCGCAACCCCGAGGTCGCGTCGTACTACCACCAGAGCAAGCAGCAGGCCTTCGACACCTGGAAGAAGGTCTACATCGGCAAGGACAAGTCCGAGCAGGCCATCTACTCCACGGTCACCGCCAACGACATGCAGGAGTCGTACTGGCTCAGGCTGAAGAACCCCAACCAGTTCCAGGGGGTGGAGGCTGCGCTCTCCGCGATGCCGGGTGTGACGGCCGTGCGTGACCTGCGCCAGGTGCTCAAGCCGATCTACTTCTGGCTCACGGTGCTCAAGTGGGGGGCGATCGCGGTGGCGGCGTTCCTGCTGGTCGCGGCGATCCTGCAGGTCGGCAACACGATCCGGATGGCGGCCTTCGCGCGCCGCAAGGAGATCGCGATCATGCGACTGGTCGGCGCCTCCAACCTCTACATCTCCTTGCCGTTCCTGATGGAGACGCTCGTGGCCGCCGTGGTCGGCATCGCGATCAGTGCCGGGGCGATCGTCGCGTTCACCTACTTCGTGATCTACGGGCGGTTGCGACCGAGCTCCAACATCGTCGAGTGGGTCGACTGGAACGACGCGGTGGTGGCGATCGGCGGCATCGCAGTGCTCGGCGTGCTGCTGACGTTGATCCCGACACTCGTGATGACCCGCAAATACCTCAAAGTCTGAGGGCGCAGGGTTACGGTCGGGCCGTTCACTTCTTCCCCAAGATGAACGGCTTCCCCGTGGTCCGCTTCCCCCACGCACGCTCGAGTGCAGCCGTGGCGTCCGCTGCCGTCCTGCTGGCCAGCATCCCGGCGCTCTCGTCGATGGCCTCGGCCGACGACAAGCTGCACCACCGCCAGCACGCAGTGCACCGAGCAGTCCGCAGCGCGCAGGGGGATCTCGAGGAGTCGAGCGCCTCGCTCAGGGTCGCCGCGGCGCGCGTGCGCAGCGCCCGCGCCGCTCTCGTCGTCGCCCAGCGCAAGCTGGGTACGGCGCAGACCGCGCTGGTCGCGGCGCAACGGCTGGACGTCCAGATGCAGGCCCGGCTCCAGCAGGCGGAGTCCCAGCTCGCACAGGCGAAGGTGGACCTCGCCAAGGCCCGGCAGGCAGTGGCGGACCAGCGCGCCGCCATCGGCGAGCTGGCGGCCAGCAACTACGCCAACGGCGACCCTGCGCTGATGGGACTGGTGGTCATCCTGAACTCCCAGGACCCGGCCTCGGCGACCAGCCAGCTCAACACCGTCGACTCGCTGATGGACAAGCAGACCGTCCTCCTCGCGCGGCTCCGGGAGGCGCGCGCTCGCACCGTCACCCAGGAGGCGCGCGTCTCGCAGGCCACGGCCGCGGTCGCGGCGCAACGCAAGGTGGCGGCCGCCAACCTCGTCCACAAGCAGGCACTCGAGAGCTCGGCCGCCGCCGCCAAGGCCGAGTACGCCACCATGGTCAGCCGCTCCAGGGCAGCCCAGGCCGCGGCCGCACGCGCACGGCAGGCCGACCTGCGCCAGCTGCACTCGCTGAAGAAGCAGGAGCAGCGGATCAAGGACCTGATCATCGAGCGCGCCGCCCGCCAGCACGGTGGCTACCGGGGTGACTCCGGCGGGTTCCTGTTCCGGCCGGTCCCGGGCTACGTGACCTCGCCGTACGGCTGGAGGATCCACCCGATCTACCACTACTGGGGCCTGCACGACGGCACCGACTTCCACGCGCCCTGCGGCACGCCGGAACGCGCCGCGGGCTCGGGCACGGTGATCAGCAAGCAGTGGTCCGACGTCTACGGCAACCGCCTCTACCTCGACCTCGGCCAGGTCAACGGCAAGAACATGACGGTCGTCTACAACCACCTCTCGTCGTACAGGGTCGGCACGGGCGCGAAGGTCCACCGCGGCGAGACCATCGGCCTGGCCGGCACGACGGGTTGGTCCACGGGCTGCCACCTGCACTTCACCGTGCTCCTCGACGGCAACCCCGTCGACCCGATGAAGTACATGTGACCAACGGTCTCTCGAAACCACCTTGCCCGTCGATGCGAAACTGTCGGGGTGCCGAAGGAGAAGGGTCGCAAGCTGATCGCGCAGAACCGGCGCGCTCGCTACGACTACCACGTCGAGGACGTCGTCGAGGCCGGTCTCGTGCTGGTCGGCACCGAGGTGAAGTCCCTGCGCGCCGGGCGGGCGACGCTGTCCGACGGGTTCGCCGAGATCCACGACGGTGAGGCCTTCCTGCACGGCGTGCACATCCCGGAGTACACCGAGGGCACCTGGACCAACCACGAGCCGCGGCGCGTCCGCAAGCTGCTGATGCACCGCCACGAGATCGACAAGCTGGACAGCAAGGTCAACGAGCGCGGCTTCACGCTGGTGCCGCTGGCGATGTACTTCAAGGACGGCCGCGCCAAGGTCGAGATCGCGCTGGCCCGCGGCAAGAAGACCTACGACAAGCGCCACGCCCTCGCCGAGCGGCAGGCCAACCGGGAGAAGGAGCAGGCCCTCGGCCGCCGCCTCAAGGGCGACGTGTGAGTGAGCCGGTCGAGGCGACCCGCGCCTTCTGGCAGGACCTCGGCCTCCCCGGCCTGTTCGACGCCCACGTGCACTTCCTGCCGCCACGGCTGCAGGAGAAGGTCTGGGCGCAGTTCGACGCCGCGGGTCCGAAGATCGGGCGCCCGTGGCCGATCCGCTACCGCGGCAGCCACGAGGAGCGGGTCGAGCAGCTCCGCGCCTTCGGCGTACGCCGGTTCCCGACGCTGCCCTACGCGCACCGTCCGGGCATCGCCACCTGGCTCAACGAGTGGTCGCGCTCCTTTGCCGACGAGGTCGAGGAGTGCCTGTGGTCGGGCACCTTCTACCCGGAGCCCGGGGCGGCGGAGTACGTCGCCCAGCTGGTCACCGACGGGGTCGCGGTGCTCAAGCTGCACACGCAGGTGGGTGAGTTCGCACTCGACGACCCGCTGCTGGACGAGGCCTTCGGGACGCTCGAGGACGCCGGCACACCGGTGGTGATCCACGTCGGCTCGGGGCCGGTCGGCAACGAGTGGACCGGGCCGGACCACCTTGCCCGGCTGCTGGTCCGGCACCCTCGGCTGACCGCGGTGGTCGCGCACATGGGCGCGCCGGAGTACGCCGAGTTCCTCGCGCTGGCCGAGACCCACGAGAACCTCCGCCTCGACACCACGATGGTGTTCACCACCTTCTTCGACCAGGAGGCGCCGTACCCCGACGACCTGCTGCCGCGGCTGGCCGACCTCGGTGACCGGGTGCTGTTCGGCAGCGACTTCCCGACCATCCCCTATCCCTACCTCGAGCAGCTGGAGGGCCTGGCCCGTGTCGCCGACCGGCACCCGGCGCTCGGGGAGCCGTGGCTGCAGCGCGTCTGCTGGCACAACGGCACCGAGCTGTTCTCCTCTCGGAGTCCAGGCGCCTAGCACCAGTCGTGGACGCCTCGCGGGCGTGAGGTCGAGGTCGCGCAGCTCCACCGGCAACGAGGGGCCGTAGTGGGCGCAGGTCCAGTCGAAGTCCTTGCGGCGGTACTCGACCACGATCACCCGTCGGCCGTAGAACTTCGTGTAGTCGCCGCACTCGCGGTAGCGACCGCACTCCTCGGCGATCGCGAAGTCGTAGCCGACGCGGCGGCCGTCGAACCCGGCGAGGTTCTTCTGACCGGCGGCGAGCCCGGCGGCGTGGGCGCGGGCGACCAGCAGTCGTGCGTAGCGGACGGCCTGCCGTGGCTTGATCAGCCCGTGGCTGCGGGTGAACGAGTCGAGGTTGTCGTACTCCACGGCGTCGAAGCCCCTCGCCTTGCACCCCTGCGTCCAGGCGCCGACGATGCGGGCCAGGCGCAGCCGCTTCTTAGGCGTCCGTACGTCGAGCAACCACTCACCCCACGCGGAGTCGACGACGCGATGCCCGTGGCGACGCAGGACCAGCCGCGGGTGCCTGCTCCAGAACGCCTGCTCCTCGGTCTGGGTCTGGAAGCCGTTGACGTAGCAGATGTTGTAGTGGCCGGCGAGCGGCCTCGAGGTGCGGTCGCGCTCCACGATCCCGACCCCCGGCGGGACGGACGCATCGCCGCCGAGCTGGTAGTCGGCATCCGTGCCCACGGGCAGGTTCACCCGGCTGCTCGCCGCGGACGACGGCACCGCCGGGGTCGCCCCCATGGCCAGCAGGAGCGGCAGCAGCACGACGAGGCGACGTAGACGCACGTCGTCATGCTCCCTCATCTCGCAGGATCAGGCACGTTCCTTGCCTGATCCTGCACTAGTCTCGGCGCCGTGTCCGAGACCTCCGGGCGGCTGCTGAAGCTGCTCTCGCTGCTGCAGACGCCGCGTGAGTGGCCCGGTCCCGAGCTGGCCCAGCGCCTGGGGGTCAGCCAGCGCACCGTCCGCAACGACGTCGACCGGCTGCGTCGGCTCGGCTACCCGGTGCTGGCCACGCGTGGCTCGATCGGTGGCTACCGCCTCTCCGCGGGTACGGCGATGCCGCCGCTGCTGCTCGACGACGACGAGGCCGTGGCGATCGCGGTCGCCCTCGGCACGGCCAGCGGGGGAGCGGTCGACGGGATGGAGGAGACCGCGCTCCGGGCGCTCACCAAGCTCCTGCAGGTGCTGCCCACCCAGCTCCGGGGCAGGGTCGACGCACTCCAGGCCCACACCGTCCGGGTCGCGGGGCGACGTCGTGGCGCCGACGTCGCCGGCAAGCTCCTCGCCGAGCTCGCCGCCGCCTCGCGTGACCGTGAGGTGGTCCGGTTCGCCTACTCCGACCACTCCGGCTCGGCGACCGAGCGGCGGGTCGAGCCGTACCGGTTGGTCAGCTGGGGACAGCGTTGGTACCTGGTCGGCTTCGACCTCGGCCGTGACGACTGGCGCATCTTCCGGATCGACCGGATGAGCGAGACCCGCGGCGTGGGCCACCGCTTCCGGGCTCGTGAGCTGCCGGCCGAGGACGTCGCGGCGTACGTCGCCGCCAAGACCCGCCAGGTGCAGATGGAGGTCAGCGGGCGGGTGGTGGTGCACGCGCCGGCGTCGTTCGTGGAGCAGCGCATCGGCCCGTGGACCGAGGGCAGCATCGAGCCGCTGGGGGAGGACCGCTGCCGCGTGCAGATCGGCGCCCGGAGCCCACAGGACATCGCCTTCTGGCTCGGCGTGCTCGACTGCGACTTCGAGGTCGAGGACTCACCCGACCTGGCCGACGCCGTACGCCTGATCAGCGAGCGGTACGCCCGGGCCGCTCCGCGAACCGCGCGTATGATCCGGGATGATCCGTGGCCGTGGACCGTTACTCTGGGGTCACAACTCAAGAGGGGCTGATTGGTTTCGACTGGGGACGTTAGTCCCAGGAGAAGCGGGTCGAGAAGCCAGCGTCATCTCGTAAACGTCCGCTGGAAAACACAGTTGCCAACTCAAATCGCAACGACTTCGCTCTCGCTGCCTGAGCAGTGATCGAAGGGTCAGACCGGGCACCCGTCCTCGTCCCGGACCCTGGCCTCATCTAGAGGACTTGCTGATCGAACCGCTGTCAGGAGGGTTGATCGGGACTTAATCCTGACTGAGCTCGTCGGCGACCTGTTCGTGGGAGTGCCGGAGCTGAGAAGACGACATCACGAACTGCACCCGGAGAAGACCTGGTACGGCGCCACAGGACGCGGGTTCGATTCCCGCCAGCTCCACTCACGCAGCGCTCATGCGCTCCACGACGGCCTCCGCGATCCCGCGGGCGGCGGAGGTCGTGGTGGACCCGCCCGTGCGCAACCTCATCGCGAGGTCGCCCGAGACGACGAGGATGAGCTCCTCGGCCAGCTCCGCGGCCCTGCTCCCGACGACAGGCTCGGCCAGAGCGGTCAGCCGCGTGCGGAGGTCGTCGGTGTCGCGCTGGATCGCAGCGGCCAGCACTGGCGGCGGGTCGGCGTACTCGGCCGAGGTGCCGAGGAAGGCGCACCACCGGGCAGCGTGCGGGCGACCGCGGAAGTGGTCGAGCGCGTCGAAGACTGCGAGCAGGCGTGAGACGTCGTCCGGGGCCTGCGCCACGGCTTCGTCCCAGACGGCCAGCCAGTCGCGTTGCCGTCGCTCGAGGGTCGCCGCGACCAGCCCTTCCTTGCTGCCGTAGGCGCGGTAGAGGGTGGCCGGAGAGACTCCAGCCCGCTCCAGGATCGCGTCCACGGGGGTGGCGACGACGCCGTGGTCGAAGAGGAGCTCGTCCGCCGCGTCGAGCAGTCGCGTCTGGGTGCTCTCTCGGGTCGCCACGCCCATAGTCTAGGCTGGCAAAATGAAACGCGCGTTATCGTTCCAGCATCCGCGAGAGCTTGCCTTCGTGGTTGCCGGAACAGCCCTGATCGCCGGCACCTACGGCTTGGTCCGCCTCGCCTACGGCCTCTACCTCTCCGACATCCAGGCGACCCTGCACCTGAGCTCCTCGTCGGTGGGCTACATCTCCTCCGGCGCCTCGGTCGCGTACTCGGTAGGCGCCCTGGTCGGGCTGCTCGCAGACCGGCGGCCACGCCTGCTCGTGCTGGGGGCGCTGCTCACCGGTTCGGCGGGATCCGCCGGCATGGCGCTCGCGCCCAGCGCGGCAGCGTTCGTACCCACCGCGATCATCGCGTCGGCGGGGGCCGGTCTGGCGTCTCCCGGTCTGGTCGGCATGGTGGTCCGCAGCGTCCGCACCCATCGACAGGGAACGGCGCAGGCCGTCGTCAACTCCGGCACCGGGCCAGGACTCGTCGCAGCGGGTGCCCTGGCTCTCGTGCTGCTTCCGCACTGGCGGACAGGGTTCTTGGTGGGTGCGGTGTTCACGGCGGCCGCGGGGATCGCTGTGCTCGTGCTCGACCGGTCCCGATCGACGCCCGCCGGGGACCCCATAGGTACGGCGGCCCGCCCTGGATGGCGCCTCGTGGCCGACCTGCGTACGCCGGCCGTGGGAGCGCTGCTCCTGGGCGCGGCATCGGCGGCGGTCTGGACCTATGGCCGGTCCCAGCTCGTCGAGCAGGGAGGCAGCGACACGTGGTCGACGATCGGCTGGATGGTGGTCGGCCTCGGCGGGACGGTCACCGTGCTGACGGCGGGCTTGCTCGGCGCCCTGCGTCCCGGGTCGGCCTGGTTCTTCACGTGCGCCGGAGTCGCCGTCAGCATCGCCACGCTCGCGCTCGCTGCCGGAGCGCTGCCGATCGCGTTGGTCGCCTGCTTCGTCTTCGGCTGGGCCTTCGTCGCGGCGACCTCCGCCCTGATCGCGTGGGTGTCCAGCCTCGCCGAGGAACGGGCCGCCGCCGGCACCTCGGTCCTGTTCATCACCTTGACGATGGGCCAGGCACTGGGCTCGGCGCTGGCCGGCAACCTCGCCGAGCGCGGCGGGCTGTCCCTGGCGTTCCTGGTGGCGGCGGTGATCGCAGCCGCCGCGGCGGCCTGCGGTCGGGTAGGGGGCCGGGCCGGGAGTCGCGACGACTCCCTCGTAGGCGGAGTGCAGCTCGGTCCAGGCGTGAGCGTCCAGGCCCGGGCTAGGAGAAGTCGGCGCTCGTCATGCCGTCGGCGTGCCCGGACGGCCACTGGACGAGCTCGATCCGGTAGCCGTCGGGGTCGGTGAGCCAGCTCGTCCAGAAGTCGTCGGAGCCGGTCGGCGAGGTCGGCGTCTCCGCCTCGATGCCGGCGTCGGCGAGGCGGGCGACCGTCGCGTGCAGATCCTCGGTCTGGATGACGAGGTGGTTGAGGCCTCCGGGTTCGACCGGTCCTGCCGTGGAGTCGTGCACGAGCTCGAGGGTGACGAACTCGTCGCCGGGCAGCTTCAACATCGTCAGGGTGCCGAAGGGTGTGTCCGGCACCGTGCCGACCGTCTCGTAGCCGAGGTGTGCGTAGTACGCCAGCGAACGCTCGAGGTGCTCCACTCGCAGTCCCACGTGCAGCGTCCTCATGCGTGGCTCGACCCGCTCGTGGAGTCCACGACCGGGAACACGAGGTGGGTGACGCGATCACCCTGGATGCACGTCGTCGGGTCGCCCAGCAGGGCGTCCTCCAGCTTCGCCCCGCCGAAGTACGGGCGTCCCGCCCCCATGACCACGGGAACGAGATCGACGGCAGCCGCGTCGAGCAGGCCGAGCTCGAGGCACTGTCCGGCGATCGTCCCGGCCGCCACCCCGACCGTGCGGTCCCCGGCGATCTCCTGTGCCTTGGCCACTGCGGCCTCCACGCCGTCGGTGACGAAGTGGAAAGGGGCGCCGGGATGGGCCTCGACCCAGTCGGTGGGGACCTCGTGCGTCACGACGACCACCGGCACGTCCATCGTGTGGGTGCCGCCCCAGCCCCCGGTGAAGTCGAAGAGCGTCCGGCCGATCACCAGGGCGCCGAGGTCGTGGACCCACTGCTGCCAGTACTCGGCGCTCGTCGCGCTCATGTGGAAGGTGAGGTCGCCGTTGACCGTGGGGAACTCGACCTCGCCGTTCTGCAACCAGTCGAAGAGCCGACCGATCGTGTTGTCCTGCTTGGAGATGTAGCCGTCCAACGACATCGACGCAGAGGCGATGACCTGTCCCATGAGGTGCTCCTTGTGGTCCGAGAGTGTCACCGGTACCGACTCACGACACCTCGCGAAGTCATCGGAGGGTGCCCGGTTCCCCTCCCGCTCGCGCGACGCCAGGCCGGTTGAACCTGGTGAAACTCAATCGATCCAAGGGCGTGGTTTCGACAAGCTCAACCAGCGGTGGCCCGGTCCCTGCCGAGGGTCAGGGGATCATCCAGCCGAGCACCGGGGTGGCCTGGAGCCCGACGATCACGCACATGAACAGCAGCATCGCCAGGCTCCAGCCGATCACCTTGCGGAAGATGTCGCCCTCCTTGCCGGCCATGCCGACCGCGGCGGCGGCGATGGCGAGGTTCTGGGGGCTGACCATCTTGCCGAGCACGCCGCCGGAGGAGTTGGCGGCCGCCATCAGGACCGGGTCGAGACCGGCGTCCTTGGCCGTCTGCACCTGCAGGGCACCGAACAGCGCGTTGGCCGAGGTGTCCGAGCCGGTCACCGCGACGCCGATCCAGCCCAGGATGGGGGAGAGGATCGCGAAGATGCCGCCTGCGCCCGCCAGCCAGGATCCGAGCGAGGTCGTCTGGCCGGACAGGTTCATCACGTAGGCAAGGGCCAGCACGGCCATCACGGTGACGATCGCGGTGCTCAGCTCGACGTACGTCCTGCCGTAGGCGCGCACGGCGTCGCGGGCCGGGACGCGGAGGATCAGCGCGGTGATGATCCCCGCGATCACCATCAGGGTGCCGGCGGCGGCCAGCCAGTTGAAGGTGTACATCGTCGAGCTGACCGGGTCCCCCTTGGCATTGGTCACGTGCAGGCCCGGCCAGCTGAAGATGTAGGTGAACGGCTCCTTGGCCAGGAAGTCCTTGACCGCGGGCAGGTTGACGATCGAGAAGATCGCGATGATCACGACGTACGGCGCATACGCCTTCGCGACCTCAGCCGGGGTGTCCTCGAGGGTCGGCGCGGCATCGGCGACGTCGCCGCCACCACTCGCACCACCCGAGGCAACGGGGACCCTGTCCTGCGCGTCCTCGGCGGCGAGCACCTCGCCGGGCTGCCACACCCGCAGGAGCAGCACGACCGCGGCCGCGGAGACCAGCGAGGCGATGATGTCGGCCAGCTGCACCGAGACGTAGTTGGCTGCCACGAACTGGGCGAGACCGAAGGCGAGACCGGCCACCAGCGCCGCCGGCCACGTGCGGGACAGTCCACGGCGGCCGTCGACGACGAAGACCAGGATCAACGGCACCACCACGGCCAGGATCGGGGTCTGCCGACCCACCATCGAGCCGAGCCCGTCGACCGTGAGCCGCGAGTCGTTGCTGGCGCCGGAGGTGACGGTGGCGAGAGTGACGATCGGCGTGGCCAGGGCACCGAACGCGACCGGGGCCGTGTTGGCGATCAGGGCCGTTGCAGCCGCCTTGAGGGGGTTGAAGCCCATGGCCATCAGCATCACCACGGTGATCGCCACTGGCGTGCCGAAGCCGGCCAGCGCCTCGAGCAGTGCGCCGAAGCAGAAGGCGATGATGATCGCCTGGATCCGCTGGTCGGCGCTGACCTTCTCGAAGGAGCGGCGCAGCACGTCGAAGTGGCCCGAGGCGACGGTGAGGTTGTAGACCCAGATCGCGTTGATCACGATCCACAGGATCGGGAAGAACCCGAACGCCGCGCCCTCGGTGCCCGCGAGCAACGCCTGGCCGACCGGCATCGAGAACAGCACGACGGCGACGAGCAGTGCGACCACGAGGGAGATCACCCCGGCGACCCACGCCTTGAGGCGCAGGCCGCCCAGCAGGAGGAACAGGGTGAGCAGGGGGATCGCGCCGCACAGCGCACTGAGGGCCAGTGAGTCGCCGACCGCCTGGGGGTCTTGCTGGAACATCGGGTCTCCCGAGTGGGTGAGGGTGTGGCAGTCAGCCGGTCTCTGCCGTGAGGCCGGCGGCCTCGATGCCGGCGACGGCCGCGGCCTCGTCGTTGTCGGAGGTGTCACCGGTGACGCCGACCGCGCCCAGCAGGTTGCCGTCACCGGACCTGACCAGCACGCCGCCCGGCACCGGCACGAGGCTGCCGCCGACCGCGTGGGTGACCGCCGCGACGAAGAACGGCTGTTGCTCGGCGCGCTGCATGATCGCCCTCGAGCCGATGCCCAGCGAGAGGGCGCCGTGTGCCTTGCCGAAGCCGATCTCGAAGCGCTTCGTCGAGGACCCGTCCTCGCGCTCCACCGCGACGACGTGGCCGCCGGCGTCGAGCACCACGACGGTCATCGGCTTGAAGCCTGCGGAGGCTGCGTGGGCGCGTGCTCCGGCGACGATCGTGCGCGCCGTCTCCAGGTCGAGGGTCCCGCTCATGCTCCGCTCCTCTCGTCGCCCTCGCGCTGCTTGTGGCGGGCTCGGAGGCGGTGCAGGATCGGCTCGGTGTAGCCGCTGGGCTGCTCCCGGCCCTCGAGGACCAGCGCCCGTGCGGCCGCGAACGCGTCACCGTCGAAGTCCGGCGCCATCGGGATGTAGGAGTCGTCGCCCGCGTTCTGCTCGTCGACGACCTTGGCCATCCGGCGCAGAGTCTCCTCGACCTGCTCGGAGGAGACCACCCCGTGGTGCAGCCAGTTGGCGACGTGCTGGGAGGAGATGCGGCAGGTGGCCCGGTCCTCCATCAGCGGCTCGCCGGTGATGTCGGGGACCTTGGAGCAGCCCACGCCGGCATCGACCCAGCGGACGACGTACCCCAGCAGGCTCTGGCAGTTGTTGTCGATCTCGGCCTGCCGGTCCTCCTCCGACCAGGAGTCCGGGTCACCCAGGGGTACGACGAGCAGGTCGTCGCGCTCACGCCGGCGCTCACCCTGCTGCAGCTCCTCCTGCCGGGCGCGTACGTCGACCTGGTGGTAGTGCAGTGCGTGCACGGTGGCGGCCGTGGGGGAGGGCACCCAGGCGCACGTGGCTCCCGCCTCGGGATGGCCGATCTTCGCCTCGTACATCGCAGCCAGGCTGTCCGGCGCGGGCCACATCCCCTTGCCGATCTGCGCGCGGCCGAGCAGGCCGCACTCCAGGCCGATGTCGACGTTGAGGTCCTCGTAGGCCTGGATCCAGGTCTCGGACTTCATGTCGTTCTTGCGCACCATCGCGCCGGCGTTCATCGAGGTGTGGATCTCGTCGCCGGTGCGGTCGAGGAAGCCGGTGTTGATGAACGCCACCCGCTCGCGGGCCTGCTCGATGCACGCCTTCAGGTTCAGCGAGGTGCGTCGCTCCTCGTCCATGATCCCGACCTTGATCGTGAGCCGTGGCAGGCCGAGCAGCTGCTCGACCCGCTCGAACAGCTCCACCGCGAAGGCGACCTCGTCAGGCCCGTGCATCTTCGGCTTGACGACGTACATCGAGCCGGTGCGGGAGTTGGGTCGCTCGCTGCGGCCGGTGAGGTCCGGGAGGCTGCCGAGCGCCGTCATGACTGCGTCCAGGATGCCCTCGGGCACCTCGTTGCCGTCGCCGTCGAGCACGGCGTCGCTCGTCATCAGGTGGCCCACCTGGCGGATGAACAGCAACGACCGTCCGCGCAACGTGACCTCGCTGCCGTCCGGCGCGGTGCACGTGCGGTCGGGGTTCATGGCGCGGGTGAAGGTCTTGCCGCCCTTGGTCACCTCCTCGGCGAGGCTGCCGTCCATCAGCCGCAACCAGTTGCGGTAGCCGAGCACCTTGTCGTCGGCGTCGACCGCGGCGACGGAGTCCTCGAGGTCCATGATCGTGGAGACCGCGGACTCGACGAGGAGGTCCTTGACGCCGGCCGCGTCGGTGGCGCCGATCGAGTCCTCGGGGTCGACCTGGATCTCGACGTGCAGGTCGTGGTGCACCAGCACGACGGCCTCGGGTGAGCCTGCGGCGCCGCGGTAGCCGACCAGCTGGGCCGGGTCCGCCAGTCGCACGACGGTGTCCTTGACCGTCGCCGCGAACCCGTCGGCGTCCACGGCGTACGACGACACGTCGGCGTGCGAGTCCGACGCGAGCGGGAAGTGCGCGTCGAGGAACGCGCGGCCACGGGCGATCACCTCGTCGCCGCGGACCTGGTTGTACTCCTCGCCCGGGGCCAGGTCGCCCTCACGAGGAACCAGGTCGCTGCCGTAGAGGGCGTCGTACAGCGAGCCCCAGCGTGCATTGACCGCGTTGGTGGCGAAGCGGGCGTTCAGCAGGGGCACCACGAGCTGCGGCCCAGCGATGCGGGCCACCTCGTCGTCCACGTCGGACGTGGTGACCGCGACCTCACCCGGCTCGTCGAGGAGGTAGCCGATCTCGCGCAGGTAGGCCGTGTACGCCTCGGGCTCGGGTCGTCCGGGATGCTCCTGGTGCCAGCCGTCGAGCTGTCGCTGCAGCTCCTCGCGCCGGGCGAGCAGCTCGCGGTTCCTCGGCGCCAGGTCGCGCACGAGCTCGCCGAACCCGTCCCAGAACGCCGCGGGATCGAGCCCGGAGCCGGGTAGTGCCTCCTCCTCGACGAAGCGATGAAGGACTGTTGCGATGTCGAGACCGCCTGCCCGAACGTGCTGGTCCACGGGACTCCCTAGCTGCGTGCTCCGCAATGGTGACGAGGCCATCCCCGACTTGGAAACTATGGAGCCCCGCCTTGCGTGTCAACCAGCCAGTACCCGCTCGACCGCAACCATTCCGGACGGGCTCCGTCCGGAAGCACATCTAACGTGGCGGGCATGCCAGAAGCGATCTCGATCCAGGACTTCCACGACGGCGCCGCGGGTTGGCGGGTCTTCCACGACGGGGGAGCCACCGCCTTCCGCACCGGCACCTTCGAGGCGGGCGCTCGACTGGTGCAGGCTCTCGGCGAGATCAAGGTGCGACCGGACCAGCACCTCGACGTCGACCTCCGGCGCGACCGGGTGACCGTGCGGCTGATCACCCGCACCGAGGACTTCTTCGGACTCACCCGGGTTGACGTCGGGGCTGCCAACCGGATCTCGCAGGTGGCGCACGACCTCGGGTTCGCGGCCGACCCGTCGGACGTGCAGACCGTCCAGGTCTCCGTCGACGCCCTGGCGATCGCGGAGGTGATGCCGTTCTGGCGAGCCGTGCTGGGCTACGAGTTCCGGGACTCCGACATGGAGGACGTCTGGGACCCGCGCGGACGAGGCGCACCGTTCTGGTTCCAGGAGATGGACGAGCCGCGTCCCCAGCGCAACCGCATCCACGTCGACGTCTCCGTCGCCACCAACGAGATCGCCAGGTCGCGTGTCGAGGCCGCTCTGGCCGCGGGCGGGCACGTCGTCACCGACCGGTTCGCCCCCATGTGGTGGACGCTCGCCGACCCCGAGGACAACGAGGTCGACGTCACCAGTCTCGAGGCCCGTGCGTGAACCCTGCGTCCGACTGAGCGCCGTGCGGCACCTCGAGACTCAGGAGTGCCGCGTGGTCAGCCGATCGAGCACCAGCCGCAGCGGCGGCCAGTCCTGGCGGCCCATCCGGGTCACGGCGTACGCCGTCATCAGCACTCCCGGGTCGGGGAGGGGGAGCACCCGCACGCCGGTCCTGCTCGCCCGGTCCAGCGGCAGCAACCCGACGCCGTGGCCGGACTCGATCAGGTCCTCGACCAGGTCCAGGCTGTCGATCGAGTGGCTGATCCGTGGGCTGAACCCGGCGAGCTTCCCGAGCGTGCGGACGGCCTCCGCGTCGGCGGTGTTGCGCGAGTTCACGATCCAGGGGAGGCGCCCCCACTCGTGCAGGTCGGCGGGGCCGCTCGCGTCCGACGTGGCAGGCACACCGAGGCCCCACGGCGCGGTCCACAGCGGCACTGCCACCAGCACGTCCGGCATCGAAGCCGGTGCGAGGTCGTAGTCGTAGGTGAGCCCGAGGTCCAGGTCGTCGTCCACGAGCAGGGCGAAGGTCTCCAGCGGCTCGTACTCGTTGATCACCACCGAGACCTGTGGGTGTGAGCGCTCGAGATCGGTCACCACGGGCAGCAACGAGCTGCGGATCGCCGTCGCGAAACCGCCGGTCCGCACCACCCCCGCGGGCTCGGCGTCCGGGTCGAGGTCGCTGCGAGCCGCGTCGACGGCGGCCAGGATCGTCACCGCATGGTCGGCCAGGCGACGCCCGGCCGGAGTCAGTCGGACCCTGCGGCCGGCGGGCTCGACGAGGGCGGTGCCGGTCTCGCGGGCCAGGACCGCCAGCTGCTGGGAGACCGTCGAGGTGGTCAGGCCGTTGGCCTCGGCCACCGCGCGCATCGAGCCCAGGCGGCACAGCTCGAGCAGCAGATGCAGGCGGCGTACGTCCATGCGTCGGATTGTTCGTCATCCATGAACGGTATGTCCATCAGACTCACGTGGACGCGAACGATTTTCTGGACTTCACTGGTCGCATGACAGCCTCGCCCGACGCCCTGAGCAGGGCCCGCACCGGCGCGCTGATGGCGGTGGGCTCGATGCTCACCGTGCAGGTCGGGCTGGGCGCGGCCGTCGGCCTGATCGACGACGTAGGGGCGGAGGGCGCAGCCTGGTTGCGGCTGACCTGGGCGGGCGCGATCTTCCTCGTCCTCGGTCGGCCGTGGCGGCTGCGGCTGACCCGGACAGCGGTGACCTCAGGTGTGCTTCTCGGGGTCGCCACGGCAGGCGTCACGTTGCTGTTCATGGGCGCCATCGCGCGGCTGCCCCTGGGCATGGCCAGCGCGCTGGAGTTCCTCGGGCCCTTGGGCGTCGCGGTCGCTCGTGGCAGCGGGCGCGGACGACTGACCTGGCCGCCGCTCGCGGCCGCCGGAGTCGTGCTGCTGACCGAACCCTGGACCGGGACGGCGGACCCGGTCGGTGTGGCGCTGGCCCTGGGCGCGGCCCTGTGCTGGGCCGCGTACATCGTCTTCACCCAACGGGTCGGCGACCAGGTGACCGGTCTCGGCGGGCTCGCCGTCTCGATGCCGGTCGCGGCCCTGGTCGCCTCGGCGGTGGCAGGGCCGGAGACCCTCGGCCGGATGACCCCGCAGCTGTGGCTGGTCGGACTGGGACTGGCGCTGATGCTCCCGGTCGTGCCCTTCACCCTCGAGCTCCTCGCCCTGCGCCGGCTGAACACCGCGGCGTTCGGCACCCTGATGAGCCTGGAGCCGGCGTTCGCGCTGCTCGTGGGGCTGATCCTGCTCGGGCAGGTGCCGAGCCCGCTCGCCGTGCTCGGGATCGGGTTCGTCGTGGCGGCGGGCATCGGCGCCGAGCGGTCCGGCGCGCGGTCGGGAGCGCCCGTCGCTACGCTGCCCGAGTGCCCGCCCGTCACGACGCCCGCCTGACCCAGGGCTGATCGGTGGCTGACTGCGTCTTCTGCGCGATCGTGGCGGGCGGAGACACCCGCCTCGATCGTGTGGAGCGACGACGACCTCGTCGCCTTCCTCGACGTACGTCCGCTGTTCAAGGGGCACACGCTGCTGGTGCCGCGCGAGCACGTGGTGACGCTGCCGGACCTGCCTGCGCAGCTGCGCGACGGGTTCCTGGCAGCGGCTCAGCGGCTGTCGCAGGCGATGGTCGACGGGCTCGGGGCGCAGGGCTCCTTCGTGGCGATGAACAACACCGTCTCCCAGTCGGTCCCGCACCTGCACTGCCACGTCGTCCCGCGCACCAAGGGCGACGGGCTGCGCGGCTTCTTCTGGCCGCGCACGAAGTACGACGACGACGCCGACCGGGAGGCCTGGGCGGCCCGGCTGAACGCCGCACTACAGTGACCGCCGGGTCATCACCTCGCTCGACCGACGACGAGGGGCCCGACGACGAGGAGTGAGCGGCAGATGGGTCGTTTCGACGGACGGGTGGCCATCGTCACCGGGAGTGCACGCGGGATCGGGGCCGGGATCGCCCGCCGGTTCGCCGAGGAAGGTGCCTCCGTGGCCGTGCTCGACCTCGACGAGTCACAGGCCGCCGCCACCGCCGCCGAGCTGCCCGTGCAGGGCGACGCCAAGGCTGTCGGGATCGGCTGCAACGTCTCGGACTCGGCCTCGGTGGAGGCCGGCGTGGCGCGCGTCCTGGAGGAGCTGGGCGGGGTGCACGTCCTGGTCAACAACGCCGGGATCACCCGCGACAACCTGCTGTTCAAGCTCAGCGAGGACGACTGGGACTCGGTGATGAACGTCCACCTCAAGGGCGCCTTCCTGATGAGCAAGGCGGTGCAGAAGACGTTCGTGGACCAGAAGTACGGCAAGATCCTCGGGCTCTCCAGCGTCTCGGCCAACGGCAACCGCGGGCAGGCCAACTACTCCGCCGCCAAGGCCGGCGTGCAGGGCTTCACCCGCACCCTGGCCCTCGAGCTCGGCAAGTTCGGGGTCAACGTCAACGCGATCGCGCCGGGGTTCATCGCCACCGAGATGACCGACGACACCGCGCGTCGGCTCGGCCTCGACGTGGAGGAGTTCCGCAAGATGAACGCCGAGGCCAACCCGGTCAAGCGGGTCGGTCACCCCGAGGACATCGCGGCGGCCGCGGCGTTCCTGTGCAGCGACGAGGCGTCGTACATCACCGGGCAGACGCTGTACGTCGACGGCGGGGCCAAGATCTGAGCCGCCTCGGTGAAATCTCGAGGTCGCCGGGCGAGCGCTGCGCGGTTCGCGTCGCCTGCTTTGCCATGCTGACGCCATGACCCCAGCCGTACGCGCCCAGGGATCCAGGCTCCGGTCCACCCGGATCGCCGTGGCGGTGCTCGCCGTGAGCCTCAGTCTCGTCCTGGCCGCGTGCGGGCACGACAAGGCTTCGGAGTCGGACAAGACGCCGCAGTCCCAGCCGGTCCAGGGCGGCGCGAAGCTCGCCGCGGTGTGGCCGCTGACCGGGGAACCGGTGACGGGCAGCACGCCGCCACGCCCCGTGCTGGTGACGAAGATCGACAACAGCTCCGACAGCCGCCCGCAGGTCGGGCTGCGCAAGGCCGACCTGATCACCGAGGAGCTCGTCGAGGGTGGCATCACCAGGCTGGCCGTCTTCTACTACCAGCAGCTGCCCGACGTCGCCGGGCCCGGTGCGCTCGATGCGAGCCTCCGACATCGGGATCGTCAAGCCGGCCCATGCGGTCATCGTCGCCAGCGGTGCGGCACCGCCCACGCTGGCGCGCCTGCGCTACAACAAGATCACCTTCTTCGGTGGCGGGGGTCCGGGCTACTACCGCGACGGCAGCCGGATCGCGCCGCACAACCTGATGGTGCACATGGGCCCGCTGGCCAGGTCGGTGCGGAAGAAGGCCGTCGTACCGGCGAGCTACCTCCCGTGGGGCAAGGACTCGGACTTCGCCGGGACGGCGCCGGCGACGAGCATCCAGGCCATGTTCAGCCGGTCCTCGACCACCCTGTGGAAGTTCCAGGGCGGGAAGTACGTCAACACCAACAGCAACGCCGCGGCCGGCGACCGGTTCAACCCCGACTCGGTGCTCGTGCTGCGGGTGCGCGAGGGCGACGCGGGCTACCGCGACCCGGCCGGCAACCCCGTGCCCGAGACGTTGTACTTCGGCAAGGGCCCCGCCCTGCTGTTCCACGCGGGCAAGGTCGAGCGCGGCACGTGGACGAAGAGGTCGCGCAAGACCCCGGTGAAGCTGAGCACCGCGGCCGGGGCGATGAAGGTGCCCGCCGGGCACGTGTGGGTCGAGCTGGTGCCGATGAACAGGTTCGGCGGCCGGGTCAGCTTCAGCCAGAAGTCCGAGGTAGGAGCGCCTCGCCGGCAGGGTCGCTCAGGGTGATGCCCTGCTCGGCGAGCGCGCGGATGCCCTCGAGGATGAACGCGATCGCTGCCTGGATCCGGGCGACGGCCGCCTTCGGGTCCGGCGCGGTCGAGACGCTCTCGCCGGCCGCGGACATGGCACCGAAGAAGATCCGGCTGAAGGTCTGCTTCATCGCCTCGTCGAGCTCGTAGGTCGAGGCCTCCAGCACCGAGCCGACGATGTCCTGCACGATGCCGTACGACGAGCGCTCCTCCTGCTCACGGAACCGCTCGTAGCCCAGGATCGCCGGACCCTCCTGGATCACGATGCGCTGGTAGGTGGGGTCCTGGACGACCTCGAGGAAGGCGTTCAGCCCGGCGAGGGCCTTCTGCCACGGATCGCTGGTGCCACGGAGCGCGTCGCGGATCTGCCGCGAGGCGTCGTCCTCGACGCTGGCGAAGACCGCCTCGAACAGCGCCTGCTTGCCGCTGAAGTGGTGGTACAGCGCGCCCTTGGTGAGTCGGGCGTCGGCCACGATCGCATCCAGGCTGGTGCCGCCGTACCCGTGCTCGGCGAACTGCCGGCTGGCCACCTCGACCAGGGCGCGCTTGGTGGTCCCGGAGTACTGCTGCCGTCGCGTCGCACCGCCCACCTTGGTGAGCAGCTTCTCGGCGTGAGCGCGGGCCATCCGGGCAGTGTAGGGCGGTGTGGGTGACGTCACGCGTGGCGAACTGTGTCGATCTCGGTGCACGGGTACATACTGAAAGTACGTACCCACAGTATGTGAACCTAGAAAGGTGGCACCCATGACCTGGAGCACCTTCCACCGTCGCGGCGACGTGCTCAACGCCGTGGTCGAGACCGCTGACCACCGACGCGACGGAGCCCTCCCGCTCGACGTGCCCGGTGTCGCCGAGCGCTTCGTCGACGAGATCGACCTGATCGGCGCGCTGCTGCTGAAGTGGCACGCCCGACTCTCCGGCAACATCGAGCAGGCGTTGGCCCAGGAGCCCACGGACCTCGAGTCCGCGGTCAGCGGCGCCTGGCGCCGGACCGCCGAGCAGATGCCCGGCGTCCGCCTCGTCGTCGACCGGGCGACCGACCTGCCCGAGACAGAGGAGATGGCCGCCGCGATGCAGCGTGCGCGCCACGCCGAGCGGATCCGCCTGGCCCAGGCCGCAGGCCTGGCCAACGACGCCTCCGGTCGTGCTGCCGCTGCCGGCGCGCGGATCGAGCGAGAGGGGCGCACAGGCCTTTCCCGGCGCCGCTCCCGCAGCCGCGCCGGCACCCGCCGCTGCGCCGGTGCCCTCGGAGCGCGACCGCGAGTCGTTCGTCCGGCGGATCAAGGCGGTGCTCGCCGCCTGACTCCATGAGCTGACGAGCCCCAGGCCACGAGTGCGGCCCTCCCTCCGCATCTCTCTCCCTCCCCTCGGCCTGGGGCTGCGTCACGTCCGGGTCATGTCCGGGGTCATGTCCGGGTCGGTCGCGAGGTCCGGGATGTCCCGGGGGCTAGGATGCCTCGGTGACCAACAGCCCACAGACACCCGGTCTCGGGACCGATGTTCTGGAGGACACCCGTCTCGACGAGCGCGTCCATCCCACCGACAGCGGCGACCACGAGCGACTGTCCCACTACGTGCCCAAGGACAAGCTGACCGAGGCCATGGTCCTCGGCACTCCCGTGGTGGCCCTGTGCGGCAAGGTCTGGGTCCCCAGTCGCGACCCGGAGCGGTTCCCGGTCTGCCCGGAGTGCAAGGAGATCTGGGCCAGCATGCGCGAAGGGAAAGACGAGGGATGACCCGCATCCGCCCGGCGGCGCTGGTCGCCGCCCTGGTCACGCTGTCCGCCCTGTTCTGGGTCGTCCCGGCGGCGAGCGCCGTACCCGTCTCGACTCCGCCGCGGCGGCGCGGGTGCCGTGCGTGCGGCCGACCGTCACCCGGACGACGCCGAAGTGGCACAAGCTGGACGAGGGCCAGGCCAGCCCGGCCGACGTGGCGGCCCTCCCGGCGCGGCAGACCACGCGCTCGTTCGTCTCCCGCGAGGTCGAGCCGCTCCTCACCGGCGCCGTCGTGATCCCCGTCTACGTGCACGTGATCAAGGGCCGCAAGCGAGGCGAGCGCAACCCGATCCGCCGTGTGGGCGTGCGCCGGCTGATCGGCATCCTGAACAACGGGATGGCCGGTGGCCAGAACCCCGCAGGCAAGGCAACGCGCTACCGCTTCAGCCTCAAGCACGTCGACTTCCACCGCAACGAGGGCTGGTACCACGCCTACTTCTTCGGTCCGCGCGACATCCGGATGAAGCGACGTCTGCACCGCGGTGGTGCCCGCACGCTGAACCTCTACATCAACCGTGGCGGCCCGCGCGGACAGCCGGTCCTCGGCTGGAGCCGGTTCCCCTGGCAGTACGCCTCGACGCCCAAGCTGGACGGCGTCAGCGTCAACGTGGCCGGACTGCCAGGTGGGAGCGCGACGGGCTACAACCTGGGCGACACCGTGATCCACGAGACCGGCCACTGGCTCGGCCTGCTGCACACCTTCCAGGACGGCTGCGAGGGCAACGGCGACCAGGTATCCGACACTCCCGCCGAGGCCGAGCCGAGCTTCTACTGCCAGACGACCCGCGACACCTGCACGTCGCCGGGCCTGGACCCCGTGCACAACTTCATGGACTACTCCTACGACAGCTGCATGAACATGTTCACCGTCGGCCAGGTCCGGCGCATGGACGTGGCGTACGCCAAGTGGCGGCTGCACGGATAACCAGTGCCTACCGGTCCCACATCCCCGTCCGACCGCCCGTCCACTGGACAGCTCGACACACCACAGCTCGACCTCTCCCCGGCCTACCCCGGCCGCGCAGCCTGGGGGACCGCGACGAGCCTGCGTGCCTGGCAGTCGGCGGCACTGTCGGCGTACTTCCAGCGCGATCCGCGCGACTTCCTGGCCGTGGCGACACCGGGGGCCGGGAAGACGACCTTCGCGCTGACCGTGGCGGCCGAGCTGCTCGCGCGCCGCGTCGTGGAGCGGATCACGGTGGTGGCGCCGACCGAGCACCTGAAGACCCAGTGGGCAGAGGCCGCGGCCAAGGTCGGCATCCCGCTCGATCCCAGCTACTCGGGGCGCCGCGGACGCACGAGCAGCGACTACGTCGGGGTGGCGCTGACCTACGCCGGCGTCGCCGCCAACCCGCTCGCACACCGCATCCGCACGGAGCGGTTCAACACCCTGGTGATCCTCGACGAGGTGCACCACTCCGGCGACGCCCTGTCGTGGGGCGAGGCGGTGCGTGAGGCCTTCGAGCCGGCGCGCAGGCGCCTGGCGCTGACCGGCACGCCGTTCCGCTCCGACGTGAACCCGATCCCGTTCGTCACCTACGCACCCGGCGAGGACGGCGTGCCCCGGTCGGTCGCGGACTACACCTACGGGTACGCCGACGCGCTGGCCGACCACGTCGTGAGGCCGGTGCTGTTCCTGGCCTACAGCGGGGAGATGCAGTGGCGGACCAGCGCCGGTGACGAGGTGGCAGCGCGGCTCGGCGAGCCGCTCACCAGGGACCTGACCGCTCAGGCACTGCGGACCGCGCTCGATCCTGCCGGGGCCTGGGTGCCCGCCGTGCTCGCGGCCGCGGACCGGCGGCTCTCGGAGGTGCGCCGCCACGTGCCCGACGCCGGCGGCCTGGTGATCGCCACCGATCAGGACTCCGCGCGTGCCTACGCGCGGCTGCTGACGACGGTGACAGGGGAGCGGCCCACGGTCGTGGTCTCGGACGAGAAGGCCGCCTCGCGCAAGATCGCCGGGTTCGCCGAGTCCGACTCCCGCTGGATGGTGGCGGTGCGGATGGTCTCCGAGGGCGTGGACGTGCCGCGGCTCGCGGTCGGCGTCTACGCGACCACGACCGCGACGCCGTTGTTCTTCGCCCAGGCCGTCGGGCGGTTCGTGCGGGCCCGCGCACGCGGGGAGTCCGCCTCGATCTTCCTCCCGTCCGTGCCGGCGCTGCTCGGGCACGCAGCCCAGCTCGAGGTCGAGCGCGACCACGTGCTCGGGCGCAGGATCCTCGACGAGGACGACATCTTCGCCGCGGAGCAGGACCTGTTGCGCCGTGCCGAGGAGGCCCAGTCGACCGAGGAGCCGGGGCTGCCGTTCCAGGCACTGGGCTCGCAGGCCACCTTCGACCGGGTGCTCTACGACGGCGCAGAGTTCGGCCACGCCGGCGAGGTGCACGTCGGGTCCGAGGAGGAGATGGACTTCCTCGGCATCCCCGGCCTGCTGGAGCCCGACCAGATGCGCGACCTGCTGCGCCACCGGCAGGGGGAGCGGGCGCGTCGTCGTACGGCCGAGGCGGCCAAGCCAACACAGCCGCGCGAGGTGAGCACCCACGAGCACCTCGCCCAGATGCGCCGCGAGCTCAACGGCCTCGTCGCGGCGTGGTTCCACCGCACCGGTCAGCCCCACGGCGTGACCCACGCCGCCCTGCGCAAGGAGTGCGGCGGCCCGGCCGCCGCCGCCGCCAACGCGGCCCAGCTGGAGAAGCGCATCGCGAAGCTCCGCGACTGGGCGGCACGCCCAGGCTCCTGAGCGAGATCGCCTCAGGCCGGTCGTGCGCCGGCGCCGGGACGCGGCACGACGTCGCGGACTTCGTCGATCTGGTGCCCCTCGTCGCAGACGAGCACGGCGTGCGCCCGGGCGCCGCAGCCGCGGTGCGCCATCTCCACGGCAGGTCCCTCGTGATCGGCGAGGTAGCGACCACCCCACTCGGCCAGGGCCGTGAGCACCGGGTACAGGTCGAGTCCCTTCTGCGTGGGGCGGTACTCGTGGCGCAGCCGCGACCCCTCGGTCTGGTACGGGACTCGACGGAGGATTCCCTGCTCCACGAGCGTGGCCAGCCGGTTGCTCAGCACCTGGCGACTGACACCGCTGTGTCGCTGCATGTCGTCGAAGCGCCGGACCCCGTTGAAGACCTCACGCATCACCACGATGGTGCCGCGCTCGCCCAGGACGGCCATCGCCCGCGCGACCTGGCAGTTCTCGGTCGACCACGCGAGCGCAGCAGGGGTTTCCAGGGTGTCCATGGTCACAGGCTAGGTCTACTTGACAGACTCAGCAACCGGCACGACGCTGGATCCATGACGCAGACCCAGCCGGGACCCGACCTCGGCAAGTGGCGAACCGAGTCCCGCGAGGTCGTCTGGGCGCTCCCCGGTCAGGGCGACCTCGGTGAGCTCGCGAAGCTGGACGGGCTGGGACAGCTGCAGGCGATCGAGTCGGGGCTGATGCCGCCGCCACCGGTGATGGCGACGATCGACGTGTGCGGATTCCGTGCCGAGCGTGGGTCGGTGACGGTCCAGATGCGCGCGCAGTCCTTCCACTACAACCCCCTCGGCGGCGTCCACGGCGGCATGATCGCCACGCTGCTCGACACTGCGGCCGGCTGCGCGGTGCACTCCACGCTCGCGGTGGGGGAGGGCTACACCTCGCTGGACCTGACCACGAAGTTCCTCCGTCCCGTGACCGTCGAGTCGGGGCTGCTGACCTGCGTCGGCACGGTCATCTCGCGAGGCCGTCGTACGGCGCTGGCCCAGGCGGAGCTCACCGACGAGACCGGACGACGGCTGGCACACGCCACGTCGAGCTGCATGCTCTTCAGCTGACCCGGTCTTCAGCTGATCGAGCTCAGCAGCGGGAGCACCCGGTGCGGCACCTGGGTGGCCAGCGCGATCACCGTCGAGCAGCGCACGATCCCGTCGTGCGCGAGCACGCGGTCGATCACCCGCTGCAGGTCGCTGTTGGAGCGCGCCACGACGCGGCACCACATGTCGCCCGGCCCGGTGATCGTGCACGCCTCGAGCAGCTCGGGGATGGTCGACAGGTGCCCGCCGACGGTCTCGTGCCCGGCCCCCTGCCGGATCTCCAGGGTCAGGAAGGCGGTGACCGGGTGGTCCAGGGCCGCGGGCTCGAGGTCTGGCCCCCAGCCCGAGATCACGCCCGAGGACTGCAGCCGGTCCAGCCGGGCCTGGATCGTGCCCCTTGCAACGCCCAGTCGCCGGGAGGCCTCCAGCACCCCCACCCGCGGCTCGGCCGCGAACAGCTCGATCACCTTGCGGTCGAGTTGGTCCACAAGCGGCCTCCGGAGTAGTCAAAGTGTCCAGCGTGTCGGGCAACTGTTGCACACTTTGTCGTCTCCGCCCATCCTGTGCCCATGAGCGCCCTGACCCCCGAAGAGATCCGCGCCGACCTGACCCTCGACCAGCTCCAGCAGCTCGTGGGCCTGGTGGAGTACGACGAGGACAGGGACGTCTTCCCGGTCACCGGGTGGGACGCGATCGTCTTCGTGGTGGGCAACGCGACCCAGACCGCCCACTACTACCAGTCGGCCTGGGGGATGGAGCTGGAGGCGTACTCCGGCCCGGAGAACGGCAACCGCGACCACAAGTCCTTCGTGCTGCGCTCGGGCTCGATCCGGTTCGTGATCAACGGCGCGGTCGACCCCGAAAGCCCGCTGGCCGACCACCACCGCCGGCACGGCGACGGCGTCGTCGACATCGCCCTCGAGGTGCCCGACGTCGACAGGTGCATCGCCCAGGCGATCCGGGCCGGCGCCACCGTCGTCCGCGAGCCCGAGGACCTCACCGACGAGCACGGCACGATCCGGATCGCCGCCATCGCGACGTACGGCGAGACCCGGCACACGCTGGTCGACCGGTCCCGGTACGACGGGCCGTACCTCCCGGGCTACCGCGCGACGCGGAGCACGTGGGTCAAGCGCGAGGGGGAGCCGAAGCGGCTGTTCCAGGCGCTCGACCACATCGTCGGCAACGTCGAGCTCGGCCACATGGACGAGTGGGTCGAGTTCTACAACAAGGTCATGGGCTTCACGAACATGGCCGAGTTCATCGGCGACGACATCGCCACCGACTACTCGGCGCTGATGAGCAAGGTGGTCGCCAACGGCAACCACCGGGTGAAGTTCCCGCTCAACGAGCCGGCCGTGGCGAAGAAGAGGTCGCAGATCGACGAGTACCTCGACTTCTACCGGGGGGCCGGCGCCCAGCACCTTGCCGTCGCCACCAACGACATCCTCGCCTCGGTCGACGCGCTGCGCGCCAACGGTGTGGAGTTCCTCGACACCCCGGACTCCTACTACGAGGACCCCGAGCTGCGTGCGCGGATCGGCAACGTCCGCGCGCCGATCGAGGAGCTGCAGAGGCGCGGCATCCTCGTCGACCGGGACGAGGACGGCTACCTCCTGCAGATCTTCACCAAGCCGCTCGGCGACCGGCCCACGGTCTTCTTCGAGCTGATCGAGCGCCACGGGTCCCTCGGCTTCGGCAAGGGCAACTTCAAGGCGCTCTTCGAGGCCATCGAGCGCGAGCAGGACAAGCGCGGGAACCTCTGAGGGCACACCCGGAGCTTGAGGGGTGCCTCGGGCTGGTCGGGCGGGAGAGCGCGACATTCCGAGAGTTCCGCACGTTGAGTACGGCGAGTCGCGTACGAGAACTCTCGGAATGCCGAAATGGCGGAGCGGTCAGTCGAGGTCGCCGACGAGGACGGCTTCGGCCTCCTGCTGCGCCTCGGCCTGCTCGGGCACGTCCTCGTGGTCGTGGGCCAGGGCCCGCGACACGGTGCGGGCACCGGCCAGGAGGACGACGACGCCCACCGCCACGGCGATCGTCCCGAACCAGAACGGCGCGTGGACGTGCTGGTGCGGGGGCAGCCCGAACAGCTTGAGCGCGACGTAGGGACCGATCGCGCCGCCGCAGAAGCGGACGAAGGAGTACGCCGCGGACGCCACCGGGCGCTCGACGGGGGCAGCACCCATGACGGCGCCGGTGATCAGGGTGTTGTTGTTGCCGATGAAGGCGCCGGACAGCACGATGCCGATCGTGACGACGGTGGCGTTCTCCGCCCAGAAGGCCATCATCGCGAGGTCGGCGGTGAACAGCACCAGCGTGGCGATGATCGCCGGGACGGTGCCGATGGAGCGCTCGACGAACGGCGCCACCACGACGGAGACGAAGGCGACCAGCAGGCCCCAGCCGAAGTAGATCCAGCCGATCTGGATGATCCCGGCCTCCGGCAGCGCGAACGGCCCTGCGGCGAGGATGGTGAAGAAGCCGATGTTGTAGAAGATCGCGGTCAGCGCGAGCAGCAGCAGCGGCTTGTGCTTCAGGGCGCGGAACGGGTCGGCCAGCGACGTACGACGCCCGGTGGGCGGGGTCGCGGGCAGGAAGAACGACGTCGCGACCAGCGCGACCAGCATCAGCACCGAGACGCCGAAGAACGGCGCACGCCACGACTGCTCGCCGAGCAGGCCGCCGATGAGCGGCCCGGAGGCGATGCCGATGCCCAGCGCCGCCTCGAACAGGATGATCGCCTGGCCGGTCGAGCCGCGGGCCGACATCACGATCGTGGCCAGGGCGGTGGCCACGAACAGCGCGTTGCCCAGGCCCCAACCGGCGCGGAAGCCGACGATGGCGCCAACTGAGTTCGAGGAGCCGGCGAGGGCGGCGAAGACGATGATCAGCACGAGGCCGGAGAGCAGCGTGCGCTTCGGGCCGATCCGGCTCGAGACGACGCCGGTGACCAGCATCGCGACGCCCATGATCGCCATGTAGCTGGTGAACATCAGCGAGACCTGGCTCGGCGTCGCCTGCAGCTGCACGGCGATGGACTTCAGGATCGGGTCGACGAGGCCGATGCCCATGAACGCGATCACACAGGCGAACGCGACGGCCCAGACGGCACGTGGTTGCTTCAGCAAAGCATGGTTCCTAACGGTGGTTGACGATGTCGGAGAGGACGGAGACTGCGGTGGCCAGGTCGTCGGCGGAGTGTCCCGACGCCTCGATCCGCTCGGCGACCAGCGCGGCGTTCCGGCGGCGCACGCCCGCCAGCAGGTCGCGGCCGAGGGCGGTCATCGAGACCACGCTCGACCGGGCGTCCTCGGGGTGTGGGGTGCGCTCGAGCCAGGCCTTCTCGACCAGGCCGTTGACCAGCCCGGTCATCGTCGGCTGGCTGCATCGGTCGGCAGTCGCGAGAGCGCCGACCGTGCTCGGTCCGAGCTCGTCGAGCAGGCTGAGCAGCCGGGTGCTCGCGGCAGGGACCTCGGAGTTGTTGCGGCGTACGTCGCGCACCAACCGAGCGCTGAGCACGACGAGCTCGTTGCTCAGCGACTGCACCGCGTCGGAGACGACAGACTGGTTGACCACGTCCACCACTTTACATAGGACGCCTATGCATGTCACTCGACCGACGTGTCTGGCGGGTCACACTCAGAAGGGCGGCCGGCCGGTCCCGGTGATCCGGAAGCGGCCCCACGGGTCGACGTCGCTGAGCCTCCCGGTGGCCTCGCCGTGCGGGGTCACCAGCGTCACCGAAGACCCCGGCTGGTCACCGAGCGCCTCGTCGGCGCCGAGACGGCCCCACCAGTGGAAGCGGCCGTCGATCGGCTCGAAGTGACCACGCAGGCGCACGGTCACCTCGGCCGCGCCGATCCGGGCCGGGCCGTCGTAGGACTCCCCGGAGACGTGGTCCGGCGCGGTGCTCATCGGTTCTGGCCGCCCGCGACCAGCCGGAGCCGGCCGGTGCTGTCCACGCGCACGCCGTGCTCGCGCGCGATCCCCTCGAAGGCGTGCCAGACGAACTGGCTCAGGTGGCGCGAGACGGCCGCCCGGCTCATCGTCTTGCGGCGCAGCCACCACTCGCCGGTGGAGAGACCGAGGCCGACCAGGCCGTAGGCCCACGGCTCGGCGCCCCCGGCGTCCACGCCGAGGTCGCGCAGGACGTCGCCGAGGGTGCGAGCCAGGGTGGCCGCCACCAGCTCCTTGCCGTCGGCGAGCGGGTCGTCGCCGTTCGGGTGGTCGACGAGGAGGAAGAACACGTTGGGGTGGACCGAGATCAGCGTGAGGTACGCCGTGCAGGCGCGCTCCACCCGCTCGCGCAGCGGGCGCTCGCCGAGGAGGAGCGGCATCAGCCCGTCGACGACCTGGTTCGCCCCCCACCAGCCCACTGCGCGGTAGAGGTCGTCCTTGTCCTCGAAGTAGCGGTACAGCACCGGCTTGCTCACGCCGGCCGACTCCGCGATCTGCGCGATGCTCGCCGCCGGACCGTGCTCGTCGATCGCCGCCACCGCGGCCTCGACCAGCTCGGCGCGCCTGTCGGAGCGGTGCTGGTCCCAGCGCGTGGCGCGACCGTCGTCCTTGACGTTGCGGGTCATGTGTCGCACAGTAGCCGATAACCGTTACTGGAAGTAACAGTTACTTCCGTTCAGGAGGCAGACGTGACCGCCACCCTCCCGTCCTCACCCGAGTCGACCGCGTTGGCCGAGCGCCTGTTGCGCTCCTCCGCGCGTCACTCCTACGACCCCGAGGTCGACATCGACTGGGACGCGCCGGTCGACCCGACGCTGTGGGGGATGCAGCCGGAGCGGATGTCGCTCTACGGCACGCACCTGTGGGACCGGCTCAGCGAGGAGCAGCGGGTCACGCTCTCCCACCACGAGGTCGCCTCCATCGCCAGCGTCGGGTTGTGGTTCGAGCTGCTGCTGATGCAGATGATGCTGCGCGACCTCTACGACGACGACCCACCAGCGCGCACATGCACTACGCGCTGACCGAGGTCGCCGACGAGTGCCGGCACTCGACGATGTTCGGCAAGTCCATCGCGCACTTCGGGGTCCCGGCGTACGGGCCGCCGCACAAGATCCACCGCCTCGGCAGGTTGTTCAACCACGTCGTGCGTGGGCCGAGCGCCTATGCCTCGATCCTGGTGGCCGAGGAGGTCCTGGACACCTGGCAGCGCGAGCTGATGAAGGACGAGCGGGTCCAGCCGATCACCCGGATGGTCGCGCGGATCCACGTGCTCGAGGAGGCCAGGCACATGACCTTCGCCCGCGACGAGGTCAGGCGCCAGCTGGAGGGCATCTCACGTCCCCGCCTCGTGCTCCAGCAGCACCTGACCGCGCAGACCTGCCTGATGGTGGCCCGCTCGCTGGTCAACCCGCGGGTCTACCTCTCCGTGGGCCTCGACCCCCGTGAGGCCCGTCGTACGGCGCTGGCCAACCCGCACTTCCGCGCCACCATGCAGTGGATGGGCGAGAAGCCACTCGCCTTCCTCCGTGAGAACGACCTGCTCCCCAGGAGCCAGGAGAAGGTCTGGCGGGCCTCACTGCTGCTGGGGTGAGCCCCTCACCCCGTCGCCGGCAGCACGCGGCCGGTCACCTCGCCGAGGGTGATCCGCCCGCCGGCGGTGCCGGGGGCGGTGGCGCGCAGGGTCACCTCGTCGCCGTCCTCGAGGAACGTGCGAGGTCTCGACTCCGCTCGTCGGCGAGGAAGGGCTCGCGGCCGCCCCAGCTCAGCTCCAGCAACGACCCGCGCTGCTCGCGCCCGTCACCGCTGATGGTGCCGCTGGCGAACAGGTCACCGGTGCGCAGCGAGGCGCCGTTGACGGTCATGTGGGCCAGCATCTGTGCCGGCGACCAGTACATCGCGGCGTACGGCGGACGGCTGACCACCTCGCCGTTGAGGACTACCTCGACGGCGAGGTCGTACCCCGCGGGCTCGGTCACCGAGAGGTAGGGGAGCGGCGGCGGGTCCTGGCCGGGCAGCGGCACACGTGCTGCTTCCAGGGCGGCCAGGGGGGTGACCCACGGGCTGATCGAGGTCGCGAACGACTTGCCGAGGAACGGCCCGAGCGGGACGTACTCCCAGGCCTGGAGGTCGCGCGCCGACCAGTCGTTGAGCAGGGTGACCCCGAAGACGTGGTCGGCGAAGGCCTCCGTCGCGACCTGTGAGCCCTGCCGGCTGGGGACGCCGACGACGAAGGCCAGCTCGGCCTCGAGGTCGAGCCGGCGGCTGGGCCCGAAGCTCGGTGTCCCACCCGACTCCGGCCGCTGGCCGCAGGGCCGGACCACGTCGGTCCCGGACACGACGATCGTCCCTGCCCGGCCGTGGTAGCCGATCGGAAGGTGCCGCCAGTTCGGGCGTGAGCGGCTCGCTGTCCGGGCGGAAGATCCGGCCGACGTTCGTGGCGTGCTGCAGCGAGCAGTAGAAGTCGACGTAGTCGGCGACCTCGAACGGCAGGTGCAGCGTCACCTCCTCGAGCGGGATCGCGTCGGCCTCGTCTGCGGCCGCGGCGAGGCTGGAGCGCGCCTGCGACCACTGCTCGGGACCCAGCGCGAGGAAGGCGTTCAGCGAGCCGGTGAGCATCTCGTCGAGCCCGGTCGCACGATGAGCGTCGAGGACCGCGTCGCCGAGACGGACCCCGACCCTGGGCCCGTGACCGGCGGTCGAGTACACGCCGTAGGGAAGGTGGTCGATGCCGAACCCGTCGAGACGCTCGCTGCTCAGGGACCCGGTCACAGGAGGCCCAGCTCGACGAGGTTCTCGTGGACCTCCAGGACGGAGGCGGCGCTGAAGGACTCGAACCAGCGGCGGGTGCGCGCGGCCCGGTCGGGGTCCTCGCGCAGGCCCACGGCCAGCTCGGTGGGGTCCGCCTGCTCGAGCACCTCCTGCACGTCGGGCCCGGTGGCGCCGTCGAGGCTCGCGCGGGTGGCGGCGAGGACCTGCACGAAGCGGTCGTCGACCGCCCCCACGCACTTGAACGGCAGCTCGCGGTCGAGCGCCGCCTCGATCGCGGTCCCGTCCACGTCGCGGAGCTTGAGATGGATCTCGCGCGCGGCGAGCTCGTCGAGCGCCGAGAACCAGCCGGCCGAGGGCGACGCGTGGAGCGTCGGCGGCTCGGCGTAGACCACCACCCCCTCGAGCTCGTCGGCGAGGGAGTCGACGACCGAGACCAGCCGCCGGGCGTTGTGGGCGAGGTCGTCCTCGTCGCGCAGCGTGAACTCGAGCGCTCGCAGGGACAACCCCTCGGCGCGGGAGACCCAGGTGACGGCGGGTGCGATCGCGCCGGCGCCCCCGGTGACGACGAGGTTGACCTCGACGGGTCCGGTCGTCACGAGGGGCGCGAGGTCGGCGATCTTGATGTCGCTGACCACGAAACCGCCGACCAGCTCGCCGTACTCCGACCCGCGGTGCTCCGCGTGCTCGCCGACCGCCTGCTCGAGCGGTGCGTTGCCCGGCGGGAAGATCGCGGCGTCGTCGACGAACGCCCTCAGGTAGCTCGGCACAGGCACGGTTGCCACGTTAGTCAACTCCGACGTTAGGTTGACTCGTGGCCTACTACCGATCCGTGGGAGATGTCCCGCGCACCCGGCACACCGCGTTCCGCGACGACGCCGGCCAGCTGCGCTACGAGGAGCTGATGGGGGAGGAGGGCTTCTCCTCGGACTCCTCGCTGCTCTACCACCGCGGGGTGCCGTCGGCGATCGTCGACAGCCAGGTCTGGGAGCTGCCCGACCTGTCGACGACCCCCAACCACCCGATCAAGCCGCGACACCTGAAGCTCCACGACGTCCCCGTGGGCGGTGACCCGGTCACCGGAAGACGATTGATCCTCGGCAACGGCGACGTGCGGATCAGCTACGTCGTCTCCGACGCCCCCTCGCCGTACTACCGCAACGCCGTCGGCGACGAGTGCGTCTACGTCGAGGACGGCAGCGGCACCGTCGAGACCAGCTTCGGGGTGCTGTCCTACCGCGCGCGGTGACTACGTGGTGATCCCGCGCGCCACGACGCACCGCTGGCTGCCCAGTGACGTCGACGGCGAGGTCTCGCGCCTCTACGCGATCGAGGCCAACAGCCACATCGCTCCGCCGAAGCGCTACCTGTCCCGGTACGGCCAGCTCCTCGAGCACGCGCCGTACTGCGAGCGCGACCTCTTCGGCCCTGAGGAGCCGCTCGTCGAGGACGGGACCGACGTCGAGGTGCTCGTCAAGCACCGCGGCAACGGTCCCTCGGGGCTCGTCGGCACCCGGCTGACCTACGCCACCCATCCGCTCGACGTCGTCGGCTGGGACGGCTGCCTCTACCCCTACACCTTCAACGTCGAGGACTTCATGCCGATCACCGGCAAGGTGCACCAGCCGCCGCCGGTGCACCAGGTCTTCGAGGGCACCAACTTCGTGGTCTGCAACTTCTGCCCGCGCAAGGTCGACTACCACGAGCAGTCGATCCCGGTGCCCTACTACCACTCCAACGTCGACAGCGACGAGGTGATGTTCTACGTCGCCGGCGACTACGAGGCGCGCAAGGGGTCGGGCATCGGGATCGGTTCGATCTCCCTGCACCCCGGCGGCTATGCCCACGGTCCGCAGCCCAGCGCGATCGAGGCCTCCATCGGGGTGGAGTACTTCGACGAGCTGGCCGTGATGGTCGACACCTTCCGGCCACTCGAGCTCGGCGAGGGCGGGCGCACGGTCGAGGACCCGGCGTACGCGTGGACCTGGGCGGGACGCGGGCCCGCTTCCGACGAGACCGACGGCGGACCGGCCGTCTACTCCAACAGCTGATGGCGACCTACGTCGCCTTCCTGCGTGCGGTCAACGTGGGCAAGCGGAAGTACCCGATGGCCGAGCTCCGCGAGGTGCTCACCGACGCGGGGTTCGAGGAGGTCGAGACCCACATCCAGACCGGGAACGTGCTGTTCCGCACCAGTCTGCGTTCGCGGGCGAAGGTGATCGCGGCCCTGGAGAAGGCGATGCTCGAGGACCGAGGGTTCGAGGTGCCCGTCGTGCTGCTGACTCCCCAGGAGCTCAGCGAGCTCTACGACGAGGCGTGCGACTTCGGCGGCGGCAAGAAGCTGCAGGGGCACTACGTCAGCCTGCTGGCGGAGCGGCCGACCAAGCAGGGCGCCAAGGCGCTCGAGGCGCTCTCCGGCGACGGCGAGGAGGTGCGGGTGGGGGAGCGGGCCGCGCACCTGATGCTGACCACCAAGCCCTACCACGAGGCGAAGGTCGGCAACGCCGAGGTGGAGAAGCACCTCGGCGTCGCCACCACCCGTAACCTGACGGTGATCAGCAAGCTCGCGGAGAAGTGGGGTTCATGAGCGACACGTCCAGTGCCGAGCTCGGGGGTCGCGAGTGGTGGCGGCACGCGGTCATCTACCAGATCTATCCGCGGTCGTGGGCCGACGCCGACGGTGACGGGCTGGGCGACCTTCCCGGCATCACGTCTCGGCTTGCCCACCTTGCCGATCTCGGCGTCGACGCGGTCTGGCTCTCGCCGTTCTACCCCTCGCCGCAGCACGACGCGGGGTACGACGTGTCGGACTACCGGGACGTCGACCCGCGGTTCGGCACGCTCGCCGACGCCGATGCGCTCGTCGCGCGAGCCCACGAGCTGGGGCTGCGCATCGTCGTCGACATCGTGCCCAACCACTCCTCCGAGCGAGCACCCGTGGTTCCAGGAGGCGCTGAAGGAGGGGGCGGGAAGCGCCGCGAGGGCGCGGTACCTCTTCCGTGACGGAACCGGACCCGGAGGTGACCAGCCCCCCAACAACTGGCAGAGCGTGTTCGGTGGCTCCGCCTGGGAGCGGGTCCCCGACAGGCTCAGGACAAGCCGCGCAGTTCTACCTGCACCTCTTCGACGTCAGCCAGCCCGACTTCGACTGGACCAACCCCGAGGTGGGCGACGACATGGAGCGCACGCTGCGCTTCTGGTTCGACCGCGGCGTCGACGGTTTCCGCATCGACGTCGCCAACGGACTCGTCAAGCAGGCCGGGCTGCCCGACGTCTCGCCCGACGACGCCAACGACCTCGCCCGCCCGGCACCCATGTGGAACCAGCCCGAGGTGCACGACGTCTACCGGCGCTGGCGACGGGTCGGCGACTCCTACGCGGTCGAGGGTGCCGACGCCGACCGGATCTTCTGTGCCGAGGCCTGGGTGCAACCGGCGTCGGCGGCGGCGGAGTACGTGCGGCCCGACGAGCTGCAGCAGTGCTTCAACTTCGGCTTCCTGCTCACGCCGTGGGTCGCGCGCGAGCTGCGCGTGGCCATCACGGAGTCACTGGCCGCGGTCGCGCCGTACGACGCGGCGCAGACGTGGGTCCTGTCCAACCACGACGTGGTACGGCACGCCTCGCGACTCGGCTTCCCTCCGAGCAAGGGTGCGGTGGGCACCATGCCGGGCATCGGGGCCGACGACCCGCAGCCCGATGCCGCCCTCGGGCTGAGGCGGGCCAGGGCGGCGACCACGATGATGCTGGCGCTGCCGGGTTCGGCCTACCTCTACCAGGGCGAGGAGCTCGGTCTCCCCGAGGCCACGCAGCTTCCCGACGATGTCCGCCAGGACCCGACCTGGGAGCGGTCCGGTCACACCCACCGAGGCCGGGACGGATGCCGGGTGCCGTTCCCGTGGGAGGCCGACGCACCGTCCTACGGCTTCGGACCGGGCGAGAAGGCCTGGCTCCCGCAGCCGCCGGTGTACGGCGAGCTGGCGGTCGACCGGCAGAGCGGGGTGAAGGGCTCCACCCTGGAGCTCTACCGCGAGCTGCTGCGGGTGCGCAGGGCGCACGACCTCGGGCTGGGGGAGCTGTCCTGGGTCGAGGGACTGCCGGAGGACGTCGTCGCCTTCGAGGTGACGTCCCGGCAGGGCGGCTCCGTGCGCGTGCTGGCGAACCTCGGCGAGGCGCCACTACCGCTCCCGCAGGGGGAAGAGGTGCTCGTCTCGTCGCTGCCTGACGACGCCGAGCTCAGCGGCGGCTTGCCGACCGACGCGACTGTGTGGCTGCGATCTTCTCCATGACGTCGCGGTTCCAGTCGTGCTCCCGGATCAACCGGTAGCGCTCCTTGCTGACCCGGATGTAGGCGTCCGCACCGGTCTCGTCCTCGCCGCGCACACCGGCCTCGTCGATCAGCGCGACGACCGGCTTGTACTCCTCGTCGAACCACCGCCGCGCCATCGTCTCCTTGTCGAACCAGTCGTGCTCGCGCTGCATCAGCCGGCACGCCCACGCCTCGATCATCTCGGCGAGGCGGTGGTAGTCGGTCGGGTCGGTGCAGTTGATCTCGGCCCGGCGCTCGCCGGTGAGGGGGACGCGCTGGAGGAACCGCAGCCCCCAGTTCTTGCCCTCGAGGTCGCGGGGACCGCCGATGCCCTCGGTGTCGACCACCGTGTCGATCTGGACCACGTGCGCGTCGATGTCGGTGGCCCCCTGTGCCCGCGCCACCGAGACGCGGTGGTGCCCGTCACGGACGAAGTAGAGGTTGCCCAGCTGGTAGACGTCGATCGGCGGGAGGTACTCGCCCATCCGGCTCTTCTCGGCGAGCCGCTCCCAGCGCTGGCGGCTGCGGTCGGAGGTCGGCCGGAACCGGCGGTCGAAGTCGCGCACCTTGTCGACCGACCCGACGATCCGGTCCAGCGGGATCACCTGCAAGCCGCGGTCGTGCTCGCCGCGCCGCCCCAGGGCGTCGACGACGTCGTTGAACGAGAGCGTCTCGCTGAGCACATCGGTGTCGCCACGCATCCGGGCGGCGAGCCTGGACAGGGTCTGGTGCCGGCGTACGCGGAGGAAGTCGCTCTCGGCCCCCTGTCGGGGCGAGCCGAGGTCACGCATCATGGCGCCATTCTCCTCCTCTCAGGGTGTCGGTGTGGCCGTGCCGGCAGTGCTCTTCGTCGCACCGCTCCTGCGTGGCTCGATGTCGATGACCCGCCACGGGATCACGTTGCGGATCGTGGTGCGGCCGACCTGACGGTCGGGCATCGCAGCGCCGTACGGGTGGATGTGCCCGTGCAGCAGCCAGGTGGGCTCGAGCCGGGCCAGCACGCGGTGCAGCGCCTCGATGCCGAGGTGGGCCGGGTCGTCGCCGTCGCCGAGGCCGGAGGGCGGGGCGTGGGTGAGCAGCACGTCGACCGGGCCGCCGAAGCGGGCCGACCGGATCAGCTTCCTGGCCCGGCGCGCGTACTGCCGCTGGGTGTACTGGTGGGGCCCGGACCGGTAGCGCACGCAGCCGCCGAGACCGGAGATCCGCAGACCCGCCACCTCGACCGTGCGCCCGTCGGCGTCGATCGCACCCCGCGGGCCCGGCGCCTCCGCCTCCCAGCGCAGCCCCACGTCGCTGCGGATGGGACGGGTCTCTGGGTCGTGGTTGCCGGGCACGAAGACGACGGGCGCCGAGGCCGCGTCGCCGACCCACTCGACGTAGTCCCAGGGGAGGTCGCCCGCGGCCAGCACCAGGTCAGGGGCCAGGTCGCGCAGCGTCGATGCCGAGAGGTCTGGCGCCACCTCGTCGGCGATCACCAGCGTGTGGACCATCCTTCGACCCTAACGCCGAGCGCCTTGGTCCCGTCGTGCCTGACTAGGGTCGGCACATGAGTGAGCTCGAGGTGCGCCTCACGGACGACGTCCTGCGGCTGACCTTCAGCCGCCCCGAGCAGCTCAACGCGCTCACGGGCGAGATGGTGCTGCGGCTGGTCGAGGAGCTGCGGGGGGCCGGCACCCGCGACGACGTACGGGTCGTGCTGCTCACCGGGGAGGGGGCGGCCTTCTCCGCAGGTGCCGACATGGCCGGCGAGGGGGCGCAGGAACGCTACGACGAGAGCTCGGTCGACGGCGCCAACCTGGTGGTGCGCTCGATCCTCGAGGTCGACAAGCCGGTGGTCTGCGGCCTGAACGGGGTGGCGGCGGGCGTCGGGATGTCGGTCGCTCTGGCCTGCGACCTGGTCGTGGCGACGGAGTCAGCCGCACTGACACTGGCGTTCGGCAAGATCGGGCTGATGCCCGACGGTGGCGCCTCGGCGCTGGTGCCGGCCTCCGTGGGCCGCGTCATGGCCATGCGCCTCGCGCTGCTCTCCGACGTCCTGAGCGCCCGCGAGGCCTTCGCCGCCGGGTTGGTCAGCCACGTGTTCCCCGACGAGGAGTACGACGCGGGCCTGGAGAAGGTCCTGCGCCGGTTGGCCGCCGGCGCGCCGTTGGCCCTCGCGGCGACCAAGAAGACGGTCAACGCCGCCTCCCTCGCCCAGCTCGAGGACGTCTTCCGGCGCGAGCGGTCCGGCCAGTCCGTGCTCCTCCGCAGCGAGGACGCGCGCGAGGGGATCGCCGCCTTCGGGGAGAAGCGCCGGCCGGTGTTCCGCGGTCGCTAGGGGCTAGGACTCGAACGTCGGCAGTTCCTGGTCGTGGACGAGCATGCCGCGGAAGAGGTCGCCGTGCTCGGCGATGCGGTCGGGTGCCGTGTGGATCGTCCACCGGTCGGGGCGCAGGTCGGGGTCCTCGAGCTCGTGCCACCCGATCGGCATGCTCACCGGTGCACCTGCCGCGGGCCTGGGGGAGTACGCCGCCACGAGGGTCTTGTTGATCGCGTTCTGCGTGTAGTCCAGCCGCGCGAGCCCGTTGCGGTCGCTGCGCTGCCACTTCCAGCTGACCAGTGACGGCGCCACCTTCCCGACGGTGCGCGAGATCTGCTCGACCCAGGCCCGCGTCTCGTCGAAGGAGGGCCCGCGACGGATCGGCACCCAGATCTGGATGCCGCGCCGGCCGGTGACCTTCGGCTGGGCCCGGATCTCCAGCTTCTCGAACGCGGTGCGGTGGAGGCGGGCGAGCAACAGAAGCTCCTCCCAGCTGGTCCGCTCGCCGGGGTCGAGGTCGAACAGCGCGAAGACCGGCTGCTCCGGCTCGTCGGTGAGAGAGGTCCACGGGTGCCACTCCAGCGCGCCGAAGTTCGCGGCCCACAGCAGCACCGCAGGCTCGTCGGCCACGGCGTAGGTCGTGGTCTCTCCAGGGTCGGCCAGCGGGTTGTCCCAACGGGGCAGCCAGTCCGGGGCGTGCGAGGGCACCTCCTTGTGCCAGAAGTGGTGACCCTCGGCGCCGTCCGGGTAGCGGTTCAGGTTCAGTGCGCGTCCCCTCAGGTGCGGGATCGCCACGTGCGCCGTACGCGCCACGAAGCGCAGCAGGTCCCGCTTGGTGACCGGCTCCTCGTCGGGCCGTGCAGGGAAGAGCACCTTGTCGAGGTTGGTCACCTTCAGGCGGCGACCGAAGACCTCCCACGTCCCTTCGCGCCCCAGGTCGTCGAGTGCTGCGAGCTCGTCGTCGGTGACCGGGTCGGGAGCGTCGTCGTCGGCGACCTCCTCCTCGGCGCTCTCGACCGGGCGGTCGGAGTGCCAGCGGCGGGAGCCCTCGGCGCGCACCTCGATGTTCGTGCGCCCGGTGACCACCGAGCGCGGGAGGTCCTCGGCGTCCCATCCCTCGACGGCGTGCTCGTCGTGCTTGTGGAGCAGCAGCCACTGCTCCTTGCCGCTCTCCGGGCGCCCCGTCCTGACGAGCACGAACTGGCCGCGCAACCGCTCACCGAACAGCTCGGCGTGCAGCTCGCCGGCCTCGACGGCTGCGCGGGGGTTCTCCGCCTCCTCGTCCTTGAAGGGGACCCACGTGCCCCGGTCCCACACGATGACGTCGCCACCGCCGTACTCACCGTGGGGGATCACGCCCTCGAAGGCGGCGTACTCCAGGGGGTGGTCCTCCACGTGCACGGCCAGGCGTCGTACGGCGGGATCGAGGCTGGGCCCCTTCGGCACCGCCCAGGACACCAGGACGCCGTCCATCTCGAGCCGGAAGTCGTAGTGCAGCGCACGGGCGCGGTGACGCTGCACGACGAACGACAGCGCACCGTCCGGTGCGCCGGACGGATCCTCGCGGCCGGCGGGCTCGCGGGTCGCGGAGAAGTCCCGCATGCCGCGGTACTTCTCCAGGGGGTCGGTGTGCTCCACCATCTCCTCGTACCCCGCGAGCCTCAGGCGATCTCGGCGCCTGCCTGCTGCATCTCCTCCAGCGCCTTCGCGCTGGACTCGGGCGCGACGCCGGCGACCAGGTCGGTGAGCAGACGGACGCTGAAACCGCTCGCTGACGGCGTCCAGCACGGTGGCCCTGACGCAGTAGTCGGTGGCGATGCCACAGACGTCGACGTGGCCGACGCCCTTCTCGCGCAGCCACTCGGCCAGCGCCGTGCCGTCGGTCGTGGTGCCCTCGAAGCCGGAGTAGGCGGCCTCGTGCTCGCCCTTGAGGAAGACCGCGTCGAAGGGCTGCGGATCGAGGTTGGGGTGGAACGCCTCGCCGTCGGTGCCGACCTTGCAGTGCACCGGCCAGGAGTCGACGAAGTCGGGCTCCTTCGACCAGTGGTCACCGGGATCGATGTGGTGGTCCTTGGTGGCCACCACCACGTCGTACGAGGGTGCCTCGGGGTCGTGGCGGGTCCAGTGGTGCAGCAGCGCGGAGATCTCGCTGGCCACGCGGGCGCCGCCGGTGACCGGAAGCGATCCCCCCTCGCAGAAGTCGTTCTGGACGTCGACGACGATCAGCGCCTGCTTCATGGTCGGAGGCTACCGATTCTCCTCGAAGACCGTGTCGATGGCCGGTTGGCCCTTGGAGAGCTGGTGGGCGGACATCGGCAGCTCGGCCCGCGCTCGCTCGTGGCGCTCGCGCGCCGCGGTCAGGGGCTCGCGTCCGACGACGGTGCCGCCGTCGACGAGCTGCACGATCAGGTCGCGGTCGTCGCCGTCGTTGACGGCGGGTCGGCCGATGCCGAGCACCTCGGCCTCCGCGGTGCCGTCGGGGGTGAGCCGGCGCAGGGCGTACTTGCGGCCGGCGACCGAGATCTTGCCCTTGCTCTTCTTGGCCACCCCGACCATCTTCCCGTCCGAGCCCTCGCGGGCGACCAGCTTGTAGACGAACCCCGACGTGGGTGCCCCGCTGCCGGTCACGAGCTGGGTGCCGACGCCGTACCCGTCGACAGGGGCCGCCGCCAGCCCGGCGATCGCGAACTCGTCGAGGTCGGAGGTGACGATGATCGCGCGTGTTCGTCGCACCGAGGTCGTCGAGCTGCTTGCGTACCCGGACGGCCAACGGGGCCAGGTCGCCGGAGTCGATGCGCACCGCGCCCAGGTCCGGGCCGGCGACCTCGACACCGAGCGCCACTGCCTCGGCGATGTCGTAGGTGTCGACCAGGAGGGTGGTGCCCTTGCCCAGCGAGTGCACCTGCGCGCGGAAGGCGTCCTCCTCCGTGTCGTGCAGCAGCGTGAACGAGTGGGCGCTCGTGCCGGCCGAGGGCACGCCGTAGTCCATCCGCGCGCGCAGGTTGGAGGTGGCCTGGAAGCCTGCGACGTACGCCGCTCGCGCCGAGGCCACCGCCGCCATCTCGTGGGTACGACGCGAGCCCATCTCGATGCAGGGCCGGTCACCGGCCGCCCAGGTCATCCGGGATGCGGCCGAGGCGATCGCCGAGTCGTGGTTGTAGATCGAGAGGAGCACCGTCTCGAGCAGCACGCCCTCGGCGAAGGACGCCTCCACGGTGACGAGCGGGGAGTAGGCGAAGTAGGTCTCACCCTCGGGGTAGCCCCAGATGTCGCCGCTGAAGCGGTAGTCGGCGAGCCAGTCGAGGGTGGCGGAGTCGACGATCTCCTGGTCGCGCAGCAGCGCGATCTCGGTGTCGGTGAACCGGAACTCCTCGATCGCCTCGAGGGCCCGCCCGACGCCGGCCACGACGCCGTACCGCCTCCCCGGGGGGAGCCGGCGGCTGAAGAGCTCGAAGACGGATGGTCGCTCCGCGGCGCCCGAGGCGATGGCCGACTGGAGCATCGTCAGCTCGTACTGGTCGGTCAACAGAGCCGTTGAACGTGGTGACCTGCTCACGTGCCGAGACTAAGGGGTATGTGCACAATGAGGGCGTGTCCACCTCACCCGTCGAGCTCGACGAGCCGGAGACCGACGAGGTCACCAAGCTGGCGGTGCCCTGGGTGACGATCGTGTGGAACGACCCGGTCAACCTGATGTCGTACGTCACCTTCGTGTTCCGGCAGTACTTCGGTTACGCCAAGCAGAAGGCGGAGAAGCTGATGCTCGAGGTGCACCACGACGGCCGATCGGTGGTCTCCACGGGCAGCAGGGAGGAGATGGAGCGCGACGTGCAGGCGATGCACGAGTACGGCTTGTGGGCCACGCTCCAGAAGGCCGACCAAGAGTGATGGCCGGCTTTCGACGACACCGTCGCAGTGGCGCGGCGGTGGCCACCTTCACCGTCTACGAGGCCGACCTGATCCGGTCGCTCGCGGCGCAGCTGATCGAGCTGCTGCGCAACGAGGCCGCGACGGGCTCGGTCGAGTCCGACCCGCTGGAGTCGCTGCTCGACTCCGCGGACATCGACATCTCCGGGGACTTCGCCGGCCCCACGGCCGCGCCCGAGGACCCCGTGCTCGCACGGCTCTTCCCCACGGCGTACCCGGACGACGAGGAGGCGGCCGGGGACTTCCGCCGGTTCACCGAGGCGACGCTGCGTGACGGGAAGGCCTCAGCGGCCTCCTTCGTCATCGACACCCTCGAGGACTCAGGCCTGCCGCCGGAGCCCGAGGACGGAATGTTCATCGACGTCGAGCTCGACCTCCAGGCCGCGATGACCTGGATGCGCTGCTTCACCGACATGCGCCTCGCGATCGCCACCAGGCTCGGCGTGGAGGAGGGCGACGAGGACTTCTGGGCCTCCCTGCCCGACGACGACCCCGGCGCCCAGATCCACGACATCTACGACTGGCTCGGCTACCTCCAGGAAACCCTCGTCCACGCCGCGGCTGAGGCTCGACCGAGCGGTGAGCTGTCGACCCGGACGTTTTCCACAGGAGGCGACCGAACGCTGGTTGAGCTTGTCGAAACCACTCACGATGCTGTGGTGCCCTACACCTACCTCCTCCGCTGTGCCGACGACAGCTACTACGCCGGCAGCACCTTCAACATGGAACGGCGGCTCTGGCAGCACAACTCCGACACCGACGGAGCCGTCTACACCCGAACGCGGCGGCCCGTCGAGCTGGTCTGGGCTGGGTGGTTCGACTCCATCGCTGCGGCGTACGCGTTCGAGAAGCAGCTGCAGGGCTGGAGCCGGAGAAAGCGCGAGGCGCTCATCGCCGGCCGCTTCGACCTCCTCCCTGAGCTGGCCGCCTCGCCGAACCGCGCTGAGTGGTTTCGACAGGCTCAACCACCGGGTGGTCACCTCCAGCGACCTCGCTTGAGTGGTTTCGACAAGCTCAACCTGCAGCGTCGTTGAGTGGTTCGACAGCTCAACCTGCAGGGAGCAAGCTCCCGGCTGCGACGAGCTCGACCGGCGTGTCGGGTAGCCGCCGGGGCTGTCTACCCTTGGCGGGTGCTCACACTGTCGGCGGCGGTCCGCGACCGGATCGTCGTCGCACGCGAAGCGGGACCATCCCGACGAGGCGTGCGGGATCGTTGCGGGGCCGGAGGGGAGTGACCGGGCGGAGCGGGTCGTGGAGATGGTCAACGCCGCGGGGAGTCCCACGTTCTACGAGTTCGACTCCGCCGAGCTGCTCGCGCTGTACAAGGAGATGTGGGCCAAGGACGAGGAGCCGGTGGTGATCTACCACTCGCACACCGCCACCGAGGCCTACCCCAGCCGCACCGACATCGGCCTCGCCAGCGAGCCCGGAGCGCACTACGTGCTGATCAGCACACGAGAGCACGGGAATAGTGATGGTCCGGTGGAGTTCAGGTCGTACAGAATCGTCGACGGCGAGGTGACCGAGGAAGAGGTCACCTTCACCGACCAGGGCACGGAAGAGAGTTGAGCACCATGGCCATCGAGGTCCGCATCCCGACGATCCTGCGCACCTACACCGGCGGCGAGAAGGCGGTCGAGGGCTCCGGCGCGACGCTGAGCGAGCTGATCGAGGACCTGGAGAGCCGTCACCCGGGACTGAAGGACAGGCTGCTGGAGCCGAGAGGCGATGGCGAGCAGGACGGCGGGAACGACCTGCGCAGGTTCATCAACCTCTATGTCAACGACGAGGACGTGCGCTTCACCGGTGGGCTCGAGACCGAGCTCTCCGACGGCGACCAGGTCGTGGTCCTGCCGGCCGTCGCCGGCGTGGTCTCGACAAGCTCGACCGCCTGCGACTGACGGCTGATGCGCTACGACAACCTCCTCGACTCGGTCGGCGGCACGCCGCTGGTCGGGCTGCCGAGGCTGTCGCCGTCGGCCGACGTACGGCTGTGGGCCAAGCTCGAGGACCGCAACCCCACCGGGTCGATCAAGGACCGGCCGGCTCTCCGGATGATCGAGCAGGCGGAGAAGGACGGCACCCTGCAGCCGGGGTGCACGATCCTGGAGCCGACCAGTGGCAACACCGGGATCTCGCTGGCGATGGCGGCCAAGCTCAAGGGCTACCGGCTCGTGTGCGTGATGCCGGAGAACACCTCCTCGGAACGACGCCAGCTGCTCGCGATGTGGGGCGCCGAGATCATCTCCTCCCCGGCGGCGGGCGGCTCCAACGAGGCCGTGCGGCGGGCCAAGGGCCTCGCCGAGGAGCACCCCGACTGGGTGATGCTCTACCAGTACGGCAACGCCGCCAACGCGCTCTCCCACGAGGAGGGCACCGGCCCGGAGATCCTCGCCGACCTGCCCGAGGTGACCCACTTCGTCGGTGGTCTCGGCACGACCGGCACCCTGATGGGCGTCAGCCGCTTCTTCCGCGCCCACAAGCCCGACGTGCGGATCATCGCCGCAGAGCCCCGCTACGGCGAGCTCGTCTACGGCCTGCGCAACCTCGACGAGGGCTTCGTCCCCGAGCTGTACGACGAGTCGCTGATCGACTCCCGGTTCTCGGTGGGCCCGCGCGACGCCGTACGACGCACCCGCGAGCTGCTCGAGGCCGAAGGGATCTTCGCGGGCATCTCCACCGGCGCCATCCTGCACGCCGCCCTCGGTCAGGCGGCCAAGGCGGTGAAGGCGGGCGAGCCCGCGGAGATCGTGTTCGTGGTCTGCGACGGCGGCTGGAAGTACCTGTCCACGGGCGCCTACGAGGGCAGCGTCGACGACGCCGAGGAGAAGCTCGAAGGCCAGCTCTGGGCATGAAGACAGCCCTGGACGTGCTCGAGTGGGGGATCACGGCGGTCTGCCTGCTGGCGGTCGTCTGGCTGGCCGTGCTGATCGCCCGCGACCGGACGCCTGCACGCCGGTTCCTCGACGCGATGCTGGGCGTGGAGCTGCTCCTGCTCGTGCACCTCGTGCTCGGGATCGTCCACGTCGCCCGCGACGGGCACGACGTGGCCACGTGGGAGTACGTCGCCTACCTGGTCGGGGCGACCCTGATCATCCCGGTCGGCGTGGTGTGGTCCTCGGGGGAGCAGTCGCGCGGGGGCACGGGCGTCCTCGTCGTCGCCCTTCTCGTGGTGCCGTTCATGTTCGTGCGGCTCGCAGACATCTGGGCCGGCGGTGGCTGAGCCCACTCCGTCGGCGACCTCGACCGGCCGCGGCCTCGGTCGAGCGCTGGTCTTCGTCTACGGCCTGTTCGCGTTCGCCGCGACCGGACGTTCGGTCCTCCAGCTCGCCGAGTCAGCCCCGAAGCTGCCACTGCCCTACGTGCTCAGTGCCGTGGCCGCCGTGATCTACCTCGTCGCCACCTTCGCCCTGGCCACCGACCGCCGCGTGCTGGCACTGGTCACCGTGGCGACCGAGATGGTCGGCGTGCTGGTGGTCGGGACGACCAGCATCGTCTTCCCGAGCGACTACCCCGAGAAGACCGTCTGGTCCCAGTTCGGCGGCGGGTACGGCTACGTGCCGCTGGTGCTGCCGCTGGTCGGACTGTGGTGGCTGCTGCGGGGATCCCGACGCTGACTGCACGCCTCGCGGACCTGGTTCTCGAGACGGCTCGCGAGTTCACAGAGATTCCTGTGTCCCGTGGCTCGTTGACCGATCGTTCCCCCGAACGACGACGGACCCCGCCGGCCCGGAAGGGCCGACGGGTCGTCGCGTTGCGTATTGCTGTCTACTGGGACCGACGGTGATCCAGTTCGGGTTGCCGGCGATCCGACGCCGGTGACCTCGTCCCAGCCGCTGGTGGTCGCCAGCGAGGAGTCCTGGTTGAACGTCCGCACCGGTAGAGCAGGCCGTCAGCGTCATCGAGCCCGTTGGCGTAGTCGACGCGCACGTTGCCCTCGTCACCGGGGTTGCCGTTGATGTCGGTGAACGCTCGCGTGCGTTGGCATAGATCGACGGGTTCAGGAAGCCCAGGCGGTTCTTGTAGCCCGGACCGGCCTTCTCCTGGCGCAGCGCCGTGAGCCCTGCGAACAGCGGCGAGGCCAGGCTGGTGCCGCCGATGCGGTACTCGCCGTACGGTCGCCCTCGGGGAAGTGCTGCGTCTGGCCGACAGCATGCCCGTGTCGGGTCGGCGTCCATCGCCGACGTCCGGCACGGCACGGCCGCCGGAGAATCTCGCCGGCACGACACCCTTCTGGTATCCCGGCTGGGCCGAGCGGGTGGACACGCCACCGCCGGCACCGTAGAGGTAGCCGCACGAGGTCCCACCGGTCTTGGCCGCGTTGAGCGTGTACTTCTGGGTGCCCCAGCCGGTCTGGAACAGGAACTGTTCGTCCTGGCCGATCGCGTCAGCCGTGCCGCCGACCGCGGTCACGTAGGGGTCGTGGCTCGGCGTCGGCCTGCTTGGTGCCGGTGTTGGCCACCTCGTCGCCGCTGTCACCGGAGGAGAACAGGAACGCGATGCCCTGTGTGGCGCCCTGCAGGTAGACCTGCTGGTATGCGTGGCCAACGTCGGGTCGGAGTCCAGTTCCGGCTCGCCCCACGAGTTGGTGACGAGCGAGGCTCGGTTGTCGTCGGCCACCCGCTGCAGTGCGTCCAGGAAGTCGTCGTCGTAGCAGCTTGCCGGCGGCGTAGTAGGCGACGTTCGCGCCCGGAGCCATCGCGTGCACGGCCTCGACGTCGAGCGTCTCCTCGCCGTACCAGCCGGTCTGGTCACACTCCTTCTTGTGGGTGTACTTCTTCAGCAGCGACTGCGTCAGCTGGCCGTTGGCGTAGGTGCCGTCACCGTGGCGCGAGGCGTAGATGCTGGCATCCTGCGCGATGCTCGGTGAGGCGTAGGCGTCGGTGATCGCCACCGTCACGCCGGACCCGTCGTACTTCGAGGCTTTGGCCCCCTCGTAGGCGCCGCGGTACTGCTTGCCGGTGTAACCGCACACGGCATAGGGGAGGGTCTTGCCCTTGAGCTTGGGCAGCGTCTTGAAGTCGCCTTCTTGGGCGCGATCTGGCCGTACCACCTCGAGCAGGGGGGCGCGTTGCGGAAGCCGTCGGGGTATTTGGCGCTGTGCGTCATCAAGTGCGGCGTGGTGTCCAGCCCGCTGATGGTGCTGACCGCGCTTGCGATCGCGGCCGGGACGGTGAGAGCCGTCGTGTTCGCCTGGACCGTCCGCGCCGCGTGGCGGAAACTCTTGATCTGGGTGGAGAACGCGCTGCGCAATGGCGGCGTTGCTGCCGCTGACGGCAACCGAGCGGCGGTGGGGCGCCACGGCGCCGACGCTGAGGTGCTGGCTCTTGAGCCACCGGGTGACCGAGGCCAACGAGCTCGCGCTCGGGTCGAACTTCGCGTGGTACTCGTTCGCGCTGAGGTAGTGGTGGTAGGACGCGCTCTTCGGGTCCGAGATGCTCGCGGCGGTCGGCCTGGAGGGCGCTGGTGCCGCCGCGTGGCGCGAGGAAGACTGTGAAGCTCGAGCGTGCCGTGGAGCGGGCGCGTGCCGAGGCTCTTGGCGTGAGCGACCCAGTTGGGCTTGGTGTGAGTGACCTGGCGCTTTGCGGTGCCGCGGTCGCCGGGGCCGCAGCCGCGCCGGCAGCGACGAGCGCTCCGACCACGGCCACCGCGGTCAGTGATGTCCTGCGAGTTCTCATGAGTTCCATCCCGTCGAGAACGGCCGATCTGGCCGATGGACCTCGAACGTAGGGCAGGGACCCGCGAGGATGGAAGATGTTCGGCACGACCAATCTGGCGCAGGAGGATTTCTCGCCCGCGTGAGTTGCGTCGCGTTGACACGCCCTGCGCGCACCTGCCGACTAGCCTGCTCCCTGTGTCTGATGCGCCGATCGGGATCTTCGACTCGGGCTTCGGTGGCCTGACCGTCGCCCGCGCCGTGATCGACCAATTGCCCCACGAGGCGGTCGTGTATCTCGGTGACACCGCGCGTCAGCCCTACGGCCCCAAACCGATCGGGGAGGTCCGCGAGTACTCCTTGGAGTGCCTCGACCACCTCGTGGACCAAGGGGTCAAGGCGCTGGTGATCGCGTGCAACTCCGCGAGTGCCGCGATGCTGCGCGACGCTCGGGAGCGCTACGACGTCCCGGTGGTCGAGGTGATCCTTCCGGCCACCCGCCGCGCGGTGGCCGCGAGCACGACCGGCCGGATCGGCGTCATCTGCACGCGGGCGACCGCCGAGTCCCTGGCCTACGACGATGCCTTCGCCGCCGCTCCCCACGTGCGGCTGAGCACCCAGGCGTGCCCGAGCTTCGTGGGGTTCGTCGAACGAGGTGTCACCAGTGGTCCCGAGCTGTTGGCGGCCGCGCACGAGTACCTCGACCCGCTGGTCGCGGCGCGCGTCGACACCCTGATCCTCGGGTGCACCCACTACCCGTTGCTCACCGGTGTGATCTCGATGGTGATGGGCGACGGGGTGACGCTGGTCAGCAGTGCCGAGGAGTGCGCGAAGGACGTCTACCGGATGCTCGTCCAGCACGGGCTCGAGCGGCGCGCCTCGGACCCCGTCGTGCTCGCCGGCGACCGCCCGGTGCACCGCTTCCTGACGACCGGCCAGCCGGAGGACTTCGAGGTGACCGGCCGCCGCTTCCTCGGGCCCGAGCTGGACCGGGTGACCCAGTTCGCCGGCAGCACCCAGGTGTTGGCTCGATGATGCGCCGATGAGGATGACCGTCATCGGCTGCTCGGGTTCCTACCCCGGCCCCGAGTCCTCCGCCAGCTGCTACCTGCTGGAGGCCGAGCACCACGGCCGGACCTGGCGGGTGCTCCTCGACCTCGGCAACGGTGCACTCGGCGCACTGCAGCGCTTCGCCGACGCGACCGCCATCGACGGCGTGTTCCTCTCCCACCTGCACGCCGACCACTGTCTCGACCTGTGCGGCTACTACGTGATGCGCAAGTACCACCCCGAGGGGGCGCTGCCGAGGATCCCGGTCTGGGGACCCGTCGACTCCGCGCGACGCCTTGCCAAGGCCTACGACCTCGACGAGGACCCGGGGATGAACGAGGAGTTCGACTTCATCGCCTACGACGGCACCGCCGTCGAGATCGGCCCGTTCACCGTGACCGCGCGCGAGGTCGTGCACCCGGTCACCGCCTTCGCCCTGCGGGTGGAGGCCGACGGACGGGTGCTCGCCTACTCCGGCGACACCGGGTCGTGCCACGGCTTGGAGGACTCTGCCCGCGAGGCCGACCTGTTCCTGTGCGAGGCCTCGTTCATGGAGGGCGCCCCCAACCCGCCCGACCTGCACCTGACCGGCGCCGAGGCCGCGCGGGCCGCCTCTGCGTCCGGAGCCCACCGCCTGGTGCTCACCCACATCCCGCCGTGGCACGACCCCGAGAAGGTGAAGGCCGAGGCGGAGGTCGAGTACGACGGCCCGATCGAGCTCGCGGTCCCCGGCACGTCGTACGACGTCTGAACCTGCACGAGATCTGCACAGACTCGCCGCAAGGCGGTCAGCCACGGGCTCCGGGGCCTTCGGCATGATGGTCCGGTGATCACCCTCGAGCACGTGACCAAGCGCTACGGCGGATTCACCGCCGTCGACGACGTGTCGTTCGTCGCGCAGTCGGGCAAGGTGACCGGCTTCCTCGGACCCAACGGCGCCGGCAAGACCACGAGCATGCGAGTCATGGTCGGCCTCACCCCGGCCAACGAGGGCGAGGCGCGCATCGGCGGCCATCTCTTCTCGGAGATCCCGAACCCCGCCCGCCACGTCGGCGTCCTGCTGGACGCGTCGGCACAGCACGCCGGACGCACCGGCCGGGAGGTGCTTCGCCTCAGTGCCGACACGATCGGCGTCGGCCGCGATCGCGTCGAGGAGATGCTCGCCCTGGTCGGGCTCAACGGCACCGAGGCCAAGCGGCGAGTGCGCAACTACTCGCTCGGCATGCGCCAACGTCTGGGGATCGCCAACGCCATGCTGGGCGACCCGTCGATCCTGATCCTCGACGAACCCGTCAACGGCCTCGACCCGGCCGGCATCCACTGGATGCGCGGCTGCTGCGGCAGTTCGCGGGCAACGGTGGCACGGTGCTGCTGTCCTCCCACCTGCTGCACGAGGTGGAGATGATCGCCGACCAGCTCATCGTCATCGGGAGCGGCAAGATCGTCGCGCAGGGAACGCGGGCCGAGCTGCTGCAGACAGCCGGAACCTACGTCAAGGCGCTCGACTCCGATGCCCTGTCCGCCGCGCTCCAGGCGGCCGGCATCAGTGCTTCGTCCTCGGGCGACGGCGGCCTGCGCTGCGAGGTCGATCCTGTCGACGTCGGGCGCGCGGCGGCCCAGGCCGGTGTCGTGCTCGTGGAGCTCCGCCCGGCCGAGGGCGATGGCCTCGAGGAGATGTTCCTCCAGCTGACCGCCGCCGACGCGCCGTGACGACGTCGTGTCCGAAGGAGCCCCCGCATGAGCACGACCGTGCCGACGACACTCGACGTCTCGACGACCTCTCGGGTGCCCTTCACCCGGCTGGTCAAGGTCGAGCTGCGCAAGACCTACGACACCCGGGCCGGCCTGTGGCTGCTCGGGATCACCACCTTCCTCGCGCTCGCGTTCATGGTGGTGGTCCTGATCGTCGTGGTCGCGCAGGACCAGAAGATCAAGCTGGACGACTTCGTCGGCATCGCGAACTTCACCTCGGGGTTCCTGCTGCCGGTGCTCGGGATCATGCTGGTCACCAGCGAGTGGAGCCAGCGCACGGCGATGGTGACCTTCACCCTCGAGGCGCATCGCGGCCGGGTCGTGGCAGCGAAGCTGGTGGCAGGCCTGCTGCTCGCCCTGCTCGTCAGCGTCATCGCCACGCTTTCGGCCCTGGTCGTGAACGGTCTCTACGCCGTGCTGCACGGTGACGCCAACTGGCACCTCGGGTTGCTGGCCCTGCTCGGGTTCCTGTTCGCCCAGGCGCTGGCCATGGCGACGGGATTCGCCTTCGCCACACTGTTCCTGAACACGCCTGCTTCCATCGTCGTCTACTTCGCCTACGCATTGATCCTGCCGACGATCTTCGGTGTCGGCGCCGAGTTCCTGCACTGGTTCAAGCACGTGCGGCCGTGGGTCGACTTCGGCGACGCGCAGTCGCCGCTCCTCGACGCCAGCATGACCGGCAAGGACTGGGCGCAGCTGCTGGTCACCGGGGTCATCTGGCTCGGCATCCCGTTCTACCTGGGCGTGTGGCGCATCCTGCGCGCCGAGGTGAAGTGAGCGTCGTCGTACCTCCACCGCTAGGGTCGCCGCCATGACTGATGGGACCTCCCGAGCCGACGGACGTGCCGACGACGAGCTCCGATCGATCAAGCTCACCCGGCACTGGCAGGACCACCCTGCGGGCTCCGTGCTCGTGGAGTTCGGCCGGACCCGGGTGCTGTGCGCGGCATCGGCCTCCGAGGGCGTCCCGCGCTGGCGCAAGGGTTCGGGCCTCGGCTGGGTCACGGCGGAGTACGCCATGCTGCCCTCGGCCACCAACACCCGCTCGGACCGCGAGTCGGTCAAGGGCCGCATCGGCGGGCGCACCCACGAGATCTCCCGGCTGATCGGGCGTTCGCTGCGCGCGGTCATCGACTACAAGGCGCTCGGCGAGAACACGATCGTGCTCGACTGCGACGTGCTCCAGGCCGACGGAGGCACCCGCACTGCCGCGATCACCGGCGCCTACGTCGCGCTCGCCGACGCGGTCAGCCACCTGCGCGAGCGGGGTGCCCTGACCGGAGATCCCCTCACCGGGTCGGTGGCGGCGGTCTCCGTCGGCATCATCGACGGCGTCGCCGCGGCTGGACCTGCCCTACGAGGAGGACGTCCGCGCCGAGACCGACATGAACGTGGTGATGACCGGCTCGGGGAAGTTCGTGGAGATCCAGGGCACCGCCGAGGGGGAGGCCTTCGACCGCGCCGAGCTCGACGCCCTGCTCGCCCTGGCCGAGAAGGGCTGCGCCGACCTCACGAGGCTGCAGGTGGAGTCCCTTGCCACCTGAGCCGTGACGCCTCAGGTCTTCCTCGCCTCGCGCAACCGCAAGAAGCTCGAGGAGCTGCGCCGGATCCTCACGCCTGCCCTGCCTGGCGTGGAGGTGCTCGGTCTCGACGACGTGGCGTCCTACGACGAGCCGGTCGAGGACCAACCGAGCTTCGAGGGCAACGCACTGCTCAAGGCCCGCGCCGGGCTCGCGGCCACGGGGCTGCCCTCGCTCGCCGACGACAGCGGCCTGTGCGTCGACGCCCTCAACGGGATGCCCGGTGTGCTGTCCGCGCGGTGGGCCGGGGTGGCGAAGGACGACGCCGCCAACAACCGGCTCCTGCTCGAGCAGCTGGCCGACGTGCCCGACGAGCGACGTGGCGCCGAGTTCCGCTGCGTGGTGGCGTTCTGCCACCCCGACGGCCACGAGGAGCTGGCCCCGGGGGTGATGCGCGGGCGGGTGATCCGTGAGCAGCGGGGGAGCGGCGGCTTCGGCTACGACGTGCTGTTCGTGCCCGACGAGCAGGAGGGCGACCTGACCTCCGCCGAGATGACCGCCGAGGTCAAGGACGAGATCTCCCACCGCGGCCAGTCCCTGCGCGCGATCGCCCCCGTGGTCGCGGACGCCCTGCGCGACTGACGGTGCCGGAGGCGAGAGTTGAACCCGCACGCCCGAAGGACAGGTACCTAAACCTGATGCCTCTGCCAGTTCCGCCACGCCGGCGCTGGAGCAGCCGAGTCTAGATATTCGCCGAGCGGGGGATCGGTGCACGCGCCAGGGGATCGAGCGGCGGATCGACGTACAGCCGGTGTGCAGCAAACCCCCACTCGGCGGTCCTGGACGTGCAGCAAACCCCCGCTCGGCGAATTCGGGGAGGAGGGCGGTCAGTCCAGCCCCAGGTCGCGGCGCAGCTTGGCGACGTGCCCCTTGGCCTTGACGTTGTACTGCGCGCGCTCGACGCGGCCCTCCTCGTCGACGACGACGGTGGAGCGGATGACTCCGACGACCGTCTTGCCGTAGAGCTGCTTCTCGCCGTAGGCCCCGTAGGCGCTGAGCACCGACTTGTCGGCGTCGGAGGCGAGGGTGATCGAGAGGTGGTCGCGCTCGCGGAACTTCGCCAGCTTCTCGGGCTTGTCCGGGGAGATGCCCACCACCTCGTAGCCGGCGGTGCGCAGCCCCTCGAGGGAGTCGGTGAAGTCGCACGCCTGCGTCGTGCAGCCCGGCGTCATGGCGGCCGGGTAGAAGTACACGATCACCTTGCGGCCGCGGAGACCGGCCAGCGACACGTCATCGCCTGTGTCCGTGGGCAGGGTGAAGTCCGGCGCGGTGTCGCCGGGGGAGAGCCGTGTCGAGGACTGATCCGTCACGCCGCCGACGCTACCGTCAAGCGCTCGAGCACTGGTTGGTAACCTCCTGCTCGTGTCCGACCAGCTGACCTCCCTCGAGAGCGAGATCGAGCAGACGCGGCAGCACCTCGCCGCGACCATCGACCAGCTCGTCTACCGCGCCAGTCCCAAGACGATCGTGCGTCGCGAGATCGCCCAGGTGCGTGGCTACTTCGTCGACCCCGACGGGCAACCTCGGGCCGAGAACATCGCCAAGTTCGCCGGCGGCGGTCCTGGGTGCCGTCGCGCTGGTCGTGCTCGTGCGCAAGGTCGTCGGGTGACCCGACCCACGTCCGGGCGGAGCTGAGCATGACGGCGCGCCGGCCATGAGCACGGGCGGCCTCGCGTCGGTCACCGAGCCGTCGGGGGAGAAGACCCCGATCGTGATGCTCCACGACCGGGTGCTCGTGGCGGTCGACAACGACCAGGGTGAGCGCCGTTCGAGCGGCGGCATCCTGATCCCGGCGACCGCGGCCATGGGTGGTCGTCGCCTGTCCTGGTGCCGGGTGGTGGCCGTGGGGCAGCACGTCCGACAGGTCGAGGTGGGCGACCGGGTCCTGTTCGATCCCGAGGACAAGGCGGAGGTCGAGGTGACCGGCGAGCTGTACGTCGTGGTCCGCGAGCGCGACATCCACGCGGTGGCAGCGGACCGTCTCGGCGACGGCCAGACCGGCCTGTACCTCTGACGCCGTGTCCCTGACCCGGGAGACCGGCTCAGGAGACCTCGGAGCGCGGGCCGGTCGACCGGTGGCGCGGTGAGAACAGGTTCTCGACGGCGCGGTTGGTCGGCTTCCGGTCCTGGACCGTCTGCGTCTCCGCGGCCAGCGGCTGGGGACCCTTCAGCGGGACCGTGAACCGGAAGGTCGTGCCGACACCGGGTGTCGACTCGAAGGCGACGCTGCCCTGGTGGGCCTTGGCGATGGACTGCGCGATGTTGAGCCCGAGCCCGGTGCCCTGGATCGCGCGCTCGGTGGCCACCGAGGAGCGGAAGAACCGCTGGAAGAGGTTGGGCTGCTCCTCGAACGGGATCCCCATGCCCGTGTCGGACACGCTGAGCACCGCGGCCTCGTGCTGAACCTCCAGGCCGACCCTGACCGAGCCACCACGGTCGGTGAACTTGACCGCGTTGCTGACCAGGTTGAGCACCAGCCGCTCGAGGTGGTGGCTGTCGCCCACGACCATGACCGGCTCCGGCGGGACGATCACCGACATCGCCACCCCCTGGCGCTGCGCGGCCGAGGTCACCTCGGCCGTCCCGGCGTGCACGGCGTCGCGCAGGTCGGTGGGGGTGCGCTCGAGCCGGAAGCTCCCGTTCTCGACCCGGGACAGGGTGAGCAGGTCCTCGACGAGGTTCAGCAGGCGCTCGCCGTTGCGGTCGATCTTCTCCACGAGGTCGGTCTGCATCGCCGTCATCGCACCGGTGAGGCCGTCGGTGAGCAGCTCGGTGTACCCCACGATGCTGGTCAGGGGGGTCCGCAGCTCGTGGCTCACCGAGGAGACGAAGTCGTCCTTGGCGCGGTCGACCTCGTGCATCCGCCGGTTCGCCTCGCGCTCCTTGTCCAGCGCCGCGAGCAGGGCCTGCTCGGCCGCCCGGCGGTCGGTGACGTCCCGGACGACGCTGAGGTAGCTCTGCGGCCGCCCGGCGTCGTCACGGACGGCGGTCACGCTCAGCGAGACCGTCAGCCGGCCGCCGTCGGGACGCACGTAGGTCCAGTCGCGGGTGTCCTGCTCCTCACCGCGCTGCAGCGGCGCCGTGATGACCTCGTACGTCGTAGCGGGGATGCCCAGTGCGCGTGCCCGGCTGATCAGCTCGCGCGGCTCGTGGAACCGGATCGGGGTGGCCCGGCCGACCAGGTCCTCTGCGCGGTAGCCGAGCAGCTGCTCGGCCCCGGGGGAGAACCAGGTGATCACTCCTTCGAGGTCGGTCGCGATGAACGCCGTACCGCTGGCGGAGTCGAGCAGCTGGCCCAGCTGCAGCTCGTTCTCCCGAAGGCGGCGCAGGGAGTCGCGCAGGTGACTGGTCGCCACCGAGAACGCCACCGCCGTGATCGCGCTGATCAGCACGAAGACCTGGGCGCTGGCTGCGATGGTGAGCAGCGGTGCCCGACCCGGGACGTCGGGGAACGGCCCTTGGCCGAGCGCGGAGAGCAACGCGAACGCCGCTGCCACCCCGGCCAGCTCCAGGTTCGACCACAGGTGCGGGAACCGGGCCGCCCCCCACATCAGTACCGGCAGCAGCAGGAAGGCCACGGGTTGCCCAGCGCTTGCCGCGATGCACGCACTCAGCCCGATGACCATCAGGACCGCGTGCAGCGTGATCTCGAGTGCGGAGACCCGGATGCGGTGCTGCTGCTGCTGCATCACCAGGGGCAGCACGAGTGCCTGGGCACCGCCGTGCGTGACGGCGATCCACAGGAGTGTCCGCCACGGGGCGTCGCCGTGCGCGCCGTCGGCCACCCACAGGGTGCCGGCCGTGACGAGACCCGCTGCCGCGCTGCCCAGGCAGATGCCGATCAACCAGCGCCGGTAGTCACCCCAGGTGTGCAGCCGCGGGACGCCCTCGTCGAACCGGGTCAGCCACCACACGACCACCAGCACCTCGACGGTGTTCGCGACCGCGAAGCCCAGCGAGAACACGACGTCGTGCCCTGCCAGGAGGCCGATGGCGAAGAAGCCCGTCGTGGTGAGGAACACGAACCCGCGCGCGAGCTGGCGGGGGAGCAGCAGGAACAGGACCGTGACCAGCGCGGTGGCCGGCCACCACCGGGCGACCAGGCTGGGGTCCGGGGCGGCGTGCAGGGCGCGGTACGCCGCCACCAGGGCGCACGCGGTCAGGCCCGCTGCAAGCAGGCCTCTTCCGCGTGAGCCGTGCACCGCTGCAACCCCCGTCGTCCGTGACTGAGATCACGGCCGCAACAACCCTGTGCAGCCGTGTGTCACGAGCGTAGGGCGCCGAGCGTTCCGCCGGGATGAAATGGATTATTCAGGCGTACTGGAGTGCCCGCCGGGGCCGCGTTCCGCGGTCCGCACGTCGGGGTCCGGGGTGTACCCGGGAGCCTCGTGGTCGACGTCGGGATCGACCCGGTCGGCCTCGCGCAGGTGCTCCTCCTGCTGGGCCCGTGACATGTCGTAGGAGGTGCGCTGCTCCTCGGCGCGGGCGGCCAGCTGGTCGGCACGGGCGCGGGCCTGCTCCGCCTGGGCCTCGGCCTCGCGCGCCCGCGCCTCTTCCTCGGCGTGGGTGGTGGCGGTCGCTGCCGCCTCCGAGCGCAGCTCGTCGGCGCGCTGGCGCCCGAGCTGGTCACGCTTGCGCTGCGTCGCGCTCCAGGCGAGCGCGATGACCAGCAGCACGGCCACCACGATCAGGACGACGATGATCCACGTCATGTGATGCTCCCTCGTTCGGGACGCCGCCCAACGCGTGCGCCCTCTCCCTGCCCCTGGCATACCCGGGGCCCCGCGTGCCAAACTAGGAGGCATTACTGACCGATCGGTCTGTTATTCGTCGTCGCACCCCGTGGAGCCGCCGTGACCGTCGCCGAGCAGGACCTGGCCGACAGGTTCCAGGACACCGTCGACCGGCACGAGCGGATCGAGCCCCGCGACTGGATGCCGGAGAAGTACCGCAAGACGCTCGTGCGCCAGGTGGCGCAGCACGCGCACTCCGAGATCATCGGGATGCAGCCGGAGGGGAACTGGATCACCCGCGCGCCGTCGCTGCGTCGCAAGGCGATCCTGCTGGCCAAGGTGCAGGACGAGGCAGGCCACGGGCTCTACCTCTACTCGGCGTGCGAGACCCTCGGCACCTCTCGTCGCGAGCTCACCGAGATGCTGTTGTCCGGTCGCCAGAAGTACTCCTCGATCTTCAACTACCCGACGCTGTCCTACGCCGACGTGGGCACCATCGGCTGGCTGGTCGACGGTGCCGCGATCTGCAACCAGGTGCCGTTGTGCCGCACGTCGTACGGCCCCTACGGCCGCGCGATGATCCGGATCTGCAAGGAGGAGTCCTTCCACCAGCGCCAGGGCTTCGAGCTGCTGGCGACGATGATGCGGGGCACCGACGAGCAGCGCGCGATGGTCCAGGAGTCGGTCGACCGGTTCTGGTGGCCGGCGCTGATGATGTTCGGTCCGCCCGACGCGGAGTCGCCCAACACCGCGCAGTCGATGGCGTGGGGGATCAAGCGGGACACCAACGACGACCTGCGGCAGAAGTTCGTGGACATGACCGTTCCCCAGGCCGAGGCGCTCGGCGTGACCCTGCCCGACCCCGAGCTGCGGTGGAACGAGGAGCGGCAGGCCCACGACTTCGGCCAACCCGACTGGGAGGAGTTCGCCGCGGTCCTCCGGGGCAACGGCCCCTGCAACACCCAGCGGATCGCCCACCGCCGCAAGGCCCACGACGACGGCGCCTGGGTGCGAGAGGCTGCTGTCGCCTTCGCGGAACGGAGCGGGCGATGAGCGAGGTCCGGGACGAGTGGCCGCTCTACGAGATCTTCGTGCGCGGCAAGCGCGGGCTCAACCACGTGCACGTCGGGTCGCTGCACGCCGCTGACGACGAGATGGCGCTGCGCCACGCGCGCGACGTCTACACCCGGCGCAACGAGGGCGTCAGCATCTGGGCGGTCCGTTCGGACCGGATCGCCGCGTCCAGCCCCGACGAGAAGGACCCGTTGTTCGCGCCTGCCGGTGACAAGGTCTACCGGCACCCGACGTTCTACGACATCCCCGACGACGTACCGCACATGTGATGGCCGCACGAACGACTTCCACGAGTCCGTGTACGACGAGGCGCTGCTCGGCGGCGACGCGGCGCACTGGGCCTTCGGCACCTCCTTCGAGGACCCCCTCGCCGGCGTGGACACGACGGTGCCCGAGGGAGTCGAGCCGGCCGAGCTCGCGTCGTACTGCCTGATGCTGGGCGACGACGCCCTGGTCTACTCCCACCGCCTCTCGGAGTGGTGCAGCCGGGCTCCCGACCTGGAGGAGGACATCGCCCTGGCCAACATCGCGCTGGACCTGCTCGGCCAGGCGCGACTGCTCCTCGCGCGCGCCGCCGCCGCGGACCCAGGGGTGGTGCCGGTGCTGCCCGAGGGCTCCCCGGTGCCGCCGGAGGACGCGCTGGCCTTCTTCCGCGGCGACCGCGAGTTCCGCAGCACCCGGCTGGTCGAGGGCCACAACGGCGACTTCGCGGTGACCGTCGTGCGGCTGCTGCTCTTCTCGGCCTGGCGACTGGCGCTGCTCGAACGCCTGCGGGAGTCGCGCGACCCGGTGCTGGCGGCGATCGCCGCGAAGGGCGTCAAGGAGGTGACCTACCACCGTGACTACGCCGGCAGGTGGTTCCTGACGCTTGCGCAGGGCACCGACGAGTCCCGGTCGCGGCTGCTGGCCGCGCTGCCGGTCGTCTGGGCCTTCCACGACGAGCTGTTCACCTCCCACGAGGTCGAGCGAGCGATGGCGGCCGCTGGCGTCGGGGTGGACCCCGGCGACGTGGCTGCCGAGGTCGGCGTGGTGCTCGACCAGGTGCTCTCCGTCAGCGGGGTGGACCGCCCGGAGGTGCCGCAGGTGGGCCCGGTCGCGCGCGGTCGCGGTCGCGACGGCCGGCACACCGAGGAGCTCTCCCACCTGCTGGCCGAGATGCAGTCGGTCGCGCGCGCCCATCCCCTGGGGCGGTGGTGAGCGTGGTGTCGACGACCTCGACCGCCGTCTGGCAGGTGGCGGCCTCGGTCCGACCCGGAGATGCCGATGCTGACCCTCGAGGACCTCGGGGTGCTGCGCTCGGTCGACGTCGAGGGTCGGAGGGCCGTCGTCACGATCACGCCGACGTACTCCGGGTGCCCAGCGATGGCCTCGATGCGCGACGACCTGGTCCGCGTGCTTGCGCGAGGAGGGGTACGACGCGGAGGTGCGGGTCTCGCTCTCCCCGCCGTGGTCCAGCGACTGGATCAGCGATCGCGGACGCCGCGCGCTCGCAGGAGCACGGCCTGTCGGCGCCCGGTCCCGCTCCGCAGGGCGGCCCGTCGCGCTGTCGCTCGCGCCCACCCGACGTGCCCTGACGTGTCCGCGGTGCGAGAGCGCCGACGTCGAGCTCACCTCGGAGTTCGGTCCCACGGCCTGCACCGCGCTGTACCGCTGCGCGTCGTGCCTCGAGCCGTTCGAGCACGTGAAGGAGATCTGATGACGGCCACGGCGCCCGAACGGACCTCGCGCGGCACCTTCCACACCCTGACCGTCGCGTCCGTCGAGCGGCTCTGCGACGACGCGGTGGCGGTCACCTTCGACGTGCCGGAGGAGCTGCGTCCGGCGTACGACTTCGAGGCGGGGCAGTCGCTGACCCTCCGCCGGGTGATCGACGGCGAGGACCACCGGCGCGACTACTCGATCTGCGCTCGTGTGGGGGAGCGTCCGCGTGTAGGGGTGCGCCTGATCCCCGGCGGTCGCTTCTCCGAGTGGTTGGTCAACGAGGTCGGTGTGGGCGACGAGGTCGAGGTGCAGACGCCCCGCGGCAGCTTCCGGGCTCAGCCGGACGGCGGCAGGCACCTGCTGATCGCGGCGGGCTCCGGCATCACCCCGATGGTCTCCATCGCCTCGACCGTGCTGACGCACCCTGCGTCGCGGGTGACCCTGCTCTACGGCAACCGCACCACCTCCTCGGTGATGTTCGCCGAGGAGCTCGCCGACCTGAAGAACCGGTACGGCGCCCGGTTCGAGCTCGTGCACGTGCTGTCACGCGAGCCGCGTGACGTGGAGCTGTTCTCCGGACGGCTGTCCGCGGACCGCTTGCGCCGGTTGGTGACCCTGCTCGTCCCGTTGGCCGCTGTGGACCACGTGTGGTTGTGCGGTCCGTTCGAGATGATCGCCGGTGCTCGTGAGGTGCTGGAGGAGCTCGGGGTGCCGGCCGATCGCGTGCACGCCGAGCTCTTCTTCGTCGACGAGCCGCCGCCTGAGCTGCTGCGTCCCGAGGCTGCGCTCTCGGGCGTGACGAGCGCGGTCACCGTCGTGCTCGACGGGAGATCGACCACCCACCCGCAGTCGCGCGACCAGTCGATCCTCGACGCGGCGCAACGGCACCGGGCCGACCTGCCGTTCGCCTGCAAGGGTGGTGTCTGCGGCACCTGCCGGGCACACCTCGCCTCGGGGGAGGCCGAGATGCGCCGCAACTACGCGCTCGACGACGACGAGGTGGCGCGCGGGTTCGTGCTCACCTGCCAGTCCTACCCGGTCTCCGAGGAGCTCACCGTGGACTACGACGCATGAGCTCTCCTGAGGAGCTGGCGCGTCGCTCCACGGAGGTGATGTGGCGCGACGACGCCGCCAGCAGGATGCTCGGGATGTCCGTGCTCGCCGTCGCTCCGGGGGAGGCCACCGTGGAGATGACGGTGCGCGCCGACATGATCAACGGCTGGCAGCTGTGCCACGGCGGCCTGGTGGCGGCGCTGGCCGACAGCGCCTTCGCGGTGGCCTGCAACTCCCGCGGCACGATGACGGTGGCCGCCGGCTTCGACGTGACCCTCCTCGAGCCGGCCCACCTCGGTGACACCCTCGTCGCCGTAGCCCGCGAGCGCGCCCTGCGCGGCCGCTCCGGGTTGTACGACGTCACGGTGACCCGCCCCTCCGACGGGGCGGTGATCGCGGAGTTCCGCGGCCGCTCCCGCTCGACCGGTCAACCGATCCCGTAGTCCAGGACGAATGAGCCCTTCCCGAGCCTTCGCAGGGGCCCGAACGTCCTGGACTATCCGATCCGCGTGCAGCCCCTCGAAGGTGAGGTCCACGAGCGCGTCGGCGAGGCGGGTGGGGTCGAGGGGGCCGTCGGGGCGGTACCACTCGACGAGGGAGTTGACGGTGCCGAAGAGCAGGCGGCTGATCAGCTCGGGATCCAGGTCTGCGCGCAGGGAGCCCTCGTCCACGGCCGCCCGCACGAGTCCGGCGAGCTTCTCGTCGAGCAGGCGCCTGCGCTCGAGTGCAGCGACCTCGATGGTGCTGTTGCCGCGCACGCGCAGCAGGAGCGTCACCGCGGGCAGGTGGGCGACCAGCACCTCGACTGATCGGCGCACAGCGCTTCGCAGCCGTTCGTAGCCGGTACCTGACGAGTCGGCGGCCGCGTCGTCGATCGCCGACGCCAGCCCGTCGAGGGCCTCGTCCAGTGCCGCCGAGAGGAGCGCCTCCTTGCTCGGCACGTGGTGGTAGATCGCCGACTTGGTCAGGCCCAGCTCGGCGGCCAGGTCGCCCATGCTCGTCGCGTCGTAGCCCTGGCGGATGAACAGGTCGACGGCCCGGCGCAGCACGGTGTCCGCGTCGTACCCGGGCCGCCCCCGCCGGGGCACCGGGCTGGCGCCCGAGGGGCGCCGGAGGGGCTCGGTCACGACGGCATCGTGCCACGCGCCTCGCTGCGCCCCGGTGCGCTTGCGGCGGTCGAGTCGGTGCGTCGGCATCCGGGGTATTCGACTGACAGACACTAAAAGTCCGTTTAGTCTTGTTTGGGTGTGGGAGGTCTATGGAGGTGCCGATGTTGTCCAGGTTGTTGCGTAGCGTGATGTTCGCGGTGGTGTGTGGTCTCGTGCTGGTGGGACCGGCCGGCAGGCCCGTCCCAGGCGGGTGCGACCGGCCGGACCGCCCAGGTCGGCCAGGTGCAGGACGTGTCCGCGGGCTGGAGCAGCGCCCGCACCGCCAAGCACAAGAAGCACCACAAGAAGAAGCACAGGAAGCACCGCAAGCACAAGAGGCACGCCGTCTCGAGCGCCAGCCGGTGCTGGCCGGGCAACCCCACGCTGGGCGCATGCGCGTCGGCAGGAGCCGTGCTGTTCCGTTGGGGCGCCACCTCCTGCACCACGCGCTACCGCGTCCGCGTCTCGCCGGCCTGGTACGGCGAGTGGCCCGGGAACGCCGTAGTACACCCGTGGGTCAGCGGCACCGCGCGCAGCACCGATGTGGCAGCGTGCCGACCTACTCCGCACGCGCGGCGACGGCATGGTGGCGGTCGCCTACGCGAACCCTGTCTTCGCCAGCTCGAGGCCAACAACGCTCCAACACCCGCACGCACGGCCACGCACAAGTCGACGCTGGATCCCGCAGTGGGCCGCGGCGCCCGCTCCTGCCAGGCCGGTGACCCGATCCGCTTCGGCAGCTACAACGTGATGCTCTACCCGACCGGTTCGCGTGCCGCGGTGGTGGGCGCAACATCGGCAGCCACGGCCTGACGATGGTGGCGCTGCAGGAGGCCAGGCAGTCGACGGCGCCGCGGACGTGACTCCTACCCTGAACGCCTAGTACTCCGGGCACCTGGAGCTGGGTCCGCGCCAACGGCGCGAACGCCTCCACCCCGGGCCAGCAGATCCTCTACCGCAGCGACCTGTTCTCGCTCGACGATCGGGCGTGATCGAACGCGCCAACCCCAAGGACTCCGCGCAACCGCGTCGTCGCGCCGTGGGCGCGCTTCCGGGCCAGGCACAGCGGTGGTGGCTACTCGGGCAAGACGTTCTACGTGACCTCGCAGCACTTCGCCGGCCGGCAGCTCGTCGTTGGCCCAGAACGACAGACCGGCTGGGGCCGCAGCGTCGGTGGTCGCAACTACTTCAGCTCCCTGACCAGCGCGCCGGTGATCGTGGCCGGTGACCTTCGCTACGGCCGCGAGCCCTGGGGTGAGCGGCCGGGCTACGTCCCTGCCCAGCCGACGTTCGTCCGCAACGGCTACTACGACGCGATGGCCTCCCAGTCGATGCACGGCCAGAACTACTCGATCGTCAACACCGGCGGCAAGCCCAGCGCTCAGCAGCGCCGAACCCCTCGGGTGCCGGACCACGCTCGGACCACATCCTGATGCGAGGCATCGTCGGTTCAGCAGGACCTACTACAACGTCGTCAACTGGTCCTACGGCGGCGTGGTGCCCTCGGACCACAACCTGATCTTCAGCGACATCCTGATCCCGCAGAGCTGAGTGCCGTCCTGACCGACTTCGATGGTCGGTAGGCAGCCCTAGGCTCGGCGGGTGAGCGAGGTCCACCAGCTGTCGCGACGCGACGCCCGGCGGATCGCGGTCCGTGCACAGCTGCTGGACGAGCCGCGCCCCACCGGTCTCCTCGAGGTCGTGCGGGGGCTCACGATGCTGCAGCACGACCCGGTCAGCGCGGTCGCCCCGAGCGCGGACCTGGTGCTGTGGAGCAGGCTCGGGTCGTCGTACGGGACATCTGAGCTTCAGGACGCGCTGGCCGAGCAGCGGCTGATCGAGCTGCTCGGGGCGCTGAGGCCGGCGGAGGACATCGCGCTGTACCGCGCGGAGATGGAGGCGTGGCCGGGGGAGGACCCGACCTGGCGGACCACCCAGGACCAGTGGGTGCAGGACAACGAGGCATGCCGCCTCGACATCCTCGAGCGGCTGCGTGCCGACGGCCCACTCCGGGCAGCGGAGCTGCCCGACACGACGGTGCGGCCGTGGCGGTCGACGGGGTGGAACAACAACAAGAACGTCGTGATGCTGCTCGACTGCCTGGTCCTGCGCGGTGAGGTCGCCGTCGCCGGACGGGAGGGGCGCCAGAAGCTGTACGACCTCGCCTACCCGCGTATATCCCGATGATCCCTTCCCCGGGGTGGAGGAGGCCCAGCGCCTCCGTGACGAGCGTCGGCTGCGCTCACTCGGGATCGCTCGCGCGACCGGCACCGCAGTCCCCGGTGAGCCACTGGTCGTCGGCGACGCGGGGGAGGCGGCCGAGGTGGAAGGAGTCCCCGGCTCGTGGCGGGTCGACCCCGACCAGCTGGGTCGCGACTTCTCCGGACGCGCTGCCCTGCTCTCGCCCCTGGACCGGCTGGTGATGGACCGCAAGCGGATGACGGAGATCTTCGAGTTCGACTACACCCTGGAGATGTACAAGCCCGCCGACAAGCGACGTTGGGGCTACTACGCCCTGCCGATCCTGTACGGCGACAGGCTGGTCGGGAAGCTCGACGCCACGGCCGACCGCAAGGCGGGTGAGCTGCGGGTCGACGCGGTGCACGAGGACGAGCCGTGGGACCGCGCCACCCGCGCCGCGGTCGGCGCCGAGATCGCCGACCTGGCCCGCTGGCTCGACCTGGAGCTGGTGCTGCCGTGACGGTGGCGCCGACTCGGGAGGTGCACCCGCTCGGGGCTTGACGAGAGTATTCAGCCATGACGCGAACCGAGACCGAGGACCTGCTGCGCAGGGTCTACCCGGCTTACGACGAGGCAGATGTGACAGTGATCGCGGAGCTGACCGGGAGGTCAACTTCGACCAGGAGGCCGAGGATCGCTTTCTGGACGTCGGCGCTCGGCTGATCGCTTCTTCGCCGCGTCGCTCAGTTCTACCTGGTGCGCCATCAGGGACTCGAACCCCGAACCCGCTGATTAAGAGTCAGCTGCTCTGCCAATTGAGCTAATGGCGCCAGAGCGACCTGACCTTAGCAGCGGGTCGGCCCCGGCATGAAATCGAGAGAAGTCGGGTCCCGCGCCCCGTCCCGGCCGGGGCCGGTGGCGGAATATTGAAGGTTCAACTATGCTTGGAACAGGCATGACACTGGACCTCGGAGGTGCGCGATGCCTGCTGTGACCGTCGACGACCTGACCATCCTGGAGCGCCTGGGCGCGCCCGGGCTGGGTGACACCGTCCGTCCGGTGAAGCAGCTGATCGATGCGCCAGCAGGGCTACGAGGGCGAGGGCTTCCCGGTGCGGCGCGCTTTCGCCGGCGTCGACCTCGCCGACCTCGACCCGTTCGTCCACATGGACCAGATGGGCGAGGTGGAATACGCGCCGGGAGAGCCCAAGGGCACTCCGTGGCACCCGCACCGCGGCTTCGAGACGGTCACCTACATCATCGACGGGGTCTTCGACCACCACGACAGCCACGGCGGCGGCGGCTCGATCACCGACGGCGACACCCAGTGGATGACCGCCGGCTCAGGCCTCCTGCACATCGAGACGCCTCCGGAGTGGCTGGTGCAGAGCGGCGGTCTGTTCCACGGCATCCAGCTCTGGGTCAACCTGCCCCGCGATGCCAAGTGGAACGCACCTGCCTACCAGGACATCCGCAGCGCGCAGGTCGGGCTGGCCACGTCCGGCGACGCCGGTGCCCTGGTGCGCGTGATCGCCGGCGAGGTCGGTACGACGCGGGGTCCTGGGTCGACGTACACCCCGATGACGATGGTGCACGCCACCGTCGAGCCCGGGGCCCGCCTCGACCTGCCGTGGGACAACACCTACAACGCCTTGGTCTACGTGCTCTCCGGTCACGGGACCGTCGGCGACGAGCAGGTGCCGGTGCGCATGGGCAACCTCGCGGTGCTGGGCGCCGGTGACTTCGTCACCGTGCAGGCGGGCGGCAAGCAGGACAGCCGTACTCCGGCGTTGGACGTGCTGGTGCTCGGCGGCAAGCCGATCCGCGAGCCGGTGGCGTGGGCCGGCCCGTTCGTGATGAACACCAAGTCCGAGGTGATGCAAGCCTTCGAGGACTTCCAGAGGGGCAGGCTCGGCACGATCCCGAGCGTGCACAACGCCCCGACGGACCTGCAGACCAGCTGAGCCTGGGGAGGCACCGGCCGACGGCGTACGGCCGGGCTGGACCAGATCACGCATTGCGGCCGGGCTCCCGGCCGGTCCAGGCCTGACGGCCGCCGTGCACGCGTAGTGCGAGCTCCGGAGCGTGGAGCTGCGCAACGTCTGAGTCGCCGACTGAGTTGGGTTCGCTCAGCGGTGCCGTTGGCTGCTCGACCACGTGCATCCGAGAGGGAGTCACGACGAGATGTGGAGCCGGTGACCGACCATCGCCGGTAGGCACATGTGAGAGTCCCGGGCTCGGCTCGTGTGGCCTAGACAGACTTGCCATAGTTCCTCGCGGAATGGTTGTTGCCGCCTACCATCCATCGTGTCTCGGATCCTTGCTCTTGCCTGTGCTCTGGCGTGCACCTTCGGCACGCTTGCCTTCGCACCTGCGGCGCGCGCTGATGGCGCCGGCCCGGTCAGGATCCTGATCTTCGGTGACTCCCTCACGCTGGGTCGTCACGGCATGTACACGTGGCGCTATCGGCTTGACAAGGAGTTCCACCGACAAGGCGTTCCGTTCGACTTCGTCGGCTCCTTCTCGTCGCCCTACGTCGACAAGGGATACCCGGCGCCACGGTACGCAGATCCGAACTTCGACCAGAATCACTTTTGCAAGTCCGGGTGGTGGCTACGGGACGCGATCCATGGCTCACTCGGCGCTGAGGTCGCGGCCCAGAATCCGGATGTCGTGGTTTTCGAGCTGGGCGGTGCGGACCTGACCTACGGGGACTCGCCCGAGGTGACCACTACCCGGCTGCGGAGCGCGATCGCCGAGATGCGCGCAGCCAAGCCGAACATACGGATCATCATCCCCGAGACGACGACCAAGGACCGACCCGATCCGTCGATCAACGACCGGACGAATCGCTTCAACGCTGGATTGCCGCAAGTGGTCGCCGATCTGTCGACCGCTGAGTCGCCGATCACCGTTGCCGACACGATGGCGGGTTGGACGCCGAACGCGATCTACACGATGGACGGCTCGCACCTCTCGCCTACCGGCGAGGCGTTTTACGCCCAGCGGATCGCCGAGGAGATGCACGCCGACGGAATCCTGCCTCAGGCCCCACAGGTGTTCCACGGGTACATCCCCTGGAAGAGGACCGTCCCACTGACCGCGAAGGCGGTCGCCGGACATATCGAGGCTTCGTGGAGCCGTGAGACGATCACGTCGGGGCAACTGCGGTGGCGTCCTTCGGGATCGTCGGTCTGGCGCACCTCGGCCAGATATGCCGGGGGACATGTGACGTGGGCAGTTCCTACTGGGCACACGTACGACGTCCAGCTCCAGATCAGGTGGTACGGGCTGACGGGGCCGTTCGGTCCGACAAACCGCGTGTCCGTGCCGCGACTGGCGCGCCCTGCTGCGCCGGCCCGGTTGACCATCAGACCTGCTCGTGTGAGCTGGTCAGCCTCGGTCGGAGCTTCGTCCTACGTGATCAAGTTCCGTAGGAACCACGGGCACAAGTGGATCAGACGCCGTACCCGCCACGCCCTTTCCATCCGCGCCGCTCACGTGTCGGTGGCCGAGGTGCGGGCGGTCGACGCGGCCGGGTCGTCCGGCTGGCGCGTGACTCACCGGACTCCAGCTTCCTGACAGCTCGTCGGGCCGTCTAGCGTGCAGGCTCTTCGACGCGAGCCTCCGCGACCTCGGCGACCACGGTCGGCGGGGGCCTCGGGGCCTCGGAAAACTTGGGGTGAGTGACGGGGCTTGAACCCGCGACCCTCGCGACCACAACGCGATGCTCTACCAGCTGAGCTACACCCACCATGGTCCCCGCGGCGGAACGCTCCGCTGCGAAGACCGGGAGAGAGTCTAACGGCTCAGGAAGGATGCTCCGAACCGGGTTCGGGGTGGGTCAGGGATCCCTGGTGGAGGGCGGCGATCCGCTTCGCGGTGCTGCTGTCGGGGCCGGGCGGGGGGACGAACACGGCGTCGCGGTAGTAGCGCAGCTCCTCGATGCTCTCGCGGATGTCGGCCAACGCGCGGTGGTTGCCGCCCTTCGCGGGAGCGTTGTAGTAGGCGCGCGGGAACCAGCGTCGCGAGAGCTCCTTGATCGACGACACGTCGACGATCCGGTAGTGCAGGAACTGCTCGAGCGCGGGCATGTCCCGGGCGAGGAACGCCCTGTCGGTGGCCACCGTGTTGCCGGCCAGCGGTGGCCGGCTGTCGTCGGGGCAGTGCTCGCGGACGTAGCTCAGCACCCGATCCTCCGCCTCGGCGAGGGTCACCCCGTTGTCGAGCTCCTCGATCAGCGCGGAGCTGGTGTGCATGTCGCGCACGAAGGGGATCATCTGCTCCAGCGCCGCCGCAGGCGGCTTCACGACGATGTCCACCCCGTCGCCGAGGACCTGCAGGTCGAAGTTGGTGACCAGAGCGGCGACCTCGATCAGTGCGTCCGCCTCCAGGTCGAGCCCGGTCATCTCACAGTCGATCCACACGAGTCGTTCGCTCACAACAGTTCAGCCTACTCATGGTGTTCTCTCACGCCGAGGTCATGGCCGCGCCCTAGAGTGGCCGGATGCTGCTCTCGGCCGGACTGCGCTGGGCCGGGCTCGGTGCCCGGCTCGTGGTCGGCATCGTCTGGTTGTGGGCGGGACTGTTGAAGGTCTCGGACCCGGAGTCCAGCGTGACCGCCGTACGCGCCTACCAGCTGCTGCCCACGTCAGTCGCCGACGTCGTGGGCCGCGCCTTGCCGATGGTGGAGGTGCTCGTCGGCGCGTGCCTGGTCCTCGGGTTGCTGACCCGATTCGCCGGGGGCGTCTCGGCACTGTTGCAGGTCGCGTTCATCGTCGGGATCGCCTCGGTGTGGGCGCGCGGCATCTCGATCAACTGCGGCTGCTTCGGCAACGGCGGGTACGACCCGAACGCCGCGAGCCACTACCCCTGGGAGATCGCCCGCGACGTGGGCCTGCTCGCCCTCTCGGTGTACGTCGCCTGGCTGCGCCGTACACCGCTCGCACTGGACAACGTGCTCTTCCCGAGCACCAAGGAGAGGCTGGATGTCGAAGCAGCAGCGTGAGGTGAACCGGCGCGAACGGGCGGCCGCGATCCAGAAGGAAGCCGCGGCGAAGGAACGCAACCGACGGCTGCTGATCACCCTGGCGATCGTCGTGGTGCTGTCCGCGGTGGTGGCCGGGTTCGTGATCTTCTCCGGGGGCAGTGACACGACGACGGCCTCGACCGTGTCGGCCCCCGCCAAGGCGTCGGGGCAGGCGCTGGTGGTCGGCAGCAACGACAAGGCGAAGTACAAGGTGGTCGTCTTCGAGGACTTCCTGTGTCCCTTCTGCCGGCAGTTCGAGACGAGCTCACGGGACTTCCTGCGGGCGGACGCGAAGAAGGGCACGGTGCAGGTCGAGTACCGCCCGTTCCACCTGCTTCAGGACGACTACTCCACCCGCGCCCTGTCGGCGTGGGCGGCGGTGCTCCAGCAGGGCACGCCCGGGCAGGCGCTGAAGTTCCACGACCTCCTCTACGACAACCAGCCCTACGAGCAGGACCCGAACAAGCCCGACGCCAGCAAGCTCGCGAGCTGGGCCAAGAAGTCGGGGGTGACCAGCAAGGCGGTCCTCGCCGCGACGGGCAGGTCCGACGACGCGTTCGTGACCGCGGCGAACGCCGCCGCCACGAAGGCCGCCGTGACCGGCACTCCTACGGTCTTCGTCAACGGCAAGCAGCTGGCCGGCAACTCGGTCTCCGACATCGTCGACAACCTCGAGCGGACCGTCGCCGGCGGCTGATGCCATGCTGGGCTGTCATGCTGGGCCACCATGACGGAACCGAGGACTGAGCCAGCCCCTGACCCCACTCCTGGGCTGGCGGACTTCATCGCCCGGTTGCCCAAGGCCGAGCTGCACGTGCACCACGTCGGCTCCGCGTCCCCGCGGATCGTCTCCGAGCTGGCCGAGCGCCATCCTGGCGCCGTGCCCAGCGATCCCGAGGCGCTTCGCGAGTTCTTCGCCTTCCGGGACTTCGCCCACTTCATCGAGGTCTACCTCGCGGTCGTCGACCTCATCCGGACGCCGGAGGACGTGCGCCTGCTGACCTACGAGGTGGCCAGGGAGCTGGCGGGGGAGCAGCAGGTCCGTTACGCCGAGCTCACCTGCACTCCGCACACCTCGGTCCTGGCGGGCGTGCCGATCGAGGCCTTCACCGAGGCGATCGAGGACGCCCGCGTGGCCGCCGAGCGCGACCACGGCATCGTGCTCCGGTGGATCTACGACGTGCCGGGGGAGTTCGGGTTGCCAGCGGCGGAGGCGACGCTGGGCTACGCCCTGGACCACGGTCCCGCGAGCCTGATCGGCTTCGGCCTCGGAGGGCCGGAGATCGGTGTGCCGCGCCCGCAGTTCAAGCCGTACTTCGACGCGGCTCGGGCAGCCGGACTCCACTGCGTGCCGCACGCGGGCGAGACCACCGGACCGCAGACGGTGTGGGACGCCCTGCGCGACCTCGGTGCCGAGCGGATCGGGCACGGCACCTCCTCCGCGCAGGACCCCGAGCTGCTGGCCCACCTGGCCGAGCACCGGATCCCGCTCGAGGTCTGCCCGTCCTCGAACCTGGCCACGCGAGCCGTGGCCACCTTGGAGGAGCACCCACTGCCGGCCTTCGTAGAGGCGGGCGTCGTGGTCACCATCAACAGCGACGACCCGCCGATGTTCGGCACCACGCTGAACCGGGAGTACGGGATCGCCGCCGGGCTCCTGGAGCTCGACGCCGCGGGGGTCGCGGACCTCGCTCGCACCGCCGTACACGTGTCCTTCGCCGACCAGGACGTGAAGGACCGCGTGACGGGCGAGATCGACGCCGTCCTCGCCGGGCATGGATGAGGCCCTGCCGTCTCATACTCGGCAGGGCCAGCACCTTTGTACGACAGCCGAATCGCACCAGTCCGCAGCGACACGCTCGGGTCGTGAAGGAGATCACGTAGGTTTCCGGAGATGAACACTCGACCGGAGCCTCTGTCCGCCTGGCACCGGATCGTGGAGACCCGTGACGTGGCCCTCCTCGAGGGCCTCCTCGACGAGGGCTGCGTGTTCCGCTCGCCAGCGGTGCACACCCCGCAGGAGGGCAAGGAGCTCACCACGGCGTACCTCTCCGCCGCACTGGTCGTCCTCGGGCCGACCCTGCGCTACCGCCACGAGTGGTACGACGCGTCCAGCGCCGTGCTGGAGTTCACCGCCGAGCTCGACGGTCGCTCCGTGCACGGCGTCGACATGCTCCGCTGGGACACGCACGGTCGTCTCGTCGAGTTCACCGTGATGGTGCGCCCGTTCAAGGGCTTGACCACGCTGATGGAGCAGATGGCTGCCGCGCTCGCCGTGCAGTGATGCGGCGGGGCTCACCAGTGGGCGCGGCACGCCGCGTTTGGAAACTCCCTCCCGTGGGGTACACACAGGTACTCGTCCAGGGAGGGACACTCACATGGCATTCATCTTGTGGATCATCGCGGTCATCCTCGTGATCAGCGGCATCGTCACGATCGTCCGAGGCAGCGTGCTCTTCGGCATCCTGCTCATCGTCGTCGGCCTGCTCGTCGGCCCAGGCGGGGTCAGCATCTTCACCAAATGACCCTCTAGAACGGATTAGTTAATCCGACTTTAGGTTTAAATCGGACATAACTGGGCATATTCCATGGACAGGTGATTCCCCACACCACGGGAGTTCGGATGTCCACCACTGGAATGCTCTGGCAGCTGATGCTGAATGCGACCCCTCGTCAGGTCTTCGGCGCGCTGGTGGCCACCACCAGCTCGCACGGGCGACTGTTGTCGGTGGAGAACTTCGGCACTGCTCTGACCTTCGCGCCGGCGGGCGCGGCGGCGAGTCGCTGCATCCCGCTCCGGGCGACCGTGCGCACGAGCGAGCACGGCACGCTCCTGAGCTTCGCGCCCGCAGAACAGGGTCTGGAGATCGAGGATCCGGCTGCCCAGGCCGAGTCGGTGGGCAGCCTGATTCGTCAGCTGCGCCAGCGCGTGGAGCCCTCCCTGCAGTACTGAGGCGCCTTGTCGAGGATTCGCGTGCGCATGCGCCGCAGATGGGAGATCCTGGTCGGGTCGGGTTTCGGGACTTCGGCCGGAGGGGCGGTGGATCCGTCGTGATCTCGCTGACCTACTTCAGCACCGCCGTCGACGCCTTCGACGTCGACGGGCTCGAAGAGCTTCTCGCCATCAGCCGGTCGAACAACCACCGGGCCGGGCTGACGGGGGTGCTCCTGTACGCCGGCGGACACTTCATCCAGACCCTCGAGGGCCCCGCAGAGGTCGTGGACGCCACCTACACCCGGATCGAGGCGGACCCGCGCCACCGCGACGTGTTCATCACCCTGCGCGAGGAGATCGGCGACCGGGCCTACCCGGACTGGTCGATGGGCTTCGAGCAGCTCAGTGCCGACCAGGCGCAGCACCTGCCGGGGTTCAACGACTACCTCGACGGCACCGGCGACGTCACGCGCACCGTCGCGGTCAACCGCGCCGGCGTCTTCCACCGCGCGTTCCGCGACAACATGCGCTGAAGCCAGGCTCCGGACACCCGATCCGGGAGACGCAGCAACGCCCCGCCAACCGGGATAAAAGGCTCATAGAGGGTGCCGGTCGGCGTAGACTCACACGGTGTCAGGGAAATCGCGAACGGCCAACGTAGTGGTGGCGTTCGTGGTCGCGACGGCCATCGTGGTCCAGGTCGTCGCGGACATCAACGGTCTCCTGGCCACCGTCTGCTACCTGGGCGTGCTGGTGGGAGCCAGCACAGGTGCGTGGATCGGGGCCGAGCGCGCACCTCGTGAGCACCGGTTCGTGCCGCGACTGATCGCAACGGGGATCTCGCTGTCCGCGCTGGGTGACGTGCTCTGGTCTGTCCTGGACTTCATCGGCCGGGGCACTGACGTCTCGATCGCGGACCCGCCGTGGTTCGTCAGCTACGTCGTGCTCTGCGTCGCGCTGTGGGTCGTGCTGAGCCGGACTCATGGACGCGTGGACCTCGGCTTCGCGATCGACGCCGTGACGATCGTGGCCGTCAGCGTGCTGGTCTTCTGGAGCCTCTCGGTCGGGGCCATCGTCTCCGACCAGAGCGTGACCCCCTTCGTGCGCACCGTGTGGGCGTCCTACCCCATCGCCGACGCGGTCCTGCTCGCCCTGGTGGTGCGCCTGCTGATGAGCCGCAGCGCACGTGCGGCGATCGACGTACCGTTCGCAGTGGGCATCTGCCTGTGGCTGGCCGCCGATGTCGCGTACCTCGGGTCACCCAGTGGCCACCTGGCGCAGGTGGCGATGAACGCCGCCTGGATGATCGCCCCGGTCCTGCTGGCCCGTGCCGCCTGGCGCGTGCGCGAGCTCGCGCCGGAGGCGCGGGAGAGCTCGCCCGTCGTCGGTGCAGGACCGCAGCTGATGATCGCGATCGTTCCCCTCTCCGTGCCGACCGCTCTGGAGCTCATCGACCACCTGCACGGGGAGGAGTCGGACCACCCGTTCCAGCTGTTCGTCGGGACCGCCGCCTTGATCGCGTTGGCCTTCGTGCGTACGGCCCGCTTGATCCGCTCGGAGGACCGTGCGCGTCGAGAGCTCGAGGACGCGCGCGATGCGGCCCTGGAAGCCTCGCGGGCCAAGTCGATGTTCCTGGCGAACATGAGCCACGAGATCCGGACACCGTTGACCACGGTGCTGGCTTCGGCCGAGATCCTCGAGGACACGCCGCTCGACGACCTGCAGCTCGAGCTCCTCGGGAAGATGTACCGCTCGGGGGACCTGCTGAAGACGCTCGTCGAGGGGATCCTCGACTTCTCCCGGATCGAGGCGGGTCAGCTCGAGCTGGCGGAGAAGCCGTTCGACCTGCACGCCATGGTCGCTGATGCCGCCGACGTCTACGAGCTCCGCGGGGTCCAGGCCGGCGTCCGGTTCGAGTGCCACCTGGACCCGAGGGTTCCGGGCACCGTGTTCGGCGACCCCGGCCGGCTGTACCAGGTCCTGACCAACCTGCTCGACAACGCCTTCAAGTTCACCAGTCACGGAATGGTGGGGCTGACCGTGCGACCCACCGCCGAGGACGACACCGGCGACCGCCCCGATCGTGCCGCTGAGACCGTGGAGTTCCTCGTGACCGACACAGGGATCGGGATCCCCCCGGAGGACCTGGCCTCGGTCTTCGAGTCCTTCCGACAGGTCGACGGCTCGACGACCAGGCGGTACGGCGGCAGTGGGCTGGGACTGGCGATCTGCATGGAGCTGACCCACTTGATGGCCGGGACCATCAGCGTGGAGAGCAACGTCGGCGCCGGCAGCGCGTTCCTCGTCCGCATCCCCCTTCCGCACGCAGCCATGGAGAGCAGTGCGGATGACCTCCCGGTCCACCCCTCACGTGGAGGCTCGGCGCTCGCTGCGTCGTGAAGCCGGGTCCACCTCGCCCGTGTGCGCAGTTGAGTCGCGCTCTCGGTGCCCCCGGCAGGACTCGAACCTGCGACCTAGAGATTAGAAGGCTCTTGCTCTATCCAGCTGAGCTACAGGGGCCGGGGCAAGCCTAGAGGGGCTCGCGGGTCACTCCTTGCGTCTGACCGCGAGCGCGGCGACGTCGTCCTCGTGGGTGCGGTCGCGCGCCGCGTCGACGAGCTTGTCGAGCTCGCGCTGCAGGGAGCCGTTGGCCAGTCGGGGCGCGGCGTCGACGATGCGCTTCTGACCGATGTCGATGTCCTCGTCGCGGCGCTCGACCAGGCCGTCGGTGAACGCGAGGACGGTGTCGCCGACCCCGAACGGGATCCCGAAGACCTCACGTGGCTCATTGCCGACGCCCAGCGGTGGCCCGGGGGAGACCCGCACCTGCTCCACGCTGCCGTCGGCGCGGAGCACCACCGGCGGGGGATGTCCGGCGCTGACGATGCGCAGGGAGTCCGTAGCGGGGTTGATCAGGAGGTAGACCAGGGTCACCAGCTGGGGGATCTCGTAGGTCTGCATCAGCAGGTCGATCTTCTCGCACACCGTCCCGGGATCGGGATCGACCACGACGTGCGCCCGGATCGCCGCCCGCATCTGGGCCATCGCCGCCGCGGCGGGCACTCCGCGTCCCATCACGTCGCCGACGAAGAGCACGAGCCGGCCGTCGGGCAGGCCGATGGCGTCGAAGAAGTCGCCACCGACACCGGTGCGGCTCGCCGGGCTGTAGTGCCGGGCCAGCGTCCAGCCCGGGATGGCCGCGCGCAGGTCGGGCAGCACCGCGTGCTGCAGCTGTACGGCGGTCTCGTAGGTCTGGCTGTGCAGCTCGGCGTTGTCGATGGCGATCGCGCAGCGCTGCCCGAGGTCCTCGGCGAACAGCGCGTCCGACTCGGTGTACGGACGCCGGTTCTCCGCCTTGACCCAGGTGATCGCGCCGAGAGCGCGTCCGTGCGCGATCAGGGGTACGACGATCGCGCTGCGCAGCTCGAGGGCGCGCGTCAGCCGGAGGTGCTCCTCGTCGCGCGCCGCCGCCACCAGCATCTCGTCGGTGATCTCGCGGACCAGGCTGCGCCGGCCGTTCAGCACCACGTCCCAGGCACCGCCGGCGGCGTCAGGATCCGCGGGATACCGGCGCTCCAGCTCGAGCGCGAGCTCGATCTTCGCGGGGTCGACGTGCTCGACGGCCAGCCGGCGCAGCCGGCCGTCCTCCAGGAGGTCGATGGCGCAGAAGTCCGCGAAGTCCGGGACCGCCAGCCGCGCCACCCGGGACAGGGTCTGGTCGTAGTCCAGGCTGCGGGACAGCTCGGTCGCCGAGTCGGCCAGGAACCGCACCCGCGCCGCCTGCTCGGCCGCGTCGCGCTGGGAGTCCAGGCGGACGATCGCCTGGGCGCAGGAGTCGGCGAGGATCGCGAAGAACTCCAGCTCGGCGGCGTCGAGCTCGCGCACGCCCGGGAACGTCAGCGTGACCACGCCGAGGGTCCGCCCCAGCGCGTTCAGCGGCAACCCGACCATGGTGCGGGGACCGTCGCTGGCGTGCTCCAGGTCGGGGTAGCGCCCCTCGATCTCCTCGATGCCACGCAGCACGAGCAGCCGGCCGCTGCGGATGACGTCCCCGGCGGGGGTCGGGCTGTCGACGGGGAACTTGGACCACCTCTTGGCGGCCCCCTGCAGCCCGCCGCGCAGACCCGCGAGCACCAGGGTGTCGTCGTCGACCTTCAGGGACAACGAGGCCACCGTGGCGCCGACCGCGTCGGCGGCCTGGTCGATCACGATCTCGGTCAGCGCCTCGATGCTGTCTGCGGTGTTCAGGCCCGCGGCGACGCGGGACAGCCGGCGCAACCGGTCACCGAGCCGGCGGATCTCGCGCACCTGCTCCCACTCGCCCACCGCGTAGTCGACGATCCACAGCGAACCGACGATGTCCTCGCCGCGACGCAGCGGCGTGCAGCTCACCTCGGCCGGCTGCACCGAACCGTCGATGTGCTGCACGTTGAGGCGGCCCTGCCAGCTGACGCCGTGCAGCGCCTGCTCGATCACCTCCGAGAGCACGCCCTCGTCGCCCTCGGGGAGGATCACGCTGCTCAGGCTGGCCCAGCCCTCGTCGCCGAAGGTGCCGTGGCGCCAGGCGGCAGCGGTGTTGCCGAAGACGACCCGACCGGTCCTGTCGGTGGCGAGTGCGGGCTCGTTCAGGGCGTGGAGATGCTCGAGCTCGGCGGCCCAAGCTGGCATCCCCGGTGTCGACACTGGGTCATGATGACAGCCGGTCCGCCCGGGCACAGGAGAGTGGTCGCGGTCACTCGGGATCGTCTCAGCCCCTGAGAGACGCCATCCAGCTCTCGACCTCGTCGGGCTCCCGCGGGAGCGCGGCGGAGAGGTTGGCGGCGCCGTCGGCGGTGACCACCACGTCGTCCTCGATGCGGATGCCGATGCCGCGAAGCTCCTCGGGGACGAGCAGGTCGTCCTCCTGGAAGTACAGCCCCGGCTCGACCGTGAGCACCATGCCCTCGGCGAGGTCTCCCGCCGGATAGATGCTCGCGTCCGCGGCCGCGCAGTCGTGCACGTCCATGCCCAGCATGTGGCTGGTGCCGTGCAGGGTCCACCGCCGGTAGATGCCGGAGTCGGGCGCCAGCGCCTCCTCGGCGGAACCGGGCAGCAGGCCCAGGTCCTCGAGACCGTGGGCGAGCACGGACATGGCGGCCTCGTGTGCCGCGCGGAACGCAGCTCCGGGTCGTACGACGTCGAGCCCGGCCTGCTGTGCGGAGAGCACCAGCGAGTACAGCTCGCGCTGCAGCGGGGTGAAGGTGCCGTCGACCGGCAGGGTGCGGGTGACGTCGGCGGTGTAGAGGGAGGTGGCCTCGGCCCCCATGTCGAGCAGGATCAGCTCGCCGGGGTTCACCGGACCGGAGTTCTCAGTCCAGTGCAGCGTGGTTGCGTGCCGACCGCCGCCGACGATCGAGTCGTAGCCGATCTCGTTGCCCATCGTGCGCGCGCGGCGGAAGAAGGTGCCCTCCAGCCAGCGCTCGCCGTGCTCGATCACGCGGTCCCACTCGCGCACGGAGTCCTCGAAGCCGAGCGTGGTGATGTCGCAGGCGAGCTGGAGCTCGGCCAGCTCCCACTCGTCCTTGACCAGCCGGAGCTCGGAGAGGACGCGGGCGAACTCGGTGTCGCGGGCGTCGTCGCCGGGCACGAGCGCGTCGACCCGGTCGTCGGCGCCGCGCAGCACCCGTGTCTTGCTCCCGGCCCCGAGGCGCGCGGGGAGGTCGTCGAGGTGTCGTGTCTCCAGGCCGAGGGAGTCAGAGATCTCCCGCAGGGACGGCCGGCGGCCCACCCACAGCTCGCCGTACTGCCGGTCACGGAAGAACTCGTCGGTGTCGCGCGAGCTGCGCGGCCGCGCGTAGAGGACTGCCTCGCCGTCCTCGATCACCAGCACCGCGTCGCTGGTCTGGTTGCCGCACAGGTAGGTGTGGGCGGTCTCCGCGCGGAACCGGTAGTCGGTGTCGTTGGACCGGACCTTGAACCCTCCCGCCGGGACCACCAGACGCTCGCCGCGGAACTGCTCGCCGAGCCGTTCGCGCCTTGCGGTGGCCCACGGGATGATCGGGTGCGGAGGGAGATCGAGCTCTCGGTCGCCCCAGCCGGTGCGCATGAACGCGGCGTACGCGTCGGTCACGCCCGGGTCGTGGGTCTCGGTGTGCAGCTCCTCGTCGGCCTCGGTCACGGGGCCAACTCTACGTCCGGAGCCTCGTTACGCTACGCGCATGTCGCGTCGCCGCAGCTCTGCCGTGTTCACCATCGTGGTGGCTGTCGTGATGCTGCTGTGCGCGGCGCTGATGGGCTTCATCCTGCTGCTCTCCGGAGCGCCGGGGGCGCTGGTGACCGGCATGGTCCTGGCCTCGATCCCGGTGGGACCACTGATCGCGTCGTACCTGTGGCTGGACCGCTACGAGCCCGAGCCGCGTTCGCTCCTGGTCCTCGGGCTGGGGTGGGGCGCGTTCGTGGCCACGGCGGCGGCCCTGCTGCTCCAGCTGTTCGAGCCGGTGATCTTCCGCACCACCCACGCGCTTGCTCGCGACCGTCGTCGCGCCGATCACCGAGGAGGGGTCGAAGGGGCTGTTCATCCTGCTGCTGCTGGTCTACCGGCGCCAGGAGCTCGACGGCATCCTCGACGGGATCGTCTACGCCGGCATGGTCGGGATCGGGTTCGCCTTCACCGAGAACATCCTCTACCTGACCTCCGCCTACATGGGCTCCGACGGACAGGCCGGCGGGCTGGGCGGTGCCGTCGGGCTGTTCGTGGTGCGCTGCGTGTTCGGCCCGTTCGCGCACCCCTTCTTCACTGCCTTCACCGGCATCGGCATCGGCATCGCCGTGGGGAGCCGCAGCAAGGCGGTCCGCGTGCTCGCCCCGCTGGTCGGCTACCTGGTCGCGGTCGCGGCGCACGCGTCGTGGAACGCCTCGCTGATGCTCGACGGCGGTCGCAACGCCGTCGCGACGTACGTCTTCCTGATGGTGCCGGCGTTCCTGCTCCTGCTGGGGTTCGCCGTCTGGTCGCGCCGCAGGGAGGGCCACGTGCTCACCGCGGCGCTGACCGACTGCGCGCACCGCGGCTTCCTCGACCCGGCCGAGGTCCCGTGGCTGGCCCGCATCCCTGCGCGCCGCTTCGCCAGGCGGTACGCCGAGAAGGCCGGTGGCGCGCAGGCGCGACGCACGATGGTGGCCTACCAGCGCGAGGCCGTGGAGCTCGGCTTCCTGCACAGCCGCTACCTGCGTGGCGTGCCGCCGCCGGACTTCGCCGCCCTGGGGCAGGAGCACGTCGAGCGGATGCGTGCCCTGCGACCCGCTCTCATCTGGCCGCAGCGCTCGGCCTCCGGACCCTCGAAGATGCCTGTCGTCGGCGGAGCCGGCGGACCCGTCCGGTGACCACCGGGGGCGTCCGCGGCCCCCGAATCCGACCGGTTCGCGTCCACAGGCGGTGGTCCGACCCCCGTTCTCCACAGGACGAACGCTGTCGTGCCTGCACGGTCGCCGCTCTCCGCTGCACTCGGGGCAGCGAACAGCAAGGAGGACGGATGAACGAGAGCTACGTGACCGTGCAGGGCTGGGTCGGCAACGACGTCGACCTGCGCGAGGCAGGGGAGACCCAGGTGGCGTCGTTCCGCCTCGGCTCGACGCCGCGCTACAACCGCGGCGGCACCTGGGTGGACGGGCAGACGTCGTGGTACACGGTGAACTGCTGGCGCGCGCTGGGTCGCAACGTCAAGGAGTCGGTGCGTCGCGGTGACGCCGTGATCGTCCACGGCCGGGTCCGCGTCGACGTCTGGGAGCGGGAAGGGATGCCCAACTCGGTGCAGTGGGTCGTCGATGCCACCTTCGTCGGCCACGACCTCACCAAGGGCACCAGCTCGTTCCAGAAGACGGCCAGGGTGGCGAAGGATCCTCGCGAGGACGACGCGGTCCGGGAGATGGTCCACGCCTACGACGCTGACGGTCCCCAGCTCGACGCGGCCGGTGATCCTGTGGTGCCGGCGGCATGAACCCGCGGAGCGGAGCCTGCAGTCATCCCCCGTAGGCTGGACGGATCATGGCTGACTACGTCTTCACCCTGCGCAACGTCCGCAAGGCCCACGGCGACAAGGTCGTGCTCGACAACGTGACCTTGTCCTTCCTGCACGGCGCGAAGATCGGCGTCGTGGGGCCCAACGGCACCGGAAAGTCCACCCTGCTCAAGATCATGGCGGGGCTGGAGAAGGCCAACAACGGCGACGCGATCATCGACCCCGACGCCACCGTCGGCATGCTCCAGCAGGAGCCGCCGCTCAGCGAGGGCAGGACCGTCCTGGAGAACGTCGAGGAGGCCGTCGGCACGATCAAGGCGAAGCTCGACCGCTACAACGAGATCAGCGAGGAGCTCGCCGACCCCGACGCCGACTACGACAAGCTCCTCGGCGAGATGGGCGACCTGCAGACCGATCTCGACCACTCCAACGCGTGGGACCTCGACAGCCGGCTCGACCAGGCGATGGACGCACTGCGCTGCCCGCCCCCGGACACCCTCGTCGACCACCTCTCCGGTGGTGAGCGCCGCAGGGTGGCCCTGTGCAAGCTGCTGCTCCAGCAGCCGTCGCTGCTGCTGCTCGACGAGCCGACCAACCACCTCGACGCCGAGTCGGTGCAGTGGCTGGAAGGTCACCTCGCGTCGTACCCCGGGGCAGTCCTGGCCGTCACCCACGACCGCTACTTCCTCGACAACGTCGCGAGCTGGATCCTCGAGCTCGACCGGGGCAAGGCCCACCCCTACGAGGGCAACTACTCCACCTACCTGGAGACCAAGAAGGACCGCCTCAAGATCGAGGGCCAGAAGGACGCCAAGCGCGCCAAGATGCTCGAGCGCGAGCTCGAGTGGGTCCGCTCCAACGCCAAGGCCCGCCAGACCAAGAGCAGGTCCCGCCTGGCGCGCTACGAGGAGATGGCGGCCGAGGCCGACCGGATGCGCAAGATCGACACCTCGGAGATCAACATCCCGCCGGGTCCGCGACTGGGCGACATCGTCCTGGAGGCGCACGACCTGACGAAGGGGTTCGACGACCGCGTCCTGATCCACGACCTCTCGTTCACGCTCCCGCGCGCCGGCATCGTCGGGGTGATCGGGCCCAACGGGGTCGGGAAGACCACCCTGTTCCGGATGGTCGTGGGTGACGAGAAGCCCGACGAGGGCGAGCTCAAGGTCGGCACCACGGTGAAGATCTCCTACGTCGACCAGAGCCGCGGTGGCCTCGACCCCAGCAAGAACGTGTGGGAAGTGGTCTCCGACGGCCTGGACTTCATCAAGGTGGCCAACTTCGAGATGAACTCGCGCGCCTACGTCGCGTCGTTCGGCTTCAAGGGACCGGACCAGCAGAAGAAGGCCGGCGTCCTCTCCGGTGGCGAGCGCAACCGGCTCAACCTCGCGCTGACCCTGAAGATGGGCGGCAACCTGCTGCTCCTCGACGAGCCGACCAACGACCTCGACGTCGAGACCCTGTCGTCGCTGGAGGACGCACTGCTCGACTACCCCGGCTGCGCGGTGGTCACCTCCCACGACCGGTGGTTCCTCGACCGGGTGGTCACCCACATCCTCGCCTGGGAGGGCGACGACCAGGACTCCGGCAAGTGGTTCTGGTTCGAGGGCAACTACGCCTCCTACGAGGCGAACAAGATCGAGCGCCTCGGCGCCGAGGCCGCCCGCCCCCACCGGGTGACCCACCGCCGGCTCACCCGCGACTAGCCATCGCCGGTCGAGCGGAGTCGAGACCCCGCTGGCGGAACCAGCTCAGTCGATCGCGTCGCGGATGTCGGCGTCGCTGGGCTTGTCGGTCAGCAGCCGGTCGCTGACCTCGTCGAAGATCCGCCCGAGTGCGAGGAAGTCCTCTGTCGAGGCGAGGTCGAGGAGGTGGGCGCGCACGCCGCGCACGTGCGTCGGGGCGGCCTCGACGAGGCGTTGGTTGCCGGCCTCGGTCATCACGGCCTCGACCCCGCGGCCGTCGGACCGGGCGGCCTGCCGCTGCACGAGTCCAGCGCGCTCCATCCGGGCGACGGTGTGGGTGACGCGGCTGCGCGAGTGGCACATGGAGTCGGCGAGGGTCGCCATCCGCATCCGGCCGTCGACGGTCTCAGAGAGCCGGACGAGGATCTCGTACTCGCTGAAGGAGATGTCGTGCTCCTCGCGGAGCTCGTGGTCGAGCTGGTGCTGGAGCAGCTCGGTGCCAAGGATGTAGGCGCGCCACGCACGCTGCTCGTCCCGTCCGAGCCACTCGATCTCGTCCCCTGCCCCCATGTCCGTTAAGTCTAATCTGCGCTGTCTGAGAAATATATCGGCGGTGCGGGAACAAACTACACAGGGGCATTGGTTGAAGCTTGTACTAATGCGGGTGCGAGATCCGTGCCCGACCGAGTACGTGAACGGAGCTACATGTCCATCGACACTGCCTTCGGCACCGACGTCATCGCCGGCACCTGGAACATCGACGCGAGCCACTCCGAGGTGGGCTTCACCGTCCGCCACCTGATGAGCAAGGTCCGTGGCCAGTTCACCTCCTTCGAGGGTTCCCTGACCACCGGAGACTCGCTGGAGAGCACCAGGGCGACGGCCACCATCGACCTGAACTCGATCGACACCCGCGACGCCCAGCGCGACGCGCACCTGCGCTCGGCCGACTTCTTCGACGTCGAGACGCACGGTCAGATGACCTTCACCACGACCTCCTTCGACGGATCCGTGGCCCGCGGTGAGCTGTCCCTCAAGGGCGTCACCAAGCCGGTCGAGCTCGAGGTCGAGTTCCTCGGCATCGGCCAGGACCCGTGGGGCGGCCAGCGACTCGGCTTCGAGGCCACCACGACCATCAACCGCAAGGACTGGGGCGTGGACTTCAACATCCCGCTCGACGGCGGCAAGGTCCTCATCGGCGACAAGGTGACCGTCCACCTCGCCGTGGAGGCAGTCCTCTCCCAGGACTGAACCCGTCGAGGCGTCACAGCTTCACCGTTTGAAACCGCCGAGGCGTCGCTACTTCACGTGAAGTAGCGACGCCTCGGCGTACTTGTCAGGAGAGGCGCTCGAGGATCAGTGCCATGCCCTGGCCGCCGCCCACGCACATCGTGATCAGGCCGGTGGTCTTGTCGTGCCAGGACAGCGAGTTCAGCATCGTGTTCTGCAGGCGCGCGCCGGTCATCCCGAAGGGGTGGCCCACGGCGATCGAGCCTCCGTTGACGTTGAGCCGGTCCAGGTCGATGCCGAGCTCCTGGTACGACGGCACCACCTGGGCGGCGAAGGCCTCGTTGATCTCCACCAGGTCGATGTCGTCGATGGTCATATCGGCGTTGGCCAGGGCCTGGCGGGTGGCCTCGATCGGGCCGAGGCCCATGATCTCGGGGGAGAGCCCGGTGACCCCGGTGGAGACGATCCGCGCCAGCGGCTGGATCCCGAGCTCCTTGGCCTTGGTGTCGGACATGACGATCACGGCCGCGGCGCCGTCGTTGAGCGCGCAGCAGTTGCCGGCGGTGACCACGCCGTCGGGACGGAAGACCGGCTTGAGCTCCGAGATGGCCTCGTAGGTCACCCCGGCGCGCGGACCGTCGTCCTTCTCCACCACGTTGCCGTCCGGCGTGGTCACCGGGGTGATCTCGCGTGCCCAGAAGCCGTCGTTGATCGCCTTCTCGGCCAGGTTCTGCGAGCGCACGCCGAACTCGTCGAGCTCGCGGCGGTCGAGCCCGCGCATCCGCGCGACGTTCTCTGCGGTCTGCCCCATCGCGATGTAGATGTCGGGGAGCTTCCCGTCGTCGCGGGGGTCGTGCCAGTCCTGGCCGCCCTGTCCTTGCTCCTCCGTCCGCGCCTGGGCCTCCTCGAAGAGCCGGTTCCGCGTGTCCGGGATGTGGTCGGAGGTGCCCTTGGCGAAGCGCGAGACCGTCTCGACGCCCGCGGAGATGAACGCGTCGCCCTCGCCGGCCTTGATGGCGTGGAAGGCCATCCGGGTGGTCTGCACCGAGGAGGAGCAGTAGCGCGTGATCGTGGTGCCCGGGATCTCGTCGTAGCCGAGCAGGGTGGCCACCACCCGGCCCATGTTGTTGCCGGCCTCACCGCCCGGCAGGCCGCAGCCCAGCATCAGGTCGTTGATCGTGGTCGGGTCCAGCTCGGGCACCTTGTCCAGCGCCGCCTTGATCGCCAGCACGCTCAGGTCGTCGGGCCGGAAGTCCTTCAGGGAACCCTTGTTGGCCCGGCCGATCGGGGTACGGGCGGCAGAGACGATCACGGCCTCGGGCATGGGAGCTCCTCGCGAGTCGATGGGTCCGGCACGGATGCGCCGTCGGTCAGCCTAGGACACACCACGGCCCCGAGATCGCCCACGTCGTGCACCACCGAGTCGACCGCACCCGCCGCCTGAGAGCATCGGCGCGTGCCCCACACCTTCGAGTGCGAGCTGCGCTGGGCGGACATGGACCAGCTGCGTCACGTGAACAACGTCCGCTACCTCGACTACGTGGCGGCCGCCCGCCGCGCCGTGTTCGGCGGCCTGGCTGTCGGGCGGGCGCCGGTCTCGCGGCACCAGGTGGAGTTCGCGACACCGTTGGTGTTCCGCCGCGACCCCGTGCGCATCGACTCGTGGGTCACCGGCATCGACGATGCGGAGATCGCCCTCGCGCACGAGGTGTACGACGAGCAGGAGCACGGGCGCACTGTGTACCTGCGGGTGTCCACCGTGCTCGAGCACACCGCCGACGACCGCGAACGTGCGCTCGCGGAGTCGCTGCGCGCACCCGACCACGACTGGCGCCACGTCCCGCACGACCAACGGCCGGCACGCTCGGTCTATCGCGCGCAGGTGCGTCCCTCGGACCTCGACGAGCGCGGGCTGGTCCGTGACACGGCGGTCTTCGAGTTCCTGCAGGAGTCGCGGGTGCAGTACCTGATGAGCCTGCACACGCGCGGGCAGGACTGGACCCAGCACGTGGTCGCCCGCACCGACGTGCAGTACCGCCGGGCGATCCCGGACCGGACGACGCCGTACGAGGTGCACTCCTGGGTGGGGCACCTCGGCACCAGGTCGTTCACGATCTGCGCGGAGGTGCGCGACGCCGAGACCGTGATGGCGGAGGCGACGGTCTCGATGGTGACCTTCGACCCGCAGACCCAGCGCTCGGCCGAGATGGCGCCGAGCCAGCGTGCCCGGCTCGAGGCAGAGCTGGGGTAGCGCGCTAGCGCTGCGAGAGGTCCTCCATGGTGTTGACCATGAACTGGGCGGCATGGGTGACGTAGTCCCAGAACTGGGCGTCCTGCTCGGGCGTCAGGTCCGCTTCGTCGAGGGCCGCGCGGAAGTGGGTCAGCCAGTGGTCGCGAGCCACCGTGGTCACGGCGAAGGGGGCGTGCCGCATCCGCAGCCGGGGGTGGCCGCGCTGCTCGGAGTACGTCGTCGGGCCGCCCCAGTACTGCTCGAGGAACATCGCGAAGCGCTCCTCCGCCGGTCCGAGGTCCTCCTCGGGGTAGAGCGGTCGCAGCACCTCGTCGGTCGCGACACCTTCGTAGAACCGGGCGACGATGGCGCGGATCGTCGGGCCGCCGCCGATCTCGTCGTAGAAGGTGCTCACCCAGCCATTGTGCCGACCGGCCGTCAGCGCAGGCCGACCAGGTAGCGGCCCGCAGCCCGCAGGTTGCGCAGTCGCGACTCCCAGGTGATGCCCACGGCCAGCAGCGCCAGACCGAGTAGCGCCAGGGAGACCCAGCGGGGGACCGCGTCGGAGAGCGGCTGCAGCTCCCGCAGCGCCAGAAGTGCCGTCGTACCGGCTCCGGCGAGCAGGGGAGCGCCCCACCGCTCGCGGACCCCGAGGACGAGGGTGGCCACACCGGCCGCGCCGACGAGCACCCCGCGCGTGCTGATCGGGTCCTCGAGGGCCAGCAGCAGGCTCGGCACCAGGGCCAGCGTCAGGCCGCTGCCGAGTGCCTCGAGGCTGTCGCTCTCCGGGTCGGCGCGCAGTCGCCACAGGCCCGCTCCGAGGAGGAGCAGTGCGGCGGGCAGCGTGTACAGCTCGGGTGCCTTCACGTCGGCCACGAGGCGGATCAGCGTCGCGAAGCCCAGGACGCCGACGCCGAGCCAGCTCATCGGTCGGCGGTCGGCGTCCCGGACGGCGACCGCCGCGACGGCCGAGCCGACCACGGTCAGCACCATCGCGAGGTCCGGCAGTGACGGCGCGGTGACGACGGCCACCGCGGCCGGCACGATCGCCGTCAGCTCGAGGGTGACGCGGCTCGTCGTCCGGCGGGTCGCGGGGGTGGCGGCCAACAGCACTCCACCGGCGTACACGGCGAGCACGAGTGCCACCGTGAAGGGGGACAGGTCCAGCACGGAGCCCCAGGCGGGCAGGGCGTAGGTGGCCGCGAGCACGCGTGAGCCCACCGGTGAGCGCCGGGGCGACCACTTCGGCACGGCGCTCGCTCGTCGCGAAGCCGACCGCCAGGACTGCGGCGAGCGCGGTGGCCGCAGCGGCGGTGAGCGGCGCCGACGGCAGACCAGCGGCGAGCGCGAGCAGGACGAGGTAACCCGCTGAGGCTGCACCCGCGGCGATGCCCGGCTGCGACCAGGCGAGACGCCGGGACCACACCACTCCAGCGGTAGCCGAGGCGGCAAGGAGCGCGGCGCAGGTCACCAGCCACAGCGGCGAGCCGGCGGAGACGACCGCGACGACCAGGCCCAGCCCGATGACGGCCACGCTCGCGACGACCGTCAGCTGTCGGAGGGCCGCTCGACCGGCAGCCGGAGCGAACCGGCGGGCGGCGTGGACGACCAGGGCCACGCTCACGGCCAGCAGCGGCCAGGTCCACGGTGCTGCGGCGCTGTCGAGCGCCGGCGCCTGGAGGTCGGCATCGCCCGTGGACGGCAGGGCCGTGATCGAGGTCCACGGCTCCCAGGCGACCAGCAGGGTCAGTCCTGCTGCACCGACGAGTCCGAGAGCCGTGGCGGCGAGCGCCCAGGCCCGCGGCGCGAGCCACACCAGTGCGGCGAGGCCGGCCACGGTCCCCGCCTCGCGAAGTCCGTCGAGCGTTGCTCGGCCCGGCACGTCGGGGGCGTTGGCGAGCACGACCAGCGGTGCCAGTGCCATCGCGGCGAACACCGCGCGGGCCGGGGCCGGCACCCGTCGGGGCAGGGTCGCGACGGCGGCGTACGCCGAGGCGACCAGCAGGGGCCATCCGCGCAGGTCGGTCCACCAGGCGCCCCAGGCACTTGTCTCCTCCGCCCGCAGGAGACCCAACGTCGCCAGCTCTGCCCAGGAGAACGCGGCGAACCCGAGGAGCACGTGGGCCAACGACGGCAGGCGCCTGAGCAGGAGGAGGGCCAGCACCAGCAGGACAGGCACGGCCAGCGCCGTGCCCACCTCGGGCCGCAGAGCCGTCCAGGCACCGCCGGCTGCCGCGACGAGCGCCCCCAGGGCTGCGACCACCTGCGGAGCGCCCAGGCTGCGCACCGGCGTACGACGCGCCCAGAGCGCGACTCCGGCTCCCAGCGCGAAGAGGGTGCCGCCGAGCAGCAGCGCCATCGCGCGCCAGCCGATCTCGTCCAGGGAGGCCAGGCCGGCGGCCCGGGCCCCCAAGAGGTCGAGGGCGAGCATCCCGGCCACGACGGTCCAGCACGACTCGGCAGCTGCCCGAAGGCCGCGTCGGGTCACCACTGCCGCAGCGGCGGCGAAGAGCGTGGTGACGCCGACCAGCGACAGGGTGCGACCGGTCAGGCCCAGGGAGCCCCAGGCGATCGCGACGAAGACCACGCCCGCGACCAGCAGGCACAGGGCCCCGAGCGACAGCAGCACCACCGGGACCGAGAGCGCCGGCAGGCGTCGAGCCGAGGGACGGCGGGCAACCGGCGGGGCGGGTGGGTACGGCGCGGCGGGCAGCTGGGCACCCGGCCCGGAGGCAGTGACGCGCTCGGTCGAGGTCGCCCGGATCTCCTCGACCAGCCGGTCGGCCCCCAGCATCTGCTGCCACAACTGCTCTCCGGGCGGGCCTGCGAGCCGCAGGCCGCACCCGGTGCAGGTGCTGGCTGGGTCGAGGGGTGCCCGACAGTCAGGGCAAGCGGTGGCGTCGGCGAGTCGGCTCATGGAGCCATCGTCAGTTGACGAGGGGCAGTGCCGCGTCGGTCGTGACGCTCAACTGCCCTGAGTACGCATACCCAGAGCAGGCCGTGCCCCGCTCACTCCGGCTTGGGTGCGGGCTCCTGCTCGACCGGTCCGGCCACCGGGTCGCGGTGCCAGACGACCCGCTGGGGCAGGGCCATCTCGATGCCCTCGTGGTCGAAGCGCGCCTTGATCCGCTCGCGCATCTCGCGGGCGACGTTCCACTGCTCCATCGGCGCGGTCTTCAGGGTCAGCCGCACCACCACCCCGTCGGGGGCGAGGGTCTGCACGCCCCAGACCTCGGGCTCCTCGATGATCACGTCCTTGTAGTCCTCGTCGTCCCACAGTCCGTGGGCGACGTCGGCGAGCACCTCGCGCACGTGGTCGAGGTCCTCGGCGTAGCTGACGCTGATGTCGAGCACTGTGCGCGCCCAGTTCTGGCTCTGGTTGCCCACGCGCAGGATCTCGCCGTTGCGCACGTACCAGACGGTGCCGTCCACGTCGCGCACGCGGGTCACCCGCAGCCCGACGTTCTCCACGGTGCCCACGGCCTCGCCGAGGTCGACGGCGTCGCCGACGCCGTACTGGTCCTCGATCATCATCATCACGCCGGAGAGGAAGTCCTTGACGAGGTTCTGCGCACCGAAGCCGATGGCCAGGCCGAGGACCCCGGCACTGGCCAGTATCGGCGCGACGTTCATCCCGACCTCGGAGAGCACCATCACGAAGGCGATCCCGAAGATCACCGTGGTGGTGATGCTCTTCAGCAGCGAGCCGAGGCTGCGCGCACGCTGGGCACGACGGTTGTGGGTCTGCTTCAGCCCGGGCAGGGGAGTGGTCTCCGCGCGCTTGACGACCCGGTCGATGGCCTTGGTCGCCAGCCAGCGCACCAGGACCGCGATCAGGACGATGCCGAGGATGGCCAGGGGCTTGCCGATCAGCCACGTCGCGCCACGGGCGAGGCTCTCGTTGCCGGTCCAGTCGTAGACGGCGGCGCACGAGTAGCTGTCGCTCTTCCGGCACGCCGCAGGCATGTCGTCGAAGAGCCCCCAGGGCAGCGTTGTCGGGACGATCACGTCTGGCACGGCTGACATGTCTGGGAGGCTACGAGAGCCTCTGGGGCTCGCAAAGCCGCGACTGGCTATCCTGCCTGTGTGTTGACTCACGACTCCGACGCGCTCGGCGAGCGCGTGCGCAGGATCACGACTCGCGTCCTTCCCCGGGCCGCGGTCGTCGTGGTCACCAGCCTGACGACGGTCCTCTCCGGGGTGCTCCTGGCAGCCGCGTCCGCGGACACGCCAGCAGGCTGGCAGAACGCGCCGGCAGTCTCCGGCTTCGACTTCCTCCTGGTGCTGTTCCTGATCCCGGTCGGCCTCGCGCTGGTGATCGCGTTCCTGGCGTTCGTGCCCACCCTGGTGGGCGACCACGGCTACCAGCCGGGCCAGTCGTGGCGCGGTGAGTCCGAGTGGTTCGGTGGTCCGCGCAGGGGCATCGCCGCCGCCGACGAGGTGAGCGCCGACCGGCTCGAGGCGGCCGCCAGCGAGACCGGGAGCACCAGTGGCCGGTGGTGAGCCGTTCTCGGCCGCGCAGCGCGCCGAGATCGACCGCGCCATCCGCGGTGCCGAGACGAGCTGCCGCTTCGAGTTCTCCGTCTACGTGGGCGCCTCGGACGGTGAGTCACGTCCCTTCGCCCAGCGCCTGCACGCCGCCCTGGCCTCGCCCGCGCGCAGCGTGCTGATCCTCGTCGACCCGGGCGCCCGCTTGATCGAGGTCGTGATCGGCTCCGTCGTACGACGCTCGCTCTCCGGGGACTCGGTCCGCCTGGCCGTGGCGGGGATGCAGTCCGCCTTCGCCGGCGGCGACCTGGTCGGCGGGATCAAGCACGGCGTCGCGCAGCTCGCCGACGCCGCTCGGGCGCCCGCCACGCTGCACGGCTGAGGCACCGCGCCTCCGAGCTCGTGCGGGAAGCGGTGCTAGCCCGTGGCGTCCTTGGCCTGCGCGCGCAGGAAGCGCTCCACGTCTGCCGCACCCTCGTGCACGTAGCGCTTGGCGGCCGGGTTCGCCTCGGAGTCGCGCAGCCACGCGGCGGTCCGCTCGAGGAGCTCGGGTGAGGCGAACGGGCGGGGGAAGATGAACTCCAGCGCGGTCGAGGCACGCTGGGTGCCCTTCTGCTCCCACAGGTCGTGGGCCGCCTCGAAGTACTTCTCGACGTAGGGCCGGAGGACCTCGTCCTGACCCTGCTGCATGAACGCGAGCACCACGCTGCGCTGGGTCTCGTTGGGGATGTCGTCACGCACCATGGCGACCTCCCACGCCGCTGCCTTCGCCTCGGCAGTGGGGCGCGCGGCGCGTGCTGCCGCTGCCCGCTCCTGGCCGGAGATCGTGTTGTCGCGCTGCTCCTCGGCCGAGATCTGCAGGTCGTCGGCGCGCCCGGCGCGGGCCAGGCCGTGGAGCAGGCTCCAGCGGAGGTCGGTGTCCACCACGAGCCCGTCGAGCGTGCGGCTGCCGTCGAGCAGGCCGGCGAGCAGGTCGAGGGCCTCGGGGGAGGTGGCCGCGGCAGCGTAGGCGCGGGTGAAGGTGAGCTGGTGGTCGCTGCCGGGGGACGCCGCCTCGAGAAGTCGGCGCAGCCCGTTCTCCCAGGTCGCCCGCAGGCCGCGCCGGTTGGCCGGGGCGGAGAGGGTGTTGACCGCCTGGGCCGCGTAGCCGGGGATGCGTGCGGACCCGAACGCGTCGGTCTCCTGCGGCGATGTTGCGCAGGACCAGCTCCACGAAGTCGCTCGCAGTCATCTCGGCGTCCCGGGTCATGTCCCAGGTGGCGCCCCAGCACAACGCCCTCGCCAGGGAGTCCTCGAGGCGCGCCAGGCCTGCGACGACGGTGGCCAGCGACCGCTCGTCGAGCCGGATCTTGGCGTAGCTCAGGTCACCGTCGTTGAGCAGCAGCAGGTCGGGCTGCCGGACGCCCACCAGCTGCTCGATCGGGGTGTTCGCCCCCTCGACGTCGACCTCGAGGTCGGTACGACGCACCAGCCGGCTGCCGCCCTCGCCGTCGGGGACCTCGTCGTAGAGCCCGATGCCGAGGCGGTGCCGACGCAGGGTCGGGTGCTCGACGGTCGCGGTCTGCTCGACGGAGAACGAGCTGTAGGTGCCGTCCTGGGCGAGCTCGAACCGCGGGATCAGGGTGTTCACGCCGCTGGTCTGCAGCCACTCCTTGGCCCACGAGTCCAGCTCCCGTCCCGAGGACGCCTCCAGCGCGCCGAGCAGGTCGGCGAACTCGGAGTTGCCGAAGGCGTGGGCGCGGAAGTAGGCGCGCAGACCCACCAGGAAGTTCTCCAGGCCCACCCACGCGACGAGCTGCTTGAGCACCGAGGCGCCCTTGGCGTAGGTGATGCCGTCGAAGTTCACCTCGACGGCCTGCAGGTCGTAGTTGTCGGCCGCGATCGGGTGGGTGCTGGGCAGCTGGTCCTGGCGAAGCGCCCAGTTCTTCCGCGCGTTGGTGAAGCCGGTCCACGACTCGGTGAACTCGGTGGCCTCGACGGCCGCGTGGTAGCAGGCCCACTCGGCGAAGGACTCGTTGAGCCAGAGGTCGTCCCACCACTTCATCGTGACGAGGTCGCCGAACCACATGTGCGCCATCTCGTGGAGGATCACCGAGGCCCGGAACTCGTAGAACGAGGCGTCCTGGCGGCTGCGCGGCAGGTACTCGTCACGCAGGGTGACGGCCCCCGCGTTCTCCATCGCGCCCATGTTGTACTCCGGCACGTAGAGCTGGTCGTACTTGTGGAAGGGGTAGGGGTAGTCGAAGGCCTCCTCGAAGAAGGCGAAGCCCTGCTCGGTGATCCGGACGAGTGCGTCGGTGTCGAGGTGGTCGACCAGCGACTGCCGGCAGTAGTGACCGAGCGGGATCTTCCCGAACTTCCCGTGGTAGGTCGTGTGCTCCGCGTGGTACTCCCCGGCCACCACCGCGGTGATGTACGTCGAGATCCGCTCGGTGGGCGGGAACCGCCACAGCGCTGTGCCGTCGCTGCGCGGCTCGGGTTGCGGGGTGGGCGCGTTGGAGACGACGACCCAGTCCTCGGGTGCCTGCACGTGGAAGGTGAAGACGCTCTTGAGGTCGGGCTGCTCGAAGGTGGCGTAGACGCGGCGGGCGTCCGGGACCTCGAACTGCGTGTAGGTGTAGACCCTCTTGTCGGCGGGGTCGACGAACCGGTGCAGGCCCTCGCCGGTGCGGGAGTACGGCAGGTGCGCCCGTACGACGAGCCGGTTGGTCGGCTGCAGGTCGGCCAGCAGGATCCGGTTGTCGGCGTAGACCTCGTCGGGGTCCAGCACGACGTCGTTGAGCCGGACGTCGTCGATGGAGGCCCTGACGAGGTCGGCGAAGGTCTCGGCGCCCGGCTCGGAGCAGCGGAAGTCGATCGTCGTGGTCGAGGTGAAGGTGGTCTCGCCGCAGGTCAGGTCGAGCTCCACGATGTAGGAGTCGACCTCGAGCAGCCGCGCACGGGCCTGCGCCTCGTCCCGAGTGAGGTTGGTTCCAGGCATGGGGGGAATCATTGCACTCCGGAACCGGGAATCTTTCCGCGGTTCGTCCGGGTTGTGCCTGGTATGACTTCTCCCACCGACGGCCGCGCCGACTTCTGGTTCGACCCCCGCTGCCCCTTCGCCTGGATCACCTCTCGCTGGATGCTCGAGGTGGAGAAGGTGCGCGACGTCGAGGTCGTCTGGCACCAGATGAGCCTGGCCTACCTCAACGAGGACCGGGACATCTCCGATGACTACCGCGAGATGCTCAAGACTGCCTGGGGTCCGGTGCGAGTGGTGATGGCCGCCCAGCAGGAGCACGGACCGGAGGTGCTCGCCTCGATCTACACCGCGATGGGTGAGCGGATCCACGTCCAAGGCCAGGAGAGCGACAAGCAGATGGCGATCGACGCCCTCCAGGACGCCGGGCTGCCGGTGGAGCTGGCCGAGGCCTGGGACGACCCGTCCTACGACGAGAAGATCAAGGCCTCCCACCACGAGGGCATGGACGCCGTGGGCGACGAGGTCGGCACCCCGACGATCCACTTCGGCGGCACCGCCTTCTTCGGCCCGGTGATCACCAAGGCGCCCCTCGGCGAGGAGGCCGGCAAGCTCTGGGACGGCGTGATGACGGTCGCGTCGTACCCCCTGTTCTTCGAGATCAAGAGGTCGCGCACGGCCAAGCTCGACTTCAGCTGAGCGGCGGCTCCCGGCAGGACGATCAGCGGCGCCGGTTGCGGGGTGCAACCATGGGTCCGTGACGACCGGGGAGGCCTCGGGGCGCCAGCTCGTCCCGACCGAGCAGGTCTCCCGATCATGGAGTGCGCGCTTCGGTCTGGTCTGGCTCGGCGTGTGGGCGGCCAGCCTGGTCCCGATCCAGCTGGCGCTGCCGGCGCAGCTGCTCGACATCTCGCCCCGGCACCACGTCGGCAACTTCGCCCTGGTCAACGGAGCCGTCGGCCTGGTGGCGATCGCCACCCTGCCTGTCTTCGGTGCGCTGTGCGACCGCTCCCGCTTGCGCTTCGGTGCCCGGCGCAGCTGGGTCCTCGGTGGGCTGGTGGTCTTCGTCGTCGGGCTGGTGCTCACCGGCCAGCAGACGCACCTCGGGTGGCTGACCGCTTGCTGGGCACTGGCCCAGATGGGCAACAACGCGATGGCGACCGGACTGACGGCGGTGGTCGCCGACTCGGTGCCCGAGGAGCAGCGTGGCCTCATCTCCGGGGTGATCTACGCGCCTCAGGCCCTCGGAGTCGTGATCGGGCTCGTGGCGCTCACCGAGCTCTCCGACAGCGGGCGCTACGTGTTGCTCTACGTGCTGCTGGCTGTCGCGCTGGTCGTCCTGACGGTGCCCTTCCTCGCCCGCTACCGCGACCGGGCGGTGCTGCGCGAGGACCCGATCACCCTGCGCACGATCCTGGCGGCCCTGTACATCCCGGTGAAGGCGAACCCCGACTACACCTGGGCGTTCTGGAGCCGGCTGCTGGTCAACGTGGGCAACGCGCTGGGCACGACGTACCTGCTGTTCTTCCTGCGCGACTACCTGCACGTCTCGGACCCGGAGGCGAGCCTGCTGCCGGTCGTGCTGGTCTACCTGGTCTTCACGCTGCTGGCCACGGTGCTGGGTGGCGTGCTCTCGGACCGGCTCGGCCGCCGACGCGTCTTCGTCGCGGTCGCCGCCACCCTCCAGGGTGCAGCCGGCATCCTGGTCGCGGTGGATCCCACCTTCGCGACGACACTCGTCGCCAGCGCCCTGCTGGGGGCGGGGTACGGCGCGTACATGTCGGTCGACCAGGCGCTGATCACCGCGGTGCTTCCCGATCCGGCGGACCGGGCCAAGGACCTCGGCACGATGAACATCGGCTCGGTCGGGCCACAGATGTTCGGCCCCGTGCTGGCCAGCGCGGTCATCGTCCTGGCCAGCTACCGGGTGCTGTTCCTCGCGGCGGGGCTGTTCACCCTGCTCGGCACGTGGATGGTCTACCGGATCAAGTCGGTGCGCTGATCGGAATGTCGCGCTAAACCCCCTCGTTGTGCCGCCACCCCCATCCCTAGGATCGCCTCGATGAGCACAGTCCTCGCCGCCGTCGCGTGGCCCTACGCCAACGGTCCGCGCCACATCGGCCACGTGGCCGGTTTCGGCGTCCCCTCCGACGTGTTCAGCCGCTACATGCGGATGGCCGGCCACGACGTGCTGATGGTCTCCGGCACCGACGAGCACGGGACCCCGATCCTGATCGCTGCCGACGAGGCCGGGGTCAGCCCGCAGGAGCTCGCCGACCGCAACCACCGCCTGATCGCCGAGGACCTCGCGGCGCTGGGCATCTCCTACGACCTCTACACGCGCACGACGACCCGCAACCACACCGACGTCGTGCAGGAGCTGTTCACCGGGGTGCACCACAACGGGTACTTCGTCGAGCAGACGACCTACGGCGCGATCAGCCCGTCGACGGGGCGCACGCTGCCCGACCGCTACATCGAGGGCACCTGCCCGATCTGCGGCTACGAGAGCGCTCGGGGCGACCAGTGCGACAACTGCGGCAACCAGCTCGACCCCGCCGACCTGTTGAACCCGCGGTCGCGGATCAACGGCGAGGTCCCGGAGTTCGTGGAGACCCAGCACTTCTTCCTCGACCTGCCGGCCCTGGCCGAGGCGCTCGGCGCGTGGCTCGACGAGCGCGAGGCCACCGGGCTGTGGCGGCCCAACGTGATCCGGTTCAGCCAGAACATCCTCGAGGACATCCGTCCCCGGGCGATGACGCGCGACATCGACTGGGGCATCCCGGTGCCGCTCGACGGCTGGCGGGACAACCCGACCAAGCGGCTCTACGTCTGGTTCGACGCGGTGATCGGCTACCTCTCGGCGAGCATCGAGTGGGCCCGTCGTACGGACGACCCGAGGCGTGGCGCCAGTGGTGGAACCACCCCGATGCCTTGTCCTACTACTTCATGGGCAAGGACAACATCACCTTCCACAGCCAGATCTGGCCGGCCGAGCTGCTGGCCTACTCGGGCAAGGGCGACAAGGGCGGGGAGCCGGGCAAGTACGGCGAGCTCAACCTGCCGACCGAGGTGGTCTCCAGCGAGTTCCTGACCATGGAGGGCAAGAAGTTCTCCTCCTCCCAGCGCGTCGTGATCTACGTACGTGACCTGCTCAGCCGCTACCAGCCCGACGCGTTCCGCTACTTCGTCGCAGCCGCCGGCCCGGAGAACCAGGACTCCGACTTCACCTGGGCCGAGTTCGTCCGGCGCACCAACGACGAGCTCGTGGCCGGGTGGGGCAACCTGGTCAACCGGACGGCGACGCTGGTGGCGAAGAACTTCGGGGAGATCCCGGCCGCGGGCGAGCTGACCGAGCGTGACCGCGCCGTGCTCGACCACGTCGGCAGCACCTTCGCCGAGGTTGGCGACCTGATCGGCAGGCACCGGCAGAAGGCCGCGATCGCGGAGGCGATGCGGGCCGTGGCCGAGGTGAACCGCTACGTCACCGACGAGGCACCGTGGAAGCTGAAGGGCGACGACGAGCGCGACCGTCTCGCCACCGTCCTGCACGTCCTGGTGCAGTGCGTGCTGGACCTGAACACGATCCTCAGCCCGTTCCTCCCGTTCTCGGCCAACGCCGTCGACGAGGTCTTCGGCGGTTCCGGGGAGATCCAGCCGATGCCCGAGCTGCGTGAGGTCGAGGACCTCGACGGGGAAGCGGGCTACCCCATCCTCACCGGTGACTACACCGGCGCCGCCCGCTGGGAGCGCCGGCCGGTGGCGGTCGGAACGACGGTGGCGAAGCCGACGCCGGTGTTCACCAAGCTCGACCCTGCCGTGGTCGACGAGGAGCTGGCCAGGCTCGGCGCCGATGGCTGACCTGCTGCACCCCGCGGCGCGGCGCGCGGTCGAGTCCGCGGCAGGGGAGACCCCGGCCTACGCGCCGGGCTTCGACATCGAGGAGTCCCGGCGGCTCGCCCGCCAGGAGGCGCTGGCCGAGCCGCGCGTCCCGGTCGCCGAGGTCCGGGACCTCGACGCGGACGGCGTGCCGGTGCGGGTCCACCGCCCGGACGGCGCCAGACCGGGCGTGCTCCTGCACCTGCACGGCGGCGGGTTCGTCTTCCACGACATCGACGTGCACGACAACGCCGCGCGCCGCCTGGCGGTCCGGAGCGGGCTGAGCGTGCTCAGCGTCGAGTACCGTCGCCCGCCCGAGCACCGCTTCCCAGCGGCGCCGGACGACGTCGACACGGTGCTCCGATGGCTGGAGCGCTCCCGTGAGGAGCTCGGGCTCGGCGGTCCTCTGTACGTCCACGGCGACAGTGCCGGCGGCAACCTCGCGCTGGTCGCCGCCCTGCGCAACCCCGGTGTCTTCACGGCGGTCGTGCTGGTCTACCCGTTCCTCGACCCGCAGGCGACCGGGGCGTCCTACGAGCTCGCCGACGTCGGCTTCGACCCGCGCGAGGGCGCCTGGTACTGGCAGCAGTACGCCGCCTCGGCCGACGACCTCACCGACCCCGACCTGGCACCGCTGCTCTCCGACCGGCTCGCGAGCCTTCCGCCGACGCTCGTGGTCACCGCCGAGGGAGACCCGCTGCGCGACGAGGGTGAGCTGCTCGTGCGGCGCCTCGCCGAGCTCGACGTACCGGTCGTCGGCACGCGGTACCTCGGCCAGGTCCACGGCTTCTGGCGCCACGTCGACGTCTTCGACGCCGCGGACGCACTGACGGCCCAGGTCGCCGGTTTCCTGGCCCTCCACCCCGAGCACCTACGGCCGGACCGCCTCCCCGGCCTAGGCTCGTGACATGCGCGTGCACCTGGGCTCCGACCATGCCGGCCTCGAGCTCAAGGAGCACCTGGCGTCCTGGCTGCGCGAGCAGGGCCACGAGCCGGTCGACCACGGGCCCTTCGCCTACGACGCGGGCGACGACTACCCGGTGTTCTGCCTGCGCGCGGCCGAGGGCGTGGTCGCCGACCCGGGGAGCCTCGGTGTCGTGATCGGCGGGTCCGGCAACGGCGAGCAGATCGCGGCCAACAAGGTCAAGGGCGTGCGCTGCGCGCTTGCCTGGAGCGACGAGACGGCGTCCCTGGCCCGACAGCACAACGACGCCAACGTGGTCTCCGTCGGCGGCCGGATGCACACCGTCGAGGAGATGACCCGGTTCGTCGGCGTGTTCCTCTCCACCGACTTCACCGGCGAGGAGCGGCACGTGCGCCGCATCGGGATGCTCTCGCACTACGAGGCGACCGGCGAGCTGCCGCCGCTGCCCGAGTCGGCCGCGGGTCACGGACCCGATGCCTGAGGGGCACACCCTCAGGCGACTGGCCAACGAGCTCACCGACGCCTTCGCGGGCCGGCCTGTCCGGGTGAGCAGCCCGCAGGGCCGGTTCGCGGCCGATGCAGCCGCGCTCGACGGTCAACGGGTGGTCGGCGCCGACTCGGCCGGCAAGCACCTGTTCGTCGAGTTCCCGGGCGAGCGGTTCATCCACGTCCACCTGGGGCTGATCGGCAAGTTCGACATCTACCCCGGCCCGGCCGGGCGAGCCGGTCGGCCAGGTCCGACTGCGCCTGCAGAACGAGACGGCGTACGCCGACCTCCGTGGCGCCATCATCTGCGACCTCGTCGGCCGCGAGAAGCACGACCAGGTGATCGCCTCCCTGGGCCCCGACCCGCTGCGGCCCGACGCCGACCCGATGACCGCCTGGACCCGGATCAGCAAGAGCCAACGCCCCATCGGCGACCTGCTGATGGATCAGAAGGTGCTGGCGGGTGTCGGCAACGTCTACCGAGCAGAGGTGCTCTACCGGCACAAGGTCAACCCGCTGCGTCCCGGCAACACCCTGCGCAGGAGCCAGTTTCTGGCGATGTGGACCGACCTCGTCGAGCTGATGCACGAGGGCGTGCTCACCGGGCGGATCGACACCGTGCGGCCCGAGCACACCCCCGCGGCGATGGGGCGGCCGCCTCGGGTGGACGACCACGGGGGCGAGGTCTACGTCTATCGGCGTACGGGCCAGGCGTGCCTGGTCTGTGGCACGAAGGTGCGCACCAGCGAGCTCGCCGGCAGGAATCTGTTCTGGTGTCCCCGTTGCCAGCCCGCGTTCCGCTCGCGAGCCCTAAGGTAGACGAATCGGACTCACCGGACAGGATCTCTCCGCGGCACCCGTCCCCGACAGCGCACGAAGGGCAGGTCGGCATGGCCCTGCGCCTCGCACGCCCGTGGCGGGGATGGAACCTGCGCGTGCAGCGGGACCTCTCGGTCTCCGACATGCCGGCGCTGGTGCTGCTCGTGCTCTTCGCCGTGCTGTGCACGGTGCTGGGCCTCGCCGTCCCGACCGTCGTCCCCTCGACGGTGATGCTGCTGCCGATGGTGGTCGCCAACCTCTACCTCGGCCCTCGCTACCTGCCCTGGTACATCGTCTTCGCCTGTGCCTGCTTCAGCGTGCTGCTGTTCACCCAGCCGGCGGAGAACTACCGGGCGGTCGGCCGGGCCATCGTCGTCTTCACGATCGCGCTGCTGCTGATGGTGACCTCGTTCCGCCGTACCCGGCTCGGTGTCTCCGGGCCGCGGGGGGAGTCGATGTTCGTCGACCTGCGCGACCGCATCTCCAAGCAGGGCAACCTGCCCGAGCTCCCGGAGGACTGGTACGCCGAGTCGGTGATGCGCTCTGCCGGAGGCACCTCGTTCGCCGGTGACTTCGTGGTCGCGCACCGCTCCGGGGACGACCACCTCGACCTGGTCGTCGTCGACGTCTCCGGCAAGGGGATCGAGGCCGGCTCGCGGTCCCTGTTCCTCTCCGGAGCCCTCAACGGGATCGTCTCGGCGATGCCGGGCGACCGCTTCCTGCCCGCCGCCAACGACTACCTGCTGGGCCAGCACTGGGACGAGGGGTTCGCGACCGCCGTGCACCTGCGGCTGAACCTCGACGACGGTGTCTTCGAGCTGCGCAAGGCCGGGCACCCACCGGCAGTTTGGCTGCACGCGGGCTCGGGCCGCTGGACGGTGATGAACTCCGACGGGCCCGCACTCGGCCTGCTCGAGTCGGCCGACTTCGAGACCAAGCGGGGACGGCTCGCGCCGGGTGACGCACTGCTGCTGTTCACCGACGGTCTGGTGGAGACCGCACGACGCGACATCTCCCTGGGCATCGACAAGCTGGCCGGTCTCGCCGAACGGCTCGTCCAGAACGGGTTCGACGGGGGAGCACTGCGGCTGCTCGACGCCATGGAGCAGACCAACGACGACCGTGCGCTCGTCCTGGTGCACCGCCGCTGGTCCTGAGGACGCACGGCCCGCGGAGGGCCTTCTGGCCGGTTCGTGAGGGAGCGCCGCGCTGTGGCACGATGGTTCCCGCCCACGTCCGGGGCGCGCGGATGTAGCTCAATGGTAGAGCCTCAGTCTTCCAAACTGATGACGCGGGTTCGATTCCCGTCATCCGCTCTCAGCGGCCCCGCAGGGGGCTTCTGGCGGGGCGTAGCGTAGTGGCTAGCGCGCCTGCTTTGGGAGCAGGAGACCGCAGGTTCGAGTCCTGTCGCCCCGACTGAGAACAGCCGAGCACGACATCTGCCCGTGCACCGATCCACGTGCCCTGGCCCACCCGATCAATAGGAGAGAACTGTGAAGAGCGCCGTCGAGACGCTGAGCCCGACCCGGGCCAAGATCACCGTCGAGGTGCCCTTCGAGGAGCTCAAGGGCAACCTCGACGCGGCGTACCAGGAGATCGCGAAGCAGATCAACATCCCCGGGTTCCGCAAGGGCAAGGTGCCGCCCCCGGTGATCGACCGCCAGGTCGGCCGCGGGGCCGTGCTCGACCAGGCCATCAACGAGGCCGTCCCGCGGCTCTACGTCGAGGCGCTGCAGCAGAACGAGCTGCAGCCGCTGGCCCAGCCCGAGATCGAGGTCACCCGGCTCGAGGACCACGAGACGCTCGAGTTCACCGCCGAGGTCGACGTGAAGCCGAGCATCGAGGTGCCGGCGTACGACGGCCTCCAGGTGACCGTCGACGACGTCGCGGTCACCGACGCCGAGATCGACGAGCAGGTCGAGACGTTGCGCGAGCGGTTCGCCACCCTGAAGGACGTCGACCGGCCGGCGGCGGACGACGACCTGGTCACCATCGACCTGAAGGCCACCCGTGACGGGGAGGACGTCGAGGGCGGGGAGGTCTCCGGGTTCTCCTACAAGGTCGGCTCGGGCGACATGCTCGAGGGCCTCGACGACGCCGTTCGCGGCCTGAGCGCCGGCGAGGACGCCTCGTTCACCTCCCAGCTGCTCGGTGGCGAGCTCGCCGGTGCCGACGTCGAGGTCACCGTCACCGTCTCGGCCGTCAAGGAGCAGGAGCTTCCCGGGCTCGACGACGACTTCGCCCAGACCGCCTCGGAGTTCGACACCCTCGAGGAGCTGCGCGACGACGTACGCACCCGGCTGGAGCAGACCCGCCGTCTCGAGCAGGCCTCGGCCGCGCGCGACGCCGTGCTCGAGCAGCTGCTCGACGCGGCCGACATCCCGGTCCCCGAGGGCGTGCTCGCCGAGCAGGTCGCCGGACGGCGCCAGGAGATCGAGCAGCAGCTGGCCTACGCCGGCATGACGATGGACCAGTACCTCGACAACGAGAAGCAGACGGTCGACGAGTTCGAGGCCGAGCTCGAGAAGCGGGTCCGCGACGCGATGGCGGCGCAGTTCCTCCTCGACGAGATCGCCCGGACCGAGGAGATCGGCGTCGAGCAGGACGAGCTCTCCGCGCACCTGATGCAGCGCGCGCAGGAGTCGGGGCAGAACCCCCAGGAGTTCATGCAGCACATGCTCGAGCACAACCACATCCCGGAGATGGTGGCCGAGGTCGTGCAGGGCAAGGCGCTGGCCCGGATCGTCCAGGGGGCGACCGTGACCGACGAGTCCGGCAACCCGGTCGACCTCGCCAACCTGCGACCCGACGGCTCCCTCGGTGACCCCGAGGCAGAGGCCGCGGCGAGCGGCTGAGGCCTCCGACTCCGAGGACGCCCCGGACTCCGCCGAGACCCCGGCAGAGCCCTCCGAGGAGCCGGCCCAGTCCTGATCGCCCCCTCGTCCCGGCGGGACGGTTTCCCATGCGACGTTGGGTTTTTGCCCCGTCGCACAGGAAGTTTCCTGTGGGACGAGGCAGAAAAGGTTCCTCGCATGGGAATTCGTCCCCCCGGCACCCGCGACACGCGAACTGGTCGTTGACGCGGGACGCCGGTTGAGTGAACAGTTGTTCACTGTGAATCGGGATTGCGGAACCCTGGATGCGGCGGCCCTGGCGACGCAGACCGCGGAGGACATCATCGTCGGCACGGTGCGCGAGGTGCACGGTGCCGTGGCCGGTCGGATCTACGGGATCAACGACCGGCTCAACGGCGGCGGGCCGACCGTCGGGCACCGGGTGCACGACGGGATCTCCAAGGCCGTCTACACCGGGATCTCCACGAGTCTCAAGGTGGGCTCGAAGGGTCTCGCCGCGGCGAGCCGTGCCGGGCTGGGCAGCGACCTCGAGCAGTCGCCCCGGGGCCGGTTCGTGCGCGCCGCGGTCAACGGGCTGATCGGGGACCGGTTGCGCGAGGAGGGCTCGCCGTTCGTCTTCGACATGGGCGTCCGCGTGGACGGCCGCGACGTACGCCTCGACCGCGCGAGCATCGCCGACGCGTTCCCGCAGGCGAGCGATCGTCTGGTCGTCTTCGTGCACGGGCTCTCGGAGAACGAGGCCTACTGGAACCGCGCCGCCCGTCCACGCTCACCCGAGCGCCGCGAGGTCCCCTACCGCCGCAGCTACGGCGAACGGCTCCAGGCCGAGGTCGGCTGGACCCCGGTGTACCTCCGCGTCAACACCGGTCTGCCGATCGCCGAGAACGGCGTGGCGATGGCCGCCCTGCTCGTGCGCCTCGTCGAGGCCTGGCCCGTCGACGTACGCCGGATCGCGCTCGTGGGCCACTCCATGGGTGGCCTGATCTCCCGCGCCGCGTGCGCGGTCGCCACCGACAGCGACCAGCCCTGGACCGACCGGGTCACCGACGTCGTCCTGCTCGGGACGCCGAACCTCGGTGCTCCCTTGGAGCGGGTGGTCAACCGCGGGGTGGCCGCTCTGGGCCGGATCCCGGAGGCGGCGCCGTTCGGCAGGATCCTGGAGTACCGCTCCGTCGGGATCCTCGACCTGCGGCACGGCCTGGCCCGCGACGTGCAGAACCTGCCCAACGCCCGCTACCGCCTCGTGGCCGCGACCCTGACCAGGTCCCCCCGGTCGCTGACCTCGGGCACCATCGGCGACCTGCTCGTGCCCTACGCCTCGGCCATGGGCAAGGCGCGCCGCGGCGAGGAGATGTTCCCGGGGGCGGAGACGCTGCACGTCCCGGAGGCCGATCACTTCGACCTGCTCAACCACGACTCCATCTACGCTTCGCTGCGGGAGTGGCTCCAGGACCGCTCCGACCCGCCGACGAAGGAAGAGAGCCGGACTGCATGAGCCCTGCGCCCGCACAGATCTCCGCGACCATCGAGATGTCGGCGGACCCGGAGGTGGTGTGGCAGGTCGTCTCCGACCTTCGCCGGATGCCGGAGTTCAGTCCCGAGCTGCGCAAGGCCTACGTCGTCGGCAAGCCGGGCGTCGGCGCCAACATCATCGGGATCAACCGCCGCAAGCTGGCGGTGTGGCCGACGACCTCGAAGGTGGTGCGGTGGGAGCCGGGCCACGCCGTGGCCTGGCGGACGCGGGAGAGCGGGGCCACCTGGGTCTACGAGCTCGAGGCGACACCGGCCGGGACCCAGGTCACCGGGCGCCGGGTGCTGCCCAGGTTCACCCTCGGAACCTCCGTCCTCGGGCCGGCCATCGGCGGCGCCGCAGGGCACGACCGTGAGCTGGCCGAGGGCATCCGCACCACCCTCGAGCGGATCAAGGCCACCGTCGAGGCCTGAGGTGGCATCTCGGCAGGACTCGCGCGGCATCCCTCTCCGCTCTGGGCGAACACGGCTGGGTTGCCGGTGGATTTGGCATGCCCGCCGTCTAGGGTCGGAGCGTGACTGAGAACTCTCCCGCGACGGGCCCGCAGATGAACGGCGCCTCGGCGTCGTACGGCCTCGACGACCACATCTACCAGCGACTCCTGCGCGAGCGCATCGTGTTCCTCGGCTCGGAGGTGAAGGACCAGAACGCCAACGCGATCTGCGCCCAGCTGCTGCTGCTCAGCGCTGAGGACCCCGAGGCCGACATCTTCCTGCACATCAACTCACCCGGCGGCTCGGTCGACGCCGGCATGGCCATCTACGACACGATGAACTACATCCCCAACGACGTCGCCACGGTCGGGATGGGGCTGGCCGCCTCGATGGGGCAGTTCCTGCTCTGCGCCGGCGCCAACGGCAAGCGCTACGCGCTGCCGCACGCGCGGATCATGATGCACCAGCCCTCCGGCGGGATGGGCGGTTCGGCCTCCGACATCAAGATCCAGGCGCAGCAGTCGCTGCACATCAAGAAGGTGCTCTTCGAGCTGATCGCCAAGCACACCGGTCAGGCTCTCGAGCAGGTCGAGACCGACGCCGACCGCGACCGCTGGTTCACCGCGGAGCAGGCCAAGGACTACGGCTTCATCGACCACGTGGTCACCAATGCCCGCGAAGCGGCCGACGAGGGCCGCCCGGCCCGCGCCTCGAAGTGAAGGACCGACCGGACATGAGCCCAGAGATCAGCCCAGAGATCAGCGCAGCCATCAGAGCAGACACCAGCCCGAACGTGAGCCCGGAGATGAACTACTACATCCCCCAGTGGGAGGAGCGGACGTCGTACGGCATCCGCCGCATCGACCCCTACGCCAAGCTCTTCGAGGACCGGATCATCTTCCTCGGCACCCCGATCAGCGACGACATCGCCAACGCGGTGATGGCCCAGCTGCTGTGCCTGGAGTCGATGGACCCCTCGCGCGACATCCAGATCTACATCAACTCTCCCGGCGGCTCGTTCACCGCGATGACCGCGATCTACGACACGATGCAGTTCATCCAGCCGGACGTGCAGACGGTGTGCCTGGGCCAGGCCGCCTCGGCTGCGGCGGTCCTCCTCGCGGCCGGTGCACCGGGCAAGCGGCTCGCGCTGCCCAACAGCCGCATCCTGATCCACCAGCCCTACACGGAGGGGACCTACGGCCAGTCCTCGGACATCGAGATCCAGGCCAACGAGATCCTGCGGATGCGTGAGCTCCTCGAGAAGCTCATCGCCGAGCACTCGGGCAAGACCCCCGAGGAGGTCAACCTCGACATCGAGCGCGACAAGATCCTGACCTCCGATGCGGCGCTCGAGTACGGGCTGATCGACTCGATCCTGGAGTCGCGCAAGGCGGTCTCGATCGGTGCTGGGTCTGCGACCGGCCGATAGGTCGCGCGTCGTCGTGTCATCCCACGGGGGAAGCGATCACGGAGTACGGTCGGAGGACTTGTCGTGAGCTCGATGTTGAATCGGGATCAGGTAGTCGAGGTTGCTGTGGAGTCGGCGTCAGGGCCGGCCCGGATGAGGGGAGACGCCACCCGTGGCGCGAATCGGTGACGGAGGCGACCTGCTGAAGTGCTCTTTCTGCGGGAAGAGCCAGAAGCAGGTGAAGAAGCTCATCGCGGGCCCCGGCGTCTACATCTGCGACGAGTGCATCGACCTGTGCAACGAGATCATCGAGGAGGAGCTCAACGAGACCACCGAGGTCGGTCTCGACGAGCTGCCCAAGCCCCGCGAGATCTTCGAGTTCCTCAACTCCTACGTGATCGGCCAGGAGACGGCGAAGAAGTCGCTGGCCGTGGCCGTCTACAACCACTACAAGCGGGTGCAGGCAGGGGTCACCACCGCCACCGGCAAGCACGCCCGCGACGACGCCGTCGAGGTGGCCAAGTCCAACATCCTGGTGATCGGGCCGACCGGCTGCGGCAAGACCTACCTCGCGCAGACGCTGGCGCGGATGCTCAACGTGCCCTTCGCGATCGCCGACGCGACCGCGCTCACCGAGGCGGGCTACGTCGGTGAGGACGTCGAGAACATCCTGCTCAAGCTGATCCAGGCCGCCGACTACGACGTCAAGAAGGCCGAGACCGGGATCATCTACATCGACGAGATCGACAAGGTGGCCCGCAAGGCCGAGAACCCCTCGATCACCCGGGACGTCTCCGGCGAAGGCGTGCAGCAGGCCCTGCTGAAGATCCTCGAGGGCACGACTGCCTCGGTGCCGCCCCAGGGTGGCCGCAAGCACCCCCACCAGGAGTTCATCCAGATCGACACCACGAACATCCTGTTCGTCGTGGGTGGGGCGTTCGCCGGCCTCGAGCACATCGTCGAGCAGCGCGTGGGCAAGAAGACCCTCGGCTTCACCGCCGAGATGCGCGCCTCCAACGAGACCGAGAGCGACCAGATGTTCGCCCAGGTGCGGCCCGAGGACCTGGTCAAGTTCGGGTTGATCCCGGAGTTCATCGGCCGGTTGCCCCTGATCGCGAGCGTGAACAAGCTCGACCAGGAGGCCCTCGTGCAGATCCTCACCGAGCCCCGCAACGCGCTGATCAAGCAGTACCAGAAGCTGTTCGAGCTCGACGGCGTCGAGCTGGAGTTCACCACCGACGCCGTGGAGGCGATCGCCGAGAAGGCGATGGAGCGCGGGACCGGCGCCCGCGGGCTCCGCGCGATCATCGAGGAGGTCCTCCTCAACGTGATGTACGACGTGCCGTCCCGTGAGGACGTCGGCAAGGTCGTGGTCACCGGCGAGGTGGTCTCCGACAACGTCAACCCGACGCTGGTCCCGCGCGAGGCCGAGCCGAAGAAGAAGAAGTCCGCCTGAGCTGACGCGGCGCCTCGTCGGTGGCGCCGCTCCGGTAGTGCACGGGGGTCAGGCGATAGACCAGTCGGACCTTTTGCTAGACCACCGCGACCCCTGGGTGATTTGACCGTAATCTTCCTCGTGAGGCGTGCGTACGGTACGTCCGGTTTCGGGAGCGTACGGGTGGCACAGATGGTCAAGGGGGAGCACCTCCGACCCTTGCTGGGGTTCGGGGTCGTGTGCGTCACGGCGGCGCTGATCATGGGCACCGGCCTGGGCACGCCCAGCGTGACCGGGATCGTCGCCGCCCCCCACGTCCGCGCGGTCCCGGACACCCCCGCCCTGGTGCTCGGGCAGACCCTCGCACACGCCGCCACAGCTGAAGCCCGCCTCCTCAACGCCAGGCGGGTCCTCGACCGCTCCGGCCGCCGTCGAGCGGGAGACCGCCGTGCTCGCCTCGCTGATCGGTCCCCGCCGGCGGCGTCGGCCGCTCCGAGCGCCACCGCCTCCGCGGCCACGCTGCACCCCGCGACGTCCGGGAAGCCGGTGAAGCACCGCAAGCCGCACCGCAACGCCCACCAGGTGCGCCACGTGACTGCCGTCGCGAAGCCGCAGGCCTCGACGGTCCCGCCAGCTCCGACCCGGCTCCGGCCTCGCACCCGCGCCGCTCCGGCACCGGTCCCCGGGGACGGCCACGAGGCAGGTCACGGGGCGGGCCACGGGATCGGCCACGGGATCGGCCACGGGATCGGGCATGGCAGCCGCGGCAGCACGAACCACGCCGCCGTCGGCGGACACGCATCGGGGCTCGTCGCCACGGTCTTCGACCACCGCGGCCGGCACGCGCAGCACGGCTCCGGGTGGGGGAGCCACGACGACCGCTCATGGCACTCGCGGGGCCACTGGCGCCACGACGGCACCGATGACGGACGCGGTTCAGGTGGGCACGGCGGCTCCTGGCGCGGTCAGCACAGGTAGCCCGCGCGAGGCCACCGCTCAGCCCTTCGGGGGTGCCTCGCCGAGCACGGCCTCGACGGCCACGTCGCCGTCGGTCTCGACGAGCTCGAGCGGACCGGTGATCGACCCGACCGCGCGCAGGTCGCGCTCGGCCGCACCGATGGCGGCCAGCGCCGCGGCCGGTCCGTGGACGGTCGCGCGCTCCACCGGGGTGCGCATGCCGACCTTGGCCGATGACTTGGCCCCCCGTATCCCCATCAGCACGGAGGCGACCGCCTCGAGCGGCGCAGGGTCGGCCGACCCGGCCTCGCCGAGGTCGGCGGTCACCGGCCACGCCTGGAGGTGGACCGAGCCGTCCTGCCACCAGGACCAGACCTCGTCGGTGGCGTAGGCCAGGAACGGGGCGAACAGGCGCAGCTGGACGTGCAGGGACACTGCCAGTGCGGCCCGCGCGGACGCGGTAGCCGGGTCCTGCTCCTGCCCGTAGGCACGTTCCTTGACCAGCTCGACGTAGTCGTCGCAGAAGTCCCAGAAGAACTTCTCGGTCACCTCCAGCGCCGAGGTGTAGTCGTAGGCGGTGAAGGCCCTGGTCGCCTCGGTGACGACGCCGGCCAGGCGCCCGAGGAGGGCGCGGTCGACCTCCTCGGTCACCAGTGACGGGTCGACCTGCGTCGCGCCGACGCTGCCGAGGACGAACTTGGAGACGTTGAGGACCTTCATCGCCAGGCGGCGGCCGACCTTCATCTGCGTCTCGTCGAACGGCGAGTCCAGCCCCGGCCTGGCCATCGCGGCACGCCACCGGACCGCGTCGGCGCCGTACTTGTCGAGGATCTCGGTGGGCACCACCACGTTGCCCTTGGACTTGCTCATCTTCTTGCGGTCGGGGTCGACGATGAAGCCGGAGATCAGGGCGTGCGACCAGGGTGCCGCGTGGTTCTCGAAGTGTGCGCGGACGACGCGCGAGAACAGCCAGGTGCGGATGATGTCGTGGGCGTGGGTGCACAGGTCCATCGGGAAGACCCGCTCGAAGAGGTCCGGGTCGGACTCCCACCCGCCGGCGATCTGGGGGGTCAGCGACGACGTCGCCCAGGTGTCCATCACGTCTGGGTCGCCGAGGAACCCGCCGGCCTTGCCGCGCTGGTCCTCGGAGTAGCCCGACGGAGCCTGGGTCGACGGGTCGATCGGCAGCTCGTCCTCGCGAGGGAGCAGGGGGTGGGCGTAGTCGGGCTCGCCGTCGGCGTCGAGGGGGTACCAGACCGGGAACGGGATCCCGAAGAACCGCTGGCGAGAGATCAGCCAGTCGCCGTTGAGGCCGCCGACCCAGTTGTCGTAGCGGTGCCGCATGTGGGTCGGGATCCACTGGATCTCCGAGCCTCGCGCGATCATCTCCTCGCGCAGGCCGCGGTCACGGCCGCCGTTGGTGATGTACCACTGCCGGGTGGCCACGATCTCGAGCGGCTTGTCGCCCTTCTCGTAGAAGTTGGCCATCCGCTGGGTCGGCCGCGGCTCCCCCTCGAGGTCGCCGCTCTCACGCAGCTTCTCCACCATCGCCTCACGCGCGCTGAAGGTGGTCTTGCCCTTGAGGTCCTCGTACGCCGCAGCGGCCGGCGGGTGCGCGAGCCAGGCCGGCGTCTCGCGAGAGAGTCGGCCGTCGCGGCCGATCACCGTGCGGACCGGCAGCTGCAGCTCGCGCCACCAGGTGACGTCGGTGAGGTCGCCGAAGGTGCAGCACATCGCGATGCCGGCGCCCTTGTCCGGCTCGGCCGCCTCGTGGGCCAGCACCGGGATCTCCACCCCGAAGACCGGGGAGGTCACCGTGGTGCCGAACAGGGGCTGGTAGCGCTCGTCGTCGGGGTGCGCGATCAGGGCGACCACGCTGGGGATCAGCTCGGGGCGGGTGGTCTCGATCCACACCGCTGTTTGGCCAGGCTCGCTGCCGTCCCGATGGAAGGCCACCCGGTAGTAGTGCCCGGCGTACTCGCGGGCCTCGAGCTCGGCCTGCGCGACGGCGGTCTGGAAGGTGACGTCCCAGAGTGTCGGCGCCTCCTGGAGGTAGGCCTCGCCGCGGGCGAAGTTGCGCAGGAAGGCACGCTGGCTGACCGTCTGGGCCTTGGGCCCGATGGTCGTGTAGTGCTGCGACCAGTCGACGGAGAGCCCGAGCGTGCGCCACAGGCTCTCGAAGACCTGCTCGTCCTGCTCGACGAGCTGCTCGCACAGCTCGATGAAGTTCGGCCGGCTGATCGGCAGCTGCCGCTTCGGGTCCGGCCTTCTCCGGAGGGGTGAAGTCGGCGTCGTAGGGGAGCGAGGGGTCGCAGCGCACCCCGAAGTAGTTCTGCACGCGGCGCTCGGTGGGCAGGCCGTTGTCGTCCCAGCCCATCGGGTAGAAGACCGACTTGCCCTGCATCCGCTGGAACCGGGCGACCAGGTCGGTGTGGGTGTAGGAGAACACGTGCCCGACGTGCAGCGACCCGGAGACCGTGGGCGGCGGGGTGTCGATGGAGTAGATCTCCTCGCGGGGCCGCGACCGGTCGAAGGCGTAGGTGTCGTCGGCCTTCCACCGCTCGACCCACTTCTCCTCGAGACCCTCGAGCGCCGCCTTGTCGGGTACGACGACGGCGCGTGGTGCGCTCGTCGTACTCGGGGCGTGGTCGTGGTGTCTCGGTCATGCCCGAATCCTACGGAGGACCGCAGGGTCCTTCGCACGACCGCTGGCCTTGAGGTGACCGAGCGCCTGCGAGGGCCTCGAAACCTGGTGCGGTCGCTGGGGTCCGGACTCCAGTGGTGTCGCGGGGTTTCGAGGCTAAGGACGCGGGCGGCCTTCGCATCTCGAACCGGCGGTGGCGCGAGCGGGGCTCAGTGGGCGCCGCGGGGTTCGTCGGAGCGGTAGTCGGTGTACTGGTAGGGGTTGTCGATGAGCGCCGTCTCCGGCACCTCGGGGTTCATCCCCTGCTGCCAGGCGTCCTCGCCGAGGGTGGAGCGGAGGTGCTCGATGGTGGCTTCCACCTTGCTCCGTGCCGCTACGAGGTCGACGTCGACCAGCTCGCCGTCGCGCTTGACCACCCGTCCGCCGACGATCACCGTGTGCACCTGGTCGCGCTGGGCCTGGAAGGCGACGTGCCCGTAGGGGTTCAGGATCGGGAAGGAGACCGGGGACCGGTCGTTCTTCAGCAGCACCACGTCGGCCTACTTGCCGACCTCGAGGCTGCCCAGGTCGGACCGGCCGATCGCCGCGGCCCCGCCCCGGGTCGCCCAGTCGACGACGTGCGAGGCGCGCAACGCGCTGTGGGTGACCGTGTCGCCCTTGGCGTGCGCCTCCATGTGCTCGCGCGAGCGGTCGGCGCCGAGCGTCGAGCGCATGGCGGAGAACAGGTCGCCGCTCCACCAGACGCTGGTGTCCATGGACAGCGAGACCGGGATGCCGTGCTTGCGGATCGCCCAGGTGGGCGGGTAGCCCTGTCCGGCGCTCTGCTCACTCTCGGTGGAGACCGAGATCGAGCCCCCGGAGGCCGCGATGCGCTGGTAGGAGTCGTCGGTCAAGGTCGCGGCGTGCACGTAGATGGTCTCCGGCGTCATGAAGCCGTGCTCGTGCATCAGTCGTACGCCGTCGTCGTTGGTCGCGCCCCAGACCCCGGTGTGGGTGGTCACCGCGACGCCGAGGTCGCGGGCCACCTCGAAGGCCGGCTTCTCCGGGAAGGCCGGGTCGCCGGGCACGTCGAAGGCCATCTGGAAGCCGACCTGGTCGTTGCCCTGGAGGCGGCGCTGCACGAAGTCGCGGAACTCCGGCGCCGCCGACCACTCCGCCGGAGGCTGCTGGATGTTGCCGTAGGCCAGCACCCACCGCCCGGGCACCGACTCCAGCGCGTCCACCGCGGCGTCTGCGTGGTCGACGGTCTGCAGGCCGTGCGACCAGTCGACGCACGTGGTCACACCGGCGTCGATCGCCTCGATGGCAGCCAGCAGGTTGCCCGCATGGATGTCCTCTGGCCGGAAGAACTTCCCGGACTCCAGGTAGTACCAGACGAAGTACTGCGTGAGCGTCCAGTCGGCGCCGTAGCCGCGCATCGCCGTCTGCCACATGTGGCGGTGGGTGTCGATCATCCCCGGCATCACGATGCCGCCGCTGGCATCGATCTCGACGGTGCCCTCCGGCACCTCGAGCGCGGGGCCGACCGCCGCGATGGTGTCGCCGGTGACCAGCACGTCGGCGCGTTCCAGCACCTGCTTCGCGTCGTCCATCACCAGCACCGTGCCGCCGCGCAGCACCACCGATCCCTGTGCGTCCTGTGCGGCCATCGCACCCTCCTCAGAATCCCGGACGTTCGTCCGCTCTCCGGTCACCCGACCTGATCTCGCCACTCTTGCGCGGCCTGGTTGAGGTGTCAACGACGCCTCCGACGTGGCAGGGTGTGGCCATGCCACGACCAGGCAGCGGGCCCGACTTCATCGAGTCACTGGCGCGCGGTCTCGAGGTGATCGCCGCCTTCCGGCCCGGGTCGTCGTCGATGTCGCTCAGCGAGGTGGCCGCCGCCACGGGGCTGGCCCGGCCGACCGCACGACGCATCCTGCTCACCCTGGTCGAGCTCGGCTACGTGCGCGCCGACGGCTCGAGGTTCGCCCTGACGCGCTCGGGTCCTCGACCTCGGCACGGCCTACGTCGGCTCCCAGGGGCTGTGGGAGGTGGCCCGTCCGCACATGGACGTGCTCTCCGCCAAGACCGACGAGTCCTGCTCGGTGGCCCAGCTCGACGGCTCCGACATCGTGTACGTCGCACGAGTCGCCGTGCCCAAGATCGTCGGTCTCACGGTGCAGATCGGCACGCGGTTCCCTGCGCTGCAGACCTCGCTGGGCAAGGTGCTGCTCGCCGCCCTGGAACCCGACGAGCTCGAGGAGACCCTCGCCCAGCCGACGCGATCGGGGCTGACCCCGCTGTGGCAGCCGGACCGCGAGGAGCGCGACGAGGCGCTGCGAGAGGTGCGCGCCCGCGGCTGGGCCGTGACCGACCAGCAGCTGGCCCTGGGCATCCGCTCGGTGGCGGCGCCGATCCGCGACGGGCACGATCGGGTGATCGCTGCGCTCAACGTCAACACCCACGCGGCCCAGACCTCGGTGGAGTACCTCCTCGACCACCACCTGCCCCTGCTGCTGCGGGCCGCCGGCGACATCGGCGCCGACTGGGCCAGGTTGGAGGCGTTGCCGCGCAGCGGCAGTGGCATGATCGTTTCGGACAGACGTCCGTAGAGCGGTCAGGAGAGTCGTGAGCGAGATGAGCGGGCCCTTCGAGACGGGCCTTGACGGCCCTCCTCAGGGACCCGCTGAAGGACGAAGTCCTGTCTCGAAGGGGCCCCTGGCCGGGCTGCTGGTCGCCGACTTCTCCCGGGTGCTCGCCGGGCCCTACGCCACCATGCTGCTGGCCGACATGGGCGCCGACGTCGTCAAGGTCGAGGGTCCCCCCACCGGCGACGAGACCAGGTCGTGGAGCCCGCCCGAACGCGAAGGGACCTCGACGTACTTCCTCGGCGTCAACCGGGGCAAGCGCTCCGTGGTCCTCGACCTCCGCGAGGAGGCCGACGTCGCGCTGGCGCGTGAGCTGGCGGCGCGGGCTGACGTGATGATCCAGAACTTCAAGCCGGGCGGGATGGCCAGGTTCGGACTCGACTTCGACGCGGTGCGGTCGTCGAACCCCGGCGTCGTCTACGCCTCGATCAGCGGGTTCGGCGCCGGCGAGGGCGCGCACGTGCCGGGCTACGACCTGCTGGTGCAGGCGGTGTCGGGGTTGATGAGCCTGACCGGAGACCCCGAGGGCCCGCCGTTCCGCGCGGGCATCTCGGTCTTCGACGTGATGGCCGGCAACCACGCGGTGATCGGGATCCTGGCCGCGCTGCGGCACCGGGACGCCACCGGCGAGGGTCAGCACGTCGAGGTCAACCTGCTGTCCTCCGCGCTCACCGGGCTGGTGAACCACAGCTCAGCCTGGGCCGCCGGAGGGGTCGTGCCCTACCGGATGGGCAACGCCCACCCCAGCGTCTTCCCCTACGAGCCGCTGCCTGCCGCGGACACCGAGCTGATCGTGATCGCCGCCAACGACCGCCAGTTCGCCAAGCTGTGCGCCGTGCTCGAGATCCCCGAGGTGGCGCAGGACGAGCGCTTCCTCCACAACTCCGATCGCACCGCCAACCGCGAGGAGCTCAAGCCGATCCTGGCCGAACGGCTGCGCACCCGGAAGGCAGCGGAGTGGTTCGACGTCCTGCTGGACGCCGGCATCCCGAGCGGGCCGATCAACACCATCGACGGGGGTTTCGAGATGGCCGAGCGGTTCGGGCTGGAGCCGGTCGTCGAGGTCGGGGAGCGCGCCGTACCGACGACCCGGCACCCGATCCGGTTCTCCGGGACCCCGGTCGTCCTACGAGCTCGCGCCGCCTGAGCTCGACGAGCACGGCGCGGAGCTGCGCAGCTGGCTCTCCGGCGAGGACGACGCGTGAACGAGTACCCCACGGCCCTGGGTGCCTCCAGCCGGGAGGCCATCACCCTGCTCGGCGTCGACCTCGCCGACGACGTGATGGGCTCGGTCGGCTTCGGCGAGCTGGCCTTCTGGCTGGCCACGCAGCGGCGGCCGGACCCGGGCGAGGTGCGGGTGTTCGAGGCCGTGCTGGCGGCGTTGGCCGACCACGGGTTCACCCCCACCGCGATCGTCACCCGGCTGACCTGGCTCTCCGCGCCCGACTCCGTGCAGGGCGCACTTGCAGCCGGCCTGCTCGGCGGGGGCTCCCGATTCCTGGGTGTCACCGAGGACTGCGGGCAGTTCCTGCACGAGGTGCTCGAGTCCGTCGACGACCTGCCGACCGACGACGCCGGGTGGGACGAGCTCGCGCTGGAGACGGTAAGGGCCCGCCGTGAGGCCGGCTCGTTCGTGCCCGGGCTCGGTCACCACGTGCACAAGGACGGCGACCCGCGCACGCCGCGGTTGATGCAGATCGCCCGTGAGGAAGGACGGTTCGGTCCCCATCTGCAGCTCTTCGAGGCCATCGGCCGGGTGCACGCCGAGGTGCTCGGCAAGACCCTGCCGCTGAACGGCGCGGGGGTGTGCGGCGCGGCGCTGGCCGACCTCGGGCTGCCGCTGGAGCTGCTGCGCGCGTTCGCGCTGCTGGCGCGCACGGCCGGCCTGATCGGCCAGCTCGCCGAGGAGCTGCGGCACCCCGTGGCCGACGAGATCTTCCGCTCCGTCGACCTGTTCAACCGCCCGGTCGACCCCGACCCGCTCACCTAGCTCAGGACCGCACCTCGAGAGCCAGCCCCAACCACAAAGGTGACTCATGGAATACGTAACCGAGAATGACCATCACCGACCTCGCCGAGGAGCGCTGGGCCACGGCCCACGACCCGCGCACCCGCGAGCTCCTCACCGCACTGGTCCGGCACCTGCATGCGTTCGCCCGGGAGGTCCGCCTGACCGAGGCGGAGTGGATGGCGGGGATCCAGTGGCTCAAGGCCACCGGCCAGATCAGCGACGAGAAGCGTGAGGAGTTCATCCTCACCTCCGACGTGCTCGGACTGAGCATGCTCGTGGTCCAGATGAACAACGCGTTCGACGAGCAGGCCACCCCGGCCACGGTCCTCGGGCCGTTCCACATCGAGGGGTCACCCGAGCTCGGGTACGGCGAGGACATGTCGCAGGGGTTGTCCGGCGTACCCCTCTACGTCAGCGGCGTGGTCCGCGGCCTTGACGGCACACCGGTCGGTGGCGCCGTGCTCGACGTGTGGCAGGCCGACGAGGAGGGCGCCTACGAGGCACAGGTCGCCGATGTCGACGAAGCCCGGCTGCGGGCGAAGTACACGACCCGGCAGGACGGCAGCTACTGCATCCGCACGATCGCCCCGAAGGGCTACTCGATCCCGATGGACGGACCCGTCGGGGACCTGATCCGGCTCACCGAGATCAGTCACTTCCGCCCGGCTCACGTGCACTTCCTGCTCAACGTGCCGGGCTACCGGCCGCTGATCACCCACCTGTTCCAGGAGGGTGCGGAGTACCTCGACAGCGACGTCGTCTTCGGCACCAAGGCGGAGCTCGTGGTGGGCTTCGAGCACCGCGATCCCGGGCCGACGCCGGACGGCGGCTCCTCGGGAGTTCCGTGGCTCGAGGCCCGCTACGACTTCGTGCTCCAGCCCGGCTGACGGACGGGCCTGACCGTGCGCGCCGCCGAGGTCCACACGCCCGGCCAGCCACCCGAGGTGGTCGACCGGGCGGCACCCGTTCCCGGTGACGGCGTGCGTCGTGGAGGTCGCGGCCGCGCCGATCGTCCCGCTCGACCTCCTCTGCGCCTCGGGGACGTCGTACTTCGGGGTGCCCCGCACGCCGTACGTCCCGGGTGTGCAGGGCGTGGGGACCCTCGAGGGACGACCCGTGTGGTTCGCCACCTCCGCGGGGATGGCGCCAGGCGACGGCAGCATGAGCGAGCTGGCCGCAGTGTCGCGCGACGACGTCGTGACGCTGCCCGACGGGGTCGACCCCGTGGCGATGGCCGCCCTCGGACTCTCCGGGGTCGCCGCGCACCAGGCACTCACCTGGCGCGGCGAGCTGGAGGTGGGAGAGACCGTGCTGGTGCTCGGGGGAGGCGGGGTGGTGGGCCAGGCGGCGATCCAGGTGGCCCGGCTGCACGGCGCCGGCCGGGTGGTGGCCGCCGCCCGCTCGGTGGGCGGTCAGCAGCGCGCCTGGGGGGCCGGGGCCGACGCGGTGGTCGTCCTCGACACCGACGACGTCGGCGCCCTCTCCGGCCGGTACACCGAGGCGGCCGGCGGTGGCATCGACCTCGTCCTCGACCCGTTGTACGGCGTCCCGGCCGCCGCGGCCGCGCGTGCGCTGCGACCCGGTGGGCGGCTGGTCAACCTCGGCAGCTCCGCCCACGAGCACGCGCCGATCGACTCCTCCACGCTGCGCAGCAAGTCGCTGCGGATCCTGGGCTACACCAACAACGAGCTGAGCACGCAGCGTCGGGCGGAGGCGGTGACCGCCGTGGCGTCGTACGCCGCGGAGGGGAGGCTCACCGTGGCCCGCGAGGTGCTGCCGCTGTCCTCGGTGGCCGAGGCGTGGCAGCGCCAGGCGGAGGGGCGCACCTCCGGGCGGATCGTCCTGACGATGGGCTAGGTCTCTAGACTCTGCGGAGATGGACGAGACCCCCGAGGCGCGGCCCGCCGAGACCTACGCCGAGGTCGAGGACGCACTGCTCAGCCGCTGGCCCGAGACCAAGCTGGACCCGACCCTGGAGCGCATCGAGGCGTTCATGGAGATCCTCGGCGACCCGCAGCGCAGCTACCCCTCGATCCACCTCACCGGCACCAACGGCAAGACCTCGACGGCCCGGATGATCGAGACCCTCGTCGAGACGATCGGGCTGCGGGTGGGCCGGTTCACCAGCCCGCACCTGGAGTCGATGACCGAGCGGATCAGCCTGGACGGTGAGCCGCTGAGCGAGGAGGCCTTCGTCGCGGCGTTCAACGAGGTGGCGCCGTACACGCACCTCGTCGACGCCGAGCACGACCACCCGCTCTCCTTCTTCGAGACGGTCGTCGCGATGGCCTATGCCGCGTTCGCGGACGCCCCCGTCGACGTCGCCGTCGTCGAGGTGGGCATGGGCGGCGCCTGGGACGCCACCAACGTGATCGACGCCCAGGTGGCCGTGCTCACGCCCGATCGCCGTCGACCACGCCAGGTACCTCGGCAACACACCCGAGGAGATCGCCCGCGAGAAGGTCGGCATCATCAAGCCCGGCGCCACCGTCGTCTCCGCGGTGCAGACCGAGGAGGTCAGCCTGGTGCTGCTGGAGCGTTGTGCCGAGGTCGGGGCGACCCTCCTGCGTGAGGGCCTCGAGTTCGGCGTGACCAGCAGGGTGCCTGCCGTCGGCGGCCAGGTGATCGGGCTGCAGGGTCTCCGGGGGACCTACGAGGAGGTCTTCGTCCCGCTGTACGGCGCCCACCAGGCGCAGAACGCGGCGCTGGCGCTGGCCGCGGTCGAGTCGTTCCTCGGCGCCTCGGACGGCCAGAGCGACGCCCTCTCCGCCGAGGTGGTGGCCGAGGCGTTCGCCGAGGTGACCTCACCCGGTCGCCTGGAGATCATCCGCCGGTCCCCGACGATCGTGCTCGACGCGGCCCACAACCCGCACGGCGCGACCGCCCTGGTGGCCGCGCTGGAGGACAGCTTCACCTTCTCGCCGTTGATCGCGGTGCTCGGTGTGATGGCGGACAAGGACGTCGACGGGCTGCTCTCCGAGCTCGAGCCTGTCCTGGCGCACGTCGTGTGCACGCAGAACTCCAGCGACCGGGCGATGCCGGCAGCCGAGCTCGCGGAGGTGGCGCGGGGGATCTTCGGTCGCGACCGGGTCAGCGAGACGACTTCACTGGCCGACGCCATCGACCAGGCCGCGGCGCTGGCCGAGGCCGGCGGGGTGTTCGGTGACGCGATCGGCTCCGGCGGCGTGCTGGTCACCGGGTCCGTCGTGACCGTGGGGGAGGCGCGGGCGATGCTCCGCTCGAGGCGCGATCCCGGTCGCCCCGCGGAGCAGGACTGATGCAGCGACGCCTCTGCGCCGCGATCCTGCTCTTCGAGGCGATCGCCTTCGGCCTGAGCACGCCGGTGCTGTTCTCGCTGACCTCGGCCAGCACGCGCACGGTGCTCCTCGTCGGCCCCGGGCTGACGGTCGGCTGCCTCCTGGTGGCCGGCCTGCTCCGCCACCGGTTCGCCTTCGTGATCGGGTGGGCGCTCCAGGTGGCGGCGATCGCCACCGGGTTCCTCGTCCCCGCGATGTTCTTCCTCGGCGCGGTCTTCCTCGCCCTGTGGGCCACGGCGTACTTCCTCGGCCAGAGGATCGAGATCGAGCGCGCGGAGTGGGAGCGGACCGGCCAGTACCCCGGGGCCCCGACGGAGGGTCAGACCGAGGGTTAGAGCAGGCCGCGCTCTACCTGGTCGAGCAGCGACTGGAGGCCGGCCTCCCGCTCTTTCTCGGGCACGTCGTGCAACGGGCCGTTCAGGTGCAGGACGGCGTAACCGTGCACGGCCGCCCAGCAGAGCACCTCGGCGCCCTCGCGGCGGCCGTCACCCAGCGCCCCGGCAGCCTCGAGCTCGTCGAGCGCGCGGGCGAGCAGTCCGTAGGGGTCGGCGGCTCCGGTGACCCCGGTGACTCCGTCGCGGGGCCTGGTGCCGCGCCGTCGGGCGCCGGTGTGATCGCAGCGAACGCCGCGGTGAACAGGCCGGGCTCGGCGACGGCGAAGTGGACGTAGGCGCGCCCGCAGGCGCGCAACCGGGCGGTGGCTCGGGGGAGCGGTCCGGTCTCGGTCACGGCGTCCATGTCGGCCAGCATCGCCTCCGCCAGGCGCTGCATGCCGACCGTCGCGATCTCCGCCAGCAGGGCGTCGCGGTCGGCGAAGTGGCGGTAGGCCGCGTTGTGCGAGACGCCGGCCCGGCGGGCGACCTCGCGCAGCACGACCCCGTCAGGTCCCTCCCTGCGCGCGAGCTCCACGCCCTGCTCGATCAGGGTGGCTCGCAGGTTCCCGTGGTGGTAGGTGCTCACGAGCTGAATCCTACGGGCATGTTGACACTGGTTACATCGTCGCCTACCTTCGATGTTGTCACTGTCTACATCAGAGCATCGCAAGGGGGCCCCATGAAGGGCAAGCTCGGCATCCTGCTGACCGTCTGCGCCGCGGTCCTGGCCATCAACCTCGACACCACGATCGTCAACGTGGCCCTGCCGACGATCTCGGAGAAGCTGGACGCCGGGACACGTGCCCTGCAGTGGGTCGTCGACGGCTACAACCTCGCCTTCGCCGGCCTGGTGCTCGCGATGGGCAGCCTCTCCGACAGGTTCGGTCGCCGGCCCGCCCTGATCCTGGGGCTGGTCGGCTTCGCTGCCACCAGCGCGGTCGGTGCGGTGGTGACCAGCTCAGGTGCGCTGATCGCCGCGCGGGTCGGGATGGGGACCTTCGCGGCACTGATCTTCCCCACGACGCTCTCGATCATCAGCAACACCTTCCGCGAACGTCGCCAGCGCGCCGCCGCACTCGGGGTCTGGGGAGCAGTGGTCGGCATCGGCGTGGCCGCCGGCCCGGTCACCGGTGGCCTCCTGCTCGAGCACTTCGCGTGGGGAAGCGTCTTCTGGGCGCTCGTGCCGCTCGCTCTGGTCACCGCGGTCGCCGCGTTCGTGCTGGTGCCGGAGTCGCGCGATCCCGCCGTGCCGTCGCTCGACGTGCCGGGCCTGGCCCTGTCGGTGCTGATGCTCGGCACGCTGACCTGGACGATCATCGAGGCTCCGGAGCACGGGTGGGCGTCGGCCACCACGATCACGGGCTTCGTCGTCGCGCTCCTCGCGCTCGCGGCCTTCGTCGCCCGGGAGCGTACGGCGGCCCACCCGATGCTCGACGTGACGCTCTTCCGCGACCGCAGGTTCAGCGCGGCGAGTGCGTCGGTGACGATCACGTTCTTCGCCCTGTTCGGCTTCATCTTCCTGGTCACGCAGTACTTCCAGTTCGTGCGCGGCTACGGCACGTTGTCCACCGGCGCGCGGATCCTGCCGGTGGCCCTGAGCATCGCGGTCGCCTCGGTCGTCGGCGCGCAGCTCGCCCCGCGCATCGGCACCAAGGCCGTCGTCACCGCGGGCCTGATCTCGTTCGGGGCCGCGTTCCTGTGGATCTCGACGGTCGCCGTCGATGCGTCGTACGCCACCGTGATCGTGCCGCAGATGGTGCTGATGGGCCTGGGGATGGGGCTGATCTCGACCCCGGCCACGGAGTCGATCCTGCTGGTGCTGCCGCCGGCCCGTGCCGGGGTCGGCTCGGCGGTCAACGACGCCACTCGGGAGCTCGGCGGGACGCTCGGCGTCGCCGTGGTCGGGTCGCTGTTCTCCTCGGTCTACGCCCGCAGCCTCGCGGACGGGGCCTTCTCCCACCTGCCCAGCCACGTGCTGGCCCAGGCCAAGGACTCGGTGGGTGCAGCACTGCACGTCGCCGGTGCGGACCCCCGTCTGGGCAGTGCGCTCCAGGACGCCTTCATGGACGGCTTCAGCACCTCGTGCCTCGTGGTCGGGGTGATCTGCCTGCTGGGTGCCGTCGCGGCCCTGGTCTGGCTGCCCGGTCGGGAGGTCGCACCGACCACCCCTGATGACTCAGCGGTGGAGGTAGCGGACGGCGCCCCAGTAGCTGTCGCCTAGGCGCACCGGGGTGACCCGCACCGGGGTGAGGTGGTCGTAGGCCTCGATCATCCGGCCGTGCCCGACGTACATCGCCACGTGGAAGATGTCGTCGGCATCGCTGGAGTGCGAGTAGAACAGCAGGTCGCCGGCGCGCAGGCTCGAGGCGGGCACCCGGCGGGCCCGGGGGTCCTGCGCCTGGGGACCGGAGTCGCGCGGGATCGTGATCCCGTGGACCTGGTAGACGGTGCCGGTCAGCCCCGAGCAGTCGAAGGCGAAGCCGGAGCGACCGGCCCACACGTAGGGCTGGTGCAGGAAGGTCCTGGCGGTCCGCACCAGCTGGCGACGCGTGGGCCGCGGGATGCTGGCCTCGCTGCGGTAGACGTGGGTCCGCTTCCGGGGCAGCCACTTCGCGCCACGGTCGGGGGTGAGCACCTCGACGGCCCGCTTGGTCCTGGCCATGACGGGCAGGCGGGTGTTCATGCTCAGGGAGAGCACCCGGTGGCGGAGCTTGCGACCGGTGAAGAGGCCGGTGGCGATTCCCCGGTCGACGAGAGCGAAGGGCCGGCTCGCGCTGGCCGCGCCGAACGACGGGTTGCGGGTCAGCTGCACCGTCGGGATCCAGCCGGGGTACCCGCGCGGGTCGCGCGGCGTCGGCTGGTTGGGTACGACGACCTGGCTCCACGCCCCTTGCCGCGCGAGCACGAGCACCGGTGCGCCGTACAGCGCCTGGGTCTGGGTGCGGTTGCTGTCGGTGAGGTCCTCGCTCTGCGCGGGGCTCATCGCGCGCAGCCACTGCCGCGGGTGTGCCGGGTTGGTCAGGGCCGGCCGGTCGACCGGCCGCGGCTTGCTGGGGTTGGTCCACACGGTCGCCACCGAGACCGCGACGTACATCCGCTGCGGCTTGGCGGCGGCGCGGCGCTGGACGCGGGACGACGCGGTGACGGGCACGACCAGGCAGGTCGCCGCCACGGTGGTGGTCAGGGCTCGGGCGAGCATTGCAGTGAGCTTGTGCATGGACATCCTCCGGTCCTCGAGAACCCGGTCAAACCCCGATCCTGCACCCTCGACTAGGTTTCTGCCATGTCCCAGCGCACTCTTGTCCTGCTCAAGCCGGACGCCGTCAGGCGTGGCCTGGTGGGGGAGATCATCTCGCGCTACGAGTCCAAGGGCCTCACGATCCGGGCGCTGGAGCAGCGGCACATCGATGCGGCGCAGGCCGACGCGCACTACGCCGAGCACGTCGAGCGGGACTTCTACCCGCCGCTGCGCGACTTCGTCACCAGCGGGCCACTGGTCGCCGCCGTCCTCGAGGGGGAGGAGGCGATCGAGGTGGTGCGCGCACTCAACGGCGCCACCGACGGGCGCAAGGCGGTGCCCGGCACGATCCGCGGCGACCTGTCGCTGTCGAACCGCGAGAACCTCGTGCACGGCTCGGACGGCGAGGAGTCGGCCGCCCGCGAGATCGCGCTGTGGTTCCCTGAGCTCTGACACCTCCACCTGGACCACGCTCGGCAGCGGTTTCACCGGCCGGCCGGTGAAACCGCACCCAGACAAACCACCGCGTGTCGTCACACCAGCACCACGCGTCACTCCTTAGGCTGCGGACAACGGGTGGTTTGCGCGCATCCCACCTGCCCCTTCCCCTAGGACAGGCAAGGCGACCCGGATGGCGAACAGTCTCATCGGCCGTGACATGGCCGTCGACCTCGGCACCGCCAACACCCTCGTCTACGTGCGCGGCCGCGGTGTCCTGGTGGACGAGCCCTCGGTCGTGGCCCTGAACGAGCAGACCCACGAGCTGCTGGCCGTGGGCCACGAGGCCAAGCGGATGATCGGCCGTACGCCGGACGGCATCACCGCCATCCGGCCGCTGAAGGACGGTGTGATCGCCGACCTCGACGCGACCGAGGAGATGCTGCGCCACTTCATCCAGCTGGTGCACCGGCGGCGCTACTTCGCCAAGCCGCGGATGATCATCTGCGTGCCCAGCGGTGTCACCACCGTGGAGCAGCGAGCGGTCAAGGAAGCCGGGTACCAGGCCGGAGCCCGACGCGTGTACATCATCGAGGAGCCGATGGCCGCGGCGATCGGCGCCGGCCTCCCGGTCCACGAAGCCACCGGAAACATGGTCGTCGACGTCGGCGGCGGCACGACCGAGGTCGCGGTGATCTCCCTGGGCGGCATCGTCACCACGTTGAGCGTGCGCACCGCCGGCGACGACCTCGACCTGGCGATCGTGGCCTGGATGAAGAAGGAGCACTCCCTGATGCTGGGGGAGCGCACCTCCGAGGAGATCAAGATGACGCTCGGGTCGGCGTTCCCGCTGCCCCAGGAGCGCCAGGCCGAGGTGCGCGGGCGCGACATGGTCTCCGGGCTGCCTCGCACGGTCACCGTCTCCAGCAACGACATCCGCAAGGCCCTCGAGGAGCCGCTGCACGCGATCGTCGACGCGGTCCGAACCACCCTCGACCAGACCCCGCCCGAGCTCGCCGGCGACATCATGGACCGCGGCATCGTCCTGACCGGCGGCGGCGCCCTGCTGCTCGGCCTCGACGAGCGCATCCGGCACGAGACCGGGATGCCCGTGCACGTGGCCCAGGACCCCCTCACCTCCGTGGCGATGGGTGCCGGCAAGTGCGTGGAGGAGTTCGAAGCGCTCCAGCAGGTCCTCGTCGCAGACCACAGGCGGTAGTCGGTGGTCCCCAAGAACCTCCGCCAGCGCCGCACCAGGCGCCCGGGCGCATCCCTGGGCACATCCCTGGGCAATTCGCTGGCGCCGCCCCGACACCTTCGACTCCGGCCGCACGGGTTTCGGTCGTGACCGTGGCGGGTCGTCGTCGCGGCTGGTCATCGGCGGGCTGCTCGTGGCCTCGCTCGCCGTGATCACCGTCGACGCCTCGGGTGGTGGCTCCTCCGCGATCGACCCGGCGCGGCACGTCGTCGCCGACGTCCTCGGGCCCGTCGAGTCCGGCACCTCGACCGCCGTACGCCCGTTCAAGGCGACCCTCGGCTACTTCAGCTCCAACGACCACCTGCGTGCCGATGTCGCGCGGCTCTCGGCGCAGAACTCCCAGCTGCGCTCCCAGGCCGAGCAGGTGCCGCTGGACCGCAACCGGCTCGCCGAGCTCGACGGGCTGACCCGCACCGCCAACGAGACCGGCTACGCACTTGTCGCTGCCCGCGTGGTCGGCATGGGTCCGATGCAGTCCTTCTCCCGCACCGTCACCCTCGACGCCGGCACCTCCTCGGGCCTGCGACGCAACATGACCGTGCTGAACAACGACGGTCTGGTGGGTCGGGTCATCAGCGTCACCCGCTCGACGTCCGTCGTGCTGCTCGT
>CAWIWO010000004.1:0-149471 GCA_963839835.1 uncultured Actinomycetota bacterium
GACGTCAGTGACCAGGCCCCGTGCGCGCAGCCGCTTGGCCGCGACCACCCCGCTGGTGTCGAGGTCGGGCGGGAAGCAGTAGCAGACCGCCAGGTCGCGGGCGAGACCCTGGTTGACCCGCGACCACGGAAGATCCACCAGGCCGAGGGCCGCCACGTCGGCGACCACCCTCGCGTGGTCGTCCGGGGCCCGACGCAGGTAGTCGTTGACCGCTCCGGCTTCCTGTTCGATCAGCCTCCCCGCGAGGGCGTCGACCGCAGGGTGGTCGCGATCGACGGACTCGATGGACTTCAGGCGGCGCAACCGGGTGGACACGTCCCGCTCGTAGCTGGTCCCGCCCCGCTCCGGCCGTCCGTACAGGCCACCCTCCGCAGCGACCACGCGCACCTCGAAGGGCCGCCGGGAGAACAGGGACAACCAGTAGGCCAGGATCCTCACCCTGCTCCACCCCGGCGTCGTAGCGCGCCAGCCGCGCGACCTCGGTGCTGACCAGCGTGGCCGCCTCGCCGGAGAGGGCCACGACGTGCGGGTCCGCCGCGGCCGCCGCCGCGGCCGAGCTCGTGACCGGCGTCGCCACGACCACGCCGGGCCCGGCCGCGTCCAGCATCGCCCCCAGGTACGTCGGCGCGACTCGGTCCTCGTCACCTACGACGGTCACGTGGCTCCCGCGGGCCGCCGACAGCCCGACGTTGAGGGCATTGCCTGCGCCCGGCTCGGTCAGCTCGAGCGAGCGCACGCGGTGGTCGGGGTGCGCCCGGGCGTAATCGGTGACCAGGTCCCTGCTGCCGTCGTCCGGCCCGTGCAGCACGACCACGACCTCGAACTCCGCGGGGTCCAGCGTCTGCGCGACGAGCGAGTCGAGGCAACCCGGCAGGTTCTCCATGCCCATCGACGTTGCGACAAGTACGCTGGCGCACGGCCGGTCGCGACCTGCGGTCGGGTCCGGACGAGGATTCCTCTCCACAGCGTCACGCACCAAGATCCTCCAGTCCGGGCAAGCTGTACGGAGCCCAGGAGCCTTTCGTGACCCTAGACGATCCGAGCGTGCGACTACGCGGGGTCGCGGTCGGACGCACCCGGGACGCCGCGGCTGCCGCCTTCGGAGTGGACCACGACCACGTCTTCCTGACCTCCTTCGACGACTTCGCCCGCGAGGTCGACCTCGCCGAGGTGACCACCCTCGACATCGCGCACGGCGACGGCATGGCCACGGTGCTGGAGGCGGCTTCGCGCGAGCTGCAAACCGGTCGCGACCTGACCGTGCGGGTCGCCGCGCCCGACCGTGACCCCATCCAGCTCGCGGACCTCGTGGGGCGCTGCGCCGTGCAGATCAACGAGGTCCAGGACCTCGCCGGCTCGGTCGTGCTCACCCTCGGCCGCCGGGGCCAGCAACGGCCCGGGGGCGACGAGCTGGTGCTGCAGGCGCTCGAGGCGTCCAGAGCCGCCGGCGCTGACCCCGCGGTCGTGCCGGCCGCCCCGGGCGAGGACACCGCAGCGACCTCGTCACCCACTGGTCGCCCGCGCCCGGTCCCGCGCCTGGTGGCGGCCCTGCAGACGGTACGGCGCTGGAGCGAGCACCCCCGCGCCGGCGCACTGGCCCTCGGCGGCCTGCTGGTGACCATCGTCCTCCTCGTCGTCCTGGGGATCTGGGCCTACCACAGCCGTGCGGTGACGGCCGTCGCCGTACCGGCGCTGCTTGCGGTCTGTATCGCCACCACGACCTTCGCCTGCTACGTCGTGCTGCTCCTCGCGACCCAGGTGCACCAGCAGACCAGGCGGCTCCGGCGGATGGTGGTGGGCAACCGCACCCTCGTGCAGGACCGCTCCACGGCGCTGGACGAGCGGATGAAGGCGCTCGAGGACGAGCAGGCCCGCCTGCCCTTCGCCCAGGAGTACCTGGAGGCCATCGCCCAGGCCAGCTCCGAGGCGTCCACCCGCCTGCGTGACCTGATGGAGGCGCTGGAGGCCATCGGCATCGACCCGGCGACGCTCCTGGCCCCGGCCCACGCCAGGCACCTGGAGGCGGTTCACACCGTCGAGCGGTCGCGACCCTCCCAGTAGGGCTTGCGCAGGTCGCGCTTGAGGATCTTGCCCGTGGGGTTGCGCGGCAGCGCCTCGAGGACGTCCACCGACCTCGGGCACTTGTAGCGCGCGAGCTGCTCGCGGCAGAAGCCGATCAGCTCCTCCTCGGTGGTCTCGGCTCCGGGGTGGAGCGCGACCACGGCCTTGACGGTCTCGCCCCACCTGTCGTCGGGCACGCCGATGACCGCCACCTCCATCACCGACGGGTGCTCGGCCAGCACGCGCTCGACCTCAGGGCTGTAGACGTTCTCGCCGCCACTGATGATCATGTCCTTGAGCCGGTCCTCGACGTAGACGAAGCCGTCGGCGTCGACCCTGCCCATGTCGCCGGTACGGAACCAGCCGTCGTCGGTGATCACCTCCGCGGTGGCCTCCGGGCGGTTCAGGTAGCCCTTCATCAGCTGCGGCGTCCGGAACCAGAGCTCGCCGCGCTCCCCCTCGGGCACGTCCTCGAGGCTGTCGGGCTCGACCACGCGCAGCTCCGCCTCCGGGATCAGCCGGCCGGCGCTGACCAGGCGCTCGGGATGGTCGAGGTCCCGGTGCGCCTCGGGCATCAGGTGGGTGATCACGCCGCACAGCTCGGTGAGCCCGTAGACCTGCAGGAAGTCGGTGTCGGGCCAGGCCTTGATCGCGGCGCGCAGCAACGGCATCGGCATCGGTGCGGCGCCGTAGCAGTAGGTCTTCAGCTGGCCGAACAGCTTCACGGCGTCGTCGCCGGACTGCAGCACCTGGGCGAGCACCGCAGGCACCAGGAACGTGCGGTTGGCGCCGGCCATGATCGCGCCCGCCAGCGAGGCGCCGTCGGGGTCGCGGGTCATCACGCTCGGCACCCCGTCGTGGATCCCGAACAGGACGTACGACGACCCGCCGACGTGGAACAGCGGCATCGCGACCATGTTCTTGTCGCCGTCGTCGAAGCCCCAGCCCTCGTGCGCGTTGCGCGTGTGGGCCAGCAGGTTCGCCTGGGTGAGCATCACGCCCTTGGGGCGACCGGTCGTGCCCGAGGAGTACATCACCAGGCACACGTCGTCGGGTTCCACCTCGCGGTCCCGCTCGAGGGGCTCGGACGCGGCCAGGAGCGCCTCGTAGGCGTCGCCGTCGGCGCCGTCCGGGGTCAGCTCGATGACGTGCTCGACGCCGACGAGCCGGTCCCGGAGCTTGTCCACCAGGGGCATCAGCTCCGACCCGACGAGGAGCACCTTGGCCCCGGCGTCGTTCACGGCGTAGTCGACCTCGTCGCCCGCCAGCCGGAAGTTGATGATCGCGTTGGCGGCCCCGAGGGATGCGGCCGCCAGGGTCAGCTCGACGCAGGCGGGATGGTTCTTGTCGAGGAAGGAGACCACGTCGCCGCGGCCCACGCCCAGGCCGCGGAGCGCGCCGGCCAGGCGTCGTACGCGCTGCTCCCACTGCGGCCCACGTCCAGGTGCGGCCGAGGTAGGTCATCGCCTCCGCGTCGGGGGTGGCCCTCGCCCAGTGGGCCAGGCGGTCGTCGAGGAGCTCGGGGTCCGGGAGCTGTGCCTGTCCGGGGGCGGCCGCCGCGGACACCGTGCTCAGGCTCCCGGGGTCTCGGTGACGACCTGGCGGGCGAGGTACTGCTGGATGCCCACCCGCGTGATCGCGTCGAGCTGGCCCTCGAACCAGTCGGCGTGATCTTCCTCGTCGCGCACCGACTCCTCGAAGAACGCCGCGGTGCCGTGGTCGTTGAGGTCGTGGCACTCCTGCGCCGAGGCGTTGAACTGCGCGATGGCCGCCTTCTCGCTGGCCAGCGCCAGGGTCAGCATCTCCTCGGCGTCCTCGCCGACGGTGATCGAGTTGAGCTTCTGCACGTTGGGGTGGCCGTCGAACATCAGGATCCGGTTGATCAGCTCGTCGGCGTCCTTCATCTCCGCGATCGAGAGGTCGTAGAAGACCTTGCCGAGACCGCCCAGACCCCAGTTGTCGAGCATCCGGGCCTGCAGGAAGTAGGTGTTGGTGACAGTGAGCTCGAAGGTCAGCGCCTGGTTCAGCAGCTCGACGACCCGAGGGTTAACTGGCTGCAACGGCTTGCCTCCGTGAGGACGTCAGCGGGACCGGTGCCGGACGGCACCAGGTCGCTGCCATGCTCACACACGAGGCGCTTGAGGGAGAAGACGCACGCACCACAATCCTGCCCGGCACCGGTGGCCTTGCAGGCGCTGCCCAGCGACCTGGCTCCTGCGCGGACGGCGTCGGCCACGGCGCGGTCGGTGACGACGCGGCAGTGGCAGACGATCACGGCAGTTCCCAGGTCTCGGTGTACGACGGTCAGGTACACCAAGGTAGGTGAGGCATACCTAAGAGCGCAACGTGATCTGGGACAACGGGCCGACTTTCTACCCGCACGACCTGGTCAGGAGGCCTCGATCCGGCCCGGCTCCTGGACCAGCCGCTTCCGGGCGCCCAGGCCCATCACCAGCACGCTGGCGAGCACGACCAGGCCGATCCCGAGGAGCTGGAGCGGGTGCAACCGCTGGTCGAGGAACAGGAACCCGGCCAGTGCCGCGACGGCGGGCTCCAGGGAGAGCAGGATCCCGAACACCGGGGCGCTGAGCCGGCGCAGCGCGAGCAGCTCGAGGGAGTAGGGCAGCAGCGAGGAGAGGACGGCCAGGCCGAGCCCCTCGAGCAGGTGCTGCGGCGTGGGGTCGAACCCCTGGAGGATCCCGACGGGCAGCACCACCACCGTGGAGACCACCAGCGCGATCGCCAGCCCGTCGAGCTGGGCGAACGCGGCGCCGGTGCGGCCGCTGAGCAGGATGTAGCTCGCCCAGCAGGCGCCTGCCGTGGCCGCGAGCAGCATCCCCACCCAGCTCAGCTGGTCCAGCGGCACGGTGAGGGCCTCGGAGATCAGCAGCACCCCTGCTCCCGCGGCGCCGACGGCGAGGAGGTCGACCAGTCGCCGGGAGAGGACGGTGGTGAGCACCAGCGGGCCGAGGAACTCGATCGTGACGGCCACGCCCAGCGGCAGCTTCGCCAGCGAGCCGTAGAAGGCCCAGTTCATCAGCCCCAGCGCGACGCCGAAGGTGATCACCGTGATCCACGCCTCGCGGGTGTGTCCGCGCAGCGGCGGCCGGACCAGCACGAGGAGCAGCACCGCCGCGATCCCGATCCGCATCAGCACCGACCCACCGATGCCGATCTCGCGCACCAGGCTGCTGGCCAGCGCCCCGCCGAACTGCACGGAGACCACCCCGCCGAGCACCAGCAGCGGCGCGGGTACGACGGGTCGGCGAGTCACCGCGACAGGTTAGGGCGTGGCCGGTCGACGCGGCCCTCGTCCCAGACGGGCTCGGCGGACTCGTAGACCGACCCGTCCGCACCGAACACCAGGAACCGGTCGAAGCCGCGCGCGAACCAGCGGTCATGGGTCACCGCGACGACGGTGCCCTCGAAGCGCGCGAGGCCCTCCTCGAGCGCCTCCGCCGACTCCACGTCGAGGTTGTCGGTGGGCTCGTCGAGCAGCAGCAGGGTCGCGCCGGAGAGCTCGAGCAGCAGGATCTGGAACCGGGCCTGCTGTCCTCCGGAGAGCGACTCGAAGGTCTGTCCGGCGGCGTGGGCGAGCTCGTAGCGGTCCAGCGCCCTGGCGGCCGGCTCGCGCGGGAGGCCGTCGCGGTGCTCGTCGCCGCGGTGCAGGATCTCCAGGAGCGTGCGGCCGGCCAGCTCCGGGTGCGCGTGGGTCTGCACGAACCAGCCCGGTCGCACGCGGGCGCCGAGCTTCGCCCGTCCGGCGTGCGCCACCGGGCTCACCGGGGTGTCGGAGACCGGCCGGTGCTCGACGTCGGGATCGCTGCCGCCGGCGGCCAGCAACCGCAGGAAGTGCGACTTGCCCGAGCCGTTCGAGCCCAGGACGGCCACCCGCTCGCCGTACCAGACCTCGAGGTCGAACGGCTTCATCAGGCCGAGCAGCTCCAGCTCCTCGCAGACGACTGCCCGCTTGCCCGTGCGGCCGCCGGTCAGCCGCATCGAGACCTGCTGCTCCCGCGGCTGCGACGTGGGCGGGCCGGCCTCCTCGAACTTGCGCAGCCGCGTCTGGGCGGCGCGGTAGCGCGAGGCCATGCCGTCGTTGTAGGCGGCCTTCTGCTTGTACATCAGCACCAGCGCCTTGAGCTTGGCGTGCTCCTCATCCCATCGCCGGGTGAGCTCCTCGAAGCGCGCGAACCGGGCCCGGCGTGCCTCGTGGTACGACGAGAACCCGCCCGGGTGGGTCCACACCGAGTTGCCGGCCCCCAGTCCCCCGCCGGCGAGCTCGACGGTGACCACCCTGGTGGCCGTGTTGTCGAGCAGCTCGCGGTCGTGGCTGATGAACAGGATCGTCTTGGGCGACTCCCGCAGCCGGCTCTCCAGCCAGATCTTGCCGGGTACGTCGAGGAAGTTGTCCGGCTCGTCGAGGAGGAGCACCTGGTCGGGTCCGGCCAGCAGGTACTCCAGGACGAGCCGCTTCTGCTCCCCGCCGCTGAGCGTGTCGAGGTCGCGGTACTTCGCGCGGTCGAAGCCGATACCCAGGGCCGTGGTGCAGCAGGAGTCCCAGACGACCTCGATCTCATAGCCTCCGGCGTCCGCGAACTCCGCGAGGGCGGCGGCGTAGGCCAGCTGGGTCGGCTCGTCGTCGACGTCCATCAGCCGCAGCTCGAGGCGCTCGATCTCGGCTGCGGCAGCACGAACGCGTTGGGGCGCGGCCGCGAGGAGGAGGTCGGCGACGCTCGGGCTGCTCGCGGAGCCGGTCGTGATCCCGCGGGTGACGTTCTGACGCATCACGCCCAGGCCGCCCGACCTCGTCACCGCACCGGCGTGCGGATCCAGCTCTCCGCTGATGATCCGCAGCAGCGTGGTCTTGCCGGCGCCGTTCGCGCCCACCAGCGCCACCTTGGCACCCTCCCCCACGCGGAAGGAGACCTCGTCGAGCAGCACGCGGCCGTCGGGCAGCTCGTAGCGCACTCCGGCGACGTCGACGTGACCCACGAGGGGCCATTCTCCGGGTCCCGGCCCCTGGGGGCCACGGGTTTCCTCGCCGTGCTTCCTACCTGGGCCGCGACTCCAGGACCCGGAACCCCTTTGCGCTGGCCAGGCGGTCGGTCGGGTAGCCCTGCTCCCCCAGCCACCTGGACAGCGAGTCCGAGCCGAGGTTCTTGCCCACCACCAGCACCGCACGACCCTCGGGTCGCAGCCGCGGCAGCCACTGCAGCAGCAGGTCGTGCAGGGCCTCCTTGCCCACGCGGATGGGCGGGTTGGACCAGATCTCGTCGTAGGACGCCTCCGGATCCACCTCCTCCGGGAGGACGGCGCGGAACCGGTCGGACACCCCGAGCCGCTCCGCGTTCTCGTTGGCGAGCAGCAGGGCGCGCTGGTTGACGTCCACTGCAGTGACGCGGGCCTCGGGGACGGCCACCGCGATCGCCAGGCCGATGACGCCGTACCCGCAGCCGAGGTCGAGCACCTCGCTCACACCTTCGGGAGGGGGCACCTCGCCGAGCAGGACGCCCGTGCCGACGTCGAGCCGTCCCTGGGCGAAGACGCCCGAACCCGAGGTCAGCTCCAGCCAGTGACCCCAGACGTTCGCCCGCACCGGGACCCGGCGGAACGGCGCTGCGGGGTCGGCGGTGAAGTAGTGCTCCGCCACGACCCGCCTCCCTGGTTCCCCAACGTCCCTTCGGCGTCCACAGCACGCCTTCGCGCCCACCTTTCCACAGCCCCGGTCGCCGCCGGCGAGCGTGGTCGGTGGGTGGTCGTGGGATGCCACCATGACCAGCGAAACCATCGATTCCCTCAACACCGTCACCCTCGTGGGCCGGGTGAGCGCCGAGCCGGACGCGCGCGACCTGCCCAGCGGCGACCGTCTGCTCACCTTCCGGCTGGTGGTCGAGCGCCATCCGGTCCGCGCCGGCACCCGCCGCCAGGTCGACGTCATCGACGTCGCCTGCTGGAGCAAGCGCACCCAGCGCACGGCCGAGCGCCTCGCCACCGACGACGTGGTCCGGGTGGAGGGTGCCCTGCGACGTCGCTTCTTCCCCACGGCCGGCGGGCGCGCGAGCCGCTACGAGGTGGAGGCCGAACGCCTCGCCCGGGTCACCCGGGCCCGCGCGCCGAGCTCCGCGGCGGCCGGGTAGCCGACCTCCTCCAGGGTGAGCCCGTGGGCGGGCATCACCGTGACGGCGGGGTCGCGCTGCCCGGCCGACAGCACCTGCGCGGCCCAGCCGGGCTCGCGGCGGCCCTCCCCCACCGCCACCAGGCAACCCGTCAGCGCCCGCACCATCGAGTGGCAGAACGCGTCGGCCCGCACTGTCGCCACCGCCACGCCGCCGAGGCGCTCCCAGCGCAGGTCCAGCAGCGCGCGCACGGTCGTGGCGCCCTCGCGCCGGCGGCAGAAGGCTGCGAAGTCGTGCTCGCCGAGCAGCCCCGCCGCCGCCTCGTTCATCGCCTCGAGGTCGAGCTCGCTTCGCCAGGCGACGACCTGCCCGCGCGCGAGGGGGTCGACGTGCTCGGGCCGGTCCGCGATCCGGTAGGCGTAGCGACGCCAGAGGGCCGAGAAGCGGGCATCGAAACCCTCCGGGGACTCACCCACCCGCAACACCCGCACGTCGCGCTCGAGGACGCCGTTGATCCGCCGGGCCAGTGCCTCGGCCGGAGGTTCCGCGCGGCGCCCCACCGCCTGCTCCACGAGCTCGGCCGTGAGGTCGACGTGGGCCACCTGGCCGCGGGCATGCACCCCCGCGTCGGTGCGACCCGCCACCGTCAGCGACGTACCCGACACCCGGAGCACCGTGTCGATGGCGGCCTCCAGGTCGCCCTGCACCGTGCGCAACCCGTCCTGCCGCGCCCAGCCGTGGAACCGGGCACCGTCGTAGGCGAGGTCGAGCCGCAGGCGCACGATGGGCATCCTGCCTCACCTGCCTGCAATGCTGGGCGGGTGCGGCTTCCCCTTCGCCTGCTGGTGCTGTTGGCCGGGTGTCTCGTGCTGGGTCTCGGGGTGGCCATGCTGCTGACTGCGAACCTCGGCTCTGACGGCTACTCGACGCTCGTACGGGGACTCTCGCTCGCGACCGGGCTGGCGTTCTGGTCGGCCAACCTGGTCGTCGGTGTGGTCTTCCTGGCGGTGGCCTCCTGGCGCGGGGTGTACCCCGGGGTCGGGACGGTGGTGCAGGTGGTGGTCGTCGGCGCGGTGGTGACCTGGCTGCTCGACGTGATGGACCCACCCGACTCGATGCTGGCCCGCGTCGCCCTGCTCGTGGGGGCGATGCTGGTGATCGCCGTCGGCATCACCAGCTACCTCGGCAGCCAGCTCGGAGCGGCTCCGATCGAGGCCGCCGGGCTCGCCTGGGACCCACCCGTGCCTTTCCGCTGGAGCTACAGCGCGGTCCAGCTGGGTGGATCGCTCCTGGGCTGGTGGATGGGGGCCACGATCGGCGCCGGCACCGTGGCCGTGATCGTGCTGCTGGGCCCGATGGTCACCCTGACCAGCCGGCTGATGCGGCTCGACGTTCACCAAGGGCGAACCGTGGAGGGGAGCGCAAGCGCGTCCTCGTGACGGAGGATGGGAGGCATGGTCGCGATCGCTGAGCAACGCACGCCGCTGATCGTGGTGTGCGCCCCCGAGCATCCCGACGTGCTGCGGGCCCAGCTCGCCCGCTACGAGCACGAGTACGACGTCCGCTACACCTCGACCTCCGCGGAGACCGTCGAGCTGCTCGCCGGGCTGGACGAGGACCAGGCGGTGGCCATGCTGGTCGCCGAGACCGAGGTCCCCGACGCCCCGGTCCTGCGGGCCATGTTCGACTGGCGGGCGAGCGTGCCCTCCGCCAAGCGGGTGATCGCGGCTCACGTCGACCACTTCCGCGAGCGCGCCGAGGAGCTTCGTCACGGCCTCTCCAGCGGCAAGTACGACGCCTACCTGCTGATGCCTCGCGGCGTGCGCGACGAGGAGTTCCACAGCGCGCTCACCGAGCTGCTCTCCGACTGGGGCTCCGCGAGCCCGGTCGTCCCCACGGCGATCATCGTCTCGCCCGGGCTCGACCCGCTGACCGTCGCCCTGCGCGACTTCGCCTACCAGATGGGGATGCCCGCACAGGTGGTCAGCCCGGACTCGGAGGCCGGCCGGCACGTGTGCGAGCTGCACGGTGACGACTCCCGGTTCCCCATCGTCAAGGCGCTCGGCGGCATCACCAGCCAACCGCGATCGGTGCAGGAGCTGGCGGCGACGATCTACGGCGCGCCCGACCAGATCGACGTCGACAAGGTCGTCGACCTCGTGGTCGTCGGCGCCGGGCCCGCCGGCCTCGCGGCGGCGGTCTACGGCTCGTCAGAGGGGTTGAGCACCGTGGTGCTCGAGACCGCCGCCGTCGGTGGACAGGCCGGCACGAGCTCGATGATCCGCAACTACCTCGGCTTCCCGCGCGGCATCTCCGGGATGCGCCTGGCCCAGCGCGCCCGCAACCAGGCGATCCGGTTCGGCACCAAGTTCTTCACCGGCTGGCCCGTCGAGGACCTCGTGCCCGGCCACGACGGTGAGCCACACCGCATCGTGACCGCCGGCGGCGAGGTGCATGCACGGGCGGTGGTGATCTCCTCTGGCGTCGCCTACCGCCGGCTCGGCGTCGAGGGTTGCGACGACCTCGTCGGGCTCGGCGTCCACTACGGCGCCTCGGTCACCGCTGCCCCCGAGATGACCGACCGCGACGTCTTCGTCGTCGGAGGCGGCAACTCCGCAGGCCAGGCAGCCCTCCACCTCGCTCGGTTCGCGCGCTCGGTCACGCTCCTGGTCCGCAGGCCCGACGTCTCCCAGACCATGTCGGACTACCTGATCCGCGAGATGCGCTACGTGCCCCAGATCCGGATCCGCGAGTGTGCCGCCGTGGTCGACGGCGGTGGCGACGGCCGCCTGGAGTGGATCGAGGTCCGCGACCTGAACACCGGCGAGGTCACCCGGCACGAGGCGGGCGGCCTCTTCCTGCTGCTCGGCGCCGAGCCGCAGTGCGACTGGCTGCCCGAGAAGGTGGCTCGCGACGCGCACGGCTTCGTGCTCACCGGTCGTGACGTGCCCAAGGAGTACTGGCGCGACGGGCTGCCCCCGGCCAACCTCGCCACCGTGGTGCCCGGCATCTTCGCCGCCGGGGACATCCGCGCCGGATCGATGAAGCGCGTCGCCGCTGCGTCGGGCGAGGGCGCGAGCGCCGTACCTCTCGTGCACGCACATCTGGCGAACCTGGCCCAGGCCACGGTCCCGGCCAGCTGACGCAACGAGGCCCACCACCGCGATCGGTGGTGGGCCTCGTCGGCGTTGGCGTCAGCTCAGGCCTTGTCGTCGGCCTCGGTGTCCTCGGCCTCCGGCTCCGCCTGTGACTCGTCTTCGGCGGTCTCGACGTCGGCGGGCTGGGTCTCCAGGACCTGCTCCTCACCGGCCTCGTCGGTCGCCTCTACCTCCGCCGGTGCGGCATCGGTAGCAGGCTCCTCGACCTCGACGGTGCCGGCGGTCGGCTCCTCGACCGCGGCGGGTGCAGCAGCGGTCTTCTTCGCCGGCTTCGACTTCGACTTCGGCTCGGCGGGCGCGTACGGCTCGGTCACCAGCTCGATGACCGCCATCGGGGCGTTGTCGCCCTTGCGCGGCCCGATCTTGGTGATCCGGGTGTAGCCACCCGGGCGCTCGGCGAAGGTCGGTGCGATCTCGGTGAACAGGGTGTGCACCACCGACTTGTCGTGGATCGTCTTGAGCACCTCGCGACGGTGGGCCAGGCTCTGCGTGGTGCCGAGCTCGGCCTTCTTCGCCTTGGTGATCAGCTTCTCCGCGACCGGGCGCAGCACGCGTGCCTTGGCCTCGGTGGTGGTGATCCGGCCGTGCTCGAACAGCGCCGTGGCGAGGTTCGCGACGATCAGCCGCTGGTGGGACGGGCTGCCGCCGAGGCGGGCGCCCTTCTTGGGAGTAGGCATGGCAACTCTCGTTTCTCCCCGGCCGTGTCAGGTACCGGAGTAGATGGTGCTGGGGTTTTAGTACTGCTCGTCTTCCACGAAGGAGTCGTCGTCGTCGTCGTACGCCGCCAGGGCGGTGGCCGGGTCGAAGCCGGGCGCGCTGTCCTTGAGGGACAGGCCCATCTCGACCAGCTTGGCCTTGACCTCGTCGATCGACTTCGCACCGAAGTTGCGGATGTCGAGCAGGTCCTGCTCCGAGCGTGAGATCAGCTCACCCACGGTGTGGATGCCCTCGCGCTTGAGGCAGTTGTAGGAGCGCACCGTCAGGTTCAGGTCCTCGACCGGAAGGGCCAGGTCCTGTGCCAGCTGCTCGTCGACCGGCGACGGGCCGATGTCGATGCCCTCGGCCTCGACGTTGAGCTCGCGGGCCAGGCCGAACAGCTCGACCAGGGTCTTGCCGGCCGAGGCGATGGCGTCGCGCGGGGTGATGGAGGACTTGGTCTCCACGTCGATGACCAGCTTGTCGAAGTCGGTGCGCTGCTCGACACGAGTGGCCTCGACCCGGTAGGTCACCTTCAGCACGGGGCTGTAGATGGAGTCGACCGGGAGCCGGCCGATCTCGTTGTCGTTGCCCTTGTTCTGCACCGCGCTGACGTAGCCACGACCGCGCTCGACGATGAGCTCCATCTCGAGACGGCCCTTGGTGTTCAGGGTGGCGATCTTCAGGTCGGGGTTGTGCACCTCGACCCCCGCCGGCACCTCGATGTCGTTGGCGGTGACCACGCCGGCGCCGGTCTTGCGCAGCACCATGGCCACCGGCTCGTCGTGCTCGCTGGAGACGACGAGGCCCTTGAGGTTCAAGATGATCTCGGTGACGTCCTCCTTGACGCCCTCGATCGTCGAGAACTCGTGCAGTGCGGTGTCGACCTTGATGCTGGTGACCGAGGCCCCCGGGATCGAGGACAGCAGGGTGCGACGCAGCGAGTTGCCGAGCGTGTACCCGAAGCCAGGCTCCAGGGGCTCGATGACGAACCGTGAACGGTGGGGGCCGTCGACGCTTTCTTCCGACAGGGTCGGGCGCTGAGCGATGAGCACTTTTTCATTTCCTTTCCGAGCCCACCCACTATTTGACGGGCTCGAACAACGTGTCTTCTGGGGTTGGAGCTGTTACTTCTTGGAGTAGTACTCGACGATGAGCTGTTCCTGGACCGGGAGCTCGATCTGCGCCCGCACGGGCCGCGAGTGCACCAGCACCCGCATCCGCGTGGGGATCGCCTCGAGCCAGGCCGGCACGATGCGCTCGCCGAAGGTCTCGCGAGCAACGATGAACGGGGTCATCTCCAGGCTCTTCTCGCGCACGTCGATGATGTCGTGCGCATCGACCTGGTACGACGGGATGTCGACCTTGTGGCCGTTGACCCGGAAGTGGCCGTGCACGACCAGCTGGCGGGCGTGGCGACGGGTGCGGGCGAAGCCTGCGCGGTACACGACGTTGTCGAGGCGGCACTCGAGCAGCTGCAGCAGGTTGTCACCGGTCTTGCCGGGACGACGGCTGGCCTCGTCGTAGTAGCGGTGGAACTGCTTCTCCATCACGCCGTAGGTGAAGCGGGCCTTCTGCTTCTCCTGCAGCTGGTTGCGGTACTCGGACTCCTTGATGCGGGTCCGGCCGTGCTGGCCGGGCGCGTAGGGGCGCTTCTCGAACGCCTTGTCCTCACCGACGAGGTCGACACCGAGGCGGCGCGACTTCTTGGTCATGGGGCCGGTGTAACGGGCCATGGTCTCTGAGTCTCCTGTCCAGTCTCGGGGTCAGACGCGCCGGCGCTTGGGCGGGCGGCATCCGTTGTGGGGGGTGGGCGTGACGTCCTGGATGGTGCCGACCTCGAGGCCGATCGCACCCAGGGACCTGATCGCGGTCTCGCGCCCGGAGCCGGGGCCCTTGACGAAGACGTCGATCTTCTTCATGCCGTGGTCCATCGCCCGGCGCCCGGCGGCCTCGGCGGCCATCTGCGCGGCGAACGGCGTGGACTTGCGCGAGCCCTTGAAGCCGACGGTGCCGGCCGAGGCCCACGAGATCACCGCGCCGCTGGGGTCGGTGATGGTGACGATGGTGTTGTTGAACGTGCTCTTGATGTGGGCCTCGCCCTGAGCGACGTTCTTCTTCTCCTTGCGGCGCACCTTCTTGGCGCCGGCCTGACGACTCTTCGGGGGCATTACTTGGCCTTCTTCTTGCCGGCGACGGTCCGCTTGGGACCCTTGCGAGTGCGGGCGTTGGTCTTGGTGCGCTGACCGCGGACCGGCAGGCCCTGGCGGTGGCGACGGCCCTGGTAGCTGCCGATCTCGACCTTGCGGCGGATGTCGGCCTGGACCTCGCGGCGCAGGTCGCCCTCGAACTTGTACTCCGCCTCGATGGCGTCGCGGAGCTTGACGAGCTCGTCGTCGCCCAGCGTGTGCACGCGGGCGTTGGGGTCCACGCCGGTGGCAGCGAGGATCTTCCTGGAACTGGTACGGCCGATGCCGTAGATGTAGGTGAGTGCGATCTCCACGCGCTTGTCGCGCGGCAGGTCGACTCCAACAAGGCGTGCCATGTGGCGGGTTGGTTCCCTTCGTGTCGCGGCGGTCTGGTCGCGATGCGTCCCGTGTGTCGATCCCAGGGCCCCGGCCATCCGCTCCGGGGGTGATCAGTCCGTCCTGTTCTCGTGGTCGAGCTCAGTCGAGACCTAGCGATCGCGTATCTGGGTTATTCAGTTGTCGGTCGAGCCGAGTCGAGACTCAGCCCTGGCGCTGCTTGTGGCGCGGGTTCTCGCAGATGACCATGACGCGGCCGTGGCGACGGATCACCTTGCACTTGTCACACATCGGCTTGACGCTCGGGTTGACCTTCATCAGAAGGACCTTTCTTGCTGGTTGCGGCTTACTTGTAGCGGTAGACGATGCGACCCCGGGTGAGGTCGTACGGGGAGAGCTCCACCACCACGCGGTCCTCGGGGAGGATCCGGATGTAGTGCTGGCGCATCTTGCCGCTGATGTGGGCGAGCACCTTGTGTCCGTTGGTCAGCTCGACCCGGAACATGGCGTTGGGGAGGGCCTCCACGACGGAGCCCTCCATCTCGATCACGCCTTCCTTCTTCGGCATGTCCTCCGCAATCCGTTGGTTCTTGTCATCTACCCCGGCCCGGGAACCTCCCCTGGTGGCAGCGCCTGAGATACGCAGGCGCTCCGGGTGGACCTCGTGCGGCCGTCCGCGGGACCCCGATTCCCGGCACGCACCAGCCTCTGATCCCTGGGGAAGAGACTGTGCTGGTCGGGCAGCCGCAAGGCACCACGAAACGAGCCCACGTTGGGCCGAAAGGTCAGTCTAGCCAATTCGGCCCGCGAGCCCTAATCGCCGGCCCTGAAGGTGAGTCTCAGCGGTAGCGCCGCACGAAGTTGGCCAGCACGGTCATCGGGTGGGACACCTCCACGGCGCGGGAGAGCTCCTTGAGCGTCTCCGCCTCCCCCGGAGGGAAGTACCCGGCGTCCTTGTAGACGTCGATCCGGGTGCAGACGCCGGTCAGGTCGAGCTCGGGGTGGAACTGAGTGGCGTAGACGTGCCGGCCCACCCGGAACGCCTGCACCGGGCAGGCCTCGGAGGTGGCCAGGCTCACCGCCCCAACGGGTAGCCGGGCGAGCCCCTCCTTGTGGCCGCCGTACGCCGCGAACGCCGTGGGGACGCCCGCGAAGAGCGGGTCCGCCTCGCCCTCCGGGGTCAGGCGTACGGCGAGCGGGCCGACCGGCTCCGGCCAGCTCCGGTCGACCAGACCGCCCTGGTGGATGCCGAGCGTGCCGATGCCGTAGCAGGCGCCGAGGAACGGGAAGTCGGCGGCGACCACGTCGTCGAGCAGGGCCGAGATCTCCTTCTCCGCCCGGCGCTGGGCCTCCGACTTCGCCGACTCGGGGTCGCTCACGGTCCAGGGTCCGCCACCGAGGATGATCCCCGACCAGTCCTCCAGCGAGATCCGGGGCAGCTCGTCGGTCACCAGGTTCACCGCCGGCAGCTCGGCCTCGTCGAGCCCGCTGAACCGCAGGAACGACTCGTACTCGTTCTCGGCCGCCTCCTTCTCCGCCCGGATGGAGAGCAGCAGGAACGGGCGCATGATCTCGTCCATCTCCTCACTGTGTGACCGGAACTTGCGGATGTGCGCGAAGTATCGCGCGCATGGCGAAGTTTCACCGGCCCACCGGTGAAACTGCAGCCCTCAATCCCCGCCGTACGGCACGCCGAGCTCGGCGAGCCGGGCCCGGCCGCCGTCGAGGGCGGTGAGCACCCAGGCGCCGTCGGGGGTGAGGGTGAAGGTGTGCTCGAAGTGCGCGGCCCACGAGCCGTCGCGGGTGATGATCGTCCACTCGTCCTCGGCCATGTGGGTGTGCTTGGTGCCGAGGGTCACCATCGGCTCCACGGCCAGGGCCAGGCCTCGCTCGAGCTTCGGGCCGCGGCCGGGGGCGCCGACGTTGGCGACGTTGGGGGGCTGGTGCATCGCGGTGCCGATCCCGTGGCCGGTGAAGTCCTCGAGGATGCCGTAGGAGGTCTCGACTCCGCTCGACCGGCGAGAAGCCTCCTGGGACCGGACGTAGGACTCGACCGCGTGGGAGATGTCGCTGACCCGGCCGCCGAGTCGCGCGGCCGCGATCCCCGCCCACAGGGACTCCTCGGTGACCCGCATCAGCTCGGTGACCTCGGGGGACACCTCGCCCACGGCCACCGTGATGGCGGCGTCGCCGTGCCAGCCGTCGACGATCGCGCCGCAGTCGATCGAGATGACGTCGCCGTCCTCGAGCACCCGGGCTCCGGGGATCCCGTGGACCACCTCGTCGTTGACCGAGGCGCAGATGGTGGCCGGGAACGGCGGCTGTCCGTAGCCCAGGAACGACGGCACGCCGCCGCCTGCCCGGATGTTCTGCTCCGCGATCGCGTCGAGCTCCCCGGTGCTGATGCCGGGCCGGACCAGGGGGCGCAGCAGCTCCAGGGTCTGCCCGACCAACAACCCGGCCACGCGCATCTTGGCGATCTGGTCGGGGGTCTTGATCTCGATCCCGCGGTCGCGCCAGCCCATCAGGCCCGTTCCATCGACAGAGGCCTAGCTCTCGTGGACTTCCTTCAGCGCGCCGAGGATGCGTTGGGTGATCTCCTCGACCTCGCCCATGCCGTCGACCTCGATCAGCAGCCCGCGGTCGCGGTAGACCTCGATCAGCGGCTCGGTCTGCTCGGCGTAGACCTCCTGGCGACGCCGGATGACCTCTTCGGTGTCGTCGGAGCGCCCGTCGGTCTCGGCGCGGGAGAGCAGGCGCTGGACGAGCTCCTCCTGGTCGACGGTCAGGCACACCACGGCGTCGAGCTCGTGGCCGGTGTACTTGATCATCCCGTCGAGCTCCTCGACCTGCTGGAGCGTGCGCGGGTAGCCGTCGAGCAGGAAGCCCGGCTCGGCGTCGGGCTCGTCGATGCGGTTGCGCACCATCAGGTTGGTGATCTCGTCGGGGACGTACTCCCCCGCGTCCATGTACTCCTTGGCCTTGACGCCCGAGGTCGGTGCCCTCGGAGACGTTGGCGCGGAAGATGTCGCCGGTGGAGATCGCGGGGACGCCGAAGCGGTCGGCCACGAACTTGGCCTGGGTGCCCTTGCCGGCCCCAGGAGGCCCCATCAGGATCAGTCGCATTTACCGGAGGAATCCTTCGTAGTTGCGCTGCTGCAGCTGGCTCTCGATCTGCTTCACGGTGTCGAGCGCGACGCCCACCATGATCAGCAGGGAGGTGCCGCCGAACGGGAAGTTCTGGCTGGCTTGGACCCAGACGAGCGCGATCAGCGGGATCAACGAGATCGTGCCGAGGTAGAGCGCACCGGGCAGCGTGATGCGGGACAGGACGTAGTTGAGGTACTCCTCGGTCGGCTTGCCCGCCCGGATCCCGGGGATGAAGCCGCCGTACTGCTTCATGTTGTCGGCGACCTCGTGGGGGTCGAACGTGATCGCGACGTAGAAGTAGGTGAAGAAGATGATCAGGCCGAAGTACGCCGCCATGTACAGCGGGTGGTCGCCGCGGACGAAGTACGTCGCGATCCAGCGCATGAAGGGGTTGGTCGAGCCCTGGTTGAACTGCACGGCCATCGCCGGGAGGTAGAGCAGGCTGGAGGCGAAGATGACCGGGATGACGCCGGCCTGGTTGACCTTCAGCGGGATGTAGGTCGAGGAGCCGCCGAACATCTTGCGACCCACCATCCTGCGGGCGTACTGCACCGGTATTCGTCTCTGGGCCTGCTCGATGAACACGACCGCGGCCATGATCACCAGTCCCAGCACGATCACCGAGGCGAAGACCCAGGGGCCGCGGGCCTTCTCCACGCCCCAGAGGGTCACCGGGAAGGTGGCCACGACCTGGGTGAAGATCATGATCGACATGCCGTTGCCGATGCCGTGCTCGGTGACCAGCTCGCCGAGCCACATGATCACCGCGGTGCCGGCGGTCATCGTGAGCACCATCAGCACGGCCACCTTGGTGGTGTCCTCGTAGAGCAGCGGCTTGGAGCAGCCCTGCAGCAGGTTGCCGCTGCGCGCCAGCGCCACGATGCCGGTGGCCTGGAGGATGGCCAGCGCCAGGGTCAGGTAGCGGGTGTACTGGGTGATCTTCGCCTGACCGGACTGGCCCTCCTTCTTCAGGGCCTCCAGCCGTGGGATCACCACCACGAGCAGCTGCAGGATGATGCTCGCGGTGATGTAGGGCATGATCCCGAGCGCGAAGATGGTCAGCTGGAGCAGCGCGCCACCGGAGAACAGGTTGATCAGCCCGTAGACGCCGCTGTCCTTGGTCTGGTTGAAGCAGTCCTGGACGTTCGCGACGTTGACACCGGGAGCGGGGATCTGCGAGCCGAGCCGGAACACGGCGATGATCAGCGCCACGAACAGGATCTTCTTGCGCAGGTCCGGCGTGCGGAACGCGCTGGCGAATGCCCCAAGCAAGGTGCGGACCTCTCATTCTCAGGCGTTCGTGCCTGACGGCAGGGTCACCCCGGCCTGTCGCGGCACCACGCAGCGGCTCCTGTAGGAGACCCGTCGAAGCCTAACAGGGACCCCGGTGGCCCCGATGGCTCACAGCTCGGTTGCCGAGCCCCCTGCCGCCGCGATCTTCTCGCGGGCAGAGGCAGAGAACTTCTCCGCGCTGACCTGCACGGCGACCGTGAGGTCGCCCGTTCCGAGGACCTTGACCGGCGCGCCCTTGCGGACGGCTCCCTTGGCGACGAGCGTGGTCGGGTTGACCTCGCCCCCCTCGGGGAACAGGTCGTTGATCCGACCCAGGTTCACGACCTGGAACTCGACCTTGAACGGGTTCTTGAAGCCCCGGAGCTTGGGCAGACGCATGTGGATGGGCATCTGCCCGCCCTCGAAGCCGACCGGCACCTGGTAGCGGGCCTTGCTGCCCTTGGTGCCGCGACCGGCGGTCTTGCCCTTGGACGCCTCACCGCGACCCACACGGGTCTTGGCGGTCCGAGCGCCCGGCGCCGGACGCAGGTGGTGCAGCTTGAGACTCACTGGGAGTCACCCTTTCCTGTCTTGGTGTCGTCCACCTCGGTGACCGTCACGAGGTGTCGCACGGTGTTGACCATGCCACGGAACTCGGGGCGGTCCTCCTTGACGACCACGTCGCCGATCCGCTTCAGCCCCAGGGACCGCAGCGTGTCGCGCTGGTTCTTCAGGCAACCGATCGTGGACTTCTTCTGCTCGACCTTCAGTCGCGACATCAGGAAGCCACCTCCCGGCTCACGCCCTCCGGGACCTCTTTCTGGGCCCGCAGCAGCGCGGCAGGAGCGACGTCCTCCACCGCGAGACCACGGCGAGCGGCCACGGCCTCGGGCTCCTCGAGGGCGCGCAGTGCCGCCACCGTGGCGTGCACGATGTTGATCTGGTTGGAGGAGCCGAGCGACTTGCTCAGCACGTCGTGGATGCCGGCGCACTCCAGGACCGCACGCACCGGGCCACCGGCGATCACACCGGTACCGGGCGCGGCCGGGCGCAGCAGCACGACGCCGGCAGCCTTCTCACCCTGGACGGGGTGCGGGATGGTGCCCTGGATACGGGGCACGCGGAAGAAGCTCTTCTTCGCCTCCTCCACACCCTTGGCGATCGCTGCGGGGACCTCCTTGGCCTTGCCGTAGCCGACGCCGACCATGCCGTCGCCGTCGCCGACGATCACGAGGGCGGTGAAGCTGAAGCGACGACCACCCTTGACGACCTTGGCGACGCGGTTGATGGCGACGACGCGCTCGATGTACTGGTTCTTGTCGTCGCCTCCGCCACGACCGCCGCGTCCGCCGCGACCGCCTCCGCGTTCACCGCGCTGGGGTCCGCTCATGGGATCTACCTCTTCCGTTTCTGAACTCTGTGGGTGTGGTCTCGACTTCGCTCGACCACCGAGGTGGTCAGCTCGACCACCGAATCGCTAGAACGCCAGGCCACCCTCGCGGGCACCGTCCGCGAGAGCCGCGACGCGGCCGTGGTACTTGTTCCCGGCACGGTCGAAGACCACCGAGGCGACGCCCTGGGTCTTGGCCCGCTCGGCGACGAGCTCGCCGACCTTGCGCGCCTTGACGGTCTTGTCGCCGTCCAGGGAGCGTACGTCGGACTCCATCGTCGAGGCCTGTGCCAGCGTCTTGCCGACCAGGTCGTCGACCACCTGCACGGTGATGTGCTTGGAGGACCGAGTCACCACCAGACGAGGCCGCTCGGCGGTGCCGTTGACCTTCTTGCGTCCCCGGATCTGGCGTCGCGCACGCGACGCGACCCGACCGGAGGTGTGCTTGCCAGTACGCAGTGAGATGGCCATGTCACTTGCCAGCCTTTCCGACCTTGCGACGAATCCGCTCACCCGAGTACCGCACACCCTTGCCCTTGTAGGGCTCGGGCTTGCGCAGCTTGCGGATGTTGGCAGCGACCTCGCCGACCAGTTGCTTGTCGATGCCCTGGACGCCGAGCCGGGTGGGACCGTCGACGGTGAAGGTGATGCCTTCGGGGGCGTTGAACGTGATCGAGTGGGAGTAACCGAGCTGGAACTCCAGCTGGGTCGGGCCCTTGGACAGGACGCGGTAGCCCACGCCCACGATCTCGAGCCTCTTCTCGTAGCCCTCGGTGACGCCCACGACCATGTTGTTGATCAGGGAACGGGTCAGCCCGTGCAGGGCACGGCTCTCCCGCTCGTCGTTGGGACGCTTGACCTCGAGGATCCCCTCGCCCTGCTCGACGGTGATGGGGGCGGCGACCGTGTGGGACAGGGTGCCCTTGGGGCCCTTGACCGTCACGGTCTGCGAGACCGGGCTGTCCTGGAGCTGGACGTCGACGGCCGCAGGGACCGGGACGGGCAGCTTGCCGATGCGCGACATTGACCTACCTCAGCTTCCTGGTCACCAGACGTAGGCGAGGACTTCCCCACCTACGCCCTTGCTGTTGGCCTGACGGTCGGTGAGCAGACCCTGGCTGGTCGAGATGATCGCGACACCGAGGCCGCCGAGCACCTTGGGCAGCGCGGTGTGCTTGGCGTACACGCGCAGGCCGGGCTTGCTGATCCGGCGTACGCCGGCGATGGAGCGCTCGCGGTTGCGACCGAACTTGAGCTGGATGTCCAGGATCCGGCCGACCACACCCTCCTCGTCGCGCACCTCGAAGGAGGTGATGTAGCCCTCCTGCTTGAGGATCTCGGCCACACCCTGCTTCAGCTTCGAGTAGGGCATCGACACCGAGTCGTGGTACGCCTGGTTGGCGTTGCGCAGACGGGTGAGCATGTCTGCGATCGGGTCTGTCATCGTCATGGTTGCGTCAGTTCTCTCTCGTCGCGGTTTCCGGGTTTCCCCGGACCTGTGACGTCAGGTTGTTCGTGGTTACCAAGAGCTCTTGGTGATGCCGGGCAGCTCGCCGCGGTGGGCCATCTCCCGCAGGCAGATCCGGCACAGGCCGAACTTGCGGTAGACGGCCTTGGGGCGCCCGCACCGCTGGCAGCGGGTGTAGCCGCGCACAGCGAACTTGGGCTTGCGGGCGGCCTTGACCTTGAGTCCGGTCTTCGCCATCAGTTGTTCCCCTCCTTGAAGGGGAAGCCCAGCTTCTTCAGCAGGACCCGGCCCTCCTCGTCGTTGGTCGCCGTGGTCACCACGGTGATGTCCATCCCGCGGGTCCGGTCGATCTGGTCCTGGTTGATCTCGTGGAAGACGACCTGCTCGGTGAGCCCGAAGGTGTAGTTGCCACCGCCGTCGAACTGCCGGTCGGAGAGACCTCGGAAGTCGCGGATGCGGGGCAGCGCCAGCGAGAGCAGCCGGTCGAGGAACTCCCACATCCGGTCGCCGCGCAGCGTCACGTGCGCACCGATCGGCATCCCCTCGCGCAGCTTGAACTGGGCGATGGACTTGCGCGCCCGGGTCACCTGCGGCTTCTGGCCGGTGATCTGGGTGAGGTCGCGCACCGCGCCCTCGATCAGCTTGGAGTCGCGCGCGGCCTCACCGACACCCATGTTGACCACGATCTTGGTCAGCCCGGGCACCTGCATCACGTTGGCGTAGCCGAACTGCTCGCGCATCGCGGGCAGGATCTCCTGGCGGTAGTGGGTCTTCAGGCGGGGCGCGGAGCCCTTCTCGGCAGCCTGCTCCGCGGCCGTGTCCTCGTTGATCTCGGTCATCGAGTCGGTCATCAGATCTCGTCCCCTGACTTGCGGGAGATGCGCATGCTGCGCGTCGCGGTGTACGTCGAGCCGTCGGGACGGCGCTTGGTGGCCTCCACGCGCTTGGAACCCAGGCGCGTGGTGCCCTTGCCGTCGACGACCATCACGTTGGACAGGTGGATGGGCGCCTCGGCGGTCACGATGCCGCCGGAGTTGCCCGCCCGGCCGCCCTGCTGGACGACCTTGGTGTGCTTCTTGACCCGGTTGATGCCCTCGACGATCACCCGCTGCTCCTCGCGGAGCACCTGGAGGACCTTGCCCTCGGCACCCTTGTCCTTGCCGGCGATCACCTTGACGGTGTCGCCCTTCTTGATTCTTCCGCTCATTGGCTACAGCACCTCCGGTGCGAGCGAGATGATCCTCATGAACTTCTTGTCACGCAGCTCGCGTCCGACCGGGCCGAAGATGCGGGTGCCGCGGGGCTCCCCGTCTGCACGGAGGATCACGGCAGCGTTCTCGTCGAAGCGGATGTAGGAACCATCCGGCCGCCGGCGCTCCTTGACGGTGCGCACGATGACGGCCTTGACGACGTCGCCCTTCTTGACGTTGCCGCCCGGGATCGCGTCCTTGACCGTGGCGACGACGACGTCACCGATACCGGCGTAGCGCCGACCGGAGCCGCCGAGCACGCGGATGCACAAGATCTCCTTGGCACCGGTGTTGTCGGCGACCTTGAGTCGCGACTCCTGCTGGATCACTTCAACTTCTCCTGTTACTTGGCCTTCTCGAGGATCTCCACCACACGCCAGCGCTTGGTGGCGCTGAGGGGGCGGGTCTCCATGATCAGGACGCGGTCGCCGACGCCACAGTCGTTCTGCTCGTCGTGCGCCTTGAGCTTGCTGGTACGACGCAGCACCTTGCCGTAGAGCGCGTGCTTGACGCGGTCCTCCACGGACACGACCACGGTCTTGTCCATCTTGTCGCTCACGACCAGGCCCTCGCGGACCTTGCGAGCGGTACGCCCCTCTTCGGGCGTCACGGTCTGCTCGCTCATGCGGCACCATCCTTCGTCACTGCATCGTCCTTCTGGCCTGGGGCCGACCGGATGCCGAGCTCGCGCTCACGCACCACGGTGTAGATCCGGGCGATGTCCTTCTTGACCGCGCGCAGGCGGCCGTGGCTCTCCAGCTGTCCGGTCGCCGCCTGGAAGCGGAGGTTGAACAGCTCTTCCTTGCCCTCGCGCAGCCGACCCTCGAGGTCGACGTCGGTGAGGTCGTCCAGCTCGTGGGCGCTAGTCCCCTGCGACATCAGAACTCACCTGCTTCACGGCTGACGAAACGGCACTTCATCGGGAGCTTGTGGATCGCGCGGCGCATCGCCTCGCGGGCCACGTCCTCCGGCACGCCGGAGAGCTCGAACATGATGCGACCGGGCTTGACGTTGGCCACCCACCACTCGGGGGATCCCTTGCCGGAACCCATCCGGGTCTCGGCGGGCTTCTTGGTCAGCGGGCGGTCGGGGTAGATGTTGATCCACACCTTGCCGCCACGCTTGATGTGACGGGTCATCGCGATACGGGCCGACTCGATCTGCCGGTTGGTGACGTAGGAGCCCTCCGTCGCCTGGATCCCGTAGTCACCGAAGGCCAGCTTGGTGCCGCCCTTGGCCGCACCCGTCCGCTTGGGGTGGTGCTGCTTGCGGTGCTTCACCCTGCGAGGCATCAACATGGTCAGGCACCTCCGGTCGTCGTCGCGGGAGCGTCGGTGGCCGGCGCGGCAGCGGCGGTGGTCTCGGCCGGTGCGTCGGTGCGGTCCGAGCGGGTCGGACGGGTGCCGCGCGTGGGCCGCTCGGCGGCGCGGGCACCGCCACGGCCACGCCCGGGAGCACCGGCGCGCGCGGCCGCCTGGGCCTCGCGCTCGGCGCGGGTACCGGCGACCTCGCCCTTGTAGATCCAGACCTTCACGCCGATGCGGCCGAAGGTGGTCTTGGCCTCGTAGAAGCCGTAGTCGATGTCGGCGCGCAGCGTGTGCAGGGGCACCCGGCCCTCGCGGTAGAACTCCGAGCGCGACATCTCCGCACCGTTGAGGCGCCCCGAGCACTGGACCCGGATGCCCTTGGCACCCGAGCGCATCGCGGTCTGCATGGCCTTCTTCATGGCGCGGCGGAACTGCACGCGGCCGGCGAGCTGCTCGGCGACACCCTGGGCGACCAGCTGGGCGTCGATCTCGGGGTTCTTGACCTCGAGGATGTTCAGCTGGACCTGCTTGCCGGTGAGCTTCTCGAGCTCTCCGCGCAGGCGGTCGGCCTCGGTGCCACGGCGACCGATCACGATGCCCGGACGGGCGGTGTGGATGTCCACGCGGACACGGTCACGGGTGCGCTCGATCTCGACCTTGGCGATGCCGGCGCGCTCCATGCCCTTGGACAGCAGGCGACGGATGGCGACGTCCTCGCCGACGTAGGACTTGTAGAGCTTGTCGGCGTACCACCGGCTCTTGTGGTCGGTGGAGATGCCGAGGCGGAACCCGTTCGGGTTGATCTTCTGGCCCATTACTTCTTGGCCGCCTTTCGGTCTTTGCTCTCGTCGGCAACTGGCTGCACGACGAGGGTGATGTGGCTGGTGCGCTTGTTGATCCGGGTGGCCCGGCCCTGGGCGCGCGGGCGCCAGCGCTTCATCGTGGGGCCCTGGTCGACCAGCGCCTTGGTGACCACGAGCGATCCGCGGTCGAGGTCCTCGGTGGTGGTGGCGTTGGCCACGGCGCTCTCGAGCACCTTGTACACGCGTCTCGCTGGCCGCCTGCGGTGCGAACTGCAGCAGCGCGAGGGCGTCGTCGACGGGCAGGCCGCGGACCATGTCCACGACCCTGCGGGCCTTCATCGGGGTGATCCGGACGAAGCGCGCGCTGGCGAATGCCCCCTGCTCGTCGCCGAGGAGGGAGTCACGGCGGGCGCTGGTGCGCCGACGCTCGGTAACACTCATCTCAAGTCTCCAGTGCTCTTGTAGTCGCTGCGCATCAGCGCCGACGACTCTTCCGGTCGTCCCGGACGTGGCCCCGATAGGTGCGGGTGGGTGCGAACTCGCCCAGCTTGTGACCGACCATCGAGTCGGTGACGAACACCGGCACGTGCTTGCGGCCGTCGTGGACGGCCAGGGTGTGGCCGATCATGGCGGGCACGATCATCGATCGACGCGACCACGTCTTGATCACGGTGTGGGTTCCGGCCTCGTTCTGCGAGTCCACCTTCTTGATCAGGTGGTCGTCGACGAACGGACCCTTCTTCAGGCTGCGAGGCATGTCTCAAAATTCTTTCGGTGGTTGAGCTTGTCGAAACTCAGCGCTTGTTCTTGCCGGTACGGCGGCGGCGGACGATGAGGGCGTCACTGGCCTTGCGCTTGCGCGTGCGGCCCTCGGGCTTGCCCCACGGGGAGACGGGGTGACGTCCACCGGACGTCTTGCCCTCGCCACCGCCGTGCGGGTGGTCGACGGGGTTCATCACGACACCGCGGACGGTCGGGCGCTTGCCCTTCCAGCGCATCCGGCCGGCCTTGCCCCAGTTGATGTTGGACTGCTCGGCGTTGCCGACCTCACCGATGGTGGCGCGGCAGCGGACGTCGACGTAGCGCATCTCGCCCGAGGGCATCCGCAGCTGTGCGCGCGAGCCCTCCTTGGCGACGAGCTGGGCGGAGTTGCCGGCGGAGCGGGCGATCTTGGCACCGCCACCGGGACGCAGCTCCACGCAGTGGATCGTCGTACCGACCGGGATGTTGCGCAGGGGCAGGTTGTTGCCGGGCTTGATGTCCGCGGTGGGGCCGGCCTCGATCGCGGTGCCCTGGCCGATGCCCAGCGGAGCGATGATGTAGCGCTTCTCGCCGTCGGCGTAGTGCAGCAGGGCGATGCGCGCGGTGCGGTTCGGGTCGTACTCGATGTGCGCGACCTTGGCGGGCACGCCGTCCTTGTCGTAGCGACGGAAGTCGACGACGCGGTAGGCGCGCTTGTGACCGCCGCCCTGGTGACGAGTGGTGATCCGGCCCTGGTTGTTGCGCCCGCCCTTGCGGGGCAGGGGCTTGACCAGGGACTTCTCCGGGGTCGTCCGGGTGACCTCGACGAAGTCGGCCACCGAGGAGCCACGGCGGCCCGGGGTGGTCGGCTTGTACTTGCGGATTGCCATCAGTTAGTCCTCTGCTCGCAGGGGCCGGTCAAGCGACCGGTCCTCCGAAGATGTCGATGCGGTGACCCTCGGCCAGGCTGACGATCGCGCGCTTGGTGTCCTTGCGCCGGCCGGTGCCGGTGCGGGTGCGTCGCGTCTTGCCCGGGCGGTTCAGGGTGTTCACCGAGGTGACCTTGACGTCGAAGATCTTCTCGACGGCCACCTTGATCTCGGTCTTGTTGGCGTCGGGGCGGACCAGGAACGTGTACTTGTTCGCGTCGAGCAGGCCGTAGCTCTTCTCGCTCACGACCGGCGCGATCAGCACGTCGCGGTGGTCCTTGTGCAGGGTGCTCACTGGTCGCCCTCCTCAGCGTGGGTCTGCTCGACGGACTCGGGAGAGCCGGCCTCGACGAAGCCAGCGGCCTCGGCGTCCTCGGCCGTCTTGAACCAGAACTCCGCCTCGGTGGCGTCGTACCACTGGCCACCCGGGGCGTGGTACTTGCCCGAGTCGGCGTTGCCCTTGATCTCGTAGCCCTTGGGCGCGTTGCCGCTCTTCAACGGGGCCTTGGCGCCCTTGGGCAGCTGCACGGCCGGCTCGTCGGCGGGGGCATCGGCCTCGGCCGCAACCTCGTCGGAGACGACCGCGTCGTTGCCCGGCGCCTCGACGACGGTGGCCTTGCGCTCGCTCACCGAGGCGGTGCCGCCCACGAAGTGGTCGTAGGCACCCTGGGTGAAGACCACGTCGTCGGCGGCCAGCACGTCGTAGGTGTTGAGCTGGTCGACGGCGATCAGGTGCACCGAGGCCACGTTGCGCAGCGAGAGCCAGGTGATCGCGTCGTCGCGCTCGAGCACGACGAGCTGGCGACGGCTGCCGGAGAGACCGGCGAGGGCAGCCACGGCGTTCTTGGTCGACGGCGCGTCGCCGGCGACCAGGGACTCGACCACGTGGATGCGGCCCGCGCGCGCCCGGTCGGAGAGGGCACCGCGCAGGGCGGCGGCCTTCATCTTCTTCGGGGTGCGCTGGTCGTAGTCGCGCGGCTGCGGGCCGTGGACGACGCCGCCGCCGGTGAACTGCGGTGCGCGGATCGAGCCCTGCCGGGCGCGGCCGGTGCCCTTCTGCTTGTAGGGCTTGCGGCCACCGCCGCGAACCTCGCCGCGGGACTTGGTGGCGTGCGTGCCCTGACGAGCTGCAGCCTGCTGGGCCACCACGACCTGGTGGATCAGCGGGATGTTGGTCTCGGCGTCGAAGATCTCGGCGGGCAGGTCGACCTGCACGGTCGCCGTGCTCTTCTCCCTGGTGTTCTCAGGCCTCTGGGCGCTCATGCCTGTGCCTCCTCGGACTTCTTGGCGGCCGAACGGATCATCACGAGCCCGCCCTTGGGGCCGGGGACGGCGCCCTTCAGGAGGATCAGTCCCTTCTCGACGTCCACGGCGTGCACGGTGACGTTCTGGGTGGTGACGGTGTCGCTACCCATCCGGCCGGCCATCCGGGTGCCCTTGAAGACACGGCCCGGGGTCGCGCAGGCACCGATGGAGCCGGGCTTGCGGTGGTTGCGGTGGGCACCGTGGGAGGCGCCGACGCCGTGGAAGCCGTGCAGCTTCATCACACCGGCGTACCCCTTGCCCTTGCTGGTGCCGGTGACGTCGACCTCCTGGCCGGCCGCGAACGTGTCCGGGCCCAGCTCCTGGCCGACCTCGTAGGAGGCGGCGTCGGAGGTCCGGATCTCGGCCAGGTGGCGACGGGGCGTCACACCGGCCTTGTCGAAGTGCCCGGCGGAAGGCTTGGTGACCTTGCGGCCGTCGATCTCGCCGAACCCGACCTGGATGGCGTTGTAGCCGTCCTTCTCGGGCGTGCGGACCTGCGTCACCACGTTGGTGCCGGCCGCTATGACGGTCACGGGTACGACGCGGTTGTTCTCGTCCCACGTCTGGGTCATGCCGAGCTTCTGGCCCAGCAGTCCCTTGAGATTGCGTTCCGCTCTGCCAATTCCTTGGGTGCTCATGTCGGTGATCTCCTGGACCTCAGAGCTTGATCTCGATGTCCACGCCGGCAGGAAGGTCGAGCCGCATCAGCGAGTCGACGGTCTTCGGCGTGGGGTCGATGATGTCGATGAGGCGCTTGTGCGTGCGCATCTCGAAGTGCTCGCGCGAGTCCTTGTACTTGTGGGGCGATCGGATGACGCAGTAGACGTTCTTCTCCGTCGGCAGCGGCACCGGGCCGGCCACCTTCGCGCCCGTCCGGGTCACGGTGTCGACGATCTTCCGCGCCGAGGTGTCGATGACCTCATGGTCATAGGCCTTCAGCCTGATGCGGATCTTCTGTCCCGCCATCAAACAACGTCCTTCGCTTCGTGGTTTCGCTTGGATTGTCCGACCCCCGCGGTCGGGCGTGTCGCAACGTCCAGGACGCACGCGACACACACATTCGTGCGGGTCGAGGTTTCCGTGACACCCGGGGGACCGGGCTGAACGGGATCTCCTGGTGCGGCGCGAACGCATGACGCACGGAACACCACCGGGGGGTGGCTGGCGGAGAACCTGTTCACAAGTCAATGTCCGCGCCCCGGCAATCCCGCCGGAGCAACCGAACTATCTTGTCAGAGTCCCCCCGCCACCGCCAAATTTGGACCGCTCCTGTCCGAGCTTGCGAGGACAGGAAGAGCGGGACAGGTTGAGGTGCGAGGCACCAGGCCCGACGGAGGAGGGGCTGGCAACGAGCCTCGAAACCCGGCGACGTGAGCTTGCGAAAGCCTACGCGAGGGGGAGGTTGAGCCTCGAAACCCACGCCCACGGGTGATCTTCGACCCTGGGAACCCGGTCCAGAGCGGCCCCTCGGCTGGCAGGATGGGGCGGACCCGACGAATCGGGTGCCACCACGCGTGCGGACGACGACGTCGGGGAGTCCATGAGCCAGTTCCCGCCACCGGGACCACCGGGGCCCCCTCCCCCGGGCGGCGGCACCCCTGGCGGTCCCGGGATGCCCCCGCCGGCGTACGGCCCCCCTCCCCCGTGGGGCCCGCCGGTGCACCAGCCGGGCGTCGTACCGCTGCGTCCGCTGACCTTGGGTGACATGTTCGGCGGCTCGACGCTGACGATCCGCCGCAACCCGGCGGCCACCGTCGGGCTGGCCGCCCTGGTCAAGCTCGTCTTCATGCTGGTCCCGGTGGTGGTCACGCTGGTGCTCGGCTTCGGCGACCACCTGCCCTCGATGGATCTCGAGTCCGACCCGGACGCCAACCCGATGGCCGGGGTCGGCCTGAACGCCGCGAGCCTGGTCAGCGGCGTCTTCAGCGCGTTGGCAGGAATCGTCGTGACCGGCCTGGTGATGCGGGCCGTGGAGCAGGCGGTGGTCGGCCGTCGGCTGCCCGCCGCCGAGGCATGGCGCAGCGTGCGCGGGAGGCTGTGGGCGCTGCTGGGCCTGGCCCTGCTCGCCGGGCTGGTCTCGCTCCTGGTCGTGGGGCTGCCCGCCGGACTGGGCATCGCGCTCGGCCTGCTCGCCGGCAGCGAGGCCCTGACCATCCTCCTGGGCATCCTCGGCGGACTCCTCGGCCTGGTCGCGCTCACCTACCTCTACGTCCGCTTCCTGCTGCTGGCGCCGCCCAACCTGGTCATCGAGGACAACGGCGTCCTGTCCGCGGTGCGACGAGCGGGACAGCTCTCCAAGGGACAGTTCTGGCGGCTGCTCGGCATCTCGCTGCTCGCGGCAGTGGCCGCCGCGCTCGTCGGGCAGCTGGTCCAGGTGCCGTTCGTGATCGTCGGCGTCGTCCTCGCCTTCCTGCTGCCCGGCTCCTGGGGCATCGTCGCCCTGCTCCTGTGCACCTACCTCGCGACGGTCGTGACCGGCTCGGTGACCAGCCCGTTCACCGGCGGGGTGACCGCGCTGCAGTACTACGACCAGCGCTTCCGCAAGGAGGGCCACGACATCGAGCTGCTCAACCGGGCGCTCTCCCAGCCTCCGGACCGTCGTTGACCCCGCCGGCCCGGGCCGCGCTCGACGCCCTGTCCCCCGGCCCCGGGACCGCGCGGGACTGGCTGCGTGACGAGCTCTCCAGGCGTGAGTACCAGCCCACGCTGAGCGAACGCTTCTGGCACTGGGTGCAGGACCTGTTCGACAGGGTGCTCGACGCCAGCGTGGGCGCCGGGGCATTCAACCCGTTCGTGGCACTGGTCGTCCTCGCCCTCGTCACTGCCCTCGCGGCCTTCGTGCTCTCCCGCCTGCGCGCGAACCCGGCCGGCGAAGCGCCGGCTGGTGCCCTGTTCACCTCGGAGCGGATGTCTGCGGCGGACCACCGGGCGCTGGCGGAGCGCGCCGTGGCACGCGGCGACTGGGACACCACGGTCGTGGAGTCGATGCGGGCGTTGGCCGCCGGGTTGTTCGAGCGGGGCCTGGTCGTCGAGGAGACAGGCGCGACGGCTCACGAGATCTCCGCGACAGCGGCACAGTCCTTCCCCGCCGAGCGCGACCGGCTGGAGCGCGGCCGCGGCCTCCTTCGACGAGACGAGGTACGGCGGACGGCCCGCCGGGCAACCCGGCGCCCGCGAGATCCTCACGCTCGAGGAGCAGCTGCGATCGACTCCTGCGCGACGCGGCGCCACCACGGGTCCCGTGGCGGCGGTGCCCCGGTGAAGGACGCACGATGACCACGACGCAGTCGGTCGCTGGGACCAGGAACCGCCGAGTGGTCGGTCTGGTGGTGGTGCTGGCCGTGCTCACGCTGGTGGTCCTGGCCGTCCTCACTCGCGACCAGGCCGAGTTCGCCGGGTCCCTCGACCCCCGCAACCCCCAGGCCTCCGGCGCACAGGCGGTCGCACGGGTGCTGGCCGACCACGGCGTCACCGTGACGGTGGTCCGTGGCCAGGACGCGCTGCTGGACCAGCCGGTCGACGCCAGCACGGAGGTGGTGGTGACCAACCCTGGGGAGCTCGGGCCGAGCACCCTGCAACGGTTGCGCTCGCACGCCCGGGCCGCGGGCGCGCTCGCGATGATCGGCCAGGCGCGCGTCCTCGGAGCCCAGCTGGACCTGCGCACCGGCCTCGTCCCGGCGGGGTCGCGCCCCGCCGCGTGCCAGGAGGCGCTGACGCGCAGGCTCGTCGTACGCGCCTACGGCGGGGAGGGCCTGAAGGTCGCACGGATGCTTCGGCGAGTCCGGCACCTCGCTCCTGGCCCGCAGCCACGGGTTCTGGCTGCTGGCCTCGCCGACCTCGATCAGCAACCGGCACGTGCTGGAGAAGGACAATGCTGCGCTGGCCCTGCGCCTCCTCGGACAGCACGAGCGCCTGCTCTGGTACGTCGCCGACTCCACCGACCTCGGATCGGGTGAAGGACTCTCGCTCTCGCGGCTGCTGCCGCCGTGGTTGGGACCGAGCGCGATCCTCCTCGTCGTCGGCGTGCTCGCGCTGATGCTGCTGCGCGGGCGCCGGCTGGGACCCCTGGTGACCGAGCCGCTGCCGGTGGTGGTCCGGGCGGTGGAGTCGACGACCGGCGCGCGGCCGGATCTACCGCCGGACCGGTGACCGCGACCACGCCGCCGCGATCCTCGTCGAGGCCACCCGCCGGCGGATCGTCGAGACGCTCGGCCTGCCGCCGCAGACCCGCGTGGAGGCCGTCGCAGACGCGGCGGCTGCCCGTTCGGGGCGCGACCCGCGGCTGGTCCGGGAGCTGCTGTCCACGACCACCGTCCCCACGAACGCCCGGCTGACCGAGCTCGGCAGCCGGCTCATCGAGCTCGAGAACGAGGTACGAGAACCGTGAACGACGCACCCGACTCAACATCCGCCGTCCAGCCTGGGGACGTCTCGCCCGGCGAGGCTCGCGAGGCGCTGGGCGCCGTACGGGCCGAGGTCGCCAAGGCCGTCGTCGGCCAGGACGCCGCGGTCTCCGGTCTGCTGGTCGCGCTGCTCTCCCGCGGGCACGTGCTGATGGAGGGCGTCCCCGGGGTCGCCAAGACCCTGCTCGTGCGGAGCCTGGCCGCCGCGCTGGACGTCGAGAGCCGGAGGGTGCAGTTCACCCCCGACCTGATGCCCGGCGACATCACCGGCAGCATGGTGATCGAGGGCGGATCCGCCGCGGGCGGTCACGAGCTCAGCTTCCGCGAGGGCCCGGTGTTCACCAACCTGCTGCTGGCCGACGAGATCAACCGGACCCCGCCGAAGACCCAGTCGGCCCTGCTGGAGGCGATGGAGGAGGGGCAGGTCTCTGCCGACGGCCGCACCCGGCCGCTGCCGCGGCCGTTCCTGGTGGCCGCGACCCAGAACCCGGTCGAGTACGAGGGCACCTACCCGTTGCCGGAGGCGCAGCTGGACCGGTTCCTGCTCAAGGTGCACCTGCCGCTGCCCGAGCGCGACCAGGAGCTGGCCATCGTGCGCCGGCACGCCGACGGCTTCGACCCACGCGACATCCGTGCGGCCGGTGTCACCGCGGTGGCCGGCCCGGCGCACGTGGAGGCCGGGATCAGGTCCGCCGGCCAGGTGCGCGTCTCGGACGAGGTCGCGGGCTACATCGTCGACCTCGCCCGGGCGACCCGGCAGGCGCCGTCGCTGAGCCTGGGCGTGAGTCCGCGCGGGGCAACCGCCCTGCTGCGGTCTGCCCGCGCGTGGGCCTGGCTCAACGGGCGCGACTTCGTCACCCCTGACGACGTGAAGGCGCTGGCGCACGCCTCGCTGGCCCACCGGCTGGCCCTGAGGCCCGAGGCCGAGCTCGAGGGTGTCGACGTCGGACAGGTGCTGGCCACCGCGCTCGGCTCGGTGCCGGTGCCGCGGTAGCGCACTGATGGCGATCACCTGGCGGGTCCCGGTGCTGGTGCTGCTCGGCATCGGCCCGCTGCTGCTGCGCCCCAGCGCGGGCACTGCCTGGGCCTGGGTCGCGCTGGTGGTCCTGCTGGTGGTCGCCGACGTGCTGCTCGCACCGCCGCGCAGCACCCTGTCCGTCGTACGCGACGACGTGGGGCGTGCGCGCCAGGGTGAGACGACGTCGACCACGCTCCGACTGGAGGCCGGGGGCCGACGCGTGCGCGGGATCCTGCGCGACGCCTGGCAGCCCTCGGCGGGCGCGACCGGCAACCGGCACCGGCTGTCCCTGCCGCCGGGCGGCCAGCAGGCGGTCACCAGCACGCTGCGCCCGGTCCGGCGCGGTGACCTCCGAGCCGCCCGCGTGACGGTCCGCACGCTGGGCCCCCTCGGCCTCGCCGGGCGCCAGGGCGGCATCGAGATCCCCGGGGTGCTGCGCGTGCTGCCGGCGTTCCCGTCCGTCCGCCACCTGCCCAGCCGGCTGGCCAGGCTCCGTGAGCTGGACGGTCGCGCCGCGGTGCGGGTGCGTGGGCAGGGCACCGAGTTCGACTCGTTGCGGGAGTACGTCGCCGGCGACGACGTGCGCAGCGTCGACTGGCGGGCGAGCGCGCGCAGCCAGTCGGTGGTGGTGCGGACCTGGCAGCCCGAGCGCGACCGCCGGGTCTTCCTCGTCCTGGACACCGGGCGCACGTCGGCCGGCCGGGTCGACGACGTGCCCCGGCTCGACTCCGCGATGGATGCGGCGCTGCTGCTGACAGCGCTGGCGTCGCGGGCAGGCGACCAGGTGGCGATGGTCGCCGGCGACCTCGCGGTGCGCAGCCGCCTGCGGGTGGGCCACCGTCGTGACGCGGTCGAGGACGTGCAGCAGGCGATGGCCGGCCTGCAGCCGGTGCTCGCCGAGACCAACTGGCGCACGCTCGTCGGCGCTGTGGAGAAGCTCGGCCGGCAGCGGGCCCTGGTGGTGCTGCTCACGCCGCTCGAGCCCTCGGCCGTGACCAGCGGCCTGCTCCCCCTCGTCGGGCCGCTCACGGCCCGCCACCGGGTCCTGCTCGCCTCCGTGCGCGACCCGGAGCTCGGACGCCTCGCCCGCGAGCGCGGCGACGCCCGGTCGACGTACGCCGCCGCGGCCGCCGAGCAGGCAGCCGCTCAGCGCGACCGCACCGCCCGCCTGCTCGCCACCCTCGGGCGTCGAGGTGCTCGACGCCGACGCCGACCAGCTCCCCGTCCGCCTCGCCGACCACTACCTCGAGCTCAAGGCGCGGGGGTTGCTGTAGGGGCTGCGGTTTCACCGGCGGGCCGGTGAAACTTGCGAAAACGCGCGATGTTTCGCGCACCACGCGCAGTTTCGGTCACACAGTCGACCCTCAAGCGGCAGTGAGGGGTGCGTCCTCGAGCAGGGCTGGGTCGATGTCGCCGGTCCAGCCGGCCCGGGCGGCCCTGCGTCCGGGGACGAAGACGTAGACCAGGAAGGCCGACTCGGCGAGCACACCGATCCCCACCCGCGCCCAGGTCGGCAGTGGTGACGGCGTCACGAAGGCCTCGATCACCCCCGAGATCAGCAGTACGACGGCCAGCCCCATCACCACGCCGCCGGCGGATCGGCCCTCCAGCGCGAGGGACTGCGAGCGGCTCCGGTCACCGGGCGCCACCCACGCCCAGAAGAGCCGCAGGCCGACGCCGGCGGCCACGAAGACAGCGGTGAGCTCCAGGAGCCCGTGCGGCAGGATCAGCCCGAAGAACAGACCCGCCCGGTCGTGCCGGATCATGATCGAGCCGATCAGGGCCAGGTTCGAGATGTTCTCGAACAGCACGTAGATCACCGGCAGCCCGAGGATCCCGAAGGCGACGCACATCCCCGCCACCCAGGCGTTGTTCGTCCACACCTGTGCCGCGAAGTGGGAGGCCGCCGAGTCCTGGTAGTAGCCGGCGAAGTCGTTGTCGACCAGCTTCCTGACCTGCTCGGGGTCGAGCAGCGCCGACTCGACCTGCGGATGGTCCAGCAGCCACCAGATCATCACCGCCGTCACGGCGTACGACGTCAGCATCGCGGTCAGCCACCAGGCACGCGTGCGGTACAGGGCAGCGGGAAAGCGGCGGGCGAAGAAGTCCACGACCCCGGCCCACCCGGTGGTGCGGGTGCCGGTGGCCCGGGTCCGGGCGCGGGCCAGCAGCGCGCTGAGGTGGCCGATCACCTGCGGGTCGGGCGCGGTGGACCGGATCACGCTGAGGTGGGTGGCGACCTCCTGGTAGAGGTCGACGAGCTCGTCCGCCTCGGCGCCCGTCCTCGGCCGGCGCTTGCCCAGCGTGTCCAGGCGCCGCCAGGCCTGCTGGTGCGCGGCCACGTAGGCGTCGAGGTCCACCCGGGACAGGGTACGGGCGTACGACGGGCCTCCCGGGCGGAACGGCGGACTGGGTCGGTCACGGCCGCCTACCCTGACCCCGATGTCCACCTACGCCGACGACCCCACCTCGGTCGACCAGCTCGTGACGGGCGAGGCCGTCGCGCTCGAGCTGCCGGCCGCCTCCGTCGGGATCCGGGTGGCCTCCGGCTTGATCGACGTGGCGGTCGAGGGCGGCCTGCTGGTCCTGGGGCTGGTCGTGGGTGCGTTCACCGTCGTCGACGACGCCACGGCCGGTGTGGTGAGCGTGCTCGTCGTCGCCCTCGTCCTCGTGATCGGGCCGGCGACCCTGGAGACGCTGACCGGCGGGCGCACGCTCGGCAAGCTGGTGCTGGGCCTGCGAACGGTGCGCGACGACGCCGGCCCGATCTCCTTCCACCACGCGTTCATGCGACAGCTCGTGGGCGTGGTCGAGGTGTGGGTCCTCAGCGGCGTACCCGCATTGATCAGCGCCCTGGTCAGCCCCCGGGGGAAGCGGCTGGGTGACTACCTCGCCGGCACCTACGTCGTGCGCGACCGGGTGCCCCTGCGGCTGCCGTGGCCCGCGCAGATGCCACCCCACCTCGCGCACTGGGCGAGCAGCGCCGACATCGCGCCGCTCCCCGACGCCCTGGCCGTCTCGGTGCGTCAGCTGGTCGGCCGCGCGGCCTCCCTCGGCCCGGAGGCGCGGGCCCGGCTCGTCGACGACATCGCCGGACGGGTGCGCCCGCTGGTCTCGCCACCGCCGCCTCCCGGCACGCACCCCGAGGACTTCCTGGCCGCCGTCGCCGCCGAACGGCGACGCCGGGACGAGCAGCGGCTGCGCCGCGAGGCCGAGCAGCGGTGGCGGCTCACGCAGCGGGCCGGTCGGTAGGACGGATCAGATCTGAGCGCTCTCCTCGCCGACCTGCTCGAGAGCCGGCGTCGAGGGCAGCGGGTGCCGCGGGATCGTGAGCACCATCACCGAGGCCAGCAGGCACAGCGCGCCGGCGGTCATCCAGGCCCAGAAGTAGTCGCCCAGGCCCTGCCGGATCCAGCCGGCGTACGACGCCGCGATCCCGGCGCCGACCATGTGCGAGGCGAAGACCCAGCCGAACACGACGCCGGACCGCTCGATGCCGAAGTGGATCCGGCACAACGCCACGGTCGGTGGCACCGTCGCCACCCAGTCCAGCCCGTAGAAGACGATGAACAGGAACAGGCTGGGGTGCACGTCAGGTCCGAGCAGTGCCGGCACCACCAGCAGCGAGAGCCCCCGCAGGAAGTAGTAGGCGAACAGCAGCAGGCGCGAGTCGACCCGGTCGGTCAGCCACCCGGAGGCGACCGTGCCGACGATGTCGAAGATCCCGATCAGGGCGAGCAGCCCGGCCGACGTCGTCTCCGGCATCCCGTGGTCGTGTGCGGCCGGGATGAAGTGGGTGCCGATCAGCCCGTTGGTCGACCACCCGCAGATCCAGAAGCTCAGGAACAGCGCCCAGAACGTCCAGCTGCGGCTGGCCATGCGGAGGGTCTGCAGGGCCAGCCGCCCCGCCCCGGGACCGTCGCGGTCGAGTCGCCGGTTCGACGTACGACGCCGAAGCGCCGTACGGCACCTCGCCGACGTCGGAGGGTCGGTCGCGCATCACCAGCAGCACGACCGGGACCAGCAGCAGGGCGAAGGCCGCCACCAGCCCGGCGCTCCACCGCCACCCCGGGCCGTGCGCGAGCTGGGCGATCGCCGGCAGGAAGATCAGCTGTCCCGTCGAGCTGGCTGCCGAGAAGAGGCCGGTCACCACCCCGCGGTGGCGCACGAACCAGCGGTTGGCCACGATCGCGCCGAAGACGAGTGCCATCGCGCCGGTGCCCACGCCCACGGGCACGCCCCACAGGAACCACAGCTGCCACGCCGAGGTCATCAGCATGGTCAGCCCGGCGCCGGCGGAGACCAGGACCAATGCGCTGGCGACGACTCGGCGCACACCGAAGCGCTCCATCAGGGCGGCCGCGAACGGTGCCGTCAGGCCGTAGATGACCAGGTTGAGGCTGACCGCCCCCGAGGTGGTCGCACGCGACCAGCCGAACTCCTGCTCCAGCGGCTCGAGCAGCGCACCTGTGGAGGAGCGGAAACCTGCGGCTGCGACCAGAGCCGCCATCGTCACCGCGGCCACCCACCACGGGCGCAGGCTCGTGCGCGCGGGCTGCGAGATGTCGGCGACGGACATACGCCGACCCTAGGGCCGAAGGTCGCCCGCAACCGGCTCGCTTCCGGTCGCCCAGCGTCGAGATCCTGCCGTGGCACCAGCGACCTACCCACCAGTCAGCGTGCGGCGTAACGTCGGCGCATGGAGACGAACCCGTTTCCCGTTGTCGCCACGTTCGTCGCGCTCGCGCTCGCCCCCGTGCTGATGCTGCTGGCGGTCCGGCACCTGCCTCGGGCATTGGCCCGCACGCGCGTGGTGCTGATCCGGATGCACCTGTGGCGACGCGAGCCGATCGCGCCGTCGGGACCGCCACTCGAGAAAGTGGCCGCCGACCTGCGACGCCTCTACCCCGCCGCGCACTTCCCGCAGAAGGGAGTGCGGATGCCCAAGCAGCGCGGTGTCCTGATGGCCTACGACGAACGCCTCGTCGACGCAGCCCACGCCCTCGAGGTCCCGACCCCGCTGTCCGACCTCCCGGCCGAGGGCTTCGACCGGGAGGCCGAGCGGCTGCGGCTGGAGCACGCGCTCGTCGAGGCTGGCCTGGTGTGGCAGGTCCGCGAGGAATGGCCCCGCGACCCCGCCGCGTGACTCAGCTGTCGTCCGGCTCCTGACGCCGGTAGGCGAGGTCCACGATCTCGCGGTCCGCGGCGACCCCCTTCCGCTCGAACTTCGTCACCGGGCGGTCGGGCCACCGCTCCACGACGCCACCTTCGAGCAACGGCTCGGCGTCGAGCACCTGCTGCATCTGCACGGCGTACGCCGACCAGTCGGTGGCCAGCCGCCACCAGGCGCCCACCTGGAGCCGAGACGTGGCGAGGGTCGCGAACGACGGGGTGACCAGGCGGCGCTTGTGGTGCTTCTTCTTGGGCCACGGGTCCGGGAAGAACGTCCACAGCTCGGCCACGCCACCGGGGTCGAAGAGGTGCTCGAGGCACCAGGTGGCGTCCACGGAGAGCAGCCGCACGTTGCTCGCGCCGGCATCGGCGAGGAGGCCGAGCGTGTGCGCGACCCCTGGTCGCCACACCTCCAGCGCCACGACGTCGTGCTCCGGGCGAGCCGCGGCCAGGGCCGCCGTGGCCTCCCCGACGCCCGAACCGATCTCCACGATGATCGGCGCCTCGCGACCGAAGACGTCGGCCCACCGGAACCGCTCGTCGTCGACCGCCTCGTCGGGCACCACCCACTCGTGGTGGTGGGCGTCCCAGGACTCCTGCTGCGTCGGCGTGAACCGACCGCCGCGGCGGGAGTAGCTGAGCACCTCGCGCATCCGCCGCCCGTCCTCGGTGTAGCGGTGGTGCGGGCGGGCCGCGGGCAGGTGGTGGTCCACGCCGGACATTCTGGCGCCGTACGTCGTGACCCCTACATTGGCCCCATGGTCGACGTATCGCGCCTGCACCAGCTCCGCACCGCCGAGGACGAGCGGTTCCGCGAGACGCATCCTCGATCGGGATCGCTGGCCGAGGAGGCCCGTGGCTCCTTGCTGGCCGGCGTCCCGATGCCGTGGATGACGCGGTGGCCCGGTGCCTTTCCCGGTGTTCGCGGAGTCGGCGTCCGGGGCGCGGCTCGTCGACGTCGACGGGAACGAGTACGTCGACCTGTGCCTCGGTGACACCGGGGCGATGACCGGCCACGCCCTCCCCCAGGTCGGCGAGGCGCTCGCGCGACAGGCTGCCCGTGGGATCACCACGATGCTGCCGTCGGCCGATGCGGCCTGGGTCGGTGAGGAGCTGGCACGGAGGTTCGGACTGCCCCAGTGGCAGATCGCGATGTCGGCCACCGACGCGAACCGGTTCGTGCTCCGCTTCGCCAGGCACCTGACCGGGCGGCCACGGATCGCGGTGATGGACTGGTGCTACCACGGCACCGTCGACGAGACGCTCGCCGTGCTCGAGGCGGGCCGCGTGGTCCCTCGTCCGGGGGCATTGGGTCCGCAGGTCGATGTCGCGGTCACCACGGCCGTCGTGCCGTTCAACGACCTCGACGCGCTGGACCGCCGGCTGGCCGAGGGCGACGTCGCCTGCCTGCTGATGGAACCGGCGCTGACGAACATCGGCATCGTGCTCCCCGAGGCGGGCTACCTCGAGGCGGTGCGCGAGGTGACCCGGCGCCACGGCGTGCTGCTGGTCAACGACGAGACCCACACGCTGTGCACCGGGCCCGGTGGAGCGACCGCCGCCTGGGGGCTGGAGCCGGACCTGGTGGTCGTGGGCAAGCCGATCGGTGGCGGCGTCCCCGTCGCGGCGTACGGCATGACGCAGGAGGTGGCCGACCGGCTCTCCGGACCGATGCTCGGGCACGAGATCGACGTGGCAGGGGTCGGCGGCACGCTGACCGGCAACGCGCTGTCACTGGCAGCCGTCCGCGCGACGCTCTCGACCTGCCTGCGCGACGAGGACTTCGCCGTGGCGATCCCGCTGGCCGAGCGCTTCGCCGAGGGGGTTGCGGGGGTGATCGAGCAGCACGACCTGCCCTGGCACGTGCAACGACTGGGCTGCCGGGCGGAGTACTGGTTCTGCCCGCCGCCCCGCGACGGCGCTGCAGCCGCCGCGTCCGTGGACGAGGACCTCGAGGGCTTCCTGCACCTGTGGTGCCTCAACCGCGGGGTGCTGCTCACGCCGTTCCACAACATGGCGCTGTTCTCCCCCGCCCACACCGAGGCCGACGTGGACCGGCACACCGAGGTGTTCGGCGAGGCGGTGGCAGCGCTGGTCGGGTAGTCGCCGAGTAGAACGCAAAGGTCCCCCGAAGCCCTGTGGGCTCCGGGGGACCTTTCGCGTTGCTACTTGGTGATCTTGGTGACCCGGCCGGCGCCGACGGTGCGGCCGCCCTCGCGGATCGCGAAGCGGAGGCCGTCCTCCATGGCGATCGGCTGGATCAGCTCGACCGACATGTCGGTGTTGTCGCCGGGCATGACCATCTCGCGACCCTCGGGGAGGGTCACCACGCCGGTCACGTCCGTGGTCCGGAAGTAGAACTGCGGACGGTAGTTGTTGAAGAACGGCGTGTGCCGGCCGCCCTCCTCCTTCGACAGGATGTAGACCGAGGCGTCGAAGTTGGTGTGCGGGGTGGTCGTGCCGGGCTTGATCACGACCATGCCGCGCTCGACGTCCTCGCGCTTGGTGCCGCGGAGCAGCAGCCCGACGTTCTCGCCGGCCTCGCCGGTGTCGAGGAGCTTGCGGAACATCTCGATGCCGGTGACCGTGGTGGTCTGCTTGGCCTCGCGGATGCCGATCAGGTCGACGGTCTCGTTGACCTTGACGATGCCGCGCTCGATGCGACCGGTGATGACGGTTCCACGACCGGTGATCGTGAAGACGTCCTCGACGGGCATCAGGAACGGCTTCTCGGTCTCACGGACGGGCTGCGGGATGAACTCGTCGACCGCGTCCATCAGCTCGAGGATCGACTCGCCCCACTTCTCGTCACCCTGGAGCGCCGGGAAGGCAGCAACCTTGATGACCGGGATCTCGTCGCCGTCGTACTCGTACTCGGAGAGGAGCTCGCGCACCTCCATCTCGACGAGCTCGATGAGCTCCTCGTCGTCGACCATGTCGCACTTGTTCAGCGCGACGACCAGGGCGGGCACGCCGACCTGGCGGGCGAGCAGCACGTGCTCACGGGTCTGGGGCATCGGGCCGTCGGTGGCGGCGACGACCAGGATCGCGCCGTCCATCTGAGCGGCACCGGTGATCATGTTCTTGATGTAGTCCGCGTGACCGGGGCAGTCGACGTGAGCGTAGTGACGCTTCTCCGTCTGGTACTCCACGTGCGCGATCGAGATGGTGATACCGCGCTGACGCTCCTCGGGTGCCTTGTCGATCTCGTCGAAGGCCGAGGCGGCGTTCAGGTCGGGGTACTTGTCGTGCAGCACCTTCGTGATCGCTGCGGTCAACGTCGTCTTGCCGTGGTCGATGTGACCGATCGTGCCGATGTTGACGTGCGGCTTGGTCCGCTCGAACTTCGCCTTAGCCACTGGGGCTCCTCCTGTTGTTGTTCTCTTGAAACGTGTGGGTGGGACTCGTGGGATGAACTGCTGTGCTGCCGAGGTCCGACGTTACTCGCCGCGGACCTTCTTGATGATCTCGTCGGCGACGTTCTGGGGAACCTCGGCGTACGAGTCGAACTCCATGGAGTACGACGCCTGACCGGAGGTCTTCGACCGCAGGTCACCAACGTACCCGAACATCTCGGAGAGCGGCACGAGGGCTTCGACCACTCGGTCGCCCGACCGCTCCGACATCGACTGGACCTGTCCGCGGCGCGAGTTGATGTCGCCGATGACGTCGCCCAGGAAGCTCTCCGGGGTGACGACCTCGACCGAGAACACCGGCTCGAGCAGCACGGGCTTGGCCATCCGGGCCGCCTCCTTGAAGGCCGCGTTTCCGGCGATCTTGAACGCCAGCTCCGAGGAGTCGACGTCGTGGTAGCCGCCGTCCTCGAGGGTGAACTTGACGTCGACCATCGGGTAGCCGGCGAGCACGCCGAACTCCATCGCGTCCTGGCCGCCCTGGTCCACCGAGGGGATGTACTCGCGCGGGATGCGGCCACCGGTCACGTTGTTCACGAACTCGTAGCCGGCACCGTGGCCGGTCTCGGGATCGATGTTGGGCTCCAGGCTGATCTGCACCTTGGCGTACTGGCCGGACCCACCGGTCTGCTTCTTGTGGGTGTAGCCGTGCTTCTCGACCTTGCGGCGGATGGTCTCGCGGTAGGCGACCTGGGGCTTGCCGACGGTGGCCTCGACGCGGAACTCGCGCTTCATCCGGTCGACCAGGATCTCGAGGTGGAGCTCGCCCATGCCGGCGATGATCGTCTGACCGGTCTCCTCGTCCGCCTTGACGGTGAACGTGGGGTCCTCGTCGGAGAGGCGCTGGATCGCGGTGCCGAGCTTCTCCTGGTCACCCTTGGTCTTGGGCTCGATGGCGACCTCGATCACCGGTGCCGGGAAGGTCATCGACTCCAGGATCACCGGGTGGCCCGGGTCGCACAGCGTGTGACCGGTCTTGGTCTCCTTCAGGCCCATCACCGCGACGATCTGGCCGGCGCCGACGGACGCGATCTCCTCACGCTTGTTGGCGTGCATCTGGTAGACCTTGCCGATCCGCTCCTTGCGGCCCGTGACGGAGTTCAGCACGTTGGCGCCAGCTGTGAGCTTGCCCGAGTAGACGCGCACGTAGATCAGCTTGCCGAGGTGCGGGTCGGTGGCGATCTTGTAGGCCAGGCCCGAGAACGGCTCGTCGTCGTTGGGCTGGCGGACGATGACCTCGTCCTCGTCGTTGACCGCGTGGCCCTGGATGCCCTCGACGTCCAGCGGGGACGGCAGGAACTTCACGACCGCGTCGAGCAGGGGCTGGATGCCCTTGTTCTTGAACGCGGTGCCGCACAGCACCGGGTTGAGCTTGTCGGCGAGCGTGGCGCGGCGGATGCCGGCCTCGATCTCCTGGACGGAGAGCTCCTCGCCCTCGAGGTACTTCTCCATCACGTCGTCGTCGGCGTAGGCCAGGGTCTCGAGCAGCTTCTCGCGGTACTCGTCGGCCTGCGCCTGCAGCTCGGCCGGGATCTCCTCGACCTCGTAGTCCTCACCCATCGTGGTCTCGCCACGCCAGGTGAGCGCGCGCATGCCGACCAGGTCGACGACGCCGATGAAGTCGGACTCGTTGCCGATGGGCAGCTGCAGCACGAGCGGGGTGGAGTTCAGCCGCTCGACCATCATGTCGACGCAGCGGAAGAAGTCGGCGCCGGTGCGGTCGAGCTTGTTGACGAAGCACATCCGGGGCACGGAGTACTTGTTCGCCTGACGCCAGACGGTCATCGTCTGCGGCTCGACGCCGGCGACACCGTCGTACACCGCGACGGCACCGTCGAGGACGCGGAGCGAACGCTCCACCTCGGCGGTGAAGTCGACGTGCCCGGGGGTGTCGATGATGTTGATCTGGTGGTCCTTCCACCAGCAGGTCGTCGCGGCGGAGGTGATGGTGATGCCGCGCTCCTGCTCCTGCTCCATCCAGTCCATCGTGGCGGCGCCCTCGTGGACCTCACCGATCTTGTAGGTGATCCCGGTGTAGAACAGGATCCGCTCGGTGGTGGTGGTCTTTCCGGCATCGATGTGAGCCATGATGCCGATGTTGCGGACCTTGTTGAGGTCCGTGGTGATGTCGACAGCCACTGTCGGTTACGTTCCTTTGGGTAGTTGCGTTTCGGTGGATCCGCACGGTGCCCGCGATCCCAGCCATGGAGGCGGGCCGGACCACCGCGAAAGGGTCACCAGCGGTAGTGCGCGAAGGCCTTGTTGGACTCGGCCATCTTGTGGGTGTCCTCGCGCTTCTTCACAGCGGCACCGAGGCCGTTGGACGCGTCGAGGATCTCGTTCATCAGCCGCTCGGACATGGTCTTCTCGCGACGGTCCTGGGCGTAGCCCACGAGCCAGCGCAGCGCCAGCGTGGTCGAGCGGTTCGCCTTGACCTCGATCGGCACCTGGTAGGTGGCGCCACCGACACGGCGGGACTTGACCTCGATGGAGGGCTTGACGTTGTCGAGCGCACGCTTGAGCGTGACGACGGGGTCGGTGCCGGTCTTCTCGCGAGTGCCCTCGAGGGCGCTGTAGACGATGCGCTGGGCGACCTGCTTCTTGCCGTCCATCAGCACCTTGGAGACCAGCTGGGAGACGAGCTGGGACCCGTAGACGGGGTCCATGTCGATCGGCCGCTTGGTGGCCGGACCCTTGCGGGGCATTAGCTCTTCTCCTTCTTCGCGCCGTAGCGGCTGCGGGCCTGCTTGCGGTTCTTCACGCCCTGGGTGTCGAGCGAGCCGCGGATGATCTTGTAGCGGACGCCGGGAAGGTCCTTCACCCGGCCGCCGCGCACGAGCACGATCGAGTGCTCCTGGAGGTTGTGGCCCACGCCCGGGATGTAGGCCGTGACCTCGATGCCGCTGGACAGGCGCACGCGGGCGACCTTGCGCAGGGCAGAGTTCGGCTTCTTCGGGGTGGTGGTGTAGACGCGGGTGCAGACACCGCGGCGCTGGGGCGAACCCTTCAGGGCAGGCGTCTTGTTCTTCGACACCTTGTCCTGGCGGCCCTTGCGGACCAGCTGGTTGATCGTGGGCACCTGGTGGTTCCCTTTCCTCTTTGCTCTCAGAACCCGACGCTCTGCCGGGCACGACGGTCTTGCCTCTGTTTCGATGGTGCGTGTGGCGCCTTCAGTGGATGAGCACGAGGGCACGCCAACAGGTCTGGTTCACCCAGACACAAGGAGCAAGACTACCGGGAGGCTGCAGCAGCCGGGCCAAAACGCCTCGGATGCAGCAGCTGGGCCAGGTGGACAGCCTGTCGGCCGGCCAGGTCGTCGAGCTGGGTGCGGCAGGAGAAACCGTCAGCCAGAACAACGGCGTCCGGCCCCGCATTCCGCACGGCGGGCAGCAGGTCGTGCTCGGCGATGGCCACGGAGACCTCGTAGTGGCCCTGCTCGACCCCGAAGTTGCCGGCGAGGCCGCAGCAGCCGCCCACCCGGGTGACCTGTGCACCGGTGCTCGCCAGCAGAGCCGCATCGGTCTCCCAGCCGATCACGGCGTGGTGGTGGCAGTGGGGTTGGGCGACCACCTCGACGCCGGAGAGGTCGGGCGGGGTCCAGGTGCCGTCAGCGGCGCGCTCGGCGAGGAACTCGGCGAGCGACCGCACACCCGCGCTCACCTCCGCGACCCTGGCGTCGTCCACCAGCTGACCGGCGTCCTCGCGCAGCGCGGCCAGGCAGCTGGGCTCCAGGCCGATCACCGGCTTGCCGCTCGCGACGTACGGGTGCAGCGTCTCCACCGCCTGGGCCACGATCCGCCGGGCCGCGGTGAGCTGTCCGGTGGTGATCCAGGTCAGGCCGCAGCACGCCGCCTCCGGGATCACCGCCGCACGCAGCCCCATCGTCTCGAGCAGGGAGATCGCCGCGCGCCCGGTCTCGGCCGCGAACCGGTCGGTGAAGGAGTCGGCCCAGATCCACACGTCCACGTTGGCAGGGAGGGGGGTCTCGACTCCGCTCGACCGCCGAGTCGGGCGGAGCGGCTTCTCCGAGAAGCGAGGGAGACTCCGACGTTGGTCGACACCTGCGGCCGACCTTCGCGATCCGACCGACCGTCTTGCTGCGCAGCACCGTGTTCGCCAGCCGCGGCGGGGTCATCCGCGCCCAGCGCGGCAGCTGGCCGAGCGCGTAGTGGGAGCGCGGTCGCAGCTTGCGCGCGTACCGCTGCGAGAGCGCCTCGGACTTGTAGGTGGCCATGTCGATGCCCGTGGGGCAGTCGCGGGCGCAGCCCTTGCACGACAGGCACAGGTCGAGCGGCGTCGTCCACCGCCTGGTCGTCGAAGCCCAGCACGCCGGTCACCACGTCCTGCAGCACTCGCGCGCGGCCACGCGTGGAGTCCTTCTCCTCCCGCGTCGCGACGTACGACGGGCACATCACCCCGCCCGCACCGGTGTTGTCGGCGATGCACTTGCCCACCCCGGTGCACCGGTGCACGGCCTGCGCGAGCGACCCGTCGTCGTGGGTGAGCCGCAACGTCGTGCGGGTGCGGCGCTGCGGCACGGCCAGGCGCAGGTCGGCATCGAACGGGGCCGGGGCGACGAGCACGCCTGGGTTCAGCAGGTCGTCGGGGTCCAGGATCCGTTTCGCCTGCTCCATCAGGGCGATCGCCTGGGGCGAGTACATCCGCGGCAGCAGCTCCGAGCGCGCCCGGCCGTCGCCGTGCTCGCCGGACATCGAGCCGCCGTACGACGCGACGAGGTCCGCGGCGTCCTCGACGAACTCGCGGTAGCGCTTGCGTCCGTCGGGGTCGTCGAGCTCGAAGTCGATGCGGACGTGCACGCAGCCGTCGCCGAAGTGTCCGTAGGGGACGCCGTCGAGGCGGGCCTCGCGCAGCAGCCGGTCGAAGTCGCGCAGGTAGTCACCCAGCTTCTCCGGTGGAACGGCGGCGTCCTCCCACCCCGACTGCGCCTGTCGCTCCAGCGAGCGGGCCGCCAGGCCGGCGCCGTCCTCCCGGATCCGCCAGAGCGCGAGCTGCTCGGCCACGTCGGTGACGACCCGGTTGGGAACGCCCGCGTCCCGGGCGACGGCCTCGGCCAGCGCCTGCGCCTCTGCGGCCGAGTCGGCGGTGACCTCGGCGAAGAGCCAGCCGCCACCTGCGGGGAGGTCGGGGTGGTGGGTCAGCGTGGACACGATCCGCTCGCCGAGTCCCTCGCAGGCCACCAGCCCGTGGGCGAGCAGCCCGGGCACCGCGTCGGCCGCCTGCGCCATGTCGGCGTACCCGAGGACGGCAAGGGCCCGGGCCGGGGCGTCCTCGACGAGCCGCACGGTCGCCTCGAGCACCACGCCGAGGGTGCCCTCGCTGCCGACCAGGAAGCGGTCGAACCTGCGGCCGTTCTCGGGCAGCAGGTGCTCGAAGGAGTAGCCCGAGACCTGCCTCCCGAACCGGCCGAACTCGGTGCGGACGAGCGCCAGGTGCTCGTCGACCAGGGCGTCGAGCGGCTCGTGACCACCGCTGGTTGAGCTTGTCGAAACCACTGTGCCGTCCGCCAGCAGCACGGTCAGCGCTTCCACGTTGTCGACCGTGCGGCCGTAACCGAGTGCGCGGGAACCGCACGCGTTGTTGCCGATCATCCCGCCGATGGTGCAGCGCGTGTGCGTCGAGGGGTCGGGGCCGAAGCGCAGCCCCGCGGCGATCGCCTGCTTCTGCAGCACCGCGTGGACGACCCCGGGCTGGACGCGTGCGGTGCGGGCCTCCGGGTCGAGCGCCAGCACCCGTCCGAGGTGCCGGCTGGTGTCCACGACGATCCCGGTCGCCGACCGCGTTGCCGGCGATCGAGGTGCCGGCGCCACGCATCGTCAGCGGCGTACCGGTCTCCCGGGCAACAGCCACGGTCGCGACCAGCTCGTCGGTGTCGCGCGGCCGTACGACGACCCGCGGAGGGATCCGGTACAGCGAGGCGTCGCTCGCGTAGAGCGAGCGGGCCAGCGCGGAGTCGTCGACGTCACCGATTCCGGCCTGCCGCAGCGCTTCGAGGAGTCCGTCGTCCTGGAGCGTGCTCACCACAGCTCGAGCGAGCGGGTGAGGATCCCGGCGGCGTCGTCCTCGGTCACCTCGCGGGGGGCCGTGGCGAGCAGCCGCTGCTGCTTCATGGTGCCCTCGACGAGGTCGTCGACGTCGCCCTCGTCGTACCCCACCGCGCCGAGGCCGTTGGGGATGGTGATGTCGCGCATCAGGGCGGTCAGCACGGCGGGCAGGGCGTCCGGGCCGTCGTGGCCGTGGTCGGGGTCCAGCAGCTCGGCGGCACGGAGGTGGCGCTCGGGCGCGGCCTCGAAGGTCCAGCGGAACGCCTCCGGCGCGGTCAGCGAGACCGCCATCCCGTGCGGCACGATCGGCTCGTCGCCGGGGTATCCCTCCGGTCGGAACTCCTTGACCCGGCCCGCGATCGGGTAGGCGTTCGCGTGCGGGATGTGCACGCCTGCGTTGCCGAAGCCGAGACCGGCGAAGGTCGCCGCCAGCGCCATCTCGTGGCGGGCCTCGCGGTCGTCGCCGTGGTGCACGGCACGGCGGAACGCCCCCGCGAGCAGCGACATCGCCTTCTCCGACCACATGTCTGAGATCGGGTTGGAGCCGCAGTAGGGCACCCGCTGGTCGGGCTGCTTCTTGTCGTAGGAGGCGTACGGGCGCGCGGTGTAGCTCTCCAGCGCGTGGCACAGGATGTCCATCCCGGCGGCAGACGTGACGCCCGCCGGCTGGCTGAGGGTGAGCGCCGGATCGACCACCGCGAGCGTCGGACGCAGCCGCGGATGACTGATCCCTGTCTTCACGTGCTGGGCGAGGACGTCGAGCACGCAGATCGTCGTCGACTCGGCGCCGGTCCCGGTGGTGGTGGGTACGGCGACCAGCGGGTTGAGCGGCTTGGAGGGGTCGCGGCCCTTGCCCACAGGGGCGTTGACGTAGTCCAGCAGCTCACCGTCGTTGGTGGTCAGCAGGTTGACCGCCTTGGCGGTGTCGATGGAGGAGCCTCCGCCGACCGCGACGAACGCGTCCCAGGGGCCGGTGTCGCGGGCGTGGGCGATCGCCTCCTCGAGGCTGGCGTCGGTGGGCTCGACGTGGACGCCGTCGAAGACGGCCGCCTCGATGCCGAACTCGCCCATCTGGTCGGCGACCCGCTGCGGGTGGCCGGTCGCGGCGACGCCGGGATCGGTGATCACCAGCACCCGCTTGACGTCGTACTGGGAGAGGTCGTAGCCGATCTCGTCGGAGGCGCCCTCCCCGAACTTCAGGCCGGGGGCGCCGTAGGTGAAGACGGTCTCACTCACCACTGCAATCTATCCGGCGGGCCGTCATCGTCAGCGCGGCAGTGACCACGGGCGACACCGCGACGGCGCCGGAGGACACCTCGGCGAGCGGCACCCACGCGGCAGCGTCTGTGGTGCCCTCCCCCATGGCGACCGTGGGGTCGCCCGGTCCGACGACCGCCCGGAAGACCAGGGAGATGCCGTGGAAGTCCTCCTCCCGACCGGTCGGCGCCGTGCCCGTGAAGTGCTCGCTGTGCACCCCGAGCAGCTCCCCGATCGTCGCGTCGAGCCCGGTCTCCTCGCGCAGCTCGCGGAGGGCCGAGCCGGCCGGCTCCTCACCGTGCTCGACTCCGCCTCCCGGGAGCGACCAGGTGCCGGGCCGAGGTCCGCGCGGCGAGTGCCGGGTGAGCAGCACCTGGTCGTCGCGAAGGACCAGGGCGTACGCCGCGACCCGTTGGCGTCGCGCCGTCAGGTGACCGGCGAGGGCGTCGCGCACCATCGGCACCGTCTCGAGCCTGCCGGCCAGGATGTCCTCGAGTGGGGTCCAGCGAGCGTCCACGGTCGACCCGTCGACCTCGACGACCCGAGGCTCCGGGGAGTCGGCGGGCACCCAGGCGTCGTACACGATCCGCACGGAGTGCAGGTCGGTCGGGACGGTATCGGGCTCGCGGTGGACCACGCGGCGCGCCGAGCCCACCCAGATCGGGTCACCGACGGTGCACGCCAGCCCTGTCTCCTCGTAGACCTCGCGCACCACGGCGTCGGCGGGATCCTCCCCGAAGTCGATGCCTCCGCCGGGCAGCGTCCACACCTCCCCGTCGGCGATCCGGGGCGAGATCAGCGAGAGCAGCACGTCTCCCCCACGCGCGATCACGGCGTACGCCGCGACCCGCTGACGTCGGGGAGGACCTCCGGTCAGATCCACAGGATCCGGACACATGGAGCGGAGTCTAGGGCCGGTACCGTTTGCGTGTGGTCCAAGCCGCAGCCCACCCGACGTCCAGCTCCAGGCCCCCGGCGAAGCAGCGCGACCCGTGGTTCGACAACGCGAAGATGGCGCTGATCGTGCTGGTGGTCATCGGGCACTCCTGGACGCTGCTGCCGCACAACACCTGGGACGACTGGACCTACGACTTCCTCTACTTCTGGCACATCCCGGCGTTCGTCCTGGTCACCGGCTACCTGTCGGCCTCGTTCGAGTGGACCCGCCCGCGGATGTTCTCGCTGGTCACCACGGTGGCCGTGCCCTACGTGATCTTCGAGGGGGTGCTGGTGTGGTACCGGCACACCTTCGGCGGCGTCGACTTCAAGCTGATCTGGGCCAACCCGCACTGGCCGATGTGGTACCTCTCGGCGCTGTTCTTCTGGCGTTTGATGACGCCGGTCTTCAAGCGGTTGCCGGCGAAGGTGGTCGTGGCGGTGGTGATCAGCCTGCTCGCCGGGCCTCTACGCGACCGACCTGCTCGACAACGCCCGCATCTTCGGGATGCTGCCGTTCTTCGTGCTCGGGCTGAAGATGCACGAGGGCCACTGGAACCTGCTGCGCGCACGGCGGGCCAGATGGTGGGCGCTCGGGGTGTTCGTCGCGCTGTTCGTCCTGGCGCGGTTCTCGGGGACCTGGGTGGAGACCGAGTGGCTCTACTACCGCACCAGGTACGACAGCCTGGATCCCGACAACGTGCGGGCGATCGTGATCCGGCTCTCGCTGCTGCTCATCGGCACGGCCGGTGCGTTCGCGTTCCTGACCCTGGTGCCACGGACCAGGACGTGGTTCACCTCGCTGGGCAGTGCCACGCTCGTGGTCTACCTGTTCCACGGGTTCGTCGTGCTGGGCCTGGAGTTCCTCGGCTTCAAGGGATGGGCGGCCGACCACCCTGTCATCGCCTTCCCGCTGGTCACGTTCGGCGCCGCCGGGCTGGCGCTGCTGCTCGCCTGGAAGCCGGTCTCGAGCCGCCTCAACGTGCTGGTCGACCCGGTGAACAGCTTCATCCGCTGGCGTCGGGGGCGCGCCGGCTGACGTCGTCGTAGACCTCGAAGTCCGGCCCCCACGTGGGCAGGACCGCGTTGGCCGGCACCCGGTCGAGCAGCACCGCCTGGTCCCCGGTCCGGCGCCGCGCCGCCGAGGTGGGCCGGGTACCAGGAGGCCACCTCGCCGGGCCGCGGCCGGTGGTGCGGCAGCTGCTGCAGGCCCTCGAGCAGGTCGGTCAGCAGGTGGCCGAGCTCGAGGGTGCGCTCGGTGAGGTCGTCACCCGGTCCGACGTACACCGGGGGGCCGAAGGCGAGGTCGACGCGCCGGCCCCGGGTCCAGTCGATCGGCGGCGCGGGGTCGCCGACGGAGAAGATCCGCTGGGTGCCCCAGACGCCGACGGGTACGACGGGCGCGCCGGTCTCGCGCGCCAGGGCGACCAGGCCGCGCATCAGCGGCCGCACGGTGTAGGAGAAGGAGATGCCGGCCTCGGGGAAGCCGCAGACCGCCTCCCCTGCGCGCAGGAGCCGCCGGGCGCGGAGGTACGCGTGGGCCGGCGCCTGCCGGTCCACCGGGACGTGCTGCATCCGGTCCATGAACCACGGGACGAGCGGCACCTCCCACACGTCGTGGCGGGCCATGAACCGCACGTAGCGGCCCCGCGTCACCGCAGCCTTCTCGACGAAGACGAAGTCGGGATAGGACACGTGCGTCGCGGCCAGCACCGCGGGCCCGTCCGCAGGCAGGTGCTCGACCCCGCTCCAGCGCACGTCCACGTCGAGGGCGCGCAGAGCGGCCCGGCCGACCCGTTGACGAACCGGTAGACCTGGTTCGCGCCCATCGTGCTCAGCTGAACGGCGGGCGGTCGTCGAGGCGCACCGAGTTGCGGCCCGCCCAGCGCCAGACCCGGGCCGCGCGGTCGCGGTCCTCGTCGGTCACGAGGTTGCCCATCCAGCGCAGGGCCAGGGTCATCAGCCAGTCGCTGCGCATGCCGGCCGGGCCGAGTGCCGGCAGCAGCCGTGGCACGGTGACCAGCCCGGCCAGCCGGCGCGCGATCGAGAACGCCTCGCCGTAGTGCTCGCGCAGGAGGGTGGGCCACGCGGAGGCGAGGTCGGCGCCGTCCTCGATCAGGTCGACGACCAGCCGCCCGGACTCCAGCCCGTAGTCGATGCCCTCGCCGTTCAACGGGTTCACGCACGCCGCTGCATCGCCGATCAACGCCCAGTTGGGGCCGGCGACGTTCGAGACCGCTCCGCCCATCGGCAGCAGCGCGCTGGTGGGAGCGCGCAGGTCGCCGTGCAGGGCGAACTCCTCGCGCCGCTCGTCGGCGTAGAACTCCATCAGCGGCCGCAGCGCCATCTCGGCGGGGCGTCGGGCGGTGGCGAGGGTGCCGACGCCGATGTTCACCTGGCCGTCGCCCAGGGGGAAGATCCAGCCGTACCCGGAGAGGATCTCGCCCTTGGTCCCTGAGCTCGTCGAAGGGCCACGTAGCTCGAGGTGGCTGCTGATCCACGGGTCGTCGGAGCGCTCGGAGTCGACGTAGGACCGCGCGGCCACGCCGTACACCGTGTCGCGGTGCCATTCCCGGCCCAGCTTCCTGCCCAGCGGCGAGCGCACGCCGTCGGCCACGACGAGGTGGTCGCACGCGATCTCGACGTCCTCACCGTCGCGACGAAGGACCACTGCCTCGACCCGCCCACCGTCACGTCGTACGTCGACCGCGCGGGCGCCGTCGAGCCCGACCGCACCGGCCTTGATCGCCGAGGTGCGCAGGTGGTCGTCGAGCTCGGTGCGCGCGACCGCCGAGCCGTAGGCCGGCAGCGAGCCGCCGGGCCAGGGCAGGAGCAGCGTCTGGCCGAAGCCGTGGGCGCGCAGGCCGTGGTTGACGGTGTGGGCGCGCACCCACTCCCCCAGGCCCAGCCGCTCCAGCTCGCCGATCGCGCGGGGGGTCAGCCCGTCGCCGCAGGTCTTGTCGCGGGGGAACACCGCGGCGTCGGCGAGCACGACGTCGCGTCCGTTCCGCGCAGCCCATGCGGCCGCGGCGGACCCCGCCGGCCCGGCGCCGACGACGAGCACCTCGGTGCGCGCCGGCGTCGGAGTGGTGGTCACCCCCCATTGTCTCAACTGCTCAGTCGAGCAGCCCCGCGGCCCGGAAGGCGCGGTCGTAGATCTCTCGGATGACCGGTTCCTTGCGCGCGTTGTAGTCCATCACGTGCTCGTCGGCGGCATTCGCCTCCTCCGCCGCACCCAGCTTGGCGTCGCGATAGCGGTCGCGGTCCTCGGGGTGCTCGAGCAGCCAGTCACGGAAGAGCCGGTGCCGGACCGGCTCGGGGGAGTCCGGGCCGAAGACGTGCAGGTTGCAACGCGGGTCGTCGTGACCAGGCAGCGGTGCTCGTGCCACCACGGTTCGCGGATCACCAGGCGGAAGCCGGCCGCTTCCAGCGCCGGCAGCCAGGCGTCCTCGTCGGCCGGGTCGGCGACGGTGAGGTCGATGTCGATCACCGGTTTGGCCGGCAGCCCCGGTACGGCGGTGGAGCCGACGTGCTCGATGGCCAGCGCCGCATCACCGAGCGCCCCGCGGATCTGGTCCTCGAGCTGCCCGAAGGCCCACGGCCACGCGGGGTCGGGTTCGACGACCTCGATCCCGGTCCGTGGCCGCGCGCCGGCCACCCACGCGGACCTGCCCTCGGGCGGTTCCGCGTCGTGATGGCGGGTGATCTCCTCCGGCGTAGGCACCGAAGAAGCGTAGGGCGAACGCCCGTGTGAGTAGGAACTGTGTGACAGAAACTGCGGGAAGCGCGCGATGTTTCGCGCACTTCCCGCAGTTTCACTGGTTGGCCGGTGAAACCGGCAGCCTTCGCGACTAGCTCTGGTACGAACCAAAGTCGAAGTCGTCCAGGGCCACGGTGGGGGCGCCGGCACCGAAGTAGTCGTCGCCGTAGCTGTCGTAGCCGGTGACGGCGTACGCCGCGGCGCGGGCCTCCTCGGTGGGCTCCACCCGGATGTTGCGGTACCGCTCGAGGCCGGTACCCGCCGGGATCAGCTTGCCGATGATCACGTTCTCCTTCAGCCCCAGCAGCGAGTCCGACTTGCCGTTGATGGCAGCGTCGGTGAGCACCCGGGTGGTCTCCTGGAAGGAGGCCGCCGAGAGCCACGACTCGGTGGCGAGCGAGGCCTTGGTGATCCCCATCAGCACCGGACGACCCGAGGCGGGCTTGGAGCCCTCGGAGACCGCGCGGCGGTTCTCCTCCTCGTAGCGCACCCGGTCGACGAGGTCGGAGGGCAGCAGCTTGGTGTCGCCCGACTCGATCACCGTGACCCGGCGCAGCATCTGCCGCACGATGATCTCGATGTGCTTGTCGTGGATCGACACGCCCTGGCTGCGGTAGACCTGCTGGACCTCGGCCACCAGGTGCTCCTGGGCCTTGCGGACACCGAGGATGCGCAGCACCTCCTGCGGGTCGGGAGTTCCCTGGGTGAGCTGGTCGCCGACCTCGATGTGGTCGCCGTCGCCCACCAGCAGGCGCGAGCGCTTGCTGACCGGGTACTCCTGCACGTCCGAGCCGTCGTCGGGGGTCACGATGACCTTGCGGGCCTTGTCGGTGTCCTCGATCTCGATCCGGCCGGCCGACTCCGAGATCGGAGCACGACCCTTGGGCTGGCGGGCCTCGAAGAGCTCGACCACGCGGGGCAGACCCTGCGTGATGTCGTCGGCCGAGGCCACACCACCGGTGTGGAAGGTACGCATCGTCAGCTGCGTGCCGGGCTCACCGATGGACTGCGCGGCGATGATGCCGACCGCCTCACCGATGTCGACCAGCTTGCCGGTGGCCAGCGAGCGGCCGTAGCACTTCGCGCAGGTGCCGGTCTTGGCGTCGCAGGTCAGCACGGAGCGGACCTTGACCACGTCGATCCCGGCCGCGACGAGCTCCTCGATCTTCACGTCGCCGAGGTCCTCGCCAGCACCGGCCAGCACCGCACCCGTGTCGGGGTGGACGATCTCGACCGCCGAGGTCCGGGCGTACGCCGAGGTCTCGACGTTCTCGTCCCTGCGGACCACGCCGTCCTCGCCGCGCACACCGATGACCTTGTTCATGCCGCGCTCGGTGCCGCAGTCGTCCTCACGGATGATCACGTCCTGCGACACGTCGACCAGGCGACGGGTCAGGTAGCCCGAGTCGGCCGTCCGCAGCGCGGTGTCGGCCAGCCCCTTGCGGGCACCGTGGGTGGAGATGAAGTACTCCAGCACCGAGAGGCCCTCACGGAAGTTGGCCTTGATCGGACGCGGGATGATGTCGCCCTTGGGGTTGGCCACCAGTCCACGCATGGCCGCCACCTGACGCATCTGCATCATGTTTCCGGAGGCGCCCGAGTCGACCATCATGAAGATGGGGTTGTTCTTGTCGAAGTTCTCCTCCATCGCCTTGGCGACCTTGTTGGAGGCCTGGGTCCAGATCTCGATGAGCTCCTGACGGCGCTCGTCGTCGGTGATCAGGCCGAGGTCGGCCTGCTGCTGGACCTTCGCGGCCTTCGCCTCGAACTCCGAGAGGATCTCGGCCTTGTTGCCCGGCGTCACGACGTCCTCGATGGAGACGGTGACACCCGAGCGCGTGGCCCAGGCGAAACCGGTGTCCTTGAGGGCGTCGAGCGAGGCAGCCACCTCGACCTTGCTGTAGCGCTCGGCCAGGTTGTTCACGATCCGGCCCAGCTCGCGCTTGCCGACGCCGAACTCGACGTACTCGTAGTTGCTGGGCAGCGTCTCGTTGAACAGCGCGCGGCCGAGCGTGGTGCTCAGCGTGACGGGGTCACCGGGCTCCCAGCCCTCCGGGAGCTCGACGTCGGCCGGGGGCACGACGTTCTCGAGCTTGATCCGCACCTTCGACTGCAGCGTGATCTGACCCTGGTCGAGGGCCATGATCGCCTCGCCCACCGAGGAGAAGGCACGGCCTTCCCCGACCGCGCCCTCGTCGGCGCGGGTCAGGAAGAAGATCCCGATGATCATGTCCTGGGTGGGCATGGTCACCGGACGCCCGTCCGACGGCTTGAGGATGTTGTTCGTCGAGAGCATCAGGATCCGGGCCTCGGCCTGCGCCTCGGCCGACAGCGGCAGGTGCACCGCCATCTGGTCACCGTCGAAGTCGGCGTTGAAGGCCGAGCAGACGAGCGGGTGGATCTGGATGGCCTTGCCCTCGATCAGCTGCGGCTCGAAGGCCTGGATGCCGAGGCGGTGCAGCGTCGGTGCGCGGTTGAGCAGCACCGGGTGCTCGGCGATGACCTCCTCCAGCACGTCCCAGACCTCGGGGCGTACGGCGCGCTCCACCATCCGCTTGGCGGACTTGATGTTCTGCGCGTGGGAGAGGTCGACCAGCCGCTTCATCACGAACGGCTTGAACAGCTCGATCGCCATGTACTTCGGCAGGCCGCACTGGTGCAGCTTGAGCTGCGGACCCGAGACGATCACCGAACGACCCGAGTAGTCGACGCGCTTGCCGAGCAGGTTCTGGCGGAAGCGACCCTGCTTGCCCTTGAGCATGTCGGAGAGCGACTTCAGCGGCCGGTTGCCCGGTCCGGTGACCGGACGACCACGGCGACCGTTGTCGAACAGCGAGTCGACGGCCTCCTGCAGCATCCGCTTCTCGTTGTTGACGATGATCTCGGGGGCGCCGAGGTCGAGCAGCCGCTTGAGGCGGTTGTTCCGGTTGATCACCCGGCGGTAGAGGTCGTTGAGGTCGGAGGTGGCGAAGCGGCCACCGTCGAGCTGGACCATCGGGCGCAGGTCCGGCGGGATCACCGGGACGGCGTCGAGCACCATGCCCATCGGGCTGTTGCCGGTCTTGCGGAACGCGTCGACGACCTTGAGCCGCTTGAGCGCCCGGACCTTCTTCTGGCCCTTGCCGTTGGCGATGGTGTCGCGCAGGGAGGCGACCTCGTCGGCGATGTCGAAGGTCTCCAGGCGCTTCTGGATCGCCGTGGCGCCCATGTGGCCCTCGAAGTACTTGCCGAACCAGTTCTTCATCTCGCGGTAGAGCAGCTCGTCGCCCATCAGGTCCTGGACCTTGAGGTTCTTGAAGGTGTCCCAGACCTCCTCCAGGCGGGCGAGCTCGGCGTCGGAGCGCTTGCGGACGTTCGCCATCTCACGCTCGGCGCCGTCACGCAGCTTGCGCTTGACGTCGGCCTTGGCGCCCTCGGCCTCGAGTGCTGCGAGGTCGGTCTCGAGCTTCTTGGAGCGCTCGTCGATCTGGACGTCGCGACGGTTCTCCAGGCTCTTGCGCTGCAGACCGATCTTGCCCTCGAGGTCGGAGAGGTCCTTGTGCCGGGCGTCCTCGTCGACGTGGGTGATCATGTAGGCGGCGAAGTAGATGACCTTCTCGAGGTCCTTCGGGGCCAGGTCGAGCAGGTAGCCGAGCCGGCTGGGCACACCCTTGAAGTACCAGATGTGGGTGACCGGGGCGGCCAGCTCGATGTGGCCCATCCGCTCGCGGCGGACCTTGGAGCGGGTGACCTCGACGCCACAGCGCTCGCAGATGATGCCCTTGAAGCGCACGCGCTTGTACTTGCCGCAGTAGCACTCCCAGTCCCGGGTGGGACCGAAGATCTTCTCGCAGAAGAGACCGTCACGCTCGGGCTTGAGCGTGCGGTAGTTGATCGTCTCCGGCTTCTTGACCTCGCCGTGGCTCCAGGCGCGGATCTCGTCCGCGGTGGCCAGGCCGATCTTGAGCTGGTCGAAGAAATTCACATCGAGCACGGTGGCTGCTTCCCTCGTTCTACTGGTTCAAATGGATCGTGCTGGGGGTCGAGGCGGGGCGGTGCTCTCGCGGAGCACCGCCCACGGCCTCAGACCTCTTCGACCGAGCTGGGCTCACGTCGTGACAGGTCGATGCCGAGCTCCTCGGCGGCACGGAAGACGTCTTCCTCCGCGTCGCGCATCTCGATCGCGCTGCCGTCCTGGGACAGCACCTCGACGTTGAGGCAGAGCGACTGCATCTCCTTGACGAGCACCTTGAACGACTCCGGGATGCCGGAGTCGGGGATGTTCTCGCCCTTGACGATGGCCTCGTAGACCTTGACGCGACCAGGCACGTCGTCGGACTTGATGGTCAGCAGCTCCTGCAGGGCGTAGGCGGCGCCGTACGCCTCCATCGCCCAGACCTCCATCTCACCGAAGCGCTGGCCACCGAACTGGGCCTTACCGCCGAGCGGCTGCTGGGTGATCATGGAGTACGGACCGGTCGAACGCGCGTGGATCTTGTCGTCGACCAGGTGGTGGAGCTTGAGGATGTACATGTAGCCCATGGCCACCGGCTCCGGGAAGGGTTCACCCGAGCGCCCGTCGAACAGGTTGGCCTTGCCGTTCTCGCCGACGATGCGGACACCGTCACGGTTGGGCAGGCTGGACCCGAGCAGTCCGACGATCTCGTCCTCACGGGCACCGTCGAAGACCGGCGTGGCCAGGTTGGTGTCGGGATCCGCCTTGTCCGCGTGGATCTTGATCAGGCGCTGCTTCCACTCCGTGTCGTCCTTGTTGGCGTGCAGGTTGAGGTCCCAACCCTGCTTGGCCAGCCAGCCGAGGTGGAGCTCGAGGATCTGCCCGATGTTCATCCGGCGGGGAACGCCCAGCGGGTTCAGGATCACGTCGACCGGGGTGCCGTCCTCAGCGAACGGCATGTCCTCGATCGGCAGGATCTTGGCGATCACGCCCTTGTTGCCGTGGCGGCCGGCGAGCTTGTCGCCCACCGAGATCTTCCGCTTCTGGGCGACGTAGACGCGCACCAGCTGGTTGACGCCCGGGGGCAGCTCGTCGCCGTCCTCGCGGTTGAACTCGCGGACGCCGATGACCGTGCCGGACTCGCCGTGCGGCACCTTCATCGAGGTGTCGCGCACCTCGCGCGCCTTCTCACCGAAGATCGCCCGGAGCAGGCGCTCCTCGGGGGTCAGCTCGGTCTCGCCCTTGGGCGTGACCTTGCCGACCAGGATGTCGCCGGTGGTGACCTCCGCGCCGACCCGGATGATGCCGCGCTCGTCGAGGTCGGCGAGCAGGTCGTCGCTGACGTTCGGGATGTCGCGGGTGATCTCCTCGGGACCCAGCTTGGTGTCGCGGGCGTCGACCTCGTGCTCCTCGATGTGGATCGAGGTGAGCACGTCCTCCTGCACCAGGCGCTGGCTGAGGATGATCGCGTCCTCGTAGTTGTGCCCCTGCCACGGCATGAAGGCGACGAGCAGGTTGGTGCCCAGCGCCATCTCGCCCTCGTCGGTGCACGGACCGTCGGCGATCGGTGACCCGACCTCGACCCGGTCACCCTCGGAGACCAGCGGACGCTGGTTGATGCAGGTGCCCTGGTTGGAGCGGGTGAACTTCAGCAGTCGCTGGGTCTTGTCGCCACCCTCGTCGCCCATGATCACGATCTCGTCGGCGGTCACGGAGGTGACCACACCGGCCACCTCGGAGGTGACCACGTCGCCGGCGTCGACCGCGGCGCGGTACTCCATGCCGGTGCCCACCAGCGGGGCGGTGCTCTTGATCAGCGGCACCGCCTGACGCTGCATGTTCGCGCCCATCAGGGCGCGGTTGGCGTCGTCGTGCTCGAGGAACGGGATCAGCGCGGTGGCCACGGAGACCATCTGGCGCGGCGAGACGTCCATGTACTCGACCTCGTCGCGCGGGATGTCGACTGCCTCGCCACCGCGGGTGCGGACCAGCACGTAGTCGTCGACGAGGTTGTCCTTGTCGTCGAGCCGGGCGTTGGCCTGCGCGATGACCTTGGAGTCCTCCTCGTCGGCCGTCAGGTGGTGGACCTCGTTGGTGACGCGGCCCTTCTTGACCACCCGGTACGGCGTCTCGACGAAGCCGAACGGGTTGATCCGCCCGTACGACGCGAGCGAGCCGATCAGGCCGATGTTCGGGCCCTCAGGGGTCTCGATCGGGCACATCCGGCCGTAGTGGGACGGGTGCACGTCGCGGACGTCCATCTGGGCACGGTCACGCGAGATACCGCCCGGCCCGAGAGCCGAGAGGCGCCGCTTGTGCGTCAGGCCGGCGATCGGGTTGGTCTGGTCCATGAACTGCGAGAGCTGTGAGGTGCCGAAGAACTCCTTCAGCGCCGCCACCACGGGCCGGATGTTGATCAAGGACTGCGGCGTGATCGCCTCGACGTCCTGGGTCGTCATCCGCTCGCGGACCACGCGCTCCATCCGGGCCAGGCCGGTGCGCAGCTGGTTCTGGATCAGCTCGCCGACCGTCCGCATCCGGCGGTTGCCGAAGTGGTCGATGTCGTCGGCGCGGATCTCGATCGACTCGCCGTGCAGGTCCTTGGTCTCGGTGCCCTTGGCGTCGACCAGGTTCTCGCGGCCGGCGTGCAGCTCGACGATGTAGCGGATCGTCGCCACGATGTCGTCGACGGTCAGCGTCTGCTGGTCGAAGGCCTCGTGGGTGCCGAGCTTCTTGTTGATCTTGTAGCGACCGACCTTGGCGAGGTCGTAGCGCTTGGGGTTGAAGTAGTAGTTCTGCAGCAGCGTCTGCGCAGCCTCGCGCGTGGGCGGCTCGCCGGGACGCAGCTTGCGGTAGATGTCGAGCAGCGCGTCGTCCTGGGCCTCGGTGTGGTCCTTCTCCAGGGTGAGCATCATCGACTCGTACTCGCCGAACTCCTCGCGGATCTGCTCGTTGGTCCAGCCGAGGGCCTTGAGCAGCACCGTGACGTTCTGCTTGCGCTTGCGGTCGAGGCGGACGCCGACCATGTCGCGCTTGTCGATCTCGAACTCCAGCCAGGCACCGCGTGAGGGGATCACCTTGGCGGTGTAGATGTCCTTGTCCGAGGTCTTGTCGGCGGTGCGCTCGAAGTACACGCCCGGCGAGCGGACCAGCTGGGAGACCACGACGCGCTCGGTGCCGTTGATGATGAAGGTGCCCTTGCGGGTCATCATCGGGAAGTCGCCCATGAAGACCGTCTGGCCCTTGATCTCACCGGTCTCGCCGTTGGTGAACTCGGCGGAGACGTAGAGCGGGCGGGAGTAGGTGAAGTCCTTCTCCTTGCACTCCTCCTCGGAGTACTTCGGGTCCAGGAAGACGGGGTTCTCGAACGAGAGCGACATCGTCTCGGAGAAGTCCTCGATCGGGGAGATCTCCTCGAAGATCTCGTGCAGACCCGACTTCTGGGAGACGTCCTCGCCGGCGCTACGACGCTCCGCTACCTTGTCCTGCCACTTCTCGTTGCCGATCAGCCAGTCGAAGCTGTCGGTCTGGAGGGCGAGGAGCTGCGGAACCTCGAGGGGCTCGGAGATCTTGGCGAAGCTGATGCGTCGGGACGTGCGGGAGTTGTTCTTGCTGCGCGAGGCGGCCAAGAGTGGTCCTTCCGAGGCTCACATGTGTGGCGGCGCCGTCCCACCACAAACCGGCCACCGGTCAGGCAGGCTGCATTTGAGGGAGGGCGCAAAGATTTAGGTTACAACACGGCCCAAGTGTGTTACAACCCGAGGGTCCGGCTCCCGAGCTTGCGAGGGAGCCGCAGGCCCGAGGGGCTCAGCACCTCAACCGCCGACAGCCCGCCGCCCGCCGGTTGAGGTGCGAAGGCCGGCTGACGGCCTGAGCCTCGAAACCCCGGGAGGCGTCCGTGGTCCCGACCCCCAGCACCCCACCAGGTTTCGAGGCCCTCGCCCAGGGGCTCGGGCACCTCAACCGCCGACAGAGCCAGCGGCCTAGTACGAGTTGACGTTGCTGACCAGCCAGCGGTCGCCGTCCTTGCGCATGGTCATCGCGACGCGGTTCTGGAAGATCTGGGGGTCACCCGTGGCCTTGCGGGAGACCACGTTGACGAAGACCAGGACCCGGGCCACGTCGGACTCGGCGTCGACCACCCCGGAGCTCTGCACGCTGGCGGTGACCACGGCCTTGGTCTGCACCGCGAGCCCGGGCGAGCCGTCCTTCTGCTTCTCGAGGGCGTCGAAGTTGCGCAGGTACTTCTTGGCGAACCCCGGGTCCATGTAGTCCTGGGCCCGCTTCCGGTCGGCGGCGAGGTCGCGGTAGTCGTAGGAGAACAGGGCCTTGACGGCCCGCTCCGCCGCGGCGGGCGCCTCGTCGCGCGCGGAGTCGACCGCGGCCTGCTGCTGCACCTTGATCCCGAGCACGACGGCGACCACGAGCACGGCCACCGTGAGCACGGCCAGGACCGCCAGCGTCACGGCGCTGAACCCGCCCAGGACGCGGACGAGACCGCCGGGCGGCCTCGGCTCGGCGGCGGGGGGCGCTGCGGCGGGTGCCTCGGTTGCGGGCGCGGGCGCGCTGACGGCCTCGGTCCTCGGCACCTCGGTCGGGGCAGGTGTGGGGACGGCGCCGTCCAGGGTGGCGTCGTACTCCCGGCGCCGCTCCGGGTCGAGCAGCACGTCGGCGGCGTCGTTGAACATCCGGAACTGCCCGGACCCCGAACCCGGCTCGAAGCGGTCGGTGGCGTGCCGCCAGGCGGCCTTGATCTCCTCGGGAGTGGCGTCTCGGCCGACTCCGAGGACGTCGTACCAGGTCGGCGTGGGGGTCGCAGGAGTCACGTCACCGGTCCCCATCAGTTCACCGGGGCGAAGTTGTCGACCAGCCACTTGTCGCCCACCTTCACCAGGTCGACGGTCCAGCGGTAGTGGTGCTGGAGGTTGCCCTGGGTGGTCTTCACCGACGCGTCGTGCGCGACGAGCACCGTGGCGGAGTCGGCGTCGAGGTCCGCGATGCCGCTGATCAGGACCTTGCCGGTGCCCTGGACCTTGGCGGCGGTGTAGCTCTTGCGGATCACGTCGAAGGTCTTGCTGTTCTTCGCCTTCGCCTTGGTCGTGAGCAGCTGGTTGATCCGCTTGACGTAGGCGTCGAAGTTGCTGCCGCTGATGTCGTCCATCCGCAGCGCGAACTGCTCGGCGGTCGCGGTGGCCTCGCGCCGGGCCTGGTCACTGGGCAGTGCAGCCGCCCCCGAGACCGGGTTGAGCGGCTGCTCGTCGGGGTGCTGGAGCCGGTAGGCGAGGTAGCCCGCCGCCACGACCGAGAGCACGAGGACGGGGATCAGCACGGCGGCGAGGACGGCACGCACGCGCGAACCCCCCGCCCGTCGGGCAGGCGCTGGCGTCTGGTCGGGATCTTCGATCCCGAGCTCGTCGGAGGACAAAACTGTTTTCTACTCCTGGTCGTCGGCCATCGACGGCTGGAAGAGCATCCACTTCCAGGAGTCGGCGCCGAAGAGCTGCTGGGCGCCGCCGTCGTAGGCGATTCTGGGTGCGGGTGCCGGCTTGCCCCAGATCACCTTGCCCGTCGACTGATCGTACGTGGCCACCGGTGAGCGGTAGGCCGTGCCGGCCCGGCCGTCCGGAGCCTTCTCCGCCCCGCGGGGGTTGGAGTTGGGGCCCTCGGTGCAGCCTGCGGTGGTGTCCATCGGCTTGTCGCTGCGTTCCTGCGGGGGGCGGACCTGGCCGGGGTGGTAGCCGCCGTGGCACACGGCGGGGTCCTGGGTCAGGATCAGGCCGAACTGGGCGTCGTACTGGCCGTCCTTGTTCTTCTTGGCCACCGTGAAGCCGCCGGCCACCACGTAGGGGTAGATCACCAGCAGCTGGCGGATGCCCTTGAGGTGCTTGACGGTGACCTCGCTGGTGGTGACCAGGTTGTTGATCAGCGACCCGAGGTTGACCCGGTTCTGCTGCAGGAACGTGCGCAGCTCGGTCGCGGTCGCCGAGCCGTTGTCGATCAGCGAGCGCAGGTCCTTGTCGTGGGCGGCGACGGTGCCGCTGAACAGGGCCAGGTCGCGGGTGAACGCGCGGATGTCGGAGCCCTTGTCGACCTGGGTCTGCAGGACCGTGCGGCTGTCGCGGATCAGTGCCGTGGTGGTGTCGAAGTTCGCCTCGGCGGCGTCGATGAACGAGCTCGAGGTGTCGATGATCTGGCCCAGGCTCGGCCCGGCGTCGTGGAACGCGGCGCCCGACTCGGCGACGACGGTGCGCAGGTCGGCCTGGGGCACCGACTCGAGCAGGTTGTCGAGGTTGGTCAGGATCTCGGTCGTCGACACCGGGACCTGGGTGTTGCGCGTCGCGATCGAGGAACCGTTCTTCAGGTACGGCCCCCCGTCGCTCTGTGGCTGCAGGTCCACGAACTGCTCACCGACCGCCGAGCGGTTGGCCACCAGCGCGAGGGAGTTCTTCGGGATCTTGTCCTGGCTCTTGTTGATCGACAGCTCGACGTCGACGCCCTTGTCGGTGAGCTTCAGGCTGGAGACCTTGCCGATGCCGACCCCGCGATAAGCCACCTCGCCGCCGGCGTAGATGCCACCGGACTCGTCGAAGTGCGCGGCGACGGTGTACGTCGAGTCGTAGAACAGGCGGTCGAGCTGGGCGTAGCGGGCGCCCACGTAGGACACGCCGATCAGCGTGATGACGACGAAGACGAGCAGCTGCTTCTTGACGGTCGAGGTGATCATTTCGCCGTTGCCACCCCCTGGAACAGCAGCGTGCCCACACCGGGGTCGAGCCCGTGGGTGGCCAGGCCGAACGGATCGATCTGCGTAGGTACCTGGTAGCCGCGCGCCAGCTGGGCCCGCGGCAGCTTCAGACCGCCGCCGAGTCCGCCGCCGAGTCCGCCCAGCGGATTGGCTCCGAGGGTCAGGGTGGGCAGCGGCCGTCGGGTTGGCCAGCAGTCCGCAGATGGCGGTGCCGGCACTCGGGACAGACGGCGGGAGCAGCAGGTTGCCGGCACAGGTTGGCCCGAGCACGTTGTAGAGGATGGCGGCGATGAACTTCTGCAGCGCCTCGCCCGACAGCTCGCACCGGCTGCCGCCGATGCCTTGCTTCAGGGCTGCCTTCACGGCGTCCTTCTGAGCCTGGGTCAGCCCCGGGGTGTTGTCGATCTGGTCGAGCGCGGTGTTCAGCGCCGTGCAGACCTGCGCCGGCAGGGTGACCGTCGGGCCCGCCGGGAGGTTCAGGGTCTTCAGGTCGAGGTCGAGGTTGACCGAGAGGTTCGTGTAGTCGCCCATGTGCAGGTTGCGGGCCACCTGCGGGTCACGACCGACGGCCTCGTCGACGAAGGGGTAGGTCAGGAAGACCTGGAAGGACTTGGGGAAGTTCTGCCCGGCCTTGGCGAACCCGTCGAGGACGGGCGCGAGGTCGCGCAGGCTGTCGATCGTCGACTCCTTGGACGCCTGGATCACCCGGACACCGACGCTGCTGAGCCGGGTCAGCGCCTTGAGCAGCTTGACCAGGTCGCCGCGCTGGCGGTTGATCGAGGCCAGCGCGTCGGGGACGTCGTCCAGCGTCGCCTTGATGGTGCCGGTCTGCTTGCGCAGCTCACCGGCGAGGCGGTTGGTGTTCTCCAGCGCCGCCACGATCGAGGCCTTGTTGTCGTCCAGGGTGCCGGTGAAGATGCGGATCTGGTCGAGCACCGAGCGCACCTCGCTCTCGCGCCCACCGAAGGCGTTGTTCAGCTCTGCCGCGATCGTCTTGAGCTGACCGACACCGCCGCCGTTGAGCAGCAGTGCCAGCGCACCGAGGACCTCTTCGACCTCCGGGTTGCGACCGGTGCGGTCCAGGCCGATCACGTCGCCGTTGGAGAGCTTGTTGCTGCTCGGGTTGCGCGGCTGCTCGAGGTCGACGAACTTCTCACCCAGGAGGCTGGTCTGCCGGATCAGCGCCGTGGCGTTGTCGGGGAGGTCCACGTTGCGCGGCAGCTCGATGGTGACCTTGGCGACGTAGCCCTTCAGGGTGACCTTGCTGACCTTGCCGACCGAGACGTCGTTGACCTTGACCGTCGACTGCGGCACCAGGTCGAGCACGTCACGGAACATCACCGTGACCTTCATCGGGTTCTTGCCGGTGTTCGGTCCGCCGGGCAGCGGGGCGTCGTAGACCGAGCACCCGGAGAGCACGAGCACGCAGGCCAGCATGCCCAGCAGGACACGGCAGGTCTGGGAGCGCGCGTACGTCGAGAGGTTCATCGCGTGCTCCCGAGCAGTCCGCCCATGGAGCGGTCGATGGGCTCGAGCACGCGTGGCGTCGTCGAGGTGTCACTGGCGAAGGGACGCGGCCGCGGCAGCGAGGACGTGCTCAGCGCGCCGGTGATGGACTTGCACGCCGCGCCGGTCGGGTCGGCCTGGGCCACGAAGCTGCACAGGATCTTGGCCGGGTTGGCGGTGAGCTGGGAGACCAGCTCGCCGAGGTTGTCGCGGGTGTCCAGGGTGCCCTGCCTTGACGTTGCCCGCCAGGAAGAGGTTGTTCAGCGCCGCCGGTGCGACCCGGAGGATCTCGTCGAGGGCGTCGCGCCGCTTCACCAGGATCTTCGAGATCTGGTTCAGGCCGGCGATGTTGCTGGTCAGCGAGGCACGGTTGTCCTTGACGAAGCTGCGCACCTGGGTCAGCGCGATGCTCAGGTCGTGCAGCACCGCTGCCAGGTCCTGGCGCTCGCCGGCGAGCAGGTTGGCTCCCTGGGCGAGCGAGTCGTTGAAGCGCCGTACGGTCGTGTCGTTCTTCTTCAAGGTCCCGGTGAAGTCCTCGACCTTGCCGAGCGTGCTGAACAGCGCGTCCTTGTTGTCGGCCAGGGTCTTGGTGAAGGCGCCGAAGTTCTTCAGGGTCTTGTTGAACTCCACTCCCTGGCCGCCGAAGTTGCGGGCCGTCGAGTCGAGCAGGCGGGTGAGGGGTCCGACACCGCCGGCGTCCGCCTTGTTGGCGGCGTCGGGGCCGAGCGCCTTGTCGAGGTCGTTGATGCTGCTGAAGATCTCGTCGAGCTCCAGGGGCGTGGCCGTGCGGTCGAGCCCGAGGTGGGCGTGGTCGGCCAGCGTGCCGCCCTTGGAGTATCCGGGGGTGAGCTGCACGAAGCGGTCACCGACGATCGACGGCGAGACGACGACGGCCTTGGCGTTGGCGGGGACCTTGTACTTGGCGTCGTAGTGCATCTGCACCCGGACCTTGGTGCCGATCGGGGTGACCTTGTCGACCTTGCCCACGGGGACACCGAGGATCTTGAGGTCGGAGCCCTGGTAGAGCGAGACGGTGCGCGGGAAGTCGGCGGTCACGTAGCGCTCGTCGCCGCCGGGCTTGAAGACCAGGAACGCCGCCACCAGGACGACCAGCACGATGCCGCCCGCGATCAGCGTTGTGGTCTTGCTCTTGATCTTCACTGGCCACCTACCGACGGCACCGGCGGGAGGTTCTGCGATCCAGGTGTCGAACCACGGACCGCTGCCCAGCGTGTTGGCGAAGACCCGGTAGAAGGGCGCCATCAACCGCAGGCTCTCGTCGAGGTTCGACTGGTTCTTCAGCAGCACGTTCACCACGCCCTGGAGGTTCTGCAGCGCGGGCTTGAGGTCGCCCCGCGTCTGCTGCACCAGCAGCGTCAGCTCCCGGGAGAACCGGCTGGTGGACACCAGCAGGGTGTGCACGGCGACCCGGCGGGCGACCAGCGCGCGCAGCAGGACGTCGCTGTTCTTCATCAGCGAGACGAGGTCCTGGTCGCGGGCCGCGAGCACACCGGAGACGCTGTTCAGGTTCTGGAGCAGCTCACCGATCTGCTGGTTGCGGCTCGCCACCGTTGCCGAGAGCCGGGACAGCCCGCGCAGGGTGCCCTGGAAGGCCGCCGGGGTGTCCCTGGTCAGGGTCGCCAGCGTGTCCAGCGAGTCGCCCAGCCGGGTGACGTTGATCTTCTCGGCGCGGTCGGCCAGGCCGGAGAACGCCTGCACGACGTCGTACGGCGACGTGGTGCGCGAGACCGGGATCGTGGAGTCCTTTGCGAGCTGGCCCGACCCCTTGGGCGCCAGGGACAGGTACATCGCCCCGAGCAGGGTCTTGACCTTGATGTTGGCCTCGGTCTGGTTGCCGAACTTCGAGGGGGTCTTGACCTTGAACGAGACGTCGACCTTGTTGTCCTTCAGCTCGATGCCGGTCACCTTGCCGACGCGGACGCCGGCGATGCGCACCTCGTCGTTGGCCTTCAGGCCGCCGAGCTCGGTGAACTCGGCGTGGTAGGTGTCGCCGCCCCCGATCAGCGGGAGGTTGCCGGCCTCGAAGGCGACGGCCATCAGGGCGAACAGCACCACGATGCTGATCGCACCGATGGTGACCGGGTTGCGCTGGCGGAAGGGAGTACTCACGAGAGGTGACACCTCGCTCCGCCGACGTCGTACTTGACGGGCAGGACGCCACCGGTGGGCAGCACCACGTTGCCCTGGAACTGGCAGAGGTAGAAGTTGAAGAACGATCCGTAGATGGCCGTCCGCCCGATCAGCTTGAGCTTGATCGGCAGGATCTGCATCGCGCGGTCGAGCTCGGCGCGTCCCTGGTTCAGGTTGCCCGCCACCGAGCGGAGGTTCTTGACGTCCTTGACCAACGAGGGCCGGATGCCGACGGTCAGGTCCGAGGTCTGGTTGGCCAGGGCCGAGATGGAGTCGAGGGAACCCAGGATCGCGTCCTTGTCCTGGACCAACCCGGCCATGAAGTTCTTGAACTGCACGATCAACGAGCTGAGCTCCTTGTCGCGCCCGGCGATCGTGCCGAGCACAGAGTTCAGGTTGTCGATGGTCGCCCCGATCACCTGGTCGCGATCGGCGAGGGTGTTGGTCAACGAGGCGGTGCTCTGCAGCAGCTGGTTGAGGTTGCCGCCCTCGCCCTGGAAGATCTGCACGACCTCGGCGGAGAGCTTGTTGATGTCGGACGGGCTCAGCGCCGCGAACAGCGGCTTGAACCCGTTGAACAGCACCGTGAGGTCGAGCGCCGGCTGGGTGCGGCTGATCGGGATCGTGGAGCCGGCCGGCATCCGATCGAGGTTGCCGACGCCCTGGGTCATCGAGATGTAGCGCTGTCCGACCAGGTTCCGGTAGCGGATGGTGGCCGTCGAGCTGCGGGTCACGATCGAGCTGTCGGCGACGTTGAAGTAGACCTTCGCCTTGGTCCGGTCGAGGATCTCGACCTTCTTCACGCTGCCGACCTTGACGCCGGCGATGCGGATGTCGTCGCCCTTGACCACGCCGGTGGCATCGGCGAAGACCGCCTGGTAGTCGCGGGAGGACTGGAAGGTGAGGTTGCCGATCAGCACCACCAGGACACCGGTGGCCATGGTGGTGACGACGATGAAGATCACCAGCTTGACGAAGTCGCCGCGGGTCTTCTTGTCCAGGATGCTCACTGGACGCTCACCTCCGAGCCCGAGAGGACCGGGGCGAACAGGAGGGTCGCGACGTCGGACATCTGGCTGACCGGGACGCCGAGCACGGGAGCGGTGAGCGAGTTGACCAGCGCCTTCTGCCCGGCGAAGCCGGCGACGGAGCTGCTCATGGCGGTGCCGCTCGTTGCGGGCCGGCGGACACCGAACCCGGTGGCGGTGCGCTGGTTGTCACCCTTGCCGATCCCGTTGACGCCGTCATCGAGGTTCGGGAACTGGCCGGCCTTGGGGTAGTACGGGACGGGCGGGTTGGGCAGGTGGGCGCAGTTCGGGCCGTTGTCGGCGCCGTAGACCTGCCGGTCACCCGCGGTGTAGCCGCGCGGCTGCTGCTTCAGGGTGCGCAGGTTGATGTGGAAGATGAATCCGCGGAAGGTCTGGCCGAGCATGGGGGCCTGCCGGACGATGCCGTCCAGGAGGCAGGGGAACTCCGGGGAGTAGCGCGAGAGCAGGGCCAGGATCGGCGCGCCGAGCTTGCCGAGGCGGATCAGGTTGTCGCCGTTGTCGTTGAGGAAACCGGTGGCGGTGTCGGAGAACGCGGTGCTCTGGACCAGGAAGGCCTTGAGGTTCGCCTCCTTCGAGCGCAGCGTGTTGCCGGTCTTGACGGTGTTGCGCAGGGTCGCGGCCAGCGCCGGGGTGACGTCGGCGTAGGTGTCGGTCACCTTCGCGAGGAGCTTGATGTCGGTGATCAGCGCCGGGAGCTGCGGGTTCATCCGCTTCAGGTAGCCGTCGAGGGTGTCCAGGCTCTCGCCGAGCTTGTTGCCCCGGCCCTCCAGGGCGGTGGCGAGGGCGTTGAGCGTGTAGTTCAGCTCGGCGGGCTGGACCGTGCGCAGCAACGGGTAGAAGTCGTTGAGGACCTTCTCCACCTCGATGGGCAGCTTGGTCTGGTCGATCGAGTCGCCGGCCTTCAGGGCGCTCGAGGAGGGGTCCTTGGGGATCTGCAGGTCGATGTACTTCTCACCGAAGAGGGTCTTGGGCAGGATCGCGGCGGTGACGTTGGCCGGGATCTCCTTGATCTTGTCCGGCCTGATCCCCAGCGTCAGGGTGGCGCCCTTGCCCTGGGAGTCGATCTTGTTGACCTGCCCGACGATCACGCCGCGCACCTTCACGTCGGCCTTCTCGGGCAGCTGGAGACCGATCGTCTGGGTCTTCAGGCTGACGTTGTCGAAGGAGATGAACTTCTGGGTGAACACTCCGTTGACCAGCCACACGCCCAGGGCCAGCATGCCGATGAACAGCACGCCGAGAAGTCGGTGGTTCGCGAGGATCTTGCCCACGGGTCAGCCTGCCAGCCTGACCGTGGTCGTGGAGCCCCAGATGGCCATGGACAGGAACAGGTCGATGACGTTGACGGCCACGATCGAGGTACGCACGGCGCGGCCCACCGCGACGCCCACACCCGCGGGACCGCCGCTGGCGGTGTAGCCGTGGTAGCAGTGGATCAGGATCACCACGACGGAGAAGACGAGGACCTTGCCGAATGACCAGAGCACGTCACCGGGTGGCAGGAACTCGTTGAAGTAGTGGTCGTAGGTGCCAGAGCTCTGCCCGTAGAAGAGGGTGACGGTCAACCGGGTCGCGAGGTAGGAGGACAGCAGCCCGATCACGTAGAGCGGGACGATCGCGACCAGGCCGGCCACGATCCGGGTGGTGACCAGGAACGGCATCGAGGGGACCGCCATCACCTCGAGGGCGTCGACCTCCTCGGAGATGCGCATCGCGCCGAGCTGTGCGGTGAAGCCGCAACCCACGGTCGCGGCGAGCGCGATGCCGGCGACGAGCGGGGCGATCTCACGGGTGTTGAAGTACGCCGAGACGAAGCCGGAGAAGGCCGCGGTGCCGATCTGGTTGAGGGCGGCGTACCCGGAGAGACCGACCTGGGCGCCGGTGAAGAACGTCATCGCCGTGATCACCCCGACGGTGCCGCCGATCACGGCCAGTGCGCCCGACCCGAGCGTCACCTCGGCGAGCAGCCGCAGGATCTCCTTGGGGTAGCGGGTGACCGAGCGCGGCGTCGCCCTCAGGGCACGCAGGTAGAAGGCGAGCTCCTCGCCCATCGTGTCCAGCGCCGAGAGCGGCTTCTGGTAGGTCTGCTTGAGATCGACCATGCCCTCAGCCCGTCTTCGGTGGGATGAGTTGGAGGTAGATGGCGCTGAGGATCAGGTTCACGACGAAGAGCAGCAGGAAGGTGATCACCACCGACTCGTTGACCGCGTCACCGACGCCCTTGGGGCCGCCACCGGCGTTGACGCCCTTGTAGGAGGCCACGATCGCGGCGATCAGGCCGAAGATCAGCGCCTTGATCAGGCCGATCCACAGGTCGGGGAGCTGCGCGAGGGCGGTGAAGCTCGCGATGTAGGCACCGGGCGTGCCCTGCTGGAGCACCACGTTGAAGAAGTAGCCACCGGCGACGCCGACGACGCTGACCAGGCCGTTGAGGAAGACCGAGACCATCATGCAGGCCAGCACGCGGGGTACGACGAGGCGCTGGATCGGGTCGATGCCGAGCACCATCATCGCGTCGAGCTCTTCGCGGATCTTCCGGGCGCCGAGGTCGGCAGCGATCGCCGAGCCACCTGCTCCGGCGATCAGCAGCGCCGTGGCGATCGGGCCGGCCTGCTGCACGACCGCCAGCACCGAGGCGGACCCGGTGAACGACTGCGCGCCGAACTGCTTGATCAGGCCGCCGACCTGGAGGGCGATGACCGCGCCGAACGGGATCGCGACGAGCGCGGTCGGCACGATCGTGACCGAGGCGATGAACCAGCCCTGCTGGATGAACTCGCGGGTCTGGAAGGGTCGCTTGAACAGGTTGCGGGCCACGTCGAGCCCGAACGCGAAAAGCTTCCCGGCTGTCCCGATCGGTTGCAGGACCCGGCTGGCGGTGAGCGAAGCCATCAGCGGCTCACGCGCCGGTGGTCATGTTCATGTTCTCCTCGAACGAACCGGGAGGAGGCTCGATGCCGTTCTCCTTGCACCAGGCGCCGGGATCACGCTGGCTGCGTCGCGGCTGTCCGTTGGACGGCTCGATCTGCAAGGGGATGGGCGGCAGCGGGGGCAGGTCCATGTCCTTCTCGGCCTCGAGCTCGTCGGCGTCCTTCTCCTCCGACATGCCGATCGGGCCGACGCGCTGGGCGTTGAGGAACTGGCGCACCACCGGCTCCTCGGAGGACAGCAGCATCTCGCGGGGACCGAACATGGCGAGGTGCTTGTGGTAGAGCAGGCCGATGTTGTCCGGCACCGTCCGGGCGGTGTTGATGTCGTGGGTGACGATCAGGAACGTCGCGTCGATCTGGGCGTTCAGGTCGACGATCAGCTGGTTCAGGAACGAGGTGCGCACCGGGTCCAGGCCGGAGTCGGGCTCGTCGAAGAGCACGATCTCCGGGTCGAGCACCAGCGCACGGGCCAGGCCGGCGCGCTTGCGCATCCCGCCGGAGATCTCGCCGGGAAGCTTGTCCTCGGTGCCGAGGAGACCGGTGAGGTCGAGCTTCTCCATGACGATGTCGCGGATCTCGGACTCCGACTTCTTGGTGTGCTCGCGCAGCGGGAAGGCGATGTTGTCGTAGAGGTTCATCGAGCCGAACATCGCGCCGTCCTGGAACAGCACGCCGAACAGCTTGCGGATCTCGTAGAGGTCCTTCTCCGGGCACGAGGCGATGTCGACGCCCTCGATGACCACGCTGCCCTTGTCGGGCTTGAGCAGGCCGATGATGGTCTTCAGCAGCACCGACTTGCCGGTGCCGGAGGGGCCCAGCATCACGCAGATCTCACCGGCGGGGATGGTCAGCGTGACGTCGCCCCAGATCAGCTGCTTGCCGAAGCTCTTGGTCAGATCCTTGATCTCGATCTCTACGCCCATCGAGCTTCCTCTCCCTCGGGTGCAGCCTGGCTCGCCTGCTGGTTCGTACCTGGATGAGCGCCGACCGGCCGTCCTGGCCGGGGTCCGGCCAGCGTCGTACACGTGGGTCTCCCCACCCACGCGTACCAACGAGTAGGCCAAGGCTAAGTTACGGCAGGAGTGTGCGCCCCGTCACCGTCGACCGCCCGGCGTCTCACGAAATAGTACGACTGTTCACTAATGCTCGGTGGACCGTACCGGACAGCACCAGGCCGCCCGGGACGTGGTGTCCCGGGCGGCCCGGATCTGCGTTGACGCTGGTCAGGCGGGTGTCACTTCAGCGAGACGGAGGCACCGGCGCCCTCGAGGGACTCCTTGGCCTTCTCCGCGGCCTCCTTGGTGACCTTCTCCAGCACGGCCTTCGGCGCGGCCTCGACGAGGTCCTTGGCCTCCTTCAGCCCGAGGCTGGTCAGGGCGCGCACCTCCTTGATCACGTTGATCTTCTTCTCGCCGGCTGCCTCGAGGATGACGTCGAACTCGTCCTGCTCGGCTGCCTCTTCGGTCGCCGCGCCGGCACCGCCGGCGGAGGGGGCGGCCGCGACGGCGACCGGGGCGGCCGCGGTCACGCCGAAGGTGTCCTCGAACTGCTTCACGAACTCGCTGAGCTCCAGGAGGGTCATCTCCTTGAAGGCGTCCAGCAGCTCGTCGGTGTTGAGCTTCGCCATGGTGGCGCTTCCCTTCTAGTCAGTACTGCGGTTGGTGCTGCACCCCGTCGGGGCACGGCGGGGTGTGGGTCAGGCGTCGGTGCTCTCGGCTGCCTCGGGGGCTGCCTCGGCTGCGGGCTCGGCGGGTGCCTCGTCCGCAGCGTTGTCCTCGGTGCTGTCCCCGGGGCTGTCCTCGGGGCTGTCCCCGGGGGTGTCCTCGGCCTCGGCGGCCGGGGTGCCGGCGCCTCCAGCGAGGATCGAGGGGTCCTGCTCCGCCTTCGCCTGCAGGGCGCCGGTGAGGCGGGCAACCTGTGCGAGCGGGGCGTTGAGCAGGTAGACGGCCTGGCTCAGCGAGGCGAGCATCGCGCCCGCCAGCTTGCCCAGGAGAACCTCACGGGACTCCAGATCGGCCAGCTTGGCGATCTCGGAGGCACCCATCGAGGCACCGTCGACGTAGCCGCCCTTGATGACGAGGGCGGGGTTGGCCTTGGCAAAGTCACGCAGACCCTTGGCCGCTTCGACGACGTCGCCCGAGATGAAGGCGATCGCGGTCGGGCCGGTGAGCAGGTCGTCGAAACCGTCGACGCCTGCCTGCTTGGCGGCGATCTTGGTCAGCGTGTTCTTGACCACGGCGTAGTTGGCGTTCTCGCCGAGGGCTCGCCGCAGGTCCTGCAGCTGCTTCACGGTGAGACCGCGGTACTCGGTCAGCACAGCACCAGCGGAGTCGTTGAACGAGTCGACGATCTCCGCGACGGCTGCTTCCTTGTCTGGCCGCGCCATGGGTCTCCTTCCAGCTCGTGGTGGGCGGACGGGCTCGTCCGACCCGGGCCTCGGACCCGGAAAGAAGAAACGCCCTGGTGCAGGCACCCAGGGCGTCAGGCGACCGGAGACACCGGATCGCTCACTCGTGGCACCTACGCAGGTCGTCCGCTCTCACGAACCTTCGGGACACCTCGCTCGGGGAGCGCGATGACCGGCCGGCGGTCTTTGGCTTCAGCGGGCAACTCTACGGGGCCGCCCCGGCTCCCCACCAAATCCGGCGAGCGGGGGGTAGATGTACGCCGGGAGACGCCGAGCGGGGATTCCCTGCACACCAGGTGTGCATGAAACCCCCGCTCGGACCGTCTGAGCGTGCAGCAATCCCCCGCTCGGCGAGCTACTGGGCGTCGTCCTCGACCGCGACGTTCTTGGTGCGGTTCGGGTCGACCTGGACGCCGGGGCCCATCGTCGTGGAGAGGGTGACCTTGCGGAGGTAGCGGCCCTTGGAGCTGGCCGGCTTCAGCCGGAGCACCTCCTCGAGGGCGGCGGCGTAGTTCTCGGCCAGCTGCTGCTCGGAGAAGGAGGACTTGCCGATGATGAAGTGCAGGTTGGCGTGCCGGTCGACGCGGAACTCGATCTTGCCGCCCTTGATGTCGGAGACCGCCTTGGCCACGTCGGGCGTGACCGTGCCGGTCTTCGGGTTCGGCATCAGGCCGCGGGGGCCCAGGACGCGTCCGAGGCGGCCGACCTTGCCCATCATGTCGGGAGTGGCCACGACGGCGTCGAAGTCGATCCAGCCGCCGTTGACCTTCTCGATCAGGTCGTCACCGCCGACGATGTCGGCGCCCGCCTCTCGGGCCGCGTCCGCCTTGTCGCCGTTGGCGAAGACGAGCACGCGGGCGGTCTTGCCGGTCCCGTGGGGCAGGTTGACGGTGCCGCGCACCATCTGGTCGGCCTTGCGGGGGTCGACGCCGAGTCGCATCGCCACGTCGACGGTCTCGTCGAACTTCTTCTTGGCGCCGCCCTTGGCGATCTTGATCGCGGCCAGCGGGGCGTGGAGCTCGTCCTGGTCGAAGCTCTCCGCGGTCGCACGGTAGGTCTTGCTGCGCTGCATGTTCTTCCCTCTTCTTCGAAAGTCGTGGTCTAGGTGGACCAGCGCGGTCCTGCCACTAGTGGTGTGTGTCCGGCAGGCTCAGCTGAGGGTGGTCTCGACTTCGCTCGACCACGGGTGCGTCAGTCGGTGTTGATGCCCATCGAGCGGGCGGTGCCCTCGACGATCTTCATCGCCGCGTCGATGTCGTTGGCGTTCAGGTCGGGCAGCTTGGTGGTGGCGATCTCGCGCACCTGGTCCTTGGTCAGCTTGCCGACCTTGTCCTTCTGCGGGACACCGGAGCCCTTGGCGACGCCGGCAGCCTTCTTGATCAGCTCGGCGGCGGGGGGCGTCTTGGTGATGAACGTGAACGACCGGTCCTCGTAGATGGTGATCTCGACGGGGATGACGTTTCCGCGCATGGCCTCGGTCTGGGCGTTGTAGGCCTTGCAGAAGTCCATGATGTTGACGCCGTGGGGACCCAGGGCGGTACCGACGGGCGGCGCGGGCGTGGCCGCACCAGCCTGGAGCTGCACCTTGACGAGTGCAGCGACCTTCTTCTTGGGAGGCATTTCCTTCTATCTCTCTCTCGTGGTCATGACGGGGCTGGTGCCCCTGCCACATGTGTGTTGCGGTTTTTCAGACCTTTTGAATTTGGGTGAAGCTCAGCTCGACCGGGGTCTCGCGGCCGAAGATCTCGACCAGGGCCTTGACCCGCTGGGCCTCGACGTTGATCTCGGTGATGGTCGCGTGCAGCGTGGCGAACGGGCCGTCGACGACCATGACCGAGTCGGAGACCTCGAAGTCGGAGACCGCGACCTGCTGGCGCGAGGCCTGCGTGCCACCGCCACCGCCACCGCTGCCGGAGTCGGACGCCGCGGCGGCCTCGGCCTGCGCCTGGACGGCGGGGCCGAGCATGTTCTCGACCTCGTCCAGGCTCAGCGGCACCGGCTGGTGGCTGTGCCCGACGAAACCGGTCACCGACGGCGTGTGGCGCACGGCGGACCAGGACTCGTCGGTCAGGTCCATCCGCACCAGGACGTAGCCCGGGAGCACGGTGCGCTTGACCAGCTTGCGCTGGCCGTTCTTGATCTCGGCGACCTCTTCGGTGGGTACGACGACCTCGTGGATGAACGGCTCCATGTTCAGCGAGGTGATCCGGTTCTCCAGGTTGGCCTTCACCCGGTTCTCCATGCCGGAGTAGGTGTGCACGACGAACCAGTCGCCCTCCTTCTCGCGGAGCGCGGCACGGAACTCCTCCATCGGGTCGGCGGGCTCGTCGACCGAGACCTCGGTCGGCTCCTCCGCCTGCTCGCTGGCGTCGAGGTCGACCGGCTCCTCGGGGTCGGTCGACCCGATCTCCTCGACGTCGGCCGGCTCCTCGGTCTCGGTGACCTCGGTGACCTCGGCGACCTCCGGGACCGTCTGCGACCTGCTCTGTGGTGGGCGGGACGCTGACCGTCTCGCCGGTCTCGGGGTCGGTCAGGACGGTGTCGGCGGACTGCTCGACCGACTGCTCGTCGTACTGCTCAGACACGATGAATCAGTGATTCCTTCACTTCGAATTCGTTGGGCCCACCGGGCTCAACGCCTTACTTCTTGCCGCCGAAGAGCCAGAAGACGCCCTTGCCGAAGCCGAGGTCCAGCACCGACACGTAGGCGATCATCACGAGCACGAACACCAGCACCACCAGGAAGTAGGTGACCAGCTGCTCCTGGGTCGGCCACACCACCTTGCGGAGCTCGGCGATCACCTGTCGGTAGAACGTGGCAGGGCTGGTGCGCTCACGCGGCCGGCTCGGCCGGACCGTCTGCTTCTCCGCCACGATCTTCCTTCCTGTGCTCTCGGGCTGTGCTCGTTCTGGGCTCGTTCTGGGCTTGCTCTGGGACTCCACTCTCGCAGGGCACGAGGGACTTGAACCCCCAACCTTCGGTTTTGGAGACCGATGCTCTGCCAGTTGAGCTAGTGCCCTACGGCGTACTCCGGGCAGGCCGAAACACTGGCCGGGGACACCAAATCAGGAGTCTACGGGGGCGGTCTGCGCAAAGTCGAACCGACGGCGCGGCTCTGTCAGCATGGGCCCGTGAACGCGCAGAGTCCCCAGACCCAACCCCTCAGCGAGCGTACGCCGGAGGAGGTCGCGGCCTTCCTGGCCGAGCAACGTGCCGCCTACGACGAGCTGTTGGACCGCGGCCTGAAGCTCGACCTCACCCGCGGCAAGCCCTCGACCGCCCAGCTCGACCTCTCCGACGGGCTGCTCACCCTGCCCAAGGACGTCCGCGACAGCGCCGGTGTCGACGTGCGCAACTACGGCGGGCTCGAAGGCATCCGCGAGCTCCGCGAGATGTTCGCCGAGCTGCTCTGGGTCGAGCCGGAGCAGGTCGTGGCCGGCAACAACTCCAGCCTGGTGATGATGCGCGAGGTGCTCACCGACCTCTGGCTCAAGGGCGCCGTGGACGGCGAGCGCCCCTGGGGCCAGGAGGAGAAGGTCACCTTCATCTGCCCCGTTCCCGGCTACGACCGCCACTTCACCCTCACCGACTGGTTCGGCATCGAGATGGTGACCGTGCCGATGCACGAGGACGGCCCCGACGTCGACGCGGTGGCCGAGCTGGCCGGGAGCGACCCCAGCGTCAAGGGCATCTGGGTGGTGCCGACCTACGCCAACCCGAGCGGCTCGGTGGTCTCGCAGGAGGTGGCCGAGCGGCTGGCGTCGATGCAGACCGCCGCGCCGGACTTCAAGATCCTGTGGGACAACGCCTACGCGTTCCACCACCTCACCCAGGACGAGGCCAAGAGCGCTGACGTGCTCAGCCTCGCCTCGGCGGCCGGCCACCCGCACCGACCGATCATGTTCGCCTCCACCTCCAAGATCACCTACGCCGGCGCCGGCGTCGGCTTCCTGGCCGGCTCCGTGGAGACCGTGAAGTGGTACACCGGCCACCTCGGCAAGGGTGCGATCGGGCCCGACAAGCTCAACCAGCTCCGGCACGCGCAGTTCTTCGGCTCACCACAGGGCGTGCGCGACCAGATGGCCCTGCACCGAGAGATCATCGCCCCCAAGTTCGCCGAGGTGCAGCGTGTCCTCGACGAGCGCCTCGGCGGACTCGACGTCGCGACCTGGACCAACCCCACCGGCGGCTACTTCGTCAACCTCGACGTGCTCGACGGCACCGCGTCGCGGGTCATCGAGCTGGCCAAGGAGGCGGGCGTGGCGCTGACACCGGCCGGGTCGTCGTACCCCTACGGACGGGACCCGCGGGACCGCAACATCCGGCTGGCCCCGACCTTCCCCGAGCTCGCGGAGGTGAGCGCGGCGATGGAGGCGGTGGCCACCTGCGCCCTGCTCGCCGCCGCCGAGAAGCTGGCCGGCTAGTCGCGCGTGAGCGGGGACCGGAGGTCGCTCGAAGAGCTTCCCAAAGCGCATCTCCATCTTCACTTCACCGGCTCGATGCGCCACGGCACCCTGCTGGAGCTGGCCGAGCGCGACGGGCACCACCTGCCCGGAGGCGCTCACCGAGGACTGGCCGCCCGTCCTCTCCGCCGCGGACGAGAAGGGCTGGTTCCGGTTCCAGCGGCTCTACGACGTGGCCCGATCGGTGCTGCGCACCGAGGAGGACGTACGACGTCTGGTGCGTGAGGCGGCCGAGGACGACAAGCGCGACGGCGGCCGCTGGCTGGAGATCCAGGTCGACCCCAGCGGCTACGCGGCCAAGTTCGGCGGCATCACCGCCTTCACCGACCTGGTCCTCGACGCCGTCGACCAGGCCTCGCGCGAGGTCGGCATCGGGATGGCCGTGGTGATCGCCGCCAACCGGATCCGGCACCCGATGGACGCCCGCACCCTGGCGCGCCTGGCCGCGCAGTACGTCGACCGGGGTGTCGTCGGCTTCGGGCTCTCCAACGACGAGCGTCGTGGCACCACCCGGGACTTCGCCCCGGCGTTCCGCATCGCGGAGCGCGCCGGGCTGCTGCTGGTGCCGCACGGCGGCGAGCTGGCCGGACCCGACCACATCCGGGTGTGCGTCGAGGAGCTGCACGCGGATCGGCTCGGGCACGGGGTCCGGTCGGTGGAGGACCCCGACCTGCTCGACCTCGTCGTGCGCCGCGGGATCACGCTCGAGGTCTGCCCGATCTCGAACGTCGCGCTCGGGGTCTACTCCGACCCGACCTCGGTGCCGCTACCCGACCTGATCGCGGCCGGCGCCAGCATCGCGCTGGGCGCGGACGACCCGCTGCTGTTCGGCTCGCGGCTGGCCGGCCAGTACGCCACCATGCGCGCGGCGCACGAGCTGAGCGACGTCCAGCTCGCCGACCTGGCCAGGTCCTCGATCCGCGCTTCACGGGCCCCCGAGCAGGACAAGCAGACCTGGCTCGGCGAGGTCGACGACTGGTTGGGGACAATGGAGCCATGAGCAGCTATCCGGGGGAGCCTCCCGAGAACGCCGAGAATCCCCCGCCCGACCCGGCCGACCACCCTGGCTACTGGGAGCAGCAGGCGGCCGAGCAGGCGCGGGAGCAGGAGCAGCAGGGCGAGCCCCAGGTCGATTCCCAGGGGGACTTTCAGGTCGATCAGCAGGGAACCGAGTACACCGCTCCGATCACCCCGGCGGCGCCCGGCCCGGTGTTCAACCCCACCTCGGCGCAGCCGGCGGCCGGGCCGGGACCAGATCAACCCGCCTACGAGCAGCAGCCCGCCCAGTACGGGCAGCAGTACGGGCAGCCCTACGTCCAGCAGCCCGCCCAGCCCGGCCAGTACGGCCAGCAGTACGGCCAGCAGTACGGGCAGCCCTACGCTGCGCCGTACGGGCAGCAGCCTCCGCCGCCGCAGGGCTACGGACCGTACGGGGCCTTCACGCCACCGGCACCGAACCACCCGCAGGCGACCACCTCGATGGTGCTCGGCATCGTCGGGCTGGTCGGGATCTTCCTGTGCGGGCTGACCCTGTTCCTCTCCCCCTTCGCCTGGGCGCTGGGGCGCAACTCGCTGAAGGAGATCCAGGCCTCGCAGGGCCGGCTCGGCGGGGAGTCGCAGGCGCGGACCGGCATGGTGACCGGCATCGTCGGCACCATCCTGCTGTTCCTGGCCGTGGTGGCGGTGATCCTGTTCGTGATCCTGGTCGCGGCCGGTTCCAGCAGCGGTGGCTTCGACTCGGGGACCAACGCCTGACCCTTCGAGCCAGGACTTCGTCCTTCCTCAGGGACCCGAGGTCAGAGGGTGCAGCCGACCAGCACGGGCTCGTTGACCAGGTCGACGCCGAAGCGCTCCCGGACCCCGTCGCGGACCTCGCGGGCGAGGTCGACGAGATCGGCGGTGGTGGCGCCACCGCGGTTGGTCACGGCGAGGGTGTGCTTGGTGGAGAGCCGCACCCTGTCGTTGCCGTAGCCCTTGGCGAAGCCCGCCTGCTCGATCAGCCAGGCCGCGCTGACCTTGACCGCCGGGGCCTCACCAGGCTGCGGCCAGGTCGGCGCCCCGGGGGGTACGACGTCCGGCGCGACGACCGGGTTGGTGAAGAACGAGCCCGTGCTCCACGTGTCGTGGTCCTCGGGGTCGAGCACCATGCCCTTGCGTCGACGTAGCCCCAGGACGGCCTCGCGGACCTCCGCGGCGGGGGCCCGCTGGCCGATCTCCACACCGAGCGCGGTCGCCAGCTCGGCGTACCGGACCGGGCTCCCGAGGTCCCCGAGCGGGAGCTGGAAGGTCGTGTCGAGGACGACGAAGCGGCCGGGGTCCTTCTTGAACCGGCTGGTGCGGTAGCCGAAGCCGCACTCGTCGGCAGACCAGGTGCGGATGCCACGGAGCTTGCGGTCCCAGGTGCGCACTCGCGCCACGGTCTGGGCGACCTCCTGGCCGTAGGCACCGACGTTCTGGATCGGCGTGGCGCCGGCCGTCCCGGGGATGCCCGAGAGCGCCTCGATGCCGGTCCAGCCGTTGTCCACGGCGGCCGCGACCAGCTCGTCCCAGTCGTGGCCGGCACCGACCTCGACGTACGCCCCTCCGCAGGTGTCCGTCTCGACCCGTAGGCCGGCGTTGCGGACGAGCACCACTCGACCGGGGAAGCCCTCGTCGGCCACGACCAGGTTGCTGCCGCCACCGACCACCAGGACCGGGATGCCGTCGGCGTCGGCCGAGGCGACGGCCTCGACCAGGGTGGCCTCGTCGTGGGCCTCGACGAGCTCACCTGCTGGGCCGCCGAGCCGGGTGGTGGTCAGGTCGGCAAGCCTCGGAGCGGTGCCGCTCAGCGCGTCTCGCGGTGCTCGGTGTGCGTGCGGCAGCGCGGGCAGAACTTCTTCAGCTCCATCCGGTCCGGGTCGTTGCGGCGGTTCTTCTTGGTGATGTAGTTGCGTTCCTTGCAGACCACGCACGCCATCGTGATCTTGGGGCGGACGTCGGAGCTCTTGCTGGCCACTTTCGTGCCTTCTTCCCTGCTTGCAGCTGTTGTCCTGCGATGTGGAGTAGCGGGGGCGGGACTCGATCCCGCGACCTCACGATTATGAGTCGTGCGCTCTAACCAGCTGAGCTACCCCGCCTCAGGCAACGACCAGCGCTTCGCGGCCATTCCCGTCAGGAAGCGGCGCCTTGCGGCGTCCCCTTCCAGAGCCCCTTTACGGAATCGAACCGTAGACCTTCTCCTTACCATGGAGACGCTCTGCCGTCTGAGCTAAAGGGGCGCAGCCCAAGTCGTCCTGCGCAGGGCCAGCGAGCAGAATACACAGGCCCGCCGCGCATCCCTAACTCGGCGGACGCCCGTCCGGGGGCTCCCGGACGGCTTTGACAGCACCTCCCGCCCCACCGCGATGATCGTGGGGTGAGCCCCGTCGCCGACACCTTCTACGAGCCGCTCGGAGAGGGCCGGTACCGCGCCACCGCGGCGACCGCCGGCCCCTGGAGTGACGCCGCCCAGCACGGGGGTCCACCTGCCGCCCTGCTGGCACGCGCCATCGAGGCCCTCGACGAGGGCGCCGCCCGGGTGATCGGCCGGTTCACGATGGACCTGCTCGGTCCGGTGCCGGTCGGCGACCTCACCGTCAGCGCGGCCGTCCTGCGCCCGGGGCGGACGGTCTCCCTGCGCCAGGCGGAGCTGGCGGACACCTCCGGGCGGGTGCTCGCCCGCGCGCAGGCCTGGACGTTCCCCGAGGGCGTCGGGCCCGGCGCCCTCGGTGACCCGCTCCCCCACGGACCGGCCGACGGCCACCTCGAGGAGCCTCCGGCGTCCTGGGCACGCGGCTACCTCGACGCGATGGAGTGGTTGTGGATCGAGGGAGCCGTCACCAGGCCCGGGCCGGCCACGGTCTGGATGCGGCCACGGATCCCGCTCGTGCCCGGCGAGACGATGTCCCCGGTCCAGCGCCTGCTGTGCTGCGTCGACTCCGCCTCCGGCGCCTCCGCCGCGCTCGACACGGAGCGGTGGACCTTCATGAACACCGAGCTGACCGTGCACCTGCTGCGCCCGGTGGTCGGCGACTGGGTGTGCCTCGACGCCACCACCTCGATCGGCACCGGGTCGGTCGGCGTCGCCGCCTCCGAGGTGTACGACGAGCAGGGACTCGTCGCCCGCTCGGCCCAGGCACTCCTCGTCGTCCCCCGGTAGCGGACGCGCTCAGGCGGCGAGGTGCCGGCCGACGAACCGGAGCTGCGCCGGCGCCATCCTGCGCCAGTAGCTCATCTGGTGGCCGCCCGGCCCGTAGTCGACCTGCGGCCGGTGACTCCGGGGGAAGCCGGCCACGTAGGTCCGGGTCGCCGGGTAGAACGGGTCCCCCGTGCCGCAGTCGATGCGCACCGGGACGCCGTCGAGGTCGCGCTGCCGGTCCATCACGCTGTAGCGCGCGTACTCGGCGGCGTCGGCGAAGCCGGACCGCGAGGCCTCTGACCCCGGCAGCCAGAGCAGCAGCGGCAGGAACTCGTGGAGCACCATCGCCCCGGCGTCCTCGCCCCCGGGCCGGCGGTGCCAGTACGTGGTACCGCCGTCCACCGAGGCGATCGCGAACGGCGGCAGCCCATGGTGGGACAGGTCGGCCTGGAAGTCGTCCAGCCCGAGGGTCCCCATCGTGGTCGCGTGGTCGTTGCCCAGCCCGTGCAGCACCACCAGGACAGGGAGGTCGCGACCACCGCCCGGTGGGTACGACACCGCCCATCCCGTACGACGACCGCGGCGGGCGTGCGAGCGGAAGGACCCGGTGACCATGTCCGGCGGCCCGTGGTGCAGGGGCGAGCCGCAGCCCGCTCCGACGGTGAGCGCAGCGCCGAGCAGGACCGCGCGCCGCGTGGCCGGCATCAGCCCTGGATCCGGGCGAAGGGCCGGGCCTGCTCCAGCTCGTAGGCGACCTCGACGAGGCGGCGGTCGTACCCACGAGCCGCGGCCAGCTGGACGCCGATCGGCAAGCCCGGTCGAGGTGCTGCCCATCGGCAGCGAGATCGCGGGGTCGCCCGTCGCGTTCTGGATCGGGGTGAAGGCGATCCACTCCAGGATCCGGCCGATCACCGTCTCGTAGGGCTGCTGGGGGTCCAGCCAGCCGATCTCGGGAGTGGTCAGCGAGAGCACCGGCGTCAGGACGACGTCGTGCGAGGCGTAGAGCTGCTCGGTGATCCGGTGCGAGCGCTGCAGCCGGGCGATCGCCGCCGGGAGCCTCCAGGCGTTGCGTGCCGCGTGGGCAGCCAGCCCCAGGGTGAGGTTGTCGTTGCGGCTGCGGTCGTAGGTGCGGTTGAAGGTGAGCTTCCCGGTGCGGGTCAGGAACAGCGCCAGGCTGGACCAGTAGAGGAGGAAGTCCTCGGCGAAGGTGCCCACGTCCGGGAGCGGCACCTCGAGGACTGTGTGGCCGAGGTCCTCGAGCAGGTCGGCGGTGGACCGCACGGTCGCCCGGGTCTCGTCGTCGGTCACCCGGCCACCCATCGAGTCCATGATCAGCGCGACCCGGAGCCGCTTCTTGCCCGGACCGGTGACGTCGCCGATCGGAGGCAGCTCGAGGTCTCGGTAGGCACGCTCGCTCTCGCGCAGGAAGGCGGCGGTGTCGCGGACGGAGCGGGTGACGACACCGTCGTGCACGATCCGGACCGGCATCTCCCGGTTGCCCTTGTCGCTCGGGGTCCGCCCGCGGGTCGGCTTGATGCCCACCAGCCCGCAGCACGCAGCAGGGATGCGGATGGATCCGCCGCCGTCGTTCGCGTGGGCGATAGGGACGGCGCCGGCCGCCACGAACGCGGCCGACCCTGCCGACGAGGCCCCCGAGGTGTGAGCGGTGTGCCACGGGTTGCGCACCGGCTCCTCGAACCGGAACTCCGCGCTGGGGCTGAAGCCGTACTCCGAGAGACGGGTCTTGCCGAGCACGGTGGCGCCGACCAGGGAGAACATCCTGGCGAAGTCGCCGTCCGTCTTGGCGGGGCGGGCCTCGTAGCTGCGGGTGCCCTGCTGGGTCGGCAGCCCGGCGACGTCGCTGTTGTCCTTCACGAAGCTGGGCACGCCCGCGAAGTAGCCGTCCTGCGTCGCGCCGGACTCCGCCACCGCGTCGGCGAACCGGTCGCAGGCCAGCCCGCGCAGCACGGTGTCCAGCTCCTGGGTCCGCGCGATCGCCGCCTCGACCGCCTCGCGCCGCGAGACGCGCCCGGCGCGGATCTCCCCGGCCAGTCCGACGGCGTCGTGATCGCCGAGCGCGTCGTCCCCGAAGGCGTGCACCCGCTTGCGTGCGTGTGCTGCTGATCGGGGTCGTCCGCGGCCATGGCCGGAACCGTAGCGGGGTGGTTGGGTGGGGGCATGGCCCACCCGCACCTCGATGAGCTCCGGGACTCGCTGGGCGACGGGACCGTCCTCACCGACCCGGAGGCACTGGAGCAGTACCGGTTCGACTGGAGCCGCGACCCGGACGCCGGGGTCCCCATGGCCGTCGTACGCGCGCGCACCGCGGAGGACGTGCAGACCGCCGTGCGCTGGGCCGCCGAGCACAAGGTGGCCGTCGTCCCCCGGGGAGCCGGGAGCGGGCTCTCGGGTGGCTCGTCGGCCGTCGAGGGCGGGCTCGTGATCAGCCTCGACCGGATGCGGGAGATCGAGATCGACGTGGCCTGCCGAGTGGCCGTCGTGGAGCCAGGGGCGTTGAACGCCGAGGTCAAGCAGGCCGCCGCGAAGGAGGGCTTCTGGTACCCGCCGGACCCGTCGTCGTTCGAGATCTGCTCCATCGGCGGCAACGTCGCGACCAACGCCGGGGGGCTGTGCTGCGTGAAGTACGGCGTCACCACCGACTACGTGCTCGGCCTCGACGTCGTCCTGGCCGACGGGACCCTGGTCACGCTCGGCGGGAAGCGGATCAAGGACGTGGCCGGGCTGTCGCTGCTCAAGCTCTTCGTCGGCAGCGAAGGGACCCTGGGCATCGTCACGCGCGCGATCCTGCGGCTGGTCCCCGCGCAGAGCGACCGGGCCACGCTCGTGGCCAGCTTCGGGTCGATGACCGACGCCTCGCGCGCGGTCGTCGCGATCGGGGCCGAGGTGCGGCCCTCGATGATGGAGCTGATGGACAACGCGTCGATCAACGCCGTCGAGGACTGGAAGTCCCACGGGCTCGACCGGACCGCGGGAGCGCTGATGGTGGCGCAGTCCGACGCCCCGGGGGCCGCGCGCGAGCTCGAGGTCGCGGTGATGGAGAAGGCGTGCGAGGCCGCCGGGGCCACCGAGGTCGCCGTCACCACGGACGCGGAGGAGTCGGAGATGTTCGTCTCCGCGCGCCGCAACGCCTTCGTGGCCCTGGAGAAGAAGGGCACCCTGATGCTCGAGGACGTCGGCGCCCCGATCCCGCTGCTGCCCGACCTCGTCGACGGCATCGCCGAGATCGCCGCGCGACACGACGTCGACATCCCGGTGGTCGCGCACGCCGGCGACGGGAACACCCACCCGATCATCGTCTTCGACCCCAACGACCCCGAGGTGGCCAAGCGCGCGGCGGTGGCCTTCGCCGAGGTGATGTCGCTGGCGATCTCGCTCGGCGGCACGATCACGGGCGAGCACGGCGTCGGGCGCGCCAAGAAGGCGGCGCTCCCCGAGCAGCTCGGCGAGGACGTGATGGAGCTGAGCTGGAAGATCAAGCGACGCGCTGGACCCCGACGGGATCCTCAACCCGGGCGCCGTCCTCTAGACCTCGCACATCCTCGATCGATTCGCATCTGATTGCCTAAGTCAACTATTGTTGGCGCGTGGCAACGACGACACGACCGACCCCCCAGGGCGCAGTCCCGGCCGATCCCGCGGCGGACACCGGTGAGTACACGCACAAGCAGATCCTCACCATCCTCTCGGGCCTGCTGCTCGGGATGTTCCTGGCAGCCCTGGACCAGTCGATCGTCGGTACGTCGATCCGGACCATCGCCGACGACCTGCACGGGCTCTCGATCCAGGCCTGGGTGACCACGGCCTACCTGATCACCTCGACGATCACCACGCCGATCTACGGCAAGCTGGGCGACCTCTACGGCCGCAAGAAGCTGTTCCTGTTCGCGATCACGGTCTTCGTGATCGGCTCGGCCGCCTGCTCCTTCGCCACCTCGATGTACATGCTGGCCGGCGTTGCGCGCCCTGCAGGGACTCGGCGCGGGTGGGCTCTTCACCCTGGTCCTGGCGATCATCGGCGACATCGTCTCGCCGCGCGAGCGCGCCAAGTACACCGGCTACTTCATGTCCGTCTTCGCCACCTCCAGCGTCCTCGGCCCCGTCGCCGGCGGCCTGTTCGCCGGCCAGGACTCGATCCTGGGCATCACCGGCTGGCGCTGGGTGTTCCTGGTCAACGTGCCGATCGGCATCGCGGCGCTGTTCGTGGTCACCAGGAACCTGCACCTGAGGCACTACCGCCGCGAGGCTCGCATCGACTGGTGGGGCGCCGTCGCCCTCGTCGTCGCCGTCACTCCGTTGCTGACCGTGGCCGAGCAGGGCCGCACCTGGGGCTGGGACTCGCCCCGGTCGATCGCCTGCTACGCCATCGGCGTGGCCGGTGCCCTCGGATTCGTCCTCGCCGAGCACCGGATGGGCGATGACGCGCTGATCCCGCTGCGCATCTTCCGGCTGCGCGCCGCCGCCGTCGTGATCGGGGCCAGCGTCATCGTCGGCGCCGCGATGTTCGGCGCGATCACGATCCTGCCGCAGTACATGCAGATCGTGCACGGCGTCAGCCCCACCGAGGCCGGCCTGATGATGCTGCCGATGGTGGTCGGCATGATGACGGCGGGCATCACCGTCGGTCAGATCACCTCGCGCACGGGCAAGATCCGCGGCTTCCCGATCTTCGGCTCCGCACTGGCGGGCGTCTCGATGATCGCGCTGTCCTTCGTCGGCGCCGACACCAACCTGATCTGGGTGATGGTCGGCATGCTGTTCCTCGGCCTCGGCATCGGCCAGTGCATGCAGCCGCTGACGATCATCGTCCAGAACGCCGTACCCCCGCGCGAGATCGGTGTGGCCACCAGCTCTGCCACGTTCTTCCGCCAGCTGGGCGGAACGCTCGGCGTCGCGGTGTTCCTGTCGCTGCTCTTCAGCACCCTCGGCGGGAACATCAAGAGCGCCTTCCGGGACGCGGCGCCCGGCATCCAGCAGGCAGCTCGGAGCGGCCAGATCCCGCACACCCCGCTCAACGACCAGGTGCTGGCGGGTCTGTCCGGCAAGGCCCAGGGCGGTGGCGTGTTCGCCTCGGTCCAGGACGACTCCTCGATCATCACCAGGATGTCCGGCGTGCTGGCGCACCCCTTCAAGGTGGGCTTCGCCGACTCGATGAGCCTGGTGCTGCTCACCGGTGGCTCGGTGATGCTGATCGCGTTCCTGATCCTCCTGCTGATGCCGAAGGTCGAGCTGCGCACCACCTCGGGCAGTGCGGCGGCCCGGGCCGAGCACAACGCGGCCGAGGCGGCCGCCGCGGAGTCAGCGGCCGTGAGCGCAGAGAACGGTGGCGCTCACCGGGCGCAGGGGCCGGTCCTCACCGCCGACGACCCGCAGACTGGGCCGCCCAAGCACGTGGCCACCGACGAACCGGTGGCCTGAGCCGGTCAGGGTCTGCTCAGGCGGGCCACACCCCGCTGCTGCCACGCCGGTGGCAGGCCAGCAGGTGGGTGTCGACGAGGCCGGTGGCCTCCATCAGGGCGTGCATCGTCGTGGGGCCGACGAACCCGAAGCCTCGTCGCAGCAGGGCCTTGGAGAGGGCCTTCGACTCCGGCGTGGTCGTGGGCACCTCGGCCGGGACGCGCGGTCGCGGGGTCTCCTCGGGGCGGAACCCGGCGACGAAGTGCTCGAGGCCGCCGTCGGCACGCAGGTCGACCGTGGCGCGGGCGTTCTTGCGGGTCGCCAGGACCTTGGCCCGGTTGCGCACGATCCCGGTGTCGGTGAGCAGCCGCTCCAGGTCGGCGTCGGTCATCACGGCGACCAGGTCGACGTCGAAGTCGTGGAAGACCTCGCGGAACCGGTCGCGCTTGTTCAGGATCGTCGACCAGGACAACCCGGCCTGGAAGCCCTCGAGGCACAACCGCTCGAAGAGTCCCCGCTCGTCGCGCACCGGCAGGCCCCACTCGGTGTCGTGGTAGTCGCGCATGGTGCCCGGCTTGGCCGCCCACGGGCAGCGGGCCACTCCGTCCTCACCGACGACGACGCCCTCGGGCGTCGGGGTGGTGTTCATGCCAGGGCGGCACGCATCGCGGCGATGTGGGCGGGGGTGGACCCGCAGCAGGCACCGATCAGGTCGATGCCGATCTCACGCAGCTCCGTGGCGTGTGCGGCCATGTCGTCGGGCGTCGCGTCGTACTCGAAGTGGTCTCCGACCACGTGCGGCAGCCCGGCGTTGGACTGGGCGACGAGCAGCAGCCCGTCGGGACGCGCCTCGGCCATCTCGGCCGCGATCTGTGCCATCTCCCCGGGCCCACGCCCGCAGTTGGCCCCGACCGCGTCGACTCCCGCCGCGGCCAGCGCAGTCACGGCGGCACGCCGGGCTGACGCCCATCATCGAGTGCAGGTTGGTGTCGAAGCTGAGCGTGGCGATGACCGGCAGGTCGGGTACGACGGCGTGCGCGGCCGCGACGGCCGCCTCGGCCTCCGCGAGGTCGCTCATCGTCTCGATGAGGACCAGGTCGATCCCGCCGTCACGCAGACCGACGAGCTGCTCCTCGAAGATGGCCTGGGCGCCTTCGGCGTCGAGGGTGCCCAGCGGCACGAGCAGCTCGCCTGTGGGACCGAGGCCGCCCGCCACGAGGGCACCGAACTCGGCGGCCACCTCGCCCGCCAGCTGCGCCCCTGCCCGGTTGATCTCGTGGACGCGGTCACCGAGACCGTGGGTGTCCAGCCGTGGCCGGCTGCCACCGAAGGTGTTGGTGGTCAGGATGCGGGCGCCTGCGCGGGCGTAGTCGCGGTGGGCCTGCCGCACGGCGTCGGGCCGCTCGACGTTCCACAGCTCGCCCGACCCGCCGTCGTCGAGACCGAGGTCCTGGAGGAGCGTGCCCATGCCACCGTCGACGATCACCGGTCCTCGGGAGGCGAGGTCGGTCAGGACGGACTTCTGCTCGGTCTGGGTCACGTGCAGAGCCTAGGTCGTGGGCCCGAAACGAACGGCCACCGGCTCAGCTCACGGGCCGCGCTGCACCATCCGTGCGTTCGGGAGGGCCGGGGCGTGCAGGGCGTCGTTGGGGTCGTCGGGCGGCAGCGCGAACCGGTCGTCACCCTTGCCCTCGACCAGCGACTCCCACTGGGCGCGGTAGCCGGCGACCTCGTCGTGGTCACGCCCGATGAAGTTCCACCACATCACGATCTTCTCGCCGAAGGGCGGGCCGCCGAGGAGAAGCAGGCGTGCGTCCTCCGTGGCGGTGAGCTGCAGCGACCTCGGCGCCGGGTTCGACGAAGCCGAGCTCGTTCGCTCCAGCGGCTTGCCGTCGACGGTGACGCTCCCGGTGTCGACGAGCAGCCCGATCTCGTACGACGGGTCGACCGGCACCTCCAGCGTCGTACCGGCCGCCAAGGTGAGCTCGGCGCCGAGCAACGGGCTGTATGTCGTCACCGGGGAGGTCGAGCCCAGCAGGGAGCCGAGGAAGACCCGCGCCGCCCACCCGTCGCCGGCGACCGGCTCGGGCGCGAAGTGCTCGAAGGCCGGGTCGACCTGGCGGTGCCCGTCGGGCAGCGCCAGCCAGAGCTGGGCGCCGTGCAGCGTGGTGGTGCCGGCGGTGGAGTACTCGCTGTGGCTGATCCCCCGCCCCGCCGTCATCAGGTTCAGCTCGCCGGGGCGCACCAGTGCGTGGTGGCCGGCGGAGTCGCGGTGCTCGATCTCGCCGGTGAACAGCCAGCTCACCGTCTGCAGCCCGGTGTGCGGGTGCGGCGGGACCAGCATCCCGCCCGACTCGGTCACGTCGTCGGGTCCGTAGTGGTCGACGAAGCACCACGCACCGATCAGGGTGCGCTGCCGCTGCGGGAGCGTACGGCGCACGCTCATCGCGCGGAGACCCCCGAGGGGCACCTCGCGCGGCGTGAGCACCTCCATGCGTTCAGGGTGCCACGGCGCGCGAAGTGCTCGCGGTCAGCGAGCCCGTCGCGAGCCGCTGAACCCGGCGGCGGTGTGGTTGCTCTGGCCGCTTCCCTGGCTGGTTGCCTGGCGCTTGCCGCTCCCGCCGCGCTGGCTGTTCCCCTGGCCGGAGCGCGACTGGTTGCGGGAGCGGCCGGAGCCGGCCCCACCACCGTTGCCGCGACGACGGCCGCCACTGTTGCCCTGGCTCCCACGCGAACGCCGCTCGGGCTGCACGCGGGTCGGCCGGTCGTCCACGAGACCACCGGCGACCAGGACCCGCTCACCCGGCGCGAGCTGTCGCAGCATCGCGTGCCCGGGACCGGAGACCCTCGTCGTGGTGGGGCTGATCTTCGCGGCCCGGGTCAGGTCGCGGACGTCCTTGACCTGCTGGTCGGTCATCAGGGTGATCACGGTGCCGGCGGCACCGGCGCGGGCGGTACGGCCCGAGCGGTGCAGGTAGGCCTTGTGCTCGGCCGGCGGGTCGGCGTGGATCACCAGGGCGACGTCGTCGACGTGGATGCCGCGGGCGGCGATGTCGGTGGCGACCAGGGTGGTGGCCCGACCGGAGTGGAAGGCCTCCATGTTGCGGGTGCGAGCGTTCTGCGCCAGGTTGCCGTGCAGCTCGACGGTCGGCACGCCGCGCGCGTTGAGCTGACGGGCGAGGTTCTTGGCGCCGTGCTTGGTGCGGGTGAACACGACCGTGCGCCCGGGGGCACTGGCCAGGTCGGCCAGCACGGGGACGCGCTGGTCGCGGTGCACGTGGAGCACGTGGTGGTCCATGGTCGAGATCGTCGACTGTGCGGAGTCGGCCTCGTGGGTGGCCGGGTTCTCCAGGAAGCGCTTGACGAGCACGTTGACGCCCGAGTCGAGCGTGGCGGAGAAGAGCATCCGCTGCCCGCCGCGGGGGGTCTGCTCCAGGATCCGGCGTACGGCCGGGAGGAAGCCGAGGTCGGCCATGTGGTCGGCCTCGTCGAGGACGGTCACCTCGACCTGGCCGAGGTCGCAGTGACCCTGGTTGATCAGGTCCTCGAGCCGGCCGGGGCAGGCGAGCAGGATGTCGACGCCCTGGCGCAGTGCCTGGACCTGGGGGTGCTGCCCGACGCCGCCGAAGACGGTGCGGGTGCGCAGGCCGTGCACGGCGGCGAGCGGCGCGAGCGCGGCGTCGATCTGCGCGACCAGCTCACGGGTCGGGGCGAGGATCAGCGCCCGGGGGCGCTTGGGCGTACGACGCGACCGGGACTCCGAGAGCCTGGCGACCATCGGCAGCAGGAACGCGAGGGTCTTGCCGGAGCCGGTGCGGCCCCGACCCAGGACGTCGCGTCCGGTCAGGGAGTCAGGCAGCGTGGCTGCCTGGATCGGCGTGGGTTCGGTGATGCCGGCAAGGGCCATCACGTCGGACAGGTCGGCGGGGACGCCGAGCTCGATGAAGGAAGTAGACAAGGGAAGTTCGCTAACTGTGTGAGTGTCTCGCCACAGTCGAGACGGCGGCTGCCGTCTGAAAAGTTCGGGCGTCGTGGAGCACTGTCCCGTGAGGTACGAGTGCTGCAACACGCATCAGGATCGAGGCAAGACTGGACGATCCTTGTGCCCCAATCGTAGGGCACACCGGGCAAAACCGTCGCATCGACGGGAACCAGTGCCCCTGTGACCCTCGACTCAGCGGAAGGCGGACTGCCCCGTCAGCGCCTGGCCCAGCACCAGCTGGTGCACCTCGCTGGTGCCCTCGTAGGTCAGCACCGACTCGAGGTTGTTGGCGTGGCGCATCATCGGCCACTCCAGGGTGATGCCGGCGGCCCCCATGATCGTGCGGCACTCCCGCGCGATCGCGAGCGCCTCCCGGATGTTGTTCAGCTTGCCGATGCTCACCTGCTCCGGGGTGATCCGGCCCTCGTCCTTGAGCCGGCCGAGGTGCAGGGCGAGCAGCATCGACTTGCCGAGCTCGACGGTCATGTCGGCCAGCTTGGCCTGGGTGAGCTGGAAGGCCCCCAGCGGCTTGTCGAAGATCTCGCGCTCGTCGACGTACCGCAGCGTCGCCTCGAGGCAGTCGCGGGCCGCGCCGATCGACCCGAAGATGATCCCGAAGCGCGCCTCGGTCAGGCAGCTCAGCGGCCCGCGCAGGCCGGTCACGTCGGGAAGCGCGGCGTCCTCGGGCAGGCGCACCCCGTCGAGCACGAGCTCGCTGGTCACCGACGCGCGCATCGACATCTTCTGCTTGATGTCGGGGGCCGAGAAGCCGTCGGTGTCGGTCGGTACGACGAAGCCGCGGATCCCGTCGTCGGTCTGGGCCCACACGACCGCTACGTCAGCCACCGAGCCGTTGGTGATCCACATCTTGTTGCCGGACAGCACCCAGTCGGACCCATCGCGCTTGGCGCGGGTGCGCATCCCGGCCGGGTTGGAGCCGAAGTCGGGCTCGGTCAGGCCGAAGCAGCCGATCTTCTCCCCCTTGGCCATCTGCGGCAGCCACTCCTCCTTCTGCGCTGGCGACCCGTGCTTCCAGATCGCGAACATCGCCAGGCTGCCCTGCACCGACATCAGCGAGCGGATTCCGGAGTCGCCGGCCTCGACCTCCAGACAAGCCAGGCCGTAGGCCGTCGCGCTCGCGCCGGTGCACCCGTAGCCCTCGAGGTGCATCCCCAGCGCGCCGATCTCACCGAGCTCGAGGGCGATCTCGCGCACGGGCGTCGACCCGCTCTCGTACCACTCGGCGACGTGCGGACGGATCCGGTCGTCGACGAACTGGCGCACGGTCTGCTGCATCGCGCGCTCCTCCTCGCCGATCAGCGAGTCGACGTCCAGCAGTCCCAGCGGGGTGTTGGTCATGGGCCCAATCTAGGTGGCCCGAGGTGCTGCATGTAACGCGGAGTTATTGCCGCTGAACAACCGGCCGGCGGAGCACTCAGCGGCAAGAACACCGCGTTACATAGGTCAGGTGGGGTGGCCTCAGCGGGTCAACAGCTCGGGTGAGAAGTCGTCCAAGGACCGCACGCCGGTGAGCGCCATCGTCAGGTCGAGCTCGGCGACGATGTTGCGCACGACCTCCTCGACGCCGCGCTGGCCGGCGACCGCGAGCCCGTAGAAGTACGGCCGGCCGAGCAGGATCGCGTCGGCGCCGAGGGCGAGTGCCTTGAACACGTCGGCCCCGCTGCGGATGCCGCTGTCGAGCAGCACCGTCGGGTCGGGCCCGACCGCCTCGCGGATCCCGACGAGGGCGTCCAGGCTGGCGACCGCCCCGTCGACCTGGCGGCCGCCGTGGTTGGAGACCACGATCGCGTCGACGCCGCTGTCGAAGGCGCGGCGGGCGTCGTCGGGGTGCAGGATCCCCTTGAGCACGACGGGCAGCCGGGTCCGCTCGCGCAGGGTGGCCAGGTGGTCCCAGCTCAGGCCGGGGTTGGAGTAGATGTCGAGGAAGGTCTCCACCGCCGCGCGAGGCATCGGCGAGCGCAGGTTGTCGCGGAAGCGGCCGGGGTAGGAGCGGGTGATCGAGATCAGCGACCTGATCGCGGCCAGGGTCACCTCGGTCTTCTCCTTGGGGCCGTCCGCCTGGCGCACCCGGTCGGCCACGAGCTCGAGGAAGCGCGGGTCAGATGTGTACTGCCCGATCCCGAGGCCCTGGGCGAACGGCAGCGAGGCCAGGTTGAGGTCTTGCGGGCGCCAGCCCAGGATCGTGGTGTCCAGCGTGACCACGAGTGCGCCCGCGTCGATCGCCTCCGCGCGGCCGATCAGGCTGTCGACGAGCGACTCGTCGACGCTCCAGTACAGCTGCACCCAGCGGTTCGCCGTACCCATCGCCTCGGCCAGCTGCTCCATCGGAGTGCCGCCCTGGTTGGTGTAGACGTACGGCACCCCGACCTCCGCCGCCGCTCGCGCCACCTTGAGGTCGCAGTCGGGGTCGATCACCTGGCCCGCGCCCACCGGGGCGAGCAGGACCGGCCAGTCGAGGTGGCGGCCGAGCAGGTCGACCGACAGGTCGCGCTGGGTGACGCCGTGGGCCATCCGGGGCACGATCTTCCAGCGGTCGAAGGCCTCCCGGTTGTTGCGCATCGTGGTGCCCTCGCCGGCTCCCCCGGCGACGTACGCCCAGCCGATCTCGGAGCTCGCGCGCCGGGCGCGGCGCTCGAGCTCCTCGAAGTTCGTCGGTACGGCGGGCTTCCGGCCGAACACGCCGGCCCGGTAGATCTCGCCCTGCCGGATCCGGCCCGGGCCTGTCGGGAACGTCGTCGCCGGCTGCTCGCTGGTCTGCGTCATGGGGCTGAGCCTAGGAGCGCCGCCGGCACATGTAACGCGCTGTTAGTCGCGGCGTACACCTGTCCTGGCGCTTGTGCAGCGGCACTAACGCCGCGTTACATCGAGGGGTGGGCGTCCTCGTCGACCGGTCTCCCGGGCGTAGGCAGCGAGGGGGATGGGGTGCATCCGCCACCGGGGCGGGAGCCGGTCGTAGGCGGGGGCCAGGGCACGGCAGGTCGCGGCGAAGCGCCGCCAACGGCGCTCCCTCCTGGCGTCCCAGGGCAGGCCGAGGATCTCGCGGCCCCGCGGCGGCATCCCGCCGATGGTGATCGAGGAGCTGATCGCGTTGACCGGCTTGCGGACCAGCCACCACACGGCGCGCGGGACCCGCTTCGGCCGGGGCCAGCCCTTGACTGCGTAACCGACGCCGTACGACGCGGTCCGGTGGGCGACGAGCCGTTCTGCCAGCGCGTGCTCGAAGTAGGCCTCGAACTCCGCGTAGGTCTGGGGAGTCCCGCGCGAGCTCACGCCGTAGCGCTCGAACCAGGTGCGCGACTCCGCGAAGATCTGCTCCTTCTCCGCGCGCGAGAGCCGGCGGATGAAGGTGTCGGTCGCGGTGATCAGGTGCTCGACGAAGCAGGCGTGCGCCCAGTAGTAGGTCTCCGGGTTCAGCGCGCTGTACGGCGACCCGTCGGGCAACCGTCCCTTGATGCTGCGGTGGAAGTCGCGGACCTCGTGGCCGCTCGCCTCCGGCTGCGCGCCGTAGACCGTGTTGTAGATGGGCGGGATGCTGCGCTCGAGCCGGGCGAGGGTCTCGGCGAACCACACCGAGTGGTCCTGCACCCCCTGCCCGAGCGCGGGCAGCATGTTCTGCAGCACCGCGGCCCGCGGTCCGAGCAGCGCCATCCGGTGGTCGCCGAAGAAGCGCCAGGTCAGCGAGTCGGGTCCCAGTGGCGCCCGTTGCCCGGTCTCACGTGTCGCACCTGTCGAAGCCACGCTGATACATTGACACAACTTTGTCTCATCATGCCAGTGGAGGCTCGATGGCCGTGACCGTGCCGGAGGGACTGCAGCGGCCGCGTGGCCCGGTGCTCGGGCTCGCGCACCTGATGCAGCTGCGCTACCACCCGATCGAGCACAACGAGTTCCTCCGCGAGGCGTACGGCGAGCTGTACACGCTGTCCGCGTTCGGGGTGAGGCTGCACGTGACCGCCGGCGCGGACGCCGCGGAGCAGGTGCTGGTGAACCGCGACCGCACGTTCGCCAACGGGCCGGCGTGGTCGCACTTCATCGGGCCCTTCTTCCACCGCGGGCTGATGCTGCTCGACTTCGACGAGCACCTGCACCACCGGCGGATCCTGCAGCACGCGTTCACCAACGACGCCCTGCGCCGCTACCACGCGGTGATGGCTCCACACGTGCGCCGAGGCCTGGCCGGGTGGCCCTTCGAGCAGCGCTGGCGCGCAGCCTGCGCGCAGCCGAGTCCGCCTGCACCACCGGTTCAAGGCGCTGACGCTCGACCTGGCCCTGGAGACCTTCGTCGGCGTCGACCTGACGCCTGAGCAGCAGGAGGAGGTCAACCGAGCGTTCATCGCGGCCGTGCGCGCGGGCACCTCGCTGCTGCGCAAGCCGGTCCCGGGCACGCCGTGGGCCAAGGGGCTCAAGGCGCGTGCGTTCCTCGAGGACTTCTTCCGCACCCACATCCCGGCCAAGCGGCGCGACGGCGGGGACGACCTGTTCGCGCAGCTGTGCCGCGCGGAGAGCGACGACGGCACCGGGGAAGGCGCGCGGTTCGGCGACGACGACATCGTCAACCACATGATCTTCCTGCTGATGGCCGCGCACGACACGACCACCATCACGCTCAGCTCGATCGCCTACCACCTCGCCAAGCACCCGGAGTGGCAGGAGCGGGCGCGAGCGGAGTCGATCGCGGCCGGCGACGTCGACTACGACGGAGTGCTCGGGCTCGACGTGCTCGACCGGGTGATGAAGGAGTCGCTGCGCCTGTGCGCGCCGGTGCCCTCGTTGCCCCGCGTCGCGGTGCGGGACACCGCCATCCAGGGCTACTTCGTCCCGGCGGGCTCGTTCGTCACCGTCTCGCCGTACATGAACCACTACCTGCCGGAGCTGTGGCCGGACCCCGACCGCTTCGACCCCGACCGGTTCGCGCCCGAGCGTCGTGAGGACCGCTCGCACCGGATGGCCTTCGAGCCGTTCGGCGGCGGTGTGCACAAGTGCATCGGGATGCACTTCGCCGGCATGCAGGTGCGCGCCGTGCTCCACGAGATGCTGCGCAGCTATCGCTGGTCGGTGCCCGAGGACTACGAATGGCCGATCGACCTGACCGCGCTGCCGTTCCCGCGCGACGGCGTTCCCGTGCACCTGGAGCGACTGTGACGACTGTTGCTCATCCCGGGATCCTGGAGGCAGCGCGCGGTGTCTTCGAGCAGTACGGCGCCCGCCGGGCCAACGTCGAGGACGTCGCACGAGCAGCAGGCATCAGCCGCAGCACCCTGTACCGGGCCTACCCCAACAAGGAGGCGCTGCTCGAGGCGGTGCTGGTCGCCGAGTTCGACGCGTTCCTGACCGAGCTCGACCGGGTCGCCTCCGACCTGCCGCCGCAGGAGGCCGTCGTCGAGTGCTTCGCCCAGGGCATGGCCCTCACCCGGGAGATCCCGCTGCTCGCCCGGCTCGCCCAGACCGAGCCGGAGCTGGTCACCGCTGCCGGAGCCGCCTCGCACAGCTCACTCGTCCTCGGCTCGGCGGCTCGGGTCGCCGCCACCCTGCGGCGGGCGGGCGCCACGATGCCCGACGCCGACCTCGCCACGGTGGCCGAGCTGATGCTGCGGGTCTCCTGGACCTTCCTGCTCAACCCGCAGGGCACGCTCGACGTCGGCGACGACGCGCAGGTGCGGGCATACGCCCGGCGCTACCTCGCACCACTGGTCAGCTGACGACCCGGCAGCGCCCTCAGAAGTCGACGGGCTCGCGGATGATCGGGCAGGTCATGCAGTGTCCTCCGCCGCGGCCGCGGCCGAGCTCGGCGCCGACGATGGTGATCACCTCGACACCGGCCTTGCGCAGCAGCGTGTTGGTCAGGGTGTTGCGGTCGTAGGTGAACACCACGCCGGGCTCCAGGGCGACCGCGTTGTTGCCGCTGTCCCACTGCTGCCGCTCCGACTGGTAGACGTCGCCCCCGGTCCCGATCACGTGCAGCGAGGGCAGGCCGAGCGCGCCGGCCACGACGTCGACGAACGCCGCGGAGCCGTGGTCCTCGACCTCGACCCCCGGGGGCGTGTCCGAGGGGTGCAGCGTGAAGCTGTGCACCGCGTCCATGATCTCCGGGTAGAGCGTGACGATGTCGCGGTCGGCGAAGGTGAAGACCGTGTCGAGGTGCATCGCGGCGCGCAGCTTGGGCATGCCCGCGATCACCACCTTCTCGGCGGCTCCCTGGGCGAACAGGGCGGCAGCGACCTGGGTGATGGCCTGGCGCGAGGTGCGCTCGCTCATCCCCATCAGCACCACTCCGTTGCCGACCGGCATGATGTCGCCGCCCTCGAAGGTGGCCTCGCCCCAGTTCTGCCTCCGGGTCGCCCCACCACACGGTCGAGCCGGCGAAGTCGGGGTGGAACTCGTAGATCGCCTTGTAGATCAGCGTCTCGTCCTTGCGGGCGCGGCCAGTACAGCGGGTTCATGGTCAGGCCGCCGTAGAGCCAGCACGTGGTGTCGCGGGTGTAGAGCGTGTTGGGCAACGGCGGCATCAGGTACTCGCGCGCACCGGCCGACTCCCGAGCCAGGCTGATGTAGCCGGAGCGGTAGTCGTCGGGCAGGTCGTTGGTGGCGAGTCCGCCGATCAGGTACTCCGCGAGCTGCCGAGGATCGAGGTTCTCCAGGAAGGCGCGGGTGCCGTCGACGAGGCCGAGCCCGACCTGGTTGGCGGTGATCTTGCGGTCGAGCAGCCAGTCGCGCGCTCCGTCGACCTGCATGGCCCGGGCGAGCACGTCGTGCAGCTCGACCACCTCGACCCCGCGCTGCGTCATCTTGTTGACGAAGTCGGCGTGGTCGCGCTGCGCGTTCTCCACCCACATCACGTCGTCGAAGAGCAGCTCGTCGTTGTTGCTCGGGGTCAGCCGCCGGTGCGCGAGCCCGGGCGCGCAGACCAGCACCTTGCGAGTCGGCCGACCTCTGAGTGGACGCCGTACGACGCCGAAACGCTGGTGGTCATCTCCGGTTGCCTTTCTCGAGCGTCAGCGTGAGGTGTGCGTGCGGGTCAGACGGTGATGCGGCCGGTCCACAGGCCGATCACACCGATCGTCCCGCCGAGCAGGATGGCGGCGGCGAGGCAGACTCCGCCGGGGTGAACAGCCGACGGCCGTGCTCGCTGCGGGCCTTGACGTAGAGCACGATCGCCGGCGCCAGGAGGACCGTGGACAGGAGCAGGAACTTCATCCCGGCGGCGTCGAAGAGGAAGATCGTGTACGCCGTGGCGGCGCCGGCGACGACCGTCTCGCGTCGTCGTACACCTGCCGGCACGCCTTCGTAGGACTCCCCCGTCAGCCCCAGCTTGAGCGCGTACGCCGCGGCCAGCAGGTAGGGCAGCAGCGCCAGGCTGGTGGCGAGGTCGAGCAGGAAGTTCAGCGCGTCGTTGACGAAGAGGGTGAGGGCGAGAAGGCCCTGGACACCGAGGGAGGTCACCACGAGCGCGGTGATCGGGGTGCCGTGCTCGTTCTCCTGGCCGAGGAACTGGGGGAAGTCGTCAGCCCGCGCCGGGATGTACATCACCTCGGCGGCCATCAGCGTCCAGGCCAGGTAGGCGCCCAGCACCGAGACGATGACGGCGACGCTGATGAACACCTCGCCCCAGTCCCCCACCACCGACTGGAAGAACCCGACCATCGAGGGCTGCCGGGTCCCGGCGATGTCGGGCTGCGGCTTGACCGAGTAGCTGGACAGCGTGACCAGCGCGAACAGCGAGAGCACGCTGACGAAGCCGAGCACCGTCGCCTTGCCGACGTCCTCGCGCTTCCTGGCGTAGCGGGAGTAGACGCTGGCGCCCTCGATGCCGATGAACACGAAGGTCGTGATGATCATCGTGTTGCGGACCTGCTCGTTGAGGCTGCCGAGGTCGCCGTACCCCGTGGCGAGCCAGTTGTCGGAGAAGACCCCAGCGTCGAAGTTGACGAACAGCACGACGATGAACACCAGGATCGGGATGATCTTGAAGATCGTGACGATGCGGTTGATCACCGCGGCGTCGCGCACCCCCCGGCGATCAGGACGTGGAAGGACCACACCCCCGCTGTGGAGAGGGCTGCCGCGAGCACCGTGTCACCGGTGCCGAAGCCGTCGAAGAAGGCGCCGAGGGTGGCGCTGATGAAGACCCAGTAGAAGGTGTTGCCCGCCACCGAGCTCGCCCAGAACCCGATGGCGGAGTTGAAGCCGGCGTAGTCGCCGAAGCCGGCCTTGGCGTAGATGAAGACACCCGAGTCGAGCTCCGGCTTGCGGATCGCGAGGTTCTGGAAGACGAAGGCGAGCATCAGCATCCCGGTGCCGGCCACGGCCCACGCGATCAGCGACCCGAGGATGCCGGTCGCGACACCGAACCGCGCCGGGAGCGAGAAGACGCCGGCCCCGACCATGCCGCCGACCACCATGGCGGTGAGCGTCGGGACGGACATGGTGGCCGTAGGTGTCACCACGCCCTGCTGTTCGGCACCCGTGATCGAGGGCCGTGCATCGGCGGTCATCAGGACCTCAGCCCAGCGGCAGTGCACGCAGACCTCATCACGCGATTCGGGTGATCCTGCGCAACGCCGGCCACCTCACCCTCGGGGGGTGGGTCAGGGAGCGCGAGCGAAGGCTCGGACGGTGCTCAGCTCCATGCGTTGCCGCTTGCGCTACACGCTTCCCGGCCTGTGGGTGGCGGTCGTCGTCGCGGCCGTGTCCTTCACGCCCTCGCTGCTCCCCCGGCCCGCTGCCTACCAGGCCGTCATCGCCGCGATCAGTGGTGCGCTCGGCTACGGCCTGGGCGTCCTCGGCGCCTGGGTCTGGCGGGAGTACGCCGACCGCGGCCCGGACGCACCGTCGGCAAGGGCCTGGCGCTGGTTGGCGGCAGGGGGAGGTTCGCTGTTGCTGCTGGCGATCGTGCTCGGCGTGCACTGGCAGCGGCAGACGGCCGAGCTGGTCGGTGAGCGGCCGGAGAGCCGGTGGGCGGCGCTCCCCGTCCCCGTCATCGGCGTGCTCGTGTTCGTGGCCCTCGTCGCCCTGGGACGGACCGTGCGGACCGCCTACCGCAAGGTCGTGGCGCTGCTCGACCGCAGGATGGGCCACCGGGCGGCGCGGGCGACCGGCTTCCTGCTGCTGGTGGTGGTGGTCTTCCTGCTCGCGACCGGTCTCGCCTGGCGATGGTTCATCGACGGGATGGACAGCAGCCTGGCGATCGCAGACCGCGGCACGCCGGCTGGAGTCGAGCGCCCGACCACCGGCCTGCGCTCCGGCGGCCCCGGCTCGATGGTCCGCTGGGACACCCTGGGTGAGCAGGGCCGCATCTTCACCGGCGGCGGACCGGACGCTGCGCAGATCGAGAAGCTCACCGACCGGCCGGCAGAGGAGCCGATCCGGATCTTCGCCGGCACCTCCTCGGCTGGAGACCCCGAGAAGCGGGCCGAGCTGGCGGCCGCCGACCTCGAGCGGGCCGGTGGCTTCGACCGCGGCTCGCTCCTCGTCGTCACCACGACGGGTCGCGGGTGGGTCGAGCCGAGCTCCGCCGGCAGCTTCGAGTACCTGACCGGCGGTGACTCCGCGATCGTGGCCATGCAGTACTCACACCTGCCTTCCGCCCTTTCCTACCTCGCCGACCAGGAGGCCGCTCGCGTCGCGGGACGGGACCTCTTCGACGCCGTGTACGAGCGGTGGGCCCAGCTGCCGAGCGACCACCGCCCCCGCCTGTACGTCTTCGGCGAGAGCCTGGGGTCCTACGGCGCGGAGGAAGCCTTCAGCGGTGAGTTCGACCTGCGCAACCGCACCAGCGGCGCCCTGTTCGTCGGCCCGCCGAGCTTCAACCCGTTGCACCGCCAGCTCGTGGAGGGCCGTGACCGCGGGAGCCCCGAGATCGAGCCGGTCTACCACCGTGGTCGCGTGATCCGCTTCACCAACCACCCGCGCACCGGGATCCCTCCCCAGGACGAGCCGTGGACCGGCAGCCGTGTCGTCTACCTGCAGCATCCCTCCGACCCGATCACCTGGTGGAACCCGCGCCTGCTGTGGAGCCGTCCCGACTGGCTCGCCGAGCCGAGGGGGTCCGACGTCTCCTCGTCGATGAGGTGGCTGCCACTGGTCAGCTTCTGGCAGGTGACCGGCGACCTCGCGCTCGGTTTCTCCCAGCCTCCCGGCCACGGACACAACTACAGCGGCGAGCACGTCTACGCCTGGGACGCGATCCTGCAGCCGCCCGGATGGACACCGGAGCTGCTGGACCGGCTCGCCCAGCAGCTACGACGCCCGTGACCACTCAGGTGGCAGCAGGACGGGTGCGCACTCCGTGGCGCCACAGGCCGATGCAGCCCGCGCCCATGGCGATCACCCCGCCGACGGTGAACACCCGCCAGACGATCAGCGCCGCCAGCGCCGGCGCCTCGACGACGTGGCCCCCCGCCTCGACGATCCCGGCGACGATGAGGGCATCGACCACACCCATGCCGGAGAAGGGAAGGATCGTGAACGGGTAGGCGAACAGGTAGGCCACGGCGACGTCGCCCACCCCGACCTGGCCGGCCGAGATCCCCACGAACCGAAGGCACAGCACCACCATGGCGAGGTCGACGAGGATCATGGCTGCCTGGCTCAGCAGCGAGCCGGGGAAGGCGCGGTAGAAGCGGTCGGCGATGTCGCCACGGAAGGCAGCGCACGACTCGGCCCAGCGCTGCGGATCCACGTGTCGTCGTACCCGACGGACGAGGCCTCCCAACGTCGAGCCGACCCGTCGCGCGAGACCGTCGCTGCGTACGACGAGCAGGACACCGACCAGGAGCAGGGCCGAGGCGGCGACCCACAGCAGGTCGAGGAGCCGGATGCCCGGGGACCGGTCCACGAACGCCAGCGCAGCGAAGCCGGCGAGCGGAGTCGCGAAGCGCACGATGTAGAAGGTGACCATGTTCATCACCGTCCCGGTCAGGCCGATCGCCGTCGGGACCCCCCACGAGCTGAACATGGCGATCCGCAGGGCGAAGTCGCTGGGTGGAGGCGCCACGCACGCCATCACCATGGCGCCCATGTCGTTCATCATCGCCTTGCCGATCCCGATCTTCGGGGTGTAGAGCGCCAGCGGCACCGAGTTCAGGGCCTGGCGCACGAGGAGCAGCACGAGCAGCAGGAACAGCTGCCACCACGTCATCTCCTCGAGCCCGTCGCCGACGGCCGTCCAGTCGATGCGCCCGACCAGCTGGAGAACCAGGTAGGTCACCCCCACCATCGCCAGCAGGATCACGACACGGGTCACCCAGGCGGGCCGGCCGGGTCGGGCACGTGCCCGCACGGCCGTGCCGATCTCCTCCAGCGGGTCCGGACGGGCCATGTCACTCATGCCGTACGCCCTCCTCCTGGGTCCGCCGCCCGGAGGCGGCAGACTCGGAGACCAGCGTCGCACGACCGGCACGTGCCACGGACTGTCACATTGCCGTCTCTTTCGGACCATCGGGTCCGGATGTCCTTGACTCCGCGGGCAGGGGCGGCGAGCCTGCAGGCCAGGCCCGGGAAGTCCGAGTCCGTTTCCCCAGCTCCTAGGAAGAGGCTTCTCCATGCATCTCAAGCGATCTCTTGGTCTGGCTACAGCCCTGGCAATGACGCTCACCGTTGCAGCGTGCGGTTCCGGCTCCTCGGGCTCCTCGGGCTCCGGCGGGGGCAGCTTCGGTGACTGCAAGGTCACGAGCAAGAAGAACAGCATCAAGATCAAGCCGGCGAAGTCAGGCACGCTCACCGTGGAGACCACGCTGCCCGCCCAGGGCTGGTGGAACGGCACCACGCCCCAGTCGATCAAGAGCGGTTATGAGTACTGCTTCGCCGCCAACCTGGCCAACGCCGCCGGCCTGAAGTCGGTGACGGTCAAGAACGTCTCCTTCGACCAGCTGGTCGCCGGACGCACCAACAGCTTCGACATCGCGCTGGCGGAGATCTCGATCACCCCCGAGCGAGCCAAGGTCGTCGACTTCTCGGTGCCCTACTTCGACTCCAACATCGGCGTGCTGACCAAGAAGGGCGCCGGCATCACGGCGGACAACATCACCTCGAAGAAGTGCTCGGCCTACTCCGGCACGACGTCGGTCCCGTTCATCCAGGACCAGCTGAAGTGCAAGACGACGAAGGTCTACCCGGACAACCAGACGCTGTACCAGGGCGTGCTGTCCGGCCAGAGCGACGCGGCCTTCCTCGACACCGCGATCGTCCTCGCCGAGGCGAAGTCGACCGGCGGCAAGCTCGAGGTGGCCGGTCAGTACAAGACCGGTGAGAAGTACGGCGCGATCTACCCCAAGGGCTCAGCCAACGAGAAGGCCCTCGACCAGGGGATCAAGACGATGCTCTCCGACGGCACCACCGACAAGCTCTCCAAGGACTACCTCGGCCCGGCCTTCGGCGGCGACCCGTCCTCGGTGCCGGTCTGGACGATCAAGTAGTCGACGGCGATGACCGCCTCCGGACTCGTCAGCGACGAGCTCCAAGCCGCCCCGACGCCGAGCCAGCCCAAGCCGGTCACCGGGGTGGCCCTCGGAGGACTTGCCCTCGCCCTGGTCGGGCTCGGCCTGATGGTCCTGGCCGGCCTCCACCTGCGCGACTACAACAACGGCGGACCCATCTCCACGGTCGTGGCAGCCGTCCTCGTGATCGTCTCCCTCTACCCGCTGTGGCCGACGTTCCTGCGCCTTCGCGGCCGGGCGGGAACGCAACGCCCTCCTCGTTGACGACCAGCTGGTCGCGGCGAGGAGGGCCTCCGCGAGGGGTCGGGAGGAGGGCCAGATCGCCATGGGCTACGCCGCGGCGGCGATCATCCTCGCGGGCATCCTCCTGGTCACCCTGTCGGAGCACGACGGCAACAGCGTCGCCGGAACGTTCTTCACCTCCAGCGCCATGCGCAAGTCGTTCCCGGAGATGCTGCCGGCGTTCTGGACCAACGTGTGGGTGGCCGTTCTCGCGCAGCTGCTTGTGCTCGTCTTCGGGCTCCTGCTCGCGATCATGCGGATGCTGCCGGGGCGGGCGGGCGCACCCCTGCGCGCGATCGCCATGGTCTACTGCGACGTGTTCCGCGCCATCCCGGCGATCGTGGTCATCTACCTGATCGTGTTCGGGGTGCCCCTCGCCTTCCCGGCGACCTCGGACTGGCCCGGGACATGGCTCGGCGATCGTGGCGCTGACCCTGACCTACTCCGCCTACGTCGCCGAGGTCTACCGGGCGGGTCTCGCCTCGATCCACCCGAGCCAGAGCGCGGCCGCGCGCTCCCTGGGGTTGAGCTACACCCAGACGCTGCGGACGGTGCTGGTGCCGCAGGCGGTCCGCCGGGTCATCCCGCCGCTGCTCAACGACTTCATCAGCCTCCAGAAGGACACCGCCCTGCTTTCCGCGGCCGGCATCACCGAGGTGCTGCTCGTCTCGAAGCTCTGGGAGTCCAACCTGTTCAACCTGTCCCCCGTCCTGCTGGCGGCGGCCTTCTTCATCATCATCACGATCCCGCAGGCTCGCTTCGTCGACCGGCTGATCGACCGCGACGCTGCCAAGCGGAAGGGCCAGTGATGGCGTTCCTCGAGATCGACGACGTCCACAAGTCCTTCGGCGCCAACGAGGTGCTCAAGGGCGTCTCGCTCAACGTCGAGCGCCACGAGGTGGTCTGCCTGATCGGTGCGTCCGGGTCCGGCAAGTCGACCCTGCTGCGTTGCATCAACGCCCTGGAGACGATCGACTCCGGCGCCATCCGCATCGAGGAAGACACCGTCAGCGGCACCGGGGTGGACCTCAACGTCCTCCGGCGCGACGTCGGCATCGTGTTCCAGAGCTACAACCTGTTCCCGCACATGTCGGTGATGGAGAACATCACCCTGGCCCCCACGCGCATCGACGGCCTACCCAAGGCGGAGGCGCGCGAGCGCGCGATGGCGCTGCTGGAGTCGGTCGGCATGGCCGAGAAGGCCAAGGCCTACCCCGACATGCTGTCGGGCGGTCAGCAGCAGCGTGTCGCCATCGTCAGGGCGCTGGCCATGCAGCCGCGGGTGATGCTGCTCGACGAGATCACCGCTGCACTCGACCCCGAGCTCGTCGGCGACGTGCTGCAGATCGTCCGTGAGCTCGCCCGTGAGGGCCTGACGATGTTGCTGGCGACCCACGAGATGGGTTTCGCCAAGGAGGTCGCCAGCCAGGTGTGCTTCCTCGACAACGGCTCCATCCTCGAGCGCGGATCGGCCCGCGACATCTTCGAGAACCCCCAGGAGCCGCGCACCCAGCAGTTCCTGAGCCGGGTCGTGCAGTCCGGCCGCCTCTAGCCAGCGAGAACCGCCGCACCGGGAACACGAGCTTCCCGGTTTCCCGGGAACGCTGCCTCTGCCTGCTGGGCTGCCGAACCCGTGCACTGTGCGCATGACTACACAACTCCTGCGCCGCTGGGGCGCTGTCCTGCTCGCCGGCGGCCTGCTGCTGACCGTCGCCTATCTCATCTACCCCACGTCCGCACACGACGCCCTGATCCGGCCGGCCGCCGGGCTCGGCCTGGCCGGGGTGCTCCTGGCGCTGCCGGGGCTGGTCGCCTTCCAGGTGGCGCAGTCGGGGCGGGCGCGGGTGCCCGGCTGGATCGGGACCGTGCTCCTCGTGCTGGGCATCGCGATGCTGGAGGTCCCGCACCTTGTGAAGGGTCTCTTCGACCCGAGCTCGCTGTACGACCTCGACGCGTACCACGCGAGCACCTTCGGGCAGATGGAGTTCTACGGCATCGTCACGCTCGCCGTGGGGATGATCGTGCTCGCTGTCGCAACCTGGCGCTCCGGCTTCTATCCGCGGGTGGCCGTCTGGCTGCTCGTCGCGAACATCGTCGTCAGCGCGGTGGGCAGCTCCGTGACCGCGTTCGCGGACGCCGTGCACCAGCCGGCGCCGTCCTACTTCGCGATGGGCCTGCTCGGCCTGGTGATGCGTCAGGTCGCCGTGCGCGAGCCCGTGGTCTCCTCCGGAGCAGACCGAACAGCGACAAGGGCGGTCGTCTGAGGCGATGCTGGTCACCATGCAGCCGACGGCGCACGTGACGCTCGGGGACGCTCTGCGCCTCGTGTCGGTGCTGGTCTGGGTCGGGTCGGGCGCGCTGCTCCTGCTGCGCGCCCGTCCCACCCGGATGACCGTGCTGGCCGGCTGCACCCTGCTCGCCAACGGGATCTCCAACCCGCTCGTGAGCGCCACCGACGGCACCCGGGTCGCTCTCCTCGGCCGTGCGGTGCTGGCGGTGGCCCTGACGCTGGGGGTGCTGACCGTCGCGATCCTGCCCGACGGACGGTTCCGGCCACCATGGCTGCGCTGGCTCGTCGTCGGCTTCGGCGCCTGGCAGGTCTTCGCCGCGATCATCGGCGACCCCGGGACGGTGCTCGATGTGTCGGGCGGCGTGGTGTTCTTCGCCGGGTTCGGGATCCCCCTGGTGGCCCAGGTCGGGCGGTACCGACGTGAGTCAGATCCCGTGAAGCGCACCCAGGTCCGCTGGGTCCTCTACGGACTCGGGATCTTCTTCGGCCTGACCCTGCTGGTGGCCCTGCCGTACTTCGCTCCCGGCTGGTTCCCGGACCTGGTGGCGTCGGGCTCGCCGTACGACAACTTCCAGACGGCGGTCTCCTCCCTCGCCGTGCTCGCCATCCCGGTGTGCCTGACGCTGGCCATGCTCTTCGCGGACCTCTTCGACGTCGACGTGGTGATCACCCGCACCCTCGTCTACGGCTCGCTGACCGTGCTGGTCGCCGGGGGCTATCTGCTGGTGGTCGCGGCCGCGGGCGTGGTCGTCGGCTCGGGCGGTGGTCGGCTCGCGCCGTTGGTCGCGGCCGCCCTCGTGGCCCTGCTGGTCGGGCCCCTTCGCGCGCTGCTCCAGCGTCGTGCCCGGCGACTGGTCTACGGGATGAGGGCCGAGCCGTACGCCGCGCTCAGCGGACTGGGCCGGCGGCTGGCCGCCACCCTGCCCGACGACGACGTCTCGACGACGCTGGTCTCGACGATCCGCGAGGCACTCCGGGCGCCGTACGTCGCGCTGGCCGTGGGCGTCGACGGCGCCTTCCCGATCGCGGCCGAGCAGGGCCGAGCGACCCCCGATGCGCTGTCCCTCCCGGTGCACCACCACGGCGAGCAGGTGGGGATCCTGATCGTGGGGTACGACGCCGGGCACCCGTTGTCAGCGCCCGACCGGGCACTGCTCACCGACCTGACCAGCCATGCCGGGAGCGCGATCCACGGGCTCCAGCTGACCGCCAGCCTGCGACGGGGATCTCGCGAGCTGCAGGACGCACGGGAGCAGCTGGTGCAGACGCGCGAGGAGGAGCGACGCCGGCTGCGCCGCGACCTCCACGACGGCCTGGCTCCCACCCTCGCCGCGGCGGGGCTCACCGCGGCCACGGCGCACGACCTGGTCCGGCAGCGACCCCGCCACCGCCGAGCGGGTGCTGGACAAGCTCCAGCACAACCTGCGGTCAGCGATCGCCGACATCCGGACCCTCGTCGACGAGCTGCGCCCGCCGGTCCTCGAGCTGGGGCTGATGACCGCGGTCAGGGAACGCGCAGCCGAGCTCGGACAGGTGGTCTCCGTCGACGTCGTGGGCCCCGAGGCACTGCCCGCCGCTCCCCGCTGCCATCGAGGTGGCGGCCTACCGGATCTGCCAGGAGGCTCTGATGAACGTCCTGCGGCACGCCGAGGCGCACCACGTGTGCGTGCGGGTCGGCGCCGGCGACCTGCTCACCCTCGAGATCGAGGACGACGGTGTCGGACTCCACGGCTCGACGGCGCACGGTGTCGGGCTGGGCTCGATGCGGGAGCGCGCGGCGGAGGTCGGCGGGCGGTGCACCATCTCCGCGTCGACCGGCGGGGGCACTCGGGTCAGCGTCTGCCTGCCCCTGTCGAGCGGGAGCACGACATGACCGCGGTGCGTGTGCTGGTGGCCGACGACCACCCGATGTTCCGCGACGGGCTGCGCACCATGGTCTCGGCCACCGACGACCTCGAGCTCGTCGCCGAGGCGAGTGACGGCGCCGAGGCGCTCCGGCTGGTGGCTGACCATGAGGTCGACGTGGCGCTGCTCGACGTGAACATGCCCGCACTGTCGGGGATCGAGGTGGCCGGCCGGATCGCCGTCGAGTTCCCCAGCGTCGCGGTGCTGATCCTGACCATGTTCGCCGACGACGCCTCGGTCTTCGCGGCCCTTCGCGCCGGTGCCCGCGGCTACGTGCTCAAGGACGCCGAACGTGACGACCTGCTTCGTGCGATCCGGGCGGTGGCCCGCGGGGAGGCAATCTTCAGTCCCTCCGTCGCCTCACGGGTGCTCGACTTCTTCGCCCAGCGACACCCCTCGGTGGCGCCCGAGGAGTTCCCGATGCTCACCGCCCGGGAGCGCGACGTGCTGCACCTGATCTCCCAGGGCCGCTCGAACCCCGCCATCGCCGCCCAGCTCGGGCTGTCGCGCAAGACGACGAGCAACTACGTCTCCGCGATCCTGACCAAGCTGCAGGTGCGCGACCGGGCCGAGGCGGCCGAGCGCGCACGCGGGTCCGGACCCCAGGTCCGTTAGGCCGGCGGGGGCGGGGCGAGCCGTCTGACCGACCACGGTGCAGCGCCCGTGCCGGCCTCGTAGGATGTCGCGCGCACCGGTGGTCAGTCGCCGGCTGTTGCCCGTCACCGCCCACCACTCCTACACCCGGGTCGCCATGAATCGCCTGACCGCCAGCGCCGTCGTCGGCATGCTGCTGGTGACGGCACTCTCCGGGCAGGGTGGGGCCTCCGCTGCGGTGCAGCCGCCACCACCGAAGCCAGCGGCCTGCAAGCCGAGTCCCACGGTGCTGAAGGCCAACCTGGCCCCGGTCCCGGGACTGTCGCCCCAACAGGTCCAGAACGCCACCACGATCATCAACGCAGCCGCACCGTTCAAGGTGCCTCAACAGGGTCAGACGCTTGCGGTGATGACGGCGCTGGAGGAGTCGTCCTTGTCGGGACCCACCAGCTCCGCGCCGGACTTCTATCGCGCGTTGGCGAAGGTGAAGGGCTGGCAGAACCTGCCGCCGACGCTGGCGGCGCACGCGGCCCGGCGCAACCTCGATCCGGAGGTGTACGGCAAGTACTACCCGCAGGCGGTGAAGATCGTCGACGCGCTCACCAGCGGCAGTGGAGTCGCAGGCATGCAGAACCTCGCGGCCCGAGCGCAGGCCGTCGCCGACTGCGAGGCCGCGACCATCGGTGGGCGCTTCGCCCTCAACGGCGTCCGGTTCGTCGGGCCGCTCGAGCCGACCGTGCTGGCCACCCAGGCGCTCGACCTGGCGAAGAACGGGGGCAGCGGGTGGCACGACCGCTGCCAGCACTTCGTGGCCGTCCTCGACGGGAGGGCCTCGTCGGGCTACAGCACCGCGCTCGACGCCTGGCAGAGCTTCGAGTCCCAGGGCGTCGCCCACCCGGTCACCAGTGGCGACGGCGTCGCGCCCCCGGTCGGCGCCTGGCTCTACTACCGCAGCCCTTCGAACCCGGCGGGCCACGTGGTCACCTACCTGGGCAACGGCCAGATCGCCAGCACGGACGTCTTCGCCAACGGGCGCGTCGGTGTCGGGCCCGCATCCGCCATCACCGACGGGCCGTGGCACCTGCAGTACCTCGGGTGGGCGCCACCCTGGGGCTCGGCATGAGCGCGCGAGCCGGTCTGGTCGGGGTGGTCGTCGTGGTCCTCGGAGCCACCGCGGCGTGCGCCTCGTCGGCGGGGAGCACGTCGGCGAACCATCCCTCGTCCAAGCACACCACCGCGGCGGCCGACTCGTCCTCACCCTCCCCGAAGCCGATGTTGACGCCGACCGCACCGGCCGGGACACCGCTGGGTGCCGGAGAGCGCGTCTGGGCGGCATTCTCCGAGCGCGGTCTGACGTACGACGCATGGTGGGCGCAGCTCAAGCCGCTGCTGTCCGCCTCGGCCCAGGCCGTCTACGTCTACGACGACCCGAGCAAGATCCCGACGATGAAGCTGACCGGCAAGATCCAGCTGGCCCCCAAGCCCCCCCAGGAGGCCGGCTACACCGCCCGGGTCGTCGTCCCGACGAGCAAGGGTGTCTTCGACCTCGACCTGGAGCGGCACACGCTCAAGTCACGCTGGTTGCTCTACGCGATCAAGTTCCCCGCCGGGGTGCAGTGACCCGAGTCAGGGGACGTCGATGGTGAGGGTGCGCTGACCCGCTGTCGTCTCCGCCTGGTCACCCGTGGCGACGCGTGACACGCAGGAGCACAGCGAGGTGTCTTCGCTGCTTCTGCTCGTCGCTGAGGAAGACGTCGCGGTGGTCGATCCGGCCGTCGCACTCCAGGACGCGCACCGTGCACAGCCCGCACTCGCCCTTGCGGCAGTCCCACATCACCTCGACGCCCGCGCTCTCCAGCGCGTCCAGCATGGACAGGTCCTCGCCGACCACGACCTCGCGGTCGAGCGCCGGGATGCGGACGCGGAACGTCTCCGGTGCCCAGGCACCGCTGTTGCCGAAGGTCTCGAAGCGAAGGTTCGTGCCCGGGAGGTCCCGCTCGGCCCACGCGCGCCGGAGCGCGTCCATCAGCCGGATCGGTCCGCACACGTAGAGCTCGGTGCTGGTGGCCTCCGGCGAGCCGGCGATCTCCTCGACCAGGGCACCCACGTCGAGACCGGTGCCCTCGTCGTCGACGTGCACCTCGAGGTGGTCACCGTGCTCGGCGGTCAGCTCCTCGAGGTAGGCCATCACCTGCGCGGGAGCGCCCGACGAGCACGAGCGTGTAGTCCGCTCCCCGCTGTCGCAGGGCCGTGGCCATCCCGACCAGCGCGGTGATCCCGATCCCGCCGGCGACGAGCACGTAGCGGGCGGCACCGACGCCGAGCGGGAAGTTCTGCAGCGGGTAGGAGACGCGCAGCCGCTCTCCCTGCTGCAGTCGGTGCATGCTGCGCGACCCGCCGCGGGAGGCCTGGGCCAGCTGGACGCTGATGGTCCACCGCCGCCCCTGCTGCTCGGAGCGGACCACGGAGTAGGAGCGTCGGAGCAGGCGTCCTTCGTGCCTGACCTCGACGTCGACATGTGCGCCCGGCGCGGCCGGCTGGGGCTCGTCGGGCTCGATCACGATCCGGCGTACGCCGTCGGCGACGTCGCTCACCTCGACGACCTCGGCCTCCTGCCAGCGCAACCTCGAGTTGGCAGCCATGTCCTGCTCAGCCCGTGACGCGGGCGTCGGAGGAGCGCCCCTCGGCCTGGAGCATCCGGTCGAGGATGCGGCGTACCCACATCCCGCCCGCGTCGATGTTCAGGCTGTAGAACTCGTAGTCCGGGTTGGCGTCGATGGCGCGTTGCTGCTCGATCAGCATCTCCTCGTCCTCCCCGAAGACGCCGTGCACGCCGTCGCGCAGCTGGGTGGTGATGGTCTGGCTCTCCAGGCGGTAGTTGCGCATGAAGGCCCAGAAGTAGTGACAGGTCCGCTCGGTCTCGGGCGTGATCGTGTTCATCACGTAGCCGTTGACGCCCTGGCTGCGATCGCCCTCCGGTGCGCCGGTGCCGGCCTTGGCCACGCCCACGTCGATGCAGATCGTGGACGGCGCCTCGAAGTGGATGATCTGCCAACGGTCCACGCGGCCCTCGAAGTCGGGGAACTTGTCCCGCATGTTCTTGCGCCAGAAGGGCGGCGCCTCGATGTCGCGCATCCACCGGCTCACGGTGACGTGCCGCTCGTCGTGGGTGACCTCGAACTCCGACTCCGACAGCTCGTCCTGGCCGATGCTCGAGGAGTGCACGAACTCCTCGTGGGTGAGGTCCATCAGGTTGTCCAGCACGAGCTGGTAGTTGCACCCGGCCTGGATCGTCTCGCCGTCACCCGCCCACTCCGGTGAGTCCATCTGGTGCATGTCCGGCACCCGTCCGGGGTCGGCCAGGTCCGGGTCGCCCAGCCAGACCCACACGAAGCGGTGGCGCTCGACGACGGGGAACGCCGGCACGGTGGCGCTCGGGTTGACCGTCTTCTGGGCGGGCATCGCCGAGCAGCGGCCCGGCCCGGTTGTAGCGCAGCCCGTGGTAGGGGCACTGCAGCTCCTCGCCCAGGATCTTGCCCTTCGACAGCGGCGCCAGCCGGTGCCAGCAGGCGTCCGCGAGGGCGGAGACCTGGCCGTCCGGGGTGCGCCACAGGGCGAGCGGGCGGCCGGCGACGGTGCGGCCCAGCGGCTCCTTCGTCGTCACCTCGTGGTCCCAGGCGGCGACGTACCACGCATCGAGCGGGTGGGCGAAGATCTTGCTGGTCGCCGAGGTGGGGGCGCTGGGGTCGACCGGGTCGTCGGCGACCCGGTCCCCCGGCGAAAGGGGTGGGGCTGCGGTGGTGGAGGCCTCGGAGCCGGGGCGGGTGAGGGTCATCGTCACTCCCTATGGCGATAGGTACTTCCGTGTCACACTACCTATCGCCATAGGGATTGGCTAGAGTCGAGACCCGACAAGTCTCGCGAGGAGGGGCGATGTCGCTGCGGTTCGCCCTGCTGGCGCTGCTGGGCTCGCGCCCGATGACCGGCTACGACCTGTCCAAGCACTTCAGCCAGTCGGTGGCCCACGTCTGGCACGCGCCCGACTCGCAGATCTACCCCGAGCTGAACCGGATGGAGCGCGACGGGCTGGTGGAGTCGGCGACGGTCCCCTGGGGGCCCAAGGGGACGAAGAAGGAGTACCACGTCACCGAGGCCGGGTTCGAGGCCTTCCGGGAGTGGATCGACTCGCCACTGGAGATCCGGCGGCAACGGGACCCGGCCTACCTCAAGGCGGCGTACCTGGAGTGGGCCGATCCCGACGCGGCCCGCGACCAGCTGCGCCAGCACCACGCCTACTGGTCAGCGCACCTCGAGCTGCTGGAGCACACCCGCTCGACGCTGCTGGACCACACCCACCCCACCCTGACCCACCGCCTGGCGCGGTACCCGAGCGAGCAGCACGAGAAGATCGTGCGCTACAAGGTGTTCGCCTACGACGGACTGATCGACCAGGCGCGGGCGGAGGTCGCGTGGGCCGAGAGGGGCCTGGCGCTGGTCGACGAGCTCGAGGGCGCGCACGTCGGGCCGGACTCAGCCGACCCGGTAGGGTGAGCAGCTACGCCTACTCAGCGGTGACGGAGCCAGCGGACGAGGGCGAGGACGACGACGAGACCGACGGCCGCCTGCTTCCAGTACGACTTCAGGAGCACCGGCAGCACGGTCGCGCCGAGGTCGAGGGCGTCGTCGCCCTGCGGCTGCCGGGGCGGAGGGGGCGGAGCGGTCACCGGGCCCGGTGGCGCCGCCTCCTGCTTGGCCTTGGCCTGTCCGCGTGGCGTGGTCGGCCACCGCCGACGCCTCCGGCCGGGGTGGCGGCGGCCGCTGCTCCAGGCTCGGGCACGGCTTCGGGCCCAGGCTCGGGCTCAGGGACGGATCGGCTGACTCCCCGAGGCGCTGCTCGAGGCAGCTCGACGAACTGGCCGAGGAGCTTGTCGGAGACGTCCTGCATCACACCGCGGCCGAACTGTGCCGGCTTGCCGGTGATGGACAGGTCCGTGTCGACCTCGACGTCCGTACCGCTCGAGGCCGGTGCCATGGTCAGGGTGACGGTGGCGCCGGCGGTCCCGTTGCCACGCTTGTCGCGGCCCTTGGCCTCCACCACGAACGAGTGGTCGGTCTCGTCCTTCTCCACGAACGTCCCCGAGCCGGCGTAGGTCAGCGCGATCGGGCCCGAGCTTCACCTTGCAGGTGCCCTGGAAGGTGTCGCCCTCGACGCTGGTCACCTGGGCGCCGGGGAAGCACTCGGCGATCGAGGCGATGTCCTGGAACCGCGCCCACGTCTCGTCGACCGACGTCGGCACGGTGAACCGGTGGTTGAGCTCCATCGAGCTCCTTCTCAGCCGCCGACGGCGGCCAGCACGGCCCGCCTGGTGAGCACCTCGGCGAGGTGGCTGCGGTAGGCGGCGTCGCCGTTGAGGTCCGAGGGCGGGTTGGTGCCCTCCGTGGCGTGCGCGGCGGCGGCGCGTACGGCGTCCTCGGTGGCCGGCTGTCCCTGCAGGGCGGCCTCGACGCCGTGGGCGCGCAACGGGGTCGCACCCATGTTGGTCAGGCCCACGCGCGCCTCGGCGATGGTGTCCCCGTCGACGCGGACGGTCGCCGCGACCGCGACGATCGGCCACTGGTGCGCCACCCGCACGAACTTCTCGTAGTGCGCGCCCCACCCGGTGTGCTTCGGGATCCGGATCTCGGTGAGGATCTCGTCCTCGCCGATCGCGGTCTCGAAGAGGTCGACGAAGAAGTCCTGCGCCTCCACGGTCCGGGTGCCAGACGAGCCCGCGATCACGAACTGGGCGCCGAGGGCGAGTGCCGGTGCGCCCATGTCCCCGGCGGGGTCGGCGTGCGCCAGCGCCCCACCCAAAGTTCCGCGGTGCCTGATCTGGGCGTCGGCGAGGTGTTGGACCGCCTCGTGCAGCAGGCCTGCGTGCTCGGCGATCAACGGGTCGGTCTGCACGACAGCGTGCGGCGTCATCGCGCCGATGGCGATCACGTCGCCCTCGTCGCGCACCCCGCGCATCGAGTCGATCCGGCCGAGGTCGATGACGAACTCCGGCGCGTTGAGCCGCAGGCGGAGCACCGGCAGCAGGCTCTGCCCACCGGCGAGGATCTTGGCCTCGTCGCCGTGCTCGGCCAGGGCGGCCAGGGCCTCCTCGACCGAGGACGGCGCCAGGTAGTCGAACTGGACGGGGATCATGCGCCTGCTCCTTCCGTGCTGGACTGACCGGGTTGGTCCTCGTCGAAGTGCGGCATCGCGGCTCCCTCGGTGTCCTCGGTCCCGCCCGCGGTGCCGGCGTTGACCGCCTTCCAGACCCGCTCGGGCGTGCACGGCATCTGGATGTCGGTGACCCCGAAGTGACGGACCGCATCCACCACCGCGTTGACCACCGCAGGTGTCGAGGCGATGGTGCCGGCCTCGCCGACCCCCTTGGTGCCCAGCGTGTTGGTCGTCGAGGGCGAGGTGGTGTGGTCGATGTCGAAGCTGATCGTGTCCGCAGCGGTCGGCAGCAGGTAGTCGACGAAGGAACCCGACACCAGGGTGCCGTTGTCGTCGAAGACCGCCTCCTCCCACAACGCCTGGGCGATGCCCTGGACCAGCCCGCCGTGCACCTGACCGGCCACGATCAGCGGGTTGACGATGTTGCCGATGTCGTCGCAGGCGACGTACTTGCGCATCTTCAGCTCACCGGTCTCGGTGTCGACCTCCATCGCGCACAGGTGCGTGCCGTGCGGGAAGGAGAAGTTGACCGGGTCGTAGGTCGCCTCGGAGTCCAGCGACGGCTCCATCCCGTCGGGGAGGTTGTGGGCCGCGAAGACCGCCGTGGCGATCTCGCCGATCGCCATCCCCTGGTCGGTGCCACGCACGGAGAACCGGCCGGCCTCGAACTCGATGTCGTCCACCGACGCCTCGAGCAGGTGGGCAGCGACCGGCTTGGCCTTCTCGACGACCTTGTCGGCAGCCCTCACCAGCGCCTCACCGCCCACCGTGAGCGAGCGGGAGCCGTAGGTGTCGAGTCCCTTGGCGGAGATCGCGGTGTCGCCGTGCAGCACCTCGACGTCCTCGAACGCCACGCCGAGTCGGTCCGCCACGATCTGGCTCCACGCCGTCTCGTGCCCCTGCCCGTGGGCGGAGGAACCGGTGACCACCTCGACCTTGCCGGTCGCGAGCATCCGGATGGTCGCGCTCTCCCAGCCCCCGGCGCCGTAGTCGAGGCTGCCTAGGACACGCGAGGGAGCAAGACCGCACATCTCGGTGAACGTCGAGATGCCGATGCCCAGCTGCACGGGGTCGCTGGCGTCCCGTCGGCGCTTCTGCTCGGCCCGCAGCTCGTCGTAGCCGAACATCTCCTTGGCCCTCTCGGTGGCGGCCTCGTAGTTGCCGGAGTCGTACTCCAGACCGGCGACGGTGCTGAACGGGAACTCCTCGTGCTTGATCCAGTTCTGCTCGCGGATCTGCAGCGGGTCCACGCCGACCTCGACGGCGAGCTCGTCCATGATCCGTTCGATGGCGTACGTCGCCTCGGGCCGTCCGGCGCCGCGGTAGGCGTCGGTCCAGGTCTTGTTCGTCAGCACCGTCTGGCAGGCGAAGTGGTACGCCGGGAACTTGTAGATCGAGTTGAACATGAAGGCGCCCAGCACCGGCACCCCGCCGCCGACGATGGCGACGTAGGCCCCGAGGTCGGCGATCAGCTCGACCTTGAGGCCGGTGACCGTCCCGTCCTTCTCGGCGGCGAGAGTGAGCTTCTGCCACTGGTCGCGGCCGTGGTGGGCCGCCTGCAGCGACTCCGAACGGGTCTCGGTGTACTTGACCGGCTTGCTGAGCCGGCGCGCGACCGCCCAGGCGATCCACTCCTCGGGAGTGGCCTGGAGCTTGCCGCCGAACCCGCCGCCCACGTCCGGCGCGATCACCCGGATCTTCGACTCGGGCACCCCGGTCGTGGCGGCGAGCGCGAAGCGGAGGATGTGCGGGATCTGCGTGGCCGACCACATGGTCATCTGCTCGCCGGTTGGGTCGACCACGACCGAGCGCGGCTCCATGAACGCCGGGATCAGCCGCTGCTGGCGGTACTCGCGCTCGATCACGATGCCGTCCGTGCGCGCCTTCTCGATGGCCTCGTCGGTGTTGCCACCGGTGCCGGCCTCGCCGGAGTCGAAGACCCACAGGGCCGACTTGTTGGTGCCCAGCTCGGGGTGCGCGATGGCGCCGCCGTCCTCGCCCGCGGAGACCGCGGCCTTCAGGTCCAGCGCGGCCGGCAGCTCCTCGTAGTCCACCTCGACCATCTCGGCGGCGTCACGCGCCTCGGCCGCGGTGCGGGCCACGACGACGGCGACGATCTCGCCCGCGAACGCGACCCGGTCGGCCGGCATCGGCGAGTGGTTCGGTGTCATCTGGTCGGGGGTGATCGGCCAGGCGTTGATGCACACGCCCGAGCTCCTCACCGAAGTCCTTGCCGCTGAGGACCGCGACCACGTTGGTCATCTCCCGCGCGGCGGCGGTGTCGATGCTCGTGATGTTCGCGTGCGCGAACGGGCTGCGCACCATGGCCAGGTGGAGCATGCCGTTGAGCTGGATGTTGTCGGTCCAGCGGGTGCGGCCGGTGATCAGCCGCTGGTCCTCCTTGCGCCGGCGGTCGCGGCCGATCTCCGTGGGGTCGACGTCGGCCGGGCGTTCCTGGGTGGCGGTCATGCCGAGGCCCCCTCGTGCTGGGCGCCGGAGGTGGCACCGTCCTCAGCGGCGTGCAGTACCGCCTTCACGATGTTGTGGTAGCCGGTGCAGCGGCACAGGTTGCCCTCGAGGCCGACCCGCACCTCCTCCTCGGTGGGGTGCGGGTTGTTCGCCAGGAGGTCGATGCTCTGCATGATCATCCCCGGTGTGCAGAACCCGCACTGCAGGCCGTGGCACTCGCGGAAGGCGGCCTGCACCGGGTGCAGCTCCCCGTCGGCAGCCAGCCCCTCGACGGTGGCGACCTCGCCGCCGTCGGCCTGCACGGCCAGGACGTTGCACGACTTCACGCTCTGCCCGTCGAGGTGGACGGTGCAGGCGCCGCAGTTGCTGGTGTCGCAGCCGATGACGGTGCCGGTCTTGCCGAGCTTCTCGCGGAGGTACTGCACCAGCAGCATCCGCGGTTCGACGTCGTCGGAGACCTTCTCGCCGTCGACGGTGAGGCTGATCCGGGTCATGCGCTCTCCCTTGGGAAACGTGCCGTGGGCCACGGAGGTGTGACCCCAGTCACCCTAGGGAGGGCGGGGTTGGCGGGAGGTTGGGGCGCAGGTCGGCGTCGCGGGTCAGGTCACCGTCGGGCGACGGCCAGCCTGCCCTTGAGGAGCGGGATGGCCGGGTGCCGCGACGACGTCGCGCTCGAGCGTCGGCCAGGCACACCTCGAGCACCTCGGCGTCGTACGGCACCAGCTCGCTGTAGCGGACCACCGCCTCCGGCTGCGGGTCGGCGCGCAGCGCCTCGCGCACCGCGACGGCGACGTACTCGGCCATCTCCGCGAGCGCCGGCGAGTTGCTCCCGGGGAGCAGGTCGCCACCGTAGGCCTCGACGGCGGCGGAGACCTGGCCTCGGCGCAGCTGCGAGAGGACGTGCTCCACGTCGGTCGCGACCGGCATCAGCAGCCGGTAGGGACGCGAGGAGAGCTGGCCACCGAGCGCATGCCGGAGGTGGGAGACCTCCGCCTTGAGCGTGGAGAAGGTGATCGCCTGGTCGCCGTAGAGCATCGCGTGGAGCTGCTCGAGGGAGAGGCCCTCGGGGTGCAGCGCGAGCAGCGCCAGCACCTCGGTCTGCCGCCGGTTGAGCAGGAGGCGCCGCCCGTCCAGCCGCGCCTCCGCGGTGCCGAGAAGGGTCATCACCAGGCCGGGGTCGGTGGTCTCGTCGCCCAGCGCCGAGGGGTGGTACGACGAGCGCGGGCAGCGCGGTCTCGATCAGGCGGGCCATCACCCGGGCCGTCGCCAGCCCGATCGGGTGGGTGCGGTCCCAGGTGGTCGAGAGGTCGATGACGCCGAGCTGGACCCCCGTGGTCGGGTCGTGCACCGGCGCAGCCCAGCAGACCCAGTTGTGCACGATCGAGGCGTAGTGCTCGGCACTGAAGACCATGGACGGCGTCGGCGAGCCGGTTGGCCAGGTCGAGTGCGTTGGTGCCGACCGACTCGTCGTCCCAGCGGGCCGAGGGCACGAAGTTGACCGTCTCGGCCTTGCGGCGCATGACCCGACCGCCGTAGGTCCACAGGATCCGGGTGTCGGCGTCGGTCACGGCGATGACGAGGTCGCCGTCCTCGGCCGTGCGACGCAGCTCGGTCTCGACGTCCTCGACCGCGCGTTGCAGCGGGGAGTCGTGCCACATCGAGGCGGTCTCCGACTCGTCGGCGAGCGGCGCCTCGGTGACGTCGGGGGTGATGGCCGCGTGCGAGCGGGTCCAGCTGCGTCGAGGATCTCCGGCCGCACCAGCGTCTCGGCGCCGTCGCCCTTCTCGACGAAGGTCGACCAAGCTCTGACCGCGTCGAGTCGGCGAGCCTCCAGCTCCCGGGGGGCCATAAGTGGACAGTAGCCCAGCCGCGAAACCGGCTACAGGTCGCTGACGGCCCCGGTCACGGGGGTGGACTCGCCGTGGATCCGCCCCTCCGTGGTCTGCAGCCGCTGGCCGCTGCCGCCCCAGCGTCCCGCGATGATCTCCGCAGCGATGCTGATCGCCGTCTCCTCCGGCGTCCGCGCACCGAGGTCGAGCCCGATCGGGCTGGAGAGCCGCGCGAGCTCGTCGTCGCCGAGCCCGGCCTCCCGCAGCCGCGCCAGCCGGTCCTCGTGCGTGCGTCGCGAGCCCATCGCACCGACGTAGGCGAGCTGGGGCAGGTTCAGCGCGACCTGCAGCAGCGGTACGTCGAACTTGGGGTCGTGGGTGAGGACGGTGACCACGGTGCGTGGGTCGATCCGGCCGGCCTCCGCCTCGGCCTTCAGGTACCGGTGCGGCCAGTCGACGATCACCTCGTCGGCGTCCGGGAAGCGGCTGTGGGTGGCGAAGACCGGACGGGCGTCGCACACGGTGACCTGGTAGCCGAGGAACGCGCCGACCTTGGCCACTGCCGCCGCGAAGTCGATGGCGCCGAAGACCAGCATCCGCGGCCTCGGCGCGAAGGCCCAGACGAAGACCCGCATCCCCTCTCCGCGGCGCTCGCCGTCGGGTCCGTAGGTCAGCGTCGCGTTGTGGCCCGATGCGAGCAGCCCGATGGCGTCGTCGTGGACCGCGTCGTCGGCACGTGGCGAGCCCATGGTCCCTGCGGGCTGCTGCCCAGGACGGACGATCAGCCGGTCGCCGAGCCGCTCGGGATCCGGGTGCTCGATGATCGTGGCGACAGCCACCGGACGCCCGGCGGCGACGTCTGCCGCGACCTCGCCGAGCTCGGGGAAGGTCTCGCGGTCGACCCGCTCCACCCAGACGTCGAGGATGCCGCCGCAGGTGAGGCCGACGGCGAAGGCGTCCTCGTCCGAGACGCCGTAGCGCTGCAGCACCGGCGTGCGGGACTCCACCACCTCCTGCGCCAGCGAGTACACCGCGCCCTCGACGCATCCGCCCGAGACCGAGCCGACGGCGCTCTCGTCCGGACCGACCAGCATCGAGGCGCCCGGCGGGCGGGGAGCGGACTGGAAGGTGGCCACGACGGTGCCGACCCCGACGGTCTCGCCGTTCTCCCACCACTGCATCAGCTCAGCCAGCACGTCACGCACGGGCGATCACCTCGATGAGCTCGCTGTACGTCGCCAGCGAGTGACCGGCGACGAAGTCGTCAACGAACGGGAGCACCGCCATCATTCCTTGCTGGACCGGTTGGTAGCCCACCTTGCCGCGGTGCGGGTTGACCCAGACCACCCGGTGGGCGATCCCGTGCAGCCGCTGCACCTGCTCGCCCAGCAGTGCGGGGTCGCCGCGCTCCCAGCCGTCGCTGAAGACCACCACGACCGCGCCACGCGCTGCGCCCCGTTGGCCCGACCGCGCCATGAAGGTCTGCAGCGTCTCCCCCAGCCGGGTGCCGCCCGACCAGTCCGGCACCTCCCGGCCGGCGGCGACCAGGGCGCGCTCGACGTCGTGGAGGGCCAGCGAGCGGGTGACCCTGGTCAGCCGGGTGCCGAGCGTGAACGTCTCGACCCGGCCGCCCTGGGCCACGGCTGCCCGGGAGATCCGGTGCGCGAGCCGGAGCAGCACCTCGGCATACCCGCTCATCGAGCCCGACACGTCCACCAGGAGCAGCACCCGGCGCGGACGGCGAGCCCGACGCCGCCACTCCACCGGAGCGGGCTCGCCCATCCGTCGCAGGCTCGCCCGCAGGGTCTTCGAGGCGTCGACGCGGCCCCGTCGCCACGGGTCGTGACGCGCCACCCGGCGCACGGGCGGGCGTGGACGGAGCGCGCCGAGCGAGCGCGTCCAGCCGTTGCTTCTCCGCGGCGGTCAGCCCGGCGACGTCGCGCTCCCGCAACAGGTCCGCGTCGCTGGCCATCGCCCGCACGACGTCGTCAGGGTCATCGTGCCCGTCGCCGGCGCCGTCGTCGTGCGACATCGGGCAGCTCGGTGAAGACCGGCGTCGCTGCCTCGCTCCGGCGCTCGCGCGGCAAACCCTCGGCGACGTTGAAGTAGGCGCGGTGCACCTCGTCGTAGCGGACCAGGTCGTCCGGGGAGGCGCACAGCGTGGCCCGCCCGGCGTCGTAGGTCCCGCGTGCGTCGTCCAGCCCCACCAGGCTCACCGCGCTGAGGTAGCCCTGGGTGCGGTCCTGGGTGACCGCGCACCCCGGCGGCGCGCAGCGCGCGGGTGAACCCGATCAGGATCTCGTCGGCGTCGCGGACGGTCACCTCGGGGGGACCCCGGGTGGGGTGCTCATGACCGGAGCATCTGGTCGAGCGCCTGCTGCACCTTCTGACCGTCCTCGCGGTACTTCACCAGGGCGCCCAGCGTGCGGGCGGCCGACTCCAGGTCGAGGTCGGTGGTGCCGAGCTGGTGCAGGGCCCGCGCCCAGTCGATCGTCTCGGCGACCCCGGGCGGCTTCTGCAGCCCGGACTCGCGCAGGCGCTGCACCACCTCCACCACCTGTCGGGTCAGCTCGGCCGAGACCTCCGGCGCCCGGGAACGGACGATCTCGACCTCGCGGTCGAGGCCGGGATGGTCGATCCAGTGGTAGAGGCACCGCCGCTTCAGGGCGTCGTGCAGGTCGCGGGTGCGGTTCGAGGTCAGCACCACGACAGGCGGGGTGGCCGCGGCGACGGTGCCGAACTCCGGGATGCTCACCTGGTACGTCGAGAGCACCTCGAGGAGGAATGCCTCGAACTCGTCGTCCGCCCGGTCGACCTCGTCGACGAGCAGGACCGCGGGACTGCGCTGCAGCGCCGCCAGGACCGGCCTGGCGAGCAGGAAGCGCTCGTCGTACAACGACTTCTCGGCCTCCGGCAGGAGGTCCGGATCGACCCGACCGGTGGCCTCGAGGGCACGCAGGTGCAGGATCTGGCGCGGGAAGTCCCAGTCGTAGAGCGCCTGGGTGGCATCGATCCCCTCGTAGCACTGCAGGCGGACCAGCGGCAGGTCGAACGACGCGGCGATCGCCTCGGCGAGGGCGGTCTTGCCGGTGCCGGGCTCACCCTCGACCAGCAGCGGTCGCTGCATCCGCATCGCCAGGAACGTCACGGTCGCGAGGGCAGGGTCGGCGAGGTAGCCGGTCGTCCGCAGTCGCTCGGCGACCTCGTCGGGGGTCGCCGAGTCCGATGCTGACGTCATGGCGCCACCATACGAAGCGGTGCGTTGGTCGCACGTTGGTCGGCGTCGCCGAAGCGGATGCTCAGTCGCGGCTGTCGACGTCGTGGCCGGCGGCCAGGTCACCGCACTCGACCAGCGTCGGCTGCTGCGCCGCGAGGTACCCCTTCGCGCCCTCGTCGCCGGTGGCGCTCCTGCGATCACCGCGGTCCAGTGGTCGCGCCCGAGCAGCACCGGGTGTCCGGGCCGGCCGTCGTACACCGCTCGCGCCAGCACGTCCGGACCCGTGGCCAGCGCGCCGACCCGCGCCACCACCGCGGCGCCCACGTCCGGGAGGTCGACCAGGGAGACCAGTGCCGCGTCTACCGCGGGTCCAGCGACTCTGAGTCCTGCGCGCAGCGACGCAGACATCCCCTCCGCCCAGTCGTCGGCGACGACGACCTCGACCTCGGCCGGCCGGCCCGTCGAGCAGCTGGCCGCGCTTCTTCGGCCATGGCGCCCAGGACCACGACCACCCCGGCACAGCCGCCGTCCTGCAGCGCTGCCACCGCACGCTCGCAGCCAGGAGGTGCCGTCGTCGTCCCGCACGAGCGCCTTGGGCGCGGCCCATGCGGGAACCGGCCCCGGCGGCGAGCAGCAGTCCTACGACGCTCATCCCTGCGCTCCCGTCTGCGACTGGAGACTCACCTCGAGCCCGGCCTGCAAGTCATTGTCAGTGTGCCGCGATGGTGAACAGGCCGGCGACGCCGACTGCGTAGAGGAGCAGCACAACCAGGGAGTCGACTCCCATCCCGACGATGCGACGCCCGGGCCGGAACAGGAGGCCCGTCGCGTAGACGAGGGTGAGCAGGATCCCGAGCGCCGTGAGGTAGATGTCGGTGTCGGCGGCCTGTGGCAGCACGGCTCTGCCCGAGACGAGGGTCGCGACCAGGAAGAGGACCGGCAGGAACGCGTTGCCGCCGAAGATGTCGCTGACCGCCAGCTGCACGTCGTCGGCGCGGACAGAGGTCAGCCCGGTGGAGATCTCGGGCAGCGATGTCGCCGTCGCGAGCACGGTGGCGCCGAAGAGCACGCCGGAGACACCCAGGTGTCCAGCAATCGCATCACCGCTGCGCTCGAGCGCGACGCCGGCGACCAACGTGACCACTGCCGCGAACAGGAACACGGCAGCAGCTCGCGCAGTGCTCACCCCATGACCCGTGGCGTCGTCCTCCGCCCGTTGCCGGGAGTGCCCGCGGGGCCGCTCCTGGTTGTCAGGGGCCTCACCCGATTCCTGCCATGGCAGGGACCGGCCGGCGCGCTGCAGGAGAAGTAGCCCGACGACCCAGACGAGGGTGATCAGCACCGGAGCGGGCGTGATCCGCCACCAGATGAGGCGGGCAGGCAGCTGGGTACCCGCGACGACGACGGCGAGGACGGCCACGACCAGCAGCGCCTCGAGCACCAGCACGAGAGAGGCGGCCCGGTAGGTCAGCGGGCGCTCGCCACGACCGCTGAACACGTCGAGGACGACCAGGACGACTGTCTGGATGGCGATGCCTCCCAGGATGTTGCCCACAGCGACGCCCACGTGCCCCGCTGCTGCCGCACTCACGACGATCGCGATCTCAGGAAGGTTCGTGGCGACTGCCAGCAGGATGAGTCCTCCGAGCGCGGCGCCGAGATGCAACCGGGTGGACAGCACGTCGGTCTGACGGGACAGCTGGACACCCGCCACCCAGATGAGTGCCCCCGCTCCACCGAAGATCGCCAGCAACAAGACCAACGGCAGACCCGCCATCACCGGACCGCCTCCGCGTCCGCCGTCGAGATCGTGGCCGACCCCGGACTGCTCAGGTGCGCAAGCACGTCGCGGTGGCGTACCCATCCGGTGAGGACGCCCTCGCGGTCGACCACGGCGACTGCGGCTGATCCGTCGTCCAGCATCTGGAGGGCATCCCCGACCGGTCGCTCACCGACGACCCCGTCGCTACGGAGCAGGGACGCAACCGGCACGTCCTCTCCGGCTGTCAGGGCGTCCATCACGTCGGCTGAACCGAGAACACCGACGAATCGACCACCAGCATCGACGGCTGGGAGCGCCGCCTCTGCCGTGGCCGTGAACACCGCGGCGGCAGAGTGAGCGGACGCGTCGGCGTCCACAGCCACAGGTGGTTCGCTCATCACCGCGGCCACGCTCATCTGTCGCAGGGCCGGTTGGCCGGGCTCCTCGAGATCGATGCCGCGTCGCAGGAGCTTGCGCGTGTAGACGGTGTCCTGCGACACCAGGTGGCTGATCCCGGTGGCAAGCACGATCGCAAGCATCAGCGGCAGGATGATCGTGTACTCCCCGGTCAGCTCGAACAAGATGACCACGGCCGTGATCGGTGCCCTCGCCGCCCCGGCGAAAAGGGCACCCATGCCCACGAGTGCGTAGGCCCCCGGGGACCCGGCCAGGGAGGGCGTCGCGGCGTGCACGATCGCGCCGAAGGCGCCGCCGAGCATGGCCCCGCAGAACAGGCTCGGCGCGAAGACGCCACCGGACCCCCCGATCCCGATGGTGAGGCTGCACGCCAAGACCTTGCCCACCAACAGCAGGCACAGGAACGCGACCGTGTACTTGCCAGCGACCGCGTTGCCGAGGACTGGATACCCCACCCCGTACATCTGGGGCAGCACCAAGAGCACCGATCCCAGCACCAAGCCGCCGGCTGCCGGACGCAGCCATTCGGGCCCGCGCCACAGCCAGTCGCATGCGTCCTCGACCGCGTAGAGAGCGCGGGAGAATCCGACGCCGAACAGTCCCGCCAGGAGCCCGAGCGCCGCGAACAAGACGTACTGGACCACGTGGTCAACGTGGAAGCCGGGGAGGTGCAGGAAGGGCGCATCACCCAGCACCGCCCTCCCGACGACGCTCGCGGTCACAGCGGCCACGACCACCATCCCGAAGGACTCGGCCATCCACGAGCCCAGGATCAGCTCCATGGCGAAGAACACCCCGGCCAAGGGAGCGTTGAAGGTCGCAGCTATTCCGCCGGCGGCACCGCAGGCCACGAGCAAGCGGATGCGGCGCTCCTCCAACGCGAAGAGCTGCGCGACCATGGACCCCCAGGCCGACCCGATCTGGACGATCGGACCCTCCCGCCCCACCGAACCGCCTCCCCCGATGCAGAGCGCGCTGGCCACTGACTTCACGACCGCGACCTGGGGTCGGATGCGACCGCCCCTTCGCGCAACGGCGAGCATGACCTCCGGCACCCCATGCCCGCGCGCCTCGGGCGCGAACCTCTGGACGAGGGGTCCGTAGAGCAGGCCGGCCACCACCGGAGCGAAAGGACGAACCACGGACCGAGCCAGGCAACGAGCGGATTCGCCGCGTGTCCGGCGCTCGAATAGTCGACGTGACCGCTGAACACCTGGGTGAGCCCCCCGATCATGAACCGGAAGACCACCGCTCCGCATCCAGCGCCGAGGCCGACGGCTACGGCCAGCGCCAGGAGCCTGACTTGCGCAGGTCCGGCCCGACGGAGGTGCCCGGCTCTGGGCCGCGCCGTGGGTGAAAACATGTTTGCAGTATGCAATCGTTGCACTATGCCAAGCAAACCGAACTCAGCAGGCACCAGCGAGAGCACCGCATCCGACGCGGCCGTCGAGGCGCTGCTTCATGCGTCGCGGGCACTCGTGGCGGTCTCTGCCCGGTCCTTGGCCAGTGACGATCGCGTGACGCTTCCACAGTTCCGGATGCTGGTGGTCCTTTCAGCGGCCCCCACGAACCTCACCGGATTGGCGCGCTCCCTCGACGTCGCACCATCGACTGCCCTGCGCATGGTCGACCGGCTGATCGGGTCCGGGTTCGTGGACAGACGCGTCTCACCGCAGGACCGGCGCCAGACCGAGCTCTCGCTCTCCCCAACCGGGGCGAGGCTGGTCCGCCAGGTGACCGCGCGGCGTCGCCGAGACCTCGCCGGCGTGGTCTCCCAGCTCTCGGCCGACGAGCTCGGCCAGCTGACCGACTCCATGTCCCGTTTTGCATCGGTCGCCGAAAACCTGTGGGACATCAGTCACCGCCCGCCGGAATGACGGCGGTCCGGCATCATCCTCCAGGCCGCCGAGGAGCCCACCGGACCGCCGGGATCAGGTGTCTACGAACGCGGACGGCCGGTCCTCGCGCTGCTGAGCGGCTTCACTGAACGCGACCAGTGCCGTCACGACGGCCTGCGCATCGATGTTCGACATCCTCGCCACGACGGCGGACACCTCACGCCGGCGTTCCTCGGTCACCGAGTCGACGACGCGCGCGCCCTCATCGGTGAGGCTGACCCTGACCGCCCTGCCGTCCTCGGAGACCCGTTGCCGTCGCACCAGGTCGAGCTTCTGGAGCCGGTCGCAGAGCCGACTGGCATTGGACTGGTTGACGCCGGCGAGCTCGGCGATCTCCCCGACCGTCAACGCGCCCTGAGTGGCCAGCAGCACCAGCACGCGGTACTGCGGAACCGTCACCGGGACCGGCGCTGAGGCGATCGACCGGACCGCCATGCCCACGAGCTCCCGGCTTGCGCCCACGAGTGCCTCGGTGAGCCCGTCGTTCGCCGCCGTTGTGCCCATCACGCCTTCCTTGTTGTCGAAACCCTGCTGTCGACTTTACTTGCGTAACCGCATACATGCGAGTAAGCATGTAAATGCCGGTCGAAGGCAAGAGTACGAGACGAAGGAGCGGATCGCGGAGATGCACGACGCCGAGCTCCACCCCACGACGCTGCGTCGGTACGCACTGCTCGCCGACGGCGAGCGCGGCGCGCTGGTGGACCCCCACGGAGCGATCGCGTTCATGTGTGCACCCCGCTGGCACGACGACGCCGTCTTCTCCGGCCTCCTGGGAGGTGCCGGTTGTTACGCCGTGACACCTGCGGACCGTCACCGCGTCTGGGGTGGCCACTACGAGCCCGGCAGCCTGATCTGGCGCAACCGATGGGTCACCACCCGTTCGATCATCGAGTGCCGTGAGGCGCTCGCGTTCCCCGGAGACCCCGACCGACTGGTGCTGCTGCGCCGCGTCGAAGCGGTTCAGGGCGAGGCCCAGGTGCACGTGGAGCTTGAGTGCCGCGCGGAGTTCGGTGCGCGGGTGATGACCGTGGGGCGCAGCCCGGACGGGGTCTGGCAAGGCCGGTCGGGCACGCTCCACTACCGTTGGAGCGGCGCGCCGCTTCGCACGAGGGTTCGGGACGGACGGCTCTGCGTCGATCTCGCGGTCCCAGAGGGCGAGCACCTCGACCTCGTCCTCGAGCTGACCCCGGGACGACTCCCGTCCGCCCCGCCCGACCCCGACGCTGCGTGGTCGGCCACGGAGCAGGCGTGGGACCGGGCACGCCCCGATGTCAGCGGGTCCGCCGCGCCTGGAGACTCGGTCCACTCGTGGGCGGTGCTACGCGGGCTGACCTGTGCCGACGGCGGGATGGCTGCAGCCGCCACCACCTCGCTGCCCGAACGCGCCGACACCGGCCGCGACTACGACTACCGCTACGCATGGATTCGGGACCAGTGCTTCGCCGGTCACGCCGCCCTCGCCTCCGGTGCCCATGACCTCCTGGACGCGGCCGTCGACTTCGTCTCCGATCGGGTGCTGTCGGACGGCGACGCGCTGCGGCCGGTGTACCGGGTCGACGGCGGCGCAGTGCCGGCCCAGCGCCCCCTCGACCTGCCCGGATACCCCGGCGCCCCCGTACGGGTCGGCAACCATGCCCGTGGCCAGTTCCAGCTCGACGTCTTCGGCGAGGTGATGCTCCTGCTGGCGGGCGCCGAGAGGGTCGGCCGTCTCGGTGCGGCGGGTGAACGGGCGCTCGAGGCGCTCGGTGCCTACATCGAGAGCCAGGCCAGACGGGCGGGTGCAGGCATCTGGGAGCTCGACGAGCGCCACTGGGCACATTCCCGTCTGATGTGCGTGGCAGGCCTCCGCGCGGCCGCCGCGTCGCGACGTGACCTCGCCCGTTCGGCGTGTACGCGAGGTCTTGTCGCCGGTTGGGAGAGGCTCGCCGACCGGATCCTGGAAGACGTCGACCGGGACTGCCTGCACGGGTCCGGTCGATGGCAGCGGTCACCGGACGACGAAGCCGTCGACGCGGCGCTGCTGCTTCCTGGCATCCGGGGAGCCGTGAGCCCCGAGGATCCTCGGAACCTGCGGTCCGTGGCAGCCGTGCGCGACGAGCTCGGTGACGACGGGTACGTCTACCGGTTCCGGCACCGACCGGATCAGCCGCTCCACGTCGCCGAGGGAGCGTTCGTGCTCTGCGGGTTCCACATGTCCCTTGCACGACTGCGTCAGGGCCACGGCGCCGAGGCGCTGCGGTGGTTCGAGCGCAACCGTGCGGTGCTCGGACCACCTGGCCTGTTCGCCGAGGAGTTCGACGTCGTGCAGCGCCAGCTGCGCGGCAACCTGCCCCAGGCCTTCGTGCACGCCGCTGCCCTCGAGACAGCGCACGAGCTCGGTGGATCCGGACTCGCCACGTCCGGATTCACCGTCGACGACCGATGACCACGCCGAGGAAAGGAGCACGAGCATGATGTCCCACAGGAAGCCCACACCCCCGCGCACGGTGGTGGTGACCGGCGCCAGCGCCGGCATCGGCCGGGCGACGGCACGGGAGTTCGCCCGCAAGGGCGATCGGGTTGCTCTCCTCGCTCGCGGACAGCGCGGGCTCGACGCGGCCGCGGCCGAGGTCGAGGCCGCGGGAGGGCGAGCCCTGATCGTGGTCGTGGACACCTCTGACGCCGACGCCGTCGACCGCGCCGCCAGCAGGGTGGAGGAGCAGCTCGGCGAGATCGATGTCTGGGTCAATGTCGCCTTCACCTCGGTCTTCGCCAGGTTCACCGACATCGAGCCGGCGGAGTTCCGCCGCGTGACCGAGGTGACCTATCTCGGCTACGTCCACGGCACCCGAGCAGCCCTCCGACGCATGCTGCCGCGCGACCGCGGCGTCATCGTCCAGGTCGGCTCGGCTCTCGGCCAGCGCGGGATCCCGCTGCAGACCGCCTACTGCGGTGCCAAGCACGCGCTGGAGGGCTTCCACGAGTCACTGCGCACCGAGCTGATGCACGACCACAGCAACGTGCGCACCACCCTGGTCGAGATGCCGGGCGTCAACACCCCGCAGTTCACGTGGGTGCTGTCGCGTCTGCCCCAGCGCGCCCGGCCCGTCGCGCCGGTGTACCAACCGGAGGTGTGTGCGCGAGCCGTCGTCCACGCGGCCTCCCATCCCCGTCGCCGCTCCTACTGGGTCGGCGCCAGCACCGCCGGCACGATCATCGCCAACCGGGTGGCGGGCGGGGTCCTCGACCGGTTCCTGGCGCGGACCAACGTCTCCGCGCAGCAGACCGGGACGCCGCGAGACCCCGAGGCGCCCGACAACCTGTGGTCACCAGTGGACGGCGAGCAGGGACACGACTTCGGTGCGCACGGCTCCTTCGACCGGGAGGCGATCGCTCACTCGCCCCAGGCGTGGATCTCCCGGCACCGCGTGCTCGTGGGCGGTGCGCTCGCGGTCGCCGGAGCGGTCGCTGTCACCGAGGCTGTGCGGGGGGCGGCGTGAGGCGCCCCCGGCCGGCAGACGCGGCACGCGCCGGGCTCGGCGTGGTCCTGCTGTCGCGTCCCGCACTGGTCGTGCAGCTGACCGATTCGCCCGACGGCACCGCGGTACGGAGGGTGGTGCGCCTCCTGGGGGCCCGCTACCTGCTCCAGTCGACCGTCGGCCTGGTCGTGACCCGGCGGTGGCTGCGCCTGGCCGACACCGGCGTCGACGTCGTGCACGCCGGTTCGATGGTCGGCTTCGCCAAGGCCTTCCCAGCCCACCGGCGAATGGCCGTGACCAGCGCCGCGGCCGCCCTGCTCTTCGCCGGTCTCGACCTCACCGAGGAGACGCGATGACCGCGGCGCCCGTGCACGAGTCGCTGCACGGCGCCGAGCAGGAGCTTCGGGAGCGGGTCGACGGTGAGGTCCGCTTCGACGCCGGCACCAGGGCGGCGTACTCCACCGATGCGTCGAACTTCCGCCAGGTGCCGATCGGGGTCGTCGTGCCGCGGACGATCGACGCGGCCGTCGAGGCGATCGCCGTCTGCCGCGAGCACAACCTTCCGGTCCTCTCCCGCGGCGGTGGTACGTCGCTGGCGGGCCAGTGCACCAACGCCGCGGTGATGATCGACTTCGCGAAGTACTGCCACCGCCTGGTCAGCGTGGACGCCGAAGGTCGCCGGTGCGTGGTGGAGCCCGGCATCGTGCTCGACGTGCTCAACCGGCGGCTCGCCGGGCACGGACTGCGCTTCGGACCCGAGCCGGCGACACACCAGAACTGCACCCTCGGCGGGATGATCGGCAACAACTCGTGCGGAGCCACGGCCCAGCGCACGGGGAAGGTGGTCGACAACATCGTCTCCCTCGACGTGCTGCTCTACGACGGCACCCGCTTCACCTGCAGCCGGACCGACGACGAGGCGTACGCAGCGATCGAGAGGCGTGGCGACCGTCAGGCTCACGTCTACCGCTCGTTGCGGCGGCTCCGCGACGCACACGGCGACCTGATCCGGGAGAGGTACCCCGACATCCCCCGCAGGGTCTCGGGCTACAACCTGGACTCGTTGCTCCCCGAGAAGGGGTTCGACCTGGCCGGTTTCCTGGTGGGTAGCGAGTCCACCCTGATCACCGTCCTGCGGGCCGAGCTCGAGCTCGTGCCGGTCGTCAGGTCGCGCACCCTCGTCGTGATGGGGTTCAAGGACATCGCCAGCGCCGCCGACGCCGTGCCCTCGATCGTCGAGCACGACCCCATCGCTCTCGAGGGGGTCGACCACTACCTGATCCGCGACGAGCAGCTCAAGGGCATGAACGCCCAGGCCCTCGACGAGCTCCCCGAGGGCACCGGTTACCTGATGGTGCAGTTCGGCGGGGAGGACGAGGAGGAGTCTGACGCCCGGGCAGAGGCGATGCTGAAGGCGCTGGGCGACTCAGGGCACGAGCCGGACGTCGCGTTCCTCGACGACCCCGCCAGCGAGCAGGAGCTGTGGGAGGTGCGCGAAGCCGGTCTGGGTGCCACCGCCCACGTCCCCCACCGGCCGGACACGTGGGAGGGATGGGAGGACAGCGCCGTCCCCGTCGACCGGCTGGGCGACTACCTGCGCGACCTGCGCGCGTTGTACGAGGAGTTCGGGTACGCCAGCGACGTGGGGCCGTCGCTGTACGGGCACTTCGGACAGGGGTGCGTGCACACCCGGATCCCGTTCGACCTCTACAGCACCGAAGGCGTGCTGACCTACCGCCGGTTCCTGGAGCGGGCCGCAGACCTGGTCGCCGCCTACGGCGGATCCCTCAGCGGCGAGCACGGCGACGGGCAGACCCGGGGGGAGCTCCTCCCTCGCATGTTCGGTCCCGAGATCGTCGGGCTCTTCGAGGAGGTCAAGCGTCTCTTCGACCCCCAGGACCGGATGAACCCGGGCAAGGTCGTGCACCCGGCCCCGCTGGATCAGCACCTGCGGCTCGGCGGGCACTGGGCCCCGCGACAGCCCCGCACACTCTTCTTCGCCTACCCCGAGGACGGCGGATCCTTCCGCGAGGCCGCCAACCGCTGTGTCGGAGTCGGGAAGTGCCGCAAGCACGAGAACGACGGCGGCACCGTGATGTGTCCCTCCTACCAGGTGACGCACGAAGAGGAGCACTCCACCAGGGGTCGAGCGCGGCTGCTGTTCGAGATGCTCGACGGACATCCCGACGGCCCGATCACCGACGGCTGGCGATCCAGCGAGGTGCGCGACGCGCTCGACCTCTGCCTGGCTTGCAAGGGATGCAAGACCGACTGTCCGGCCAACGTCGACATGGCCACCTACAAGGCCGAGTTCCTCGCCCAGCACTACCGCCACCGGCTACGTCCGCGCGCCGACTACGTCACCGGCTGGCTGCCGGTGGCTGCCCGGGCCGTCGACCAGACCGGCTTGGCCGACGCCGTCAACCGACTCGCGCGGGTCACTCCGCTGCGTCGCCTGGGATCGCGGCTCGCCGGGCTCGAGGACCGCGACCCGCCGCCGTTCGCGCGCCCAGACCTTCCAGTCGTGGTTCGCCTCGCGAAGGACCCCGGCAGGCACCCGGCGCTCCTCGCGCGGACGCGTGCTGATCTGGCCGGACACCTTCACCAACTACTTCCACCCCCATGTCGGCAGGGCGGCGGTCGAGGTGCTCGAGGACGCCGGCTGGGAGGTGGAGGTCCCGCACCGGCGCCTGTGCTGTGGCCTCACCTGGATCTCCACGGGGCAGCTGAGCACCGCCCGGAAGCAGCTGCGGCGCACGGTCGAGACGCTGGCACCACACGTGCGCGACGGCGGCCTGGTCCTCGGCCTGGAGCCGAGCTGCACCTCGGTCTTCCGTTCGGATGCGCCGGACCTGTTACCCGACGACCACGACGTGTCCCGCCTGCGCGACCACACCGTCACCTTGGCCGAGCTGCTGACCGAGCACACCGAGGGCTGGACCCCGCCCGACGCTCCGGAGACGTCCATGCGCTGGCACAGGTCCACTGCCACCAGCACGCCGTCCTGGGGTGGGAGGCGGACCAGAAGCTGCTCGAGCAGGTCGGCGTCGACCTGGAGCGACTCGACTCCGGGTGCTGCGGCCTGGCCGGCAACTTCGGCTTCACCAGAGGACACGGCGAGGTCAGCGAGGCACTCGCCGAGCAGGAGCTGCTGCCGCGAGTCCGGGCAGCCGACACCGACACGGTGGTGCTGGCGGACGGGTTCTCCTGCCGCACGCAGATCGCACAGCTCGACAGCGGTGGCCACCAAGGGGTTCACCTCGCCGAGCTGCTCGCCTCGCTCATGTCACACGAGGGCACCAACAACCGACCCGGAAGAGGAGCCAACCATGACCACCGTCGCCGACCAGCTGCTGCAACGTCTTCGCGAATGGGGGGTCGAGCACGTCTTCGGCTACCCCGGGGACGGGATCAACGGGATCATCGGCGCGTTCTCGCGTGCCGATGACCAGCCACGCTTCATCCAGGCGCGGCACGAGGAGATGGCCGCGTTCGAGGCGGTCGGCTACGCCAAGTTCGGCGACAGGTCCCCCGGTCTTCCAGCGGTGTGCACGGCCACGTCGGGGCCGGGTGCGATCCACCTGCTCAACGGCCTGTACGACGCCAAGCTCGACCACGTGCCGGTCGTCGCGATCGTCGGTCAGACCAACCGCACCGCGATGGGCGGGAGCTACCAGCAGGAGGTGGACCTGCTCAGCCTGTTCAAGGACGTCGCCAGCGACTACGTGCAGATGGTGACGGTGCCCGAGCAGCTGCCCAACGTGCTCGACCGGGCCATCCGGGTGGCCATGACCCGCCGCGCTCCGACGGCGCATCATCATCCCCAACGACGTGCAGGAGCTGGACTACTCCCCTCCGACGCACGAGTTCAAGATGGTGCCGAGCAGCCTGGGCATCGACTGGCCCACGGCCGTGCCCGACGACGTGGCACTGCGCCGGGCCGCCGAGGTGCTCAACGCCGGGTCGAAGGTCGCGATGCTGATCGGGCAGGGAGCGCGCGGAGCCGTCGCGGAGGTCACCGAGGTCGCCGAGCTCCTCGGCGCCGGAGTGGCCAAGGCCCTGCTGGGCAAGGACGTGCTGAGCGACGAGCTGGACTGGGTCACCGGGTCGATCGGGCTGCTGGGCACCAAGCCGAGCTACCAGATGATGCAGGGCTGCGACACCCTCCTGACCGTCGGGTCCAGCTTCCCCTACACACAGTTCATGCCCGAGCTCGACCAGGCCCGAGCGGTCCAGATCGACCTCGACGGCTCCTTCATCGGCATGCGCTACCCCTACGAGGTCAACCTCGTCGGTGACGCGGCGGCCACCCTGCGCTCGCTCATCCCGCTCCTGCAGCGCAAGGAGGACCGTTCCTGGCGGGACGGGATCGTGGGGGACGTACGACGCTGGTGGGAGGTGATGGACGCCGAGGCCCAGGTCGATGCCGATCCCGTCAACCCGATGCGGATCTTCAGCGAGTTCTCCGCCCAGGCTCCCGAGGACGTCATCATCTCCTCCGACAGCGGCTCGGCGGCCAACTGGTATGCCCGGCAGGTGCGGATGCGGGGCAGCATGCGTGGTTCGCTGTCCGGGACGTTGGCCACGATGGGGCCTGCCGTGCCGTACGCGATCGGGGCCAAGTTCGCCCACCCCGACCGGCCCGCCGTCGCCTTCGAGGGGGACGGCGCCATGCAGATGAACGGGCTGGCGGAGCTCGTGACCGTCGCGCGCTACTGGCGGGAGTGGTCCGACCCTCGTCTGGTCGTCACGGTCCTGCACAACAACGACCTCAACCAGGTCACCTGGGAGCTGCGCGCCATGGGTGGCACCCCGAAGTTCGTCGAGTCCCAGGCGCTGCCCGACATCTCCTACGCCGACTTCGCCTCCTCCATCGGTCTGGGCGCGGTCACGGTGACCGACCCCAAGGACCTGGCAGGCGCGTGGAAGGAGGCCCTCGGAGCCGACCGTCCGTTCGTGCTCGACGTCCACTGCGACCCGGAGATCCCGCCGATCCCGCCGCACGCCACCTTCGAGCAGATGAAGGACATGGCCAGCGCGATGGTCAAGGGCGACACGAAGCGGTGGCACGTGGTCAAGGAGGGCCTCAAGACCAAGGCCCAGGAGCTCCTGCCCACCACAGCGAGTCATGAGCCAGGAAGTGCCCCTGCGCTCGGTGCGAGCCTCGGCCTACACGGTCCCCACCGATGCCCCGGAGGCCGACGGCACCCTCTCGTGGGACAGCACCACGTTGGTGCTCGTAGAGGTCGACGCCGGCGAGGTGACCGGGATCGGGTGGACCTACGCGCCGGCCGCTGCCGCTGCGGTCGTCGACGAGGTGCTCGCGCCCGTCCTCGCTCACGCGAGTGCCACTGCTCCCGCCGACGCGTGGCTCGCCATGGTGCGCGGCCCTGCGCAACGCAGGGCGACCCGGTCTGGTGGGGATGGCGCTCTCCGCGGTCGACATCGCACTCTGGGACGCCTGTGCCAAGCTGCGCGGCCTCCCGCTCACCCGGCTCTTCGGTTCGAACGCGACCTCGGTCCCCGTCTACGGCAGCGGCGGCTTCACGACCTATGACGACGAGCGCACCCGCGACCAGGTGCGGTCCTGGACGGAGCTCGGCCTGTCCAGCGTGAAGATCAAGATCGGCGAGGACCGCGGCCGGCGCACCGACCGGGACCTGGCCCGGACAGCGCTGGTCCGTGAGGTCGTCGGGGACGATGTCGCGCTGTTCGTGGACGCCAACGGCGCGTACACCGCCTGCCAGGCCCGCCGAGTCGGGAGCTCCCTCGACGCGCTCGGCGTCACGTGGTTCGAGGAGCCGGTGAGCTCCGACGACCTGGCAGGACTGGCGCACGTGCGTGAGAACGTCGCGGCCGACGTGACCGCCGGCGAGTACGGCTACGACCTCTGCTACTTCGAGCGGATGGCCCCCGTCGTGGACTGCCTGCAGGTCGACGTCACCCGCTGCGGTGGCTACACCGAGTGGCTGCGCGTCGCGGCCGTGGCCGCGGCGAGCAGCTGGAGGTGTCGGGACACTGCGCGCCGTACCTGACCCTCCTGTCGCCGCCGCGACACCCCACCTGCGTCACCTGGAGTGGTTCCACGACCACGTCCGCATCGAGCAGCTGCTGTTCGACGGGTGTCCCGACCCCCGCAGCTCGCGACTGCCCGTGGCGGAGCGGCCGGGCCACGGCCTCTCCCTGCGCGAGTGCCAGGCGGAGCCCTATCGGGTGGCCTGAGCACCCACACATCGAAAGGAGCAGCCCATGCAGCTGACCCCACGACGAGGAGTCGTCCACCCGCGGTGGGTCTGGGGTGCCGTCACGTGCTGCGCCCTCGGCATCGTCCTGGTCGGAGTCGGCATCATGCTGCTGTCGTGGTGGATGGCTGTCGTGGGCGTCGTCCTTCTCGCCGTCGGCGCGCTGGTCGGGTTCCGTGGGGGCTGGATGTACGACGTGCACGCCGCCCGCCCGGCCCCGGCGGAGGTCGACGAGGTCGAGGAGGGCGGTTCCCACCGCGGCGTCGTACCGGGGGCGATGGTCGAGGACACGGAGGTGCGACACACCTCCGCGGTCGTCGAACAACAACGACGCCGGCTGCTCGAAGGGGCTGCGAAGACGTCAGCGCCCCTCGCCGATCTCGGGGCGGGAGTCCTCCTGCTCGTCTCGGTGGTGCTGCTCGTGGCGCAGTGGGCGGTCTACCCCCGCACCGCCACCGCCCAGGCCAACGGTCTCCACTCCACCTACGTCGCCGTCGTGGAGGCGCTGGTGGGACTGCGCGTCCTGACCGCCAGGGGTGCCGCACACCGGCTGGCGGTCGCTGTCGGCACCCTTGCCGGGCTGGCGCTACTCGTCCTGGCGCAGACGGCGCCGCACTCCAGTGACGGCGTCCGAGTCTTCGAGACCGTCTGCGCCGTCGCGCTCGTGCTCGGTTCGCTGGCCTGCCTCTCGTGGCGGGAGAGATGAGGCAGGGACACGCCTCATGTAAGCGCTCTCCTGCAGGGTCAGCACCTGGTCTCGTGCCGAGAGCCCTACCACCGACTCGGTTACGGTGTCGGCGTGCAGGCAGATCCGGCCGCGTCCGACGCCCATCCGCTGCGCGTGGCGCTGATGGACGACTACGCCGTGGTGACAGCCGGCCTGCACGCGCTGTTGCAGCCCTACGCCGACCGGGTCGAGGTGGTCGAGCTGGACAACCAGGTCGAGGTGCAGAGCGACATCGACGTGCTGCTCTACGACGGGTTCAGTCGTGAGCGGGTGGTCGGACCGGTCCAGGACGTCGTACGGTCCACCCGCGCTCCGGTCGTGCTCTACACCTGGCACCTCGGGCCCGAGATGGTGGAGGAGGCGCTGGGGAACGGCGTCGCCGGGTGTGTGTCCAAGACCGCATCGGCCGAGGAGCTGGTCGCCGCGCTCGAGCAGGTGTGCCGGGGTGAGGTCGTGGTGAGTCCCGACCCGGGTGCGGACGCCCAACCCGTCGCCGGCGAGTGGCCAGGCAGGTCACATGGACTCACCGCACGTGAGTCGGAAGTGGTGGCCCTGATCGCTCAGGGCCTGACCAACAACGAGATCGCCGAGCGTGCCTACCTGTCGGTGAATTCGGTCAAGACCCACATCCGATCCGCGTACCGCAAGATCGGCGTCCAGCGCCGGGCCCAGGCCGTGCTGTGGGCCACGAGGAACGGGTTCCTGCCGGACAGTGAGCGCACGATCCTGGGGCGCCAGCGCGCTCAGGGTCGCCCCGAGCAGTGAGGCTCCTACCGCGGTAGCTACGACCTCATCGCCCGGCGCTCCGCCTCCTCCACGACCGCCGCCGCAACGGTTCGGACCTTCGTGTTCGAGTGCGAGGACCGCTCGACGAGCTGGGCAAAGGCCGCATCGGCCGTGAGCTCCTCTCGCGTCATCACGATCCCGATGGCCTGACCGATGACACTCCTGGTCTCCAGCGCCCTGCGCAGCCCCTCGATCTCGCGCAGCAGTACGAGAGAAGAATCAGCGTCCCCCTGCTCGATCGCCGTGAAGTCCTCGGCCATGCCCGTGGGCACAGCGTCGACCGGCTCTGTCGTGGTCACCGAACCCACACAACCTCCCAGGAGGGTGCTGACACATCCCCCCTAGGGGTGAACATGCCGCATCGGGGCCACACGTGTCCGGAGGGCCGCTCCGGGTACCACGAGGACATGACGACGAGTCCGAACGACCCCGATCAAGATCCGGTCATGACACAACGATCTGAGCCGGACAAGCTCCATGGAGATCCGCTCGATCCCGCTGCGGACCGGGAGGTCAGCGCTGGCGACGTCGCCGAGGACCCGAACGCCCCGGACGAGGACGGCGGCAGCTGAGGAGGTGAGCCTCCGCGGTGGCGACATCGGTTGCCACCCGCGCCCGACGACCCCTCAGGCGGGTTCTTCGACCGCATGCGAGTCGGTGAGCGTGAGCGCCCCTCCCGCGGTGACCAGGGCGACGACGAGCAGCCAGGACGAGGTAGGTGATCTGCTCACCGTGGAAGAACGACGTCACCAGGTGGTGGCTCCAGGTGCCTGAGGGCAGCTGTGCGGTGACCAGTGCGGCGATCATCGTTCCGACGATGGCGGTGCCGACACTCATTCCCACCTCCTGCGCGGTGTCGTTGAGGGCAGCGCCGATCGAGGTGCGGTTGCTCGGCATGGCATCGACGAGCGCGACGGCGCAGATCGTCATCACGGTCCGCAGCCCGACCGTCATCAGGACCATGCAGAGCGCGATCGCGAGGTAGCCGTGCCCGACGCCCCAGGCGAGACCGAGCAGCGAGCCGGCCAGGCAGGCCGCGCCGACCAGGCAGGCGATGCGATGGCCGAACCGCCTGGCCAGCCACTCCGAGAGCGGAGTCGCGGCGATCATCGTCACGATCATCGGCAGGTTGGCCAGGCCGGCCCGGACCGGGCTCCACCCGTAGGCGTACTGGAAGTGCAGGATCAGGCCGAACATCACGCTGGCCATCGCGATCGCCGTCCCGGTCTGCGCGATCGCGGCGCCACGCACGGTGCCGCTGGAGAAGAGTCCGAGGTCCAGCATCGGCGAGGTCGTACGGCGCTCGTGCCACACGAACGTCACCGCCGCGATGCAGGCTCCGACGATCGAGGCGAGGGTGATCCCGGACAGCCAGCCGTGCTGGACGCCGCTGGTCAGGGAGTAGCAGGCAAGCCCGATGGTGGTGATGCTCAGGGCCGCGCCCGGGAGGTCGAGGACGTCCTCGGTCAGGTCCTCGCGCCGATCGGCGGCGACGCCGAGGCGGACGCCGATGCAGGCGAGCAGCGCGATCGGGGCGTTGACGACCAGGAGCCACTCCCAGCGCACGTGTGCCAGCGCGGTGCCCCCGAGCAGCGGGCCGAGGATGAAGCCCGACATCCCGACGACCATCATCAAGGTGATGGCGCGCATGCGCAGCGCCTTGTCCTCGAAGAGGCGGAAGACCAGCGAGTTGGTGATCGGCGCCATGGCTGCGGCGGCGACGCCGAGTGCGGCGCGGAGTGCGATCAGCTCGCCCGCACTGTCGACGAGCAGGACGCCCAGGCTCAGCAGGCCGAACAGGCCGAGGCCTGCCATCAGCACCCGTCGGCGTCCGAACCGGTCGGCCACGGAGCCTGCGGTGAGCAGGAGGCCACCGAAGGTGAGCGAGTACGCCCCCGCGACCCACTGCAGCGCCGTCGTGCCGCTGCCCAGGTCCCGACCGATCGTCGGCAGGGCGATCGAGAGCAGCGTGTTGTCGACCATCTCCACGAAGAAGGCCAGGCAGAGCGCGGCCAGCGGGATCCACGCTGCGCCCAGCGACGTGTAGGTGCGCGACGTGGCCGGGGCCGGGGTCGTCGTGGTGGTGGTCATGGGGAAGGTCCTCTCGACGCGCCGCCCGAGGTCTGGACGACGTTGCGATGAACCTAGGTGGCGGCGGTTTCACCCCGCCTTCAATGCGGTTTCACGCCAGCACCGCGCGAGGTCGCTCAGCTCGACTTCGACTCGACGAGGGCGAAGGTCGCCAGCGCGTGGACGAGTGTCCTGCCGTCCTGCTCCACCTCGGCCTCGCACATGGTCAGGCTCTCGCCGCGCTTGCTCACCTCTGCGGTCACCACGAGCCGGCCTCCCTTCCCGGGGCGCAGATAGGTCAGGGTCAGCTGGCTGGTGGCCGGCGCCTCCCCGTCCACCGTGCTGCGCACGGCTGCACCCATCGTGGCGTCGACGAGCGTTGCCAGCATCCCGCCGTGCACGGCCCCTGCGGGGTTGAAGTGACGCTCGTCGACCTCGACGACGAGTCGTGACGCTCCGTCACTCGCCTCGGGCGACGGAGCGTCGATCAGCGCCAGGAATCCGGAATCGTTGTCAGACATGGCCTGCAGGTACCCGGGCAGCCACCTCCCGACCCCTCAGGGCGCGACCGCAGCCACGCGGCGTGTGCTCCGGGCGCTCCCGGGTACCGGTGCCCATGCCTGAAGACACTCCCGAGACCACCGACCCCAGCAAGCAGCACGACCAGCCGGACACCGAGGGAGAACAGCTCCCCCCGCCCGGGTCCGACGACTCGGTCACGGCGCAGATGGGTGACGAGCCCGACCACGGCGAGTCGAGCTACCGCGGCACCGGGAAGCTGAAGGACCGGGTGGCTGTCGTCACCGGCGGCGACTCGGGCATCGGTCGCGCGGTCGCGCTGGCCTACGCCCGAGAGGGCGCGAACCTCGTCGTGGCTCACCTGCCGGGCGAGGAGGAGGACGGACGTCGTACGGCGGAGCTCGTCGAGGAAGCCGGGCAGAAGTGCGTCGTCGTGCCGGTCGACCTCACCACGGAGGAGGCCTGCGAGGAGCTGATCCAGCAGACGCTCGACACCTTCGGCCACATCGACGTCCTCGTGAACAACGCGGCGTACCAGATGGCGCAGTCGGGCGGCATCGCCGACATCACCACCGAGCAGCTCGACCGGGTCCTCAAGACCAACCTCTACGCGCTCTTCTGGCTCTGCAAGTTGGCGCTCCCCCACATGCCTCGCGGGAGCTGCATCATCAACACCAGCTCGGTGCAGGCATCCTCGCCGTCCCCGGAGCTGCTCGACTACGCCACCACGAAGGCAGGCATCGTGAACTTCACGCGCGGCCTGGCCTCGAGCGTCGCCGAGAACGGCGTGCGCGTGAACGCCGTAGCACCTGGCCCGATCTGGACACCTCTGATCCCCGCGACGATGCCCGAGGAGCAGGTGGAGTCCTTCGGCACGCAGACACCGCTGGGTCGCGCGGGGCAGCCGGCCGAGGTGGCGCCGGCCTACGTGTTCCTGGCCTCCGCGGAGTCCAGCTACATCACGGGCGAGGTCATCGCCGTGACCGGCGGCCTGCCGGTCGCCATCTGAGCATGGCCCGGGCGGCGCAGGCGACGCAGGCGTCGGGGCACCCGGCCTCAGTGGCTGACGGCTCCCCTCCGCGACGTCAGGCGGTCAGCGATCCAGCGGTCGGCGACCCACCCGGTGACGAAGGAGTACACGGTCTTCTGCGAGAAGTCGATCAACCGCTCCGAGCGCGGCCACTCACCGGGAGGGGCGCCGACCCCGGTGGCGTTCTCGACCGTCTGGTCGAAGGCGAGCCGCACGACCGTGTGCGTCGCGCTGGCCGCCGGACCACGCATGCCCGTCACCGCCCAGACGCCGCGCAGCGCACCGAGCAGCATCCCGGTCATCCAGTGCATGGCGTGGTTCCACGCGGTCTTCCGCTGGGTGTCCGGTGCCGGCCTGCCGAGCGCGGTCCTCAGGGCGCGAGCAGGGACGTAGGAGTCGCTGCGCCCGCTGACGGCCTGCTCCGCCTTCTCCGCCAGGGTCATGGCGAGCACCCCCGCCGAGCCTGCCAGCGCGCCTCGTGCAGCAGCGGAGAGCAGCGCCGCGCCTCGTCAGGCCTGCTGGCCCGGGTGTGCGTACGCCGATCCGCGAGACCAGCCCGTCGATGCCTTGTGTCATGTCAGCTGCGGTACCCGTTCGGGCGCACCTCACCGGCCCGGTCAACCCTTGACGCGCCCCCGCGAGGGCGACAACATTTCTCCGACGTGAGCGCTAACAGGTGCGTCGCGTCGTGCGAGCAGCAGTCCGGGAGCCTTGCCGCCGGTCTGTGGAGCACTGACCGGAGAGGACTCGAGATGTCTCACCTGGCCCACACGTCACCGGCTCCCCGGTGATCGCGATGAGCGGCTACGCCGCTGGCACCAGGTTGCTCTCCGCGACCTCCGAGCTCCGCCTGGGCGTGAACTGGCTGGACTACCTGATCGTCGCCCTCTACTTCGTCTTCGTGCTCGGCATCGGGCTCCTGGCCAAGCGCGCGGTCTCCAGCAGCCTCGACTTCTTCCTCTCGGGTCGCTCCCTGCCGGCCTGGGTCACCGGTCTGGCGTTCATCTCCGCCAACCTCGGGGCCGTCGAGATCATCGGCATGTCGGCCAACGGCGCCCAGTTCGGCATCCCGACCGCGCACTACTTCTGGATCGGCGCCGTGCCGGCCATGCTGTTCCTCGGCGTGGTGATGATGCCGTTCTACTACGGCTCGAAGGTCCGCTCGGTGCCGGAGTTCATGTACCGGCGGTTCGGGACCGGCGCGCACCTGTTCAACGCACTCACCTTCGCGGTCGCCCAGCTGCTGATCGCCGGCATCAACCTGTTCCTGCTGGCCAAGATCGTGGAGATCATCTTCGGTTGGCCGCTCTTCGCCTCGCTGCTCGTCGCCGCACTCGTGGTGCTGACCTACACCGCCCTCGGGGGGCTCTCCGCGGCGATCTACAACGAGGTGCTGCAGTTCTTCGTGATCGTGGCGGCGTTGCTCCCGCTGACCATCGTCGGGCTGCACAAGGTCGGCGGGTACGGCGGCCTGAAGGACAAGATCGGGGCGACCAGCGGAGGAGCCGACCAGCTCTCGTCCTGGCCGGGCACCAACCTCACCGCCATCCACAGCCCGCTGCTCGCCGTGATCGGCATCGTCCTCGGGCTCGGCTTCGTGCAGTCGTTCGGCTACTGGACCACGAACTTCGTCGAGGTGCAGCGCGCGATGGCCTCGAGCTCGATGTCGGCGGCACAGCGGGCGCCCATCATCGGCGCGTTCCCCAAGATGTTCATCCCGTTCATCGTGATCTTCCCGGGGATGATCGCGGGCGTCCTCGTCACCAAGGTCGCGCACGCCAAGGCGTCCGGTGACGCGTCGTTCGACTACAACAACTCGATGCTCTACCTGATCCGCGACCTGCTGCCCAACGGCATGCTCGGCGTCGCGATCGCCGGCCTGCTGGCCTCCTTCATGGCCGGCATGGCCGCGAACATCTCCGCGTTCAACACGGTGTTCTCCTACGACCTGTGGCAGCACTACGTCCGCAAGGACAAGTCGGACCACTACTACCTGCGGGTGGGCCGCTGGGCCACCGTGGCCGCGACCGTGATCGCCATCGGTACGGCCCTGTTCGCGTCGTCGTACCAGAACATCATGGACTACCTCCAGACCCTGTTCGGGTTCTTCAACGCACCCCTGTTCGCCACCTTCATCCTGGGCATGTTCTGGAAGCGGATGTCGGCCACCGCCGGCTGGGCCGGGCTGGTCTCGGGCACCGTGGCCGCCATCGTGGTGGCGGTCCTGGGCACCGACGTGCTCGGGGGACTCTCCCTGGGGGTCTGGTCCCTGACGGGCCAGGGGGCGAGCTTCGCCGCGGCGGGTGCGGCGTTCGTGGTCGACATCGTGGTCAGCGTGCTGGTCACGACGGTCACCCCACCGCGGGAGGAGTCCGAGCTGCGGGGACTGGTCCGCTCGCTGACCCCGACGGAGGACTTCCACGACGCGGCCGAGGGAGCGCTGCCGTGGTACCAGCAGGCCAACAAGCTGGCCGCCGTCGCCGCCGTCCTCGTCATCATCCTCAACGTCCTGTTCTGGTGAGCGGGCGCGGCGAGGACCGCGCCCACCCGACACAGGACCGAGCCGCTCAGGAGACGACGACCACGGTCTTGTCCCCGGCCCGCTCGGCAGCGTTGGCGAGGGCATCGGCCGCATCGACCAGCGCGTAGCGCGCGGTGACGAGGCCGTCCAGGTCGAGCCCTGACGTGGCCAGCTCGATCGCGCGTCCGTAGGTGCCGTGCATCCGTCGGACCATCGTGAACGTCAGGCCCTTGCGTCGTGCCGTGGCGGCCGGGAAGCTCGACCTCGGCTCGGAGGGGATCCCGCCCAGCGCCATCCGCGCTCCGGGACGAGCCGCAGCCACGGCGGTGGTGATGGCGTCGTCGTTCCCGGCCAGCTCGATCACCACGTCCGCTCCTCTGCCGGAGGTCGTCTCGAGCAGGGCGGGGACCGCCTCGTCCGGCGACCACGCCGCATCGGCGCCGTAGCGGAGCGCACTGCGGCGGCGGTGCTCGAGCGGCTCGGAGACGAAGACCCGTCCCCCACCCGCCAGTCGAGCGACGTACGCCGCCAGGAGGCCGATCGGACCCGCACCCACGACCAGGACGTCGTCGCCGGCAGAGATGTGCGCCAGGCCGGCGGCGTGCAGTGCCACCCCGAGGGGCTCGAGGAGCGCCCCCGCGTCGTTGCTCAGGGCATCGGGCAGCGGATGCAGGAGGTGGCTCGGCCAGAGGAGCTGCTCCTGGAGGGCGCCGTCGAGGTCGCCGTGCCCGGCGAAGCGCACGTTGGGGCACAGGTTGCCGTGCCCTCCCCGGCACTGCTCGCACGCGTCGCAGGGGATGGCCGGGTCGACGGCCACCCGCTGGCCCGCCAACGGGCCCTCGAGGACCACTCCCGCGAACTCGTGCCCGGGCACGAGCGGCTCGGAGATCTCGGTCTCCCCGATGCCCCCCTCGGCGAACCAGTGCAGGTCCGAGCCACAGATGCCGACCGAGGTCACGGCGAGCCGCGACCAGCCTTCCGGCGCAGGTCCTGGAGGCTGCTCGTCGCTGGTCCGCAGATCGCCCCTGCCGTGCAGACGGGCAACCAGAGACATGCCGCGCGACCTCCCCGACTAGACGATCCGGGCCCCCGAAGCGATCCTCGCACGGCGCGACCACGGTGGCGCCGGCGGTTCGAAGGGGCCGCCCGCGGTGATCTGGAGGGAGAACCGCGGGCGGCACTGGATCTCTGCGCTGTCGATCTTGGGGAGCGCGCCGAGAACCTCTCCGTGGAGACGATCCTTCAGGGCGTGGCAGTGCCGCGCAAACCGGTCCCGGATCATGGTCCACAGGTACCTGTGGACCATCGTCCACAGCCGCGCTGACCTGCGTCTTCAGTGTGTGCGCGTCGTGCTAGCTGATCCGCCTCAGCCTCTCCGATGCCTTGCCCAGGCCCTGGGGGCTGCGGCGGATGTCCTTCCACGGGTCTGCCACACGGCTGAGGCGCCGTCCGATCGAGCGGATGGTGTGCTGGTCGGGACGCACGCGAGAGCTCGTCCCAGGTGATCGGGGTGGACACCGGGGCACCGGGTCGTGCCCTGACGGCGTACGGCGGCACTGCGGTCTGGCCGTAGCCGTTGCGCTGGATGTCGACGAGCAAGGTTCCCCCGCTTGTCCTTGCGGGCCTCGAGCGTGAACAGGTCCGGGTCGCGTGCGACCAGCACCTCGGCCCGGAGCGTGCGAACGCGCGGACGCTGTCGAAGTCCCTGGTGCGGCGCAACGGCACGAGCACGTGGTAGCCACGTGATCCGGTCGTCTTGACGAAGCTGGTGAGCCCGAGGTCGTCGAGCAGCTCGCCGACCAGCAGCGTCGCCCGTCGTACCGCCCTGAGGTCCTCGACCGTCGGGTCGAGGTCGGGACCAGCTGGCGGGGCGCTCGAGGTCGTCGGAGCGGGACAGCCACGTGTGCGGGGTCAGGCACGCCTGCTGCGCGAGGTAGACCAGGGACCGGACGCTCTCGACGACCACCTGGCGCTGCGCGCCGTCGGCGGTGTGCACCTCGACGGTGTCGACGAAGTCGGGGAAGTGCGAGGGCACCTTCTTCTCGTAGAACGACATCCCTCCGATGCCGTCGGGAAACCGCTGCATGTTCACCGGCCTGCCCCTCAGGTGCGGCAGCATCACCGTGGCGACGGACTCGTAGTACGTGGCGAGGTCACGCTTCGTGATCGACTTCGCCTTGCCCTCGGCCGGGGAGAGCTCCTTGTCGGGCTTGGAGATGTCGACTCCTGCGACCTGGACCTGCTTGTTCACCTGACCTCCCGGACGACGTCCGTCGCGGACTTGTCGGTGCGCAGGCCGAGGTACCGCGGATGGCGGAGCTGGTCGGCGCTGGTCCACTCGGTGAACGCCACCTGGGCCACCAGCTGTGGGCGCGCCCAATGCACCCCCGACCTCGGCAGCTTCCCCGGCCACGCGGACTCCTCCGCGTCGATCCTCGAGAGCTGCTCGTGCAGGTCGCGCAGCACCTTCTCGGAGAAGCCGGTGCCGACCTTGCCGGCGTACACGAGGTCTGCGCCGTCGTGGTAGGCCAGCAGGAGTGCGCCGATGGCCACCCGCGAACCCGTGGGCTCGGTCCAGCCAACCACGACGAGCTCCTGGCCCGCCTCACACTTGAACTTCAGCCACCGGTCGGTACGCCCGCTGGCATAGGGCGCGTCCGTCTTCTTCGCGATCAGCCCCTCCCAGCCCTTGCGGCACACCTCCGCGAACCAGCCTCGTCACCCTTCACCCGGTGGGGCGTGGACCGGATGGGGCCCTCCCAGGTGAGCAGCTTGCGGAGCCGGCGCTTCCGCTCGAGCAGCGGTTCTCGCCGCAACGTCCTGACCGTCGACCTCGAGCACGTCGAAGACGTAGAAGTACACCGGGATGCCGGTGCGACGCGCCTTCACCGCACTGGAGAGGTGGATCCGGGTCGCAGCCTGCGAACCTCGTCCGGGATCCCTCGAAGGCCACCACCTCGCCGTCGACCACGAAGCGGTCGCTGCCTGCTGCTCCAGGGCCTCCGCGATCTCCGGGAAGGCCACGGTGACCTCACGCCCGGACCGGGAGTAGAGCTGGTCCCGCTGCCGTCTCGAACGGCCAGGCACCGCTGCCCGTCCAGCTTGCGCTCGTAGATCCATCCCGGCTCCCAGAACCGGTCGTGGCTCAGCGTCGCCAACGCCGGCTCCGGCACCTTCGTACTCGTCATGGGACGAGGGTGCCCGCGACAGGTGACGGCACACCTGCATGGCGCTCACGCGGGCGGGTACAACGACCGCCACCCGACGAGTAGGAGATGCCCTTCTTGACGAAGGCAGTCGTCGAGAGCCTGCTCGAGGAGCACGGGACGACGTACGCCGAGCAGGCTGCGGGCATCACCCTGCGCGACAAGCCGTCCCCGCTCTACCAGTTCTGGTCGCGACGATGCTCAGCTCGACCCGGATCGACGCGGACATCGCCGTCGCAGCCGCCCGCGAGCTGTTCCGCGCCGGCTTGGTGAACGCCTCGCAAGATGCGCGACGCGACCTGGCAACAGCGCGTGGACGCCCTGGGCCGCGCCTCGTACAAGCGCTACGACGAGAGCACCTCGACCAAGCTCGAGCAGGGAGCGACGTGGCTGCTCGAGACCTACGACGGCGACCTGCGCAAGCTGCGTCCTGGTGACCGTGACGGTGTCGACGCTCTGGCGGAGGCAATCGCGGAGACTCCTCGCATCGGCCCGGTCGGCGCGCAGATCTTCGTGCGCGAGGTGCAGGACGTGTGGCCCGAGGTGTCCCCTTTCTTCGACGACCGCGCGCTCAACCGCGCCGAGAAGCTCGGCCTGCCGACCGAGCCGGAGGAGCTCGCAGTGCTCGCCCCCCGCGGCCAGGTGGCTC
>CAWIWO010000005.1:0-63483 GCA_963839835.1 uncultured Actinomycetota bacterium
CGCGAGTGCGTCTGACCCCCTGAACGGCGCCACGGCCGCGGCTTGATCGCCCGCATCGGTGGCGTCAACGTCTATCTGCTTCCTGCGCTCGCCATCGAGACTCAACTCGAGGCGGCGCTCGCCGGATCGTCGAGCAGACGGGCCAGACCGTGCTGCAGCGCGGTGAGCCCGACCTCGAACTCGTGCTCGGATCCCAGCCTGGTGACCTCGGCCGCCAGGTCGGCGAGGTGTGCCGCCGCATCGTCACCGCGTCTCGCCGGCACCAGGATGACGGCGCCGTCGCGGGCGGTCTGCTCCTCGAGGACCGCGCCGATGGTGTAGCGCGAGGTGGCGATGAACGCCATCACCGCATCAACTCCACTGAAGCCCTGGTGTTCGAGCAGCGCGATCTGGGCGATCGCGTTCTCGACGCTCGGACTGCGGGGACCCGCAGTCGCGACCAACCGAGCCCCGTCGCGCACCGCGAGCATCGCCCGGCGCAGACTCCGGGCGTTGCGGGTCAGGAACTCCTGCCAAGGCTCGTTCGCGGTGGGGACGCGGTCGGTGTGCCAGCGGTCGAGGACCTCTGCCGCCACGGCTGCCAGCAGCTCCTCCTTGTCGCGGACGTGGTGGTACAGCGCTGGCTGGCGGACCCCGATGCGGCTGCGATCGCGTGCATGGACAGGCCGTCGAGGCCGCGCTCGTCGAGCACTTCGATCGCTGCGGCGACGATCGCGCGCAGATCGGTGCGCTTGGGGTGCGGCATGGAGGGACCGTACGACAACGACATGCTTATCATTGATAATCTTCGACAACGCGCGAGCCAATGACTTGGAGGCCCCATGAGCGACCAGACCGAATGGACCGGCGTGGTGACGAAGAAGTCCCGTGCCCTGCTGGACGGGTCGAACCTGTACCGACGCGTGACGATCAAGCAGGACGGCGGCAACGAGGCGAAGATCCGGGTCGACCGGTCTCTCTGGAAGCGGATAGAGGTCGGCGATCGGCTGGTCAAAAAGGCCGGCCAGGACCCCCGGCCCGCCTGATGCAGACACAGACGGTCTCGTGATGACCCGCAACATCGTGCTCTACGAGCTCATGTCGCTCGACGGGTATGCAGACGACCCAGGGGAAGGCGAGTGGTTCGGGGACGCTGACGAGCGACTCGTCGATTTCCTCGGCGAGGTCATCGCCACCCAGGACGCCGTACTGCTCGGTCGGCGCACCTACGAAAAGTGGGCCCCACACTGGCCCACCTCGACCATGCAGCCCTTCGCCGACTTCATCAACTCCACACAGAAGTACATGTTTTCCGCGTCGGAGCCGGCGCTCGATTGGGCGAACACCACCGGTGTCGACGCGCCCGCTCCTACGTTCGTGTCCGAGCTCAAAGCGCAGCGGGGTGGAGACATCGGCATCCACGGCAGCCTGACACTCGCTCGCAGCCTTCTGGCTGAGGACCTCGTCGACGAGCTGCGCCTCGTCGTCGCACCAAGCCTCGCCGGCCACGGCAAACGTCTCTTCGGCGACGACACGAGCCTGCACCGCTTCGAGCTGCTGGACGCACAGCGCTCCGGTGGCTGCCTGTTGCTGCACTATCGAGCAAGACGCTGACAATCGAGCGGCGCATCAGCGCTCCACCGTCCCTCCGGCCTCGGTGCCAAAGAACGACGTTTGGTCTAGCCGCCGTCGGGGGCAAGGGCGGCGGCAACCAGACCCAGTACAGCTCCAACGAACGCCGCGGGTAATCCCACCTCCACACCGCGAACCAGGAAGTTGGCGGGTAAGCAATCCAGCCGAGAACGAAACCGACGAGTCCGCCGGCGAGACCCAGAACAGCGGCACCGACGACGACCTGGCGCAGTGGAGCAGGAAGCTCCCTGATCGCGTTTCTCAATCCGCGCACATTCGTGAGTCTGACAGACCCGTTACGCCCTCCTCCCGAAAGGGCGGAGAACCGATCGGGGTTGACGAGGCCACTTGCTTTTTGCAAGTGTCTCCCTCATGAGCCTCTTCATCACCTGCCCAGTTGAGAACGTCGAGCGCGCGACGACCTTTTACACCGCCCTCGGCTGGACCCTGAACCCGGAGATGTCCGACCACAACGTGTCGTGCTTCGCGATCGGTCCCGAGCAGTACGTCATGCTCGGCAGCCGCGAGATGTACGCGGGCGTCGGCGGCGTCGAGGAGCTGATCGGCGGGCCCGAAACCCCGTCGAAGGTCACGGTCTCCTTCGACCTCGACAGCCGCGAGGCCGTGGACGAGCTCGTCGAGCGCGCTCGCGCTGCCGGTGGTCGGATCGGTGACACCGACGACTACCCCTTCATGTACCAGCGCCAGTTCGACGACCCCGACGGGTACCACTACTCGCCGTTCTGGATGAAGCCGGACGGCCAGCCGATCGCGTGACCGACCTGGCCGCGGCTCTCGACGTCGTGGGGGCACGCTGGGCACTGCTCATCGTGGAGCGCCTGCTCGACGGGCCACAGCGATACGGCGACCTGCAGCGCGACCTCGGAGTGCCGACGAACATACTCGCGACGCGCCTACGTGAGCTCGAGGCGGCCAGCGTCCTCTACCGTCTGCCTCTCACGCACAACACCCGCGCCTACGCGCTAACCGGTCGAGGCTCTGCCTTGCGCGACGCGATCGTCGCGCTCGGACGCTGGGGCGACGAAGAGGCCTGACTGACTGCGGCACGAGCGGACGTTCAGTCAGTTCCTAGGACATGATTGGGTCGCTTGGTCGGACGCGGATCCGGGTATACGAGCCATATGAGCGACACCGCCGCCCACCCTCGCCTCCGCCGCCGCATCGGCCTCCGCCAGGCGATCGCGCTCAACATGGGCCAGATGTGTGGCGTCGGACCGTTCATCACCATCCCTGCGATGGTCGTCGCCTTCGGCGGCCCACAGGCCATCATCGGCTGGGTCTTCGGGGCGCTGCTGGCGCTGTGCGACGGCCTGGTGTGGGCGGAGCTCGGTGCCGCGATGCCTGGCTCCGGCGGCACGTACATCTACCTGCGCGAGGCGTTCCAGTACCGCACCGGCCGACTCATGCCGTTCCTCTTCGTCTGGACGACGATCCTGTTCATCCCGCTGATCATGTCCACCGGCGTCTACGGCTTCGTGTCCTACCTGAAGTACCTCTGGCCTTCCATGACCACCGCGGAGAGCTACATCATCGGCTTGGCGATGGTGGTCCTCATCGTTTCACTGCTGTGGCGCCGCATCGACTCGATCGGCCGCCTCGCGCAGGTCCTGTGGGTGCTGATGATCGCCACCGTGTTGGTGGTGATCGTCGCGGCGTTCGGCGACTTCCACGTCTCCCAAGCCTTCGACTTCCCGTCCGGCGCCTTCGACCTCACCAGGTCGGGCTTCTGGGTCGGCTTCGCCGCAGGGCTCACCGTCGGCATCTACGACTACCTCGGCTACAACACGACCGCCTACCTCGGCGCCGAGATCCGCAAGCCCGGTCGCACCATCCCGTGGTCCATCGTGGTGGCGATCGCCGCGATGGCGACCATCTATCTCGCAATGCAGATCGGCGTCCTAGGCGTCGTCAACTGGCACGAGATGCTCAACCAGAACTCGCCGGCATACACCTCCGTCGTCTCCGTCGTCCTCGAACGCTCCTGGGGCACCACCGCGGCCAAGATCGTCACAGTCTTCATCCTCATCACCGCGTTCACCTCGGTCTTTGCCGGCCTGCTCGCGGGGTCGCGCGTCCCGTACGACGCCGCCCGCGACGGCGTCTTCTTCAAGGCGTACGCGCGGCTCCACCCGCGCCTGGAGTTCCCGACCTTCGGCCTCCTGACCATGGGCGTCGTGACCGCCGGCGGCTTCGTCATCGGCCAGCTCACCTCGATCACCGTGCTCATCCAGCTGCTGACCACCGTCATGGTCCTCGTGCAGTCCTTCGCGCAGATCGCCGCACTCGTCGTGCTGCGCAAACGCCAACCGGGGCTGCGCCGCCCCTACAAGATGACGCTCTACCCGATCCCTGCCGTGCTCGCCCTGATCGGCTGGATCGTCATCTACGTCTACGCCGACAAGAACGCCCCCGGCCTCCACCCGATCGAGTGGTCCCTAGCCTGGCTGTTCCTCGGACTCGTCGCCTTCGTCGTCTGGGCCCGCGCCCGCAGCCAGTGGCCGTTCGGCACCCTCGAAGTCCACGAGCGCTACGTCGAGGCCGACCCGGCGCTCCTCAACTACGACGATGAAGAGCTGCCCGAGCCCGAGGCGCGCGCCGGCGGTGATCCGGCGGGGTGAGCCGCCGCTCTACGACGCGGCGGCAGAGCACATCGGGATAGGGACGCTCCCCGGCGGTGTGCCTCATCCCCCATGCTGACGGCACGACTTGCCGCAACTTGCACGTCGCGGCATGAGGGGTCACTCGATGCAGGCGCGTCAGTGCCACGTGGAGGCGGCTACCGCCGTTCTCATCCGGCGGTGGTGATGGATTTCCTGATGCTGCGGGTCTGAGCGGCAGCCGCATCAAGGTCGCTGATCTGGCCAGCCGGAAACGCGAGCAGGCCGCCGGTCTTGACGCCCACCCAACCGCAAAACACAAGCTGGGCCGCGCGCGAGTGACCGCAAGCGAGCGAACCATCGAGCCCTCCGGGATCCTTGGACTCGGAGTCGGTGACGCCGGCCCCGGCTAGCACGTTGCGGAGGGCACCGTTTGGACTCGTGGCGGTCTCCCGAGCAGCCTTGCTCCCTGCTGGCGGACTCATCGTGGTCAGAACCATGATGTCCGAGCCGGAGCGGTAGACGGCGGACTTAAGACCCTCGGGCCTCTCCACCCCCGTGCGACCTGACTGCAAGATCCGCTGGGTGGCGGCGTTGTCGCGGTGCCAGCGACCGATTGCCTCGGGCAGGCTCAGACGTTGGGTCGCTTGTGCTTCGGCCCTGTGGACCTCGAGCAACCGAGGGCCCTCGGTGAAGGCGAGCACGGCCAAGGCCATCGACAGCACCACCGGTGGGTACCACCACCATCGGACCCGGTGTCGCATGGACCGGGCCACGCCTCCAACCGGCACCGCTGCGATGGCAGCGACCACCATGGCCCCACCAAGGTGGAAAGCCGTGTCGTGCTCGTCATCGAGCAGGTCCATCAGGACCGTGATCAGCACAACAGCGACCAGACTCCAGGCCAGTGCCTGCTTACAGGCATCGCGATTGGGACGGTCGGCTCCGAGAGGGTTCGGTCCCGGCTCGGCTGGCGGAAAATGCCCGGTAACGCCCATCGGCCCGCCATGGTCAGGCATGGACACCAGTACAGGCTGACACGCGGAACACCGCGGCGCGCGAACTTGATCAAATCGCCTTCGTGGAAGTGGCCCTGTAGCACGGAGGGTCCGGCGAACCATGGCGCCGGGCGTCCGCTCGTTAGCATGAGCGCGCGGGTCGCGCGCATCCGACTGATTGCGGAGGGGCGGGTGTTGCGTCACGCTCGTTGGGCTGGAGGGCGTCCAGTCTGCCAGTGCGCGACCATCGGCGAACGGGGCTTGGACCGCCCGTGCAGCTGGTGTGTTGCTCCTTCGGTGGGGACGTTCGGTAAATACCGATTCTCCGGACGAGGAGGCCGTAACTCCGCCACGATGTCTCGGACGCTTCGAGCTGTCGGGGGGATGGCATGGGGGAAGTCGACGAGCCGTGGCTCGACGACGCTCGGCATCGACGCCGGATGCGCAAGTTGTCACGCGAGTTCGAGCGGATGGACCGGGGGCGCCCGGTGCGGCCAGACTCCAGCGCCGTCCTCGGCCGTCTGGTCACGAAGTCGCTCGTGGTCGTCCTGACGCTGCTGCTGCTGGCCATCCTCCTGGTGGTCGACCCGAAGCTGATGCCTGCCTCGCTCCAGGAGGCGCTCGGACTGGGGCCTGGCGAACACGTCCTGACATCGAGCTCCGGCAGTTACAAGTTCTTGGCAACCCAGCCCGGAACCCATGACGTGCCAGTCACCTACGACAGCTGCCAGACGCTGCACTACGTGATCAACTTCGACGGGGCGCCATCGAGGTTCCGCGACGGTCAGTTCATTCAGGACGCGGTGAAGGAGATCAGTCAGGTCAGCGGCCTGAAGTTCCGCTACGACGGGTCATCGAATCTGGACTACCGGGCCCGGAGCTACCAGGCCGGCCCGATCCTGTTCTCCTTCGATACGTTGCCGAAGACGCAGAAGACCGAGGACGCGGTGGCTGTCGGCGGCAGCGGCACCCTCGATCGGGTCGGACGAGTGCTGTACGCGACGGGCGCCGTCACCTTCCGGCGCAGTTCCTTCGATGCCATCGCCGACCGACCCGGCGGTGAGGTCGAGGCGAAGGCGGTTGCTTTGCACGAGATCGGTCACGTCCTTGGACTCGCCCACGTCCACGACAAGGACGAGATCATGTACCCCAGTGAAGGGCACACCACGGACCTCGGCCCCGGCGACCGAACCGGCCTGAAGATCCTCGGCTCCGGCCCCTGCTACTGACCACCACCGGGGCCAGGCAGCGAGGACGCTACGACCAGCTCCTCCGGCAGGACCACTCGTTCGCGGCAGATGAGTGCGCCCGACAGGGGGCTTGGGGAACGATGTCACCCATGGCTGACCTGACCGCCGAGGATTACGGGTCCGTTGAGCGAGCCTCGCAACGGCTCCATGAACAAGGTTGGCGGAAGGTGTTCAGTGTCAACGAGATGACTTCAGCCTGGGAGTCGCTCGTGGGCACTGTCGAAAACGGCTACGAACAGATGGTCGACGAGTACACCAACGACCTCGCGTGTCGGGACTGGCTAGCGGCCGCCTGGCCGTTGTTCACGGAACGTGTCCGCGTCGCACGGCAAGAAGAGTTGGACGTGCTGGATGGCCGCTTCATGGCCGCCACCATCGAGGACGCCGAGGGAGCACTCGGGCGCTTCCATCGAGCGACCTCCACGGGGGGTTGGTGGTGGCGCCGCCTGCCAAAGGTTCGGGGCGGCGAATTCGCTCGCGATCTCGACGCCTAAGCCCGCATAGACGCAGATCCGGACATTGGCAAGTGCGGGCACCAACCGGTGAAGGAGCGTTCGGGTAGGGTCAGGGGACCTCAGGATCGTCGGGGCCTTCCATGAGAGCGTCCCGGTCCTCCTCGGATGCGGAGCGGTCGTCCTTCGCGTGCTGGCGATCAAGACTGGCTGCGCGCCGTCCTGGTGCGTTGGGGTTGTAGCTAAAGCCACTCTCGGAGGAGTGCGCCCTGTCGATGGCGTCATCCCGGCTATCGGAGCGCACATCCCTGGCGTCAGAAACCGCGTCACGCTGATCGGCAGCCGCGGCGATCTCCTCCGCCTTGGCCAACCTGTCGTCCAGCGCCTTTTCGCGGTGATCTAGTGCGGCCTCGCGCTCGTCAGCCTTCCGGTCTCGCTCATCGTCGCCATCTCCCATGACGGGAGTCAAACACACGGTTACGGCCTCGACAGGTTCAAAGGAATTGCGGTTGCGCCCCGAGTCCCGGATGAGCGGACGGTCGAGCGCGCAGCTCAGGCAAGGCATTGCCCAGGTCGATGGGTGGCTGGCTCCTGGAGGCTTTGGTCACCCCAGCATCGGAGGACCGAAGATGAGCACCATCTCCGCGGGAGCATCGGATTCGTTGGCGATCCCGTGCCACGTGCGCGCTGGGGCGTACGCCGCGTCACCGGCTGCCAGGGTCGTGCGCTCCCCCTCGATGTTGATGACCAGCTCACCACTGATGACCAGGTACAGCTCGTCGGAGTCGTCAGGAGTGCAGCTGTCGGCAGCCGTGGCGTCATGCCGGTGCACACCCTCGCTCGCACCCGGCTCGAAGCGGTAGCGCAGCACCGACGCAGCCAGCCGCGTCGAATCGGCGAAGTACTCCTCGAGCCCCAGCACGCCCGCGCCGTCGTACAACGGTTGCTCGACACGGCGGCTGTCTCGTCGCTGCAACTTCATTGAACCGACCTTTCGGGTGCGACGCGGTTTGACCCACCGTAAGGCGGCCCTGCGGACGATGTCCCTTGACGACGTGGCGATCAGGCTCCGACCGTCACCGGGACGGACCGATACCCCCGGAGCACGAACGTGCCCCGGCTCTCGGGCTGCCCGGCCAGTGCGAGGTCGGGGAAGCGGGAGAAGAGCAGGGCCAGCGACTCGACGAGCTCCATCCGGGCCAGCGGGGCGCCGAGGCAGAAATGGAGGCCGGCGCCGAAGGCGAGGTGCGGGTTCGGGGTGCGGGCCGGGTCGAAGGTGTCTGCGTCGGCGAAGACCGCGGGGTCGCGGTTGGCGGCGCCCAGGAGAGCAGCGATCTTCTGGCCCTCCTCGACCACCACGTCGCCCACGGTGACCGAGGCGGTGGCCGTGCGCTCGAAGAGCTGGAGGGCGGAGTCGAAGCGGAGCATCTCCTCGACCGTGAGCGCCGGGTCCTCGGCCGGCCGCAGCCCCCGCTCGAGCAGGGCGACCAGTCCGTTGCCGAAGACGTTCACCGACGCCTCGTGACCCGCGTTCAGGAGGAGCACGACGGCCGCCACGAGCTCGTCGTCGCTCAGTCCGGCGGCCAGGAGGTCGGTGGTCAGGTCCTCCCCCGGGTGCGCGCGCCGGTGGACGAGGTGCTCGCGCACCAGCGCGGAGAACTCCTGGGCCGCGGCCACGGCCGCCTCGACGACCTGCGTCGAGGGCGACGGCTCGTACATCCGCACGATCGCCTGCGACCAGCGCCGCAGCGACGGCACGTCGGCCTGCGAGAGCCCCACCAGCTCGGCGATGACGAGGACGGGCAGCGGCTCGGCGTACGCCGCGATCACGTCGAAGGACGCTCGGGTCGACCTCGTCCAGGAGCGCAGTCGCCAGGGCACGCACCCTCGGCCGCAGCCGCTCGACGTGGCCGCGGTTGAAGGCGCCGGCGACGGCACGCCGCAGCCGGGTGTGCTCCGGCGGCTCGTTCTCCATCATCTGGTTGCGGTGGAGCAGGTTGAACGGCTCCAGGTACGCCGCAGGCTCGCGGTCGCGCCAGATCCGGCCCAGCCTCCGCTCGCGCAGCACGGCGCCGGCCGCAGCGTGGGAGAAGGTCAGCCACATCCCGGTCGGCTCGTGCCAGGCCACGTCGTGGCGGCGGCGCTCCTCGGCGAAGTACGGGTAGGGGTCCGCGACGAGAGCCGGGTCGCCGAGGTCAATCGAGGTCGTCGGGACCGAAGGCATCCGGGAGCACCTCGTCCATCCGGCGTACGCCGGAGACCGTCATCAGCAGCAGCTCGGCGCCGCCGTTCTCGTACAGCAGCTGGCGGCAGCGCCCGCACGGCATGATCACCTCGGACTGGCCGTTGACGCACACGAAGTGGGTCAGCCGGCCGCCGCCGGTCAGGTGCAGCTGGGAGACCAGGCCGCACTCCGCGCACAGTCCCACGCCGTACGACGCGTTCTCCACGTTGCAGCCGACGACCACCCGGCCGTCGTCGACGAGCGCAGCGGCCCCGACCGGGAAGTGGCTGTACGGCGCGTAGGCGTGCGTGGCAGCCTCGACGGCCTCGCTCGGTGAGCGCGTCCCAGTCGAAGTCATCGCCGGTCGAGCCCAGTCGAGACCTCATCCCGCGGTGCCCTTGCGGTAGATCTGCCCGTCGGCCGCGGGCATGCGTAGTCGTTGCGACGCGAGGGCGAGCACCAGCAGCGTCGTGACGTACGGCGCCATGGTGGTGAAGTCGCTCGGCACGTCGTCGGTGATGAGGTACCAGACGAAGAAGAGCACCGCGAAGACCGACGCCGAGCAGCCTGCAACACGTTGCCGCCGCACGAGCTGGAGCGCCGCCACGGCGACGAGGATCATCGCGACGAGCAGCAGCAGCGCGTGCATCGAGAGCGGCCCTTCGCGGAACGGCAGCGCCTGGGTGTAGCCGAACAGGGTCGAGCCGAGGAACAACCCGACCGGTCGCCAGTTGCCGAAGATCATCGCCGCGAGGCCGATGTAGCCGCGTCCGTTGGTCTGGCCGACCTGGAAGCCGGAGGAGGACACCATCGCCAGGTAGCCGCCGGCGAGGCCGGCCAGCCCGCCGGAGATCAGGCAGGCGAGGAACTTGTAGCGGATCACGTTCACGCCGAGCGTCTCCGCCGCCACCGGCGACTCGCCACAGGAGCGGAGCCGGAGACCGAACCGGGTGCTCCAGAGCAGCCAGATGCTGCCGAAGATCAGCACCAGGCCGAGCACGGTCAGCGACGAGAGGTTGCTGGTGAACATCTCCACCACGCCGGCGAGGTCGCTGATCAGGAACCAGTGCTTGTCCTCCAGCGTGTTCGCCGGGTCGGAGATGAACGAGATGTCGATCTCGAACGGCGTGGGCAGCGGCGGCGACTGCGTCGGTCCGCCGCCCTCGAGGTCGCTGAACCAGGTCTCGGCCAGGAAGCCGGAGACGCCGGCCGCGATGATGTTGATCGCGACGCCGGAGACGATGTGGTCGACGCCGACGATGACGGTGGCGAAGGCGTGCAGCAGGCCACCGATCATCCCGAAGACCACCGCGCCGAGGACGCCGACGACCACGCCGTAGTGGAAGCCGAAGTAGCCGGCGCCGAGCGTGCCCATGATCATCTGGCCCTCGAGGCCGATGTTGACGATGCCGGCGCGCTCGGACCAGAGGCCGCCCAGGCCGGCGAGGGCGATCGGCATCGTCGCGGTGAGGGCCACGGTCAGGGTGCCCGAGGAGGTGAGCTGGTCGGCGCCGCTGACCTCGCGCACGACGCACAGCGCGACGAAGCCGAGCGCCGCGAAGAGGGCGAACCGGCGACGCCGGGTCCTGCGCTGGTCGGCGTCGTCGTCCGGGGCGGCCCGGACGGGATCTGCGCGGTGTGGGCAGCGACGCTCATGCGCGTCACCCCCTCCGGCTGCTGGGTGCGTCGTCGCTCGGCGAGCTCGCGTGCCGACCTGCGACTGCTCCGTGCGCACGCGGTAGCGACGGACGATCTCGTAGGCGATCACCACGGCCATCACGATCACGCCCTGGGTGACCGAGATGATGTCCGGGCAGATGCCGGCGAGGATGTTGAGCAGCGTCGCCTGCTGGGACAGGAACGCGAAGATCAGCGCGCCGAAGGCGATCCCGATCGGGTTGTTGCGGCCGAGCAGCGCCACCGCGATGCCGGTGAACCCGAGCCCGGTCTGGAACGACGAGCCGTAGTTGTGGGAGTCGGAGAACATCTGCGGCAGCCCGATCAGCGCCGCCATGGCGCCGGAGAGCAGCATCGAGACGACGATCATCTTGCGCACGTTCACACCGGAGGCGACGGCCGCCGACTCCGAGGCACCCGAGGCCCGCAGGTCGAAACCGAAGCGGGTCTTGTTCAGCAGCACCCAGAAGCCGACGCCCACCACGACGGCGAGCAGGGAGAGGCCGTAGAGCTCGGTGCTGGAGTCCTTGAAGATCGTGATGTTGCCGACCCAGGTGCCCTCGGGCATCGTCTTGGTGTTCGAGGCCTTGCCGTTGCTGACCCCGAGCCGGGTGATCAGGTAGCCGATCAGCGAGCCGGCGATCGCGTTGAGCATGATCGTCGAGATCACCTCGCTGACGCCGCGGGTGACTCGCAGCACGCCGGCGATGCCGGCCCACAGCGCGCCGGTGAGCATCGCGACGACGATCGCGGCCACGGTGTTGAGGTAGCCCGGCAGCCAGCCCGCGCCGGCGAAGGCACCGGCGGCGAAGCCGGCGAGGCGGTACTGGCCCTCCACGCCGATGTTGAACAGGTTCATCCGGAAGCCGATCGCGGCGGCGACGCCGGAGAGGTAGAGCACGGCCGTCTGGTTCAGGATCGCGACCAGGTCGTCGTGGCCGGGCCAGGTGCGCATCGTCGTCCAGAAGGCGTTGACGTCGTCGCCGGTGGCCAGCAGCACCAGCGTGGCGATCGATCGCGGCCACGACGAGCGCCAGCACGGGTGCGGCCAGGCCGACCAGGATGCGGCGGACGAGAGCCATCACTCCTCCCCTGCCCCGGTCATCGCGGAGCCGAGCTCCTGGGGCGTCACCGTGCGCGGGTCGAAGGTGCCGACCAGGCGGCCACGGAGCAGCACCCGGATGGTGTCGGAGAGGCCGATCAGCTCGTCGAGGTCGGCGGAGATCAGCAGCACCGCCAACCCCGAGCGTCGCGCCTGCTTGATGTGGTCCCAGATCTGGGCCTGGGCGCCGACGTCGACCCCGCGGGTGGGGTGGGAGGCGATCAGCAGCACCGGGTCGCCGCTCATCTCCCGTCCGACGATGAACTTCTGCTGGTTGCCGCCGGAGAGCGCGCGGGCGGTGGTGTCGATGCCGGGAGTGCGGACGTCGTACTGCTCGACGATCCGCGCGGAGTCCGAGCGCGCGCCGCGAGCGGTTGAGCCAGAAGCCCTTGACCGCGGGAGGGCGGGTCTGGTGGCCGAGGATGCGGTTCTCCCACAGCGGCGAGTCGAGCAGCAGGCCGTGGCGCTGGCGGTCCTCGGGGATGTAGCCGATCCCGGACTCGCGGCGTTGCCTGGTCGACCAGTGGCTGATGTCCTCGTCGCCCATGCGGACGGACCCGCCCTGCGGGTGTCGCATCCCGACCAGGGTCTCGACCAGCTCGGTCTGGCCGTTGCCCTCGACCCCGGCGATGCCGAGCACCTCGCCGGCGTGGATGTCGAAGGAGATGTCGGTCAGCTCGGGCCGGCCGGCGGCGTCGACGAGCTCGATGTCGCGCACCGAGAGCAGGACGCGGTCGGTGACCGTCGACTCCTCGGTGCTCGGCGAGGGCAGCTCGCTGCCGACCATCAGCTCGGCCAGCTTGCGGGAGGTGACGTCGGCCGGTCGCACCGAGGCGACGGTGGTGCCGCGCCGTACGACGGTGATCTCGTCGGCGATGGCGCGCACCTCGTCGAGCTTGTGCGAGATGAAGATCAGCGTGTGGCCCTGCGCCTTGAGCTGGCGGAGGTTCTCGAACAGCGCGTCGACCTCCTGCGGCACGAGCACGGCGGTCGGCTCGTCGAGGATGATGATGCGCGCCCCGCGGTAGAGGACCTTGAGGATCTCGACGCGCTGCCGCTCCCCCACGCCGAGCGTCTCGACGAGCTCGTCGGGGTCGAGCCCGAACCCGTACTTCTGCGAGATCTCGGTGATCGCGGCACGCGCGTCGTCGCCGATGCCGCGCAGCTTCTCGGCGCCCAGGACGACGTTCTCCAGCACGGTGAGGTTGTCGGCCAGCATGAAGTGCTGGAAGACCATCCCGATGCCGGCGGCGATGGCGTCGGCGGGCGTGCTGAACGAGACCTGCTGCCCGTCGACGCGGATGGTGCCCTCGTCGGGCTTCTGCACGCCGTACAGGATCTTCATCAGCGTGGACTTGCCGGCGCCGTTCTCGCCGACGAGCGCGTGGATCGTGCCGGACTCGATCGTGATGTCGACGTCGTGGTTGGCCACCACGCCCGGGAAGCGCTTGCCGATGTCGCGCAGCTCGATGGCTGTGGTCACTGATACCTCCCCGCGGCCGAACATGAGTGATGCCCGGGCGACACGCTAGCGCGTCGCCCGGGCACCCTCCCTACCTGTGCTGCTGCGTCCCTCCGGGCGTCACTTCACCTTCGCGGGGTCGCTCGGCACCTTGATCGCGCCGCTCTTGATCTTGTCCGAGGCGGCGGTGATCTTGTCCTTGATGTCGTCGATGAACCCACCGGAGTAGGTGATCCCGACACCGTCGGTCTTCAGGTCGTTGTTGACGAAGCCCGTGGGGACCTTCTTGTCCTTGAAGGCCGAGACGTAGTTGAACAGCGCGCTGTCGATCCGCTTGAGGGCGGAGGTCAGGATGTGCGGCTTCTGCGACTTCGGCGCGGTGAGGTACTGGTCGGAGTCGACACCGATGGCCCACTTGCCCTTGCCCGCGGCAGCTGCCGCCTGGAAGACGCCGAGACCCGACTTGCCGGCTGCGTGGTAGACCACGTCGGCCCCGGCCTCGTACATCGCCGAGGCGGCGTCCTTGCCGCCGGCGGGGTTCTCGAAGCCGGTCTTGGAGTCGTTCTGGTCCTCGGTGAGGTACTGGACGTCGATCTTGATGCTCGGGTCGACCGACTTCACGCCGGCGTCGTAGCCGGCCTCGAAGGACTTGATCAGGTCGCCGTGGATGCCGCCGACGAACCCGACGTGCTTGGCCTTGGTCTTCAGGGCCGCGGCGACGCCGACGAGGTAGGAGCTCTCGTTGGCGGCGAAGACGAGGTCGGCGAGGTTCTTCAGCGGGCTCTTGGTCAGCGTGGTGCTGTAGCCGTCGATCACCGCGAAGTCGGTGTCGGGGTTCTCCGCGGCGACCTTGGCGGCCGCCGGCGAGTAGAGGAAGCCGACCGCGATCACCGGGTTGTAGCCCTGCTTGGCCAGGGTGCTGAGCCGCTGGGCGCGGATGGTGTCGTTGTCGTCGGGGGTCGCCTTGGCCTCGATGCAGCTGGCGTCGAGGTCCTTGACCGCCTTCTCCAGGCCCCGGTACGCCGAGTCGTTGAACGACTGGTCACCGCGGCCGCCGACGTCGTAGGCCACGCCGACCTTGGGCCCCGAGCCCTTCGAGCCCTTGCAGACGTCCGCACTGGCCGACGAGCCACTGCTGCCGCCCGAGCTCTTGGAACCACAGGCACTGAGCACGAGGGCCCCTGCCATCACTACTGCCGCGACCTTGGTGAACCGACGCAAGAGTGTCTCCTCGTTCGTGGGTGCCGACTCTCCCCGTCCGGGGCGAGCACGCTCCCGCGGACCATATCCGGTCCCGGTGGCAGCACCTATCCGCAGACTCCGAACCTCGCCAAGTGTTATCGGTCGGTGACCATCGACTCGAGGGCGACCGCGGCGAGCACCGTCGCACCGACCGTGACCGACCGCTCGTCGACCCGCAGGTCGCCCTGGTGCAGGTCGTACGTCGGACCGCCCGGGGTGCGGGTGCCCAGGCGGCCCATCGCCCCCGGGACGCGGTCGAGGTACCAGGCGAAGTCCTCACCGCCGAGGCTCTGGGTGGTCCCGACGTGGGCGTCGGCGCCGAAGGAGCGCTCCACGGCCCGGCCCAGCAGCGTGGTGGACCAGTGCTCGTTGACCACGGGCGGGACGCCGCGGATGTAGGTGACGGTCGACTGGACGCCGTACGGCTCCACGATCTGGGCGACGATCTCCCGGACCAGCGCCTCGGCGCCCACCCAGGCGTCCGCGTCGAGCATCCGCACGGTCCCGCCGGCGCGACCGGTGTCGGGGATGACGTTGACCGCGGCTCCGGAGCGGACGATCCCCCACACCACGCTGACCCCGGAGCGGGGGTCCAGGCGGCGCGAGAGCACCGCGGGCAGCTCGGTGACGAGCTTGCCGAGGGCGAAGGTGAGGTCCTCGGTCAGGTGCGGGCGCGAGGTGTGCCCGCCCTTGCCGGTGAGCATCACGTCGAGGTGGTCCGAGGCGCCCGTCAGCGGCCCCTCGCGCAGGCCGACGGTGCCCACGTCGAGGGTCGGGTCCACGTGCAGCGCGAAGAGGCGCGAGACACCCTCGAGGGCACCGGCCTCGATCGCCATCAGCGCGCCGCCGGGCATGGTCTCCTCCGCGGGCTGGAAGACCAGGCGCACCCGCCCGGTCAGCCGCTCGGCGACCCCGGCCAGGGCCAGGCCGGCGCCCAGCAGCGAGGCGGTGTGCACGTCGTGGCCGCAGGCATGGGCCACGCCCTTGACCGTGCTGGCCCAGGGGTCGTCGGTGCGGTCGTCGACGGGGAGTGCGTCGAGGTCTGCCCGCAGGGCGATCAGCGGACCGTCACCGGTGCCGATGTCCACGAGCAGGCCGCCGCGCGGCATCGGCTGGGCGACCAGGCCCACCTCGTCGAGCCGCTTGGCGATCACGGAGGCGGTCCGGTCCTCGGTCCAGGAGAGCTCGGGGTGCGCATGCAGGTCGCGGCGTACGTCGACCAGCAGGTCGGCGTTCTTGGCGACCTCCTCGGTGACGTCGCGCAGCAGCGCGGCGTCTGGCCCGGGGATGGGCCCGGGGATAGGCACCGGCACGGACGAGGTCACGACCGACAAGCCTATCCGGAGCCGGTCAGGCGCGGGTGATGGAGGAGAACAGGAACAGGAAGTCCGGGGTCAGCATGCTGTTCTTGGCGAAGAGGCTGGTCTCCTTCACGCAGGAGCGGCCGTCGCGGACGAACGTGCCGTCGATGACCACGTGGTCGCCGTTGTCCAGCCTGGCCACGGACTCGAAGACCTTCGACCCGGGGCGCAGCAGGACGCGCTTCTCCGCCCCGGCGCCGCTCCCGGTCCGCAGGTCGGTGTGGTGGCCGATGGAGACGGTGATGACGCCCTCGTCGTCGTGGGTGTCGATGCCGTGGATGGTCCCGACCCAGCCGTGCACCCGCTGGTGTCGCGGTCGCAGGATCTTGCACAGCGCGCGCGACCGCTGGGTGCGCGCCGAGACCAGGGTGACCGCGTTGCCGTGGTGCACCCGGTCCTGGCCGTGCTGCACCTTCGCGAGGAAGTCCTTCTCGTCCGCCGGAGCGGGCCGCGGATGGCCCCGCGTGGAGGCGACGAGCGCGACGACCAGCAGCAGGAGGAGAGCGCCACCGATGTACAGCCACCGACGGGGCAGCCGCGGCTTGGGCAGGTCCTTGCCCATGATCCGGGTGATGGCCGGCTGCTCGGCCGAGACCAGCTTGCCGTTCTCCAGGCGGTGGCCGGGCGGGATCACCTGCGCTGCCGGCGCTCCCTGGTGCTCAGCGTCCATGCGGGGAGTATCCCGCCCGGAGGGCCGCTGCCCGGCGAGGCTGGTCAGGAGGTTCCGGACTCCTCGACACGGCGGTTCTCGTCGTAGGCGGCCAGCAGCCGGTCGGCGGCGAGCGGGGCGGTGGTCTCCCCCGCCAGCAGCTCGCGTCGTACGTCGTCCCGGATGGCCTTGACCCCGGGTGAGCGCCGCAACCGCTGGTCGAGCTCGTCGCGCACCAGGGCCCAGGTGAAGTCGAGCTGCTGGCCCGCACGCTTGTCGGCCAGGCCCTGCTCCCCCAGCGAGTCACGGTGGGCGATCACCTTGTCCCAGACCGCGTCGACGCCGATGTCGTGCAGGCCGGAGCAGGTGAGCACGGGTGGCACCCAGCCCTCGGACCCGGAGTGCACCAGTCGAAGCGCGCCGGAGAGCTCCTTGGCAGCGGACTTCGCCTCGTCGGCCCGGTCGGCGTCGGCCTTGTTGACCGCGATCACGTCGGCGATCTCGAGGATGCCCTTCTTGATCCCCTGGAGCTGGTCGCCGGTCCGGGCCATCGTCAGGAAGAGGAAGGAGTCGACCATCCCCGAGACGGTCACCTCGGACTGACCGACGCCCACGGTCTCGACCAGCACGACGTCGTACCCCGCGGCCTCGAGCACGATCATGGCCTGGGTCGTCGCCCGGGCCACCCCGCCCAGCGTGCCGGCGGTGGGCGAGGGTCGGATGTAGGCCTTCGGGTTGGCGGCCAGGTCGGGCATCCGGGTCTTGTCACCGAGCACCGACCCGCCCGTGCGGGTCGAGGACGGGTCGACCGCGAGCACGCCGACGGTCTGGCCGGCGGCCGTGAGCCGGGCGCCGAGGGTCTCGATGAACGTCGACTTCCCGACCCCAGGTACGCCGGAGATGCCCACCCGGACGGCAGCTCGTGTCGCCCTCGGTGAGCTCCGTCAGCAGCTCGCGCGCCGCGACGCGGTGGTCCGCGCGCTGCGACTCCACGACCGTGATCGCGCGCGAGACCGCGGCGCGCTTTCCCGCGCGCACCCCTGCGACGAGCTCGTCGACGTCGATCTCGCGACCAGCCACGAAGTCAGTGTCCGAGCTGGGCGGAGAGCTTCTCGAGCAGGTCGAGCGCCGCCTCGGCGATCACCGTGCCGGGTGGGAAGACCGCCGCGGCACCCATCTCCTCGAGCGTGGGTACGTCGTCGGGCGGGATCACCCCGCCGACCACGATCATCACGTCGTCGGCGCCGAGGTCGTGCAGCGCCTGCTTCAGCTCGGGGACCAGCGTGAGGTGCCCGGCAGCCAGGGAGTTGACCCCGACGATGTGCACGTCGGCGTCGACCGCCTGCTGGGCCACCTCCTGCGGCGTGGAGAACAGCGGCCCCACGTCGACGTCGAAGCCCATGTCGGCGAACGCGGTGACGATCACCTTCTGGCCGCGGTCGTGGCCGTCCTGGCCCATCTTGGCCACCAGGATCCGGGGCCGGCGGCCCTCGTCCTCGGCGAACTTCTCGGTCGCCGCCAGCACCTTCTCCATGGCGTCGCTCGAGCCTGACTCGCGCTTGTACACCCCCGAGATCGTACGGATCACCGCGCGGTGGCGGCCGTAGACCTTCTCCAGCGCCTCGGAGATCTCCCCGACCGTGGCCTTGGCCCGGGCGGCGTCGACGGCCAGCGCGAGGAGGTTGCCGTCGAGCGACCCGTGCACGTGCCCGTCCTCGGCCGACTTCGTCAGCGCGGCCAGGGTGCGCTCCACCTCACTCGCGTCGCGTTCCTCGCGCAGTCGCTCGAGCTTGGCCAGCTGCTGCTTGTAGACGCTGGCGTTGTCGACCCTGAGCACCTCGAGAGGGTCCTCCTCGGCCAGCCGGAAGGTGTTCACGCCGACCAGCTTCTGCGCCTGCGAGTCGAGCCGCGCCTGGGTGCGGGCGGCGGCCTCCTCGATGCGCATCTTGGGCAGGCCCTCCTCGATGGCCTTGGCCATCCCGCCGTGCTCCTCGGCCTCCGAGATGTGTCCCCAGGCCCGCTCGGCGAGGTCGTGGGTCAGCCGCTCGACGTAGTAGCTGCCGGCCCAGGGGTCGATGATCCCCGTCGTACCGCTCTCCTGCTGCAGGAGCAGCTGGGTGTTGCGGGCGATCCGGGCGGAGAAGTCGGTGGGCAGCGCGATCGCCTCGTCGAGGGCGTTGGTGTGCAGCGACTGGGTGTGGCCCTGGGTCGCGGCCATCGCCTCGATGCAGGTGCGCTGGACGTTGTTGAACACGTCCTGCGCCGTGAGCGACCAGCCGGAGGTCTGGCTGTGCGTGCGCAGGGAGAGCGACTTGGGGTTCTCGGGCTCGAACTGGCTGACCAGCCGGGCCCAGAGCGCCCGGGCCGCGCGCATCTTGGCGACCTCCATGAAGAAGTTCATCCCGATGGCCCAGAAGAAGCTCAGCCGAGGCGCGAACTGGTCGATCGTCATGCCGGCGTCGAGGCCCGCGCGGATGTACTCGACCCCGTCGGCCAGCGTGTAGGCGAGCTCGAGGTCGGCCGTGGCCCCGGCTTCCTGGATGTGGTAGCCGGAGATCGAGATCGAGTTGTAGCGCGGCATCTTCTGCGCGGTGTAGCCGAAGATGTCGCTGATGATCCGCATGCTCGGCTGCGGCGGGTAGATGTAGGTGTTGCGGACCATGAACTCCTTGAGGATGTCGTTCTGGATGGTCCCCGTGAGCTGTTCCGGCTTCACCCCCTGCTCCTCGGCTGCAGCGATGTAGAGCGCGAGCACCGGGAGCACGGCGCCGTTCATCGTCATGCTGACGCTCATCTCGTCGAGGGGGATGCCCTCGAAGAGCGTGCGGGCGTCGTAGATCGAGTCGATCGCCACCCCGGCCATGCCGACGTCGCCCTTGACCCGCGGGTGGTCGGAGTCGTAGCCGCGGTGGGTGGCGAGGTCGAAGGCGACCGAGAGGCCCTTCTGGCCGGCCGCGAGGTTGCGGCGGTAGAAGGCGTTGGACTCCTCGGCGGTGGAGAACCCGGCGTACTGGCGGATCGTCCACGGCTGGGTGGTGTACATCGTCGGGTAGGGCCCGCGAAGGAACGGCGCCAGGCCGGGGTAGGTGTCCAGCGCGTCGAGGCCCTCGAGGTGCTCGGGCCCGTAGATGGGCAGGATCCCGATCCCCTCGGGCGACTCCCAGGTCTCGCTCTGGATCTCCTCGGGCGCGTGAACCGAGCCCGCCAGCGGCTGGTCGCCGAACGTCTTCGGGATGGTCATGCCAGCTTCTCCCTCGTCCGGTGGAGGAAGTCGAGGGCGTCCACACCCATGGCGCAGCTGTCGTCGACCTCGAGGTCGCCGGTCGGGACCTTGCCCGCGAGGATCACCCACTGGGCTCCTGCCTCGCGAAGCGCCGTGACGAGGTCGCTGCCCCACTCGGCGTAGGCCTTGTCGTGGCCGGTCAGGCAGACCACGGCCTCGCCGCCGTAGTGGGCGAGCACGGCGTCGACGTCGTCGTGGCGGCCCTCGTTGACCACGTCGATCCCGCCGGCGGCGAACAGGTTGGTGGCGAACGTGGCCCGGGCTGTGTGGGCGGCGACGGTGCCCATGGTGGCCAGGAAGACCTTCGCGGTCGCCGGGTCGTCGCGCAACGCCTCGAACGGCTCGCCGTACGGGCGGACCGGGACCGCTCCCTCGGCGTACGGCGCCCGCTCGGGAAGCGTCTCGTGGAGGTTCGGGAACTCGGTGAGCCCGGTGATCGGCCGCTTGCGGGTGGCGACCTGGGCGTCGCGCTCGGCCACGACCTGCTCGATCCGGCTGCGGAGGTCGTCGAGGCCGCCGGGGACGTCTGCCGGACGCCTCGATGCGGCCGAGCTCCTCCCACCCGGCCACGGCGAGGTCGTCGGTCAGCTTCTCCACGGCGAACGCACCGCCCGCCGGGTCGGCGACCTTGGCGACGTGGGACTCCTCGACCAGGAGGGTGGAGGTGTTGCGGGCGATCCGGCGGGCGAAGGCGTCGGGGAGACCGAGTCGCGCGTCGAACGGGAGCACGGTGACGGCGTCGGCGCCGCCCACCCCCGCGGCGAAGGCGGCCACGCAGGTGCGCAGCATGTTCACCCAGGGGTCGTACTTGGTCATCATCGGCCGCGAAGTCACGGCGTGCAGCACCATCTGCCGGTGGTCCGGGGAGGCGCCGCTGAGCTCCAGCATCCGTGCCCACAGGCGTCGTACGGCGCGCAGCTTGGCGATCGTCGGGAACTGCTCGTCGGTGGCCGCGAGCCGGAACTCCACCAGCGTGGTGGCCTCGTCGACCTCGACCCCCGCCTCGGCGAGCTCGCGCAGGTAGTGGGCACCGACCGCGAGGACGTAGCCGAGCTCCTGGACGTCGGAGGCACCGAGGTCGTGCACCGCCGTGCCGTCGACGACCAGCGCCCGGCACCCGAGCTCGCGCTGCCAGCGTCCACGGATCGTCGGCGCACCAGCGGCGCCTCGGGTCCCTGAGGAGGGCCGTCAAGGCCCGTCTCGAAGGGCCCGAACCCCCTCAGCGAAGCCCCCACCGGATCCACCCCGAGGTTGGTCCCGGCGGCGAGTGTCGTCCCGCGCGCCACCTCCGCGAACGCGCGCGCGGCGCCGAGTGGGTCGGAGGGGGCGTCGAGCACCACCGGAGCGACGTCGAGCAGCACACCCTCGAGCACGGCGGCGAGGTCCCTCGCGGCGACACCGGACTCACCCACCTGCACGAGCAGGGAGGTAGCGCCGTTCTCGAGGTCGGTCAGCGCGGCCTCGTGGGAGGCCTTCGCGTCGGGGTCGGCGAGCAGTGCACGCACGTCCCAGCCGTCACCGCGAGCAGGTGCGCGGACAGGCTCGGGAAGGTCGGCCACGAGCGCCGGCGTACCGAGCGGGGTGATGGCGATCCCGTCGAGCGTGCGACGGCCGAGCTTCTGCCAGACGGCGTCGTCCGGGTCGTCCGCACCGAGCCGGCCCGCCTTGCGCAGCACCGCCGCCGCAGCGGCCTCCCACTCCTCGACGGAGTGCTCCTGCCCCTCGGCGAGCGCGAGGTGGGCGTCGGTGCTCATGTGCGAAGGATAGGGAGCCCTCTCGTGGCGCGACCAGCGAGTGTGAAATACCTCTTAGGCCGGTCTCTAGTCTGGGCAGATGCCAGATCGCATCCTCGGTGAGGGCCTGGTGCTGCGGCCCGCTCAGGAGGGGGACCGCGAGCGCTGGTTCGAGCTGTTCCACGACCCGTTGGAGCTGCGCTTCGGCCTGCCTGCCTTCGCACCGCTCCCGCAGACGCTCACCGAGCTCGACGAGCGGATGGTGCGCACCGCCGAGGCCTTCGCCGCGCAGGAGCCCGGCAGCCTGGTGGTGGCGCCCGAGGACGACCCGAACCGCTTCCTCGGCACTGTCGGCTGGCGTCTCGACGCCCCTCCCCTGCGTGTCGCCGACGTGGGGTACGGCGTTCATCCCGACGCCCGCGGTCGCGGAGTCGCGACCCGCGCCCTCCGTACGCTGACCCGTTGGCTCACCGTCGACGACACCGGCCCCCGCCTGCCGCGGGTCCAGCTGGACCACAGCGTCGACAACATCGCCTCGTGCCGCACCGCCCTGGCCGCGGGCTTCGAGAAGGAGGGAGTCCGGCGCCACTTCCTGGCGATGCGCGACCAGGACTCACCCACCGGCGAGCGTCGGCACGACGTCTGCCTGCACGGGTTCGTCCCGGACGCGCCGATGAGTCCCACGCTCGAGCCCGGTCACCCTTGACGAAGGAGTGATCGACGTGGAGATCGAGCTCGACCTGTTCGCGGGCATCGCCGTCACTGACTACGAGCGCGCCGTGGAGTGGTACCAGCGTCTCTTCGGCTCGCCACCGAGCATGCGACCGCACGACACCGAGTCCGTCTGGGACGTGGGCGAGCACAAGCACGTCTACGTCGTGCGCAGACCCGAGCACGCCGGCCACTCCCTGGTCACCCTCTTCGTCGGCGACCTGGATGCTTTCGTCGACGGAGCCAGGCACCGCGGCATCGAGCCCGAGTCACGCGAGACCTACGACAACGGGGTCCGCAAGATCATCTTCCGCGACCCCGAGGGCAACGAGCTCGGCTGCGCCGGGGCTCCGATCGAAGACTGACTGCACGCCGATGACCGTTCCCATCCCTGATGGAGCCGGTCGGCTGACCCCTCCGACAAGGTCAGGACACGCCTCGGCGGTGGCGTGGGGTGGAGCGGACGTCGTACTGATGGCCGGTGGGGCTCGTCCAGGTGAACATGCCCGGGGCGATCTGCTTGTACTCCCAAGCGGTGTGGGTCTTGACCCGGTGATGCCGCCTGCAGAGCGGAGCGAGGTTGTCGGGGCGCGTCTGGCCCGGTGGTCCACCGTCGTCGGGTGGGACGTAGGGCTCGATGTGGTCGAGGTCGCAGGCACGGGAGTCGCGGCGGCATCCGGGGAAGACGCAGGTGGAATGCAGGAGCAAGACCTGCTCACGCATGCGGTCCGGCGGGTCGTGCCGGTCGACTGTCCAGTCTGCGCCGAGGTCGAGGACCGGCCGGACCCGCACGCGGGTGGAGCTCAGGGCGTGGCGGGCCAGCCAGGCCGCCAGAAGCTCGGTGGTGATCGCCCCGAGCTTCTCGACGTCCGCGGCGCCGCTGCCGTCGGCGAAGTCCTCGGGGCGGAAGTGCACCACCCAGTCACAGCCGAGCCCGGAGGTCGGGGCGGCACCATCGCGGCCGGACATCAGGTCGAGGGCGAACTGGGGGTCGGCCAGGATCCCGACGGCCTTCGCCCGGCGTACATCGTGGGTCTCGGTGTCACCCAGGTCCTTGAGGTCCGAGGCGATGCGGGAGACGGTCTGGTCGAACAGCTCGGCATCCTCCGAGTCGAGGATCATGGTCACGTCCGTGGTGGCGGGGTTCGCGCCGCGGCGCATCCAGACGCCGCGCTTCTCGAGCGCTTCCTCCTCATCGGCCACGGCACGGTCGGGATCGAAGTAGAGCCGGGCTTCGTGGACAAGCTGCTCGGCGCGGACCTGGTTGATCCGGTCAGGGGTGGCGGAGATGAGCCGGTCGGCGAAGGCCACGGCTTGTGAGGACAGGTCTGTGGTGAGTGCCGCGATCCGCCGGGCCAACCACACCGGGACCTTCCCCGCCCGGACGTGGGCCATCAGCCCCGGCAGCCGGTAGTGCAGCTCGAGGCTGTCGCCGAGCAGCTGCTGGGCCGACTCGAACGTGATGCCCAGCGCTGCCGCCAGCTCCACGGGCGCGAACTCCGCCACCGTCGGCGCACCCTCCCCGGCGATAAGGATCGTCGCCTCCTCGCCCAGGGCACGGTCACCCCAGTACGCCGCCCGCGCACCCTCGGGGCATGGGTGCAGGAGCGCCCACTCCAGCGCTAGCTCGACCTGCTCGAGAGCCGCCGACTTCTCCGCCGCGCGGGCGGTCTTCAAGCGCACGACCACCTCGCTCGGGGTGAGGCCGGTCGCGGTGTCCATGCAAAGAATTCAAGCAGGGACCACCGACAGTTTCGGCTCCTGACCTGCGGGTTCACCCAACTCGTGGACAATTTTCTAGAAAGAATTCTGCGGTCCGGCGGAGGTCTCGACTGCGCTCGACCGGCGGCGGTCCGGGCGACGGAGCGCTAGAGTTCTGGCAATCGTGATCGACCGGCAGGAGGTGGGACCCCATGAGCGCAGTACTCACAGTGGGCGCTCCCCCGCGGTCCGCGATCGCGCGACTGAGGTAGTCGTCATCGGGAGAGCCCTCCAGCAAATCGCGAGAGGCAATTCCCATGGACACAACACCTTCTGAGAACAGCACGCGCGCACTCGTCCTCGGCGGCGGCGGATCGACCGGCAACGCCTGGCTGATCGGCGTCGTCGCCGGTCTCCACGAGGCCGGGCTGGACGTCACCACGGCCGACCTGACCATCGGGACGTCGGCGGGGTCGACGGCGGCAGCCCAGCTCGCGGGAGCGGAACCGAGTCGAGCTGCTCGCCGACATCCTCGAGGCCGGCCCGCCGGCACCGGCCAGGTCCCACGCGCCGGTGGACCTGTCGTGGATGCGAGAGCTCATCGCCTCGGCCGAGGATGCCGCTGACATGCGCCGGCGGATGGGGGCGATCGCCCTCGAGCGGGAGGCGGCGTCGGACGGCGCCTGGCAGGCCCAGTGGCGCGCCACTGTGGCGTCGCGGCTGCCCAGCCCGAGCTGGCCGGAGCGGTCGATACTCATCACGGCAGTCGCTGCGGACACCGGGGAGCCGGCCGTCTTCGACCGGCACAGCGGGGTCGACCTCGCGGACGCGATCGCCGCCAGCTGCTCCAGCCGCCTCCCCTACCGGATCGGCGGCACGCCGTACATCGACGGCGGCTACCGGCGCAACGAGAACGCCGACCTGGCCACCGGGTACGAGCGGGTGCTGGTGCTCTCCCCCTTCGGCGGCCGGACGATGCACCCGCTGGAGTGGCGCATGCAGCTCTCGGCGCAGGTCGAGGAGCTGCGGGCGGGTGGCAGCGAGGTCGAGGTGATCGGGCCGGAGTCCGAGGAGCTGTTCGGCACCAACGCCATGGACCTCTCGCTGCGTCCAGCCGCTGCGGCGACGGGCCACGAGCAGGGCAAGGCTCTCGGGGAGCGCGTGGCGGAGTTCTGGGGCTGACACGCGTTCACCCAGGAGACACGGCGAATACACCGGGACGCCGCTGGGTTGGGGCATGGTCGGAGCATGCGGATCGCACTGGTGACCGAGGAGTTCGTGCCGGGCAAGGCTCCGGTCGCGCACGTCACGGGCGAGGTGGCCGGGCGGCTCACCGACGCCGGGCACGACGTCGTGGTCTTCGCTGCCGGCCGCGGCCAGAGCACGTTCCGCGGGGCACGGGTGTTCTGGGCCAGCCGGATGACGCCGGTCTCGGCGATCCGTGAGGCGCTGGCGCTGTCCCGACCCGACGTGTGCCACCTGGTCGACCCGCACCGGCTCGGCCTCAAGGCCGCGGAGGCGGCCGAGCGCCTCGGCATCCCGACCGTGGTGCTCGACCCGCGCACCTGGCGTCCCGGCGTCGACGTCACCGATCACCACCCCGGGCTGCGCGACCAGGCGCTGCACGACAGGTGGGCACGGGTGCACTCCCCCGACGGCGGCCGCCTGATCGTGGGGTACGTCGGAGAGCTCGATCGCCGCAAGGTCGTCAACCGGCTGGCCACCATCGCGAAGCTGCCCGGTGTGCGAGTCGTCGCAGTGGGCGACGGACCGGGCGTGGACGTGCTCCGCACCCATGGAGCCAAGGTGATCCCGGCGGCGAACGCACTCGAGCGGGCCACGTGCCTGGCCACCTTCGACGTGCTCGTGCAGCCGCGCAAGCGTGAGCTCTACGCCCCCTCGGTGCACCAGGCGCTGGCCAGCGGAGTCCCCGTCGTCGCGTTCGACGGAGGGAGCGCCGCGGCCGTCGTACGCCACGAGCACAACGGCCTGCTGGTCGGCACCGACCGGGGCGGCAAGGCTTTCGCCCGCGAGGTGGCGCGGTTGGCCGCGAGTCCCGACCTGCGGTTCGCGCTGGCCGCGAACGCGAGGGAATCGGTCAGCGACCGCACCTGGGACGACGCCGTCGCGGAGCTGCTCGACGTGCACTACCCCGCGGCCTGTCGGCTCCCGTCCGTCGACACCCGCCTCGCGGCTCCGCGGGGTTGACAGGAGCACCTCATATTCTCGTGAGGTGTTCCGTGCTCTGCGTCGCTACCTCGACTCCTCCATCGCTGCCTGGCGCACCGGCAGCAGCCAGAGCCAAGGGCTGATCCTCACCTCGTTGCTGGTCGCCGTGGGCCTGTGCTTCGCGATCTCGCAGGCCAACTACGCGCTGATGCCGCTGACGGCGTACTACCTGTGGCTGCTGACGGGGATGATGCTGCTGCGCTTCGCCCCCCTCGTGGTGCTCTCCAGCGTCACGGTGGTGGCCGCGCTGGTCGCGATGATCTCCGACGGCCCGCTCGTGGGCCCGAGGATCACCGCGATCTTCGTCCTGCTCCTGTCCACGGCCCTGATCCTCTACAACTCCAGCCGCCAGCACAGCGGCCTGCCCCAGCCGGTGAGCGAGGCGATGCTCGCCGACCTCCGCGACCGGCTGCGGTCACAGGGCACGATCCCCCAGCTGCCACCGGACTGGGAGTTCGAGAGCGTGTTCGTCTCGGCCCACGGCGGCGGCTACAGCGGCGACTTCCTCGTCGCGCAGCTCACCCCCGACGGGCGCCAGCTGGAGCTGATCCTGGTCGACGTGGCCGGGAAGGGCGTGCCCGCTGCCACCCGGGCCCTGCAGTTCGGTGGCGCCATCGGTGGCCTGATCGGCGCGCTCCCGCCGCAGGGCGTGGTCTCGGCTGCCAACAGCTTCCTGTTCCGCCAGCAGTCCGACGAGACGTTCGCGACCGCCGTGCACGTCGTCGTCGACCTCGAGTCCGGCGCCTACCAGCTCACCAACTCCGGCCACCCGCCGGTGCTCGTCTGGTCGGCGACGGATCGACGCTGGAGCACCGACGACGTCCGGGGTACGGCGCTGGGGGTGGTTCCGGACCCCGAGATCCGCACCTCCTCGGGCATGCTCGACCCCGGGCAGGCGCTGCTCCTCTACACCGACGGCGTCGTCGAGACGCGCACGGCCGACCTCGACCGCGGCGTCGCGTGGCTGCAGCACGAGGCGCAGGAGGCGGTCCACGACGGCTTCCCCGGCGCGGCCCGGCAGATCCTGCAGAGCGTCGAGGCCGAGGACGACGACCGCGCGGTGATCATCGTGCGCCGCCGGCCGGCCTGACCGGCGCCCTTCGAGACAGGACTTCGTCCTTCCTCAGGGACCCGGAGGCTCGCGGCCCTCGTCGTCCTTGTTGCGGATGCCGATCTTGCTGCCCAGCCACACGAGCGGGTCGTACTTGCGGTCCACCACGCGCTCCTTCATCGGGATGATCGCGTTGTCGGTGATCTTGATCCCCTCGGGGCACACCTCGGTGCAGCACTTGGTGATGTTGCACATCCCGATGCCGGCGGCCTCCTGCGCGAGCTGACGCCGGTCGTGGGTGTCCAGCGGGTGCATGTCCAGCTCGGCGTACCGCAGGAAGAACCGCGGGCCGGCGAAGGCCGGCTTGTTCTCCTCGTGGTCGCGTACGACGTGACAGGTGTTCTGGCACAGGAAGCACTCGATGCACTTGCGGAACTCCTGGCCGCGCTCCACGTCGACCTGCGCCATCCGGCGCTTGCCGTCGGCGTCGCGGGGCGGCGGCGCGAACGAGGGCAGCTCGCGTGCCTTCTCGTAGTTGTAGGACACGTCGGTGACCAGGTCGCGGATCACCGGGAAGGTGCGCATCGGGGTGACCGTGATCGTCTCGGTCTCCTCGAAGTCCGAGAGACGCGTCATGCACAGCAGCCGCGGCCGGCCGTTGATCTCCGCGCTGCACGACCCGCACTTGCCGGCCTTGCAGTTCCAGCGGATCGCGAGGTCGCCGGCCTGGGTGGCCTGCACCCGGTGCAGCGCGTCGAGCACCACCTCACCGGTCTCCACCTCGACGGTGAAGTCCTTGAGCTCCCCGTGCACGTCGTTGCCACGCCAGATGCGCATCTTCAGTGGGTAGGACATGGACTCACTTCTCCTCGAAGAACTTCTTGAGCTCGTCCGGCATCACCGGGAGCGGCTGCTCGGTGAGGTCGACCCCGGTGCCGGCCTTGTTCAGCCGCAGGGCGAGGTTCTTGGCGCCCCACGAGTCGTTCGGGCCGGGGAAGTCGTCGCGGGTGTGACCGCCGCGGGACTCCTCGCGCGCCAGGGCGGCCTTCGCGACGCACTCCGAGACCAGCAGCATGTTGCGCAGGTCGACGGAGAGGTGCCAGCCGGGGTTGTACTGCCGGTGCCCCTCGACCACGAGGTGCTCGGCGCGCTCCTTGAGCTTCTCGATCTCCACCAGCGACTGCTCCAGCTCCTCGCGCGTGCGGATGATGCCGACGAGGTCGTTCATCGCCTGCTGGAGGTCGTGCTGGATGGTGTAGGGGTTCTCCTTCGCCGCGCCCGGCTCGGCCTCCTCGCGCTCGAAGGCTGCCAGCACCGGGTCCTGCGCGTGCGCCACGGCGTCCCCGTCGATCGCCGGGCGCTTGTCGCCGAGCCTCTTGGAGTACGCCGCCGCGGCCTCGCCGGCGCGACGTCCGAAGACGAGCAGGTCGGAGAGCGAGTTGCCGCCGAGCCGGTTGGAGCCGTGCATCCCGCCGGAGCACTCACCGACCGCGTAGAGGCCGGTGACGGCGCTCTCCTCGGTGTCGGGGTCGACCTCGACACCGCCCATCACGTAGTGGCAGGTCGGCCCGATCTCCATCGGCTCGGCCGTGATGTCGACGTCGGCGAGCTCCTTGAACTGGTGGTACATCGAGGGCAGCCGCTTGCGGATGTACGCCGCGTCCCGGCGCGAGGCGATGTCGAGGAAGATGCCTCCGTGCGGTGATCCCCGGCCCTCCTTGATCTCGGAGTTGATCGCGCGCGCGACCTCGTCACGCGGCAGCAGCTCGGGGGGCCGGCGGTTGTTCTTCTTGTCGTCGTACCAGCGGTCGGCCTCCTCCTCGGTGTCGGCCGTCTCGCTCTTGAAGAACTCCGGGATGTAGTCGAACATGAACCGCTTGCCCTCGGAGTTGCGCAGGATCCCGCCGTCGCCGCGCACCGACTCGGTGACGAGCAGCCCCTTCACCGACGGCGGCCAGACCATCCCCGTGGGGTGGAACTGGACGAACTCCATGTTGATCAGCGAGGCGCCCGCACGCAGCGCGAGGGCGTGGCCGTCGCCGGTGTACTCCCAGGAGTTCGAGGTGACCTTGAACGACTTGCCGATGCCGCCGGTGGCCAGGATCACCGAGGGCGCCTCGAAGACCACGAACCGGCCGGTCTCGCGCCAGTAGCCGAAGGCGCCGGAGATGCTCTCGCCATCCTTGAGCAGCTCGGTGACGGTGCACTCCATGAACACGTCGATGCCGAGCGCGACCGCGCGCTGCTGAAGCGTGCGGATCATCTCCAGGCCGGTGCGGTCGCCGACGTGGGCCAGCCGGGCGTAGCGGTGGCCGCCGAAGTCGCGCTGGGAGATCAGCCCGTCCTCGGTGCGGTCGAACAGCGCCCCCCAGTCCTCGAGCTCCTGCACCCGCTCGGGAGCCTCCTGGGCGTGCAGCTGGGCCATCCGCCAGTTGTTGAGCATCTTCCCGCCGCGCATGGTGTCGCGGAAGTGGACCTCCCAGTTGTCCTCCGGCCAGCGGTTGCCCATGGCCGCGGCGATCCCGCCCTCGGCCATCACGGTGTGCGCCTTGCCGAGCAGCGACTTGCAGACGATGGCGGTGCGTGCCCCCGCCTCGTGCGCCGCGATCGCGGCCCGCAGGCCTGCTCCCCCGGCGCCGATCACCACGACGTCGTACTGGTGGTGCTCGAAGCCGTGGAAGCGCTCCGGCTGACTCCTGGCCCTCGTCGTCGCTCATCACGTTCCCGGTCATCGGGTGGCGTCTGGAGCCTCGCATCAGAAGAACCTCGGGTCGTCGAAGACGCCGGTGGACAGCAGCAGGACGTAGACGTCGGCGATCGCGACCGAGAAGAGCGAGACCCACGCGTAGAGGGCGTGCCGGGAGTTCAGGCGGGAGACGAACGTCCAGGCCTTGTAGCGCACGGGGTGCTTGCTGAAGTGCCGCAGCCTGCCGCCGACGATGTGGCGGCAGGAGTGGCAGGAGAGCGTGTAGAGCCAGATGAAGGCGATGTTGACCAGGAACACCAGCGAGCCCAGCCCCATGTGCCCCCAGTCGCCGTCGGCGTCACGGAAGGTCAGCACGGTGTCGTAGCTGAGGATCAGGGCGACCACCACGGCGGCGTACCAGAAGTAGCGGTGGATGTTGTTCAGGATCAGCGGCAGCCGCGTCTCCCCGCTGTAGGCGGTGTGCGGCTCGGCGACCGCGCAGGCGGGGGGGCTCAGCCAGAACGACCGGTAGTAGGCCTTGCGGTAGTAGTAGCAGGTCAGCCGGAAGCCGAGCGGGAAGATCAGCACGATCAGCGCCGCCGACAGGGGCCACCAGCCGAAGGGCTGACCGAAGTCGGAGGAGCCGTCGACGCAGTCGCCGAGACAGGGTGAGTAGAACGGCGAGAGGTACGGCGCGGAGTAGTAGTGCGAGCCCATGAACGCCCGGACCGTCGCGTAGACGATGAAGGACATGAAGACGACGAACGTCGTCAGCGGGTAGAGCCACCAGCGGTCGGCGCGGAGGGTCTTCTCCTGGATGTGGGCCCGGGTGGGTCCCCTGACACCAGAAGGAACCCCGGACGGAGCTCCTGACGGCCCGGTAGATGATTCCGGGGCATCCGTATACGCCATGAGCACTTCCTCCACGCGGGCTGTGATCGGGAACACTCTGGCCCGAACGGCAGCGTAAGGGAAAGGGGATCCGGCCCCGGCGGCGAGGGGGATATCTCACACAGGGCCCGCCCGGGATTCCCGGCGTGTCGGGAGATACGGTGCCAGTTGTGGCAACCGCATCTCCACGCTCGTCCTCGGGTTCTTCCTCGGTCTCCAAGGCGGCACCGAGCTACTCCCCCGCTCTGGTCACCGGCGCCCGCGCGGTCCGCTCGACGATCTTCCTCAAGCTCCTGATGGCGCTCAGCGGCCTGGTCTTCGTCGTGTTCGTGCTGCTGCACATGTACGGCAACCTGAAGGCCTTCGCCGGCCACGACGCCTTCAACGAGTACGCCCACCACCTGCGCACCCTGGGTGAGCCGATGCTGCCCGAGTCGGGCTTCCTGTGGGTGCTGCGCGCAGTGCTGGTGCTCTCGCTGGTCGTGCACGTCTACTGCGCGGTCGTGCTCTGGCGCCGGGCACGTCGCGCGCGCACGCACAAGTACGTCGTGAAGAAGAACAAGAACTCGACCTTCGCCTCCCACCTGATGCGCTGGGGCGGCCTGACCCTCCTGCTGTTCATCGTCTGGCACCTGCTGAACTTCTCGATCGGCAAGGTCAACGTCACCGGTGGCTCCACCACCGACCCCTACAACCTCCTGGTCGACTCGTTCTCGACCTGGTGGCTGACGCTGATCTACCTCGTCGCCATGGCCATGCTCGGTGCCCACCTGCACCACGGGTTCTGGAGCTCGATGCAGACCCTCGGCTGGACCAGCACGCACCGCTCGCGGGCCACCTTCAAGCGGGTCTCGTTCACGCTGGCGGTGATCATCGCCGGCGGTTTCTCCCTCGTTCCGGTCTTCGTCCTGGCCGGCGTGATCACCAAGTGAGCCCAGTGAGTCCCAGGAGGAGGTCGCGCTCGTGACCGACATGCCCGACACCACCCTGACCGGGAACCCGTCGCACCACCTCGACGCCGAGGAGACCGACGACGCCGCCGGCTACTACCAGTCCGGCGAGTGGATCCAGGACACCAAGGCGCCCGGCGGTCCCCTCGAGGAGCGGTGGAACACCCGCCAGTTCGAGGCCCGGATCGCCAACCCCGCCAACCGGCGCCGCCTGTCGGTGATCGTCGTGGGCACCGGCCTGGCCGGCGCGTCCGCGGCCGCCACGCTGGGTGAGGCCGGCTACGTGGTGAAGTCCTTCTGCTACCAGGACTCCCCGCGCAGGGCACACTCGATCGCCGCCCAGGGCGGCATCAACGCCGCCAAGAACTACAAGGGCGACGGCGACTCGATCTACCGGCTGTTCTACGACACCGTCAAGGGCGGCGACTACCGCTCGCGCGAGTCCAACGTCTACCGCCTGGCCCAGGTGAGCGTGAACATCATCGACCAGTGCGTCGCCCAGGGCGTTCCCTTCGCCCGGGAGTACGGCGGCCTGCTGGACAACCGCTCGTTCGGCGGCGTACAGGTCTCGCGCACCTTCTACGCCCGGGGGCAGACCGGCCAGCAGCTGCTGATCGGCGCCTACCAGGCTCTGGAGCGCCAGGTCGCGGCCGGCACGGTCAAGTGCTACACCCGTCACGAGATGCTCGAGCTGGTCGTGGTCGACGACCGCGCGCGCGGCATCATCGTCCGCGACCTGGTCACCGGCGAGATCGAGACCTACTTCGCCGACGTCGTGGTGCTGGCCAGCGGTGGCTACGGCAACGTCTTCTTCCTCTCCACCAACGCCATGGGCAGCAACGTGACCGCCACCTGGCGGGCACACCGCAAGGGCGCGCTGATGGCCAACCCCTGCTACACCCAGATCCACCCCACCTGCATCCCGGTCTCGGGCACCCACCAGTCCAAGCTGACCCTGATGAGCGAGTCGCTGCGCAACGACGGCCGCATCTGGGTGCCCAAGGACGCCAAGGACGCCGACAAGGACCCCCGGGAGATCGCCGAGGACGACCGCGACTACTACCTCGAGCGGATCTACCCCGCCTTCGGCAACCTGGTGCCCCGCGACATCGCCTCCCGGCAGGCCAAGAACATGTGCGACGAGGGTCGCGGGGTCGGGCACGAGGTCGAGGGCGTGCGGCGCGGGGTCTACCTCGACTTCGCCGAGGCCATCGAGCGGCTGGGCCGCAAGGCGATCGAGAGCAAGTACGGCAACCTGTTCGAGATGTACGAGCAGATCACCGGAGAGGACCCTTACGAGGTGCCGATGCGGATCTACCCCGCCGTGCACTACGTGATGGGCGGGCTGTGGGTCGACTACGACCTGCAGGCGACGATCCCGGGGCTCTTCGTCACCGGTGAGGCGAACTTCTCCGACCACGGAGCCAACCGCCTCGGGGCCTCGGCGCTGATGCAGGGCCTGGCCGACGGGTACTTCGTGCTGCCCAACACCATCCGCGACTACCTGGCCGAGGGGCCCTTCGAGAAGATCCCCGAGGACCACCCGGCCGTGGTCGAGGCGCAGGAGGCGGTGCGCGCCCGGATCGAGCAGTTCGTGAGCACCAAGGGGACCCGGAGCGTCGACTCCTACCACCGCGAGCTCGGCAACATCATGTGGGAGTACTGCGGGATGGAGCGCACCGAGGACGGCCTGAAGAAGGCGATCGACCTGATCCGCAGCCTGCGCGACGACTTCTGGCGCAACGTGAAGGTGCTCGGCTCCCCCGACGGGCTCAACCAGTCACTGGAGAAGGCCGGCCGGGTGGCCGACTTCTTCGAGCTCGGTGAGCTGATGTGCATCGACGCGCTCAACCGGCGCGAGTCGTGCGGTGGCCACTTCCGGGCCGAGTCGCAGACCGAGGACGGCGAGGCACTGCGCCACGACGACCAGTACGCCTACGTGGCCGCCTGGGAGTGGGCAGGCGAGGAGGGCCACGACATGATCGGCGCCGATCCTGCACAAGGAGGAGCTGGTCTATGAGTTCGTCGAGATGAAGCAGCGGAGCTACAAGTAAATGAACCTGACCCTGAAGATCTGGCGCCAGCCGGACGCGGCGACCGAGGGCGCCCTGCACACCTACCAGCTCGAGGACGTCACCGAGGACATGTCGTTCCTCGAGATGCTCGACGTGCTCAACGAGCAGCTGATCTCCGCCGACGAGGAGCCGATCGCCTTCGACAGCGACTGTCGCGAGGGCATCTGCGGCATGTGCGGGCTGATGATCAACGGCGAGGCGCACGGTCCGGTGGTGACCACCACCTGCCAGCTGCACATGCGCTCGTTCACCGACGGCGAGACGATCACCATCGAGCCGTGGCGCGCCGATCCGTTCCCCGTGCTCAAGGACCTCTGCGTGGACCGACGGGCCTTCGATCGCATCATCGCCCAGGGCGGCTACATCTCGGTGAACACCGGCGCTGCCCCCGATGCACACGCGACCCCGGTTCCGAAGGAGAATGCCGATCGTGCCTTCGACATGGCCACCTGCATCGGCTGCGGTGCCTGCGTCGCGGCGTGCCCGAACGGCTCGGCCTCGCTGTTCGTCGGCGCCAAGGTGACCCACCTCGGCGAGCTCCCGCAGGGTCAGGCGGAGCGCTGGACCCGGGTGGTCGACATGGTCGCCCAGCACGACGCAGAAGGCTTCGGGGGCTGCACGAACATCGGTGAGTGCAGCGCGGCGTGCCCGCAGGACATCCCGCTGGACGTCATCTCCCAGCTCAACCGCGACCTGCGGACGGCTGTGCGAAAGGGATACTGACCCTGGGACGAATCGTGCACTTGTAGCACGAAAGACCTTTTTAGTAAAAAAAGCACGAAACGGACAACTAGACCATAACCTTCTTTACATGGAGGGTTCAAAGTTGTCGCGGGTGCTGGCTGGGGGGACAGCACTTCTGTTTCTGATCGGTGGTGGGGCCTTCGAGGCCAGCACCACCAATGGCGCTGTGGCGTCTGTGTCCAACCCGATCTCTGGGAACGTCTCGTCCGGTACCGCCCCCGCAGCGGGCTCGGTGCAGGTGCTGGCAAGCAGGCACCACCACAAGCACAAGAAGCACCACCACAAGCACCGCCGGCACCACAGGCACCACAAGCACGTCAAGCGGCACGCACGTGGTGGCGGCTCGATCTACGGCGGCACCACCGGTCGCTGGGGTGGTTCGGTCCCCGTGGGCAGCCGTGCGGCCGTCAACGCGGCGTACTGGCGCTCCTACGCCCCGGGCCTGAACGTGCCCACGGGCTACACCGGTGACGAGAACCGCTGCATCGCCGGCAACGTCAGCGGTGCATCCCTGATCGCGACCCGCAACGCGATCAACTTCGTCCGGTCGCTGAGCGGGCTCGCCCCGATCAGCTTCAACTCGGCGCTGAACTACCGCTCGCAGCAGACGGCGCTGATGATGTCGGCGAACAAGGCCGTCAGCCACGCACCGTCGCGCTCCTGGCGCTGCTACACCAGCACTGGTGCTGCCAACGCCGCCCGCTCCAACTTGGCGCTGGCCTACCCGAAGATCACCTCGGCGGGTGTCGTGGGCCTGTACATGCAGGACCCGGGCGGCAACAACTACGGCGTCGGTCACCGTCGCTGGCTGCTGAACCCCTTCGCCACCTCGATGGGGTCGGGCTCCACCAACGTCGCCAACGCGATCACCGTGATCGGGCCGAGCTCCTCGGCCCGGCCGAACCCGGCCTTCGTGTCCTGGCCCAGCGCCGGCTACTTCCCGAACACCATCGAGCCGAGCGGCCGCTGGTCGCTCTCGGCGGGCAACCGTGGGGTCAGCTTCGCCCGGTCGACCGTGGCGGTCTACCGCAACGGCCACCGCATCTCCGCCTCGAAGCTCCGCGTCGAGAACGGTTACGCACAGCCCACGATGGCCTTCAACATCCCGGCCAGCCAGGCCCGCAGCGGTGTCTACACCGTCGTGGTCCGGGGGATCCGCGCCGGCAGCCACTGGTACAGCTACACCTACCACGTGTCGATGTTCACGCCCAGCCACTGAGGGCACACCCAGATCGCAACACCCGCAGCACCCGCAGTACCCGCAGCACCAGCAACACCCGCACCGACAACTGAACAACACCCCATCGGTCAGCCGGTCCCCTCCCGGGGGGACCGGCCGATCGCTTTCCTGAGGTCGTTCACTCCCCCAGCGGGAACGAGCGCACCGGGTGCCATCCGGTCAACGGGTCGTGCAGGTAGAGCCACATCTCGCTGACGTCGAACGCGGCGTCGTACCGCTCGAGCTCGACGAAGGCCTGCTCCAGCAGGCCCTCGGGCAGGTAGTGAGCGACCGTGACGTGCGGGTGGTAGGGGAACTCCGTCTCCAGCACGAGCGGTCCGGAGCGCACGTCGCCCGCCAGCCGCTCGCAACCGCTGATCCCCTTGACCACGTTGACGAACACCACCGGGGAGACCGGCCGGAAGGTGCCCGTGCCGCGCAGGTGCACCTGGAAAGGAGCCGTGCGCCTGGCGGCCTCGAGGAGGTGCGCGGTGATCGGGTCGAGGTCGGCATCGGCGACCTCGAGGGGCGGCAGCAGCGTGATGTGCGTGGGGATCTGCCGTGCGGAGTCGTCACCGACGTCGATCCGGTACTGCTGGAGCTCACTCCCCCACGGCTCGGGCACCGCGATGGACACTCCGATCCAGGGCACGAAGTCAGCCTAGGACCTCGTCACCGCGCGGGACGAACCAGCCCGATCCGGTCGTAGACGTCGGCCAGCGTGCGGCTGGCCACCTCCCCCGCCTTCTCCGAGCCCGCCAGCAGGACGGCGTCGAGCTCGGCCCGGTCCTCGAGCAGCTCGAGGGTGCGGTCGCGGAACGGGGTCACGAACTCCACCACGACGTCGGCCAGGTCGCCCTTGAGCGCGCCGTACCCCTGTCCCGCGTAGGACTTCTCGAGGTCCTCGATCGAGCGACCGGTGAGCTCGGAGAAGATGGTCAGGAGGTTGGAGACGCCGGGCTTGGCCTCGGGATCGAAGCGGATCTCGGTCTCGGAGTCGGTGACCGCGGAGCGGATCTTCTTCGCCGAGACCTTGGGGTCGTCGAGGAGCTCGATGATGCCTGTCGGGCCGGAGTTGGTCTTCGACATCTTGATGGCGGGGTTCTGCAGGTCGAGGATCCGGCCGGTGCGCTTGAGGATGTAGGGCTCGGGCAGCGGGAAGGTCTTCTTGTAGCGGTGGTTGAACCGCTGGGCCAGGTCGCGCGTGAGCTCGAGGTGCTGGCGCTGGTCCTCCCCCACCGGCACGTACTTCGGCCGGTAGAGCAGGATGTCGGCGGCCTGCAGCATCGGGTAGGCCAGCAGCCCGACGGAACCGGACCCTTCGCCCTCCTTGGCCGTCTTGTCCTTGAACTGCGTCATCCGACGGGCCTCGCCCGTGCTGGTGATGCACTCCATCACCCACGCCAGCTGGGCGTGCTCGGGCACGTGGGACTGCAGGAACACCGCCGACTGCTTCGGGTCGATGCCCATGGCGATCAGCTGGGCGGCGCAGCGGACGAAACGTTCGCGCAGCACCTTCGGGTCCTGCGGCACGGTCAGGGCGTGCAGGTCGGCGATGAAGAAGAACGGGTCGTGGCCCTCCTGCAGGTCCACCCACTGCCGCAGCGCACCGAGGTAGTTGCCGAAGTGGAAGGAGTCGCCGGTGGCCTGGATGCCGGAGAGGATGCGCGGCGGCGCGCTGGGCTGGTCAGGCATGAAGGGCATTCTTCCAGTCACCGGCGGTGACGCTGGGCCGGGTCCCTGAGGTAGCGACGCTCCGATGATCAGCGAGCCTGTCTCGAAGGGCCGGTAGACTTCACGTGGTGCAGGTACCCCGGCTCGAGGACGGCGTGGTCACGCTGCGCGCGCACACCGAGGACGACGTCGAGCGGATCGTGGAGCAGTGCGCCGACCCGACGAGCATCGCGTGGACGACCGTGCCGGTGCCGTACACCCGCGACGACGCCAAGCGGTTCGTGCGCCACGTGATGCCGGGTGGCTGGGAGAGCGACCAGGAGTGGGGCTTCGCCGTCGAGCACGCCGACCGGTTCGCGGGCACGGTCAGCCTCCGCAACCACGGAGACGGACGGGCCGAGGTCGCCTACGGCTCGCACCCGGAGGTGCGCGGCAAGGGCGTGCTGTCGCGCGCCCTGCGGCTCCTGCTCGAGTGGGGCTTCTCCCCGGCCGAGGACGGTGGTGCCGGCCTGGAGACCGTGCTGTGGATGGCCAACATCGGCAACCTCGCCTCACGCCGGCTCGCCTGGAGCGTGGGGTTCTCCTTCGACGGCACCCTGCAGGGCTGGCTGAACCACCGCGGCGAGATGGTCGACGCCTGGGCGGGGACCCTGCGCCGCGGAGCGGAGCTGTCACCGAGCCGTCCGTGGCTGGAGTCGCCCACGATCCGGGGCGACGCTGTGGTGCTGCGTCAGCTCGCCGAGCGCGACCTGCCGCGGGTCGTGGAGACGCTGAACGACCCGGAGACGCAGTTCTGGCTGCGGCGTCCGCGCGAGGGAGCGCCGCACACCCTGGAGAACGAGGCCGGCTTCGTGGCCAAGCGGCTCGCCGACGCGGCCGACGGGCGAGCCGTCCACTGGGCGGTCGCGGACCCGGACACCGACGCCTACCTGGGCCAGCTCTCCCTGTTCGACGTGGAGCACCGCCGACAGGCTGAGGTCGCGTACTGGGCCCACCCGGACGCTCGTGGCCGGGGCGTCATCACCGAGGCGACCCGGCTCGTCGTACGCCACTGCTTCGTGCCCGTCGAGGACGGCGGGCTGGGGATGGCCCGGCTGACCGTCAACGCGGCCGTCGGCAACCTCGCCTCACGCCGGGTGATCGAGCGGGCCGGCTTCCGCCGGGTGGGCGTGCAACGGAGCACCATCCCGCTCGGGGACGGCACCTGGGCCGACTCGGTCGACTACGACCTGCTGGCGGCCGAGCTCACCGTGGCCGACCCGCTACCGGACTGAACCGTGGTGCGGCGGTGCAGCGTCGCCGAGGCGAGCAGCACGACGAGCCCGAGCAGCGAGAGCCCGGCACCGACGAAGCTGGGTGCCAGGTAGCCGTAGCCCGCGGCGATCACCAGGCCGCCGAGCCAGGCGCCCAGGGCGTTGGCGAGGTTGAGCGCCGAGTGGTTCATCGCCGCACCGATGGTCTGGGCGTCGCCCGCCACCTGCATCAGGCGCATCTGCAGTCCGACCGCCACGAGCGAGGTGAGCACGGCCACCGCGAACGTGGTCAGCAGGCCGGGCAGGAACCACGCGGAGGTGACGGTGAACAGCAGCAGGACGAGCATCATGCTCACCATGCCGATGGCCACGGTCCGCAGGACGGACCAGTCGGTCATCCGGCCCGCCAGCGGCGTCCCGACGACCATGCCCAGCCCGAAGGCCAGCAGGTAGAGCGGTACGACGGCGCCGGACAGCCCGGCGACGCTGGTCACCGTCGGGGCGATGTAGCTGTACATCGCGAACATCCCGCCGAAGCCGATCGCACCCGCGAGCAGGGTCAGCAGGACCTGCGGGTCGCGGAAGGCACGCAGCTCCTTGCGGCCGGTCGCCGACGGGTCTCCCGGTGCCCCCGGCACGAGGATCGCGACCAGCGCGATCGTGAGAGCGGCCAGGACGGCCACCAGGAGGTACGCCGAGCGCCAGCCGGCGTGCTGCCCCAGCCAGGTCGCGGCGGGGACCCCGGCGACGTTGGCGACAGCGAGGCCGAGCAGCACCCGGCTCACCGCCCGTCCACGCCGCTCGGGCGGCACCAGTCCTGCGGCGACCAGCGAGGCCACGCCGAAGTAGGCACCGTGCGGCACCCCCGCGACGAAGCGTGCAGCCATCAGGCCGGGGTAGCTCGAGGCGAGGGCGGTGGCCGCGTTGCCGAGGAGGAAGACCCCCATCAGCGCCACGAGCAGGCCGCGGCGCGGCAGCCGTGCCCCGAGGACGGCGATCAGCGGGGCACCGACCACCACGCCCAGGGCATACGCCGAGATCGCGTGACCGGCCTTCGGGATGGACACACCCACCCCGTCGGCGAGCTGTGGGAGCAGTCCCATCGAGACGAACTCGGTCGTACCGATCGCGAACCCACCCGTGGCCAGGGCCAGCAGCGCCAGCGTGACTGTCGTCCGGGACGGGGAGGCCGTCGCGCGGGCAGGGCGAACGGGGCTCGAGACGGTCACACGTGCCACAACAAGAGATCCGGCTCAGGCTTCCCGGATGGACGAAGAAACCCTGTGCCGTCCTTCACAGACGAGCGGGCCCTTCGAGACAGGACTTCGTCCTTCCTCAGGGACCCGATCCGTTCCGGTCCGGGTCCCTGAGGAGGTCGCGCAGCGACCGTCTCGAAGGGTCCGGACTCAGAGCGATGCGAGGGCCTCGTTGAAGGTCGCCGACGGGCGCATCACCTCGGCCGCCTTCTCGGCGTCCGGGCGGTAGTAGCCGCCGACGTCGGTCGGTGAGCCCTGGACGTCGAGCAGCTCCTGGGTGATCGTCTCCTCCTCGGCGCGCAGGCGCTCGGCGAGGTCCGCGAAGTCGGCGGCCAGCTCGGCGTCCTCGGTCTGCCTGGCCAGCTCCTCGGCCCAGAACAGCGCGAGGTAGAAGTGGCTGCCGCGGTTGTCGATGGTGCCGAGCTTGCGCTGGGGCGACTTGTTCTCCTCCAGCAGCGTGCCGGTCGCCTTGTCGAGGGCTTCGCCCGAGCAGCTTCGAGCGCGGGTTGTCGGTGACCTCGGCGAACTTGGCGAAGCTCTCGGCGAGGGCGAGGAACTCCCCGAGGCTGTCCCAGCGCAGGTAGTTCTCCTTGAGCAGCTGCTGCACGTGCTTGGGGGCCGAGCCGCCGGCACCGGTCTCGAAGAGCCCGCCACCGTTGATCAGGGGTACGACGGAGAGCATCTTGGCCGACGTGCCGAGCTCGAGGATCGGGAACAGGTCGGTGAGGTAGTCGCGCAGCACGTTGCCGGTGACCGAGATGGTGTTCTCGCCCTTGCGGATCCGCTCGACCGACGTACGGATGGCCTCGACCGGGGTGGCGATGGAGATGTCCAGGCCGTCGGTGTCATGGTCCGGGAGGTAGGCGTTGACCTTCTCGATCAGGTTGGCGTCGTGGGCGCGGTCCTCGTCGAGCCAGAAGATCGCCGGGTCACCGGTGGCCCGGGCCCGCGTCACCGCGAGCTTGACCCAGTCCTGGATGGCGACGTCCTTGGTCTGGCAGGCGCGCCAGATGTCGCCGGGCTGGACGTCGTGCTCGAGCAGCACGTTGTCGTCCTGGTCGACCACGCGCACGGTGCCGGCCTTCGCGATCTCGAAGGTCTTGTCGTGCGAGCCGTACTCCTCGGCGGCGCGCGCCATCAGCCCGACGTTGGGGACCGAGCCCATCGTGGAGGGGTCGTAGGCGCCGTGCTCGCGGCAGTCGTCGATGACGACCTGGTAGATCCCGGCGTAGGAGGAGTCGGGGATCACCGCGAGGGTGTCGGCCTCCTCGCCGTCGGGACCCCACATGTGTCCCGAGGTGCGGATCATCGCGGGCATGCTGGCGTCGACGATCACGTCGCTGGGCACGTGCAGGTTGGTGATGCCCTTGTCGGAGTCGACCATCGCCAGCTCGGGACCGTCCGCCAGACCCTGCTTCACGGCGTCGAGGATGGGCTGGCCAGCGTCCCCGAGCTTCTCGGCGCCGGTGAGGATCGCCGCGAGGCCGTTGCTCGGGTCCAGACCGTTCTCGAGCAGCAGCTCGCCGTGCTCCTCGAAGAGCGCCGGGAAGAACGCCTGCACCGCGTGGCCGAAGATGATCGGGTCGGAGACCTTCATCATCGTGGCCTTCAGGTGCACCGAGAACAGCACGCCGTCGTCCTTGGCGCGCTGGATCTGCGCCCGGAGGAAGTCCTGCAGCTTGGCGGTGGACATGAAGGTCGCGTCGACGACCTCGCCGGCCTCGACCTGCACCGACTCCTTGAGCACCTCGGTGCCGTCGTCAGTGACGAGCTCGATCCGCAGCGATCCCTCGTCCTCAACGACCACCGACTTCTCGTTGTGGCGGAAGTCGTCGGCCTCCATGTGCGCGACGTTGGTCCGCGACTCCGGGCTCCACTCCCCCATCGAGTGCGGGTGCTTGCGGGCGTAGTTCTTCACCGACTCCGGCGCGCGCCGGTCGGAGTTGCCCTCGCGGAGCACCGGGTTGACCGCGCTGCCCTTGACCTTGTCGTAGCGCGCGCGGGTGTCCTTCTCCTCGTCGCTCTGCGGGTTGGCGGGGTAGTCGGGCAGGTCGTAGCCCTGCTCCTGCAGCTCGGCGATCGCGGCCTTGAGCTGCGGGAGCGAGGCGCTGATGTTGGGCAGCTTGACGATGTTGGCGCCCGGCGTCTTGGCCAGCTCCCCCAGCTCGTGGAGGTCGTCGGCGATGCGCTGGTCCTCGGGCAGGCGGTCGGCGAAGAGGGCGATGATCCGCCCGGCCAGGGAGATGTCGCGCGTCTGCACCGACACCCGGGCCTTGGCGGCGTACGCCTCGATGATCGGCAGGAACGAGTACGTCGCCAGCAGCGGCGCCTCGTCGGTGTGGGTGTAGATGATCGTCGAGTCAGTCACAGGAGCAGCCTCTCAGCCCTCACTACGCGGCACAAACCAGCGCTGCTAGCGTCGGCCGGGTCAGCCTCGATCCGTCGCAATCAGGAGTCGTCGTGAGTTCTCCCCTCAAGGTCGCCGTCACCGGCGCCGCCGGCCAGATCGGCTACAGCCTGCTGTTCCGCCTCGCGAGCGGCGCTCTGGGCGACCGGCCGATCGAGCTGCGCCTGCTCGAGATCGAGCCGGCCCTCAAGACGCTCGAGGGCGTGGTGATGGAGCTCGACGACTGCGCGTTCCCCACCCTCGCCGGCGTGGAGATCGGCCACGAGGCGGAGAAGATCTTCGACGGCGTCAACCTGGCGCTGCTGGTCGGCGCCAAGCCGCGCAGCAAGGGCATGGAGCGCGGCGACCTGCTCGAGGCCAACGGCGCGATCTTCACCGCTCAGGGCAAGGCACTGAACTCGGTGGCCGCCGACGACGTCCGCATCGGGGTCACCGGCAACCCGGCCAACACCAACGCGCTGATCGCGATGACCAACGCGCCGGACATCCCGAAGGAGCGGTTCTCGGCGCTCACCCGCCTCGACCACAACCGGGCGATCTCCCAGCTGGCGGCCAAGACCGGTGCGCCGGTGACCGACATCAAGAAGATGACGATCTGGGGCAACCACTCGGCCACCCAGTACCCCGACATCTTCCACGCCGAGGTGGGCGGCAAGAACGCCGCTTCCGTGGTGGACGACCAGGCGTGGCTGGAGAACGACTTCATCCCGACCGTGGCCAAGCGCGGCGCCGCGATCATCGAGGCCCGCGGCTCCTCCTCGGCCGCCTCCGCCGCCTCGGCCACGATCGATGCCGCCCACGACTGGCTGCACGGCTCCGCGTCGGATGACTGGGTGTCCATGGCCGTCGTCTCGGACGGCTCGTACGACGTGCCCGAGGGCCTGATCTCCTCCTTCCCCGTCACCACCAGCAACGGCGACTGGGAGATCGTCCAGGGTCTCGACATCGACGACTTCTCGCGCACCAGGATCGACGCCTCCACCCAGGAGCTCGCCGAGGAGCGCGACGCGGTCAAGGAGCTCGGGCTCATCTGATGCTGGCTGCAGGTTTCACCGGCCCGCCGGTGAAACCTGCAGGAACGCGTGAAACTTCGCGCGCATCCGTAAGTTTCGGTCACACAGTTCGGCAGGCGGCATGAGTACGACGCGCATCCCGATCGTCCTGGACGTCGACACCGGCGTCGACGACGCCTGCGCGCTGATGCTCGCGGCGCTCCATCCCGACCTCGACCTGGTGGCCGTCAGCTGCGTCGACGGCAACGCCGGGCTCGACCACGTCGTACGCAACACCCTCAGCGTGCTGGAGACGTGTGGGCGGGAGGACGTGCCGGTCGCCGCCGGTGCGCGGCGGCCGTTGCTGGAGGAACGGGTCGATGCGCGGCACGTGCACGGCGAGGACGGCATGGGCGACCTGGACTGGCCCTGCTCGACCCGCTCCCCCGACCCACGGCACGCGGTCGAGCTGTTGCGCGACGTGCTCCTCGAGGCGGCCTTCTCGGGACGGCCCGTGACGCTGGTCCCCCTGGGTCCGATGACCAACATCGCGCTGCTGCTGCGCACCTACCCCGAGGCGGCGCGCGGCATCGAGCGGATGGTCTTCATGGGCGGTGCGGCCCAGGTCGGCAACGCCACCGCCTCCGCCGAGTTCAACGTCTTCCACGACCCGGAGGCGGCGGCGATCAGCCTGGACGCGTGCGTGGAGCTCGGCGTCGAGGTGACGATGTACGGGCTGGACGTGTTCTACGGACCCCAGGTGGCCGTGGAGGTCGCCGCCGATCTGGTCGCGCAGCACGACTCCGGACCCGCTGGGCTGGCCGGCCGGTTGATCGCGCACCAGTGCGAGCGGTTCGGGTCCACGTCGGCCACCATCGGCGACGCCGGAGCGGTCTGCGTCGTCCTCGAGCCGAAGGGCGTGACCCTGCAGCGACTCCCCGTCCGGGTCGAGCTGGCCGGGACGTGGTCCCGCGGCCGCACGATCGTCGACCTGCGCGACTGGGACGGCAACCTGGCCCACGACCCGCACGGCCAGGCGCCGGCTGTCATCGACGTTGCCCTGGCGGTCGACGGCGAGGACTACGCGCGGCTCTGGCTGGACACGGTGACCGGCCGCGGGTCCTGAGCGCCGTCGTGGTCGTGCTCGGGCTCCCTCAACGTCGACCTGGTCACCCAGGTCGAACGGCATCCCTCCCCCGGCGAGACCGTCCTGGGCGAGGGCCTGCAGCGGCTCGCCGGCGGCAAGGGCGCCAACCAGGCCGTCGCGGCCGCCCGCGCGGGGGCATCCGTGGTGATGGTCGGATCCGTGGGCGACGACGAGGGCGGTTCGGCCTACCGGAGCCGCCTCTCCTCGTTCGGGGTCGACGTCTCCCGGGTCGTCGTACACCCTGAGGAGCCGACGGGTACGGCGCTGATCGTCGTCGACGAGGCGGGCGAGAACTCGATCGTCGTCGTCCCGGGGGCCAACGGCACGGTCACCTGGGACCTCGACCTCGACCCCGACGACGTGCTGCTGGCCCAGCTCGAGGTGCCGCTCGAGACGGTCGCCGCGGCCATCCGCGCCGCCGCTGCCTCCGGGGCGCGCGCGTGGTGCTGAACGTGGCTCCGTACGCCGACCTGCCCGGCGACGTGCTCGACCTCTGCGACCCCGTCGTCGCCAACGAGCACGAGGCGTCCCAGCTGCCCTCGACGCCGCGCTCGCTGCTGGTCACCCGCGGGCGCGGCCGGCGCTTCCTGGCGCGACCTCGAGGTACCGGCCGAGTCTGTGCCCGCGGAGGAGGTGGTCGACACGACCGGCGCCGGCGACGCGTTCTGCGGTGCGCTGGCAGCAGCCCTGGCCGCCGGCGAGGACGACGAGTCCGCCCTGCGTGCAGCAGTCGGCGCCGGCGCGGCCGCCGTACGTCATCACGGCGCCCAACCGGATGGCGAGCTCTGACAAATCGGGGAGGCTGGCAGGCAGAACTCAACCCGGGCGGGCATTGTTCTGCCTGCCAGGGTTGGGTTTACCCGGGCGCCCGGGTAAACCGCACCCGAGCCGTCCCCGACTAACCCGTCTGGTCGGGGATCACGCTCGCCAGCACGAGGAGGGCGACCCCGGCGGAGCCGAGCATGAGTACGTCGACCCAGCGGTGGCGGCGCACGCGCAGCATCCCGGCGTCGTGGTCGCTGAGGGAGGCGCGCATCAGGGCGGCGAGGATCAGGCTGAGGCCGACCAGGGCGACGCCGCGACGCCACGGGCCGAAGGCCACGATCGCCAGCCCGACCCCGCTGACGGCGACCACGACCAGGTAGACCAGCCCACCGAGCGTGGACGGCAGCCGGCGCTGCTCCTGGTCGGGCATCAGCATTCAGGCCCCGGCGGTGGCGAGGTTGGCTGCCTCGGCGTTCGCGACGACGTTGGAGAGCAGCATCGCCCGCGTCATCGGGCCCACGCCGCCCGGGTTCGGCGAGACCCAGCCGGCGACGTCGTGGACGGAGGGGTCGACGTCGCCCGCGAGCTTGCCGTCGACCCGCGAGACGCCGACGTCGAGCACGGCCGCCCCCGGCTTGACCATGTCGCCGGTGATGATGCCCGGCACCCCGGCCGCCGCGACGACGATGTCGGCCTGCCGCGTGTGGGCAGCGAGGTCACGGGTCCCGGTGTGGCACAGCGTGACCGTCGCGTTCTCCGAGCGCCGGGTCAGCAGCAGCCCGAGCGGGCGCCCCACGGTGACGCCGCGGCCGACCACGACCACCTCGGCACCGTTGATGGCGACGTCGTGGCGGCGCAGCAGCTCGACGATCCCGAACGGCGTGCACGGCAGCGGCGCCGCCTTGCCCAGGACCAGCCAGCCGAGGTTGGTCGGGTGCAGGCCGTCGGCGTCCTTGGCCGGGTCGATCTCACCGAGGACCAGGTTCTCGTCGATCCCCTTCGGCAACGGCAGCTGCACGATGTACGCCGTGCACGCGGGGTTCTCGTTGAGGCGGCGTACGGCGGCCAGGATCTCCTCCTGCGTAGCCGTCGCCGGGAGGTCCTCGCGGATCGACTCGATGCCGACCTCGGCGCAGTCCTTGTGCTTGCCGTTGACGTACCACCTCGAGCCCGGGTCGTCGCCGACCAGGATGGTGCCGAGCCCCGGCACGACTCCGCGCTCGCGCAGGTGCGTGACCCGGAGGGTCAGCTCGGCCTTGATGGCCTTCGCGGTGGCGGTGCCGTCGAGCAGCTGTGCGGTCATCTTGCTGATCCTCCGCTGGTTCAGTCTGCTTGTTGTCTCACCTGGTCTCGACACGGTCCGTCACGGCTTCGTCCCTCGGCCGTGGGCCGCAGCTCGACCTGCTCACCTGAGTCTCGGCTCCTCCGTCGCAGTCCAGCACTCAGTGAGCAAAGTGTCTGGTACCGGTGAAGTACATGGTCACGCCGGCCTTCTTCGCCGCCTCGATGGTCAGCTCGTCGCGCACCGAGCCGCCCGGCTGCACGATCGCCCGCACCCGGGCATCGATCAGGATCTGCGGGCCGTCCTCGAAGGGGAAGAACGCGTCGGAGGCGGCCACCGAGCCGGCCGCCCGGTCGCCGGCCCGCTCGACCGCGAGCTTGCAGGAGTCGACCCGGTTGACCTGCCCCATGCCGATGCCGACCGAGGCGCCGTCGTGCGCGAGCAGGATCGCGTTGGACTTCACGTAGCGGCAGGCCTTCCAGGCGAACGCAAGGTCGGCCAGGTCTGCCTCGGAGGCGGCCTCGCCGGTGGCGAGCGTCCAGGTGGCGGGGTCGTCGCCCTCGGCGTCGACGTGGTCGACGCGCTGCATCAGCATCCCGCCGCTGATCCCGCGGAACTCGACCGGGTCGGGGTGCTCGTCGACCGGGCAGCGCAGGATCCGGAGGTTCTTGCCGCCGCGTGGCAGCGACTGCAGCACCTCCACGGCGCCGTCGTCGTAGGCGGGCGCCACGATCACCTCGGTGAAGGTGTCGCGGAGCTGCTCGGCCATCGCCACCGAGACGGGTGCGTTCACCGCGATGACGCCACCGAAGGCCGAGGTCGGGTCGCACGCGTTGGCCTTGACGTAGGCCTCGGCGACGTCGGCACCCACCGCGATGCCGCACGGGTTGGCGTGCTTGATGATCGCCACGGCCGGCTGGGTGAAGTCGTTGGCCGCTCGACGGGCGGCGTCGGTGTCGACGTAGTTGTTGTAGGACATCTCCTTGCCGTGCAGCTGCTCGGCGGCGGCCAGCCCTCCACGCCAGTGACGGTAGAGCGCCGCCGGCTGGTGCGGGTTCTCGCCGTAGCGCAGGACCGCGGCCTTCTCCCACGTCGCGCCGGTGAACGCCGGGAAGCCGCTGCCCTCGCTGGTGTCGGTGAGCACGCTGCCCATCCAGGAGGCGACCGCGACGTCGTACGCCGCGGTGTGCGCGAACGCCTCCGCCGCCAGCCGCTTGCGCTGCTCGAGGCTGAAGCCGCCCTCCTTGAGCGCGAGCAGGACGTCGTCGTAGCGCCCGGGCGAGGTGACGATCGCGACCGAGGGGTGGTTCTTGGCCGCGGCACGCACCATCGAAGGCCCGCCGATGTCGATCTGCTCGACGCACTCGTCGGGGGTGGCGCCGGAGAGCACGGTCTGGCGGAACGGGTAGAGGTTGGAGACCACCAGGTCGAACGGCTCGATGCCGAGCTCCTGGAGCTGGGAGACGTGGTCCGGGAGCCGACGGTCGGCCAGGATGCCGGCGTGCACCTTCGGGTGCAGCGTCTTGACCCGGCCGTCGAGGCACTCGGGGAAGCCGGTCAGGTCCTCGACCTTGGTCACCGGCACGCCGAGGTCGGCGATCAGCTTCGCGGACCCGCCCGTGGAGACCAGCTCGACGTCGGACTCGTGGAGCCCACGGACGAGGTCCTCGAGACCGGTCTTGTCGTAGACCGAGACCAGGGCCCGCTTGATCGGGACCCTGTCCTGGCTGATCGGAGCTTGGCTCATGGCCCGATCCGCACCTTCCTGTCGGTGATGGAGAAACCTTCGCGGGCGAGGCGGCCCACGGTCTCGACGAGCATCCGGCGCTCGGCGACCTTGATCCGTTCGTGCAGGGAGGCGACGTCGTCGTCGTCCTCCACCGGTACGACGGCCTGGGCGATGATCGGCCCGGTGTCGACACCCTCGTCGACCACGAAGAGGGTCGCGCCGGTGACCTTGACGCCGTAGGCGAGGGCGTCCGCCGGGCCCGTCGTCCCGGGGAAGGCGGGGCACAACGCGGGATGGGTGTTCACCACGCGCCCCGCGAAGCGCTCGAGGAAGGCCGGCCCGACGAGCTTCATGAAGCCGGCGAGCACGACGAGGTCGGGCTCGAACCCGGCCACGGCGTCGCGCAGCGCCCGGTCCCAGTCGTCGCGGCCGGCGTGGTCGCCGAGCTTGCAGACGAAGGTCGCGACGTCCGCCTTCTCGGCCCGCAGCAAGCCCTCGATGCCGTCGCGGTCGGCGCCGACGGCGACCACCTCGGCGCCGTACGACGGGTCGGCGCTGGCATCGAGCAGGGCCTGGAGGTTGGTGCCGGCGCCGGACACGAGGACGACGACTCGGGTGACGGGCACGGCGACAGGCTAACCGTCCTGGGAGGTCACCGGTCAGCCCGGGCGTCGGGCTGCTCGGGGGCAGCCGCGCGCCGCCGCTGGACGAAGGCGGTGAGCACGCCGGCTGCGAGACCGCCGAGGCTCATCGCCGCCACGGCGGCCACGAGCACCTCGCCCACCGGGGCGCCGATCACCGACATCCGGCCGGTGCCCATGGCACCTCCCGAGACGGCGACGGCGAGGGTGGTGAGGAGCGCGGCACCGAGTCCGCTGCCGAAGCCGCGCAGGGCGGCGGAGTCGTAGGCGGTGACGCCGTAGGCACGCTGCGCCAGCACCGCACCGCCGGCGCCGGCGAGGACCGGGATCGCGACCAGGCCGACCGCCCACGCGGGGGTCGGCCCGCTGTCGGGCAGGGCGGAGAGCAGCGGGAAGGCCGGGACCGGCCCCAGCGCGACGACGCTCGGGGAGACGACCGTGCCGACGCCGACGGCGAAGCCCGGCCCCAGCAGGTAGGCGGCGCCGAACAGGACCGCGTTGGGCACGACGGTCAGGGTGACCAGCGCGAACATCACGTAGTCACCCGGGCGCAGGTGCAGCTCGGAGAGCACCGTGGCGGCCTGGCTGAGACCCATCACGACCCGCACCAGGAGGAGGACGGTCGCGGCCGCGAGGAGCACCACGAGTCCGGCCACGGAGCCGTGCCCGATCGAGCGGATCCAGCCCGGCACCCGGTCGAGCCAGCCGCGGAGCCGACCGGCGCCGTGCGCCAGGCCGAGCCCGCCGACGGCCCCGACGACCAGCGACCCGACGATCGCGCGACCGAGTCCCGGTGCGGCGCCGGCTCCGGCAGCGACGATGCAGACGACGACAGTGACGACGAGGTAGACCCCGGAGAAGACGACTCCGGCGAGCGCGGCGGCACGGTCGTCCTCGGGCGGGGCGGAGGTGGCTGCACCCCAGCGACCGAGCCGCCAGGCGGTGAGCTGCGAAGAGCGCGGTGAGGCCCAGCGGCACCACGTGCACCGGTGTGCCGGCGATCTCGGCCCCGGAGCCGTGCCCCAGCAGCCAGGCAACGGCGCCCACGCGCAGCGCGTCGGTGGTCTGGCCGTGTGCTCCGGCGTCGGCGAGGAACCAGCCGACCACGCAGACGGCCATGCAGGTGAGCAGCGTGCCCAGGGACGCGGCAGCCGCAGCGAGCGTCGCGCCCACGGCCAGCGGCCTGGGCGCCGGCTGGTCGGGGGTCTCGGTCTTCTCGGAGGGACGGCTGAGCAGATCGGTCATCGCTTCCATCCTGACCCAGCGTCGCGGGATGGAGCCGCAGGCACGCGGGTAGCCTCGGCCCCGATGAATCACCCCACGGATCTATAGCGCGCGTCGCGTCGATCCGCCCCCGAAATGAGCGGCTTCTCGATCCCCGACGGCGTGGTCTACCTCGACGGCAACTCGCTCGGCGCCCTTCCCGCCGGAGTGGCCGAGCGGCTTGCCGACGTCGTACGACGTGAATGGGGTCAGGGCCTGATCCGGTCGTGGAACGACGCCCGCTGGATGGAGCTCAGCGAGCGGGTCGCAGCCAGGATCGCTCCCCTCGTCGGCGCGGACGCGGCCGACATCCACCTCGGCGACTCGACCAGCGTCAGCCTGTTCAAGACGATGGTGACCGCCGCGCGGCTGCGCCCGGACCGCCGGGTGCTGGTGCTGGAGCCCTCGACCTTCCCGACCGACGGCTACGTCGCGGCCGGTGTCGCCGACCTGATGGGGCTGGAGCTGCGCTGGTGCGACCCGGCCGACCCGGTCGCCGCCGTCGACGACGACGTGGCGCTGTTGTCGCTGACCCACGTGGACTTCCGCACCGGGGCGATGTTCGAGATGGACTCGATCACCCGCGCGGCCCAGGAGCGCGGCGCACTCGTGCAGTGGGACCTGTGCCACTCGACCGGCGCCGTGCCGGTGGACCTGACCTCGTCGGGGGCCGACCTCGCGGTGGGCTGCACCTACAAGTACCTCAACGGCGGGCCGGGCTCCCCGGCCTTCCTCTGGGTCGCGCCGCAGTCACCAGGACGCGGCGCGGCAGCCGATCACCGGCTGGATCGGGCACGCCTCACCGTTCTCGATGTCCCTGGACTACGAGCCGGCGCCGGGCATCGCGTCCTTCGCCTCGGGCACTCCCCCGGTGCTGGCGCTCTCCGCCCTCGAGGCGGCCCTCTCCGCCTTCGACGGCGTCTCCCTCCCGAGCTGCGGGCGCGGTCGCTGGAGCTGACCGACGCGTTCATCGACGGGAGTGGACTCACGCTTCCCGGGGGTCTTCGAGATCGTCACCCCACGCGAGCACGCGCGCCGGGGCTCCCAGGTCTCCTTGCGACACCCGTCGGCGTACGGCGTCGTGCAGGCCCTGATCGCCCGCGAGGTGATCGGCGACTTCCGCGACCCCGACATCGCCCGCTTCGGCTTCGCCCCGCTCTACAACACCCTCGAGGACGTCACCACCGCCCTCGACCGCCTCGAGCTCGTGATGGAGAACCAGGAGTTCGCCGACCCGGCGTACGGGATGCGCAACGCGGTGACCTGAGCAGGACTCAGCGCTGGTTCGAGGTGCGAAGGCCGTCAAGGCCTGAGCCTCGAAACCCGGTGCGACGACCGTGGTGCGGACCATAGACCCCTCACCTGGTTTCGAGGCCCTCGCTGGCGCTCGGGCACCTCGAACCGGCGCGGTGGCTTGGTCAGAGGTTCTCGAGGATCTCCCGCATCAGCTGGGCGGTCTCCGAGGGGGTCTTGCCGACCTTGACCCCGGCGGCCTCGAGGGCTTCCTTCTTGGCCGCGGCGGTGCCCGAGGAGCCGGAGACGATCGCGCCGGCGTGGCCCATCGTCTTGCCCTCGGGGGCGGTGAAGCCGGCGACGTAGCCGACGACCGGCTTGGTCACGTGCTCCTTGATGTAGTCGGCCGCACGCTCCTCGGCGTCGCCGCCGATCTCGCCGATCATCACGATCGCCTTGGTGTCCGGGTCGTTCTCGAAGGCCTCGAGGGCGTCGATGTGCGTCGTCCCGATGATCGGGTCGCCGCCGATGCCGATGGCGGTGGAGAAGCCGTGGTCCTTGAGCTCGAACATCATCTGGTAGGTCAGCGTGCCCGACTTGGAGACCAGCCCGATCGGACCGGTGTCGGCGATGGTGTGCGGGGTGATGCCGGCCAGCGACTCCCCCGGCGTGATGACGCCGGGACAGTTCGGCCCGATCATCCGCGTCCCCGACATTTGAGGGGCCGTCCAGGTAGGCCCACACCTCGGCCGTGTCCTGCACCGGCACGCCCTCGGTGATCACCACGAGCAGGCCGATCCCGGCGTCGATCGCCTCGATGCAGGCGTCCTTGGTGAACGCCGGCGGCACGAAGACCACCGACACGTCGGCGCCGGTCTCCTTCATCGCCTCCTCGACGCTGCCGAAGACGGGCAGGTCCTTGCCGCCCAGCTCGACGCTGGTGCCGGCCTTGCGGGCGTTGACACCGCCGACGATGTTGGAGCCCGCCTCGACCATCAGGGTGGTGTGCTTGGAGCCCATCCCGCCCGTCATGCCCTGGACGATGATCTTGGAGTCCTTGTTCAGGTAGATAGACATCTCAGCCCCTCACTTCGCAGCCAGCTCGGCGGCCTTGTCGGCCGCACCGTCCATCGTGTCGACCTGCGTGACCAGCGGGTGGTCGAGGTCCTCGAGGATCTGCCGGCCCTTGTCCACGTTGTTGCCGTCGAGGCGTACGACGAGCGGCTTGCTCGCCTCGTCCCCGAGGATCTCCAGCGCACCCTTGATGCCGTTGGCCACCTCGTCGCAGGCAGTGATCCCGCCGAAGACGTTGACGAAGACGCTCTTGACCTGCTCGTCGCCCAGGATCACGTCGAGACCGTTGGCCATCACCTCGGCGTTCGCGCCGCCGCCGATGTCGAGGAAGTTGGCCGGCTTCACGCCACCGTGGTCCTCACCGGCGTACGCGACGACGTCGAGGGTGCTCATCACCAGGCCGGCGCCGTTGCCGATGATCCCGACCTCGCCGTCGAGCTTGACGTAGTTGAGGCCCTTGGCCTTCGCCTTGGCCTCGAGAGGGTCAGCGGCGTCCTTGTCCTCGAACTGCGCGTGGTCCTCGTGGCGGAAGTCGGCGTTGTCGTCGAGGGACACCTTGCCGTCGAGCGCCTCGAGCTTGTCGCCCTCGAGCCGCGCGAGCGGGTTGACCTCGACGAGGGTGGCGTCCTCCTCGATGAAGACCGCCCAGAGCGCCTTGACCATCGCGACTGCCTGGTCCTTCAGCTCCTCGGGGAACCGGCCTCCTCGACGATCGCGCGTGGCCTTGGCGTCGTCGACACCGGTCCCGGCGTCGATCGAGATCTTCTTGACGGCGTCGGGGTTGGTCTTGGCGACCTCCTCGATCTCCACGCCGCCCTCGACCGAGGCGATGCACAGGTAGGAGCGGTTGGAGCGGTCGAGCAGGAAGGAGAAGTAGTACTCGTCCTCCGGCGGGGTCGCCGGCGTGACCAGCACCCGCTTGACGGTGAGGCCCTTGATCTCCATGCCGAGGATCGCCGACGCGTGCTCGAAGGCCTCGTCGGCGGTCTTGGCGATCTTGACCCCGCCAGCCTTGCCGCGACCACCCGCCTTGACCTGGGCCTTGATCACCGTCACGCCACCGATCTCCTCGGCGGCGGCCCTGGCGTCCTCGGCCGTCTCGACGACGACGCCGAGCGTGGTCACCACGTCGTGCTTGGCGAAGAGCTCCTTCGCCTGGTACTCCATCAGGTCCACGGGTCAACCGCTCCTTCTGCTGGTCAGGGGTCTGCCCGACCTTAGTCCGGGCCGCGAGAGCCGTGGAACGTAGGGTTCGTCACGTGCAGCCGAGGGAGTCGCAGGTCACGCCGCAGGTCTCCCCGCCCGTGACGATCGCGGTCCGTGAGTACGGCGAGCGCACCGCACCGGTCCACGTCGTGCTGCTGCACGGGTTCCCCGACGACCAGCGGATGTGGGAGCCGGTGGCCCACGCCCTCCCGGACGACTGGCACGTCGTCACCCTCGACAACCGGGGGGCGGGCGCCTCCACCCGGCCGGAGGGCCGCGCCGGCCTCCGCCTGGCGCTGCTGGTCGAGGACGTGATCGCGGTGCTCGACGCCACCGTCCCGGCCGGTGAGAAGGTGCACCTCGTCGGCCACGACTGGGGCTCCTCGCTCGGTTGGGACGTGGTCGCGACGGCCACCTGGGACCCGCGGCTCGAGGACCGCCTGGCGTCGTACACCTCGATCAGCGGGCCGCCCCTGGACCACGTCGCCACCCGCACCGGGGACTGGCGTGGACGGGTCCGGATGCTGCCGCAGCTGCTGCACAGCTGGTACATCTACTTCTTCCTGCTCCCGGTGCTGCCCGAGCTCTCCTGGCGCCAGGGCCGGGGGGCCACCCGCCGGCTGATGAGCCGCCTGGACCCGACGATGGAGGAGCTCGACTGGGGACGGGAGACGGCCGCCAACGCGATCGGCTCGCTCGACCTCTACCGCGCCAACGTCGTCTACCGGCTCCGGCACCCGGTCCCGTGGCGCACCTCGCTGCCGGTGCAGCTCCTCGTCCTGCAGCGCGACGCCTTCGTCACCCCACGGGCGCTCGACGGCCTCGAGGCCCGCTGCCGCGACCTGACCCGGGTCGAGGTCGACTCCGGCCACTGGCTCCCCCGCTCGGACCCCGGCCGCCTCGCGGACCTGGTGGCGACGTTCGTGCGCCAGCGGGCGTGACCTGCATCAACGTGACCAGAACCTGTTCTACTCGTTGGTAGGACATGCCCACTCGCTCCCTGACCTGCCTCGTCGCCGCCGCCCTCGCCGCGACCGGTGTCTCCGTCCTGGCCGGCGGCGCGACCAGCGCTGCCACCGCCACCACCGACGACACCCCCGGCTACAGCGTCACCGCGCTCACGGTGCCGGTGAAGGTGGGTCCGAACAACGACCAGGCGTGCACCGTCGACGCCGACCTGTACCTGCCTGACGGCGCCAGCGCGGCCCACCCGGTCCCCGCGATCCTGAGCACCCACGGCTTCGGGGGCAGCAAGGACGACGACAACCAGAAGGCCATCGGCAAGGGCTTCGTCGGCCAGGGCTACGCCGTGCTCTCCTACTCCGGCCTCGGGTTCGGCAAGACCACCTGCAAGATCCAGCTCGACGACCCTGACTGGGACGGCAAGGCCGGCAAGCAGATGGACGACGTGCTGGCCGGCACCCGCGCCTACACCGACCAGGCCACCGGGAAGTCGCAGTACCTGCGCTCGATCGCGATGGAGTCCAAGGGCGACCCGCGCGTCGGCATGATCGGCGGCTCCTACGGCGGGCAGATCCAGTACGCCGTGGCCAGCCAGGACCCCCGCATCGACGCGATCATCCCGATCATCACCTGGAACGACCTCACCTACTCCCTGGCGCCGGGCAACGTCGCCAAGAAGGAGTGGATCGACCTGTTCTTCGCCGACGGCATCGCCTCAGGCGTGGAGAACGGCAACAACGACCCGACCACCCTGGCCGGCTGCCCCAACTTCACCGACCAGGCCTGCGTCGGACGCCGCGAACATGAACACCGTGGGCTACCCCGACGCCGGGACGGTGGCGCTGGCCAAGCACGCGTCGGTGATCTCCTACGCCCAGAAGATCAAGGTGCCCACGCTGCTGGTCCAGGGCCAGAAGGACACCCTGTTCAACCTCAACGAGGCCTCGGCGACCTACAAGCAGCTCAAGGCCCAGGGCACCCCGGTGAAGATGGTCTGGCAGTCGTGGGGCCACTCCGACTCGACGCCCGCTGCCGGCGAGCTCGACTTCGGCGCCGCCTCGCTGCGCGACTCCTTCCTCGGCAACCGGTTCCTGGACTGGATGAACCACTACGTGCGCGGTACCAGCAGCGCCCCCACCGGCCCGGAGTTCGCCTACTTCCGCGACTGGGTCCCCTACGACAAGAGCGCCAAGAACGCCGGCACCGCGATCGCGAAGGCCTACGCCACCAGCAGCACCGTCAACGTCGGCAGCAGCAAGACGCTCTACTTCACCGGCAACGACGGCCTCACCCCGACCAAGTCGGCGGTCACCCCCGGGTCCGCCTCCTACGCCAACGCCGGCCCGGCGCCGACGTCGTACTCGGAGACCTCCGGGGTCGAGGGCAACCAGGTGAAGCAGGAGCCGAGCGACGGCCAGGGCACTTTCGCCGCCTTCACCTCGCCGGTGCTCAAGTGCGTCGCCGACGTCGTCGGCGCGCCCAGCGTCACCCTGCACCTCACCGCGGCTCCCGCCGCAGAGACGCAGTCGCAGGGCCCGTCGGGTCAGCTGGTGCTCTTCGCCAAGGTGTACGACGTGGCACCGGACGGCACGAAGACGCTGAAGAACCGCCTGATCTCGCCCCTGCGCGTGGCCGACGTGAACAAGCCGGTCACCGTCAAGCTGCCCGGCATCGTGCACCGGTTCGCCGCCGGGCACCGGATCCAGGTCGTGGTCGCGGCCAGCGACTTCGCCTACGCCAACAACGTGGCTCCGGAGCAGGTCACGATCAGCACCAGCCCGCTGGCGCCGAGCACCCTGACCCTGCCGGTGACCAGCAGCCTGAGGTTCTGAGGCGCCAGGCCCTTCGAGACAGGACTTCGTCCTTCCTCAGGGACCCGGCACGCGCGATCACTGCCGACGGGGCCCTGAGGAGGTCGCGCAGCGACCGTCTCGAAGGGTCGGCAACCCTCTGACTCAGCCCTCGGGGAACTGCTCGGCCACCCACCCGGTGATCTCGCCGGTGGTGGCGCCGGGGGTGAAGATCTTCGCCACGCCCGATCTCGGCGAGCGGCTCGACGTCCTCCGGGGGCACGATGCCGCCGCCGAAGACGACGATGTCGGTGGCCTCGCGCTCCTCCAGCAGCTGCATCAGCTTGCGGAACAGGGTCATGTGCGCCCCGGAGAGCACCGAGAGGCCGATCAGGTCCGCGTCCTCCTGGATGGCGGTCTCCACGATCTGCTCCGGAGTCTGGTGCAGGCCGGTGTAGATGACCTCGTGGCCGGCGTCGCGCAACGCCCGCGCGACCACCTTGGCGCCACGGTCGTGCCCGTCGAGGCCTGGCTTGGCGACCACGATGCGCAGCATGAGGGCAGGCTATCCGGTGCCCCGGGCACGGTGACACCGACCACATCGGGTCGGCCGTGCCTCTGAGCAGGGTGTTTCGTTGGTCCACCGACCGGGAAGACCGGGTTTCGGATTCAACTTCCCCGTGACATGGTGTCGAGTCCGTCGTACGGAGCGAGGAATTCTCCATGGCCAACCACCGGGCCAGCACCGGGGCCGAGCCCAGTCGGCCGCGCAGTGGTGACCGAAGTGGGCGCCGCCCTCCCGGTCACCGCAGCGCTCCGCGCCACCGCGCACGGTCCGCTCGACGCCGGCTCCCCTACGGCGTGCCGACGATCCTCGCCCTCCTCACCCTGACGGTCACCGGCGCCGGCGCTGCCATCCCTTCCTCGCAGATCGACCACGGTGCGCTGACCCTGTCCGCCCACGCGCCGTCGTCTCCCGACGGCACCGACGCCATCGGCTCCGTCGACTCACGGCGCAGCATCGCGGTCAGCCGCGACTCCGAGCGCCAGGCCCTGCAGGACGCTGCCCCCGGCAAGCTCCGGCCGGCCTCGGAGCAGCAGGGTGCGGAGTCCAGCGCCGAGCTGAAGTCCCTGGGCCGGCAAGCAGAGGCCAAGGCCGGGCAGATCCCGAAGAACTCCTGGCACCTGCCCACGCGCGGTTACCACCTCACCGCCCGGTTCGGACAGGCCGGCGGGCACTGGGTCAGCAACCACACCGGGCTCGACTTCGCCGCTCCGAGCGGCACCCCCATCTTCGCGGTGGCGAGCGGCGTGATCACCGAGACCGGCTGGGCCGGCTCCTACGGCAACCGCACCGTCGAGACGCTCCCCGACGGCACCGAGCTCTGGTACGCCCACCAGTCGGAGATCGGCGTCAAGCCCGGCCAGCGTGTCCTCGGCGGGCAGACCATCGGCGCAGTCGGCAGCACCGGCAACACCACCGGTCCGCACGTGCACCTCGAGGTCCGGCCCGGTGGCGGTGACCCGGTGGACCCCTACCAGGCGTTGATCGTCCACGGCGTCAAGCCCTAGGCAGCTCTAGCCCTGCTTGACCTCGACCCTCGGCCCCTCGCGGAAGTTGCCACCACCCGGCCCGTTGTTGAGCCCGTCGCCCGTCGTGGTGCTGGGCACCTCAGCCGCCAGGTCCGCGAGCACCACCTTGGCGCCGGCCGTGAGACCCCGGGTGATGCTGGCGCGCCGGGCGCCCACGACCCCGACCGTCACAGCCTTGCGGGTGAGTGTCGACCCGGTCAGGACCCGCACCACCGCCTGGTTGCCGGTGCGGTCCAGCGCCGACGTCGGCACGGTGAGGGCGTCCTTGGCCACTCCGGTCACGATCGAGACCGCGGCAGTGCTCCCCTCGGAGACCGTCCGGGCGGACTCCACGGTCACGGTCACCGCGAAGTCCCCCGAGCTGTCCGGAAGGATCCCGATCGCCGTCACGGCGCCCCTCATCGGTGACTGCCAGCCCGCCGGGGTGACGGCGACGGACTGACCGCGGCGCACGTCGCGGACCTGGGTGCTGCTCACCTTCGTGGTCACCGTCGTCACGCCGTGCCCGCGCAGCACGAAGGGAGTGTCGGAGGAGGAGGTCTGGTCGCCGCGCGCGAGGTCGGCCTGGAGGATCCGGCCGGCGTACGGCGCCCGCAGGGTCGCGAGCTGCCGGGCCGCCCGCGCGACACCCAGCTGCGCCTTCGCGGTGTCGATGTCTGCCTGGTCCTGGGCGAGCCTGGCGGCGGTGACGGTGCCTCCGTTCGCGCCCCCGTTCGCCCCGCCGTTCGCGCCACCAGCTGTCCCCGTCAGCGGACGAGCTCGGCGACAGGGTCGAGGTCGGCACCCGGGCGGCGCCCTGGGACTGTCCACCCGGCGTCGAGCCGCCACTGTCCGGGGACTGGCTCGACCTGGTCACCGCTGACACGGCCTTGGTGAGCGTCGCGGACAGCGAGCCGAGCGCCGTCTGGAGCTGGTCCTGCTTGTCGGCGACCGCGTCCTGCGCGTCCTGGACGGCCTGCAGTGCCGCGGTGCAGGCCGGAGCTGGTGCCGCCCTGGTCGGGGCCGTCCCCCTCGCCGGTGCCCGTGGCGTCGTCCGGGGCCTGGCACTTCTGCTTCTGGTCGGTGAGCGCCGCCTTCGCTGCGGCGATTGCCGCGGAAGCCGCCGTCTGCGCCGCGGTGACCGCCTTCTGCCCTGCGGCGACCTCGGCCAGCGCCTGCTGCAGGGCGGGATCGGGCTTGGCGGGCGTGGCGGGCTTGGACGGCTGCGTGAGCCCCCGGGGCTTCTGCACCCGGGGCTTCGCCGCCGTCGCGACCGCCGCGTCCTGGGCGTCCTCGTCGGCGGCGAGCTGTGCCCTGGCCCGGGCGAGGGTGGACTCGGCGGAGGTCACGTCGGCTTCCAGGGCGGTGGCGTCGAGCCGAGCCAGCACCTGTCCCTTGCGGACCCGTTGCCCCGCCTTGACCGCCACACGCGCGACCTTGCCGGACGTCCCGAACCCGAGGTCACGGCGCCCGGTGGCCGCGACGGTGCCGGAGAGGTCCAGGGTGCGCTCGAGGTCGGCACGGGTTGCCGTGGCGGTGCTGTACGCCGGCTCCGGCTGGCGGATCTGCGCGACGGCGTACCCACCGGTGCCGACCAGCACGACCAGGAGCACCAGGGTCGCCAGCCACCTCAGCCGCTTCACTACCCCTCCTGCCCGCCCTGGCCGTCGCCACCCGGGCCAGCGCCCGGGCCGGGGCCGAACATCCCTCCGCACCTGCCGTCGACCGGCTGGCTCACGGTCATCGACGTAGCCGTGATCGCCCCGGTCGAGTCGGGCTTGCCCACGCTCGCCACGCAGCGCCCCACCTTGACGTCCTTCGAGGCCGCCTTCACCGATCTCGTCCATGTGGTCGCAGCCGAGGTGGACACCGTGACGGTGCTGGTGGCCGAGGAGCCCGGCCGGGTCGACTCGACCGTGAACCCGGTCCCGCGGACTGCCGTGACCTTGCCGACGGCTCCGAACGCGCCGCGACGGGTCGGACCGCCACTTCGTGGGCCACCCTCGTCGCCCGCCGGCGGGGAGGGCGGAGTCCCGGCCTGGTCGCGCACGGGTCCGCCAGGTCCGCCGGGTCCGCGGAAGCCGTTGGTGCAGGACCCGCCGACCGCCGGGCTGATCCGGACGGAGGCGGCGGCCACGGTCGAGGACGGGCTCGCCGAGGCAGACGAGGAGTCCATCTTCGGCATCGCCAGCACGCAGTCACCGACCTTCAGGTCGCTCGCCCGGGCCGCGACCTCCTGGGTGAACAACGTCTTCGCCGTCCAGGTCACGGCCACCTGGGCTCCCCCGCCCTGCACCTGGGCGGTTCGGCCACTGACGGCGGCGACCTTGCCGGCTCCGCCGGAACGGCTGATCCCCCCGGGGGCGCCGCCCTGGTCGCCGTCCTGGCCGCCGGGCTGGCCGGCGCTCTGGTTGGTGGCCCCGGACGGGGACTTCGCGGCCGGGTCAGATCCGCACGCGGAGACGCCCAGTCCCAGGGTGAGACAGGTGGCGACGACGGCGTACTTGGATGGCGACATGTGCTTCTCCTGGTTGGTCACTCGCTGCGAAGTGCGTCGATGGGGGTGAGCCGGGCGGCGCGGCTGGCGGGATAGACCCCGAAGCCGATGCCGAGCACGAGGGAGGTGCCGATCGCCGCGGCCGCGGCCACCGCCGAGAGCGACACGGGTTGGTGGATCAGGGACGGCAGGACCTGTGCGCCGAGGGCGCCGAGGAGCACCCCGATCAGTCCGCCGGCGAGACCGAGGAGGGAGGCCTCCACGAGGAACTGGCGACGGATCACCGCTGGGGTGGCGCCGAGCGCCTTGCGCAGCCCGATCTCGCGGATCCGCTCGGTGACCGAGACCAGCATGATGTTCATCACCCCGATCCCGCCGACCAGCAGCGAGATCGCGGCGATCCCGCCGAGCAGCACGGTCAGGGTCCTGTTGGTCGAGTTGGCGGTCTTCAGCAGCGACGCCTGGCTGGTGACCGTGAAGTCCGCCTGGGCGGAGGAGACGTCGTGCAGGTTGAGGAGCAGGTTGGTGATCTCCGCGTACGCCGCGCCCAGCGTCGCCTGGCTGCGTCCCTCGACGTAGATCGTCGAGACCGCATCGGTGGTCGCGCCGGTGAGCTGCTGGGCAGTGCTCATCGGCAGCACCGCCACGTCGTCCTGGGAGGCGTCGCCGTCGGAGGAGGAGCCCGATGACCCCAGCACCCCGATCACGACGAGACTGGTGCCGTCGGCGGTGACCGACTGCCCGACGGCGCTGCGACCGCCGAACAGCTCCGACGCAGTGTCGTGGCCGAGCACCACCACCTTCGCGCGCCGGTCGACCTCGTCCTGGGTGAAGAACCGCCCGCTCTCGAGCTTCCGCGAGCGCACCTCGAGCCAGGAGGGAGTGGTGCCCGCCAGCTGGGTCGTCCAGTTGGTGGTGCCGGCGACCAGCGACAGCTGCGATCCCGTGGTGGGTGCGACCCGGGCCACCTCGGGCACCACGCTCCGGTCGGCGATCGAGGCCGCGTCGCGCGAGGTCAGGGTCGAGGCGCTGCCGAACCCGCCGCGCACCCCGGAGGAGGAGGTGCTGCTGCCGGGCGAGACCACCAGCAGGTTGCTGCCCAGCGCGCTGATCTGTGCGCGCACCCGGTCCTGAGCGCCCTGGCCGAGCCCGACGGTGAGGATCACCGAGGAGACGCCGATGATGATCCCGAGCATCGTCAGCGCCGAGCGCAGCCGGTGCGACGCGATCGCCGACCAGCCGGTCCGGAACGTCTCCAGCCAGGTCATGGCACGATCTCGCCGTCGTGGACCTGCAGCACGCGGCCCGCGCGGTTGGCGACCTCGGGCTCGTGGGTGATCAGCACGATCGTCCGGCCCAGCGCGGAGAGCTCGTCGAGCAGGCCGAGCACCTCGCTGGTGGAGCCCGAGTCGAGGTTGCCGGTCGGTTCGTCGGCCAGGATCATCGCCGGGTCGGTCACCAGCGCACGCGCCACGGCCACGCGCTGCTGCTGGCCACCGGAGAGCTCACCGGGCTTGTGCTGGGCGCGGTCGTCGAGTCCGACCCTTCCCAGGGCAGCGAGCGCACGTTCCTTTCGCTGGTGGCGAGGCACTCCGGCGTACATCAGCGGCAGCTCGACGTTGCGCCACGCGTTCAGGCTGGGGAGCAGGTTGAACTGCTGGAAGACGAACCCGATCCGACGGTTCCGCACCTCGGCGAGCCGGGTCTCGCTGAGCTCGGAGACGTCCTCGCCGGCGAGGTGGTAGCTGCCGCTCGTGGGTACGTCGAGGCAGCCCAGGATGTGCATCAGCGTGGACTTGCCCGACCCGCTGGGGCCGGTGACCGCGACGTACTCGCCCTCGTCGATCCGCGCGTCCACCCCGCGCAGTGCGTCGACCTGGACGTGGCCGGTGTCGTAGGTCTTGCGGACCTGCTCCAGCTCGATCAGGCTCACGGCTTCACCACGAAGTTGCCGCCGCCAGGGGGGCTGAAGTTGTCGGGCGGTCCGCTGCCGCCGCCGGGGAATTCCCGCCGCCGGGGAAGTTGCCCCGGTTCCTGTTGCCGTTGCCGGTGGGCAGCTTGATGGTGGCCAGCACCACCTTGTCGCCGGCCACCAGCCCCGAGGTCACCTCGGTGTTGCTGCCGTAGGTGTCGCCCACCTTCACAGGAGTGCGCACCTGCTTGCCGCCGACCAGCTTCTGGACGTACGTCGTCGAACCGGAGGTGTGCAGCGCCACCGCCGGGACCGCGAGGACGTTCGTCACCTGCTTGGTGATGATCGAGACCGTCGCCGAGGTGCCGGCGTACAGCTTCGACTGCGCTCCGGTCACCACGACGGTGACGGGGAAGGTGGCTGCTCCGGACGAGCTGGCCTCGGCGACGAGCCCGACCGCCGTGACGGTGCCGTAGACCGGCTGGCTGGCACCGCTCGGAGTCAGCTGTGCCTGCATCCCCTTCTTGACCGAGGCGACGTCGTCGGCGGCCACGTCGGCCACCACCTTGAAGTGGTGGGGCGAGACCAGCACGACCTGGCTGGTGGTCGTGCTGTCCGGGCTGGACGAGGGACTGCTGTCGCTCGGGCTGGCGGCATCGGAGCTGGAGGAGCTGCCGCTCACCTGGTCCCCGACTGTGAGGTCTTCGGAGGCGACGGTGCCGCTCATCGTCGCGGTCAGGGTCGCCGAGGCGAGGTCGTCCTTGGCCTGGCTGAGGCCGGACTCCGCCGCGGCGACGGACGCCTTGTCCGCGGAGAGCTGGGTGGAGGAGGCGTCCGCGTCGACGTCGTCGTCGTACTGCGCCTGCGCCGCGTCGAGCTGGGCCTGCGCCGAGGTGAGCGCGGCGTCG
>CAWIWO010000006.1:0-26759 GCA_963839835.1 uncultured Actinomycetota bacterium
AGCGAGGTGGTGTCGAGGGTGGCGAGCTCGTCGCCCTTCTGGACCCTGTCGCCCGCAGCGACCAGCACCGAGGTGACCCGCCCGCTGACCGCGAAGTCGAGATCGGCCTGCTTGGTCGGCTCGAGCGTGCCGGTGGCCGAGACCGTCTGCTGGTAGGTGCCCCTGCTGACGGTCGCGGAGACGGTCTGCGCGGCCTGAGCACCCGGCGGGCGGGTGAGCAGCCAGGCACCGACGCCGCCCGCAGCGAGGAGCACGACGACCACACCCACCACGCCGCGGCGCCCCAGACGACCCTTCGTGGGCAGCCGCATACCTGTCCTCTCCACCGGCAGTTGTGTGGAGACAGTGGCGTCGCGGGCTGAGCCTGACCTCGCCTCGACCTGTGCAGACCCTGTGGGAGCTAGAGCTTCTCCACAGGTGCGTAGCGCAGCAGCAGCCGCTTGACGCCGTCGGAGCCGAAGTCGATCGAGGCGACGGCGTTGTCGGTGCCGGGGCCCTCGAGCGCGATCACCGTGCCGAGGCCGAAGGAGTCGTGGTTGACCCGGTCGCCAGGCTCCAGTGAGGGGACCGGTCGGGCCGCCTTCGCCTTCTTGGCCGCATCCGAGCGCGCGGTGGCCGTGCCGAAGCGGCGTTGACCACCTTGGGCGCCTCGCTGGGGATAGCCGAGCTGCGGCCGGTTCCAGGACGTCATCGCGCCCGCGGTGCGGCGCCACTCGACGAGGTCGACCGGCAGCTCGTCGACGAACCGGGAGGCCGGGTTGTGCTGCGGCGCTCCCCAGGCCGAACGTACGACGGCCCGCGACACGTAGAGCCGCTCGCGGGCCCGGGTCAGCCCGACGTAGGCCAGCCGCCGCTCCTCCTCGAGCTCGGGCTTGTCGCCCAGCGAGCGCATGTGCGGGAAGACGCCGTCCTCGAGCCCGGTCAGGAAGACGACCGGGAACTCCAGGCCCTTGGCGGTGTGCAGGGTCATCAGGGTCACGACGCCGGGCGAGCCGCCTGACCCCTCCCCGTCAGAATCTGTAGGGGCGTCCGGGATCTGGTCGGAGTCGGCGACCAGCGCCACCCGCTCCAGGAAGTCCGAGAGGCCGGGTGGGGCAATGTCGGGGTCGGCGGGGTCGGCCGACGGACCGACCACCGGGTCGTCGGCGAACTCCCGGGCAACGGCGACGAGCTCGGCGAGGTTCTCCACCCGGGTCTCGTCCTGCGGGTCCTCGGAGTCCTCGAGCTCCTTGAGGTAGCCGCTGCGGGTGAGCACCTGCTCGAGCACGACGTCGGCGCGCTCACCGGCCGCGACCATCTGCTGCAGCTGCTCGATCAGGTCGACGAAGCCGTTGATCGCATTGAGCGACCGGCTGGCCAGCCCCGGGGCGTCCTCGGCGCGCTGCAGCGCCTCCCAGAAGGTGATCCCGTCACGGGAGGCGAGTGCATCGATGCAGGCCTCGGCCCGCTCGCCGATGCCGCGCTTGGGGGTGTTCACGACGCGGCGCAGCGACACCGAGTCGGCCGGGTTGACCAGCACCCGCAGGTAGGCGAGGGCGTCGCGGACCTCGCGACGCTCGTAGAAGCGCACTCCCCCCACCACGCGGTAGGGCATCCCGACCCGGATGAAGACTTCCTCGAAGACTCGCGACTGGGCGTTGGTCCGGTAGAAGACGGCGACGTCTCCAGCGCGTGCCTTGCCCTCGTCGGTGAGCTTGTCGATCTCCTCGGCGACGAACCGGGCCTCGTCGTGCTCGTCGTCGCCGACGTACCCGATGATCCCGTCGCCGGCCCCGGCGTCGGTCCAGAGGTTCTTCGGCTTGCGGCCCTCGTTGCGGCTGATCACCGCGTTGGCGGCGGTCAGGATCGTCTGGGTGGAGCGGTAGTTCTGCTCGAGCATGATCGTGCGCGCGTTCGGGAAGTCCTTCTCGAAGTCCATGATGTTGCGGATGTTGGCGCCGCGGAACGCGTAGATCGACTGGTCGGCGTCACCGACGACCATCAGCTCGGCCGGCGAGGTGCGATCCTCGTCGGACGCACCCGTCACCTCTTCCATCTGCTCGGCGCACAGCTCGTGGATCAGGGCGTACTGCGCGTGGTTGGTGTCCTGGTACTCGTCCACGAGCACGTGCCGGAAGCGCCGCCGCCAGTTCTCCCGCACCGCCGGGAACGCCCGGAACAGGTGCACGGTCATCATCAGCAGGTCGTCGAAGTCCAGCGCGTTGGCCTGGCGGAGACGGCGCTGGTACTCGGCGTACGCCGCGGCGTAGGTCTCCTCCTGGGTGTTGCGGGCGTCCTTGGCGGCGTCCTCGTGGTCCTGCAGCTCGTTCTTGGCGTTGGAGACCCAGTTGAGGATCGCGCGCGGCGGGAACCGCTTGACGTCGAGGTCGAGGTCTCGGCAGACCAGCGTCATCAGCCGCTTGGAGTCGGCGGCGTCGTAGATGGTGAAGCTCGACTTGAAGCCGAACTTCTCTATCTCCTTGCGCAGGATCCGGACGCAGGCGGAGTGGAACGTGCTGACCCACATGATCTTCGCGCGGCCACCGACCAGCTCCTGCACGCGCTCGCGCATCTCGGCGGCCGCCTTGTTGGTGAAGGTGATCGCCAGGATCGAGCCGGGGTGGGCGTTGCGCTCGGTGATCAGCCACGCGATCCGGCGGGTGAGCACCCGGGTCTTGCCCGAGCCGGCGCCGGCCACCACGAGCAGCGGCGCCCCCTCGTGGACGACCGCCTCGCGCTGGGGCTCGTTGAGCCCCTCGAGCAGCTCCTCACGCGTGGGCCGGCGCCGCCGCGCGGGCCCGCCGTCGCCCTCGGGGGTGGCTTCGGCCGTGGGAAGGCCGGGGAGGGGGAACTGCGTGCTCATCTCCTCGAACCTTACGTGCGGGCGGGGACAGTGTCGGCACCCGTTCGGGTCACATCGACGCGTGCCACCACGGCGTCGTCGGCAGCCCGGTGACCTCGCGGTCGAACCGCTCGCCGGGGCGCGGCATCGCCAGCTGCACGTCGTGCTCGGCGCACTCGTCGGACCACCCAGTCCGCCGGGGCGCCCCAGGGATGGAAGGCGAGGTCGAAGGTCGCCCAGTGGATCGGCAGCAGCACGTCGCCCCGCAGCTCGCGGTGTGCCCGCACCGCTTCCTCGGGGTCCATGTGCACGTCGCGCCAGCGGGCGTCGTAGGCGCCGATCGGCAGCACGGTCAGGTCGAACGGGCCGTGCTCGCGACCGATGTCGGCGTACGCCGGTGTGTAGCCGCTGTCGCCGCCGAAGTAGATCCGCCGCTGCTCCCCCGCGATCACCCAGCTCGACCACAGCGTGGTGTTGCCGCCGAGCGAGCGCCCGGAGAAGTGGCGAGCCTCGGTGCAGGTCAGCCGCAGGCCGCCGACGCGGTGCTCCTGGTCCCAGTCGAGCTCGACGATCCGGTCGGCGGGAACGTCCCAGCGTGCGAGGTGCTGGCCGATCCCCAGAGGTACGACGAACGGTGCGTCCTGGTCGGCCACGAGGGCGTCGATGGTGGCCGTGTCGAGGTGGTCGTAGTGGTCGTGCGAGATCAGCACCGCATCGAGCCGTGGCAGGTCGTGCACCGACATGGGCACGGGGTGCAAGCGATGTGGCCCGATCGTCGGGGACGGCGAGACGCGGTCGCTCCACACCGGGTCGGTGAGCACCCGGTGGCCCTCGATCTCCAGCAGGACGGTGGCGTGGCCGAGCCAGGTCGCGGCCAGCTCCGCTGCCTGCTCCGGGAGCTCGGGGCGGACCACGTCGACCGGGCTGCTCGGCTTGCCGGTGCGGCCCTTGCTGGCGAACTCCCGGGCCATCCCGGCCCGGCCCGAGCCCTCGGGCGCCGCCGAGGCCGGCAGCCGGTTGTGGAACAGGCCGTCGCGGAACTGGGGCGAGCCGGGGTAGCTCAACCGCCGGTTGCCCGCGCCCATCGCCCGCCGCAGGCCCACCGGGGCGCGCAGGATGCCTCGGACGGCACCGGACAGGCCGGCCGGGGGACGCAGCAGGAGCGGACTCACCCAGCCAGTGTCGCCTGCCGGCCAACCCGGGGCCACGTGACGGAGAACACCCCGGCCCGGCTTGGCCCCGGCAGGGAACAGATGCTGCGATTGGATCGTTCCAATAAGACACTCGACAACATAGATGGAGAGAAAGCCATGAGCACCCTGCGACGCATCGTCAGCACCCTGGACGCGCACACCCTGTGGGCCTTCAACGCCCAGCGCGAGCTGCGCACCCGCGGCTGATCGCGCCTGATCAGCCGGATCAGCGCCGGGTCAGGTGTCCGTGCAGGACGCCGACCATCCGCGGCCCGGCGAGCCGGCTCTCCACCCGGCGTACGTTGCGCTTGAGCGGCTGCGAGGCGTACTCCCCCAGGATCACCCCCGCCGCGAGCGCGATCGTCGTCGCCGCCGCATTCGTCAGCGACAGGATTCCCTGGCTGTCACCGGAGGACATGTAGGTCAGTCCCCGGTAGATCAGCAACCCCGGCAGCATCGGCACCAGCGCCGGTACGACGACCACCAGCGGCGGTACCCGTACCTGGCCGGAGACCGAGTAGCTGACCACCCCGATCACGATCGCAGCGCACGCCGCGGCCCACGGCTGTCGACTGCCGGGGGTCGGTGACCGCGAGGTAGGCGAGGTGGGCCAGCAGCGTCGTCGCCGCCACCGCCGGGAGGGCCCGCCACGGCGCGTAGCAGGTGAACGCGAACGCCACTGCGGCCACGACCGCACCGAGCACCACGAACCCCGGCGCGGCGAGGCTGGTCGTGCCCGGGCCGATGTAGAGGGCCTGCAGGCCCACCTTCGGCGCCAGCGCGAGCCCGGCCGAGACGCCGGCGATCAACCCCGCCGTGGCCAGCAGCGCCTCGATGATCCGGGCGCCGGCGGTCAGGTAGAAGCCGGTGAGGGCGTCCTGGATGGCGCCCATGAAGCCCACGCCGCTGAGCAGCATCACGATGTTGGCGGTGATCACCAGCGACGTGCTCAGGCTGCCGTCGATCTTCGTGGCGCTCAGGGCCAGCATCGTGGCCAGCAGGCCTCCGGCGGCCTGCTGGTAGAACATCGGCCAGCGCGTCCGGTTCATGGTGCGCGTCAGCATGATCACCAGGACGCTGGAGACCGTGGCGACGAGCGTGATCACGGGACCACCGTCGAGGAGCACCGCGATGCCGCCGCCGACGAGTCCGTGTCCGAGCACGATCGCCCACTTGGGCAGGTAGTGACCCGTGGAGCGGATGCGGGCCACCCGCGTGCGGGCCTCGGTGAGCGTCACCTCGTCGCGCAGCACGTCGCCGATCAGCAGGTGCACCCGGGTCAGGTCGTCGTAGTCGATGTCGCGCGTGGCCACGCTGCGGTTGAGCAGCACGGGCATGTCCTCGGGATCGTCCTGGTAGCTGGCGCGCAGCGAGGTGAAGGTGACGTCGATGTCGGCGTTGCGCAGCCCGTGGTGCCTGGTCAGCGCCTGCATCGTGGCCGTCACGTCGGCAGCACCCGCGCCGGAGGACAGCAGGATCTCGCCGATGCGGAGCGCGAGATCGAGGACCTTGTAGGTCGCACTGGTGTCGCTCACAGCTACCGATTGTGCGGCTTGCGCCACCCGGTTCCCGACACCGCGCGCCGGACCGGTGAGCCGACTCACAGGAGACTGGAAATTCGCCTGTGGACAACCGCCCATGCGGCCCGGGTCCGAGGCACCGTGGGGGCCATGCACTCCGCGGACCGTTCCGAGTACGACGCGCTCGAGATCCACACCCAGGCCGACCTGCAGCGCCTGTGGGAGCTGCTGATGCAGCCCCTCGGCTGGCGTGCGATGAGCCTGTGGGTGACCTTCATCGCCGCGGACCGCCGGCCCACGAAGTTCCTGCTCGAGGTGGCCGAGCACGATTCGGTGCCGTCGGAGGACGACGTGGCCAACCTCTACTACGTCCTCGACCAGCTGCTGCGCGACGAGGGCGAGCTGTGCACCGTGGCCTTCCTGCTCGCGCGGCCCGGGCGTGGGCCGCTGACAGCGCAGGACCGGCTGTTCGGCCAGCGCCTCCTGCTGGGCGCCCGCCGCGCCGGCGTACCCGTCGAGCCGGTCCACGTCGCCACCGACGTGGCGATCCTGGCACTCACCCCCGACGACCTGGCGGCATGAGCCGGTTGGCGTCGGCGACCAGGGTGCGCAGCTGGCCGGCCAGCCGCTCGTCGAAGGCGTCGGGCGGCGCCTGCCAGGCCCAGTTGCCCTGCGACGTACCGGGGGTGTTCATCCGCGCCTCGCTGCCCAGGGCGAGCAGGTCCTGGGCGGGTACGACGGCCAGGCGCGCCACCGAGGACATCGCCAGCGCGATCAGCGCCCAGGGCATCGGTGCCGCAGGATCGAGCAGGTGCGACCGCACGACATCGCGGGCCGACTCGTCGAGCGAGCTCCACCAGCCGACCGTGGTGTCGTTGTCGTGGGTGCCGGTGTAGACGACGCTCTGCTCGTCGTGGTGCTCGGGCAGGTAGGGGTTGTCGGCTGAGCCGTCGAAGGCGAACTGCAGGACCTTCATCCCCGGCAGCCCGGCGTCGCGGCGCAGCCGGTCGACCTCGTGGGTGATCACGCCGAGGTCCTCGGCCACCAGCGTGCCCGGCCCCGCCTCCTCGACCAGGGCGTCGAGCACGGCCCTGCCCGGCCCGGTCGACCCAGTGACCCTCCTTGGCGGTGGCTGCCTCCACCGGCACGTGCCACGCCGCCTCGAAGCCGCGGAAGTGGTCGATCCGGACCAGGTCGAACAGCTCCCGCTGCCGCGCGATCCGGCGCCGCCACCAGGCGAACCCGTCGAGGGCCATCCGCTCCCAGTCGTAGTGCGGGTTGTTCCAGCGCTGGCCGTCCTCGGCGAAGTAGTCCGGCGGCACTCCGGTCACCGTCGTCGGGCGCCCCTGGTCGTCGAGCAGGAACAGCTCCCGCGAGGCCCAGACGTCGGCACTGTCGGGCGCGACGAAGATCGGCAGGTCGCCGAAGAGCAGCACGCCACGGCTCGCGGCGTAGGTCCGCAGCGCCCGCCACTGCTCGTCGAAGACCCACTGCTCCAGCCGCAGCGCATCGACCCGGCGCAGGTGCGGTCCCAGCGCCCGCCCGACGGCCGCACGCTCGCGGTCGCGCAAGGGTGGGTCCCACTCCTGCCACGGCCGGTCGCCCTGCAGCTCGCGCAGCGCCATGAACTCGACGTAGGGATCGAGCCACTCGGCGTGCTGGCTGCACCACGCGTCGTACTGCACCCGCTGCTCGTCGCTGAGCTCCGCGTCGCGTGGTCATCCCGAACTGGTGGCTCATCGTCTCGTCGATCAGGTCGGGGTTGCCGGCCATCGAGGAGAGCGAGTTGTACGGCGAGCCGTCGCCGTCGTGCACCGGCACGAGGGGCAGCACCTGCCAGACCGTGCACCCCGCCTCCGCCAGGAAGTCGACGAACTCGTAGGCAGCCGGCCCGAGACGGCCGCTGCCCGGCAGCGAGGTGACGTGGAGCAGCACGCCGGCCCGGCGGACGTCGAACGGGTGGTCCTGCGGCATCGATCTCCCCTCCCGGAAACGGGCGACGCGCACCTGGTGAACTGCTGCCAGAGCGTAGTAGGGGCGCCCGACAGCAGGCAGGCACGGGCCTCCGATCTCCCACGCCCCCGCGTAAGGAGATCAGAGACCCGCGTTCGGGTGGACGTTCGTCCTTCCACCCGCCCCCCTGTCCGGGGCCCTGCCACCCATCGAGAAACGACGGTGACGTGGCCCCGGAACGGCTGGCCGCCGACCAGCTCAGGCGACCACCCTGTCCCCGTGACCCCTCCCAGGGCCGTCGGTGTGCCGGCGCCCCGCGAGCGCGAGCGCCAGGCCGAGAAGGAGGATGGCGATACCGGTCAGGCCCGTTCCGAGCAGCCCGCTGGCAGCACCGGTCTGGGGCAGCAGCACCGCGGCCGGCACTGCCGGCCCGCCCTGCACGCCCGAGCCGGTGAGGGTCGTGGACCCGCCCGTCGCCGAACCGTTCGTGGCGTCGGTGCCCGCGCGCTGCCGCGTCGCTCCGGGTCGCTGCCCGGGTCGGTCGTGACGTCACCGGACTGCTCCGGGTCGTCACTCCCGGTGTCGCCACTCGGGTCGTCTCGTCACGCGCCGTCGTGTTGCCGTCACCCAGCACGGTCACCTGGTTGCCGGAACCATCCACCGGCGCCGAGGCAGCCGGGTCGGTCTGGTTGCCCGAACCGTTGCCCTGCCCACCATCGGTGGTGTTGCCGGCCGGAGTCGTACCGCCGGCGGTGGTGCCACCCGCGGTGCCGGTCGAGGTGTTGCCGTCACCGAGCACGGTCACCTGGTTGCCAGAACCATCCACCGGCGCCGAGGCAGCCGGGTCGGTCTGGTTGCCCGAACCGTTGCCCTGCACCACCATCGGTGGTGTTGCCGGCCGGAGTCGTACCGCCGGCGGTGGTGCCACCGGAGGTGCTGCTCGTGGTTCTTGTTGCCGTCGCCCAGCACGGTCACCTGGTTGCCGGAGGCGTCCACCGGTGCGGTCGCGCCCGCATCCGTCTGGTTGCCCGCGGCGGTGCCGTTCTGCCCGTCGGTGCTCGAACCGGCCGAGCTGTCGCTCGGGGTCGAGCCGCCGTCGGTGGAGCGGTCGGCGCTGGCGACGTTGCCGTCACCGAGCACGCTCACCTGGTTGCCCGTCGTACCCACGGGAGCGTCTGCCCCGAGGGCGCTCTGGTTGCCAGAGCCGTTGCCCGCAGCGCCCGACGTGGTGCCGTTGCCGGAGTCGTTGCTGGCTGCGTTGCCGGCGGGCGTGCCGGTCGACGAGGTGCTCTGGTTCTTGTTGCCGTTGCCGAGCACGGTCGCCTGGTTGTCGGAGGCGTCCACCGGTGCGGTCGCGCCCGCATCCGTCTGGTTGCCCGACCCGTTGCCGCCGGCACCCGAGGTGCTGTCGGAGGAGCTCGCAGGCGACGAGGTGCCGCCGCTGCCGCCCTGGTCGGTGCCGCCGCCGGAGGTGTTGTTGTTGCCGGCGACGGTCACCTGGTTCCCGGTCGCGTGGGCCGGGGCGGCCAGCTGGCCGCCGGTCTGGTTACCGGCCACGGTTCCGCTGACGCCCGACGTCGTGTCGGGTCCTGCTGCTGATGCCGATGTCGCTGTGAACGCGATACCGAGGACCGTGAAGCCTCCGGCAATCGCAGTCGCACACAACGCTCGGCGTACTGAGGTACGCATGAGTTTTGCTCCTTGACTGAGGTGTGAGGTGTGGCCGGGGATCCGGCCGAGGGGTCGAGGCGTTCAGGTGAACGCGTGACCCACCTCAGTCAGGCGAGGAGCCGGGCTCGAAGAAGACCCCGCCGGGCAGCCGCGCGAGGCGCCGCATGCGGGAACGCTGGAGGCCCGAGCGGCGGGTGAACGCCAGTGCGCCCACGAGACCGATCAGGAGAAGAGACGTCAAGGCCATGGTGACCGAGACGGGTGCGTCGGTCGGGCCGTCGGCAGGAGCCTGGAAGGGCTGGCCGAGGGCGCCCGCCGTACGGGCGGCGAAGGCGATCGGGAAGACCTCGAAGGTGTCGTCGAAGGCCGTGGAGCTGCTCGGCGCGGCGGCGGCGGAGCGACTCCGCGGCCGACTTCGCAACCGAGTGGTGTGCGGCCGAATCCCCTTGTGTGGTTGAGGATTCCGGCAGGCTGGCCATGCTCGGCACGGCGTCGCCGACAGTGCTGTGGGCAGTCCCGGCGAGGTTGCTGACCGGCTTCACGACGATGGTCGGGAGGTGGCCGCTGGTGACCTGGCGGATGCTCTCGGTGGTAGCGGCGACAGCGGCTCGCGTCGTGTGCCTGACGGTGGCCACCGGGTGCTTGACCGCGGTGGTGGCGTGGTGAGTCGTCTGCCGGGTCACCTGGTGGCCACGGTCGGCCAGGTGCCGCACCGGGGCTGCATGGGTCAGCGCGGACACGGTCTCGGTGACCTGCAGGTGGTGTCGCGGTGCACTGTCGGCCTGGGCCGTGCCGGTCGCGAGGATCCACCACACGGCGACGAAGCCGCCGAGAAGGAGCCAGGGACGCAGGGCGTGCCGGCGAGACCGCTTCTCAGCGGTCGCCGGAGACACCAGGTCCTGGTTCATGGTTGGTAGATACCCGTACGCATACCTCTATAAACGCCTAAACCGGACATTCGTTACGCGGGAGTTCCGCGTACTCTGCGGCCCGTGAAGATCGTCGCCGCGCTCTGGGACGCCGACCTCGACGAGCCTGCGCTCCGACGAGCTCCGGGCGCAGCTGCGCGACGCCGGCGCCACCCGCCTGCAGCTCAACGTCGACGACGCGGCCGTCCCCGACTCGGCGTTGCGACTGCAGGTCTTCGACCAGCCGCTCGCCTGCGTCGTCTCGGTGTGGTGCAGGGATGTCACCCCCGTGCTCGACGTGCTCCGCCCGCTCGCCGCCCGGCTCGGCGCCTGGCGGGTGGAGGAGCGGGTCCCGCTCGCGCCTCCCGACCAGCGCGACGGCGACCGGGCCGACGCCCTCGCCCAGGTGGCGTTCCTGCGCCGACCCGCCGAGCTGCCGTACGACGAGTGGCTGGGGCACTGGCAGGGACCGCACACCGCGATCGCGATGGAGACCCAGGCGACGTTCGGCTACGTGCAGAACCGCGTCCTTGCTGCGTTGACCGAAGACACGCCGCCGGTCGATGCCGTCGTCGAGGAGCTCTTCCCCAGCGCCGCGCTGCACGACATCCATGCCTTCTACGGCAGCGGCGGGTCGCAGGCCGAGCTCGACCGCCGGATCACCCTGCTGCTGGAGAGCTGCGCGGTGATGGGCGCCGACCGCGACCTCGACGTCGTGCCGACCAGCCGCTACACGTGGGTTCTCGACAGCTAGACAGATCGGCCGTAGCGCAGGAACAGGAAGTCGTCGCGCTCGTACGCCGCCTGGAGGTGCACGGTCACGGGGGTCGGCAGTGCTGGTCCGTCGGTGAGCCGTGCCTCCTGGCCGGCGACCACGACCGGGGACACCGCCAGGCAGAGCTCGTCGACGAGGTCGGCGGCGTACAGCTCGGCGAGCGCCTGCGGTCCTCCCTCCGAGAGGATGCGGGTCAGCCCCTGCTGCTCGAGCAGGTCGAGGGCGACGGCCAGGTCGACCGACTCCTCCCCCGCCACCAGGACCTCGGCGACACCTTCCACCTCGCGCACGCGCGCGGGGTCGGCCCGGCCCGTGGTCAGCACGAGCGGACGCTCCGGCGCGTCCGCGAAGGCCGGCGACGTCAGGTCGAGGTCGAGGCTCCGGCTGAGCACCGCCAGCCGGGGATGGGCCAGCTGCCCGGCGTCGCGTCGTACGTCGGCCACCTCACTCGGCGCCCGCACAGCGCCGTACCCCTCGGCCCGGACCGTCCCGGCACCCACCAGCAGCACGTCGCACAGGCCGCGCATCAGGAGGAGCAGCTGGAAGTCGGCCGGCCCGCTCAACGCGCGCACCCGACCCTCGACCACGGCCGCCCCGTCGACGCTGGCGACCATGTTGGCCCTCAGGTGGCGGCGCTCGCCGGGGTGCGCGTAGGCCTCGAGCGCTGCCACCTCCGCGGCCGGGCCGGGGTGGAGGCGGTTCAGGGTCAGCACGTGGCGTTCACGCGTCATGGCCGGGGTCGAGATCCTTGACGTCCTCGAAGCCCATGCTCGGCGTCGAGCCCTCGGAGTGGACCGCGATCGGCTCGAGGAGGTGACCGACGTGGTCGCCGTACTCCTGCCGGTCGAGGATGCGCCCGACGACGACACTGGGACACTCCTCGAGCAGTGGCACGCCACCAGGCCCCGGCCGCCACGAGCACCTGCTGAACTTGTCGACCTCGTCGCCGGTCTCACCCCCGAACAGCTGGGCGATCTCGTCCTCGTCGGAGTCCACGACGTGCACGGCGAGCAGCTCGGCACGCTGTGCGACGCGGTAGGTGTGGTTCTTCACCGACAGCGCGACGAGCAGCCGCGGCGGGTCGATGCTCGCCTGGGTGGTGAACCCGACCAGGCAGCCGGCCGGTTCTCCGTCGGCCACCGTGGTGACGATGAACATCGGGTAGTCGATCCCCTCGACGAACGCGTCGAACTCCTCGGTCGACAGCGCCTCCCCCTCGTCGGTGCTCACCTCAGCCCCGGGTGGCGCCGTAGCCGAGCACCGCGGCCAGCCCGAGGGCGCTGCGCGGCGCGTAGGCGGTGCGCCACAGGCCGCCGTGGCAGGCGGCGTACGCCTCGTCCTGCCACGGGTGGCGGCCCTCCCCCACCCCGGTCCCGCCGCCGGTGTGCAGGTCGTGGACGAGCAGGGCGGCCATCAGCACGTTGGAGGTCGACGGGTCGAAGACCTCGACGCCGAACCGGTGCGCCCCGGCGTACGCCGCCGCGAGCGCGCGGTTCTTCACCACCGACCTGGTCCGGGTGGGCGGGGCCACGTTCATCGAGACCAGCGCGCCGTCGTGACGAGCGGTCGTCGCCCGCCAGCGGTGCACCCGCTTGGCCAGGGCGTAGTTCGGGCCCTGCTGCGGCACCAGCGAGTCGTTGATGCCGGGGTTCGTGCCGGCGACGTACTGGCGTCGCAGCAACCGGCCGCCGCTCAGCGTCCGCAAGGGCCGGCCGAGCGCCTTCGACCGCGCCGGGCGGTCCTCGTAGTTGCGGGTGCTCTGCTCGACCGCCTCCCCGGGTACGACGAACACGTCGGTCGGGGTGGCCAGGAACGCCAGCGCCAGGTCGTCGCTCCCGGCGCGGAGCCTGGTGGTCAGCTCGTCGACGGCCACCGAGAGACGCAGGTTCGTGGCGCCGTCGGCGTAGACGTAGTTGCCCAGCACGAGCGGACCGGGGAGCTCCCCGAGCCAGCGCTCGACGGCGGGCACCTCGGTGAGCAGGTCGACGCCGGCCACCTCGTCCAGGGCACCGTCGCGACCCGCCGGGGTCGGCGCGAGCAGGGTGCCGGCACCCTCCTTGGCCACGGTCAGGACGCGCTTCCAGATGTCGGGCCGGTCGAGGTCGACCGCGGCGACGCGGGCACCCCAGCGCATCAGCGAGGGCAGCGGGCCCATCTCCGAGCCTGCTCCGAGCACGACGACGGTGCGGCCTTCGAGCCGCAGCCACTCCGGGTTGTCCAGGACCAGGCCGATCGCCTCGGCGACGGAGGGCTCCACGACGCCGGCCTCGACCCACTTCTCGATCCGCCGCCGGATGCCCGGGCCGCGCAGCCGCTCCCCGCGGTAGGGCAGCACCAGCTCCTCGACCCGTTCGCCGATGCCGACGACCTCGGCGCCGTCCAGCTTCAGCCCCGACTCGGGCCAGTCGGCCAGCGGCAGGTCCTCCACTCCGCCACCGACGCGCAGCCGCCCGCCTACCGAGGCCAGGCCGTCGCGCGCGATGTCGACGGGTGCCTGCGGCGAGGCCAGGCCGGCCTCGACGAGGCGGCGGAAGTGCTCGACGTACCCCGAGCGCCAGTTGGCCTCGCCCTCGGCCGCACGCGCCCCGGTCGGGTCGACCGACCTCAGCGCGTCCGCGACGACGCTGCGGCCGACCGCAGAGGTGCTCCGGTTGCCCTCGGCGTCGGCCGCGAAGACCACGCCCTGCTGCTCGTCCTCCTGCGCACGTCCTGCCACAGGCCCATCCTGCCCGAAACCCTAGGCTCGCGGGCTAGTGGCGCTGCCAGCGCCTCTGCAGCTCGCGGGCCTGGGGGTGCTGGCGGAAGAAGGCGTTGTCGCCGGTGACGACGCGCTGGCTCCCGGTGCGGGTGTTCAGGATGCCGAGGTTGGTCAGCACGTAGGTGCCGTCGAGGTCCTTGACCAGGGCGAAGAACTGGATCAGCTTGTCCTTGGTCTTGAACGACGCGGTCTGGCCCGCGCCGAGGGTCCGGGTGAGCGAGGGCCGCGACTTCCTCGGCGAGCCGGCCAGGACCACCATCAGCCGGTGGTTGGGGTTGCGGAACGAGACGCTCGCCTTGTGCTTCACGCGCTTGGAGTGCTTCTTCAGCTGCAGCCGGTGGACCAGGGAGGCCCGCATCGACTTGACCCCCTCGACGGTGATGGTCACCGTCGCCGTGACGTAGCGGTCGCCGTCGGTCACGCCGTAGGCGAAGGTGTCGGTGTAGTTGGAGGCGGAGTAACCGGCCGAGTACTCCAGGGTGCCGTCGCCGTCGACGCAGACCAGCCCGCGCTGCGGGGCGCTGGTGCTGACGACGTACAGGGTGTCGCCGTCGGAGTCGGTGTCGTTGCCCAGCACCCGGATCGCGGCGGAGCCTCCTGCGATCGCGTGCCCGGTGTCGTTGGCCAGCACCGGCGCGTTGTTCCCCGCCGGGGAGATGTGCGGGGCGGACTGGCCGGCGCAGAGGGTCTCGCTGTCACCTGCGGCGTCCGCGGGCGCACCGAGACCGAGCGAAATCAGCAGGGTGGCCGTGGCCGCTGCCACCCACCTTCCAGCAGGTCGTCGCATTGTCTGTGTCCATCCCTCGGTGAGCCCCCAGCGGGCACAGTCTGCACGAGACGAGACGCAAGTGATAGTGCAGGTCTCGGTTGTCGAGAGTGGATGGAGTGACTGGTGGTGTCCGAGAGGCGGTCAGGTCCAGCTCTGATGAGCGACGACATCGAGCAGGACGGCGGACGCGTGGTCGACCAGCTCGCGCGAGGACTGCGGCGTGCTCCAGATCTTCTCCAGGCCGACCCGGAAGGCCTTCGCGCTCTCGATGTCCTCGAAGTCGAGGTCGATGACGACCCGGTTCTGGTTCCCCACCACCCGGCTCACCCGGTAGCGCTGGACGCCTTGATCGCGGCGGAAGCGCTCGAACTTGTCGAACGCCGCCTTCCAGGAGTCGAAGTCCACCACGTCGTTCTCGATGTGCACGGTCACCATGTGAGGAGTGTCTTGGCCTTCGGCAGCCGGCGACATCCCCGGGACGGGGGATCCTGTCCCCCTAGGGTGGCAAGGTGTCGAGCACGGCGGAGCTCCTCCATCGGGTCGAGACCGCCTGCCGCGACGACGCCGACTCCAAGCAGCTCAGGCTGGAGGTCCTGGCCACCCTGCGCCGCGAGATCGGCTTCGAGGGACACCTGTTCGCGTTGACCGACCCGGTGACCCGCATCGCCACCTCCCCGCTGGCCGACATCCCGGGACTGGCATGGGACCGGCTGCCCGCACTGATCTCCCTGCGGTACCGCACGCCCCACGTCCGTTGGGACACGGTCCTGGATGCCGGTTCGGGAGCCGAGGCACTGTCCGGCTCGTCGGCGCCTGCCACGGAGTGGGCAGCGCTCCTGCGCACCCTCGGGGTGGTGGACACGGTGATGGTGCCCCTGGGCGACCGGAGCGGCTGCTGGGGCTTCGTCGAGCTGTGGCGTACGTCGGCCCCGTTCACCCCCGCCGAGGTCGGGCTCCTCGCGAACGTCCCCTCGGTCCTCACCCCGGCCCTGCGGCGATCCGTGGCCCGCACCTTCGCCGAGCAACGGGGTGGCTCGCCCGCCTCGGGTCCCGCCGTCGTCGTGCTCGACGACGAGCTCCGGGTCTCCGGCCAGACCGCAGCAGCGGCACGGACCCTGCTCGAGCTCAACCCGCCCGACGAGCCGATGCCACCTGTCCCCGCGGCGGCGTACAACGTGGGCGCGGCCCTGCTCGCCGGGCCGCTCGGCCCGTCCCCCGACTCCGCGGACGCACCGTGGTCGCGCGTCCGGGTGGGCGGCAGCTCGTGGCTGACGGTGCGGGCGTCGCGCCTCGAGGCCCAGCAGATCGCGGTGACCATCGAGACCTGCACGCCGGCAGAGCGGCTCGACCTGTACGCACGCGCGTGCGGCCTGTCGCGTCAGCGAGACCGCCGTCCTCGAGCTGCTCAGCCTCGGCCTGGACAACAAGGCGATCGCGACGCAGCGTTCGGTCTCCGAGCACACCGTGCACGACCAGGTGAACGCAGTGCTGGCCAAGACAGGTGTCGGCACGCGCCAGGTGTTGCTGGCCCGAGCGCTCGGCGGTTCGTGAGCTGACGGTCTGTCTTGTGGGTCAGCGCACGCCCACGGTCGCGTAGTGGGTGGTGCCGTCGTCGAGACGCACGCCGATCCGGTACAGGTAGCCAGCAGCCACACCCTTGGTCGACCAGTCGAAGGTCCAGACGCCGTTCACCAGCACGAAGCTGGCGCCTGCGGTCCCCTTAGCGTTCGACACCTGCTCGTTCACCGGCGACGTTGTCCGAGCACCACGCGACGGCGAGATCCAGACAGGCTTTGAGCTCGGCGTCGCTGGCTGCCCGTTGCTGCGCTTCAGCGTGAACGGGACGTGCAATGTCGACCCAGCCTTGAACACGCTGGTCGGCGGACCGGGGTCGTTGATGGGCTGGGCGAACCCGTCGAACCGGTAGACGACCCGATACCTCGTGGTCAGCAACCGCACGTTGCCGGCCTTGTCGGCAGCGCCGGCGGTGTAGGTGAACTGACCGACTCCGGCAGAGTTCCCACCGGATACCGCCCCCCTGGCACGCGACCACTCAGGCCGGAGAGGGCGTCAGTGGCGCGGCAGCTCGGGCTCGGCACCGAGCCCAAGGTGTACGTCGCACCATCGCGTCACGCCTCCGACCGACAACGTCGGCGCCGTCTTGTCGATCTTCAGTCCCGTCAGGGTCCCCCGACCACAGTTGGGAGAAGGGTGCCTTGTCGCAGACCAGTGGTGACGTCGCCGTGACACGATAGCACCCTGGGTCGAGACGACGGTGTCCACGGGCTGCGTCTTGACCCCCGATGGATCAGAAGCAGTCCAGTCGATCCGGACGTCGGACCGGTACCACCCGGCTGCGTTCGGTCGAGTGGTCGCCCTCCCGGTCACCACAGGCGGCAGCTGTGTCGCCCGTCGCGACCACCTTGGCGAACCCGCCCGGGTCGCTGATCGAGCCATTCACCACGCCGTCGTCGTCGCCGATGCCCCCGTCGGTCAGCGAGATGTCGACCCGGTCCTCCAGCACCTGTACCCGGTTGCTGGGCAACGTGGTCCACGTGTGGCGTCTGTGCGTTGTACTTGGCGTAGCCGTTGATGCCTGCCGTGGAGCCCATGTACATGGAGACGGTCTGGGTCGACCCGTTGGGGATCCCGTCGAGCTTGAACGCGACCAGGCCCGCCGGGAGCGTCACTCCGGCCGGCGCCGGGGTCGTCGCGTCGGCAGGGTCCATCGTGCTGACATCGGTGAGGGTCGACCCTCCCGGACCGGCCACAGTCACGTACGGCACTCCGTCACCGGGCGCGTCACCGTTCCCGGGCAGCGAGGAGACGTGCGCTTGCTGGGCGTCCGGCGTCCCGTCACCGTTCCCGTCGCCGTTGTTCGGAGCCTGTGCCTCGACGATGTCCTCGACGCCGTCCTGGTCGACGCTTGCGTGAGGATCTCCGTGGATCACCGGCCCGGCCGGCGTGACAATGGTGAACTCGTTGGTTCCCGTGGCGCTGATGGGGACCCGGTAGCCGTCGAAGTACTGGAGAGTTGCCGTCCGCGTCGAAGTAGCCCAGGTCGACAGTCCTCCCAGGTGTCCGACTTCGGCACCCCTGACACCGTGACCTGCCCGGTCCCGGAAGCCCTCGAGATCAGGTAGCTGTAGACACTGTTGTGTGCGGGGAGGAACTCCGAGCACTGCAGCTCCACGCGGCCCGTCACCGGATTCCCCTGGGAGTCGACGAGATGCACGGTGACCGGGACGCCCTCGGTCTCTCCGTCGACCGTCGCGTTGCCGACGACCGTCACGCTCTTGCGGAGAACCATCCACTCGTCGTCCGAGCTGGCGTTGAACTCCAGGGTGTAGGTGCCCGGGGACAGTCGCAGGGTGTAGTCGCCGCCGGCGGGGAAGGTCGTCGGCCCGGCCACGGGCCGTCCTTGCGCGTTGGTGGCAAGGACGCTCCAGTTCGTCGAATCACCACGTGGGGTGGCGATGTGGCCCTGGACGGTCACCGCGTCCGGGATGTTGACGGTGATGTCGTTGGTGACAGGGTCGGAAAGCGTGATGTCGAAGTACTGCCACGTTCCGTCGGCCGGGTAGACAGTCAGCTCGCATCCTTCGTCCCCGCTCCCCTGCACCGCGGGATAGCCGTGCACCTCGAGGTCGCCGGTGCCGCTGGCGTTGGAGTACGTGGCGTGCACGACGAAAGTCGGATCGCCGCCGTCCCTGGACGGCCAGTCGTAGACGTCGTGGCGACAGTAGAGCTCGACCCGGCCGGCAGCGGGCTGGCCGTGAGCGTCTCGTAGGTGCACCAGAAGCTGGGGTTCGTCGTCGAAGACGTCCAGGGTTCGGTTCCCCGAGACCTGGACGTCGCGGCGAGTCGTCTGGAGATCCGACTGGTAGTTGCCGTCGACAGGATCACCGATGGCTGCGTGGTACGAGAAGCTGTAGGTGCCCGCCGGCAGCTGGACCGTGTAGCTGCCATCAGGGGCGATCGCCGGATCGGCGACGATGTCACCGTAGTTGTCCCAGACCAGGACCTGGTTGGTCTCGGCGTCATGGATGGGTCCGAGGTTGGTGGAGACCACACCCGAGACGGTGAAGGTGGTCTCCGACCATGCCGGTGAGAGGGGACCCACCGTGAGCACCGTCAGCAGAAGGACCAGCAGGCTCGCGCGTACGCGACCACGTCGAGAAATCACAAGGCTCCACACCAATCCACAGATTCGCCGCCTGCTGAAAGTAGGTCCGCGGCAGACTCCTTGGATAGCCAGGCGTCCACAGGCTGTCAGCATTGGTCTAGTCGCGCGGTGGAGGGCTGGATGCGGAACCCGTGGTGGGCGCGATCATCGTCGACTCCCTGTCCCAGCCCACGCTGGTCCTCGCCGCGCGCCGGTCCCGGCCGGCCGAGCTCGCCGGCAGGTGGGAGTTCCCGGGCGGCAAGGTCGAGGACGGCGAGTCGCCGCCGGAGGCGCTCGTGCGGGAGATCCGCGAGGAGCTCGCCGTCGAGATCAGAGGTGGGCAGCGAGCTCGGCGCGTGGCCGATCAACGATGCTCTCGAGCTCAGCCTGTTCTTCGGCAGAGATCACGAGCGGAGAGCCCACTCCTGGCGAGACCCACGACGCCGTCCGATGGCTCACCCTCGACGCGCTGGCGTCCGTGCCCTGGCTGCCCGCGGACGAGCAGGCGTTGCCTGCACTCATCGAGGTGGCCACCAGGGTCGAGCCCTAGACTCCGGCGGTGAACCTCGACGAGTACCTGACCTCCGACGCCACCACCCTCGCCCGCCTCGTGGCCGAGAAGGAGGTCACCGCTGCGGAGCTGCTCGATCTCGCCCGGCAGCGTGCCGACCAGGTGAACCCGAAGCTCAACGCGATCGTCCGCCCCCTCCCCGAGGTCGCCGACGCGCGGGTGAAGGAGAACCTCGAGGGCCCCTTCGCCGGAGTGCCGTTCCTGGTCAAGGACCTCGCCCAGGAGTACGCCGGCTTCGCCACCACCAGCGGCTCCCGTTCGCTGGAGAGCGACGTGGCCACCGAGCACGCGGTGGTGACGCAGCGCTTCCTCGACGCGGGACTGGTCATCTTCGGCAAGACCAACACCCCGGAGTTCGGCGCCAAGGGCATCACCGAGGACAAGCTCCTCGGCACGGCCCGCAACCCGTGGAACCTCGACCACACCCCTGGTGGCTCCTCCGGCGGCTCCGGCGCAGCGGTCGGCGCCGGCATCGTCCCGGCGGCGGGAGCCAACGACGGCGGCGGCTCGGTCCGCATCCCCGCGGCGTGCAACGGCCTGGTCGGCCTGAAGCTCAGTCGCGGGTTCACGCCGTACGGCCCGCAGACCAGCGAGTCGATCTTCGGCATGGGCACGCAAGGAGTGGTCTCGCGCACGGTGCGCGACAGCGCCGGCCTGGTGGACGCGATCGCCGGCGCCCCCGAGCGCTACGCGGCGTACGTCGCCCGGAAGCCGGAACCGTTCCTGCCGACCCTCGGCGAAGCTCCCGGCAAGCTGCGCATCGGCTACTCCTACTCCTCGGCCATCAACGCCGACCCCGACCCGGAGGCGATCGCCGCCGTCGAGAGGACCGCCGCGCTGCTGACCGAGCTCGGTCACGAGGTAGAGGAGGTGTCCCCGCCCCACGACGACGAGGCGCTGGCGAGGGACTTCCTGACGATCTGGTTCGCCCAGCTGCACGGGCAGATCAGCGCCATCAAGGAGCGCCTGGGCGTCGGCGACAGCTCCTTCGAGCCCGACTCGCTGGCCGTCGCCGAGATCGGTCGCGCCGCCGGCGTCGGCGCCCTCTTCCACGCGCTGGACCACATCAACGACTACATCCGCGCGCTCGACGACTTCCACGCGCGCTACGACCTCTTCCTCACCCCGACGCTGGCCAAGCCGCCCCTCGAGGTCGGCTCCATCGCCACGGCAGCACCTCTGCAGGCGGCATCGCGCGTGATCGCCAAGGTGCGGGCCGGCAAGCTCCTCAACGCCACCGGGATCCTGGAGCAGCTCATCTCCGACAACCTCGGCTGGGTGCCGTACACACAGCTGGCCAACCTCACCGGCCGCCCGGCGATCAGCGTGCCGCTGCACTGGACGGCCAAGAACCTTCCTCTCGGCGTCCAGTTCGTCGGCCCGCTCGCCTCGGACGGTCTCCTGCTCCGCCTCGCCGCGCAGCTCGAGGAGGCGCAGCCGTGGTTCCACCGGTACGCCGAGCTCGACCCCGCTCTGGGCTGACCTGCGGCCGCTCACGTCCGCAGCCGCCGGAAGGTGATGCTGCCGTCGGGCTGGTTGGAGTGACGGTAGCTCTGGTCATGTATCCGTTTGTGGTGCCAGTGACAGAGCGGCACCGCGTCGCGCAGGTCGGTCCGTCCTCCACGAGACCAGGGATCTCGGTGATGGAGCTCGCACCAGGCGTAGGGCCGTTCGCACCCGTCGGCCGCACAGGTGTCGTGGTTCAGTCCGGCGGCCACTCGTTGCGCCTCGGAGAACAACCGGCTCTCCCGGCCGAGGTCGATTGGCACCGACCGCTCGCCGAGCACCGCCGGGAGGATCCCCGACCCGCAGGCCAGCCGCCGCGCCTCCCCTGCCGAGATCACGTCGCCGGTGTCGAGCCGAGCGACCTTGAGCGCCTCGGTCAGCGCCGCGTGGTCGATGGTGACCACCACGGTGGCCGCGGTCTTGGGGTGGAGATGGTCGACGGGAAGCCGCTCGAGCAGCTCTGCGAAGGCAAGTCCGCGGCGCTTGCGCCAGTCGAAGGTCACCGGCTCCTGCACCGAGCCCAGCTGCCGTGCGCCGAGCCGCATCCGTCGGGGCGCGGTCATCGACTCGATCACCTTGCGGAGCATCGCCGCCGCAAGTGTCGGCACGACGAAGTGACCGCTCGTGGTGCCGTCGCCGTTGTCGTGCAGGGTCAGCGCGCACTTCTCGCGCGCAGCCTCCTCCTCGTCGCGCACGAGCCGGTCTTCGTGTGCGTCGACGACCGCCTGATCTGGCTCGACCGTCTCCAGCACCCGCCGAGCACGACGCCGTAGCTGATCGGGATCGAGCCGCTGCGCCTCCTCGACCAGTCGCCGCTCGACGAGCTCTCGCTGGTCAGGCGTCACGGACGCCGGTAGGTCCCGAGACGCTGCGACGATCACCGCGGCATGCGAGGCGGAGACGAGCCCGTCGTCCAGGGCCGCGCTGGTCACGATCGTGACCAGACTCCAGCTCGGTCGCCAAGGCCACCTGCCGGGCGGCAGTCGAACGAGGCGTGCGCGTGCGCTGCGCTACCCAGGCCTCGGTGGAGGCGAAGCCAGCTCCACGCGGTGCCTCGGACTGCTCCGCCTTCGAGACCACCTTCAGCCGGAGGCCAGCCACTCGCCGGTCGTGGCGTTCCAGCGCAGTGAGCACTCGTTCGCAGTCGTCCGCGGGCACGCCCTCACCGATCGCCTCGAACAGGTCGTCGACCGCGCGGTCCATCGCCGCGAGAGCCGCGTCCGCCCGCGCCGAGGCAGCCGACTGCCGGCTCCACCGCGGATTCGACGAGAACGCTCACAGCCCACACCCTTCGAAGGGAACGCCCAAACATCTGGTCAGTTCAGGGGGGCTGGTTCGATTGAGACCACTTTAGACGATCATATGTTCGAATACAAGGCCCCATCGGATATCCGGGGGCACTTCCCCGAGGAGCGCAGCGCCATCAGTAACCACACCACCTCGGCGGTGTTCTCAACGGTGTTCGCCCCCACGCGGTCCTACGTTCTATCCCTGGTTCAGGAGGCCTCGAGAGATGGGCCCACGACCACCGCGCCTGAGCTCGGCGAGCTCATCTCGCCAGTCGTCGATGGCCTCCTCGTAGGGAAGCCGTGGTCGTCCGCGATACCCGTCGTCACCCTCCACGAGCGTCTTCTCCCGTACGACGCTGTCATCCACGCAGATCGCGAACAGCCGCCTGGTGTCGCGACGACAGGCGACGATCAATCCGTCGAGCCTGTGGTCGAAGGTGAACTGCCTCGAAGACCGGCAGCCCCGAAGATGCGGCGTGAGCACCCGGCACCAGGAAGTGCTCGATCAGGTAGCGCAGCCACCGCACGGGCTCATAGAACTTCTCGGTGCCGTCGAAGCTCAGGCAACACCCATCCGGGGACACAATCCAGCCGCAGTGGAGCTGCGGCTTCCCCTCGCCGGAGCGGTTGTAGCTGTCGACGTCGACGCCTTCGCGATCGTCGGCAAACGGATTGCCCGGGACGACGTACGGTCCTCCGGGGCGGTCGAAGTGACGAGCGTGACCGAACGCCGCCAGGTACGCCTGCTCGTGCTCGTTGAGGGCGGGCTCGATGTCGATGTGGCCGAGGAAGTCTGTCGTGTATCCCATGCCGCGACCTTGGGTCACCAGCCCAGGCTCGGCAACGGACAACTTCGAGCCTGTGGATTGCGAGATGCGTTCGCAGCCTTGTGGAGCAACACTCCCGCCATGTCACTGGCAGATCTCCAGCTTCGAAACGTGCAACAGCTCATGGACGAGGTCGTGCAGCGCACGGCGATCACGCCGGACTCGGTCACCCTCGTCGTGGTGGACCAACCGGCCACCCACCAACGCATCCTCGCCGTACGGCGCCTCGACCTGACGGCGGCGCAGGACGACTGGTACGAGCTGTCACACCGCTTGCACGACGAGATGCAGACCCTGCCGATCCCGCCGAGGCGTCAGGACCAACGCACGATCGTCGTGACGATCATCGGCCGGCCAGGCTTCAACGTGTGGACCTCCATCGAAGGGACATGGGCCACGGCTTGGCGCTACAGCAACCACCTCACCGACGCGTTCGACGGCGACATCGTCGTGGTGACCGAGCACGGCTGGGCCGCACTGCTGAACGAACTCGGCGCGACAGAGCCACGTTTGGCCAAGTCGGCCTAGGCAACGACGTCCGACGCCCCGGCGCGCTCCAGCGCCTTGAGCGCCAGTGCCGAGTCATCCACTCCCACAGTGACGCGCCGTCCGCTCCGCAGAGTGAGCCGCACGGCCGGGCCACCCCGGAGGGCGAGGCGCAGGCCCTCGCGGTGGGTCCAGAAGATGCCCGGCGTCGCCCACGGACGGATCGTCGCAGGCCGAGCGCTGGCGATCGACTCGATCGGGTAGCGGAAGCGAGGGAGCCTTAGTGTCCCGAACCGTGCCGTGACTCCTCCCTGGCCGATGGTGACGCGAAGGCTGGTGGCCGTCAGGACGCCGACGACCACGACGACGACCAGAGCCAGCAGTGCAACCACCCACCCGGCGTCGACGGGTGGACCGCCGGCGGGGCGGGAGAGGCCGGCGAGGGGAACCGCGAGGACGACGGTCAGCACCACGACCGGCCAGTTCGTGCTGTGCGAGCTGTAGACGTCCGTGGTCTTCATGCGTGTTCCTCCATCAGTCGGATGAGTTCCTTGCGCTGGTAGCCGTGCGACTCGGCGAGGGCGACGAGCGAGCGGATGGCCTCGCCGAGGTCGGCCGGGGCCACGGCACCGGCAGCCACGCGCACCCCTCGCCCGCGCCTGAACTCCAGGACGCCCTCGTCGCGAAGGCCCCGGTACGCCGCCAGCACGGTGTTGCGGTCCACGCCCAGCGCCTCGCCGAGCTCCGCGGCGGGCGGGAGCCGATCGCCCTCGGCCAGCTCCCCCGCCGCGATGCCCCGACGTACGGAACCCGCGATCTGCGCGTGCAGCGCGAGCGGGGAGTCCGGATCCAGTGACCAGTACATGGTGCTGATGAAACTAGCACCATTCATATCGCCCGAGGAAGGGAAAAGCCAAACTCGTAGTCAGATCACCTGGACGCCAGGGCTCGGTTCTCCTCGGCCCGGCGCTGCAGCACCGCCCGCTCCCCCTCGTTCTGCGTACGCGTCGCCGCCTTGGTCGAACGCCTCGGCGGCGTCGGCGTGCAGCCCGGCGCGCTCGAGCAGGTCGCCGTGGACGCTCGGGATGAGCGGCGAGTCGCCGAGCGCCGCGGGGTCGACCTCCTCGAGGACGGCAAGTCCCGCGCCGGCGTCGTACGCCCGTCCGTGCGCGACGGCGCGGTTGACCTCGACGACCGGTCCCGGCGCGGCCTCGGCCAGCACGTCGTACAGGACGGCGATCCGGCGCCAGTTGGTGTCCTCGGCGCGCTGGGCCCGGGCGTGCTGCGCCGCGATCGAGGCCTGCAGGAAGTACCGCCCGACCGGTCGACCCCGCGCGGCCAGCAGCTCCGCCTTCTCCAGGGCCGCCAGGCCGCGCTTGATCAGCAGCGGGTCCCAGCGCGACCGGTCCTGCGCCTCGAGCAGCACCGGTTGCCCGTCGGCGTCGAGGCGTGCCGGCATGCGCGACCCCTGGATCTCCAGCAGCGCCTGGAGGCCGAGCACCTCGGGCTCGTCGGGCGCCAGGTCGGCGAGCAGGCGGGCCAGCCGCATGCCCTCGTTGGCCAGCTCCGGACGCATCCAGTCCTCGCCGGCGGTCGCGGAGTACCCCTCGTTGAAGACGAGGTAGATCACCGCCATCACGTCGTCCAGCCGCCGTACGCGGTCCTCGCCCGTCGGCAGCTCGAACTCCGCCCGCGCCTCGCTCAGCGTCTTCTTCGCCCGCGAGATCCGCTGCCGCATCGTCGACTCGGTGGTCAGGAACCCGCGCGCGATCTCCGCCGCGGTCAGCCCGCCCACGAGCCGCAAGGTCAGCGCCGCCCGCGAGTCGGGCGTGAGCGAGGGGTGGCAGCACAGGAAGACCAGCCGGAGGACGTCGTCCTCGATGTGGTCGACCTGGGAGTCGAGATCGGGCATGCCGTCCTCCTCCCGCAGGTCAGCGCCGAGCAGCTCGGTCTTGCGGCGCAGCGTGTCCGTACGACGGAAGTGGTCGATGGCGCGCCGCTTGGCAGCCGTCATCAGCCAGGCGCCCGGGTTGCCGGGGATGCCCGCGGTGGGCCACTGCTCCAGCGCGGACACGAGCGCGTCCTGGGCCAGGTCCTCGGCCAGCCCGACGTCGCGCGTCATCCTGGTCAGCGCGCCGACCAGGCGGGCCGACTCGTCACGCCAGGTCGCGGTGATCGCGTCGACGGTGGTGGGCTCGGCCGGCACTCGGCCAGCCTAGAGCCCACCTCCCGTCGACTCAGTCGGCAGCAGGCTCGGGCGCCTCGTCGGGGATCTGCCGCAGCGTGGCCACCATCGAGACCTCGGGCCAGTACTTCGCGTGCAGCTCGGCGAACTTCTCCTGGTCGGAGACGGCCTCCTCGAGCGTGTCGTACTGCATGATCGCCCAACCGCCGACGACCTCCTTGGCCTCGGCGTACGGACCGTCGACGCGGGTGATCTCGCCCTTGCGCACGACGAAGTTCACGGCGTCCTCGGTGCCGTACAGCCCGCCCCCGTCGAGGAACCTGCCCGCGGCGGCGCTGCTCCCCGATGTACTCGTCCATCGCCTCGAACAGCGCCTTCGGCGGCGCGCCTTGTCCCTCTTCCATCTTCACGAAACCCATGAATCGCGGCATCTCTAGCTCCTTGTCCTCGGGCCCCGCTTCTCGGTGGCCTCACCCGTCGGGGTTCTGCACCCGATCATCGGTGCCTTGCTCATCCGTACGTCGAACGGGCCATCGGCTCTGCGACATCGCGGAGTAGAAATCTTGCTGCAGGTGCCAGTGGTACCTCGTCACGGGTCTAGGTCGAGCGCGAGCAGCGCGGCGATCCCACCAGGACGGCTGGTATTCGTCATGCTGGAAATCTCTCAGCCGGGAGGAGTGTGTTCATGGCGGAGCAAGCCTGGGTGTGCGAGCACTGCGGCGAGGAGGGACATACTTCCGAGCCGATCGACACCCTGCAATGTCCGACTGCGGCGAGCCAGTCGTTCCCAAGACCTGAGTGTGCACGTGGGACGATCTGACTACGGATCAGAACGCTCCAACCGTCAACAACACCAAACCGCCGGCCCGCCTGGAGGGTGGCGGGCCGGCGGTTCCTGTGTGGTGCTGGCTCAGCTGCAGCCGGAGGTGCTGCCGCAGCCTTCGCAGACGTAGCAGCTGCCGGCGGGGCGCATCTTGGTGCCGCAGGTCATGCAGAGGGGGCTGTCGATCGCGTTGCCGGTGATCTTCTCCAGGAGCTCGGCGGAGGTGTGGGCCTCGCGGGTCACCTTGGCCGGGACCTCGCGGGCCTCTGCTCCGTGGGTGTCCTTGGTCTCGAGGTCTTCGGCTCGGTCGTCGTGGGCCCGGGTGCTTCGAGTGCTTCGAGACGGGCCTTGACGGCCCTCCTCAGTAACCCGGGAGTCGGCTTCAACAACCCGGGAGTCGCCCCCAGCAACCCGGGAGTCGGCGGCCGCCTCAACATCTCGAGGGCCAGCGGCGGACGAGCCGTCGACGAAGTCGTCGCTCACCGGTTCCGGACCGAAGAGTGTGTCCTTCACCCGAGGGGTTTCGACAGGCTCAACCG
>CAWIWO010000007.1:0-17723 GCA_963839835.1 uncultured Actinomycetota bacterium
TTGAAGTGACGCCGTGGTATGGAAGCGTCGGCGCGTTCAGCCTCTGCTTGCGGCACTGCCGCTGCCGCCCTGAGGATCTGTACATATGAACGAGACGCCTGCCACGGCGAGGCTCAGACGTGCCGTGCGGGCGGTCATCCTGGCCGATGATGACCGTGTCCTGCTGTGCCGCTTCAGCGTCCCGCATCCAGCTGTCCCGATGGGTGCAACGGGCGTATGGGCGGCCCCCGGCGGCGGCATCGAGCCCGGTGAACTGCCGCTGGCGGCACTGCGTCGGGAGCTGCACGAGGAGACGGGGCTTGTCATGGACGCCGACCCGCCTCACGTCTGGCACCAGGAGGTCGCCGCCCCCAGCCAGGCGGACGGCTACGACGGGGTGGTCAACGACTACTTCCTCGTCCGCACCACACGCTTCGATCCCCACGGCGCGCTGTCCGATGACGACCTCGCCGCCGAACACATCAGCGGGATGCGATGGTGGCGGCACGAAGACATCGCCGAATACGGCGGCACCGACCTGTTCTCACCCCGTGACATCGCCACACCGCTGGCGGCGCTGATCGCCGGTGACATCCCGGGCACGCCAGTGATGCTCGGCCTGTGATCTCCTGAATCAGATGTCGTAACAGAGCGTAGGACACGTGCATTGACCTGCGGAAACGTCCCTTGAAATGACGATGGGGCCGCCGTGGGGCCTCGTGTGCCCAAGGCCTCACCTGATTGCCGCTGCGGTCCAGCGAGTCAGTTCGGGGTCGGGAGTCATTGACGGTCTGCTTGTGGTTGCGAGTAGCGCTTCGCATGCCAGTGAGGTGTGCTCGGAGCTCCACGACCCTCGGCGCGTGAGTAGAGAGCCCGGGCCTGCTCCGTCTAGTCCTTTCCTGTTTCGAGCACATGGTCGCGGTGACTGGCGTTGCCGCGGGGACCGCCGCGGACTTGAGCCACGATCGCAGTCAGGACCGGCCGAAGATCCTTCGCACGAAGCCGGGATTGTTGCTGGATTCGCTCGGGCCGGTCTTGCCATGCTCGCCGGGACACCACTGTGCAGCGGGAACCCGCGCCTTGACGCTCGCGATGTGTTGGCCGCAGCCGGACCACGTGGTCCGGCCGCACGTCTTGCATCGGACTGCTCGGCACATGAGGTGGTCTCCGTTCAGCTGTGGGAGAAGCGGATGTCGGGCAGCGCCCGGGTCAGCCAGCGTGGTGCCCACCAGGCGGCCCTTCCGGTGAGGCGGAGCAGCACCGGCAGCAGCACGAGCCGGACCAGGAACGCGTCGAGTAGCACGGCGATACCGAGCACGATGCCCATCTCCTTGGGAGGCAGCGGACCGGAGAGGGCGAAGGTGAAGAACACCGCGACCATGACGGCGCCGGCCGCGAAGATGACCCGGCCGGAGTGGGCCAGCGACCCGACCATCGCGTCCCTCGGGTCGCCGGAGTGCTCGAAGTGCTCCTTGGCCGAGGCCAGCAGGAAGACTGTGTAGTCCATCGCGATCGCGAAGATCATCGCGAAGAAGAAGACCGGCGCCCAGGCGTCGAGGAAGCCTTGGGACTCGAAGCCCATGAATCCGGCACCCCATCCCTCCTGGAACACCAGGCGCGCGACACCGAAGGCGGCGGCGGTCGAGAGCAGGCTGGCCAGCGTCCCGAGCAGAGCGATCAGTGGCGCCTGGAGGGCGATGAGCAGCAGCAGGAAGCCGAGCGCCAGGATGACGCCGATGACCAATGGGGTGGAGTCGTCGAGCTGGGTCTTGAGATCGAGGTTCTCGACCGCGGCTCCTCCGACGTACGCCGATGAGGGCAGGTCGGCGCGGAGCCGGTCGACGGTGTCGCTGAGCGCGGGGTCGGAGGGGTCGACGGTCGGCACCGCCTGGATCAGGGCGTAGGGCGACCCGTGGCTGGCTGGGATGGCGGGCATCGCGCCGGCGATGCCGGGGTCGTCGGCCAGGACCGCCGAAGCGGTCTGCGTGTCGGACTTGTCGACCACGATCGTCAGGGTGCCGGGGGCACCGTCGCCAAAGGCTTCCTGGACCAGGTCGTAGCCCACGCGGGCCGAGGAGTCCTCGGGCAGCACCTTGATGGACGGCATCGCGGTGTTCAGGCCGATGACGGGGGCGGCCAGGGCCAGGAGCACGACGAGTGCGGCGAGGCCGAAGGCGACGGGGCGTTTCCAGAGGCGCTCGCCCCATGCGGCGAGCTTGGGGGAGCGGTGCTCGCCGGTGCGGGACCAGGGGAGCGAGAGGTTGTTGATGCGGTGGTCCAGCTTCGCGAGCACCAGAGGCAGCAGGGTGAGCGTGGCTGCGAGCACGAAGACGACGGAGAGCATGATGCCGCCGGCCATGGAGCGGAAGGCGGGGGAGGGCACCAGCATCACTGCGGAGAGCGAGATGAGGACGGTCGCTCCGGATAGGAGGACGGCCTTGCCGGCGGTGTCCATGGTCTCGGCGATCGCGCTCTGCGGGGTGCTGCCGGCTCGGGCCCGGGCGGCGCGGTAACGGACCACGATGAACAGCGCGTAGTCGATGCCGAGGGCCAGGGCAAACATCATGGCGAAGTTCATCGCCCAGATGGAGACCGGCACGAACTGGTTGATCAGCACCAGGGATCCGGCCGACGCGACGAGCCCTGCGAGCGTGAGGATCAGTGGAAGGCCGGCGGCAACCAGCGCGCCGAAAGCCAGCACCAGGATCGCCAGCGTCACCGGCCACGAGTACAGCTCGGACTTCAGCATCGCGGACAGGTTGGCCTCGTTGAAGTCCGACCAGAGCAGCGAGGCGCCGGTCGGGTTCACCTGGATCCCCGGAGTGGAGAGATCCTGCAGCGGCCCCTTGAGGTCGTCGGCGACGCGCACCATGTCGTTGGGGTCGGCGTTCGCCCCGGCCAGCAGGACCGCTGTGGTGCCGTCCTCGCTCAGGGTGGCGCCGGGTTGGGGCTGGACCACTTCGGCGATGCGCGAGTCCTCCTCGAGCAGAGCGGTCGCGCTCGCGAGCACCTCCTGCCCCCCAGGGGAGGTGAGCGGTCCGTCGGTCGAGTGCACCACGACCTGGATCGCTGTCGAGGCGTTGCCGCCGAAGTGCTCCTGGGCGAGCTCGCGGGCGGTGACGGAGTCAGAACCGTCCGCCTGCCACCCGGCCCCGGAGAGCTCGGACTCGACGCGGGGGGCGAAGGCACCGAGGCCGACGATCACCAGCAGCCACACGACCGTGGTGAGACGGGCGTGGCGGGTGACCGCGACACCGAGGCGTCCGAGCGGGCCCGGTCGGTAGCCGAGGTCGGGCTCGGGGGCGGCGGCGTGGCGGGGGTGCGTCGTGGACATGGAGGTCACTTTCGATCGGTTCAGACGAGGGCGGGGAAGGCGCGGACCGCGGTGTAGACCGCAACGCCGAGCACGAGGACGGTGAAGGCGAGCTGGAGTCGACGGGCGTCGCTGCGGTCCGCGAGCCGTGCGCCGGCCAGCGCAGCGATGGCCGAGGCCGCAGTCAGGACCAGCACGATCCACCAGTCGGGGGAGACGCCGGCGCCGGCGCGGACGACGAGGGCGACGGCGCTGGTCATGGTGATGACGACCAAGGAGGTGCCGGCGGCGTACTCCATCGGGAGGGCGAGCGCGAGCAGAAGTGCGGGGACGACGAGGAAGCCGCCGCCGACGCCGAGGAAGCCGGTGAGAAGGCCGACCACGGTGGCCGTGATCAGCACCTTGAGGGCGCGGGGGCACCGGCAGGCGAACGTCGGGCTGAAGGTGATGATCGGGTCGTCCAACGTCCCGCGCCGGTCGTGGTGCTGCTCGCCGCGCACGAGACGCACCGCCATGACTGCGGCGACCACGAGCATCAGTGCCGCGAAGCTGGCGAGCAAGGTTGGCTCGGGCACGTGAGCGGAGGCCTTGGCGCCGACCACGGCACCGCCGAGGGCGACGGCCCCGAAGCCGACACCCCGGGGCAGCAGCACGTGGCCGTCGCGATAGGCAGTGACGGTCCCGATCAGCGAGGTCACTCCGACCACCACCAACGATCCAGTGGTGGCCTGCGCAGGGCTCTGCCCGAGGGCATAGACCAGCACCGGGACGGCCAGAATCGAGCCACCCCCGCCGAGCGCACCCAGGCTGAGCCCGATCAGGGAACCGGCCAGGATCGCGACGGCGACCGTGGTCACGCGTCGGGGCCGACGAGGTGCAGACCCACTTCGGTGGCATTGTCGAACGAGTCGTCGATCGCGACGACCGTGCGTCCGGAGGCGTCGAGGAGCGACGCAGCCACCGAGGCGCGGTAGCCGCTCGCGCAGTGCACCCACACCTCGCCCGACGGGACGTCGTCGACCCGGTCGAGCAGCTCGTGCAGGGGCACGTTGACGGCACCGTCGATCCGCGCCGCGGCGAACTCCTCCTCACGCCGTACGTCGAGCACGACCACCTCACGGTGGGGGCGCACCTGGGCGAGGTCAGCGAAGACGCCGGTGGCGAACGACGACAGCTCGTCGGCCCACTCCTCGGGGGCGCCGGTCGCGTGCGCGACCGGGCGGTCGATGCCGATGCGGACCAGCTCGCGCTGGGCCTGGGCGACGTCGTCGGCCGTCTCACCGAGGAGCGTGAGTGGCGTCCCCCAGGGAATCAGCCAGCCGAGGTAGGTGGAGAACTTCCCCTCGATCCCGAAGTTAAAGCTGCCGGCGACGTGCCCGGCGGCGAAGGCCGTGCGGTTGCGCAGGTCCACGACCCACTCGCCGTCCTCGATGCGGCGCCGCAGCTCCGCGGGGTCGGCAACCGAGGGTGCGGTCAGATCGGGCGCAGGCGGGCCCGCGGCGTTGGCCGGCATCATGTGCGCGTAGTACGCCGGGAAGTCGCCGAGACCCTCGAGCAGCTCGCGGACGTAGGTCTCCTCGTCCTGGGTGAGCACCGGGTTGACGGTCTTCTCCTCACCGATAGTCGACTCGGTCGCGTCGCTCTGGGTGGCGGCGCAGAACGACCCGAACCCGTGGGTGGGGTAGACGTCAGCGGCGTCCGGGAGCAGTTGCGTGAGGTGGTGGGCCGACGCGTGCTGCCGGCGGCTGAGCTCCTCGGTGTGCTCCTCGCCGAGCAGGTCGGGGCGGCCGGTCGCCCCGAAGAGCAAAGAACCGCCCGAAAACACCCCAGCCGAGGCGTCGAGGTCGAGCTCGCTGCCCTCGGCCACCTCGACGAGCGCATAGGAGAGGTGGGTGAAGGTGTGACCGGGGGTGGCGACGGCGACCACGCGCATCCGGGCTCCGACGGCCACGACCTCGCCGTCGCGCACAGGCGTACGGTCGAAGGACACGTCGTCCTCCCCGTTGACGAGGTACTCGGCGCCGGTGCGCTGCGCGAGCGCCAGACCGCCGGTGACGTAGTCGTTGTGGATGTGGGTCTCGAAGACGTGGGTGAGGCGTACATCGTGCTCGTCGAGCAGGTCCAGGACGCGATCAATGTCCCGTTGTGGATCGACCACGAAGGCGACCTCGCCGTCATGCACGAGATAGCTGCGGTCACCGAGGGACGGCGTCTCGATCGTGAGGACGGTCAGAGTGGTCATGGACGGATGTCCCTTCGTCGTTCTCGTTGAGCGTGCGTTTTGGGAACCCCCTGGGGGGATGATCATGACCGTAACAGAACCCCCCGGGGGGTTGTACAGTTGAGGGCATGACCGACTACACGCTGTCCATCACGACCGAGCGTTCCTACGAGGAGACGGTGGCTGCCGTGCGCGAGCAGCTCGCGGAGGCGGGCTTCGGCGTGCTCACCGAGATCGACCTCAGGGCGACGCTGAAGACGAAGCTCGACGTCGACGTCGCTCCGCAGATCATCCTGGGCGCCTGCCGACCAGAGCTTGCCCACCAGGCGCTCCAGGCGGAGCCGTCCATCGCGGCGCTCCTCCCCTGCAACGTCGTGGTCCGCTCGGTCGGCGACACGACGACCGTGGTCGATGCCTTCGACCCGGCCATCATGACGACGTTCGTGGACGAACCGAGCGAGACACTGCGTGCCGTGTCCGAGGACGCCCGGGGCCGGCTCGCCTCAGCACTGGAAGCCCTGTCGGCGCCTGACACCACGGAAGGGAGCGAGTGATGGACCTCGAACCCACCGAGATCAAGGCGATCATCACCCGGATGAAGCGCGCCAACGGTCACCTGGCCAGCGTGATCCGGATGATGGAGGAGGGGTCCTCCTGCGAAGACGTGCTCACCCAGCTGGCCGCGGTCAACAAGGCACTCTCGCGTGCCGGCTACGCGATCGTCGCCACGGGTCTACAGCACTGTCTCGAGGACGGCGACGGCCTCGAAGGCGTCGACATCAAGAAGATGGAGAAGCTCTTCTTGGCCCTCGCATAGCAGCGTCGATCAGCGCCAGCCCTCGGAAGCTTCGAAACCACGAAGGCCCCGGCTGTCGCCGAGGCCTTCGTTCGTCGTCGGAATCAGCGAGTTCGAGCTCTACTCCTATATGTCGTAGTAGTGAAGAAGGTCGCCGCCCTGGTTTCCAAGGTGACCCTCGTAGTCGAGCGCGACGAGGATCACGCAGCCGTCTGAGGTCCGAGCCCTGACGCTCCGCTTCTCCAGGAGGTCGGGGACCACGGGGTTGTGCGACTGGCGTCGCGCCCCGGCCAGCAGGTCCGGGGCCGGCGACCTCAGCGAGATTCCAAGTACCTCAGCACCGCCAGGACGCGTCGGTTCGTTCCGTCCTCCGGTAGACCCAGCTTCATGAACACCGACCTGACGTGCGCCTCGACGGTCCGCTCGGACACGACGAGCTTCTCGGCGATGGCCGTGTTGGACAGGCCTTCGGCAACTCGGCCGAGGACGTCGAGCTCGCGACTTGAGAGGTCGTCCAGAGCGGAGCCGCCTCGAGCCTTGACCAGCGCCTGGATGACGGCGGGGTCCAGGGCAGTCCCGCCATCGGCGACCCGTTCCGCTGCCGTGATGAACTCCGCCAGGTCGAGCACCCGGTCCTTGAGGAGGTAGCCGAAGCCAGCCGTGCCGACGAGCGGCAGGACGTGTCGCAACTCGATGTGCTGGCTTAGCAGGAGCAACCCGTAGGAGGGATCCTCAGCCCGGAGGTCGGCAGCCGCCTCGGCGCCGTCAGACTCCATCGTCGGCGGCATGCGTACATCGATAACTGCCAGGTCCGGTTTGTGCTCCCGGACCGCGTCCCGGAGCGCGGCGGCATCTCCGACAGCTGCCACGATCTCGTGGCCCTTTTCGCTGAGCAGTCGCACGATCCCCTCGCGGAAGAGGACCGAGTCCTCGGCAACGACGACCCGCACTCAGACCACCGCCAGGACCGTCGTACCGCCGCCGGGTGTGGCGCGGACGCCGAGGGTCCCACCGACGGAGACGATGCGATCCCGCAAGGCCGTCAGGGGAGCGTCGTGGGGTACCCCGCCGATGCCGTCGTCCTCGACCTCGACCGCCAAGCGGTCGTCGTGGGCGGCCACCCGGACGCTGATGTGTGAGGCGCGAGCGTGCTTGAGTGAGTTGGCGACGGCCTCGCTCACCACCAGGTACGCCGCCAGCGCGCGAGTGTCGCTAACCTCGGGGAGCTCGCCCACCGTCAGCTCGAACGGGATCGGCGACGCCGCCTTGACCGCGGTCAAGGCAGCGGCGAGGCCGTCGTCGAGCAGACTGGGGCGCACTCCTTGGGCGATTCGGCGCAGCTCGTCGACCGTGCCCTTCAGCTCCGTCACGGCGGCATCGACCTCGGCCGACTGGTCAGGGGGCAGATGCTCCTGCAGCAGGCGCAGGCGCATCCCGGTCGCGACGATGCGTTGCTGAGCCCCGTCGTGCAGGTCGCGCTCCAGACGCCGTCTCTCGGAGGCGGAGGCCTCGACGAGTCGCCGCCTGCTCGCCTCGGTCTCGCTGAGCGCCTCCTGCAGGACCAGGCGGAGTCGGGCCACCTCGATCGGCACCCAGGCCGCCTTCGCCAGATCGGCGATCCGGCGCCGGGCACGAACCGAGTCCCAGCCCAGATCGAGCCTGGCAATGACGTCTCCGCCCGCTTCGATCGCGAAGCCGCCCGGCTCGGGCACGGTGGTGCCGTCGAGGCGAGCCCACCCACCGTCGGGACGGGCGAGCGTGACGACGAGATCTGGGTCGTCCTGGACCTGTCTCAGCACCGTCTCGATCTCCTCGGGCTGGCGCTTGCCGGCTCGTACGTCGGCGGCGAACTGCTCCACCTCGGCGACCGCCACATGGCGGTCACGATCGATCACCCGCCCGACGAGGGCTGCGATGTGGCGCTGTAGCGGGAGCAGGACGAGTGCCGACACGAACGCGGCCACGCCGCTGGTCAGGCCGGTGCTCAGCGAGAGGAGCTGGCCAATGCCGTAGACCACCGAGGCGAAGACGGCCGCCGACGTGAGCACCGTGACCAGCCACGCGGTCGTGCCGCTGAGAAGCCGGTCCACGTCGAACAGGTCGTGCCGGACGATCGCAGTGCCCACGGCGGTCGGCACCAGGGTGACGATGGCGACGAGGAACGGTGTGTAGGCGACGTTCAGCGATGCACCCAGCCACTCGGCGACCCATCCGGTCACGAGCAGGACGACCACCACGATCCCGGCGAGCATGAGCCAGCGGATCTGCTGGCGGGTGCGACGGTCACCGCTCCGGTAGCGCGACACCAGGGACGCGGCGCCGAGGATCAGGCACGCCGCGATCGCGATCAGGGCCGCGATCGCCACGGGTTCCAGCCAGGCGATGTCGGGGCCGCCGACGACTTTGCCGTCGACCTGTTTGCCCCCCCACTGGGCCGCGATCATGACGAGCGTCGTGAGGGCGAACGCCCACGGCACGGTCCGCCAGACGCGACCCTCGGAGCGACCTCCGGGGAAGACCAGCATGAGTGCGAGCAGACCCGCCAGGTTGGCCGGCCAGATGCCGGTGGACCACGGCAGGTCGGCGAGCCGGCCGACGTGCGCGGTGACCACGGCGATCGCGGCGGTCGTCCACGCAAGCGCCGGGCCCACGGGCGACGCGGGATCGTGGTGGACGACGAGCCACGCGACCACGACGGCGTAGCCGCAGGCCAGGCACGGGGCGAAAGCTCCCCAGTCGCCGATCGCGGCGGTGTACGTGGTGCTCGCGAGCAGGCCGAGCGACGCGAGTCCCGTCAGGAGACGGGAGGCGCCGGGCGACATGCACGCCATGGTGCCAGCGCGATGCTCCGGCACTCCTCAGTGCTGGCACCAATCGCAACTGCCGCGCTCACGCCGATGCGGGCCATCCAGGTGTCGACCGAGGCTGAGGAGCATCCCGTCAGCCACACCTCAGGAGCACGACATGAACATCATCTTCACGGTCCTCTTCGCCTTCGCCATCGGCTACTTCGTCAAGGAACGCGGACTCGCGGTCGTCGCCTACCTCGCGATCGACGCGATCGTCTTCGCCTACCAGACCCTGTCCGTCCTGATGAGCTGGATGGCCGATGAGCCGCCGGTGGCGTTCGGCCCGTCACCCACTGGCTTCCCGGTGGAGTACAGCAGGAGCGAGCTCGCGGGGTACGGCGTCGTCAACCTGGTCATCATCGTCGTCGGGGTGGGCCTGGTGATCGCCGGGACGAAGGTGCGCGCACGTCGCACCGCGAAGCAGGACCTCGTCTCCGTGGCCTGACCTCAGATGTGGCCCAGTGGGCTGCCCTGACCCGCGTGTGCGGCAGGTCAGGGCAGTACCTCGGCTGGATGTCGTAGTAGTGGTTGCCTCACTGTGTCGGACTCCGGCGGATATCCGAGACGTAGGACGGCGAGGCACCGTTCAGCGCCCAGTCCGCCGCGCCAGAACCCCAGACAGTGAGGCAACACGAAGGCCCCGGCAACTGCCGAGGCCTTCGCTTGTTCGCTCGAATCTGCGAGTTCGAGCTCTACTCCTATATGTCGTAGTAGAGCTCGAACTCGTGCGGGTGCGGGCGGAGCCGGATCGGGTCGATCTCCATGGTGCGCTTGAAGTCGATCCACGTGTCGATCAGGTCGGGCGTGAACACGTCACCCGCGAGCAGGAACTCGTGATCAGCCTCGAGCGCGTCCATCACGGCGGGCAGGGTCGCCGGCACGGTGTCGACCTCGGCCAGCTCGTCCGGCGGCAGCTCGTACAGGTCCTTGTCGATCGGCGTGGGCGGTTCGATCTTGTTGCGCACCCCGTCGAGGCCGGCGAGCAGCATCGCGGAGAACGCCAGGTAGGGGTTGCTGCTCGGGTCGGGGCAGCGGAACTCGATCCGCTTCGCCTTGGGGTTGGCGCCGGTGATCGGGATGCGCACGCAGGCCGAGCGGTTGCGCTGGCTGTAGACCAGGCTCACCGGGGCCTCGAAGCCGGGGACCAGGCGGTGGTAGGAGTTCACCGTCGGGTTGGTGAAGGCGAGCAGGCTCGGGGCGTGCTTGAGGATGCCGCCGATGTAGTAGCGCGCCGTGTCGGAGAGGCCGCCGTAGCCGGTCTCGTCGTAGAACAGCGGCTCGCCCTCGTTCCAGAGGCTCTGGTGGCAGTGCATGCCGGAGCCGTTGTCGCCGAAAATCGGCTTCGGCATGAAGGTGGCGGTCTTGCCGTTGGCCCAGGCGACGTTCTTGACGATGTACTTGAACTTCATCAGGTTGTCGGCGCAGGTGAGCAGCGTGTCGAACCTGAAGTTGATCTCGGCCTGACCGGCGGTCCCGACCTCGTGGTGGGCGCGCTCGACGACCAGACCGCTGGTCTCGAGGACCTTGACCATCTCGCTGCGCAGGTCGGCGTAGTGGTCGGTCGGCGGGACGGGGAAGTAGCCGCCCTTGTAGCGGACCTTGTAGCCGCGGTTGCCCGCCGCCTCGTCGGTGCCGGTGTTCCAGGCGCCCGCGATCGAGTCGATGTGGTAGTAGCCGGCCTGCTGCTTGGTCTCGAACCGCACCGAGTCGAAGACGTAGAACTCGGCCTCCGGCGCGAAGAACGCGGTGTCGCCGATGCCGCTGCTCTTCAGGTACGCCTCGGCCTTGCGGGCGATGTTGCGGGGGTCGCGGGAGTACGCCTCGCCGGTGAGCGGGTCATGGATGAAGAAGTTGATGCACAGCGTCTTGTCGACGCGGAAGGGGTCGATGTAGGCCGACGTCGGGTCGGGGAACAGCGCCATGTCCGACTCGTGGATGGCCTGGAAGCCGCGGATCGACGACCCGTCGAACATCAGCCCGTCCTCGAAGACCTCCTCGCCGAACGAGGACTTCGGGACGGTGAAGTGCTGCATCACGCCAGGCAGGTCGCAGAACCGGATGTCGATGAACTCGACGCCCTCGTCCCTGACGTACTTGAGCAGCTCGTCGGCGGTCTTGAACATGCGTCCTCCTCGGCCGCCCCGCGGCCTTTGCGACTGGACCCTCCGTCTGGCCGCAGACGGTAGGAGCAACCAGTTTCTCGGTGGTGACCCGGCTGTTTCGGTGACGTTACGGGGCACGTCAGCCCCCCGCTAGCCTCGTCCCGATGAGCGGAGAGGTTACGGACGACGGGTATCCCGGTCACCGGCTGGGGCTGCCCCCCGCCGGACCTGGGTCGGTCGCCCGCCTCGGCAGCCGGGTACTCGCGCTCCTCGTGGACTGGATCGTCTGCGTGCTGGTGGTGACCCTGTTCGGCCTCGACCCCCTGTACGGGCCGCCGACCCACAGCCTGGCGGCGCTCGGCGTGCTGCTCGTCGAGCAGACCCTGCTGGTGGGGCTGCTCGGCACCGGGATCGGCCACCGCGCGTGCCGGATCGTTGTCGCCCGCGTCGATCGCGCGCCGATCGGGCTGGCCCGCGGGTTCGTCCGCGCCCTGCTGCTCTGCCTGGCCGTGCCGCCCCTGGTCATGGACCGGGACGCCCGCGGCCTGCACGACCTCGCCGCGGGGACCATCGTCGTTCGCCGCTGAACCGTGGGCTCAGGAGCGGGTGTACCGGAGGGACCGCCATCCGGGCCCCGAGCTCGGCCCGGGACGAGATGCCCAGCTTCCGGTACGCCCGCGCGAGGGTCGCCTCGACCGTCTTGGGGCTGATGTAGGCCCGTTCGGCAACCTGCCGGTTGGTGAGACCGGACGCGGCCAGCTCGGAGACCCGCCGCTCGCTCGGGGTCAGCTCGAGGGACGGGCCCGCTCTACCCGCCACCCGGTCCAGCTCGGCCTGTGCCCGGACGACCCACGCGGCGGCGTCCAGCTGGGCGAAGCCGCTGACCGCCTCGGCGAGCAGGCCGCGCGCCGCGCGCTTTCGCTTGGCCCGGCGGTGGGCGACCCCCGCAGCGAGCAGCGTGCGCGCCCGCTCGAACGGCACATCGCAGGTCTCGTGCAGGCGCAGGGCCTCCACCAGGTGTCCGGCGGCCGCGTCGTGGTCGCCGCTCGTCGAGGCGAGCAGGCCTCGGCAGCGGGCGGCAACGGCGGCGGCGGACACCCGATCGGCGCGCCGGGCGCGGGCCTCCAGCTCACCGGTCCTGGCGGCGGCCTCGTCCACTGCGCCGGTGGCGAGCAGGGCGTCGACATGGTCGCCGTGGTGGCGGCTGATGCCGGGGTCGATCAGCCCGAGCTGCTCGCACCGCTCGAACCAGCGGTCCAGCCAGGTGCGCGAGCTCGGTGCGTCATCGCGGCTGAGGGCGATGAAGCCGAAGACCCCGGCCGCGGACATCTGCAGCCACCCGTCGTGCTCGCGCTCACCCCACGCCTCGATCTGCGCGGCGATCTTCCATGCCTCGTCGAGGTGGCCGAGGTGCGCCTCGACCAGCGCGATGTTGTACCAGGCCTGCACCCGCTGGCTCTCCTGAGCGGAGGCCTCCGCATCTGCCAGGTGCTGCGCGGCCACGGCCGACGCCTGCTGGGTACGGCCCATCCTCAGCAGGACGCTGGACATGTGCCCGCTGGCGTAGGGGAGCAGACCGTCGTTGCCCTCCTCCCTGGCCTTGTCCCGCAGCTCCTCGAGCCCGGCCAGCGCGTCCACGTGGTGGTCGGCCCACTTCAGCAGGACGGGGCGGATCGCGGCCACCTGGTCGGCGCTGCGCCACAGCCGTCCAGAACGCTCCAGGGCCAGGGCATCGTCGAGGGCCGCCCGGTCTAGCCCTTCGCCCCGGTAGAAGCGTGCCGACACCTCCTCGCACGCCACCCAGGCCAGGAGCTGCGGGTCCTGGACAGCGGCCCCCTCCAGGCAGGCACGGGCCGCGGCGACGTGGCGGGTCGCCTCGGAGGGATCGGTGGTCAGCACGGCGAGGGACAGCCAGCCGCGGGCCCGCAGCGCCGGGTCGTCGACTTCGTCGGCGAGGGCCGCCCGGCAGCACCGCACCGCCTGCTCCACCGAGCTCGTCTGGTACGCGACCTCGGTCAGCAGCAGCCAGCCGCGCACGCGTACCGGACCCGCCGGGCAGCGTTCGGCGATCCCATCGAGGTTCTGGCCGGCCTCGAGCGTCGATCCGCTGACGTGCAGGCGCTCTGCCAGGCGTACCCGGCGCTCCCACGCAGCCGGCCCGTCCGGGTCGACCGTCCGGTCCAGGGCCAGCCGGGCAAGGTCGAGCGCCGCGCTCGCCGCGCCTCGGACCGCGGCGGAGTCGACAGCGGCGTCCAGGGCCGCGGCCACGCTGTCGTCCGGCTCCGGCACGGCAAGCGCGCGGTGCCGCGCCACCAGCTCGGGCTCGATGACCGCCGTGCCCAACCGGGCATGCATGCTGCGTACGGCAGGGGCGCCGGCAAGGCCCAGCGCCGCGGTCGCGAGCAGCGGGTGGGTGAACTCGACCCGGCCGCCGACGGCGGCGACGATGCCCTCGCGCTCGGCCTCCTCGGCGCCCTCGGCGAGCCCGAGCTGTGCCAGCAGGGACAGCGTCGGCCGGGCCGCGCACGCCACCGCGAGCACGGCGTCGCTTGCGGCGTCGGTCAGGCCGAGCAGCTGACGGGCGGTCAGCGCCTGCAGGCTCGGTGGCACCGACACCTCCGTACCGGTCGGGTCGTCGCTGGCGAGCAGCCCGCGCGCCAGCTCGATGGCGACGAACGGATTGCCCTCGGACAGCTCGCCGATCCGGGTCAGCTGCGGGCGCGAGAGCGGCACCCCCAACCGGTCGCGCACGACGTGGAACAGGTCGGTGTCACCCAGTCCGCGCAGGGTGAGTGATCGGGACCAGCCACGGTCCACCATCCCGGCGCCCAGCTCGGCTGCAGCGGTGGTGGCGCCGGTGTCGCCGGTGTCGGTGGCGGGTGTGCGCGAGCAGACCATGACGCCGAGCGGGATCGACCCGATCCGGCGCAGGGCGAACGTGAGGGCTGCCCGGGTCGGTGGGTCGAGCCACTGCGCGTCGTCGACGGTGACCAGCACCGGGCCTTGCTCCGTGCGTTGCGCGAACAGCGTCGCCAGCCCCGTGCCGATGGCGCGCTCGTCGGGCTCCGCCGAGCCCGGGTCAGCCCGCAGGACCGCGGCGCTCAGCGCCGTCCGCTGCGGCGGGGGGAGGTCGTCGAGCGCGCGGTCGTCGACGTCGGCGAGCAGATCGGTGAGACCGGCGAAGCTGAACATGGACTCGGCAGCGGCCGGCCGGCACCCGAGGACCCGTCTGTTCGCCCGACGGGCCAGCCGCACCGTCTCGCGCAGCAGTGTCGTCTTGCCCATCCCCGCTTCGCCGTCGACCAGCAGGATGGCCGGTCCGGTTGCTGAGGCGGTGAGCAGCGCCGCGACCGCCTCCTGCGCCTCCGTACGCCCGGCGAGCCCACCCATGCCGCCACGGTAGGTCACGGCCCGACGCGGCAACGTAGGGAAAACCCCGATTCGTCAGGGCGCCGTCGGTGGGAGCGTCGAGGTTGCCACCACCGGCGCACCGACCATCAACGGAGGATCTCGCATGATCCGTACCAGGCCGCAGGGCAGAGGGCGCCAACTGGCGTTCACCGGGAGCCTCGTGCTGGCAGCCATCTGGGCGGCGGCAGCCCCGCCCACGGCCGCGAGCACGGCATCGGCATCCGGTGACCGGGCCTGCGGGTGGAAGGTCGTGTCCGCGCCGTCACCGGGCGTCGGCGCGGCCGTCCTGCGCGGCGTCGACGAGGTACCGGGAACGAACAACATCTGGGCCGTGGGAAGCCGGAACGCCCAGGGTGCGACGTTGGTCGAGCACTGGACCGGCACCGCGTGGTCGGTGGTGGCCAGCCCCAACCGGAGTGGCTACACCCAGCTCGAGGACGTCACGGCGATCTCGAGGGACGACGTGTGGGCGGTCGGGTTCTACGTCCCCAGCGGCGGTAGCCACCCCAAGACGCTGATCGAGCACTGGAACGGCGACCGGTGGAAGGTGGTGCCCAGCCCCAGCCCGCTGAACGGCACCAACGTGCTGTTCGGGATCGACGCCCTGGGCCCCAGGAACGTGTGGGCGGTCGGCGGCGACAACCTCGACCCCAGCGTCGGGTCGAAGCAGCTCATCCTGCAGTGGGATGGCACCGCGTGGCGCAAACGCACCGGCCTGTCGATCGCCAGCGGGCTGCAGGACGTGGCGGCGCTCACCGCCAGGAATGTCGTGGCGGTCGGCCACACCACGGTCGGCTCGGGTGCGCCGCTCGTCCAGCGCTACAACGGGACGCAGTGGAGCCTCTGTGGCCACGGGTACGTCGAGGTCGGGTGCCCACCTGCAGGCCGTGACGGAGCTCGGTGCTGGATCGCTGAATCCCTCGCAGTGGGCGGTCGGGCAGTACTCGGGCACGGCAGCCCTGCAGACGCTGAGCCTGCGCGACACCGGCGCGGGTTGGGGCGAGCTGGCGGGCGCGAACTCGGCCACCGACCGGATCAACGTCCTGCACGGGGTCGCGCCGAAGGCTCACGACGAGGCGTGGGCGGTCGGCTACCACGAGAGCAGCAGCTTCGTGCGCCGGACCATGGTGCAGCACTACCAGGACGGGCACTGGACGATCGTCGCGAGCCCGAACCCGACCGCGAACGCCGCCGACCTGCTCGATGTCATCGTGACCGGTCCCGGTCAGCCGTGGGCGGTCGGCTACTTCACCAACGGCAGCGGCGTCCAACGGGTGCTCGTCGAGAGCTGGCGCTGCTGATGTCCACCACGCGTGCGACGTCGCGATCCACCCGTCGGGCCCTGCTCGGCGGTGCCTCGCTCGGTGCGGCCGCCGTCGCCGCCGAGACTGTTCTCCCGGCGCCGGCCGAAGCGGCAGACGGTGAGCCGGTTCTGGCAGGCAGGGACAACGTGGCCCCGCACGTCACCGGTGTCAGGAACACCGCCGATCTGTCCAGCACCGATCCCGGCCACGCGCTCCGGGTGGAAGCCGCGATCGTCGGGGGCACAGCCGTCGAGGCGACGAGCTACGGCCACGGGGATCCCACCATCGACGCCGACGAACAACGGCGACGGCGACGGGGTGGCCGGCCGCACCGACAGTGCGTTCTACAGCGGCGTCAGGGGCCGGAACTCCGGTGACGGGGACGGCGTGACCGGTACTGCCGGCGGCGCCACCGCCAGCGGGGTCAAGGGTCGGAGCCTCGGGGGTGGCTTCGGGGTCTACGGCCAGACCGACAGTGCGATCCGCAGCGGGGTGTACGGGCAGAACGACTCAGGCCCGGGGGTGAGCGGCCGCACCACCAGCCCGTACGCCGCCGTGTCCGGGCAGAACGACGGCGGCGGCTACGGCGTCGTCGGCCAGAGCAACAAGCCCGGCGGCGTCGGTGTTTCTGCGAGCGCGCAAGGCGACGGAGGGACGGCGCTAGAGGGCATCAGCGAGTCAGGCATCGCCCTCAGGGTCGAGGGCAGAGTCGAGTTCTCCCGCAGCGGGCGGAAGCGGATCCCGGCCGGAGCGATCTCCGCGGTCGTGTCGGTGGCGGGGGTGACGGCGTCCAGCCTGGTGCTGGCAACGGCCCAGGTGAGCCAGGCCGGGTGCAGCGTCCGGGCGGCCGTGCCGACGGCGAACAAGGTGACGATCTGGCTCACAACGGCGGCTCCAGCAGGTGGACTGCCCGTCGGGTGGTTCATCATCGGGTGACCGACACCTGCGACCGCTCGGCCGAGGATCGCATCGCACGTTCCCTCAACCCGAAAGAGGTCGACATGTCCGACACCGGCGCGATCAGCCCACACGCTCCACCCGCCGGGCGCTGCTCGGGGGTGCAACGCTCGGCGCGGCCGCCGTCGTCACCGAGGCGGTCGTGGCGCCTCCGGCGCAGGCGGCGAACGGCGACCCCGTGTTCATCGGCGGCCTGAACAGCGGTGGGATCTCCACCGTCCTGGCGAACACCGGTGCGCAGGGAACGACCAGCGGCAACGCCCTCGAGCTCGACGGGCGCTGCTTTCGGCGGCTGCGGGCTGGTGGCGTACAGCTCCGCCGGCGACAGTCCCGCGGTCAGGGCGCTCGGCGCCGGCAACGGCGTGTTCGGACGGACCTCCCACTCGGGTGCCAGCGGCATGTACGGGCAGAACAACGGGGGCGGCTACGGAGTTGCCGGCCGCAGCAACTAGGACGGCGGCACCGGTGTCTTCGGAGAGGCGCTCGGTGCAGGCGGGACCGCGCTGCGCGGCCTCAGCACCAACGGCGGCACGGCGTTGAAGGTCGAGGGCAAGGCAGAGTTCTCGCGCAGCGGGAGGAAACGGATCCCGGCCGGTGCGGACCACGTGGTGCTGTCGTTGGCCGGTGTCACCAAGGCGAGTCTGGTTCTGGCCACCCTGCAGCAGCACGTCGCGGGCTACAGCGTCGCCAGCGCGGTGGCTGCGGCCGGGTCGTTCACGCTGTGGCTGAACAAGCCCGCACCCGCGGGTGGGCTCCCGGTCGGGTGGTTCGTGCTCGACTGAGCCGCCCGT
>CAWIWO010000008.1:0-312069 GCA_963839835.1 uncultured Actinomycetota bacterium
TCGTCGACACGGACTCCGTGGTGGGCGGGCGCCTGGGGTCCAACAACGAGATCGGCTTCCTGCGCGGTCGCGGCGTCACCAGTGACCGAGGACGGCTCGACCTCGACATGGTCGACAACTCCGTCACTCCCTCCACCGGCGACGTGGTGGTCACCTGGGGCAGCCAGAACGGCGTCCCGTACGTCGCCGGCGTGCCGATCGGGACGGTCGAGTCGGTGTACTCCAACCCGCGCGAGCTCGCCAAGCACGCCGTCATCGACCCCTACGTCGACTTCACCTCCCTCGACGTGGTCGGCGTCGTCGTCCCGCGGGCGACCAAGGGCGACCGCCTCGTCATCAACGGCTCTGCCGCAGGAGGCAACCGATGAACCTCGCCCGCAGTGCCCTGATCACCGGCGTCGTCCTGCTCGCGGTGACCGCCCAGGTCGCCGTGTTCAGCCTGTTCTCGGTCAACGGGGTGGTCCCCGACCTGGCCCTGATCGTGGTGGTGGCCGCCTCCATCGTCCGTGGCCCGCAGTTCGGGGCCGTGATCGGCTTCGTGGCCGGGCTGCTCGTCGACCTGGCGCCTCCGGCCGACCACGTCGCCGGGCGCTGGGCGCTCGCCCTCGTCGTCGTCGCGATCCTCGCCGGCCGGGTGCGCAACGAGGCGCGGGGCAACCCGCTCGCCGGGCTCGCCACCGTCGCGGTCTGCTCCTTCGTCGGTACGTCGTTGTTCGCGCTCAGCGGCCTGGTGCTCGGTGACCGGGCCCTGCCGGTGGGGGAGATGGTCCAGGTGATCGGCATCGGCGTGCTGTGGGACGTCGTGATGGCGCCGTTGCTGCTGCCTGTCCTGATGCTCGTCTTCGAGCGTCCCCGCAGCGCCGAGCTCGCCTACTAGCGCCGATGGCCCCGGTCCTGATCCGCCCCAACGCGAGCCAGCGCAGCAGGCTGCGCCTGATCGTCGTGCAGGCGCTGGTGCTCTCGCTGTTCATGACCCTCTTCGCCCGGCTCTGGTACGTCCAGGTGCTCACCGGCGACAGCTACAAGGCCCAGGCCGCCTCGCAGTCGATCCGCGACGTGGTCGTCCAGCCGACGCGGGGGCTGATCGTCGACGACATGGGTCGCCCGCTCGTGGCCAACCGCAGCACCTGGGTGGTCAGCATCGACCGCACCCTGCTCGGCAAGCTGACCCCCGCCCAGCGCGAGGCCACGCTGCGCAGGCTGGCGCGGACGGTGCACGCCGACTACGCCGAGGTGGTCGCGCGCACCCTCGTGTGTGGCCAGCCGGGCTCGGTCAAGGGCACCTGCTGGAACGGCTCGCCGTACCAGCCGGTGCCGGTGGTGCGCGACGTGCCCCAGAAGGTCGCGGTCAAGCTCCTCGAGCAGTCCGAGGCGTACCCCGCGGTGCTGGCCCAGCAGGACAGCGAGCGCGCCTACCCCTCGCCGTTCGGCATCAACGCCGCGCACGCCCTGGGCTACCTCAGCCCGATCACCGAGGGGGAGCTGGACCAGGCGCGCAAGGACGGCGACACCTCGGTCAACGGCGCCTCCGTGGTCGGCCGGTCCGGCGTGGAGAAGTCCTACGACGCCTACCTGCGCGGCCAACCGGGCTACAAGAAGGTCGCCGTGGACTCGATGGGGCGGGTGCTCGGCAACTCCGGCACGGTGAGCTCCCACCCTGGCGACACGCTGGTCACCTCGATCGACGCCGAGGTGCAGGCCGACGTCGAGAAGCAGCTGCACGACGCCATCACCACGGCACGGCACACCTACGACAAGGTGACCCACCGCAACTACGCAGCCGACAGCGGCGCCGCGGTCGTGATGGAGGCCAAGACCGGTCGCATCGTCGCGATGGCCAGCCAGCCGACGTACGACCCCCAGATCTGGTCCGGCGGAATCACCCGCAAGCAGCTGAAGGCCCTGTACAGCAAGAAGAACGACGACCCGCTGCTCTCGCGGGCGACGCAGGGCCTGTACGCGCCTGGCTCCACGTTCAAGCCGCTGATGACCATCGCCGCTCTGAACAACGGGTTCTCGGAGAACACCACGCTCGACTGCTCCTCGGGCGTGCAGGTCGGCAACCGGCTGTTCAAGAACTACGAGTCGGCCTCCTACGGCTTCATCACCTTCGCCAAGGCGCTGGCCATCTCCTGCGACTCCTTCTTCTACCGCGTGGGGCTGAAGTTCTGGAACCAGTACGGCAGCGACCCGACCAACGTGAACGCCAAGGACCCGCTGGTCGCGATGGCCAAGCAGTTCGGCTACGGCAGCGACCCCGGCGGCGACGTGAGCGGCGCCGCCAACGGGCGGATCGCCGACCGCCACTGGAAGCTGTCGTACTGGAAGGCGATGAAGCACTACTACTGCACGGTCGATCGCAAGAACACCACCGGCAAGCGCGACTTCCTGCACGTCTTCGCCCACGAGTTCTGCCTCGAGGGCTACTACTACCGAGCCGGTGACGCCGTGAACTTCGTGATCGGCCAGGGCGACACCCTGGTCACGCCGCTCCAGCTCGCCCGCGCCTACTCGGCGCTGTCCAACGGCGGCAAGCTGATGCAGCCCCAGATCGCCAAGGCGATCGTCAGCCCCGACGGCCAGGTGGTCCGGCGGATCACCCCGAAGGTGATGCACCGGATCAAGTCCAAGAAGTCGGCGCTGACCTACGTCGACAACGCGCTGAAGAACACTCCCAAGGACGGCACCCTGGCCTGGAAGTTCGGCGGGTTCCCGCTCGACAAGGTTCAGCTGCGCGGCAAGACCGGGTCAGCTGAGGTCTACGGCAAGCAGAGCACCTCGTGGGTGGCCACCTACGACAAGGACTACGTCGTGGTGATGATGGTGACCCAGGGCGGCACCGGCTCGGGCACCTCAGGTCCGTACGTGCGCAAGATCTGGGAGCACCTCTACGGCATCAAGGGCATGGACGTGCACCCCTCCAAGGCCATCATCCCGGGCACCACACCGCCCGCGGGTCTGCCGACCTTCGCCAAGGACGGCTCGATCCTTCCCCCCGTCACGAAGGCCAGGAAGAAATGACGGTCCTGCCGTACTCCCGCCTCTCGGTCACCCGCAGCCGGATCGCCGTACCGCGGCTGGACTGGCTGCTCGTGGCTGCCGCCGCCGCGATCCTGGTCATCGGCACCCTGCTGGTGTGGTCGGCGACGGCCAGCAACGACGTGCTCACCCACGGACAGAGCACCGCCTACCTGCACAAGCATCTCGTGAACGTCGCCATCGGCATCGTGCTGGCCGCCGCAGTGATGGCCACCGACCACCGCTGGGTCCGCATCGTGACGCCGGGGGTGTACGTCGCCAGCATCATCGGCCTGCTGCTCGTCCTGGTGATGGGAACGACCATCAACGGCTCGCGCTCGTGGCTGATGATCGGCGGGATGTCGGTGCAGCCTGCCGAGTTCGCGAAGCTGAGCGTGGTCACGATGATGGCGATGATCGTGGCCGAGCGCACCGAGAACTCCCGCGGCCGGGGCATCAACGCCGTCGACGTCGCGCTGATGCTGGGCATCGCCGGCGTCCCGGCATTGCTGATCATGCTGCAGCCAGACCTCGGCACGATGCTCGTCCTGACCGCGACGGTCTTCGGGGTGCTCGCCGTGGCCGGGGTGCCGCGCCGGTGGCTGACCGGCCTGTTCCTCGCCGGCGCCGCCTTCGCGGCGCTGGTGGTCTCTGCCGGTGTGCTCAAGCAGTACCAGCTGAACCGGTTCATGGCCTTCACCGATCCGACGCTCGACCCGCGCGGCGCCGGCTACAACACCACCCAGGCGCGGATCGCGATCGGCAACGGTGGGCTCTTCGGACGCGGCCTGTTCGACGGCTCCCAGACGCGCTCCCGCTTCGTGCCCGAGCAGCACACCGACTTCATCTTCACCGTCGCCGGGGAGGAGCTCGGCCTGATCGGTGCCGGCCTGCTGATCCTGCTGTTCACCGCCCTGATCTGGCGCGCGCTGTGGATCTCCCGCCACGCCGACGACATGTTCGGCCGGGTCGCGGCGGCCGGGATCGCCTGCTGGTTCGCCTTCCAGACCTTCCAGAACATCGGCATGTGCCTGGGCATCATGCCGGTGACCGGCGTGCCATTGCCGCTGGTGTCGTACGGCGGCTCCTCGATGTTCTGCTCGATGATGGCCCTCGGGCTGCTGCAGAACATCGCCATGCGCGGCACCCTCGCGCCCTCGCGCCGCTGAGCACGCCGAGACGTAACGGACAGGGTGGACGGGCAGAACTGGTGCCTGGCAGGTGAAGTTCTGCCTGCCCGGCGACGGTTTACCCGGGCGCCCGGGTAAACCTCGGAACCTCAGGCCTCGGGCAGGGTGAAGGTGAACGTGGAGCCGCCACCCTCGGGGTTGCGCCGGGCACTGAGCTGCCCGCCGTGCAGCGCGACGATCCGCCTGGTCAGGGCCAGCCCGAGACCGGTGCCGGCCGTGCGACCCTCGGCGCCGCCGCGGTGGAACTCCTCGAAGATCAGCTCCTCCTGGCCCTCAGGGATCCCGATGCCGTTGTCGACGACCTCGACGCGGACCCAGCCCGGTTCGTCGTCGGGCCGCGACATCACGTGCACGCGGGGGGTGAACTCCGGCGAGGTGTACTTGACCGCGTTGCCGACCAGGTTGTCGAAGAGCTGGCGCAGCAGCCGCGGGTCGGCGAACACGGCGTGGTCGACGTCCTGGGTGAAGATCGGCTCCTCGCCGTCGGAGGTGATCCGGTGGCTGGCGAAGATCTCGCAGACGACGTCGACCAGCTTCACGGCCTCGGGCTGGGGCTTGCCGTTCTGCACGACGGTGTAGCCGAGCCAGTCCTCGATCACCTGCCGCATCCTGCGGCTCGCGTCCTTGGCCTTGGCGGCGACCTCGTCACCCATCGCGGTGCCGCGTGCGGAGCCGTCCTCGAGGACCTCCAGCCACCCGTCGAGGACAGTCAGCGGCCCGCGGAGGTCGTGGGCCACCATCCCGGCGAAGTTGGTGAGCTCGCGCACCCGCGCCCGCTGGTCGGTGGAGTCGTGCAGCAGGACCAGACGCGAGCCGTTGTTCTCCACGCCGAGTGCCTTCGAGGAGACCTCGAGGACCTTGGCCCCGGCGTCACCGCCGACGACGACCTCGAGGCCGCTGGTGCCGAGCCCGGCGGCGCCGATGAACAGCACCTCGCGCAGGTCCTCGTCGTCCAGCGTGCGCCCCTCGGTGCCGGTGAGCTGGTAGGCCTCCACCCACGAGTGGGGCCGGCCGAGAGGGATGGGCTTGCCCAGCAGCCTCCGGGCCGCCTGGTTGTACTTGGTGACGCCGGTCTCGTCGGCGATCATCACGCCGTCGTTCATCGACTCGAAGATCGTCTCGAGCACCTGGCGCTGCGCCTCGGCCTCGGCCCGCTTGCCGTCCAGCTCGGCGATCAGGCGGGCGCGCTGGTCGCGCATCAGGGTGAGCAGGAAGGCGAAGGCGACGCTCGCGATCACCAGCAGGTCGACGATCGAGGCCGCCGGCAGGAAGCCCGGTGTAGCCGAACTGGTTCTCTGGCAGGTAGGTCATCGCCGCAGCGCACAGCGCCACGGTCAGGGCGAGGTACGCCGTCCCGCGGATGGTCAGGGTGAGGCCACCCCACACGCACGGGATCATCAGCAGCCACGAGAGCGGCAGGGTCGGGTCGAGATAGGTGCCGTAGACGCAGATCACCGAGATCGCGCAGCAGGCCGACGCCGGTTGTACCAGGGGCTGGGGCGGAGCACCTCTTCGCGACGCTGGAAGAAGATCACCATGAAGGTGGCCGCGCCGACGAAGCAGAACACCGTGTTGCGCAGCACCCACCACAGCAGCACCTGAGACCAGGCGTGCCTGACGTCGAGCAGCGGGAACCCGCCGGCGACGCCGACCACGACCGAGGAGCCGACCGCGGCGTACAGCAGGGCGGCGATCTCCTGCGGCGTCTCCGGTGCCCAGCCCGCGTGGGACAGGGCGCGCCGGTAGAGGAGCAGCATCAGCGCCGACTGCGCGACGGCCAGGGCGCCCATCCACGCCGAGCTCGGGGCGTCGTACCCCATCAGCACCGCGGTGACGGTGAACGTCACCAGCATGAAGGCCATCGTCGCGATCACGTTGCGGCGGCCGAGCCCCCACACGGTGGTCAGCAGCACGAAGCCGACCCCGCCCGGCGGCCACAGCTCGGCGATCCGGGGGTCGACGTCGCGGCTGCTCAGGCCGAGGTACGGCGCGGCCAGGTAGCAGCACGCCGCGAAGAGGAAGAAGGGGAGCATCGGGTGCCGGGACAGGCTGACGGCAACGCCGTCCCCGCTGTGCGGCGGCGCGGCGGGAGCTGTTTCGACTCGTCGCATTCCGTTCCCCAATTCGCTGTTGCCAGCGTAGGTAACAATGGGGCAGAATGTCCGGTTTTTCGGACATCGGAGCGCGCTCAGGCGCGCGGCAGGGTCACGGTGAAGGTGCTGCCGGGGCCCTCGTTGCGCTCCGCACTGATCAGCCCGCCGTGCCGGCGCACGATCCGCTTGGCCAGGGCGAGGCCCAGGCCGGAGCCCTCGTAGCTGGCGTCGAGGCCGGTGCCGCGGCGGAACGGCTCGAAGATCGTGTTCTCCTGGCCCTCGGGGATCCCGATGCCGGCGTCGACGACGTAGAGGCGGACCCAGTTGCGGTCCTTGGTGGCGAAGCTGCGGATCGTGACGATCGGCTTGTCGCCGACGCGGGTGTACTTGACCGCGTTGCCGACCAGGTTGACCAGGAGGTGGCGCAGGAGCGTGGGGTCGGCGCGGACGGTGTCGGGCGTCTCGACCAGGAAGTCGCCGCCGGGGTAGGTGGCCACGATGCTGTCCAGCACGGGCTGCAGTGCGACCGGCTCGGGCTGCACGGCCCCCTCGCGGGCCACGTTGTAGGTCAGCCAGTCGTCGATCTCCCGCGACATCCGGTCGGCGGCGACGCGGCCACGGTCAAGGGCGGCCGAGGCGGTGCTCCGGTCGTTGGCCAGCGCGTCCTCGGCGACCTCCATCCAGCCCTGGACGGCGGCCAGCGGGCTCTTCAGGTCGTGGGCGGCCACGGCGGCGAAGCTGGTCAGCTCCTCGATCCGGCGCTGCTCGGTGGTGACGTCGCGGGCGATGGCCACGACGCCGTCGGCGCCGGCGTACTGCACGTCGGCCAGCTGGACGGCGAGCACGCGCACCGTCTCCTCCGAGCCGTTGCGGTTGTAGCGTGTAGGTGAACGCCGAGGCCTCGCGCCGACGCGCGAGCCACGTGGCGGGCTCGCTGCCGAGCAGGTCGTGTCCGAGCAGCTCGACGGCCGCGCCGTTGTGCAGCTGCACCACGCCGTCGGGGTCCATCAGCACCAGCGCGTCGCTGATCGACTCGAAGACCGTGCTCAGCAGCCCCGCCTGGTCGATGGCCTCCTGGCGCCGTCGTACGACCTCGGTGGCGAGGTAGGCGCGCTGGTCACGCACCAGCGAGAGCAGCAGCACGACGAACACGAAGGCGGTCATCAGGCAGTCCAGCAGCAGCAGCCGCGGGTAGTCCCGCGCGGCGTAGGAGCGGGTCACGGCCGGGACGGCCAGGGCGGCCACGACCGCCACGGTCCCGGTGAGGCTGTACGCCGCGGAGATCCACGGTCCGAGCCGCATGCCGGCGTAGACGGCCGGGAGCAGGACGATCCAGCTCAGCGGGTACTCGCCGTAGACGAGCACGACGCCCAGGCAGACCGCGGTGACCACCAGGGTGAGGTAGATGTCGAGCAGCCTGGTGCGGATGGCCTCGGAGCGGGGACTGCGGCTGACCAGGATCATCACGCAGGCGCCGGCCGACGAAGACGTAGGCGGTGCCCAGCGCGGTCCACCAGAACAGGTCGAAGGCGCGGGCTGGTCACCCACAGCCCCGGCGCCGGCCCCATCGGCAGCACCACGAGCGGCGCCGACCAGGCTGGCCAGGAACAGGTCGACCAGGTCACTGGGACGGTGCGGCGTGAGGTTGTCGTCGCCGATCCGCCAGCGGTAGACGAGCAGGGTGACGCCGGCCTGCACGACGACGGTCGCGGCCACCCGTGCCGCGACCAGCGGGTCGAGGCCCAGGCAGGTGAGGTCACCCCGGTCACGACGAGGACCAGGGCGGCGGTCGCCGGCCACCATCAGGGGGCGTCGAGCACGGTCCGGCCACCGCCAGGCGAGGGTCAGCCAGAGGAAGGCCACGGCCGCAACGGCCTGGATCGAGCTGATCCCGTGCACCTGTAGAGTGCTGAGCGTGCTGGAGCACCAACGCCCCAATGAGTCGCTACCAGGCACACCAGCCACAGCGCCCAGGTGGCTCGGTCCGACAGCCGTCGTGACGGCCGCCAGCCAAGGGTCGCTGAGGACACCTGTTGTTCCTTCCCCCGTACAGGTCCTGCTCGTCGTGCTGGGCGAGCACGTAGATTGGACCTTTCCCCCCGTAGTGAGAGGTTCAAGCATGTCCGTCTCACGTGGTGAGTCGATTTTCGCCACAATCGAGCCGCATTTGTCCGAGATCTCCAAACCGATCCAATATGTCGGAGGGGAACTGAACTCGGTGCACCACGAGTGGGGCGGTGAGAGCGTAGTCCGTTGGGCGCTGATGTACCCCGACGCCTACGAGGTCGGACTGCCCAACCAGGGCGTGCAGATCCTCTACGAAATCCTCAATGAGCACGAGGAAACGCTCGCCGAACGCACCTACGCCGTGTGGCCGGACATGGAGGCGGTGATGCGCGAGCACGGCATCCCGCAGTTCACCGTCGACGGCCATCGGCCGGTGCGCGACTTCGACATTCTCGGCTTGTCGTTCTCGACCGAGCTGGGCTATACCAATATGCTGACATCTCTGGATTTATCGGGCATATCCTTTCACGCCCGAGACCGGGGTGATAGCGACCCGATCGTGCTCGCCGGCGGGCACGCGGCCTTCAATCCCGAGCCGATCGCCGACTTCGTCGACGCCGTCGTGCTCGGCGACGGCGAGGAGGTCGTGCTCGCGATCACCGAGGTGATCCGCGAGTGGAAGCTCGAGGGCCGTCCGGGCGGCCGCGATCGAGCTGCTCCTGCGGCTGGCGGCGAGCGGCGGCGTCTACGTGCCGCAGTTCTACGACGTGGCGTACGACGACTCCGGTGCCCTGGTCGTCGGTGACGCCCAACCGTCCCGGCGTACCGCCCCGGGTGCACAAGCACACGCTGATGGACCTCGACGCCTGGCCCTACCCGCGCAACCCGCTCGTGCCGCTCGCCGAGACGGTGCACGAGCGCTTCAGCGTCGAGATCTTCCGCGGCTGCACCCGCGGCTGCCGGTTCTGCCAGGCGGGCATGATCACCCGGCCCGGTGCGGGAGCGGTCGATCACCAGCATCGGCGAGATGGTCGAGAACGGCATCCGCAAGTCCGGCTTCGAGGAGGTCGGGCTGCTCTCGCTCTCCAGCGCCGACCACTCCGAGATCGCCGAGCTGGCGACCGGGCTGGCCGACCGCTACGAGGGCACCAACGTCTCGCTGTCGCTGCCGAGCACGCGCGTGGACGCCTTCAACATCACCCTGGCCAACGAGTTCTCCCGCAACGGCCGCCGTTCGGGGCTGACCTTCGCCCCCGAGGGCGGCTCGGAGCGGATGCGCAAGGTGATCAACAAGATGGTCACCGAGGAGGACCTGATCCGCACCGTCGTCGGCGGCGTACTCCAACGGCTGGCGCCAGGTGAAGCTCTACTTCATGTGCGGCCTGCCCACCGAGACCGACGAGGACGTGCTCGAGATCGCCGACCTGGCCAAGAAGGTGATCGCCAAGGGTCGCGAGGTCGCCGGCCACAACGACATCCGCTGCACCGTCTCGATCGGCGGGTTCGTGCCCAAGCCGCACACGCCGTTCCAGTGGGCCTCCCAGCTCGACGTCGCGACCACCGACGAGCGGCTGCGCAAGCTGCGCGAGGCGGTGCGCTCGGACCGCAAGTACGGCCGGGCCATCGGCTTCCGCTACCACGACGGGCAGCCCGGGATCATCGAGGGACTGCTGTCCCGCGGCGACCGCCGGGTGGGCCGGATCATCGAGGAGGTCTGGCGCGAGGGCGGCCGCTTCGACGGCTGGAGCGAGCACTTCTCCTACGAGCGCTGGATCTCCTGCACCGAGCGGGTGCTGGCCGGGTCCGGTGTCGACCTCGACTGGTTCACCACCCGCGAGCGCGCCTACGACGAGGTGCTCCCGTGGGACCACCTCGACAGCGGCCTGGACAAGGACTGGCTCTGGGCGGACTGGGAGGACGCGCTCGACCCGGACTCCGTCGACGTCGAGGACTGCCGCTGGACCCCCTGCTACGACTGCGGCGTCTGCCCCGAGATGGGCACCGACATCCAGATCGGCCCGACCGGCCAGCCGCTGCTGCCGCTCTCGGTCGTCTGACCCGCGTTGTCCGAGCGTCACCCAGTCGCCGGCGTCCCAGCGATGGAACCGCGCACAGGTTTCTGCCCCCGACCACAGGAAGTTTCCTGTGTTCGGGGGCAGAAAAGGTTCCTACCCTGGGAAACCGTCAGCCCTCGCCCACCCGGTTCCGGCCCAGCTCGTCCTCGATGTACGCCGGGCGGGCGAGTGCCAGGCCGACGAGGAGCTGGGGCACGTTGATCGCCGCCAGCACGAGCAGGGGGAGGGTCCAGCTGCCGGAGGCGTCGTGGAGCACGCCGACGCCGAACGGGCCGATGATGGCCAGCAGGTAGCCGGCCGACTGGGTGAAGCCGGAGAGGGCCGCGGTGCCGTAGGGGGTGCGGGCCCGCAGGCCGATCAGCGTGAGGATCAGCGGGAAGGTGGCCGTGCCCGTCCCGACGAGCAGCGCCCACGCCAGCGCGCCACCGTGCGGGGCGAGCGACGAGGCCGAGGTAGCCGAGGGGTAGCAGGCCATCAGCGCCCACATCAGCGGCGCCTGGTTGTGCAGCCGGGCCGCGACCGCGGGCACCACGAAGGAGAGCGGGATGCTGATCCCGGTGATCGCGCCGAGCAGCAGCCCGGCGGTCGAGGCGGAGAAGCCGGCGTCGCGGTAGACCTGCGCGAACCAGCCGAAGATCGCGTAGGCCTGCATCGACTGCAGGCCGAAGAACAGCGCCATCAGCCAGCCCAGCCGGGTCCGCGCCACCTCGCCGAGCCCGATGGTCGAGCCGGCCTCGTCCGGCAGGCGTCCGGCCGCGTCGGTCCTCGGCGATCAGCCCGAGCCACGGCAGCGCCGCGATCCCGGCCGTCACCGCCCACACCAGCAGGCCCGACGCGCCAGCCGCCGTACGCCTGGCCGATCGGGACGGTGAGCACCGAGGCCGAGGTCAGTCCGATCGCGAGCGAGGTCGAGTAGATCGAGGTCATCAGCCCGATCCGGTCGGGGAAGTGCAGCTTGACCAACGAGGGCAGCAGCACGTTCGCCGAGGCCATCCCGGCCAGCGGCCAGCAGCGAGAGGAGCAGGAAGAGCGGGATGCTCGACACCGCCGAGCGCAGGCCCAGGCCCACCACCACGCAGACCAGCGCGAGCAGGGTCATCCGGTGCAGCCCGACGAGCCGCGCGGCGCGCGGCGCCAGCGCGCCGAAGACCGCGAAGGCGAGCACCGGCAGCGAGGTGAGCACGCCGGCCACGGCGCCGGACATGCCCAGGCCGTCGCCGGACGTCGCCGAGCACCGGACCGACGCTGACCGCCGCGGGCCGCAGGTTGAAGGCCAGCACGACGATGCCGAGGACGACCAGCCAGCGTCGGCCGGTGGCGCGTGCGTCGGAGGTCACCCGAGCATCGTGCCGGAGGCCCGGGCGACCGGCGCGCGTGCGGGTGGGTTGTGGGTGCGGGCTGCGAGGATCCGCACATGCGGCACGTCCCCGACCAGGAGCGCCGGGCCCGGCTCGGTCGGCGCCACGCCCTGGCCCGGCGCGTCGGCTCGGTGGAGGAGGCCGTCGAGTCCGTCGTCTGCCTGCACGCGACCGAGCCGCCCAGCGTCTACCTCTCGGTCCTCGCCCGCGCCGACGTCGGCCATGCACGACATCGACCGGGCGCTGTACGACGACCGCACGGTCGTCAAGCAGCTCGCCATGCGCCGCACCGTCTTCGCCTTCCCGCGAGACCTGCTGCCGGCCGTGTGGGGGAGCGCCTCGCAGCCGGGTCGCCGCCCAGCTGCGAGACGCGCCTGGCCAAGGAGGTCGAGAGCAACGGGGTCGCGAAGGACGGCGCCCGCTGGCTCACCCGCACCACCCAGGCCGTGCTGCGCACCCTCGCGGACGACGGTCCGGCCACCACCGCGCAGCTGCGCGAGCGGATCCCGCGCGCTCGGCCGCCGCCTCGAGCTGTCTCCGGGCAAGTCCTACGGCGGCAGCTTCCCGATCGCCCCGCGGGTGCTGAGCACGCTCGCGGCGAGCGGACAGATCATGCGCGGGGCCAACGACGGCGACTGGCGGCTCTCGCGCCCGGTGTGGACGCTGACCGAGCAGTGGCTGGGCGAGCCGGCCGAGCTCCTGCCGCCCGAGGACGGCTACCGCGATCCTGGTCGAGCGCTGGCTGCGGCAGTTCGGACCCGGCACCGAGAACGACCTCGTCTGGTGGCTGGGCGCCACCAAGGGCGCCGTACGCCGTGCCCTCGGCGAGCTCGACGCGGTCGAGGTCTCGCTCGACGGCGGCAGGCACCGGCTACCTCCTGCCCGACGACCTCGACGAGGTGCCCGATCCCGAGCCCTGGGCCGCGCTGCTGCCCGTGCTCGACCCGACCACGATGGGCTGGAAGGAGCGGGCGTTCTACCTCGGCGCCGACGACGTGGCGCACCTGTTCGACACCAACGGCAACGCCGGCACCACCGCGTGGTGGAACGGGCGCATCGTCGGCTGCTGGGTCCAGGACCCCGACGGCGTCGTGGCCGTCGTCCCGCTCCGCGACCTCGGCTCCGAGGCGCAGGCAGCGCCCTCGACGCCGAGGCCGCCCGCCTGACCGCGTGGCTCGACGGCGCCAAGGTCTCGACGGTCTACCCCTCGGCGCTGATGAAGTCCGTCCGCGCCGAGTGAGCGTCTCCCGCCCACCGGTCCGCGCGGAGCCTCGCCTACCCTCGGCTGGTGCGTGAGCAACCGGCGCAGCAGCCGCCGCCGGTGCAGCGGCTGCGGATCCGCTACGCCAAGCGCGGGCGGCTCCGGTTCACCTCGCACCGCGACTTCAGCCGGGCCTTCGAGCGGGCGGTCTTCCGGGCGAGGATCCCGATGGCGTACTCCTCGGGGTTCAACCCGCACCCGCGGATCTCCTACGCCGGCGCCGCGCCCACCGGGTCGGCCAGCGAGGCGGAGTACCTCGAGATCGCGCTCGCCGAGGTGATCGACCCGGCCTGGGCGCACGAGGTGCTCGACGAGGCGCTGCCCGACGGGCTCGACGTGCTCGAGGTGGTGCCCAGCGCCGGCGGCTCCCTCGCGGACCGTCTGGAGGCCTCGGTGTGGCGGATCGCCCTCGACGAGCCCGGGCCCGACGAGCTGCCCGCAGGCACTCGCCGCACTGCTCGCCACCGACGAGGTGATGGTCGAGCGGATGACCAAGAAGGGGGTCCGTCGGTTCGACGCGCGGGGCGCCATCCACGCCGCGACGCGTCGGCGAACCTCAGGCGGATCGGCCCTCCTGTGCGATACTCGACGTGGTCCTACGGCACGGTTCGCCGTCCGTGAGACCCGACGACGTTCTCGCCGCCCTTCAGGAGACCTCGCGATCCCGTGTCACCGCCGCTGTCCAGCAGCGATTGGCGCAGGGACCGCTGGATCCTGAAGGCGGCACGGTGGGTGACCCGTTGGTTCCTGACCGCGACGCGGCCGACAGGTGAAGGTGACAGCTTCATCGAGTGAGTTCGGCACAGCGACCGCGGTTGGTTCCCGGGGGTGGTCCGCTCGACGTGAACAGGCGGAGGGTGTCGTCGCCGACCGACAGGCTTTTGCGTAGGACGCCGGGCACGCTCCGGGCCGTCGTACGCGGCGACCAGGACCGTCGCAGCGGCGTGAGCCGTACGACGGGCGAGGAGTGCACCAGTGCTCGACAACGACGACACCACCACCGAGAACATCAGCAGCACCACGCCGGAGAACCCACCGGGCGACACGCCCGACGCGGCGGACGCCCCGCCGGCGGCGAAGAAGACGGCGGCCAAGAAGGCCGCCGCCAAGAAGACCGCCGCCAAGAAGACGCGGCGAAGAAGACGGCCGCCAAGAAGACCGCCGCCAAGAAGACCGCCGACGTCGCGCTCGACGCCGGAGTCCGCGGACACGCACGGCCGCCGAGGACGCGCCCGAGAAGCCGAAGAAGAAGGCGGCGGCCAAGAAGAAGTCCGCCGCCAAGAAGTCGGCGACCTCCGGAGCCGAGGCCACGGCGCCCGCCGACGACGCCTCCGCCGAGCGCGAGACGAGCGCGCCCAGCGGCTCCCGCGGTGCTGTTCAAGGCGCCGGAGACGCAGGCCGCTCCCGCCCGGAAGCGCGCCGTCAGAAAGCCCGGCCAGCAGCCCGGCCAGCAGTCCGAGCGAGCCGCACTGCGCAGCCTGGCGACGAGTCCGGCGACCAGTCCGGCGAGCAGCGGCAGTCCGACGAGCAGTCCGGGCGCCCCGCCCGGAAGGCCAAGGACGCGCCCGAGGGCAAGCCGGACGAGGCGGCCGGAGCCGACGGCGACGACGGCTCCGACGACGACAGCTCCGAGGGCGGCAACCGCCGTCGCCGTCGCCGGGGCGGACGACGCAGGCGCAAGCCGTCCGACGGACAGGGCGGCGACGACTCCGGACAACGACTCCGGGGACGACGACTCCGAGTCCGACGACTCCGACAACGACAACGACCGTGACGAGGGTCAGGGCCAGGGCGGCTCGCGCCGCCGGCGCCGTCGCCGCCGTCCGGGCGAGGACGACGACGCCGGGTCCGACGACTCGCCGAAGTACCGCACCCGGGCGCGCAAGCCGCGCAACCCCGAGGACGAGATCACCAGCATCGGCGGCTCGACCCGCCTCGAGGCCAAGAAGCAGCGTCGGCGCGAGGGCCGCGAGGCCGGACGCCGTCGCGCGCCCATCGTCAGCGAGGCGGAGTTCCTGGCGCGCCGGGAGTCGGTCGAGCGCGTCATGGTGATCCGCCAGCGCGACGACCTCACCCAGATCGGCGTGCTCGAGGACAAGGTGCTCGTCGAGCACTACGTCGCGCGCGAGTCGCAGACCTCGCTGATCGGCAACGTCTACCTCGGGCGGGTGCAGAACGTGCTGCCCTCGATGGAGGCCGCCTTCATCGACATCGGCAAGGGCCGCAACGCCGTGCTGTACGCCGGCGAGGTCAACTGGTCCGCGCTGGGCCACAAGGACGGCCAGCCCCGCAAGATCGAGTCGGTGCTGTCCTCGGGCCAGTCGATCCTCGTCCAGGTCTCCAAGGACCCCGTCGGGCCACAAGGGCGCCCGCCTGACCGGCCAGATCAGCCTGCCCGGCCGCTTCCTGGTCTACGTGCCCGAGGGCAACACCTCCGGCATCTCGCGCAAGCTGCCCGACACCGAGCGCAACCGCCTCAAGACGCTGCTCAAGGAGATCGTCCCCGACACCGCAGGCGTCATCGTCCGCACCGCGGCCGAGGGCGCCTCCGAGGACGAGCTCACCCGCGACGTCGAGCGCCTGACCGCCCGGTGGAGCGACATCGAGGAGAAGGTGAAGAGCGGCAAGTCGCCGCAGCTGCTGTACGGCGAGCCCGACCTGACCCTCAAGGTGGTCCGCGACCTGTTCACCGAGGACTTCGGCAAGCTCGTGGTCCAGGGCGACGACGCCTGGGACGTGGTCGACAACTACGTCAAGCACGTCGCGCCCGACCTGCAGCGAGCGACTCGAGCGCTTCGAGCCGGCCCAGGACGGCCCCGACGCCGGCAAGGACCTGTTCGCGACGTACCGCGTCGACGAGCAGATCGCCAAGGGTCTGGACCGCAAGGTCTGGCTGCCCTCGGGCGGGCTCGCTGGTCATCGACCGCACCGAGGCGATGACGGTGGTCGACGTGAACACCGGCAAGTTCACCGGCTCCGGCGGCAACCTCGAGGAGACCGTCACCAAGAACAACCTCGAGGCCGCCGAGGAGATCGTGCGTCAGCTCCGGCTGCGCGACATCGGCGGGATCATCGTCGTCGACTTCATCGACATGGTGCTCGAGTCCAACCGCGATCTCGTGCTGCGTCGTCTGGTCGAGTGCCTGGGCCGCGACCGCACCCGCCACCAGGTGGCCGAGGTGACCTCCCTGGGCCTCGTGCAGATGACGCGGAAGCGCATCGGCACGGGACTGCTCGAGGCGTTCAGCACCGAGTGCGAGCACTGCAAGGGCCGAGGCCTCGTCCTGCACGACCATCCGGTGGACTCCAACGGACGCTCCGAGGACGACGAGCCGCGCGGCCGACGTGCGCGCGGTGGTCGCAATCGCGGCGGCCGCAGCGGGTCCGGTGAGGGTGAGGGACGCAAGAACGGCAACGGGAACGGCGGGAACGGGAACGGTCGCCATCCGACTCCTGCCGACCTCGCCGGTTCTCGCCCGCCCGAGAAGCTGGACGACGGCAGCGATCCTGACGACACCGAGGACATCGCCGAGACCGACGACGTCGAGCCCGCCCACGACATCGACCCCGCCGACGCCGACGACACCGGGATCGACGCCGAGATCGACGCCGGGACCGACACCGGCGTGGGGGCGCAGGGCGACGAGACCAGCGACGAAGAGTCTCCCGAGCCCACGGACGTCCCTGAGGCCTCGCCGGCTGCGGAGCAGAACGTGATCGGCACCCCGACCGAGACGCAGGCCGAGCCCGTCGTCGTGCCCTCGGAGAGCGCGTCCGCGCGAGGTCGAGCCCGACCGAGTCTTCTCCGGAGGCTCCGGCACCGTCACGCGGTCGAGCCCGAGGGACCGCGCGTGGTCACCTCCGACGCGCCGGCGCGGCGTCCGCCGTGCCGCTGGGCCTCCGGTTGCCTCGACCGAGGTCACCATGCCGGGTGCCGGCACGCAGGCCGGACCGTCCGCCGAACCCGCCGACATCCCGGTCGACCCGGCATCGCCGGGACTCCGAGGACGACGGCGAGCCCAACGGGTTCTCGGTCCTGCACGTACCGGTCAAGCGCAAGGGCGCCCGCAAGCGCTAGGAGCACCACCGGCGGTCCGGGAGGATCACTCCCGGCCGAGCGCCTCGCCGGCGCTGACGCGTCTCGGGGCGGGTACCGCCCCCGGCGATCCAGGACGCCACGGCACCGATCAGGCTCATCAGCGCCGCGGCGGTGAACACCACCACGAGGCCGTGGTGGAAGGGTCCGGACATCAGGTGCGGGAAGAACTCCTTGCCCGTCAGCGCGGCTGCCTGGTGGTGCGGCAGCGTGTGCAGCACGCCCGTCGGGCCCAGCAGCGAGCCGATCGGGTTGTAGCCGAGGAACGAGGCGAACAGCGACCCCACCGGCGGCAGGTTGCCGATGTCGGCGGCGACGTGGTGCGGGACGCCTTGGGCGACCAGGCCGCCGGTCAACGTCTTGGGGAGCACGCCGGCGAGGCCGACGATCATCAGTGAGAAGAAGATGCCGATCGACAACGACGTACCGGAGTTCAGCACCGTGCCGCGCACGCCGGAAGCGGCACCGCGCTCGTGGGCGGGCACCGAGCTCATGATCGCCGAGGTGTTCGGGGCGGCGAACAACCCGCTGCCGATCCCGTTGAGGAGCAGGACCACCGCGAACAGCCAGTAGGGGAAGTCCACGGGGATGACCAACAGGCCGACGAAGCTGGCGGCCACGATGAGCAGCCCACCGGTGGCGAAGTATCGGGCGCCGAAGCGGTCGGAGAGCCAGCCCGAGGCCGGCCCCGCGACCAGGAAGCCGACGGTGAGCGGCAACATGTAGATGCCCGCCCACAGCGGGGTGGAGGCGTAGTCGTAGCCGTGCAGGGGCAGCCAGATCCCCTGCAGCCAGATGATCAGCATGAACTGCAGCCCGCCCCGGCCGACGGCAGCCAGCAGCCCGGCCAGGTTGCCCATGCTGAAGGCCCGGATCCGGAACAGGGAGATCGTGACCATCGGGTGCTCCACCCGCTGCTCCACGACCACGAACAGCGCCAGGAGCGCGACCCCGCCGATGATGCCGCCGAGCACCCACGGGTTGGTCCACCCGGTGCTGTGCGTGCCGTAGGGCTGGATGCCGTAGGTGATCGCGACCAGCAGCGCGGTCAGGCCGACGCCGAAGGTGATGTTGCCGGGAAGGTCGATCTTGGAGCGCCGCTGCTCGCCGAGCTCGACGAGGGACTTGTAGCCCCACACGGTGCCGATGACGCCGATCGGCACCGAGACCCAGAAGACGGCACGCCAGTCCCACTCCGCCAGCAGGCCGCCGATGATCAGGCCCAGGAACGAGCCGGCGATCGCCGAGACCTGGTTGATGCCGAGGGCCATGCCGCGCTGGTCGGCGGGGAAGGCGTCGGTGAGGATCGCGGTCGAGTTGGCGAACAGCATCGCGCCGCCGACGCCTTGGCCGATGCGCATCACGATCAGCCACATGGCACCGCTGCCGCCGTGGAAGGGGTCGACGGAGAGCAGCACCGAGAAGACCGAGAAGACCAGGAAGCCGAGGTTGTACATCTTCACCCGGCCGTACATGTCGCCCAGCCGTCCCAGCGTGACCACCAGCACGGCCGAGACGACGAGGAAGCCCATGATGATCCAGAGCAGGTAGCTGACGTTGCCGGGCTCGAGGGGGTTCAGCTTGATCCCCCGGAAGATCGCCGGCAGCGAGATGATCACGATCGAGGAGTTCACCGTGACGAGCAGCATCCCCATCGTGGTGTTCGAGAGCGCGACCCAGCGGTAGTGCGGATGGTCCTTGTTGAACCGGCCCGGGCGCACGACGTCGTCGGACGGGGGCCGGACACCGGCGGATGGTTGCGTCACGCAACGAATCTACCGGACGGCGTCGCCAGAGGCGAAGGGTGTCCTACGTGTTCGTCACTTTGACCCGGTCCCCGGGCGCTCGGTACAGTTGGCGCTTGGTGTGCTCCCGGGCGAGGTCCGGGCCACCCGTCTCTCGCGCGAACCGCGCTCCCGTCGTACGTCGAAGGGGTGGCTGCGTGCCGCAGGGACGAGCGCAGTCGTGATCGAGACGTGAAACCCGAGGAGAGTGAGTCCGCCGTGTACGCAGTCGTGCGCGCAGGCAGCAAGCAGCAGAAGGTTGCCGTGGGCGACGTCATCGAGATCGACAAGGTCGCGACCGCCGTCGGCGAGACGCTGACGCTTCCGGTCGTGATGGTCGTCGACGGCGAGAAGGTCACCGCCACCGGCCTGGACAAGGCCGGAGTCACCGTCGAGGTGCTCGGCGCCACCAAGGGCCCCAAGATCGTCATCCAGAAGTTCAAGAACAAGACCGGCTACAAGAAGCGCCAGGGTCACCGCCAGAAGTACACCCAGGTCAAGGTCACCGACATCTCCGCCTGACGGCACCCGGACAACAGCCCAGAGAAGGACAACAGCCATGGCACACAAGAAGGGTGCGGCCTCCACCAGGAACGGCCGCGACTCCAACTCCCAGCGCCTCGGGGTCAAGCGCTTCGGTGGCCAGACGGTCAACGCGGGCGAGATCATCGTGCGCCAGCGCGGCACCCACTTCCACCCCGGCTCCGGCGTCGGCCGCGGCGGCGACGACACGCTGTTCGCCTTGGTCGCCGGCGATGTCGAGTTCGGCGTCCGGCGTGGCCGCCGGGTCGTGAACATCGTCCCGGCGGGGGAGTGACGCTCCACCGGCTCCCGATCACAGCCACCAGCGAGGGCGTTCCTGAGACGATCGGGAGCGCCCTTCGCCTTGGTCCCACCGAGACGTCATACGAGCGGTCGCAATAGCAACCAGTTCGTATGACGTCCCACCGCACCAGAACCCGCAGGAAGCAGAAGTCCGATGGCAGTCCCGACGTTCGTCGACCGCGTGTCGCTGCACGTCGTGGGAGGCCGCGGTGGCAACGGCGTCGCGTCGGTGCACCGGGAGAAGTTCAAGCCGCTCGGGGGACCTGACGGCGGCAACGGCGGCCCGGGCGGCTCGGTGATCCTGCGCGTCGACCCCGACGTCACCACCCTGATCGACTACCACCACAACTCCCTGCGACAGGCCGGCCACGGCGGCCACGGCGCGGGCGGGCACCGCAACGGCGCCCACGGCGAGGACATCGTGCTGGCGGTGCCCGACGGCACCGTCGTGGCCACCGAGACCGGCGAGATCCTCGCCGACCTGGTCGGGTCGGGCACCGAGATGGTGATCGCCCCCGGCGGGCGCGGCGGGCTGGGCAATGCCGCGCTGGCCTCCTCCAAGCGCAAGGCGCCGGGCTTCGCGCTGCTGGGCGAGCCCGGTGAGGACCTGGTGGTCACCCTCGAGCTGAAGGTGGTCGCCGACGTGGGCCTGGTCGGCTTCCCCAGCGCCGGCAAGTCCAGCCTGGTCGCCGCCCTGTCGCGGGCCCGGCCCAAGATCGCCGACTACCCGTTCACCACGCTGGTGCCCAACCTGGGCGTCGTGCAGGCGGGCGAGGTCACCTTCACCGTCGCCGACGTGCCCGGCCTGATCGAGGGCGCCAGCGAGGGCCGCGGCCTGGGGCACGACTTCCTGCGCCACGTCGAGCGCTGCGCGGCCCTGGTGCACGTCGTCGACCTGGCCACCATGGAGCCCGGCCGCGACCCGCTGGGTGACCTCGACGTGATCGAGCGCGAGCTCGAGCGGTACGGCGGCCTCGAGGACCGTCCCCGCCTGGTCGCCCTGAACAAGATGGACGTGCCCGACGGTCGTGACATGGCCGACCTGGTCCGCGACGACGTCAGCGCGCGCGGCTGGCCGGTCATCGCGGTGAGCGCGGCCAGTCACGAGGGACTGCGCGAGCTCACCTTCAAGATGGCCGAGATCGTCGCCGCCCGTCGTGCAGCGACGCCGAAGACGGAGTCGACCCGGATCGTGATCCGGCCGCACTCGGTCCGTGGCGGAGCCGAGTTCACGATCAAGGCCGTGCAGGTGGACGGTGGCGCCCCGGGATGGCGGGTGCGGGGCGAGAAGCCCGAACGCTGGATCCGCCAGACCGACTTCAGCAACGACGAGGCCGTGGGCTTCCTCTCCGACCGGCTCAACCGGCTCGGTGTCGAGGAGAAGCTCGTGGCGATGGGAGCCGTCGAGGGCGACCCGGTGCTGATCGGGGACCCGGACGACGCGGTCGTCTTCGACTTCCGGCCCGGCATCGACGCCGGGGCGCAGATGCTGGGGCGCCGCGGGGAGGACCAGCGCTTCGAGGAGTCCCGGCCGGCCGCCCAGCGCCGGAGGGAGATCGACGAGGCGATGGCCGAGCGCGCTGCGGGCGAGGAGCGTGCCGACGTGGCCCGCCGGCTCGGCCGAGGTGACGGCCGGCCTGAGGACGCGCCCGAGGATGCACCGGTGGACGCACCCGGGGACGCGCACTGGGACCTGGTGGAGGACCCGGTCGAGGACCGGCCCTGATGCGGCAGGAGGTGGCCGCGGCCCAGCGGGTCGTGGTCAAGGTCGGGTCGAGCTCGCTGACCACCGCGGCCGGGGGAATCGACCCGGACCGGGTACGTGCCCTGGTCGACGACCTGGCCGTCGTACGCGCGCGAGGAGCCCACCTGGTGCTGGTCTCCTCAGGCGCCATCGCGGCGGGCCTGAAGCCGCTCGCCTTCGCGCGTCGTCCCCGCGACCTGGCCCGCCAGCAGGCGGCCGCCTCGGTCGGCCAAGGACTTCTCGTGCACCGCTACACCGAGGAGTTCGCCCGGCACGGCCAGGTGACCGGCCAGGTGCTGCTCACCGTCGACGACGTGACCCGGCGCAGCCACTACCGCAACGCCCAGCGCACGTTCGAGAAGCTCCTCGAGCTCGGGGTCGTCCCGATCGTCAACGAGAACGACACCGTGGCCACCTCCGAGATCCGCTTCGGCGACAACGACCGGCTCGCGGCCCTGGTGGCGCACCTCGTGCACGCCGACCTGCTGGTGCTGCTCAGCGACGTCGACGGTCTCTACGACGCGCCACCGCGCCAGAGCGAGAGCCGCCTGATCACCGAGGTCCGTGGCAGCGCCGACCTCGACGGGCTCAGCATCGGCAAGTCCGGGGGCGGGCTCGGCACCGGTGGGATGAGGACCAAGCTGGAGGCGGCGGGCATCGCGACGGGAGCCGGCATCGCCACCGTGCTGACCAGCACCGACAACGCGGGCGCCGCGCTCCTGGGGGAGGAGACCGGAACACTCTTCCACCCCACCGGCCGGCGACGCCCGACCCGGCTGCTCTGGCTGGCGCACGCCACCGAGCCCCAGGGCCGGATCGTGCTCGACGACGGTGCCGTCCGGGCGCTCACCGAGCGTCGCGCCTCGCTCCTTCCTGCGGGGATCACGGACGCCTCGGGAGGGTTCGTGGCCGGTGACCCGGTCGACCTCGTCGACAGCCGTGGCCGGGTGGTAGCCCGCGGGCTGGTCAACTACGACGCCGCGGAGCTCCCCTCCCTGCTGGGCCGCTCCACCCGGGAGCTGGCCCGCGAGCTGGGGGCGGCGTACGAGCGCGAGGTGGTCCACCGCGACGACCTCGTGGTGCTCTGAGGCGGCTCCCGGGCGACGTATGCGTCCAGATCGGGCATGGCCCGAACGGGTGATGCGAATTTGGCCGTTCGGCCACCACCGGTCCCATGATTCGGACACACTTGGCTGGTGCCGGTCGGGTAGCGTCCGAGCACTCGAGCCAACGGGAGGGGAGCCGCGTGGGGCAGCCCGTGCGTCACTGGCATGTGACGCTCACCCTCGCCGGGGCGGAGGTCGAGCCGCTCCTGGTGCGGCGCGCACTCACCCGTCTGGGCGAGGAACGGCCGTTCCTCGACTCGGTCCGCTCCAGCAGCACGACGGCCGAGATCCGCTTCTGGGACCAGGGCGAGTCGATGCTCGACGTCGCGTCCCTGGCGATGCGCCTGTGGACCGAGCACCGCCGCTCGGCCAACCTTCCCCCGTGGGAGGTCGTCGGCCTCGAGATCCTCGAGAAGGGCGTGCGCGAGAACCGCAGCACCGGCATCAGCCAGCGCGCCTGAGCGCAGGCCCGGAGCGGGCGCTGGATAGCCTGTGCGCATGTCCAGCCCGGATGGCTTCGGCGCCGTTGCCGCACGCGCGCGCACTGCAGCGATCGAGCTCGCCCTGGCCACCCGAGCCACCAAGGACGCCGCGCTCGAGGCGATGGCGGCCGCGCTGCTGCGCGACGCCGAGGAGATCCTCGCCGCGAACGCCGAGGACGTCGACGAGGCCAGGGGCGCCGGCACTCCGGACCACCTGCTCGACCGCCTCCGCCTGGACCACGACCGGCTCGCGGGCATGGCAGCCGGGCTGCGCGAGGTGGCGGGTCTGCCCGACCCGGTCGGCGAGGTCGTGCGCGGCTCCACGTTGGCCAACGGACTCCAGCTGCGCCAGGTGCGGGTGCCCTTCGGCGTGGTCGGGATCATCTACGAGGCCCGTCCCAACGTCACCGCCGACGCCGCCGGGATCTGCCTGAAGAGCGGCAACGCCGTCCTCCTCCGCGGGTCCTCCAGCGCGCGCGTCTCCAACGCGGCCATCGTGGGCACCCTGCGCCGAGCCGCCGCGGAGGCCGGGCTGCCGGAGGACGTCGTCCAGCTCGTGCCCGGCCAGGGCCACGAGGCCGTGAAGGAGATGATGCGGGCCCGCGGCCTCGTCGACGTCCTGATCCCTCGTGGCGGCGCCGGGCTGATCCAGTCGGTGGTCGAGGAGTCGACGGTGCCAGTGATCGAGACCGGGGTCGGCAACTGCCACGTGTACGTCGACGCCGACGCCGACCTCGACATGGCCGAGCGGATCGTGCTCAACGCCAAGACCCACCGCACCTCGGTCTGCAACGCTGCCGAGTCGCTGCTCGTGCACGCAGACGTCGCCGAGGCGTTCGTGCCCAGGATCGTCTCGGCGCTGCAGGCGGCCGGGGTGCTGGTGCACGGCGACGCTGCCTTCGCCGCGATGCCCGAGGTCGTGCCCGCCACCGACGAGGACTGGGCCACGGAGTACCTCGGGCTGGAGATCTCCGCGGCCGTCGTACCCTCCCTCGACGCCGCGATCGAGCACATCCGTCGTTGGTCCTCGGCGCACTCCGAGGCCATCGTGACCGACTCGGCCAGGGCTGCCCAGCGGTTCGTGGCCGAGGTCGACTCGGCCGCGGTGCTGGTCAACGCCTCGACCCGGTTCACCGACGGCGGCGAGTTCGGCTTCGGCGCCGAGATCGGCATCTCCACCCAGAAGCTGCACGCCCGGGGACCGATGGGGCTTCCCGAGATGACCTCGACGAAGTTCGTGGTCACCGGTGACGGCCACACCCGGTGAAGCTGCTCCTCCTGACCTTCGGGTTCGGGATCGTCTCGGCGGTCATCCCCATCTTCAACATGGAGGCCTACATCACGGTCGTCTACGCCCGGTCGCAGGCGCACGGCGCGCTCGAGCTGGCGTTCATCGGCTCGCTCGGGCAGAACATCGGCAAGCTCGTCTGGTACTACATCTGCCGGGGTGCGCTCGACCTCCCGGTCCTGAGGAAGCGGATGAACACCCCGCGGCGGCAGGCCCAGTACGAGCGTTGGCGCGGCCAGGTCGAGGGACGGCCCGTGCTCAGCGGTCTGCTCACCTTCGTCTCCGCCGCCGTCGGCTTCCCGCCGTTCTTCGCGATGGCGATGGTGGCCGGCACGCTGCGGATGAACGTGGTGGTCTTCTTCTTCTCCGGGCTGCTGGGCCGAACGCTGTTCTTCTGGGCCTGGTTGCTCGGCGTCGCCCTGTTCGTGCGGTAGTGGTGACCACCGTGGATGCCTGCGCGATCCGGGGCGACCGCTGAGGCTAGGCTGTGCGCCATGCTGAACCTGATGCTGGCGCCGTTGGCTGCGGAGGAGAGTGGGGCCGGCCTGTGGCCCTACGTGATCGGTGGCGGAGCCCTGCTGCTGCTCCTGGCAGCGATGGCGGCGCTGCTGTCCTTCGGCAAGGGGCGCGAGCACTCCTGAGCACCACAGCAACGCGGCCGAGCGCCCGCAGCCACGACTCCCGACGACGCGTCGGTGTGATGGGCGGCACCTTCGACCCGATCCACCACGGCCACCTCGTGGCCGCCAGCGAGGTGCAGGCCTGGTTCGACCTCGACGAGGTCGTCTTCGTCCCGACCGGCGAGCCGTGGCAGAAGTCCGAGCGCGTCGTCTCGCCCGCCGAGCACCGCTACCTGATGACCGTGGTCGCCACCGCCTCCAACCCCCGGTTCACCGTCTCCCGCGTCGACATCGACCGGGGCGGTCCGACGTACACCATCGACACGCTGCACGACCTGAGCCAGGCTCTGCCGGGCAGCGACCTGTACTTCATCACCGGCGCCGACGCGCTCGCCGACATCTTCACCTGGCGTGACGCCGACGAGCTCTTCGGCCTCGCTCGGTTCGTCGGCTGCACCCGTCCTGGCTACGAGATGGACCCGGGCAGGCTCGAGGGCATCCCGTCCGACCGGGTGACCATCCTGGAGATCCCCGCGCTGGCGATCTCCTCCACCGAGTGCCGTGAGCGGCGCGCGAAGGGCGAGCCGGTCTGGTACCTGGTGCCCGACGGCGTGGTGCAGTACATCGCAAAGCACGGCCTCTACTCGTCCGACGCCACTGCTCCTGGCGAGATCGCGTGAGGTGCGCATGAACACCCCACGGAATCGCGAACTCCTTCCGCTTCGCTCCCTCCGTCCACGATTCCGCGGGGACCCCGCATGAGCGCCACCGACCAGGCCGTCGAGCTGGTGCACACCGCCGCGCGAGCCGCCTCCGACAAGCTCGCGGAGGACATCCTCGCCTTCGACGTCAGCGACCAGCTGGTGATCACCGACGCCTTCCTGCTCTGCTCGGCCGGCAACGACCGCCAGGTGCGCGCGATCGTCGAGGAGATCGAGGACAAGATGCGCGAGGCCGGCGCCAAACCGGTGCGCCGCGAGGGGGAGCGCGACGGGCGGTGGGTGCTGCTGGACTACGTCGAGATCGTGGTGCACGTCCAGCACACCGAGGAGCGCGAGTTCTATGCCCTCGAGCGGCTGTGGCGCGACTGCCCGGTGATTCCGCTCCCGGCGGACGTCACCTCCGGTCGTGGCTGAGCCGCCCCTTGGCCGGCGCCTCGTCCTGGTCCGGCACGGGCGGACGGCGTGGAACGCCGAGGGACGCGCCCAGGGACACGCTGACGTCTCGCTCGACGACGTCGGCCGGACCGAGGCGGAGGCGATGGCTCCGGTGGTCGCGTCGTACGACCCCGTCGCGCTGGTCTCCAGCGATCTCGCCAGGGCCCGGGAGACGGCCGCGTTCCTCGAGAAGGAGACCGGCCTGACGGCGATGGAGGATGCCCGGCTGCGCGAGTACGACGTGGGGGAGCGGACCGGCCTGACCCGGGAGGAGTTCGCCGGGCAGCCGGGCGGCGAGGCGTTCTGGGACGTGCATGCCCACGCCGACGTCGCAGGTGCCGAGAGCTCCGACGACGTCGCGGCCAGGGTCGTGCCCGCACTCCAGGAGGTGCTGCAGGGCCTGACGGACGGCGAGACCGCGATCGTGGTCAGCCATGGCGCGTGCCTGCGGATCGCGGTCGCCGGCGTCCTCGGCCTCCCGCTCGAGGTCGCCGACGCTCTCGCGACCCTCGACAACTGTGCCTGGGCGGTGCTCGAGGACAGCCGCGCGGGCCGGTTGCGGCTGGCGTCCTACAACCTCAAGGTGGGAGTCTGACCCGCTCCCCGGTTTCGCGTCGGCGTGGGCCATTGGCTAGGATTCCCCGGGTTGCCCGCGAGGGCGACCACCCATCACGGGGCTGTGGCGCAGCTGGTAGCGCACTTGCATGGCATGCAAGGGGTCAGGGGTTCGAATCCCCTCAGCTCCACCGATCATCGAAGCGCCGGGCGCAGCTGGTAGCGGCTCAGTCGCTGCTGCATGGCATGCAAGGGGTCAGGGGTTCGAATCCCCTCAGCTCCACCGATCATCGAAGCGCCGGGCGCAGCTGGTAGCGGCTCAGTCGCTGCTGCATGGCATGCAAGGGGTCAGGGGTTCGAATCCCCTCAGCTCCACCCTTCCTCTCGGCCGGACGTCATACGTTCTGGTCGTCCTAGCGACCACTTCGTATGACGTCCCGCCGCGGGTCGGCGGGAACCAGCGGCAAGCGAACCGTGAACGTGCAGCCCATCCCCAGCTGGGAGTGGACTGCGATGGTCCCCTCCATGAGCTCCGTCAGCTGCTTGCAGATCGCGAGGCCCAGGCCCGTGCCTTCATAACGCCGCGTCGCCGTGGGGTCGACCTGGCTGAAGACCTCGAAGACCGACGCCTGGTCCACCTCGGCGATGCCGATGCCGGTGTCGTGCACGACGAACTCCACGCCCTCGCCGGCACCCCCGTAGGGACGGACGACGAGTTCCACGCGTCCTTCATGGGTGAACTTCACAGCGTTGTCGAGCAGGTTGACGAGGACCTGGAACAACCGTCCAGGGTCGCCGACGACGCTCCGCGGCACGCACGTGTGCAGCTGCCAGTCGAACCGGATACCTCGGCGCTCCGCCCGTGGCTCGTAGACATCAGCGACGTCGGCGACCAGTGCCGCGAGGTCGAACGGTTTCGAGGCCAGCTCGACCTGGCCTGCTTCGATGCGCGAGAAGTCGAGAATTCCTTCGACGAGCCGTTTGAGGGAGTCACCCTGGCGCTGCATCTTCTCGAGGAGGTACAGCTGGGTGTCATCCAGACGGGTGTCCTGGAGGATCTCTGCGGTGGCGAGCACCGTGGTGAGCGGCGTGCGGATCTCGTGACTCATGTTGGCGAGGAACAAGGACTTCGCTTCCGAGGCCGCCAGAGCTGCATCGCGGGCGACCTCCAGCTCCGCGGCAAGAGCCTCGAGCTCGCTGACTCCTCGTGCCCGCTCCACGGCAACGCCAGCGTGCGCAGCGAGCGCCTCGAAGACCTGCACGTCTTCGGTGCTGAACGTCTCCTTCTCGAAGGATCGGTCGGTCACCACCAGCACGTACCGGGTGGATCCCGCTCCTCGCAGGCTCGCGGCGAGTCCGTCACGCGGGTTCGAGCTCAGTGCTGGCACGGCTGGCGGCGTCGCTTCCGCAGGGCGCTCGGTACGTGGCCGCTCGTAGCGAGTGACGCCGGTATCGAGTGCGGTCCACCACCAGTCCCGGGGCTCGTGCAGCTCCACTGACTCGGCATGCAGCGAGCCGTCGACGAGGCTGTGGCACCGCACCTGGTGCTCGTCGACGACTTCTACGACACAGGCATGCTCGGCGTGCAACAGGTCTGCTGCCTCCGTGAGCACGATCGCGATGACCTGCTCCAGCGAGCGCGCCGAGGAAGTGCGGTCGACGAAGCGGTACAGCAGCTGTGTCTGCGCGTGTCCTCGGGCGAGCGAGATGTACACGCGATATCCCAGGACGAGCAGGACGACGACGACACCGAGGAGAGGAAGGGCCGAGGGCTGCACCAGCACCAGGGTCGCCACCAGCAAGGCGACGCACGTGTTGATGAACGCAGCGACGAAACCCCATCGCAGCGCCTCGTGCAGGACGTCACCGTCGAAGGAGCCCTCGGTCAGGCTGATCGCGGCAGTGACCGCACCGGCGGAGATGAGGTCGGTGACGAGAACCGCTACCAGGACGGCCAACCATCCCCTCAGCGAGAGCGGATCACCGCCCTGCAGCAGCGCATGGTAGGTGAGCGCGCCGAGGGCCGCCTCCAGCGCGAACATGGCCGCGTTGAAGGCCAGCTTCACACCACGCATGCGTGCGACGAGCAGGAGCGCCAGGACCGAGCCCACGACGTATGCACTCACGTACTGCTGCGGCGCCAGGAAGGTCAGGCCAAGCACGGCCGGGATCTCACGAAGGGTGTGCCCGTGAGCGTTGCGCTGGGTGGGCAGGTGGATGACCACGACCTCGGCGAGCGCGAAGAGGGGGACCAGGGCGAACCAGCTGGGGTCCGGGAGGGCTGCCCGTGGTTCGGCCAGCACCCTCGGGATGATGATCAGGACGGCGATGCTCGCCATCGCCGCCGCGAGCAGCCAGGTGAAGAACCGCTGGCGGCGTTCGGACCGCACACCGAGTGCCTGAGCCGCGTGCCGGTCGGTGGGGACTGGTAGGCCGGCCTGGCCTACCAGAGGAGTCTCGACACCCATCCCAGGTCCCGCCCCCGTTGGGCGCGTCGCGTTTGTCGAGAGCGGTCACCCGCATGCAGGGCGGAACATCCAGACGCCGGCCGCTCCGTGACGTTCATGAGACTCCTCCCCGGGGTGATGCCTCGTCGGGTTGTGTCTCGATCGACCCGAGACACTTCCTCGACGGTAGGGCAAGATGAGCCGATTTGTCGGACGAATGCGGCTGTTGTTACCGCACCGGGCAGGACACCGCCACCCGCTGACGCGGGTCGGGACGCTCGGTGCGGTCGGCGGCGACCGCACCGAGAATCGGGCCGGAGATCACCTGCGGCTCAGCTCGTGCGCGACCTGACTGGAGGGCGAGGTGCGTGTCACCTCAGGGCAGGTCTCGCCAGCTGCGGGCCGCCCAGGACTCTTCGCGCCAGCTGCGGGCCTTCCAGCTGTCCCCACGCCAGCTCCGTGCCAGGAAGTCGTCGGTCGACCACTCATGACTGGCCCACGGCCTGCCGTTCCACGAGACGCCCGTCCACTGGACGGCCTGCACCTGCCGCTTGTCCCACTTGGTGCCGGTCCACGTGCTGCCGTTCCACGCGCCCTTGACCCAGGCAGCGTCCGTGTCCTCGGCCTTCGCCCACCGGGCGGCGTTCCAGGTCGAACCAAGAGCGTCCACCTCACCTGTCAGGGGATCCCCGGTCTGCGGGTCGACCACGTGCTCGTCTCCGCGGGACGCCTCGAGGGACCCAAGACCTGTGGAGCCCGGGGGAGCGGCGGTGGTCACTGCGGGCACCTGCTTGGCCTTGACCAGGGCGACGGCCCTGCCGACGGCGGTGACACCCGCACCCTGGGCAGGGTTGGCCGTGGACAGGGGGCGAGCAGTCGTCATGAGCAGCGACTTCACCTGGGACGGCGTGAGCTTGGGCTCGGCGCTGAAGAGGAGCGCGGCCTCACCGGCCACGACAGCCGCGGCCTGCGAGGTACCGCTGCCACGGAAGAACCGCTGTGCAGCGTCCTGGGGAACCAGGCCCTCCGGGTGCAGCTGGTCGATGTAGGAACCGGGATCGCGCAAGGAGACCACGGACTTGCCGGGCGCGAGTACGTCGGGACGACGCACAGCGTTGCCACCATTGGTGAACTCGGCCACGACGTCGTCGCTGATCTCCTCCGTCCCGCTGTTGTCCGCAGCCCCCACCGCCAACACGTGCGGGTCGGCTGCCGGCATGACCAGGTGATCGGCTCCCAGCCCGTCGTTGCCTGCCGAGGCCACCACGAGGATGCCGTGGTTCCAAGCGTTCTCGACCGCCTTCGCGAGCGGGTCCACCGTCCACGACTGGGTGGAGTCGGTGCCGTAGGAGAGGTTGAGCACTCGCACACGCATTCCTGCGTCGTCCCGGTGGGAAACCACCCAGTCGACGGCAGCGATGATCTGGGAGACGTCGGCGCCGCCGTCACCCGTGGCGACCTTCATGTTCAGGAGCTTGGCGTCGGGAGCCACCCCGGCGAAGAGCGTGCTCGAGGGGTGCTTGGCGTCGTAACCGTCGTCCTTGCCGGCAATGATGCCGGCCATGTGGGTCCCGTGGCCGTATCCATCCAGGTAGCGAGTGCTGGCCATCTGGCTCTCGAACGAGAGATCTGGACCGTCGGTGACCTTGTCGTCCTTCTGGAGGCCAGGCACGGGAACGACGCCCGTGTCGATCACGGCCACGGTGACGTCCTTGCCGGTGACGTCGCTGGCCCAAGCGTCCTGAGCACCGATGGCCTTGGTGACGCTGTACATCGAGCCCGCGTCGGCGGACGCATCCCAGGCTCCCGGACCCCTGCTGGCCTTCTTGCCCTGCTTGGTCGTGTCGTCACCCCAGAAGGTGTTGACGCCTTCACTGTCACTCTGGGCAGAGTCGCTGCTCTTGGCCGTAGCCGAGTGTGCCTCACCGGCGTGGGCCGGCACGTTCCCGATTGCCAGCAGGCTGGCTGCCGCCACTCCCACCGAGAGTGTCTTCCACGTGATGCTCATGTCGTGCTGTCCCCCGTGCGTTGCATGCGATAAGTCCGTTTCGGGAGAATCATGAATGAGGAAATGCCCGCTTTGCTGGCTTTCTCCGACCGGCATCATGGTCGGACTAGACCGGGAAAGGACATTCTTGACAAAAGGCCGTCTTCATTCCGTTTCCTCGCTGCGTGCAGACCGCTGCGCGCGTGGCCAACGCCAGACGTCCTGGGGGTCGCACCCCTCAGAAATCCGGGATGCCACGACGGCGGAGTCCCAGCAGGCGGGCGCGTCGGGCCGACATCCGCGCCCAGGCGACCTGCTGGAAGGTGAGCGTTGCCCAACCGGCCACGGCCATGCCGACGAGGTTGATCAGCAGCTGGGCGCTGCTGCCCCAGATCTCGCTGCCGGCACCGAAAGCGATGCCGAGGGCGACATTCCCTGCGGCGGGGATGGTCGTCACCGAGATGAACACGCCGGAGAGCCCGCCGACCTTGGCCGAGGTGAGCGAGAGAACCCCAGCGGCGGCGGCGATCACGGCGACGATGAGCGACCACTTGTCGGGTGAGTAGATGAAGGCCGTGCCCGGGCGCGGGCCGGTGACGTCCTCGAGGGTGATCCAGCCCAGGCCGCGGCCGGCGAGGGCCGCGAGCGTGGTGAGCGCGATGGCGACGACGAAGCCGAGCACCAGGGTCCGCGCGGCGAAGAACGCGAGGTTGGGGCGGCGCCGGACCAGCGCCAGGCCCAGGGCGGCGATGGCGATGAACTCGGGACCCAGCACCATGGCGCCGATCGTCAGGATCTGGGAGTTCTCGATGATCGCGATGCTGGCGAGCAGGGTGGCCAGCGTGATGAAGGAGAGGTAGGTCCAGTTGAGCTCGGATTCCTCGTAGGCACGGCGCGTCACCTCGGCCCAGACCACCGAGTCCGCGCTGCTGCCGGGGGTACGGCGCTCGGCCTGGAGCGCGGACTCGGAGAGCCAGGTGGGCACGGCTTCGACGTGCACCGTGCCGACCTCGGGGACATCGAGGGCCTCGAGCTGCTCGATGACGTGATTGGCGCCCTCGCGTGCGACGTCGGCGAGCACCACGTCGCCGACCGGCTGCAGTGACGCCTCGCGCAGGACGGCCAGGCTGCTCACGGCTGGGTCGCCGGCGAAGACCTGCAGGACCTGGTCGGTGAGCTCTGAGGGGGTCGAGATGCGCAGCTGCAGCACCGCCACAGTCTGTCGCACGCGAGTCCGCGGTTCCGGTCACGACTCGGCGCGGAACAGCGGGCGTACGGTCGTTGACTGTGGGTCCCGCAGTGCGTGGTGTTGCCATGGCGATGCCGGCTGCCGCGGTCTGTTCGGCGTGTGGGTTCGCATCGCCGTGCACGACGCCCCAGTCACCTGTCAGCTGTACCGATCTCACCTTCGAGCACCGGCCCTACGACGAGTGGCACGAGGTTCATCCACACGGGATCCTGCAGGAGGTCGGCGACGCCTTCTACCCAGCCTGCAACCAGACGGCGCCATGCAGAGCCGATCCGCTCGCAGGCATGGGCGCCACCGACGTCTGGCAGTACGACGGCATCGATCCGGCCAAGGCGGTGATCGGGCTGCGCCGGGACACCCACACCTACGTCGTCTTCGTCAGGGTGGGTGTGGATCCTGACACCCTCAGCGGCTCCGGGTGACGTACCCCGTCTCGTAGGCGCGGACGACGGCCTGGACGCGGTCGCGGACGCCGAGCTTCATCAGGATCCGGCCCACGTGGGTCTTCACCGTGGTCTCGGCGACCACGAGCTCGGCGGCGATCTCGGCGTTGGAGAGACCGCGTGCGACGAGGCGGAGCACGTCGAGCTCGCGATCGGTGAGCTCGGTGAGCTCGGCGGGAAGCCCCTCGTCCACCGGTGCCTCGAGCGGCGCGAAGCTCTCCACGAGGCGGCGGGTGATCGAAGGCTCGATCAGCTCGTCCCCTCCTGCGGCGGCGCGGACCGCGGCCACGAGCCGGGTCGCCGGCGCGTCCTTGAGCAGGAAGCCGCTCGCCCCTGCACGCAACGCCCGGTAGACGTACTCGTTCAGGTCGAACGTGGTCAGCACCACCACGCGCGGAGGGTCGTCGGTCGCCATGATCCGCTCTGTCGCAGCCAGCCCGTCGAGGTGTGGCATCCGGATGTCCATCAGGACCACGTCGGGGTGCAGCTCCGCCACCAGACGAACGGCGTCCAGCCCGTCCTCGGCCTCACCGACCACCTCGAGATCCGGCTCGAAGTCGAGGATCGCCCGGAAGCCGGTGCGCAGCAGCCGCTGGTCGTCGGCGATCAGGACCCGGATGCTCACCCGCACATACTGTCCTGCCTGTCTCCGCGCCGGGTCCTCCTGGAGGTAGGACATCGCGCCGCGATCTCGGCCTGCAGGCGGACGACCGCCGGGTGGGTCGGTCCCTAGCGTTCGAGGAGCAGAGGGGTTGGCCCTCGCTGACGAAAGGTTTGAAGAGATGGACAAGCTTCGTGAGGTCATCCGCCCGATGGACGTGGTGCTCGCCGTGCTCCTGAGCGGGCTCGGCGTCTGGCTGATGCTGGAGAACATGGCGGGTTCGGAGAACACCAGGATCGACTCCACGTCGTGGCTGCTGATCCCGGTGTTCCTGCTGGCGACCTTGCCGGTGCTGTTCCGGCGCGCGAACATGCTCGCCGTGATCCTGGTGACCGCCGCAGCCATGACGGTCCACGTGGCGGCGTTCGGCTGGCTCGTGCGCTGCGGTGCCGGCCTGCCGCTGGCGATCGTGCTCGCCTACAGCGCCGGCAAGCTGATGAGTGACCGGACCCAGTCGGTCGTCGCGATGGTGCTGACGATCGGTGTGCAGTACGTCGTGCTCGTGAAAGACTCGGCCGCAGGCCTGGGGGCGCTCCCGCTGACCGGAGCCATCGGCAGTGGTGGCATGGGGCATCGGGCTGTACGTCCGCAGCCGCACCGAGCACCGCGTGCCGAGCACCACGGACGCCGTGGCCGCCGGCGCCCGCGTCTGAGGGTCGAGGGACGGAGGATCGACATGCAGGCGAGGAGCACGGCCACCGGGCGGGTCACTGGGCGGCGAGGGCATCCACCGCTCCGACGTCGTGCTCACGGTCGTGCTGGCGGGTCTCGGGGCCTACCTGATGTGGGAGAACGTCACCACCTCCGACGCCGACATCCGGATCGACTCCCACTCCTGGTGGATGGTTCCCGTCTTCGTCGCCGCGGTGCTGCCCGTCCTGTGGTGGCGCCGCGACCCCGTGGCCGTGACGGCGGTCGTCGTCGTGGTGCTGGCCGTGCATGTCGTCCTCTTCGGTTGGGTGGCCCGCTGCGGCTCCGGCCTGCCGCTGGCCTGGGTGCTGGCCTACCTGGTCGGGACGCGCGACGTCGTACGGCGCTCGCTCGTGGGGTTGGTCCTGGTCCAGGCGGTCGGGACGCTGGTGCTGGTCAGGGACTCGGCGGCAGGTCCGGGCCTGCTCCCGGTCGTGGCGCTGATCTCGGTGGGTGTGTGGGGCATCGGCCGGGTGTCCCGACAGCGTTCCGCCCTGGCCGTCGAGCTCGAGGAGCGCAACGAGGAGCTGGGACACCTCCGTGACGCGCGAGCCGCTCTCGAGGTGACCGGGGACCGGGCCCGGCTCTCCGCCGAGCTCGACGCCCTGCTCGACCAGCGGCTCGCACAGCTCTCGCACACCGCGGACGAGTCGCACGGGAACGACCCGGAGACCACGAGGCGACAGCTGGCCACGATCGAGGCGGACAGCCGGCGCATCCTGGGGGAGATGCGCGAGATCGTCGGCGTCCTGCGGGGAGGCGAGGTCGCGCTGGCTCCGGCACCGTCGGTGGCGCATCTCGACGCCCTGCTCGCGCGCCGCAGCCATGCGGACGCGCGGCTGGTGGTCTCCGGTGATCCGCGGGCCCTGCCGGCGAGTGTCGAGCTGTCGGCCTACCGGATCGTCGAACACCTCCTGAGCGTGCTGACCGACGAGCCGGACGCGCGCATCGACGTCACGATGCGCTTCGAGGAAGCCGCACTCGAGATCACCGTCACCGGCCCGGTCGGGCGCGGAGCGGACGTGCGAGGCGCCGTGGCACGCGCCCGCGAGCGGGTCCGCCTCCAGCAGGGCACCCTGAGCGTGAAGGTCAACCGTGGCCGAGCGCGTGCGGTTGCGTTGATGCCGGTCATCGCGGCCTGAGGGGGAGTCGTGAGTCGTCGTGAGTCGTGCGCGATCACGGTCGCCGCGCTGCTCGTGACGCTCGTCCCGCTCGCTGTCCACGGCCCGCCTTCGGACCTCGCGGACGCGGTGGGGGACTTGTTCCTCGTCGGGGCCGGTCTCAGCCTGCTGCTGTGGCGTCGCTCGACCTTGTGGACCGTGCTGCTCGGTGGCGGATGCCTGCTGGTCGCGGCTGCCACGCTGGCCGACGACCCCGACCTCGCCATCCTGGTCTGTACGGCGCTCGCAGCCGTGGCGGGCAACGGCTTCAGCGGTCGGCACGCGTGGACCAGCCGCTGCCGGTGGGGCGGCGTGGCTGGCGGCGATGTACCTGGTGACCGGCGAGCGCGACATCGGCCTGGTCATGCTCACCGTGCCTGGCTTCCTGGCGGGGACGGCGTTGCGGCTGCGGCGCGAGACGGCCGAGGAGCTCGCCGTACGCGCGCAGGAGCTGGAGGAGGAGCGCGAGGTCTTCGCCCACCTCGCGGTGCGCAACGAACGAGCACGCATCGCGGCCGAGCTGCACGACATCATCGGGCACTCGCTGAGCGTGATGGTCGTCCAGGCGGCGGCCGGGCAACGTCTCGTCCAGCGTGACTCCGAAGCGGTCGGCGAGGTGCTGGACGCCATCGCGGAGTCGGCGCGGCAGGGGCGTGAGGACCTGCACCGCCTCGTCGACCTCCTCGGTGGGGAGGAGGTCGCCGGCCCGGACCTGTCGCTGGTCGACGAGGTGGTCGCCCGCGCCGCGCGCAGCGGGCTCAGCGTGACCTGCCGGTTCGAGGGTGACCGAGACGGCGTGCCGGCCGTGCTCGCCGAGCTGGCCTTCCGGGTGGTGCGGGAGGCGTTGACCAACGCGCTGCGCTACGCACCAGGCTCGGCCGTGCACGTCCTGCTGCGTGGTGACGGCCGGTCCCTGGAGGTGCGGGTCGACAACGAGGCGTCGACCAGCGCGCCGCCCGGGATCATCGGGACGGGCCAGGGGCTGCGCGGCCTGCGCGACCGGGTGGAGGAGCTGGGCGGCCGGTTCACCGCCGGGGCCACCACGGGCGGCGGTTGGGCAGTGACGGCACTCCTGCGAACGCCGGCCTGAGCCGGACCGGTTCAGGCCACCTCGAAGTCGTCCAGTTCGAGGTCGCGGCAACGCTCCTGGTACTCCTCTGCCCGACCCGGCCACTGGGTCGAGATGCGACCGCCGTCCTCGTGGTACCAGTTGTGGCAGCTGAGCCAGACGCTGCCGGACAGCCGACCCTGCATCTCCTCGTCGAAACGCTGCTCGGCCTCGGGTCGTACGGCGAGGGCGCGGGCGCCCTTCCGCTCGGTGTGCTGCATCAGCGTCACGATGGCCTCGGCGGCCGGCTCGAGCATGCTGATCACCGAGGTGCCGCCGAGGTTGGTGTAGGGGCCGTAGACCACGAACATGTTGGGGAAGTCGGGCACGCACAGTCCGAGGTAGGCGCGGGCGCCGGTCTTCCACTGCTCCTGCAACGAGGCGCCGCCCACTCCGGTGATCTCCATCGGGGCCAGGTACTCGGTCGCGGCGAAGCCGGTGCCGTAGATCACCACGTCGACGTCGTGCTCCGCGCCGTCCGCGCTGCGCACGCCGTTCGGGAGCACCTCGACCACGGGTTGGGTGACCACCGAGACGTTGGGCCGGGTCAACGCGGGGTACCACTCGTTGGACCAGAGCACGCGCTTGCAGCCGAACTCGTCGGTCGGCGTCAGCTTGGCGCGCAGCTCCGGGTCGCGGACCTGCCGACGCAGCTGGCCCTTGCAGAGCAGCTCGCCGGCGCGGCGGAGCGGGCCGCCCTCGGTGAAGCTGCCCTGGAACCGGTCGGTCACCTGCCAGGTCAGTCCTCTGCCGAAGGCCTGGGTCAATCGCTGACGCCGGCGCAGCTTGCGTCGGATGGGGGAGTACTCGATGTTCATCTTGGGTGCGATCCACGGGGCGGAACGCTGGAAGACGGTCAGGTGCGCCACGTCGGGAGCGATGGCCGGCACGAACTGGATGGCACTGGCGCCGGTGCCGAGGACAGCGACCCGCTTGCCGCGCAGGTCGACCGAGTGGTCCCACTCCGCCGAGTGGAAGGCCGGCCCGGTGAAGGAGCCGAGGCCTGGCAGGTCGGGGATCGAGGGACGTGAGAGCTGACCGACCGCGGTGATCAGCACGTCGGTGTCGATGGCCTCACCGTCCGTGGTGAGCAGGTGCCACGAGCCTCCCTGCTCGTCGTACGTCGCCGACGCGACCTCGACACCGGAACGGACCAGGTCGGACACACCGTGGTCACGGGCGGTGCGCTCGATGTAGGCGAGGATCTCGTCCTGGTGGGAGTAGCGGTGCGGCCAGTCGGGATTGGGGGCGTAGGACCAGGAGTACAGCGAGGACGGCACGTCGCAGGCGGCGTTGGGGTAGGTGTTCTCCCGCCACACGCCACCGACGCCGCCACCCTTCTCGAGGATGGTGATGTCGGTGTACCCCGCCCTCTTCAGCTCGATGGCGGTACCGACGCCACCGAATCCCGCGCCGATGATGGTGATGCTGGGCTGCCGCATGGACGGCAACCTAGTGCACTACAGGCCGGTGCCGGTGCCGGTGACGCCCGGGGCGGGCCCCTCCATCTGGGCGAGGAGGTCGCGGCCCTGCTGGGCGAACTTGTGCTCGACCAGCACCTCGTAACGGGTGGCCACCACCTGGCTGATCGAGGTGAAGTCACGCTGGCCCCGTGTGGCGGCGTACCCCGCGAGCGCCCACACGAGCCCGAAGACCGCCCCGAAGAGCATCGTCGAGACGATTGCGGCGAAGGCGTTGCCGGAGCCGAACAGGGAGACGATCACGCCCACGAACAGGCCGAGCCAGACACCGGAGAGCAGGCCGCCCGCCGCGACCCTGCCGTAGGTGAGCCGGCCGGTGACGCGCTCCACCTGCTTGAGCTCGGTACCGACGATCAGGCAGTTCTGCACCGGGAACTCGTTGTCGGAGAGGTAGTCGACCGCCTTCTGCGCCTGCTCGTAGCGCTCGTAGACGCCGAGGGACATCGGGTAGTCGAGCGAGAGCGCGCTGGTGGGGACTCGGATGCTTCTTTGCTGCTGGCTCATGTCGTCCAGTGTGGCCCACAGTCCCTGAGACCTACCCTGAGCCCATGCTGCTGGTCGCCTGCGTCCTCGCCGGGCTCGCCGCCCTCGTGCACGTCTACATCTTCGTGCTGGAGTCCCTGCGCTGGACCGACCCGGCGACCCGCCGCGTCTTCGGCACGACCGAGGAGACCGCAGCGATCACGGCTCCGCTGGCCTACAACCAGGGCTTCTACAACCTCTTCCTGGCCATCGGTACGGCGGTCGGCATCGCGCTCGTGCCCAGCGACCGGCCCGGCTGCATGGCCCTGATCGTCTTCGGCACCGGCTCGATGCTCGCGGCCGCCCTGGTCCTGGTCACCTCCGACCGGAGCAAGGCCCGCGCCGCCGCCGTCCAGGGCCTGCTCCCGCTGCTGGCCCTGCTGGCCCTGCTGCTGCACGCCACCTAGGGGCGTCTCCAGGACCCGCTGGTCGGGGGTCGATCACGGTCTAGGCCCCCGCGCCCCGGGGCGCGGTATAGGCCGCGTCTCAGGATTTCGAGGGCCAGTCCTGGGCGTTTCCTAGGATTCATCCATGATCTGGCGCCGCGCCGTCCTACTGGGCCTCCTCTGCTGCGCCGTTGTGGCGGGTGCGAGCTCCGGCGCACCCACGCAGGACCACGTCCACTTCACTGCTGCCGGCGACTACGCCATGGGCAGCAACACCGACGGCGTGCTGAACGCGCTGGCCGCCGACGGCTCCGACGCTCATCTGGCGCTCGGCGACATGTCTTACTCCACCACCGGACAGGAAGACGCCTGGTGCAGCTTCGTGAAGGCGCGGGTGGGGGACAAGTTTCCCTTCGAGCTCATCTCCGGCAACCACGAGAGCAACGGACTGAACGGCAACATCAACGACTTCTCCGCGTGCATGCCCAACCAGCTTCCCGGGCTCGTCGGAACCTACGGTCGCCAGTACTACGTCGACGTGCCGCAGGTGAACCCCCTGGTTCGCTACATCATGATCTCGCCCAACCTGCAGTTCCCCGACGGCACCTGGAGCTACGGCGCGGGCTCGGCTCGGTACCAGTGGACCGCCAACGCGATCGACAGCGCCCGCAGCGCCGCGATCCCGTGGGTCGTCGTCGGAATGCACAAGCCCTGCCTGTCGCTCGGCGAGTACTCCTGTGACATCGGCAGCGACCTGGTCAACTTGTTGGTCGGCAAACGGGTCGACCTCGTGCTCACCGGTCACGAGCACCTGTACCAGCGCACCAAGCAGCTGAGCCTGAGTGGAGCCTGTCCGACGTTGACGGTCGGCACCTACAACCAGAGCTGCGTCGCGGACGGTGACAACGACCTGGCAAAGGGCGCGGGGACGGTCTTCGCGACCATCGGCACGGGCGGCATCGCACTGCGAGACGTCAACCTCAGCGATCCGGAGAGTGGTTACTTCGCAGCGAGCTCGGGCGTCGAACCAGAACCCGACGTACGGGTTCGGCGACTTCGACGCGACGCCCGACAAGCTGGTAATGAAGTTCATGAGGGGTGCCGGGGGAACGTTCACTGATGGGTTCACCATCAGCAAGGACGCCAATCCGCCGCCCAACCAGGATCCGGTCGCTGCGTTCACCTCTTCCGCGGCCGGCCGGACGGCTTCCTTCGACGCCACCACGTCCAGCGATCCCGACGGCACCGTCTCCTCGTGGGACTGGGACTTCGGCGACGGCCAGACCGGTACCGGGGTGAAGCCCACGCACGACTACGCCGCAGACGGCAAGTACACGGTGAAGCTGACCGTGACCGACGACAAGGGCGACACCAACTCGGTGTCGCACGACGTGACCGTTGCCGCCGCGCCTTCGGCGATCGCCAGCGACGCGTTCGAGCGCACGGTGACCAACGGTTGGGGTACTGCCGACGTCGGAGGTGCCTGGACCCTGAAGGGAACGGCGAGCCGGTTCAAGGTGGCCGGAGGAACCGGTCAGATCCAGGTCCCGGCCGGATCGACGCTGAACGCTGACCTGAACGCGGTGAGCTCCGACAGCACCAGGTTCGACGTCGACTTCGTCGTCGACAAGATCGCCGGCGACACCTACCTCACATCTGTGGGCCGTCAGGTGGGCACCGAGTTCTACGACGCCAAGCTCCGGATCCAGCCAGGCGGAGTGGCCAAGCTGTACCTGTTCCGCGGGAGCAACGACCCTGCCAGGGGCCCCCGTGTTCACGCCCAACATCGTCTTCGCGCCGAACGTGCAGTACCGGCTGAGCCTGGTGGTGAAGGGCACCTCTCCGACGATGTTGGCCACCAAGGTCTGGAAGACCTCGGACCCTGAGCCCGCGTGGCAGGTGAGCACGACCGACAACTTCGCCGCCCTCCAGACGAAGGGGCGGGTCGGGTTGCTCGCCTACCTGTCGGCAGGCGCCGCCAACAGTCCCGTCACCGTCTCCTTCCCGCAACTCGTGGCCACCGCTGCCAACTGATGTACCTGAGCGAACGTCCGCGGCAGGTCTCAGCTCACACCCACCAGGCCCGTCGCGCCGGCGGCAGGGTGCCACGCACCGTGCTCCTGCTCGGCACGGTCAGTCTGCTCACCGACATCTCCTCGGAGTCGACGGCCTCGGTGCTGCCGCTCTACCTCACCTTGGGCCTCGGTCTCTCGCCGATGGCCTACGGGTTCGTGGACGGCGTCTACCAGGGGACCTCCGTCCTCGTGCGGGTCGTGGGCGGATGGTGGGCAGATCGGTTCGACCGACCCAAACCGGTGGCTGTGGTCGGGTACGGCATCTCAGCGATCGCGCGCATGGTCTTCCTCACCTCGGGCGGTCTCGTCGGCGTGACCACGTGGCTCGGGGTCGATCGGGTGGGCAAGGGGCTTCGCACCGCCCCGCGTGATTCGTTGATAGCTGCTGCCAGCGACGCGGGATCACTGGGCGCATCCTTCGGCGTCCACCGGTCGCTCGACACGACTGGAGCGGTCCTCGGGCCGATCCTGGCGTTCGCCGTCCTGGGGGCGTTTCCCGGGCGACTACTCAACGGTCTTCGCGGTCTCCGTGGCTGCGGCACTACTGGGGTTGGCGGTGCTGGTGCTGCTCGTCCCCGATCTGCGTCCGACGCAGGAGACCCGGGACGTCGAGGTCGCCAGGCCCGCTCGACCCTCGTTGAGGGTTCTCGCCGAACCGCGGATGGCACGATTCCTGGCGGCCGCGGGTCTGCTCGCGCTGCTCACGATCGGAGACGGTTTCGTGTACCTCGCGCTGCAGCATCGTGCCGACCTCGCGGTGCGCTACTTCCCCCTTCTCTTTGTCGGGACGGGCGTCGCCTACCTGGTGCTGGCCATCCCCTTCGGACGACTGGCCGACCGTCGTCGGACGTGCCCCGTTGATGGTGGCCGGCCACACCTTCCTGCTCGCCGCGTACCTCTGCGTCGCCGCGCCACTTCCCGACGCCCTGGTCGTGCCGGCGTCCCTGCTCCTGCTCGGAGCCTTCTACGCCGCCACCGACGGTGTCCTGTCGGCGGCAACCGTGTCGCTCGCGCCGCCGGGTATCGGCGCCACCGCGCTCGCCACGGCCCAGTCCGTCGTGGCCGTGGCCAGGATGGTGTCGGCTCTCGCCTTCGGATGGTTGTGGCTGCAAGCGGGCGCCGCCCACGCCCTCCAGCTCACGGCGACGCTGCTCGCACTGGCCATCGTGCTCGCCTGGTGGTTGGTTCGGGGGGCCGGCCCAGTCGGCACACGGATGTGAGCGAGCGACGCCGACTGGTCATCTTCGCCCTGGTGGCAGCCCTGATCGTCGTGGGCACCGCCGCCTACCTCGTACGAGCAGGTGCGTCCGAAGAGCACGCGGAGGGGGGTCTCCCGCATCCAGCAGGTTCCGTTGGCCCAGGTCGAGGCCTCCCCACGGATCGTCTTCCGCCACACCGGCCCGGGCGCCGACTACGGCCACGTGGGGATGGTGTCCCTGAAGGACCCGAGCGGGCCGCGCGCGATGACCGGCACCGCGTGTGACCGTGTGGCCGCGATCGCCCTGGAGATGGTCTGCCTCCGGGCAGGGACCGGTGTCACGTCGACGTACACCGCCACCGTGACGCGTTCCGGACGCACCTTGCGCACCGACGAGCGACCGGGGATCCCGAGCCGGACCCGGCTCTCCCCAGGCGGCACCTGGGTGACGACGACCGCCTTCGTGGCCGGTGACTCCTACACCACGGCCGGGTTCTCGACGCGGACATTCATCACCCCGGCTGCCGGCGGACGCTCCATGCACGTGGAGGACTTCAAGCTCGTCCACCGAGGAAGGGCGATCGCGCCGGTGGACCGCAACTACTGGGGAGTGACGTTCGTCGACGAGGACGAGTTCTACGTGACCGTGTCCTTCGGCGGGCACACGTGGCTGGCCCGAGGGAGCATCCGGGCACACCGTGTCTGGACGGTGCGCGAGACGGCCGAGTGCCCGTCTGTCTCCCCGGACCACGCTCACGTCGCCTACAAGAAGCGCCAGCGCGACGGCACCTGGCGCATAGCGGTGCTCGACGTGCACTCGGGCCGCGAGCTGGTACTGCCGGGAGGACGCAGTGTCGACGATCAGGTCGCGTGGCTGGGCGAGGACGCGCTGCTGTATGCACTGCCCCGCTCCGGCGCCGAAGCCGGTCAGTCGGACGTGTGGAGGGTCGACGCCGACGGATCCTCGCCCCCGCGACTCCTGATCAGGGAAGCCGCATCTCCCACGGTGGTCATGGCTAGGTGATCGTCATCCCGCCGTCGACGGCGAGGGTCTGGCCGGTGATGTAGCCGGCGGCGTCGGAGGCCAGGAAGACAGCGGTCGCGGCCAGCTCGCGCGGGTCGCCCTTGCGGCCGGCGGGGATGCGGTCGCCCTGGCTCTCCAGGTAGCCCTCGGGGTACTGGTCGGTCATCTCGGAGTCGAAGAACCCCGGCGCGATCGCGTTGACGCGGATGCCCTTGCGCCGGGTCCACTGCTGCGCGAGGTCGCGGGTGAGCCCGATCAGGCCCGCCTTGGAGGAGGCGTACGCCGCCTGCGGCAACCCGGCCGTGGTCAGGCCGAGGACCGAGGAGATGTTGATGATCGAGGAGCCGGGCTGCATCACCCGGCCGCAGGCCTGCGCCATCCAGTAGCAGCCGTTGAGGTTGACGTCGATGACCTGGCGGAACTGCTCGGGGGTCTCCCGGGTCGCCGGCACCGCCGTACCGATGCCCGCGTTGTTGACGAGCACGTCGACCCGACCGAACTCCGACATCGCGGCCGCCACCAGTGCGTCGCAGGCCTCGGGTGAGGCGACGTCGGTCGCGACGGTGATCGAGCGGCGACCGGCCTCCTCGACCAGCCGCGCGGTCTCGGCCATCCGGTCGACCCGGCGGGCCCCGAGGGCCACGTCGGCGCCGGCCTCGGCAAGGCCTTGGGCGAAGGCGACCCCGAGCCCCGATGAGGCGCCGGTGACGATCGCGACCTTGCCGTCGAGGGAGAACAGCTGCTGGATGCTCATGGCGAGATCATCGCAGCCCGGGGGCGGCCCTTCGAGACAGGACTTCGTCCTTCCTCAGGGACCCGGCAGACAGGACTTCGTCCCCTTGGGACCCGGAGACAGGCTTCGTCTTCCTCGGGGACACCGGAGACACAGGACTTCAGCTCCCCGTCCCTGAGGAGGGCCGGCAGGGCCGGGTCTGGAAGGACCCCGTCAGTCGGAGGAGGCGGCGGCGTGGTTGCGGGCTTCCCAGGCCGAGCGGACCATGTCCTCGAGGGAGTGGCGCATCTGCCAGTCGAGGTCGCGCGCGGCGAGCTCGCCGCTGGCGACGATCCGGGCCGGGTCACCGGGTCGGCGTGGTGCGGCCTCGGGGGTGAACTCGATGCCGGTCACCGTCCTGATCGTGTCCATGATCTCCGCGACGGAGACCCCGGTGCCGCTGCCGAGGTTGTAGACCGGCTCCAGCCCGGTCCCCTCGACCAGCCGCCTGGCGGCCACGGCATGGCTGGCTGCGAGGTCGCTGACGTGCAGGTAGTCGCGCACGCAGGTTCCGTCGGGCGTGGGGTAGTCGGTCCCGTTGATGCGCGGCGTCTTCCCGGCCAGCAGCATCTCGAAGACGATCGGGAACAGGTTGTGCGGACTGGTGTCGTAGAGGTCGTCGTACCCGGAGCCGACCACGTTGAAGTAGCGCAGCGACGTGTGCCGCAGGCCCGTGGCCCTCGCCTGGTCGCGCAGCACCCACTCGCCGACCAGCTTGCTCTCCCCGTACGGCGACTCGGGGTTGGTCGGGGTCTCCTCGGTGACGAGGTCGACGTCGGGGGTGCCGAAGGTCGCGGCGCTGGAGGAGAAGACGATCTTGTCCACGCCGACCTGCTGCATCGCGACGAGCGAGGTTGACGGTGCCGGTCACGTTCTGGGTCCACGTGTGCAGCGGGCGCTCGACCGAGACCCCGGCGTACTTGAAGCCGGCGAGGTGCACGACGCCGGCGACCTCGTGCTCCTCGAGGGTGCGAGCGACCAGGTCGGTGTCGACGACGCTGCCGGCGACGAACGGGACGTCGTCCTGGACGAACTCCCGGTGCCCGCTGGAGAGGTCGTCGAGCACCACCACGTCGATGCCCACGGCCTGGAGGGCGCGCACCACGTGCGAACCGATGTAACCGGCACCTCCGGTGACCATCCACGACATGTCGAAGCGCTCCTGTGGTTGCTGCCAGAATCGGGGTGACAGTAGTAACGTGCGTCACTGCGCAGCATCGTGCGCACCTGTCTCCGGGAGGCCCGATGGTACTGGCAGCAGCGCCCGAGCTCCGTCTGGACGCCAACTGGGTCGACTACCTCCTGGTGGCGATCTACTTCGTGTTCGTCATCGGCATCGGCCTGATGGCTCGCCGATCGGTCTCCAGCAGCCTCGACTTCTTCCTCTCCGGTCGCTCGCTCCCCGCGTGGGTGACCGGACTGGCGTTCATCTCCGCGAACCTCGGCGCCATCGAGATCATGGGCATGTCGGCCAACGGTGCCCAGTTCGGCATCCCGACGATGCACTACTACTGGATCGGCGCCGTGCCGGCCATGCTCTTCCTCGGCGTGGTGATGATGCCGTTCTACTACGGCTCCAAGGTCCGCTCGGTGCCGGAGTTCATGCGCAAGCGGTTCGGCTCGGGGGCGCACCTGGTCAACGCGCTCAGCTTCGCGGTCGCGCAGCTGCTGATCGCGGGCATCAACCTGTTCCTGCTCGCCAAGATCGTCAACATCCTGCTCGGCTGGAACCTCTACCTCTCCCTCGTGGTCGCCGCCCTGGTGGTGCTGTCGTACATCACCGTCGGGGGTCTGTCCGCCGCCATCTACAACGAGGTCCTGCAGTTCTTCGTGATCGTGGCGGCGCTCCTGCCGCTGACGATCGTCGGCCTGCACAAGGTCGGGGGGTACAGCGGCCTGGAGGACAAGATCACCAAGGCCGGTGACGGTGCCGCCCAGCTGTCGTCGTGGCCGGGCTCGAACCTGACCGGGCATCGAGAACACCACGCTCTCGGTCATCGGCCTGGTCTTCGGCCTCGGGTTCGTGCTGTCCTTCGGCTACTGGACGACGAACTTCGTGGAGGTCCAGCGCGCGATGGCCTCGAGCTCGATGTCGGCCGCGCGACGCGCGCCGATCATCGGCTCCTTCCCGAAGATGTTCATCCCGTTCGTGATCATCATCCCCGGCATGATCGCCGCGGTCGTGGCCTCCGAGGTGGCCAAGGCCAAGTCGTCGGGGGACAAGGGCTTCGACTACAACAACTCGCTGCTCTTCCTGATCCGGGACCTGTTGCCCAACGGCATGCTCGGCATCGTGATCGCGGGGTTGCTGGCCTCGTTCATGGCTGGCATGGCGGCCAACATCTCCGCCTTCAACACGGTGTTCTCCTACGACCTGTGGCAGGACTACGTCGTCAAGGACCGCGACGACGACTACTACCTGCGGGTGGGCCGGATCGCGACGGTGGCAGCCACCGTGGTGGCGCTCGGCACGGCCCTGTTCGCCAAGAACTACCAGAACATCATGGACTACGTGCAGACCCTCTTCGGGTTCTTCAACGCGCCACTGTTCGCGACGTTCATCCTCGGCATGTTCTGGAAGCGGATGAGCCCCACGGCAGCCTGGATGGGTCTGGTGAGCGGCACGCTCGCGGCCGTCGTCGTCGGCATCCTCAGCCAGGACGCACTGGGCGGACTGTCCACCGGCGCGCTGGGGCTGAAGGGGCAGGGCGCCAGCTTCGCCGCCGCCGGTGCGGCGTTCGTCGTCGACATCGCGGTGAGCCTCGTGGTCACCCCACTGACCCCGGCGCGCGAGGAGTCCGAGCTGCGGGGGCTGGTCTACTCACTCACCCCGAGCGCCGACTTCCACGACCCCGACGACGATTCGAAGACCTGGTTCGCGAAGCCTGCCGGCTTGGCCGGCATCGCACTCGTCCTGGTCATTATCCTCAACATCCTCTTCTGGTAAGGCGGAGCGACCATGAGCGAGCAGAGCACCAAGTCCTCGGACAGCGGCACCCACCGCGCCGGGCTGTTCGACATCCGGATCATCATCGGCGGGCTGATCGGCATCTACGGCGTGATCCTGACGGCGATGGGCATCTTCGGCAACCACACCGACAAGACCAAGGCCGACGGAGTCAACATCAACCTCTGGGCCGGGCTGGCGATGATCGTCGTCGCGGTCGCCTTCGCCGCCTGGGCGCGGCTGCGTCCGATCGTGGTGCCCGACCACGTGGAGACGGACGACGACGATCGCCCGCCCGCCCACTGAGAGCGACCAGACCCTCCACCGACCGCGCGCCATACTCGACGCGTGCCCTCCCCGTTGGCGAACCTGGCCCCTGCGCGTCGGCGCCAGGTGCAGGTCATCGCGGGCCTCGTGGCCGTGCTGGTCCTCGCCCTGGTCGTCTGGCTGGTGGTGCGAGCCGTGAACAAGGACGGCGGAGCCGACCAGGCGAGCGCAGGTCCGGTCCTGCTGGTGCCGGGCTACGGCGGGGACACCAGCGACCTCGCTCCGCTGGCGGCCGCGGTGGAGCGCCAGGGACGCGAGGCGGTGATCTACCGGCCCACCGGGAGCGAGCAGGGTGACCTGCGCGTGCAGGCCAGGAGGCTGTCCGCCCTGGCCAAGGACACGATGAAGCGGACGGGGGCGCCCTCCGTCGACGTGATCGGCTACTCCGCCGGCGGGGTGATCGCGCGGCTCTTCGTGCGTGACGACGGCGGCGCCTCCGTCGTACGACGTGTGCTCACGCTGGGGTCCCCGCACCACGGCACCGACACCGCCACGGACATCAAGGACGTCGCCGGGCAGTGCCCGACGGCCTGCGAGCAGATGGCGACGGGCAGCGAGCTGATCGCGCGGCTCAACAGCGGTGACGAGACGCCGTCCGGACCGAGGTGGATCACCGTGCGCACCGACAAGGACACGGTCGTCACGCCGACCACGTCCGCGCGCCTCGACGGTGCGCTCAACATCCGGGTGCAGGCCGTCTGCCCGGGGGACGACACCACGCACGGCACCCTCCCGAGAGACCCGGTCGTGCTGGCCACCATCGGTTCCGCCCTGGGCAAGGGCGACCCGAGGACGCCCGCTCACGTCACTTGTTGATGTCCTTGGTGGCGAAGTTCGCCCAGGCGGCGCCGGCGAAGACCGCGAGGTAGGAGAGCTGGGCCAGCACGCCGTTCAGCACGTCGCGCCACCGGATCGGGTCGCGGAACAGGTCGACGAAGGCCAGCCAGTAGCGCGTGACCAGGTAGGGCTTCAGGGAGTCGGCCGCGTCCAGGCCGAGCAGCACCGTCGAGCCGACCAGGAAGGCGATCGTCCCCAGGGCCGCGCCTACCGCGGAGTCGGTGATCGTGCTCATCAGCAGCGCGATGGCGGCGACCCCGAGCATCGCCAGGACGACGTAGACGAAGGCCATCGCGGTGCGTTCGGCCATCTGGGTCTGGGTCAGCGGCGAGCCGGAGATGCTGACGACACCCGTCGTCGGGGCGTTGCCGAGGAGGAGCTTGCCCTCGACGTAGGCCACAGCGGCGACAGCGAGCGTCGCCACCACGACGAACGCGACGATGCTGACCAGCTTGGCCACGAGGAGCCTGCCTCGGGAGACCGGCCGGATCAGCAGGTAGCGCAGCGTGTCGGTCTGCACCTCTCCGGCGATCGCATCGCCGCCGACCACCGCCACCGCTACGGGCAGGAACAGCGGCAGCACGATGCCGAGCGCGGCGAGGGGGAAGAGCGTCCCGTCGGTGAGCACGGCGGAGAGGAACGGCGGTCCGGTGCCCGGCCGCGGCCCGAGGTCGGTGATCGCCAGCAGCACGGCCACGATCGTGGGCAGCGCGTTCAGCGCGGCGATCGTGACCCACGTCCTCGGCCGTCGCAGCAGCTTGAGCAGCTCGACGCGGATCATGCCTGCTCACTCGCGGCCAGCACGATCTCCTCCAGTGTCCGACGTACCGGCACGAGCTCACGGATCCGCACCTGCGCGGCGACCAGCCTGATGTTGAGCTCGGCGGGGTCGTCGGCCCGGACGACGATCAGGTCGGCCTCGCGGTGCTCCACCCGCCCGTCGAGCAGGGCGACCGCCGCAGCCACGTCCGGGGTGACCACGCGCACGAGGCCGGTCTCGGCGTGCAGGGCGGACAGCTCGTCCTGCAGCACCAGCCGGCCACGGTCCAGGACGCCGATGCGCGTGGACATCTGCTCGATCTCGGCGAGGAGGTGGCTGGAGAGGAAGATGGTGGTGCCCCCGCGGTTGAGCTCCAGCAGCAACCGCCTGATGTCGCGGATGCCCTGGGGGTCGAGCCCGTTCGTCGGCTCGTCGAGCACGAGCAGCGCCGGACGACGCATCAGGGCTGCGGCCAGTCCGAGCCGCTGCCGCATGCCGAGTGAGTAGGTCTTCACCGGTCGGCGGTCGGACGGGTCGAGGGACACCTGCTCCAGCACCTCGTGGACGCGCGCGCGCCGCGCCTTGCGAGGCACCCGTCCGACGCCGGCGGCGTCGAGCAGCGCGAGGTTGGCCTGCCCCGAGAGGTGCGGGTAGGCGCCGGGTCCCTCCACCAGGGCGCCGACGCGGGGCAGCACGGTCTTCGCCGAGCGCGGCATCGGCTCGCCGAAGAGCTCCACCTCGCCGCTGGTCGCGAGCACCAGCCCGAGCAGCATCCGCACCGTCGTGGTCTTGCCCGACCCGTTGGCTCCGAGGAAGCCGTAGACGTCGCCCTCGCGCACCTCGAGGTCGATGCCGTCGACGGCGTGCACCTCGCCGTAGCGCTTGGTCAGCCCCTGGGTGCTGATCATCGGGTTGCTCAACGACTGATCCTCTGGACGCCCGAGGCGAGGTCCTTCGACGCGGCCAGCAGGGTGGCCGGGGTGACCGTGCCGGCGATCAGGAAGTGTCCACTCGCCACGTCAGCGAGGAGCACCGAGATCGGGCCCATCTCGAGCGTGACGCTCCGGCCCTCCTCGTGCGAGGACGGGCTCTTGCGCAGCTGGTCGCGCAGTCCGCGCGCCACGAAGCCGCGCAGGGGGATGGCCAGGATCGCGGTCGGTCCCCGTCCGTAGACACCAACTGCCCCGAAGTCGACTGCGTCACCGAGTCGCGGCAGCCCGACGACGCGGTCGGGGGGCACGAACGGGGCGAACGCGTTCGCGCCAGCAGCCTCGTCGAGGCTGACCCCGCGGGTGAAGGACAGGTTGGGTGCGAGGTCGAGGCTGGCCTCCTTCGCGGAGGGCCGGCTCGGGTCGAAGGAGATGACCTGTGTGGTCAGGAAGGGCTTCGACGGCGACTTCACGTCGTACAGGTCGACGCGCAACGGGATCGCCGTGGCGTCGTCCGCCCACACGTCGACCCGGCGGATGGTCGAGCGAGGGTCGGCCGGAACCAGGCGCAGGCCCGCGGCGCTCCGACCGGCCACCCTTCGCGAGGGGAGTCGGGTGAGCTCCCCGGCCCTGGCGCCGGAGAGCATCCGGTGGGCCAGCGAGGCCGGCACGACGTCGGAGTCCTCCGGCAGGCGGATCGGGGAGTACGGCAGCACGCTGACCTTGCGGCTCTCGTAGTTGAAGCGGACCGCGAGGCCACCGTCCACCGCGAGGTCGGACTCCCCGGTGCTGCGAAGCCGTTCGACGCGCCAGTCGGTCGGGCTGCGCCACCACACCCGGATGTCGGCGGTGTCCGCGAGCAGGCGGGCGACCCCGCTGAACGCGGAGGTGCTGATCGGCACCTGCAGCGATCCCCGCGAGTGCACCTCGCCCGACCAGCCCAGGTCGTTGGCGGCGCGGATGCGATGGGCCAGGGTGGTGGCGCTGACGTCGCTCCCACGCGGGGGGATCACGCGGGCCGACCGCGGGTGCCGCGGCGAGTCCCAGTGCCACGGCAGCCACGAGAAGCCACCGCACCGCAGGCACCATGATCCACACCGTACGTCGCACGGCCGAACCGTTCTGTTGCCCTTCTGGACTACGACCTCGCCCGCGGGGACGGGTACGATGCCACCCATGAGTCCGGTCCTGCTCCTTATCTAGCCGCGTCGTGTCCCTCGGGACCCACGCGGCCGCCCCTCTGCGCGAGGGGCTTCTTCATGTCCGGAGCAGATTGACGAGCTGAGCTCTCGAAGGAGGGTCACACCGATGAGCGAGCAGGACCACGACCGGGACCACGCCGACCGCGCCCACGACGACCGCACCTATGACGTGCATGCCGCGGAGGCCAGGTGGCTGCCTGTCTGGGAGGAGCTGGACCCCTTCCGGGCCGATGACGACAGCCCCAAGGAGAAGCGCTACGCGCTGACGATGTTCCCCTACCCCAGCGGCGACCTGCACATGGGTCACGCGGAGGTGACCGCGCTGCACGACGTGGTCGCGCGCTACTGGCGGCACCGCGGCTACGAGGTGATGAACCCGATCGGCTGGGACTCCTTCGGACTGCCCGCCGAGAACGCCGCGATCCAGCGCAACGAGCACCCGGCGACCTTCACCTACGCCAACATCGAGACCCAGGCCGAGTCGTTCAAGAAGTTCGCGGTCTCCTTCGACTGGTCGCGCCGGCTGCACACCAGCGACCCCGAGTACTACCGGTGGACCCAGTGGCTGTTCCTGAAGCTGCGCGAGCAGGGCCTGGCCTACCGCAAGTCCAGCCCGGTCAACTGGTGCCCGCACGACCAGACCGTGCTGGCCAACGAGCAGGTCGTCGACGGTCGGTGCGAGCGCTGCGGCGCCGAGGTGACCAAGCGCGAGCTGACGCAGTGGTACTTCAAGATCACCGACTACGCCCAGGAGCTGCTGGACGACCTGGACGAGCTGGAGCCCACGTGGCCCCCGCGCGTCGTCACTGCGCAGCGCAACTGGATCGGTCGCTCGGAGGGGGCGCACGTCGACTTCGAGGTGGCCACCGACAGCGGCGGATCGCGTGAGGTGACCGTCTACACGACCCGGCCCGACACCCTGTTCGGTGCGACCTTCATGGTCGTGGCGGCCGACGCCAAGCTGGCCGCCGAGATCGTCAGCGACCAGCAGCGCGAGAGCTTCGAGGCCTACCTGGAGCAGACCCGCAAGGCCTCCGACATCGACCGGATGGCCACCGATCGGCCCAAGAGCGGCGTCTTCCTGGGTGCCTACGCCGTCAACCCGGTCACCGGTGCGTCGGTGCCGGTGTGGGCCGCGGACTACGTGCTGGCCGACTACGGCACGGGCGCGATCATGGCCGTCCCGGGGCAGGACCAGCGCGACTGGGACTTCGCGAAGGAGTACGACCTGCCGATCGTGCGCACGGTGCAGCCGCCCGAGGGCTGGGAGGGCGAGGCCTACACCGGCGCGGGCCCGGCGATCAACTCCTCGAACGACTCCGTCTCGCTGGACGGCATGGGGATCGAGGAGGCGAAGCGCACGATCATCGACTGGCTGGAGCAGCAGGGGAGCGGCCGCGGTGCCGTGAACTTCCGGCTGCGCGACTGGCTGCTGTCGCGACAGCGGTTCTGGGGCTGCCCGATCCCGATCGTGCACTGCCCGGTCGACGGTGAGGTCGACGTGCCGCTGGACCAGCTGCCCGTCGTGCTGCCGGAGCTGAAGGGTGCCGACCTGAAGCCGAAGGGTGTCTCGCCCCTGGCCGCCGCCGAGGACTGGGTCAACGTCGAGTGTCCGCGGTGCGGGGGGCCGGCCAAGCGCGACTCCGACACGATGGACACCTTCGTCGACTCCAGCTGGTACTTCCTGCGCTACTGCTCGCCCCACGACGACACCGCGCCGTTCGACCCGGTGGTGACCAACCAGTGGATGCCGGCGGACCTGTACGTCGGCGGTGTCGAGCACGCCGTGCTGCACCTGCTGTACGCGCGCTTCTTCACCAAGGCGCTGCGCGACATGGGGATGCTGGAGGTCGGCGAGCCGTTCGCAGCCCAGCTGAACCAGGGCGTCGTGATCAACCGTGGCCGCAAGATGAGCAAGTCGCTGGGCAACGGCGTCAGTCTGGGGGACCAACTTGCGGAGTACGGCGTGGACGCGGTGCGCCTGACCCTGGTGTTCGCCGGGCCGCCGGAGGACGACATCGACTGGGCCGACATGTCACCCGCCGGGTCGCTGCGGTTCCTGCAGCGCGCGTGGCGGCTGGCCGGTGACGTCACCTCGGCGCCGGGCACCCCGCCCGCCGACGGCGACGTTGCGCTGCGCCGCGTCACGCACCACACGGTGCACGACGCGGCCGAGCTGGTCGAGTCGTTCCGGTTCAACGTGATGGTGGCGCGGACGATGGAGCTGGTGAACGCCACCCGCAAGGCGATCGACTCCGGCTGCGGGCCGGAGGACCCGGCAGTGCGCGAGGCCGCAGAAGCGGTGGCCGTGCTGCTGTCGCTGGTCGCGCCGTACACCGCCGAGGAGATGTGGGCCCGCCTGGGCCACGAGCCGACGGTGGCACTGGCCGGCTGGCCCGAGGTCGACGAGACCCTGCTGGTCGAGGAGTCCGTGACCGCGGTCGTCCAGGTGCAGGGGAAGCTGCGCGCGCGCCTGGAGGTCTCACCCGACATCAGCGCCGCCGACCTGGAGGCCGCGGCCCTGGCCGACGAGGCCGTCCAGCGCGCCATCGACGGCCAGGAGGTGCGCAAGGTGATCGTCCGCGCCCCGAAGGTGGTCAACGTCGTCGTCGGCTGAAGTCCGCATGTAACGCGGCGTTATGCCGCTGAACACGCGCTACGCCAGGTCACGGCGCGACAACAGCGCGTTACATGGCGGCGCGCGGCCGCCGCGCTCAGAGCTCGGCGATGGCCTCGCTGATGTCGGTGTCGCCGTTGAGCACGTCGAAGGTCTTGCCGATGGTGTTGTCGTGGACGAGGACCTCGGCGAGCACGTGGGCCACGTCGCCGCGGGTGACCGACCCTCGCTCGAGCGTGCCCACCTCCACACGCCCGGTCGGCACGTCGTCGGTGAGCCCGCCGGGTCGCACGACGGTCCAGTCGAGGTCTCGCGCACGTACGTCGTCGTCGGCAGCCTGCTTGGCACGCAGGTACACCTGGAAGACCTCGTCGCTGTCGGGGTCGGCGTTCTCGGTCCCCATGGCGGAGACCATCACGTAGCGGCGGACGCCGGCTGCCTCCGCGGCATCGGCGAGCATGATCGCGGCGCCCTTGTCGACGATCTCCTTGCGAGCGGCGTTGCCGTCCGCCCCGCCGCCCGCCGCGAAGACCACGGCGTCGGCACCCCGGACGACCTCGGTCATCGCCTCGACGTCGGTGTCCTCGAGGTCGACCATCGCCCACTGGGCGCCGGCGTCCTCGAGGTCGCGGATGTGCTCGGGGGAGCGGATCATCCCACCACCTCGTGGCCGTCCTCGCTCACCAGCCTCTCCAGCTGCTGGGCGATCTGGCCGTGTCCTCCGGCGATGACGATGCGCATCTCGTCTCCTGACTCCTCGATCGGGTACGACACTCCCGTGCCCAGTCCGCCCCAAGGTATCTGCGTCGGCCGCTGGTTCGCCGTGGCTAGCGTGTCGTGGTGACCACGGCAGACCAGACCGCCGAGCCGACCGACGCGGAGGAGCACCGCAACCGCTGGCGTGCCCTCGTGGTGTGCCTGGTCGCGGGTGGCATGTGCCTGCTCGACGTGAGCATCGTCAACGTGGCACTGCCCTCGATCCGCACCGGCCTCAGTGCCGACGACAGCGACATCCAGTGGGTGGTCGCGGGATACTCACTGGCCTTCGGGATGGCGCTCGTGCCCGCCGGGAGGCTGGGCGACGCGCGCTCGCGCCGTACGGTCTTCATGTTCGGGGTGGCGCTGTTCACCCTGGCCAGCGCTGCCTGCGGGGCGAGCCAGAGCGCGCTGTGGATCTCGGTGGCCCGGGTGATCCAGGGCGCCGGCGGCGGACTGATCACGCCGCAGGTCTCCGGCTTCATCCAGAACATGTTCAAGGGCCCCGAGCGCGGCCGCGCCTTCGGTCTGTTCGGCGCCAGCATCGGGATCTCCACGGCCATCGGTCCGTTGCTCGGTGGGCTGCTGGTCCAGCTCGGCGGTGCGGACTTCGGCTGGCGCCTGGTGTTCTACGTGAACCTGCCGATCGGGCTCGCCCTGCTGGTGCTGGCCCGCCGGTGGCTCCCGGTGGCACACGAGGGCCGGCGCGCATCGCTCGATCCCGTCGGGGTGCTGCTGTTCGCCGGCGCGATGCTGCTGATCCTGCTGCCGGTCGTCGAGGGCAGCCAGGGCCAGTCGCTGGCGGACCGTCCGTGGTGGCTGCTCGGCGTCGCGGTGGGCGTGCTCGTGGTCTTCGTCGCCTGGGAGGTCCGCTGGTCGCGGAGCGGCCGCGAGACTCTGGTCGACCTCGAGCTGCGGAAGGTCCCGTCCTACGTCTACGGCGTGGGGCTGGGGACGTTCTACTTCGCGGGCTTCACCTCGATCTTCCTGATCCTCACTCTCTACCTCCAGAACGGCCTGCACTACTCGGCGCTGGAGGCCGGCGCCACCCAGATGCCCTTCGCCGTCGGCTCGGCGGTCGCGGCGTTCGTGGCCGGGCGGATCGTGCAGCGCTTCGGCCGGGCGCTGGTGATCGCCGGACTGCTCACGATCACCGCCTCCCTGGTCGCGATGGACCTGCTGGTGCCGCACCTCCACGACCACATCGGCCTCAAGCTCGTGCCGATCCTGCTCCTCGCGGGAGCCGGGGGAGGGACGGTGATCGCGCCCAACATCACCCTCGCGCTCGACGAGGTGAACCCCGTGAGGGCGGGTGCCGGTGGCGGGCTCCTGCAGACCGCCCAGCGGGTCGGATCGGCGATCGGGGTCGCAGTCGTGCTCGCCCAGTTCTTCGACCGGGTCGCCTCCACCCACGGTGACTTCGCCGACGCGTTCTCGGTGGCGCTGCACACCACGATCGGACTGGTCGTCGCCGCCCTCGTCCTGGGCGTGGTCGACCTCGTGCGCCGTCAGCGGGCGGACCGGGGCCCGGCGCCGCACCACTAACCTGTCGCCCATGCCCGCTCAGCGATCTCCCGGCCAGGTCGCAGTGGTCACTGACTCGACGGCCTCGCTGACCGCCGAGGTCGTGGCCGCTCGGGGCGTCACCGTCGTACCTCTCCGGGTGGTGGTCGGCTCGACGTCGTACGACGAGGGCGTGGCCGAGTCGGTCTCCCCGCAGATGCTGGCCCAGGCCCTGCGGGCGCGCACGGCGGTCAGCACCTCGCGCCCGAACCCCGAGGAGATGCTGCGGACCTACGAGGCACTGGCCTCGGAGGGCGCCGAGGAGATCGTCTCCGTGCACCTCTCCGGTGACCTCAGCGGGACCATCGAGTCCGCCCAGCTCGCGGCGTCGCGCTCGCCCGTGCCGGTCACGGTCGTGGACTCCCGGCAGGTCGGGATGGGCACAGGGTTCGCCGTGCTGGCGGCCCTGGACGCGCTCGACGACGGTGGCCGACGGTCCCGCGGTCGCCGAGGCGGCGCGTCGACGTGCGGCCAGCACCACCTCGCTGTTCTACGTCGACACCCTGGAGTACCTCCGCCGAGGTGGCCGGATCGGTGCCGTCGGCGCGCTGGTCGGCTCGGCCCTGGCCGTCAAGCCGATCCTCACCCTCGAGGACGGGCGGGTGGTCCCGTTCGAGAGGGTGCGGACCGCGAACCGGGCCCTCTCACGGCTCGAGGAGCTCGCCGTGCAGGCGGCCGGGGACGCACCGGTCGACCTCGCCGTGGCGCACCTCGCGAGTCCCGAGCGCGCCGAGGAGCTCGCCCGTGCCGTGGGCGGCCGGCTCGCCGAGTCGCTCGAGGGCCGCGAGATCCACGTGGGCGAGATCGGGGCCGTGCTCGGCGCCCATGTCGGCCCGGGCATGGTGGCCGTGGTGGTGTCCCGCCGGGAGTGAGCCGTTCCGCGTCCACACCGGCTCGTCCACGAGGGTTGTCCACAGCTCGCAGATCCGTCCTTCCGGACGCGACGGCCGCTTCCTAACGTCGCACCATGTCCAGGCAGTCGCAGGAGGAGGTGGCGGCAGCGGCGCGCCGACGCCTCGAGCTGCTCCGCCGCGAGCTCGAGCAGGCCGGTCTTCCCCGCGTCGACGACGACGTGGCCTGGCGCAGCGATCCCGAGGCTGACGACCTTCCGGCGCCCGAGCCCGTTCCGCGCGCGGGGCGGCACGCCCGGGCAGGCGGCGCACGACGCGTCGTCGAGTGGTCCGGCGACCTCGTGCCCGAGACGCTGCGTGGCCGGGTGGGGCTCGGCCACGGTCCCGCCGTCCTCGTCGTGGGGCTGGTCGCGACAGCGCTCGCCGTCACCGTCTGGGCGGTGCTTCGGTCGGGCGGCAGCAGCGCGGCTGCACCCAACCCACCGGCTTCCTCGCAGCCGCTGGTCCCGGTGGCCTCCCCGAGCACGACCGCGTCGCCCGCGGCCGGCGCGGCAGCGACGCCGTCGGGGACGGCGAGCACCTCCTCGTCGGGGACGGTGACGGTCGACGTCGCCGGCAAGGTACGTCGACCCGGGGTGACCACCCTGCCGGCCGGGTCGCGCGTGGTCGACGCGCTGCGCCGGGCCGGAGGGGCGCGCGGGGGTGTCGACCTGAGTGGTCTCAACCTGGCCAGGGTGCTCGTCGACGGCGAGCAGATCCTGGTCGGTCGCACGAAGGCTGCGGCGTCGCCCGGCGGGCTGGCCGCGAGCGCGAGCACCACCGCGCCCCCGGCGACGGGCGCGCTGGTGAACCTGAACACGGCCACCGCCGAGCAGCTGGACACCTTGCCCGGAGTGGGCCCGGTGACGGCGCAGAAGATCCTGCAGTGGCGCGCCGCCCACGGAGCGTTCTCGGCCGTCGACGAGCTCCTCGAGGTCGACGGCATCGGTGAGAAGACGCTCGCCGACCTGGCGCCCCTCGTCACCCTGTGAGGCCAGCCGGGACGTCCGCCGCGGACGTCGCGAGCCGTGAGGGTCCGTCCCGGCCAGACCTCCGGGTGGCGGTGCTGGGCGGTGTGGCCTGGGTGTCCGCGGTCGCTGCTCTGCACGGTCCGGTGGTGCTCCTCGTGGCGTCCACCGCGGTCGCCCTGGCACTGCTGGCCTTCCGTGGGCGGCGTGGGCACGAGATCGGCACGCAGCTGACCTGGTTGGTCACCGGTGTCGGGGTCGCGGGGCTGACCCTCCTGCGTGCTGCGGCCATCGCCGAGAGCCCTGTCGCGGTGCTGGCCCGGGACCACGCGGCCGTGCACGTGCGGCTGGTGACGACGAGCGATCCCGTGCTCCGGCAGGGCCGTTCCGCCGACTACGTGGTCCTCCGCGCGCGCACCGAGACGGTGGTCGGACGAGCGGTGCGCCACCGGGTCCGGGTGCCCGTGCTGCTGATCGCCGACGAACGGTGGCAGGGCATCGCGCTGGGGTCCACGGTGCGGCTGACCGGCCGGCTGCAACCCGCGAGGACCTCGGACCTGGCCGGCGTGCTGAGCCCGCGGGGACCACCTGAGGTGGTGGCGCGGCCCGACGTGCTGCATCGAGGCGCCGGTGCACTCCGGTCCTCGATCCGCCGAGCCGTGGCGCACCACGCGCTCGGGCCGCGCACACTCGTCCCGGCCCTCGTGGACGGCGACGACGCCGGCATGCCGAGCGAGCAGGTCGACGCCTTCCGGGTCTCCGGCCTGACCCACCTGCTGGCGGTCTCCGGGACGAACCTGACCCTGGTCGTGGGCAGCCTGCTGGTGCTGGCGCGCTGGCTCGGGGTCCGAGCGCGTGGACTCGTCGTCGTCGGCCTGGTGGGCGTCGTCGCGTTCGTGCTGGTCGCGCGCAGCGAGCCGAGCGTGCTGCGTGCGGCGGTGATGGGCTCGGTGGCCCTGCTCGGCCTGGGGGCCCACGGACGGGCGCGCGGATCGCGGGCGCTCGGCGCGGCGGTCCTGCTGCTGGTCCTGGTCGACCCGTGGCTGGCGGACGCCCCGGGCTTCGCGCTCTCCGTGCTGGCCTCAGCAGGGATCATCTGGCTGGCGCCGGGATGGCGCGACCGGCTGGCCCGCTGGACGCCACGATGGGTCGCGGAGGCGATCAGCGTGCCACTGGCGGCCCAGCTCGCCTGCACGCCGCTGGTCGCGGCACTCTCGGGTCAGGTGAGCCTGGTGGCGGTCGTGGCCAACCTGGCGGCCGCGCCGGCGGTCGCCCCGGCGACGGTCCTGGGGCTGGGCGGGGGAGTCGCCGGGCTGGCGTGGGCGGCGGCCGGACGTCTCGTCGCCATGCCCGCGGCGTGGTGTGCCGCGTGGATCATCACCGTGGCCACCCACGCGGCGGCGTTGCCGGTGGCGGCGGTGGGGTGGTCCGCGCGCCCGGCGGGACTGGCGCTGCTCACCGCGCTCTGCGTGCTGGTGGCGCTGCTCGCCGGGATCCTGCTGGCGCGCCCTCTGACCGCCCTGGCGCTCGGCCTGCTGATGGTCCTGGCAGTGCTGGTGCCGCTCCCGACTCCGGGCTGGCCGCCCAGGGGCTGGGTGCTGGTGGCCTGCGACGTCGGACAGGGTGACGGCCTGGTGCTCGGGGCCGGCCCCCACCGCGCCGTCGTGGTGGACACCGGCCCGGCACCGGGCCCGATGGACGCCTGCCTGCGCCGGCTGGGCGTCACCGAGATCCCGCTCCTCGTGCTCACCCACTTCCACGCCGACCACGTCGGTGGCCTGGCCGGTGCCATGCGCGGCCGGCGCGTGGGCGCCATCGAGGTCACCGACCTCGACCAGCCGGTCGAGGGCGTCCGAGAGGTGCGCGACCTCGCCGCCGCCCGTCACGTCGAGGTCCGCCGGGCGTCGTACGGCGGCAGCGAGAGCCTCGGTCCGCTGCGCTGGCAGGAGCTCGCACCGTCCGAACCGCCCTCTCCGGAGTCGGACTCGCCGCCCAACGACGCCAGCATCGTGCTGCTGGTGCAGACCCGTGGGATCCGGATCCTGCTGATGGGCGACGAGGAGCAGAGCTCGCAGGAGCAGCTGTGGCGGGTCACCGGGGGTGCGCTGCGAGCCGACGTGCTCAAGGTGGCCCACCACGGGAGCGCCCGTCAGGACCCCGAGCTCGTCCGAGGCGTGCAGGCCCGTCTCGGGCTCATCTCGGTGGGGGTGGACAACGACTACGGCCACCCGGCGCCCTCCACGCTCGCCCTCCTGCACGACGCCGGAATCCGGGTCGGGCGCACGGACCGAGGAGGCGACCTCGCAGTCGTGGTCGACCACGGCCTGCGGGAGGTCAGCCGCAGGTGATGCCGGCGAGATCACCGGTCGTGCGGGTGACAGGCTGGCCCGGTGACCACGTACTCCTTCTCCCAGGTCGACGTGTTCGGCGCCGCACCGCTGCTCGGCAACCCGGTCGCCGTGGTCCACGACGCGCTCGGCCTGGACGACGAGCAGCTGGCCGCCTTCGCCCGCTGGACCAACCTCTCGGAGACCACCTTCCTGCTGCCGCCGACCGAGGAGGGACGCGCAAGAGGGGCGGACTACCGCCTGCGCATCTTCACCCCTGGCGGCGAGCTCCCGTTCGCCGGTCATCCCACGCTCGGCAGCGCGCACGCCTGGCTCGGGGCCGGCGGTCGACCCGGGTCACCGGGCCGTCTCGTCCAGGAGTGCGGCATCGGCCTGGTCGAGCTGCGTGCAGAGCAGGGCACGTGGGCGTTCCGCGCGCCGGGGTTCCTGCGCAGCGGGCCTGTGGGCGAGGACGATCTCGGTGGCGTCCTCCGCGCGCTCCGGCTGGAGCCCGGTCGGGTCCAGGCGGCGGAGTGGATCGACAACGGGCCGGGTTGGCTCGGACTCGTCCTGGACAGCGCCGACACAGTGCTCTCGCTGCGCCCCGACTTCGGCGAGCTCGAGATCAACACCGGCGTCCTCGGTGCCCACGACCCGTCCGAGGCCGACCGGCTGGGCGCGGGCTACGAGGTGCGCGCCTTCTGCCCCCGGCAGACGATCACCGAGGACCCGGTCACCGGGAGCCTCAACGCGGGGTTCGCGGTCTGGCTGACCGGGACGGGCGCGCTGCCGCCGTCGTACGTCGCCCGCCAGGGGACCGTCCTGGGCCGCGACGGCCGGGTGCGCGTGAGCACCGACGAGGCCGGCGAGGTGTGGGTCGGCGGCGCCTGCGCCACCGTGGTGCAGGGCTCCGTGGCGCTCTGATTCCTGTCGTGCCCGCGTGAGAGGGTCTGACCATGGCTGCACCGACGCCGAAGGACGTCCTGGGGAGGATCACCCTCGTCACCGGGCCGGAGGAGTTCCTCGGCGAGCGGGCGATCGCCAGGGTGCGCGCGGCGGTCAAGCGACACGACCCGGAGGCCGAGCTGTCCGAGACGATGGCGGCGAGCCTGACGATGGCCGAGCTGGGCGACCTCGCGGCGCCGTCGCTGTTCTCCAGCACCCGCTGCGTCGTCGTACGCCGGCTGGAGGACCTGCCCGAGGAGTCCGTCCCCGGCCTGCTCGACTACGCCGCCTCACCGGTCGAGGACGTCGCCCTCGTGCTCGCCCACAGCGGTGGTCCCAAGGGCAGCGGCGTGCTCACCAAGCTGCGCAAGGAGGGCAGCGTGACCGAGGTGAAGTCCGCACCCCTCACGGCCCGTGAGTTCCCCGGCTTCGTCGCGCAGGAGCTCAAGGCCCACCACGTGAGCATCGACCCCGCCGCGGCCGACTTCCTGGTCCAGGCCGTGGGGCAGGACCTCCGCGCGCTCTCCTCGGCCGCCGGTCAGCTCGCCGGTGACTTCGAGGGCAAGCCGCTGACCATGGACATGGTCAAGCAGTACTTCGGAGGTCGCGCGGAGGCCAAGTCGTTCGCGGTGGCCGACCACACGCTCTACGGCCACACCGCCAAGGCTCTCGAGGAGCTGCGCTGGGCCCTGGACCGCGGCACTGCCCCGGTGCTGGTCACCAGTGCGATGGCCACCGGGCTGCGCAGCCTGGGCCGGTTCATGACGGCCCCGCGAGGCCTGCGCAACAACGACCTCGTCCGTGAGGTCGGGGTGCCGCCCTGGAAGATCGACGTCCTGCGGCGCCAGTCGCACGGGTGGGACAACGCCGGGGTCGGGCGGGCGATCCGGTCGGTGGCGCGGGCTGACGCCGACATCAAGGGACAGGCCAGCGATCCGGCGTACGCCCTGGAGCGGATGGTCCTCGACGTGGTCCGCGCCCGTCCCGCGCGCTAGGACGAACAGCCCGCCCGAGATGCACGAAGGCGCCGCCCGAATCGGACGGCGCCTCGTGGTGAGCTGGCTCAGAGAGAAGCGGCCTGCTTGTCGATGGCCGACTTGCGGTTGGCTGCCTGGTTCTTGTGGATGACGCCCTTGGAGGCGGCCTTGTCCAGCTGCTTGGTGGCGGCGACGGCCAGGGTCTTGGCCTCGTCGGCGTTACCGGACTCGGCGGCCTCGCGGAACTTGCGGATGGCCGTCTTGAGCGCGGACTTCACCGACTTGTTGCGCTCGTGGGCAAGATCGTTCTGCCGGTTGCGCTTGATCTGGGACTTGATGTTCGCCACGTGGGGGCTCGCCTCGTCTGTTCGGGAACTGTGTCACTCGCCGGGGACACTTGAATGGGGGCCGGATGCAGGTCCGGACACAAGCGCCAAAGATACCAGCGGACGCCAGGAATCTCGATTCCTGCTCCTCGCCGCCCCTGCCCTCTTCAGCGTGGGCTCAGTCACGTGGGGTACGAAGGTCGTCGTGACCAAGTTCTTCGTGCTCGGGTTCCTGTTCGTCCTCGGGGCGCTGGCCACCCTCGCTGCGGCCGTAGGAGGTCCAGGGTGGTGGGTGCTGCTCGCGCTGGTGGTCCTCCTGCTGGGCGTGGCGATCCACGACGTCCTGCAGAAGCGACACTCCATCCTGCGCAACTACCCCGTGCTGGGGCACATGCGCTTCCTGCTGGAGGACATCCGGCCCGAGCTGCAGCAGTACTTCATCGAGCGCAACTGGGACGGCCGGCCTTTCGACCGCGACATCCGCAGCTCGATCTACCAGCGCGCGAAGGACGTCAAGACCGAGCAGCCGTTCGGGACCGAGCGCGACGTCGACGAGCCGGGCTACGAGTACCTCGTGCACTCCACGGCGCCCGTGCCGACCGCGAGCGAGCCCCCGCGCGTGCGCATCGGCGGACCCCACTGTGCCAAGCCCTACGACATGGCGCTGATGAACGTCTCGGCGATGAGCTTCGGTGCGCTGTCCGGCAACGCGCTCGAGGCGCTCAACCGTGGCGCGGCGATGGGCGGGTTCGCCCACGACACCGGCGAGGGCGGGCTCTCGAAGTACCACCGCCAGGGCGGGGACCTCGTGTGGGAGATCGGCAGCGGCTACTTCGGCGCCCGCACCGACGACGGCGACTTCGACCCGCACAAGTTCGCCGACACGGCGGCCGACGACCAGGTGCGGATGGTCTCGCTGAAGCTCAGCCAGGGCGCCAAGCCGGGCATCGGCGGCGTCCTGCCGGGCGCCAAGGTCACCCAGGAGATCGCGGAGGCACGGGGGGTGCCGAAGGGGGAGAAGTGCGTCTCCCCGCCTGCTCACCGGGTCTTCTCGACGCCGCGCGAGCTCGTGCTGTTCATCGCCCGCATGCGCGAGCTCTCCGGCGGGAAGCCGGCCGGGTTCAAGCTGTGCCTGGGCTCCCGCTCGGACTTCCTCGGCGATCTGCAAGGCGATGGTGGCCGAGGGGGTGGCTCCGGACTTCGTGATCGTCGACGGCGGGGAGGGTGGCACCGGTGCGGCCCCCCTCGAGTACGAGGACCACGTCGGCACGCCCCTGACCGAGGGCCTGCTGTCGGTGCACAACGCCCTGGTGGGCGTCGGCCTGCGCGACCAGGTCAAGGTGGCGGCCAGCGCCAAGGTGGCCACCGGCATCGACATCGTCAAGCGCCTCGTGCAGGGCGCCGACTACACCAACTCCGCGCGCTCGATGATGATGGCGGTCGGCTGCATCCAGGCGCAGCTGTGCCACACCAACACCTGCCCCGTGGGGGTCGCGACCCAGGACCCGAGGCGAGCGCGCGCCCTCGACGTTCCCTCCAAGACCGACCGGGTCTACCACTACCAGAAGGCCTGCGTGGAGCAGGCGATGCAGGTGATGGCCTCGATGGGCGTGCACGGGCCGGCCGAGCTGCGCCCGCACATGCTGCGGCGGAGGGTCGACCACGACCGGGTGCTCAGCTACGCCGAGATGTTCCACCACCTCGAGCCCGGCGAGCTGCTTGCCTCGCCCCCGGCTGGGCACTGGGGGCGGGACTGGGCGCTCGCCGACCCCGACCGCTTCACTCCCTGACCAAGTCCCGACCTTCACCCCGCAGGAGAACCTCTTGACCACCGTTGCCGAGCTGTTGATCGATTCCCTGGCCGAGTACGGCGTGAAGACCGTCTGGGGCGTGGTCGGCGACGCCCTCAACCCGGTCACCGACGCGATCCGCCGCGAGGACCGCATCGAGTGGATCGGCGTACGCCACGAGGAGGTCGGTGCCTTCGCGGCCAGCGCGCAGGCGCAGCTGACCGGGCGCCTCGCCGTGTGCATGGGGACGGTGGGACCGGGTGCCGTCCACCTGCTCAACGGGCTCTACGACGCCAAGAAGTCGCACGCCCCCGTGCTGGCCATCTGCGGCCAGGTGCCGCGCGAGGAGATGGGCAGCGAGTTCTTCCAGGAGGTCGACAACGACCGGCTCTTCGACGACGTGGCGGTCTTCAACCGCACCGTGACCAGCATCGACCAGCTGCCGCTGCTGATCGAGCAGGCGGGCAACGCCGCCCTGCAGGACTCCGGTGTGGCCGTGCTGACCCTGCCCGGCGACGTGGGCGGGCTCGAGCTGCCCAAGGGCACGGCGACGCCGCGCTACGTCGACCAGAGCCCGCGCAGCATGCCGGCACCCGACGTCGTGCAGCAGGCGGCGTCGATGCTCAACGAGGCCGGGTCCGTGACCCTGCTCGTGGGCCAGGGAGCGCGTGAGGCGCGCGCCGAGGTGCTGGAGATGGCGGCCAGGCTCGCGGCGCCGATGGTGCTCACGCTGAAGGCCAAGGAGGGGCTCGAGGACGACAACGAGTTCGAGGTCGGCCAGTCCGGCCTGATCGGGAACCACGCCACCGCCAAGGCCTTCGAGGGCTGCGACGTGCTCTTCCTGGTCGGTACGGACTTCCCCTACCGCGACTTCCTCCCGAAGGGGAAGAAAGTGATCCAGCTCGACGTGCGCGGCGCCCACATCGGCCGCCGGATCCCGGTCGACCTAGCCATGGTCGGCGACGCCGGGCTGGGCCTGCAGGCGCTGCTTCCGCTGCTCGAGCAGAAGACCGACCGCGAGCCACCTCGACTCCGCGCGCAAGAGCTACGCGAAGTGGCAGGAGCGGCAGCTGCAGTTCCTCGACCCGGCGTACGACCACAAGCCGAAGGGCCTCCTTCGCCGCAAGGTCGACAACCCCGACGTGCTCATCCGGCCCGAGCTGCTCGCCGGCGCCATCGACCAGCACGCCGCCCACGACGCGATCTTCACCACCGACACCGGCATGGCCACGGTCTGGTACTCCCGCTTCGTGCGGATGACCGGCACCCGCCGGTTGGTGGGCTCCTACAACCTCGGCTCGATGGCCAACGCGATGCCGATGGCCCTCGGCGCCAGCGCGCTGGACCGCAAGCGCCAGGTGATCGCGTTCTGCGGCGACGGCGGCCTCTCGATGCTTCTCGGTGACCTGATCACCGCGGTCAGCTACGACCTGCCCGTGAAGCTCGTCGTCTTCGACAACGGGCGTCTCGGCATGGTCAAGCTCGAGATGGAGCAGGTCGGCCTGCCGGAGTTCGGGACGGTCCTGCACAACCCCGACTTCGCCAAGGTGGCCGAGGCGATCGGGCTCCGTGGCATCCGCGTCGAGCGCCCGGGGGACGTGGACGCGGCCGTCGCGGAGGCCCTGGCACACGACGGCCCGGTGCTCCTCGACGTGCTCACCAACCCCGACGAGATCGCCGTGCCGCCCACGCCGACGCTCGAGCAGGGCTGGGGCTTCGCGATCGCCAAGACCAAGGAGTTCGTCGACAGTCCCGAGTGACCCCGGACTAGGTTTGGCCGGATGCGACCCGAGGACCTCGACCTGCTCCGCGCCGTCGGCACACCGAGCCTGACCCCGGACGGGACCCGAGCCGTCGTACCGGTGCGTGCGACCCGACCTGGAGACCGACGGCTACGTCGGTGGCCTGTGGGTGGTGCCGACCGACGGCGGACCGGGCCGGCGGCTCACCGTCGGTCACCGCGACACCGCCCCCACGGTGAGCCCGGACGGACACCGGGTCGCCTTCCTCCGTGCCCCCGAGGAAGGTCCCGCCCAGATCCACGTCACCGGACTCGACGGTGGCGAGCCGGTGCGCCTCACCGATCACCCGCTCGGCGCGGGTGCACCGGTCTGGAGCCCCGACGGCACGCGGATCGCGTACACCGCGCGGGTGCCGGAGCCGGGCCGGTACGGCACCGAGGACGAGCACGGGAAGAAGGTCGCGGCCGACGCCGAGCCGCCCCGGCTCGTCAGCGAGCCGTCGTACCGCCGCGACGACCTCGGCTACACGCGGGACCGCCGCACGCACGTGTTCGTGATCGAGGTGCCCGGCGAGCCCGTCGCCGTCGGTGAGGATCCGCCCGACCTCCCGGTGATCCCGCGCCAGCGCACCACCGGTGACAGCGACGACACGGGTCCGACCTGGAGCCCCGACGGAAAGCTGCTCGCCTTCGTCTCCTCCCGGCACGAGTCCCGGGAGAGCGACCTGCGGTCGGCCGTGCACGTGGTGCCCGCCGACGGCGATGGCCCGGACCCGGACCCCGAGGCGGTCACTGCGGGCGACCTGGGCGTGGACGCCGCCCGGTGGTGGCCGGACGGCCGGATCCTGCTGGCGGCCGCCGACCTGGGACCTGACGGCCGAGACTTCGTCGGCCGGACCGCGGAGCTCTGGGTCAGCGCCGCGCCGGTCGTTGCCGGCGGCGGGGTGGTGGAGCTGAGTCGGCTGACCCGCGAGGAGGACGCCCAGCTCGAGGTCGAGGCCGGCGCCGCCGGTCTGGTGCCGTGGGGCGGCCGGGTCGTGGTCCAGGCCCTCCACCGTGGCTCTGTCCGACTGCTCGCGGTCGACCCGGACTCGGGCGCCAGCGAGGTGGTGCTCGACGGGGCGCTGGTGGTCGGTGCCCATGCGGCGGCAGGTGGGGTGCTGGTGGCGGTGGCGGCCACGCCGGACCGGGCCGGCGACCTGGCCGTCGTAGGCGACGGCGAGGCGCAGTGGGTCACCGACGTCAGTGCGGGTCTGCGGGCTGCGGGGCTGCGACCGATGCGCGAGGTCGAGGCCGCGTCCGCCGACGGCTACCCGGTGCACGGCTGGGTGCTGCTGCCCGATCCGCTGCTGTACGGCGATGGCCCGCACCCGTTGCTGCTCAACATCCACGGCGGCCCGTTCACGCAGTACGGCTGGGGCGTCTTCGACGAGGCCCAGGTGTACGCCGGCGCGGGCTACGCCGTCGCCATGTGCAACCCGCGCGGCTCGGCCGGCTACGGGCCGGCGCACGCGCGAGCGATCAGGCACGCCATGGGCACCGTCGACGCCGACGACGTGCTGGCGTTCCTCGACCACGTGCTGGCCGACGACGAGCTGCCCCTGGACGGCCAGCGCGTGGGCGTGATGGGCGGCAGCTACGGCGGGTACATGACGGCGCTGCTGACCACGCGCACCGACCGGTTCGCCGCGGCGGTCGTCGAACGGGGTTACCTGGACGCCACCTCGTTCACCGGCTCCTCCGACATCGGCTGGTTCTTCCCCGAGCAGTACCACGGCTCGCCCGACCAGATGCGGGAGCAGAGCCCGATGGGTGCCGTCGACAAGGTGACCACGCCGACCCTGGTGATCCACTCCGAGGCCGACTGGCGCACCCCCATCGAGCAGGGCCAGCGCTGGTTCACGGCGCTCCGTGCCCGCGGCGTGCGCACCGAGCTGCTGATCTTCCCGGCCGAGAGCCACGAGCTGAGCCGCAGCGGCCGACCCCGGCACCGCCGCCAGCGCTTCGAGCACATCCTCCGCTGGTGGGCCGAGCACCTCCCGGTCGCGTCGGAGACACCGCCAGCGCCCGACGGGGCGTGATGCGGCGGGCTCGCGGGGTGCGTGGGAGGATTGCAGACCGTCCCACGTCGTAGCCCGCAGCCCGAGAAAGCAGCCGGAGAAACCAGCCCGTGCCCCCGAACACCGCACCAGCCCCGGGCCGGACCGACCCCTCGATCATCCGGAACTTCTGCATCATCGCGCACATCGACCACGGCAAGTCGACGCTGGCAGACCGGATGCTCCAGCTCACCGGTGTGGTCGACGAGCGGGCCGCGCGGGCGCAGTACCTCGACCGGATGGACATCGAGCGCGAGCGCGGCATCACCATCAAGAGCCAGGCCGTCCGGATGCCGTGGACGGTGCCGGAGGGCAACCTCGAGGACGCCGAGCCGGGGACCTACGTCCTGAACATGATCGACACGCCCGGGCACGTGGACTTCACCTACGAGGTCTCCCGCTCGCTGGAGGCCTGCGAGGCCGCCGTGCTCCTGGTCGATGCCGCGCAGGGGATCGAGGCCCAGACGCTGGCCAACCTGTACCTCGCCATCGGCGCCGACCTGCACATCATCCCGGTGCTGAACAAGATCGACCTGCCCAGCGCCAACCCGGAGAAGTACGCCGCCGAGCTGGCCGGGATCATCGGCTGCGACGAGTCTGAGGTGCTGCGGGTCAGCGCGAAGACCGGCGAAGGCGTCGAGACGGTGCTCAACGAGATCGTCAAGCAGACGCCGCCGCCGGTGGGCGACGCCGATGCACCGCCGCGCGCACTGATCTTCGACTCCGTCTACGACACCTACCGGGGTGTGGTCACCTACGTGCGGGTCTTCGACGGCAGGCTCACCCACCGCGACCGGATCAAGATGATGTCGACCGGGACGGTGCACGAGATGCTCGAGGTCGGCGTGATCAGCCCGGAGCCGGTGAAGGCCGGCGAGCTCGCCGCGGGCGAGGTCGGCTACCTGATCACCGGGGTGAAGGACGTGCGCCAGTCCCGCGTCGGTGACACCGTCACCAGCCAGCACCACGGTGCGCAGACGCCCCTCGGCGGCTACAAGCACCCCAACCCGATGGTCTACTCGGGGCTCTACCCCATCGACGGCGACGACTACCCGACGCTGCGCGACGCCCTCGAGCGGCTGCAGCTCAACGACGCGGCGCTCGCCTACGAGCCCGAGACCTCGGGGGCGCTCGGCTTCGGCTTCCGGTGCGGCTTCCTGGGACTGCTGCACATGGAGATCGTGCGCGAGCGGCTGGAGCGCGAGTTCGACCTCGACCTGATCAGCACCGCCCCCAACGTCGTCTACTCGGTGCACCTCGAGGACGGCTCGGTGATCGAGGTGACCAACCCCAGCGAGTACCCCAACGCCGGCAAGATCGCCGAGGTGCGGGAGCCGGTCGTCAAGGCGACGATCCTCAGTCCCAGTGACTACATCGGCGTGATCATGGAGCTCTGCCAGTCAAAGCGCGGGCAGCTGCAGGGCATGGACTACATCTCCGCAGACCGGGTCGAGATGCGCTACACGCTGCCGATGGCCGAGATCGTCTTCGACTTCTTCGACCAGCTCAAGTCGCGCACCAAGGGGTATGCCTCGCTCGACTACGAGCCCACCGGTGACCAGGCGGCCGACCTGGTCAAGGTCGACATCCTCCTTCAGGGGGAGACGGTCGATGCGTTCAGCGCGATCGTGCACCGCGACGCGGCGTACTCCTACGGCGTCATGCTCGCCGGCAAGCTGCGCGAGCTGATCCCGAGGCAGCAGTTCGAGGTGCCGATCCAGGCGGCCATCGGTGCCCGGGTGATCGCCCGGGAGACCATCCGCGCGATCCGCAAGGACGTCCTGGCGAAGTGCTACGGCGGCGACATCACCCGCAAGCGCAAGCTGCTGGAGAAGCAGAAGGAGGGCAAGAAGCGGATGAAGATGGTCGGCCGCGTCGAGGTCCCCCAGGAGGCGTTCATCGCCGCGCTCTCCACCAGCGGCCCGGTCGGGGACAAGGCCAAGAAGTAGCAGGCGCGCTGCCCGTGTGCGCATTCCGAGAGTTTCCGTACGGCGTGCCCGGCGTGTCGCGTGCTGAAACTCTCGGAATGTCGCGGTGCGAGCCTGGGAAGGGGCGGTCAGGCGCGGGCGATGCTCACTGACGTGATCTCGATGCCCAGTGCGGCCTCGAGGGCGGCCACGGGTTCCTCGAGCTCGGACTTCTTCGGACGCCGCGTGCCGGCGAAGTACGACACCTCCAGCGGTCGCTTCCTGGCCGAACCCATCGCGCGCCAGTACCCGGTCATCCGGCCGTCGACGAGCAGTGGCGGCTTGACCACACCGTTGGCGCTCAGCCACAGGGAGTCGTGGTGCTCGGGGGTGATGAACCGTGCTCGGGCAGCGGGCTGGTAGGCGCAGAACAGGGCGTCGAACTCCGGCAGCAGTCGTACGCCGGGCAGTGATCGCGGCGGCGGGTGAGCAGGCAGGTCGACGTACTCCCGCCCGTCGGGACCGGTGGCCGAGGGCAGCGCGAGCCGTTCGAGTGCCTCGTCGACGACACCGAGACGCTGCCCCGACCACCAGGAGAGGTCGTGGCGGCTGGCCGGCCCGTGGGCGGCCAGGTGCACGCGGAACAGGTCGTCGAGGGCTCGCGGATCACCGAGCACTGCTCGCCGGTCGCCCAGCACGGCCGCCGCCGTGCGGTAGCCGGGCGCACCCTGGCCCTCCCAGCCACCTCTGAGCGGGCGCCTGATCAGGCCGCCGTGTGCGAAGCCGAGGTAACGGCCGATCCCCGCCTCCAACGCCTCCGGGACGACGCCGCCGTGGGCCGTCGTCCACTGCTTCAGGTGCGCGAGCAGCTCGGCCGGGGTGCGCCACTCTTCACGGGCGAGGTTCTCGATGCTGTCCCAGAGGTCCTCGACGAGCTCGGTCGTCGATCTTCAGGGCCCGCACGAAGTTGGGGCGCAGACCACGTCGTGTCGCCACCTCCAGCAGCGCGTGGTGCTCCGGGACCGTCGTGTGCACGGTGCCGCGGATGGTGCTGCCGCGGACGATGCTGAAGTCCTCGTACGCGCGGGTGATCTCCTCGTGCGTGACCCCCGGGAAGCGCGCCGCCAGCCCAACGAACGGCGAGCGCGCGGTCTGGGACTGGATCGGCCCCGTACGTCGTACGGCGTCCGCCACGTCCACGGGATCGGCCGGGTCCACGCGGTCGGGGAACTGCCGGGCCAGCGCCAGGGCTCCGAGCTCCTCCCACGACAGGTTCGCCACAGGCAGCACGGTAGCCAGGACCCCGGACACCACCCGGATGGAATCATCGAGGAACGTGACCACCTTCCAGCTCCCCGACGGCGTGCTGGGCATGGCGACTCGTGGTCCGGACTGGGCGGCCTGGGTCGACCGCCTCCCCGCACTGGCCGGCGCCCTGCTGGACGACTGGTCGTTGACGCCCGACGGTCTGGCCATGCACGGGTACTGCGCCCTCGTGGTGCCGGTGCGCACCGAGCCGGGGGAGGCGGCGGTGCTCAAGGTGGCCTTCCCCGACGAGGAGTCCGAGCACGAGCACCTGGCCCTGCAGCACTGGGGCGGTCGCGGTGCCGTGCGGCTCCTGCGTGCCGACCCGCGTCGCGCCGCGATGCTGCTCGAGCGGCTGCGTCCGGAACGGCTGACCGAGGTCTGGGACCTCGAGGCCTGCGAGGTCGTGGCGGGCCTCTATGCGCGCCTGCACGTGCCGGCACCTCCGCAGCTGCGACCCCTCACGACGTACGTCGCGCGCTGGACCGACGGAGCTCGACCGGCTGCCGCGGAGCGCGCCGCTCCCGCGCCGGCTGGTCGAGCAGGCCGTCTCGCTGGGCAGGGACTTCGTCGCTGATGCCGACAGCACCGGCACGATGATCCACGCCGACCTGCACTACGAGAACGTGATGGCGGCCGACCGGGAGCCGTGGCTGGCCATCGACCCCAAGCCGGTGAGCGGCGACCCCCACTACGAGCCCGCCCCGATGCTGTGGAACCGCACCGAGGAGCTCGAGGGTGACCTGCGCAACGGACTGCGTCGCCGCTTCCACACGCTGGTCGACCACGGTGGCCTGGACGAGCAGCGTGCGCGTGACTGGGTCGTCGTACGGATGATGCACAACGCGCTCTGGGCGATCCAGGACGACCCCGGCCTGCTTCATCGTGGGCGCACCGACGAGTACCTGACGATGTGCATCACTGTCGCGAAAGCGGTGCAGGACTGACATGACAGTGCTGGCGCCCCAGGAACCCGCGCGTGAGTGGGCGGCCCACGAGGTGATGGTCACCGAGCCTTCGGTGATCCGGCGGGCGATCGGAGCGGCCGCCGTCGGCAACATCACCGAGTGGTACGACTTCGGCGTCTACGCCTACTTCGAGCCGACCATCAAGAAGGTGTTCTTCGCCGACCTGGGCGACACCGCCGGGACGATCGCCACTTTCGGCCTGTTCGCCGTCGCCTTCCTGGTGCGCCCGTTCGGGGGCATGTTCTTCGGTCCGCTGGCCGACCGGATCGGCCGCAACAAGGTGCTGGCCACCACGATGGTGATGATGGCTCTGGGCACCTTCGCGATCGGCTGCATCCCGAGCCACGAGGAGCATCGGCCTCGCGGCGCCGCTGTTGCTGCTGGTGGCCCGGCTGGTGCAGGGGTTCTCGACCGGTGGCGAGTACGGCAACGCGATGACCTTCATCGCCGAGTACGCCCCCGACCGGCGCCGCGGCTTCCTCGGCAGCTGGCTGGAGTTCGGCACCTTTACCGGCTATCTCGATGGGCGCCATCGTCGTCACGGTCGCCGACGCCACGTTGAGCGAGGACCAGCTGCTCTCCTGGGGCTGGCGGATCCCGTTCTTCGTCGCCCTGCCCCTGGGGATCGTCGGGGTCTACCTCCGCACCCGGCTCGCGGACACCCCGGCCTTCGAGGAGCTGGAGAAGGAGGCCGACGAGCGGGAGAAGGGCCACCGGGGCGCGGGGGAGTTCAAGGAGCTGCTCCAGCTCTGGCCGTTCCTGCTGGTGTGCATGGGTCTCGTGCTGGCCTGGAACGTCACCAACTACATGCTCACCTCCTACATGCCGACCTACGTGACCGACACGATGCCGAAGATGCAGGGCGGCTCGTCGGTGTCCTCCACCACGTCGCAGTACCTCCAGATCGCGGTGATGGTGGTGGCCCTGCTGACCATCCCGGTGCTCGGCCTGCTGTCGGACCGCGTCGGCCGCAAGCCCATCGCCTGGGTCGGCTCGATCGGTCTGGTGGTGCTGGGGTTGCCGATGATCCTGCTGATCCGCGCCCAGACGGGGGTCTCGATCTTCCTCGGGCTGCTCCTGATGGGCCTGCTGCTGATCTGCTTCAGCTCGACGATGCCTTCGACCCTGCCGTCGCTGTTCCCCACCCGGGTGCGCGCCGGAGGTCTGTCCGTGGCGTTCAACATCTCGGTCTCGCTGTTCGCCGGTACGACTTCGGTGGTCGTCGGCGCCCTCGTCGGCGCCACCGGCGACCTGAACTGGCCGGCGTACTACCTGATCGCCGCCGGCGTGATCGGCTGTGTCTCCGTGTACTGCATCCAGGACCCGAACGGGCGGCGGATGTGGGGGTCCGCCCCGGCCGCGGAGTCCGACGAGGAGGCCCGCGAGCTCGTCACCGCGGGCAGCAGCGGGCCTCGGCCCTAGGCCCAGAACAGCAGTGCGCGCCAGCTGAGCCGGAGCACGAGCCGGCTCGCGAGCAGCGCGGCGACGACGACCAGTGCGGCCTGGCCGGCCGACCAGAGCATCACGTGGCTGAGCACCGTCCAGGGATCTGCCTGACCGCCGTGGCGGGCTGCCCGGGAGCCGTCGGAGACCATCTGGAGACTGGCGAAGGTGTCGAGCAACCAGGCGCCCAGCCACGCCCCCCACCACAGGGGCAACAGCATCGGAGACGCCTCTTGGGGCGGCTCCTCACGACCGGCGCCGTACGCACGCCACAGGCCGGAGACATTCTGGTACGGCATCCACAGACATGCGACCGGGATCATCCAGCCGGCGACGTGCCACGCCGGGCCACGACGCAGCTGCTGAGGTGCTGCCCGGGCCAGGCGGACCTGCCAGACGCACCACACGATGCCGGTGCCCAGCAGGGCGAGGGCCGCGACGACGCTGAGGATCGAGACCACGGGGAGCAGCGATTCCACGGCGGAGACCGACGTCCTCATCTCCTGCCACAGCCACAGGTACACAGCCACCTCGACGAGGGCGACCAAGGCGCACAGACGCAGGGCGTGGCTGAGCCAGTCGCCGAGCCGGGCGAACCCGGGGCCGAGTGCGCGACCGCCGACAGGGTCCTTGGCGTTCGAGGTCTCGGCGGTCCAGCTCTTGCCGTCCCAGTGGCGGAACCTGGCCTGGCCGACAGGATCCGGGTACCACCCAGGCGGCTGCACCTGCGCTCCGGGGATCGTCACCCGTCTGAGTATGAGGGCGTTCCGGACCTAACGGACAAGATTCGGGAAGTTGGTGACCAAGCCTCCCTCCCCGCCCCGCATGGTTTCGACAGGCTCAACCACCGTGGGGTCGCCTCAGGTTGGACGTCACCGGGGTTGCCGCCGCTAGCTGGCCTGGACGTAGTCGATGCCGACGGTGGAGCCCGACCCGTTGCTGGTGCCGTTGACGAAGATCCTCACCGTGTGCACCGTGTCGCTCAGGGTCCCCGACGTGTACAGGGTCACTCGCTTGGTGGTCTTGTCGCGCAGGGACACGTTCGCCACGTAGCGGCTGTCGACGTAGATGGCGGCGGTGCCCGACGAGGTGGACTTGAAGCCGACCACGCTGACCTTCGTGCCTCGCACCGTCGCCGCCATCCACGCCCGGGTGCCGCTGAAGCCGGCGGTCGCGTGCGTGGTGAGGTCGTAGGAGCCACCACTCGCCGCGCTGCTGGCGTAGCGACGGAACGTCTGGGTCACCGCAGGCGAGGTCTGCTCGACGCGGCCGCCGTCCACGTCGAAGGCGTCGAGCAGCACCTTGGTGCCGGTGGCACTGCGGTACTTGGTGCCCTTCACCACGACCTTCAGCGTGTGCGAGCCCGAGGCCAGACCGGTCTTGGTCCACATCGTCCGCTTGTAGCGCGAGGCGCTCGCGTAGAACGACAGGTTGCTGGCGGAGAGCCGGTTGTCGACGTACACGTCGGCGTACCCGCCTGCCTTGGTCTGGATGCCGATGACGGAGACCTTGGTGCCGCTGAACGCGAGGCTGGTCGTCGTGCCGGCCAGGCTGGACACGTCGTAGGACCCACCGCTCGCCGCGCTCGTCGAGGTCCGGTCCCAGTGCTCGGTGAACGCGGCGTCGCCGTTCTGCACGGCCGTGTAGACCCGGCGCCTGGACGTCGTCGTGTTGAGCGGGTTGCCGACGGCGTCCTGGACGTCCGACGAGACCTCGATGTCGTAGTACTGACCCGGCACGAGCGGCGCCGAGGGCGTCCAGGTGGCGTGGGTGCTGTCGGGGACGTCGACGGTCCCAGGGACCTCGGTCGTGGTGCTGGCGACGAAGACCTTGAAGCTCGAGCCGTCCACGCCGGTGACCGGCTTGTTGAACGTCGCCGTGACCGGTCCGCGCACCGTCCACGGGTTGGGCGTGGCGATGGTCACGGTCGGGGTGGTCGAGCTCAGCTCCACGCTGCGTGCGCTCGAGGTGGAGAGCAGGTTGCCGTCGGCGTCGAGGGCGCGCACCCGCCAGTAGTAGGCGCCGTCCTCCAGCTGCTCACGGGGCGACCAGGCCGCCATCTGGGTCTCCTGCTCGGCGGTGACCGAGCTGAACGACGAGGTCGTGCTCAGCTGCCACTGGTACTTCGCGGCACCGGTGACGGGAGCCCACTGGAAGACCGCGGTCGACGGGCGCACCGTGCTGCCCGCTCCGGGAGCGGTGAGCGTCGGCGGGTCGAGCGACAGGGTGAAGCTGCTGACCGGGGACGACGACCAGGCGCCGCGGTTCCCGAAGGCGTCGATCGAGCGGACCCGCCACGCGTAGTCGTCGGCCGGCAGCCCGACCAGCGGTGAGGTGGCCGAGAACTCGGTGTCGCCGGAGAACGCGTCCACGATCGGGGCGGAGAAGTTCGTGTCCCCGTTCGGCGAGATCTGGACCTCGTAGCCCGCCGCGAACTGGGTCGGCGTCCAGGACAGGTACGGCACCTCGTGCACGGTGGCGCTGTTCGCCGGGTACGTCGGCGTCGGGGCCGTGACCACCTTCTGGATCGTCCGGGTCGGCGACCAGGTCAGCTTGTTGTCGCTGTTGTCGACCGCCTGGACGCGCCAGTAGAGGGGTCCGTCGGGGTACAGGCTGTCGCTCGCGGTGTACCTGGTCGTGTCGACGGTGACGTCGTCGACGACCGAGCCGTCGATGAAGTTCGGGTCGGTGGCCACCACGAGGTGGTAGTCGCGCGGCTCCTGCTCGGAGCCCGTCGAGGCGTTGGTGTGGAAGTCGTCCCAGTCGAAGGTGACCTGGTCGTGGGCGTCGTCCAGCACGCTGCTGGCGTCGTCGTTGGCGGGCGTGTTGAGCGACACCGGGTCGGAGTACTTCCGGAACGAGCTGGCGTTGGCCCGGGTGGACGACCCCCGGTCGGGGCCGCACACGTTGTAGGCGCACACCTGCACGTACCAGTAGTAGGCCTTGCCGGCCTGGCTGTCCTTCAGGGACTCACGAGGCGTCAGCGTCGTGTTCTCGGTCGCGTACGTCGAGACGAGGTTGGTGAAGTTGGCGTCGTTCGCGATCGTGACCAGGTAGTGGGTCGCGTTCGGGACAGCCGACCAGCGCATCGTCGGGGTGTCGGGGATCGTGGGGCACGACGCGGGGTTGAGGCACTTGTCCGGGCCGAGGTAGTCGGTGTCGGGCAGGACGAGGCTCGGGGTGCTGATGGTGAAGCTCTGCGTGCTGCTGACCCCCTTGGAGGCGCCGTCGACGTCGAAGGCCTGGACTCGCCAGCTGTAGCCGGTGCCGGCGGGCGGGACCTCGGTCGGCGTGAAGGAGGTGAACGGCGTGGTGACCACCGTGGCCGTGCCCGCGCCGTCGGCGGTCCGCCAGTAGCGCAGCGTGTAGCTGGTCGCGTCGGTGACCGGGGACCACGTCATCGCGGGCATCCGCAGCGACGAGGAGCCGGGTGCCGGCGACGTCAGGGTGACCGATGCGCCGGGCGAGGAGGGGGCGGCCAGCGAGAACGTGCGCTCTTGCACGGCGCTGGTCAGCCCGTCGTGGTCGACCGACCGCACGGACCAGGTGTAGGGGCCTGCGGCCGGGTCGAGGCCCGTCGGTGAGTAGCTCGTGGCGTAGGTGGTCACCGCGTTGTCGGTGACGTTGCCGTTGTTGTCCAGGACCGTCACCAGGTAGTGGTCGGCGGTGGGGACGGCCGCCCACTGCAGGTTGGGCGTCTCGACGGTGGCTCCGTCGCTCGGTGCGGAGATCGTCGGGGTCGACGGGTCGAACCGGAACGCCTGGTAGTCGCCGTTGTTGGACCAGACCCCGAAGCCCTTGCCCGGGTTCTCCTCGGCCAGGTCGCGGTCCCAGCCGCGCACGCGCCAGCGGTAGGTCACACCCGGCCGCCACTGGTAGGTCGCGAGGTCACACTCGCCGGGCTCCGGGGTGGCGGCCTGGGAGGCGTCGTACGGCGTCCAGCTGGTGTGGTTGGTGAAGCAGTCGCGGACCTCGGACCCGTCGAAGACCTCGAGCTGGTAGTAGGAGGCGCGGGACGAGGCGGTCCACTGGAAGTCGATCCGACCGACGACGGTCGGGCTGCCTGCGTCCGCCGCCGCGGGAGTGACGACGCTGGGGGCGTCCTCCCACTGCCGCGTCACAGATCTCTCCACGGACCAGGTGCCGGCGTGCCCGGCGGCGTCGTAGGCGCGGACCCGCCAGTAGTAGGAGCCGTTGAGCAGTGGGGCGCTGGGGGAGTAGGCCGTGGCGAACGTCGTCACGTCCTTGGTCACGTTGTTGGTCCAGTCCCCGTTGGGGCTGATCTGGATCTGGTAGGTCTTCGCGCCGGAGACCGGGTTCCAGGAGAAGTGGGTGTCCACGACCGTGCTGCCGTCGGCAGGGGCCACCAACGTCGGCGTCGAGGCCCAGGCGTAGGTGAACGAGCGAGGCGAGGACCAGCCGCTGACCGCGTCGGCACCGGACTCGGCGCGGACGCGCCACCACACCGTCGTACCGGACGTGGCCGGCTCGGTCAGCGAGTACGTCGTGTTGGGGGTCGTGTAGTCGATGGTGCCCGCGCCGAAGGTGTTCGAGCTCGAGACCTGGAGCGTGTAGGACTGGGCGCCTGCCACCGGGTTCCAGGTGAAGACCGCGGACTGGCTCGGGAAGGCCAGGGTCGCCGAGTTGGCCGGTGAGACGAGGGTGGGAGGGCTCCACGTGTTCAGCAGCTGCCGGTACGCCGAGTAGGTGCCGACGCTGCTACCCGAGTCGACCGTGGCCACGCGCCAGTACAAGGTGCCGTTCGGCAGCTGCTCGGTCGGGGTGAACCGGGTGGCAACGGTCTGCTGGTCGACCAGCGGGTCGGCGAAGGACGTCGAGGTCGAGAGCTGGAACCGGTAACCGCTCGCGCTGGAGACCGCGCTCCAGCTGAAGACCGGGTTCGCGGTGATGCTGGCACTGGCGTCGGGACTACCGAGGACCGGTGGGGCCAGGGCAGCCGACGCCGGCGCGACGGCGAGGAAGGCGGCACCCGAGGCGAGCAGCGCGACGATGATCAGTGACGAGAGGAACGACCGACCACGGCGTCCAGAACGAGATTTCCACACAGTGCGTAGCTCCAAAGCGATCGGCCACGGCATCCCCGACGCAGATACCGACTAATGACATTTATTGTGGAGGTTAAAGTCATTTCGGACATTGCGATTCGCGAGATTGACGATGCGCACCGTCGATCGGCCGCCCGAAGGTCCTCTGACCACCCGCTTTCGCGAATGCAGACCAAGTCGATAGACTTATGGCGTGAGTCGCCGCCCACCTGACTTCTTCCTGATCGGCGTCCCGAAGGCCGGGACGAGTGCCCTGCACGCCGCCCTGGCGCTGCACCCGCACCTGTTCATGAGCAAGGTCAAGGAGCCGAAGTACTACATGTGCGGCGACTCGCCGCCGCCGTCGTACAAGGGCCCCGGTGACGCGCACAGCAACCAGGAGTGGGTCTGGCAGCGCGAGCGCTACCTCGATCTCTTCGACGACGCGCCCGAGGGGAGCCTGCGCGGCGAGAGCACCCCGTTCTACCTCTACAACCGCGACGCTCGTCGGCGGATCGCCGTCGACCGGCCGGACGCGAAGCTGATCGCGGTGCTGCGCGATCCCGTGGACCGGACCTACTCCAACTGGATGCACCTGTGGATGGACGGGCTGGAGCCGCGCTCGGACGTCGTCGAGGCCGTCAGGCACGAGCAGAGGCGGATCGACGACGGGTGGGCGCCGTTCTGGCACTACTCGTCGCTCGGCATGTACGGCCGCCAGGTCAAGGACCTCTACGACCACTTCCCGCGCGAGCAGGTGCTGCTGCTGCGCTACCGCTCGCTGGTGGACAACCCCGACGAGGTGCTCCAGCGCGTCTTCGACTTCCTCGGTGTCGAGGGGCAGGAGATCGACACCATCCCCGCGGACAACTCCCGGCCGTTCGTGCGTGACGGGGTGCGGGCCAGGACCGTGGGACCGGTGATCCGGGCGGGCGCCGCGGTGGCGCAGTTCCTCCCGCCGCAGGTGTGGCGCACGGTCAGCAAGCCGCTGATCAGCCAGCTGCACTGGGGCGGTGACCCCACCCGGCCCAAGCTCAGCCCCGGAGCAGCGCGACGCCCTGCTGCAGCCGCACCTGGAGGACATCGCCCTCCTCGAGGAGGTCACCGGGGAGTCCTTCGAGCAGTGGAAGACCTACCGCGAGGGGTCCTCCTTCGCGGCCCGGCGAGGCGAACGAGCCGCTAGCGACTGAGCACGGTGACCAGGTCGTGCGCCCCGTCGGGACGGGCGACCTCGAGGTAGAACCGGGTGGCGCCGTCAGGCAGCGAGACGGCGCTGGCGTAGCGGAAGGCGCCGTCGGAGTACGGCGAGCGCAGCACCGGCGCCTCGGGGGCCGCTCGCAGCCGGCCGTCCGCGTCGGCCCGGGCGACGGAGGTGACCTCGTGCCAGTTGTCCTCGGCGGTCGGCCGGCCGTCGTACAGCACCACGAGGGGCTCGTGGGACAGGACGGCCGTGACGCGCGCCCCGCGGGCGTCCCAGGTGCCGGGGGTCGGCTCGAGCACGGTGCCGTGGCGGGTCCAGTCCAGGCCGTCGGCACTGCTCAGGTACGACGTCGACATGCGGTCCTCCTCGCCGGGCTCGGTCAGGGGGTGCTCGCACAGCCACATCTCCCACAGACCGTCCCGGACGGTGATGACCGGGTCCTTCACGGCGACGCTGTCGTCCCCGGGAAGCACGACCGTGCGGGTGCCCTCGGGGAGGTCCTCGGGCCGGTCGGCGTCCAGGGCCTCGATCCACCAGTGCTTCGAGCCCGGGGTGGCACAGGAGAGGTAGAGCCGCCAACCGCCGTCGGGACGGCGCAGGACGACCGGGCGCTCGAAGGACTCCGCCCCGAACTGGCCGCGGAAGACCTCGCAGACGGGCTCGAAGGAGACGCCGTCGGCCGAGCGCGCGACGACGGTGGCGATGCCCCGACCGTCGGGCAGCGGACGGCGCACCCGGTAGGTCAACCAGGTCACGCCGTCGACCAGCACGGCAGAGGCGGCACCCGCCCAGTTGCCCGGTCCGTCGCCCGGTGCCGGCACCACGACGACGGGATCCTCGAGCGCGGGCAGGGGAAGGGCGAGCGTCGTCATGGCCATAGTGTAGTGAATGAGTCTGGTTTTGCCCGGCAACCCGGCAGGACCGGTGTGCGGGGGCGTGCTCGCCGACGCTTGCTCGCGGGCACTAGGTTACTGGCACGCATCCGCGTCGGATCCCTGCCCAGGAGAGCCTCATGTCGCCCGTCAACACCGACACCTCCTTCATCGAGAACCGCGCGCCGAACGTGGCCGCGCAGTTCCGGGAGCGCGTGCAGAAGTCGCCCGACACCGAGGCGTACCGCTTCCCGGTCGGGGACGACCAGCCCTGGGAGTCGTGGACGTGGACGCAGACCGGCGAGAAGGTCGAGAAGCTCGCGGCGGGGCTGCTCTCCCTGGGACTCGAGCCCGAGCAGCGCGTCGGCATCGCCGCCGGGACCAGGGTGGAGTGGATCCTCGCGGACCTCGCGGTGATGTGTGCGGGTGGCGCGACGACCACGGTCTACCCCTCGACCCACGCGGAGGACGTCGCCTACATCCTGTCCGACTCCGAGTGCCGCGTGGTCTTCGCCGAGGACGAGGCCCAGCTCGCCAAGCTCACCGAGCACCGGTCCGAGCTCCCGCACCTCGCGAAGGTGGTGCTCTTCGACTCCCCGGACAGCTCAGGGGGAGCGGCGTACGACAAGGACTGGGTGATCGGCCTCGACGACCTGCGCGCCCTCGGCGAGAAGCACCTCGCCGGACAACGCGGCGGCCGTGGACGAGGCCATCGCCGCGATCGAGCCCGAGAGCCTGGCCACGCTGATCTACACCTCGGGCACGACCGGCAAGCCCAAGGGTGTGCGGCTGCGGCACTCGTCGTGGACCTACGAGGGTGCCGCGATCCAGGCCCAGCAGATCCTGGACGAGCGCGACGTGCAGTTCCTCTGGCTGCCGATGGCGCACTCGTTCGGCAAGGTGCTGCTCTCCACCCAGCTCGCCTGCGGCTTCGCCACCGCCGTGGACGGACGCGTCGACCGGATCATCGACAACCTGGCGGTGGTCAAGCCGACCTTCATGGGCGCCGCGCCACGCATCTTCGAGAAGGCGCACTCCCGCATCGTCACCATGCAGGCGGCCGAGGGCGGCGCCAAGGAGAAGATCTTCAACCAGGCGTTCGCCGTGGGGCTGAAGGTCGACCGGCTCAAGCGTGAGGGCAAGTCGGTGCCGCTGCCGCTGAAGCTCCAGCACGCGCTCTTCGACCGGCTGGTGTTCTCCAAGATCCGCGACCGCTTCGGTGGGCGGGTGCGCTTCTTCATCTCCGGCGCGGCCGCGCTCAACCGCGACATCGCCGAGTGGTTCAACGCCGCCGGCATCCTGATCCTCGAGGGCTACGGGCTCACCGAGTCCTCGGCGGGCTCGTTCGTGAACCACCCCGAGAACTACAAGTTCGGCACCGTCGGGCCCGTCGTACCCGGCAGCCGCGTGCGGCTCGGGGAGGGCGACGAGATCCAGATCGCGGGACCCGGCGTGATGGACGGCTACCACAACCTGCCGGACGCCACGGCGGAGGCGCTGACCGAGGACGGCTGGCTGCGCAGCGGCGACAAGGGGTCGCTGGACTCCGACGGCTTCCTGACCATCACCGGGCGGATCAAGGACCTGTTCAAGACCTCCGGCGGCAAGTACATCGCGCCCACCGCGATCGAGGCGAAGTTCAAGGCCGTGTGCCCCTACGCCAGCCAGTTCATGGTCTTCGGGAACGAGCGCAACTACGTCGTCGCGCTGGTCACCCTCGACCCCGACTCGATCGAGGACTGGAAGAAGGAGGCGGGTGTCTCCGCCGCCGACTACGCCGAGGCCGTCGCCGACCCGAAGACCAAGCAGATGGTGCAGGGGTACGTCGACACGCTGAACGCCCAGCTGAACCGGTGGGAGACGATCAAGAAGTTCGAGCTCCTCGACCACGACCTGACGGTGGAGTCCGGGGAGCTGACCCCGTCGATGAAGGTCAAGCGCAACGTGGTCGAGGACAACTACGCCGACCACATCGCGAAGCTCTACGCCTGAGGGTGCCGGACGGCCGGGCTAGTGCCGGTGGGAGCGGCCCTTGCGGACGACGACCCGGACCGGCGGCCCGTAGTCGGTCATCATCCGGGCCCTGATCATCTTGACCCTGAACTGGTAGCGGCCCGGGCGCAGGCGCCCGGTGACCGTCGAGCCGGCTCGGATCAGCGTGCCGGTCTTCCAGTGCCTGCCGACCCGGCGCATCTTGATCTTGACGCCGTTGATGGCCTGCCGGTCCCAGGTGAGCACCACGCGCCGACCCACGACCCGCGCCTGGATGCGGGCGACCCGGCCCCAGGCGGTCGTGCGGTAGATGCTCGGCTGCTGGCGGAGGACGCCGAGGCCCTTGAAGGCCTCCGCGATCCGCTGGGCGATCAGCGTCTCGCCGGTCGGGGTCGGGTGCAGGTTGTCGTAGGTGTCGGCCAGCACCCCCCAGCCGCGGTCGGTGTCGGCGAGCACGATCGGTGACTGGGCCGTCGAGAGCTCGCGGACGGTCGTGGCCTGGAGCGCGCGGAAGTCGCGGATGCGCTGGGGGAGCCAGGGTCGGTGGACGTCGGTGGCGTCGAGGATCGAGGACACCACGATCGTCACGCCGGGTTCGGCGGACCGGGCGTTGGCGATCCAGCTGCGCAGGTAGCCGTCAGTCTGCGCCGGGGTGCGCCCGGCGCGCAGGTCGTTGACCCCTGCCTCGAGCACGATGATGTCGGGCTTCTTGGCGGCCACCTGGTCCTGGACCTGGTAGGCGTGCACGAGGAGAGTGCTGCCGGCCCGGGCGAAGTGGTCCTGGTCGAAGTGCGGGTCGGCGTACTGCGAGCTCCGGAACCCGGGCTCGACCCAGGGGCTGGTCCTCGTCCCGACGAAGTCGAAGCGCACGCGCTGCCGGACCAGCTCACGGTAGAAGCGGTAGCGCCACGTGTAGTCGCCGTCGACGCCCTGGGTGATCGAGTCGCCCTCGAGCATGATCCGCAGGGGTCTGGTGGCGGCCTGGGCGGGCGTGGGCGCGACCAGCAGCCCGCCGAGGAACCCGGCGAGCACGACGATCACCACCCCGGCGTACCGGCGCCTTCCCCGAGTCACCCCATGAGGGTAGGAACCTCCGTCAACCCGTGTCCGGTGAATCCGCATGCTGGTCGCTGGTGGGAGACTCGAGCGCGTGTCGGCAGGTTCCCTGGCAGCCCCCTCGGGCGTCCCCTTCGGGATCTACGTCCACGTGCCCTTCTGTGCCGTGCGCTGCGGGTACTGCGACTTCAACACCTACACCGCCACCGAGCTCGGGGGCGGGGGGTCGCAGGCGGCGTACCCCGGCCACGCGGTCGCCGAGATCGAGCACGCCGGGCGCGTGCTGGGACCGGGACGGCCTCCGGTGGACACGGTCTTCTTCGGCGGCGGCACTCCCACCCTGCTCCCGGCGGGCGACCTGGTCCGGATCCTGGGTGCGATCGAGGGCACCTTCGGCGTGGCCGCGGACGTCGAGGTGACCACCGAGGCGAACCCCGACAGCGTCACGCCGCAGGGCCTGGCCGAGCTGCGGGCGGCGGGTTTCACCCGGGTCAGCTTCGGGATGCAGTCCGCGGTGCCGCACGTGCTGCGGGTGCTGGAGCGCACCCACGACCCCGACCGGGTGCCGCAGGCGGTGGCGTGGGCGCGCGAGGCCGGCTTCGAGCAGGTGAGCCTGGACCTGATCTACGGGACGCCGGGGGAGTCGCTCGCAGGACTGGCGCGCCTCGCTCGATGCTGCCCTGGCCTGCCGGCCGGACCACGTCTCGGCGTACTCCCTGATCGTGGAGGAGGGCACCCGACTGGCCCGTCAGGTCCGCACCGGCGCCGTGCCCGCGCCCGAGGACGACGACCTCGCGGACAAGTACGTCGTGGCCGACGAGGTGCTCACCGCCGCCGGGCTGGACTGGTACGAGGTCTCCAACTGGGCCCGCGACGACGCGGCGAGGTGCCGCCACAACGAGCTGTACTGGACGAGCGCGAGCTGGTGGGGAGTGGGGCCGGGCGCCCACTCCCACGTCGCCGGGCGGCGGTGGTGGAACGTCAAGCACCCCAGCGCCTACGCCGCGCGGATGGCGGCGGGGGAGTCGCCGGCCGCGGACGGTGAGACGCTCGACGCGGCGACCAGGTCGCTCGAGCGGGTGCTGCTCGAGGTCCGGCTGCGCGCCGGTCTCCCGCTCGACCTGGTCCAGGCGGGTCGCGCCGACGACGTGGTGGCCCGAGGCCTCGCCGTCCTGGAGGACGACCGGCTGGTGCTGACCCGTCGCGGCCGGCTGCTCGGCGACGCCGTCGTGCGCGAGCTCGTCAACTGAGGTTGACGGACTGCCGGTGTCAACCTATGTTGACATGCATGACCACCGAGTCGGACCTCGCGACGGCAGCAAGTGCCTCGGACCCGAGGACAGGTCTGCGTGCGGTCCGGGCACTGCGTCGGCTGCTGGAGGAGCTCGAGCGCACGCAGGTGCTGCGCGCGCGGGCGCAGGGGTGGTCGTGGCAGGAGATCGGCGACGTCCTCGACGTCAGCCGTCAGGCGGTGCACAAGAAGTACGGCAGAGAGGACGTGGGCTGACGATGTTCGAGCGCTTCACCCAACGCGCACGCGAGATGGTCGAGCGGTCCGTCGAGATCGCCAACGAGTCGCGAGCCAGCGAGGTACGACCCGAGCACCTGCTGGCAGCCCTGCTGTGGGACACCGACTGCCTCGCCGTACGCGTGCTCGCCGACGCGGGCGCCGACCTCGACCGGGTGCACGCCGAGCTCGACCGGCGCCGCTCGCGCTACGTCGACGGGCTCGACGAGGAGGACGCAGCAGCGCTGGCCAGCATCGGCATCGACCTCGCCGAGGTGGTCGACCGGCTGGGGGAACCACCCAGGGGCGGACGGCGCTTCGGACGGCCGCGGAAGAAGTTCTCGCGCCCGGCCAAGAAGGTCCTGGAGCTCTCGCTCCGCGAGGCGATCGCCCTGCGGCACAACTACATCGGCACCGAGCACGTCCTCCTCGGGTTGGTGCGCCAGGACGACGTGACGGTGCGCGAGGCGATCCTGGCCGGCGGGACCCGGACCGACGGGCTGCGCGACGCCGTACGTGCGGCCGTGCGCAAGGCGGCGTCCTAGGCCCGGTGCCGGGTCAGGCGCTGGTCACGAAGTCGATCAGCTCCTCGACCCGGCCGAGGAGAGCGGGATCGAGGTCCTGGTAGCCCCGCACGCCGCCGAGGATGTGCTTCCACGCCCGCGCGATGTCGGCCTGGTCGCGGTGCGGCCACCCGAACTGCTGGCACACGCCGTGCTTCCACTCGACCTCGCGCGGCACGCTGGGCCACGCCTGCTTGCCGAGCCGCTGCGGCTTCACCGCGGCCCAGATGTCGATGAACGGGTGGCCGACGATCAGCACGTGCCGGCCGACGGGGGAGCGGCGGACCGCATCGGCGATGCGGCTCTCCTTGGAGCCGGGGACGAGGTGGTCGACCAGCACGCCGACGCGTCGCTCCGGACCGGGGCCGAAGTCGCGCAGCTTCTCGCCGAGGTCGTCGACACCGTCGAGGTACTCGACCACGACGCCCTCCACGCGCAGGTCGTCGCCCCACACCTTCTCGACGAGCTCGGCGTCGTGGCGGCCCTCGACGAAGATGCGGCTCGCGCGGGCCACGCGCGCCTTGGTGCCGTGGACGGCGACGGACCCGGACGCCGTACGGGTCTTCTGGGCCGGTCCCTTCCGGGTCGGGGCGACCAGCACGACCGGGCGACCCTCGAGCAGGAAGCCAGGACCCAGGGGGAAGGTGCGCTGCTTGCGGCGCCGGTCCTCCAGGGTGAGCGTGCCCAGGTCGCGCTCGACGCGCACGATCTCGCCGCACCAGTCGGTGGTGACCTCCTCGACGACCAGCCCGAGGTCCGCGTCGATCTCGACCGCGCGACCGTTCTTGGGCACCCGCCAGTCGGTGGCCAGCACGTCGCCGCCGTACCGGTCGTGCGGGCCTGGGGGAGTGCTCACCCGCGGAGGCTAGTTCCGCAGATCGATAGTCCAGGACATTCGGGCCCCGTGCGCGGCGTGTCGAGGGCCCATCCGTCCTGGACTATCTCTTGACTTATGAATACTCGCGATATATCGTCAATGTATCGAGACAGTGTCGGCGAGCCGTGAAGAATCCGGCCCGACACCGCAGACGAAAGGAGATCTCGACATGGGACACCCAATGTGGACTCAAGAATTCGAACCGACCCGGCGCCAACGTGGCGGCCGCGGCCGGAGCCGTCACGAGGGGCACCGAGGTGGACCCGGCGGATGGGGCGGCCCCTGGGGCGGCCCCACCGGTGGTCCGCCGCCCTGGGTGGCGCAGATGTTCGGCCCCGACTTCGGGGGACCGGGCGGCCGGGGCGGACGACGCCCGCGGGTTCGCCGGGGCGACGTACGTTCGGCCATCATCGACGTGCTCAGCGCGGCAGGTGACCAGCCGATCAACGGCTACCAGGTGATCCAGCAGATCGCCGAGCGGACCGATGGAGCGTGGAAGCCGAGCCCCGGCTCGGTCTACCCGACCATCGCCCAGCTGCAGGACGAGGGACTCGTCGAGGACGCCCCCACCGGGCGCAAGGCGATCCAGCTGACCGACGAGGGACGCACCTACGTCGCCGAGCACGCCGAGGAGATGGCAGCCGTCTGGGCGCCGTTCGCCGAGGAGGCCGACGACTCGGAGTCCCTCGACTTCAAGCGGGTCATCGGCCAGACCATCGGAGCGATCGTCCAGGTCGCCTCGACCGGCACGCCCGACCAGCGCGAGAAGGCCATCGAGATCCTCGGTGACACCCGCCGCCGGCTCTACGGCCTGCTGGCGGAGGGCCCGGACGACGCCTACGACGCCGACGCCGAGCCGGAGGGTGACTCCGGCACCGACGAGGCCGAGGAGCGGTGATGACCGAGTCCTCGCGGGGGCTGCGCCTCAGTGACGCCGAACGACAGACGGCGGTGGACCAGCTCGGCGAGCAGTTCGCCGTCGGGCGCCTGACCCGCGAGGAGTTCGACGAGCGCAGCGACGCGGTGTGGTCGGCGAAGACGCACGGGGACCTGTTCCCGGTCTTCGCCGACCTGCCCGCCCAGGCACCCCGCGCGGCCTCCGGGCCGCGTCGGGGTGGCCCGGGCAGCGCACGCGGCGTCGGCCGCGGTCTCCCCGGAGTACGACGCCTGCTGGTGCCGCTGTTCGTGGTGCTGCTCGTGCTCACGGTGATCACCCACCTGCCACTGGTGCTGATCGCCGTCGGTGCGTGGTTCTTCGTCGGGCACCGCCGCTGGCACCACCACCACGGTGGCTGGGACCGCGACTGGCACGTCGGGAGGACCGGCTGATGCCCCCGATCGCCGGCCGCCCGACCCTTCGCTGGCCGCCGCTGCCACCGACGACGGGATTGCGCGTTCCGCCCGGACGAGAGCGGATCCGGCACTAACCTGCCCGCCATGAGCCATCTCGGGACGCCTCCTGTCTCGGCGCAACATCCGCCGCCTGCGTCTACGCCTGCGCCCGCGCCTGGGCGAGACATTCCGATCTGGGTGCTGGCCGTCGCGGTCGCGATCATGCTGGCGCTCGTCGCGGTGGTCGCCGTCGTCGTCGTACGTGGCACCGCCGCCTCGCCCAAGGCTTCCTACCCCGCCCAGTGGGACAGCCGCATCGCGCCGTACGCCCACATCGCGGAGCAGAAGCGCGGACTGACCTTCAAGCACCCGGTCGCGGTGCGGTTCATGCAGCCGGCCGCGTTCGAGAAGACCGTCTCGGCCGACGAGGACAAGCTCGACGCCGACGACCGTGCGGAGATCAAGCACTTCACCGCCCTGATGCGCGCCTTCGGGCTGATCTCGGGCGATGTCGACCTGTACGCCGCCTTCAAGGACGCCTACGGCGGTGGGACCTTGGCGTACTACTCCTTCGACGACCAGCGCATCTCCGTGCGCGGGCAGACCATCACCCCGGCAGTGCGGCCCACCTTGGTGCACGAGCTGACCCACGCCCTGCAGGACCAGTACTTCGACATCGGCGACCGGATGCAGAAGCTGGCCAAGAAGGCCGAGAAGGGACCAGACACGTCGGCGTCATCGGTCCTGGAGGCGATCAACGAGGGCGACGCCGAACGCGTGGCGACGCTCTACCGCGGCACGCTGAACGCGCGACAGCGCAAGGCGCTTGCGGCGAGCGAGAAGGCCCAGAACACCGAGGCGGACACCCGGATGAAGGGGATCCCGAAGATCGTCCTCACCTTGATCGGTGCGCCGTACGCGCTGGGCCAGGGCCTGGTCGAGACGGTGGCTGCCGACGGCGGCAACCCCAGTGTCGACAAGCTCTTCCGGCACCCGCCCACCCACGAGGCCACGCTGCTCGACCCCTTCCGCGCGCTCACCGGCGAGAACGGCGCGACCCACGTCTCAACACCGAAGCTGGTTTCCGGCGAGAAGAAGTTCGAGTCCGGCGAGTTCGGCGTGCTCACCTGGTACCTGATGCTCGCCCAGCGCCTTCCGCTGCGCGATGCGCTCGCTGCCGCAGACGGCTGGGGCGGCGACGCCTACGTCGGCTACGAGCACGACGACACCTCGTGCGCACGGATCGACTACGCGGGACGAACCACCGCCGACACCACCCGGATGCTCTCCGCGCTGCAGCGCTGGGTCGCGCGCGTCCCGGGCACTCCGGCCTCCGTGGCTCGCGACGGCAAGAACGTCCGCTTCCAGTCGTGCGACCCCGGCAAGACCGTCCGGATCGGCAAGGACGAGTCGCAGGACGCACTCACGCTGGTCGCGACGCGGGCCGGCCTCGGCGCAGTCTTCCTGCGGGCCGGCGCGCAGACCGAGGTCGCCCGCTGCGCGGCCGGGAAGCTCGTGGCCGCCTACCCGGTCAGCAAGCTGACCGACCCGAAGTTCGGCGCCAAGGACCCAGCAGTCATCGCTCGGGTCAGGCAGCTCGTCGCCAGCTGCCGCTGACCTCAGGGACGAGCCGGCCACACCTCGCGGCCCAGCCGGTGGACGATCGCCGGCCGCAGGGGGTGGCCGGGGGAGAGCCGTTCGCGCTCGAAGTCGAGCTCGGGTGCGCGCTGCATCCCCAGCCGTCGCATCACCGCCTGTGAACGCAGGTTGCCGGGCGTGGTGATCGAGACGACCTCCTCCAGGGCGAGCGTTCCGAAGGCCAGGTCGAGAGCCGCGGTCGCCGCCTCGGTGGCGTAGCCGTGCCCCCAGGCCTCGCGGCCCAGCCGCCAGCCCACCTCGATCGCCGAGGTGGTCGGCGCCGAGTGGCCCGTCACCGCCAGGCCGGTGAAGCCGACCAGCGACCCGGTCTCGCGGACCTCGACGGCCCACAACCCGTAGCCCACGTCGTCGAACTGGCTCTGGATACGGGCCAGGAACGCGTCGCTCTGCGCACGCGTCAGCGGCTCGTCGATGTGCTGCATCACCTCGGGGTCGGCGTTGATGATCGCGAACGGCTCGGCGTCCGCCGGCGTCCAACGCCGCAGCAGGAGCCGATCGGTCTCCAGCTGCGCCGGGATCCCCTCGGTGCTCACAGCAGCGGCAGTCGCTTCTGCGACCGCGGCAGCTGCTCGTACCCACGTCGTACGGCGTGGCCGAGCACCTCGACGGGGTAGGGCCACTGCGTCGCCGCGAGCGCATCGCCGACCGGGACGCCGCGGCTCGCCAGGTCGCGGATCGTCTCGGCCACGACCCCGATCGCGGCCCTCTGCTCCTCCACGAAGTCCCGGTCGACCGGGGTCCCGTGTCCCGGCACGACCACGTCGTCCGGCCCGACCAGGCTGAGCACCAGGTCGAGGGTGAGCGGCCAGTCCATCGGGAAGCTGTCGGAGCCGTACGCCGGGGACGCCGACTCCTCCACGAGGTCGCCGGCCAGCAGCACACCCGCGTCCTCGACCCGTACGACGAGATCCCCGTCGGTGTGCCCCGGACCCGGGTGAACCAGCTCGACGACCCGGTCGCCCAGGTCGAGCGTGGCGACCGAGCTGAAGGTGTGGTCTGCCGGGACAACGGGGGTCTCGGCGATCTCCTCCGCACGCGGCCGGGCCTCGGCGAGCGCAGCCCGCTTGGCCTCCTCCCCGCACGCGACTGTGCCGTTGGCCGCGTTCTCGTGCGCCGTGATCGGCACCGGTCCGTAGGCCTCGCGGAAGGCGGCGTTGCCGAAGACGTGGTCGACGTGCACGTGGGTGTTCACGATCCCCACGAGCGGGCGGCTCGAGAGATGGCGCAGGTCGCCGATCACCTCCCGGGCGGCCACGCTCGAGGCGTGCGTGTCGACCACGAGCAGCCCGTCGCCGCCCTCGACGACGCTGACGTTCACGTCGTACCAGTCGTAGCGCCCGACCCAGACGCGGTCGCCGACCTCACGGAAGCGAGTGAACTCCGACACGCCCGCCAGCCTAGGCATTCCTAGTACCCTTGGCACTCGGGAAGCACGAGTGCCAACACGCGTCGGGAGGCGAGATGCAGGACGACCGCAGGCTCGCCGTGCTCCGCGCGATCGTCGAGGACTACGTCTCCACCCGTGAGCCCGTCGGCAGCAAGGCCCTCGTGGAGCGCCACCGCCTCGGGGTCTCCCCGGCCACCGTGCGCAACGACATGGCCGCGCTCGAGGAGGAGGGCCTGATCGCCCAGCCGCACACGAGTGCGGGGCGGATCCCCACCGACAAGGGCTACCGCTTCTTCGTCGACAGGCTCACCGAGATCAAGCCGCTGTCCGCGGCCGAGAAGCGCGCGATCTCGACCTTCCTCGAGGGTGCCCACGACCTCGACGACGTGATCGGCCGCTCGGTGCGGCTGCTGGCGCAGCTGACCCAGCAGGTCGCGATCGTGCAGTACCCGGTGCTGGCCCGCTCCACGGTCCGCCACATCGAGCTGGTCGGCCTCTCCAACACCCGCCTGCTCCTCGTGCTGATCCTCTCCACGGGGCGCGTGGAGCAGCGCATCATCGAGCTGCCCGAGGAGATCACCGACCAGACCCTGGCCGACCTCCGGGCCCGCATCCTGGTGGCCGCCTCCGGCCAGCCGATCGCCACGGCCGCGACCGAGCTCGGTGCGCTCACCGGGCAGGTCGACCGGGCCGACCGGTCACAGGTCGCCGTGATCGCCGCCGCCCTGGTGGAGGCGATGTCCAACGAGCGCCTCGACGGCCGGGTGGTCGTCGGGGGCACCGCCAACCTGGCCCGGTTCGGCGAGGGGTTCGACGCCTCGATCAAGCCGATGCTGGAGGCGCTCGAGGAGCACGTCGTGCTGCTCAAGCTGCTCGGCGAGGCCAGCTCGGACTCGATCAGGGTCCGCATCGGTCACGAGGGCCCCTACCAGGAGCTCGCCGCCACCTCGGTGATCGCGACCGGCTACGGACCCGGTGACGAGGCCGTCGGCTCGCTTGGCATCGTGGGCCCCACGCGGATGGACTACCCGGGCTCGATGGCCGCCGTGCGCGCCGTGGCCCGCTACGTCTCGACGATCCTCGACCAGGCGTGAGCGCCGACCCAGACCAATTGACCAGACCAGAAGCAGCGAAAGACGACACGTGAGCCAGGACCCGTACCAGATCCTCGGCGTCTCCCGCGACGCCGAAACCGACGAGATCAAGAAGGCCTACCGCCGACTTGCCCGCCAGCTGCACCCCGACGTCAACCCCGACCCCGCGACCCAGGAGCGCTTCAAGGAGGTCTCGGCTGCCTACGAGGTGCTCTCGGACCCCGAGAAGCGGCGGATGTACGACCTGGGTGGCGACCCGTTCGGGCGCTCGGGCGCTGGCCAGGGCGCCGGGTTCTCCTTCACCGACATCATGGACGCCTTCTTCGGCGGCGCCGGTGGTGCCGGCGGGGCCCAGGGGCGCGGACCGCGGCCGCGGACGCGTCGCGGCCAGGACGCCCTGGTGCGGATCGAGGTCGAGCTCGCCGAGGCCGCCTTCGGGGTCGAGCGGGAGCTCAAGGTCGACACGGCCGTGCTCTGCGGGGTCTGCCAGGGCAGCGGCGCCGCCGCGGGTTCGCAGCCGATCACCTGCGAGACCTGCCACGGCCGCGGCGAGGTGCAGCACGTGCAGCGCTCGTTCCTCGGTGAGATCCGCACCCTGCGGCCCTGTGCGGCGTGCCGCGGGTACGGCGAGATCATCCCCGAGCCGTGTCGCGAGTGCTCCGGCGACGGCCGGGTGCGGTCCCGACGCTCACTGACGGTGAAGATCCCCGCAGGCGTCGACACCGGCACCCGCGTCCAGCTCGCCGGTGAGGGCGAGGTCGGCCCGGGCGGTGGTCCCGCCGGTGACCTGTACGTCGAGATCCACGTCGCCCCGCACCCCGTGTTCAGCCGCGACGGCACGGACCTGCGCTGCCAGGTCTCCGTCCCGATGACCGCCGCCGCCCTGGGCACGACGATCCAGCTGCCGCTGCTCGAGGCCGACATCGCCGAGGCCGACTCCGAGATGGACCTGTGGGTCGACCTCGACATCCGACCCGGCACCCAGTCCGGCACCGAGACGACCCTCCGCGGCCGCGGCATCCCGCACCTGCGCTCACAGGTCCGCGGCGACATCGTGGTGACCGTCGAGGTCGAGACTCCTGGACGGCTCGACGACCGGCAGGAGGAGCTTCTGCGCGAGCTCGCGAAGCTGCGGCACGAGGAGACGCCCGACGGCCGCATCCAGACGCCCCACAAGGGGATGTTCGGCCGGCTCCGCAACGCGTTCAACCCGCGGTAGCGGCGTGCTCCCGGTCTTCCTCGGCCCGGTGACCGGGACCGCCGTCGGAGAGGTCGTCGTGGTGACCGGCGACGAGGCCCGGCACGCGGTCGTCGTACGACGCCTCACGGTCGGCGAGCAGGTCGTCCTGATCGACGGTTCCGGCACGGCGGCGACGTGCACCGTGATCGCCACCTCCAAGTCGGCGCTCGAGGCGCGGGTGGACGAGGTCGGCACGACGCCACGCCCGTTGCCGACAGTGACGGTCGTGCAGGCGATCCCCAAGGGCGACCGCGCAGACCTCGCCGTCGAGGTGCTCACCGAGATCGGCGTCGACCGGATCGTGCCCTGGCCCGCCGCGCGTTGCGTCGGGGTGTGGCGCGGCGACCGCGCAGCGAAGTCGCTCGCGAAGTGGCGCGCCACCGCCCAGGAGGCGGCCAAGCAGTCTCGTCGCGCATGGGTGCCCGAGATCACCGAGCAGATGTCGACGGCTCAGGTCGTCGAGCTGCTGGACGAGGCCGACCTCGCCGTGGTTCTCCACGAGGAGGCGACGGCGTCGCTGGCCGGCCTCGAGCTCGACGGCGTCGCCTCGCTGGTGGTCGTCGTCGGACCGGAGGGCGGGATCACCGACGACGAGCTGTCTGCCTTCGGGCGCGCGCACGTCGTCCGGATGGGGGAGTCGGTGCTCCGCACCTCGACCGCCGGCGTCGCCGCCGTCGCCGCGCTGCTCTCCCGCACGTCGCGGTGGGCGTAGCGGCGCCGCAGCTCCACATTTGTGCAGTTGTCACGTAGCGACCGACCAGTCGCTACGTGACAACTGCACAAATGTGCGGTCCGGCACTACGGTGTCGCTCGTGAGTGCGGTGCAGGAGACACCCCGGCTGGAGGCGCACTACATCGCGCACGCCGCGGCCAAGCTCGAGGACCGCATCCGCGCGCGGCTCCCCGGCCGGCGCCTCGCCGACGTGGCGCACCGGCTCTCGCAGAAGGTGCCCGACATCCACGACCGGTTCAGCACCTCGTTCATCCGCTACCGCCGCACCAGGCTGGTCGCCCGGGGCACCAGCTTGGTCATCGTGGTCGCGACGCTGGTCGCGCTGGTGGTCGCCATCCGGGACTTCGTGGTCAACGGCGTGGGCACCAGCTCCGACTGGGTGCCGCTCGTGGAGAGCACGATCAACGACGTCGTCTTCGCCGCCATCGCGGTCTTCTTCCTCTGGGCGCTGCCCGAACGACGCGAGCGCCGTACCCTCCTGCTGCTGCTCCACGAGCTGCGCTCCCTCGCGCACGTGGTCGACATGCACCAGCTCGACAAGGATCCGGAGCAGGCCCGCACCGACTACGTGCCGACCGCCAAGAGCCCGCCGAACCGGATGTCGTCGGAGGAGCTGCACCACTACTTCGACTACTGCTCGGAGCTCGTCTCCCTGATCGCCAAGGCCGCCGCCCTCTGCGCCGAGCACTCCTCGGACTCCGTCGTGCTCGGCACCGTCAGCGACCTGGAGACGCTGGCCGCCCAGATGTCGCAGAAGATCTGGCAGAAGATCTCCCTACTCCCCGCGCACTGACCTCGTGGCGGGAGGTCATCGGATGCTGAACTCCTTGGTGTCCACCGTGGTGCCGCCGTCCCCGAGGTCGGCGTCGCTGCCCACGACCAGCACGTACGGCGACCCGCGGCTGAGCGCCGGCAGCCGGAAGGTGAACGGCGTGAACGTGCAGCAGGGGCCGGCCTCGGAGCGGCCGTGCCCGGCGAGCACCAGGCCAGCGCTGCGGTAGACGGCCCAGTAGACGCGACCGTCCGGTGTGGAGGCTCGCCCCTGGACCACCGAGCCGGAGTGGGCGAAGGAGTTGTCGTCCGGCGTCTCGATCGCGACCGGTGAGTCGGTGGTCGCAGGGTCGGCCGCTCGGAGCGGGCGGCGGGTGTCCACGCCGAGCACCTTCTCGACCTCCGTGCCCTTGACGGTGAAGCGCACCGGGGCGGACGCGCCGACGGCCTGGTCGGCTGTCCGGACCATCGCCTGAAGCACGATGCGAGCGACCGTGTCGCTGAGGCCGGGGGCACGGTGCGGCGTCGCCGAGAAGTCGATGGCGATGTTGCCGTCGTGTTCCCTGGCCGTGGCCCGCACGCCGGTCGCGATCAGGTAGTTGCGGTAGTCGTCGTCACGTGGACGCTCGGTCATCAGCGCGCCGATCGCGACGTTGAGCACAGGCCCGCGGACGTCCGGGACCTCGTGCGTCTCCGTGAACAGTCGGGGCCCGGCGGGCGTGAGGCCCACGTAGGCGAGATCCACGTCGACGCGTCGGCCGGGACCCGGCTGCGGGACACGCGTCCCGGTCGTGCTGACCCGGTGGCCGATCCAGGCCACGCCGCCGGTGAGCACCACGACGGCGACGACCACCGCCGCCGTGGCGGGGATGCCGTGCGTGGCGCTGGTTCGGCGGGGAGGTCTCATCGGCTAGTGGACGGTGATGTCCTTGGTGTCCTCGCTGGTGCCGACCCCTTCGCCGTCCGACTCGTCGGTGTCGTGGACCACCAGGGTGTACCGGCCCGGTCCGTCCGGCGCCGACACGGTGAAGGAGTACGGCGAGAGGGTGCAGCACTGCGTCGCCGTGGCGAAGCCCTGCCTCACGACGCGACCACCCTGCTTGAGCTCCCAGACGACGTTGGCCTCGAAGGTCGCTGCACGTCCGCGGACCTCGAAGACCGACGGGAGGTCGGCGTCCTGGATGGGGTAGTCGATCGAGACGGTCGACATCACCGAGTCTGCGCCGGCCGCAGCGACGGGTGCGCTGGTGTCGAGTCCGAGGACCTGGGCGGCGGGTTGGCCGTGGACGACGAACCGGACCGGTTTGCTCGACGTGGTTGCCTGGTCGGCCGTCCACACCAGCGACTGGAGCACCATCTGGGCAGTCTCCTCGCTCATCCCCGCGGGCCGGGCCAACGGGTCGGCGAGATTCGAGCAGGATCTCATCGGCGTCCTCGGTGGCCCGGGCAGTGACTCCCAGGGTGCCGAGGTAGTTGCGGTAGTCCGGGTCCTCGGGTCGACCGACGAGCGCCTCGGTGACGGCCGCCTGGAGCGGGGTGTCGATGGTCTGGCGCACCTCGTGGTGCTCGGTGAACAGCCGTGGGCCGGCCGCCGTCGCGCCGACGTACAGCACAGGTACGTTCAGGTCGCGGTCGGCGGCGGCGGCCCGGTGACCGTGCCCTGAGGGGGAGCCCTTCGCCTGGCTCGTCTCCGAGGTCTCCTGCGCGATCCAGACGGTGCCACCGATGACCAGGGCAACAGCCGTGGCCGCGGCCACGGTCAGTGGCAGCCACCGGGTCGGGGAGCCGGCGCCGACCCGGCGGGCGGTGCGGGCGGAGATGGCGTCCAGGCCACTCGCGGGCTGGACGTCGGCCACGGCGTCGTGGATCAGCGCGCGAAGCTGCTCGTCGTTCGTGGGCTGGGTCATCGGTCCTCCTGGATGCCGGCGAGGGAGTCGCGCAGGGCGGCGGCGCCCCGCGAGGCGTGGCTCTTCACCGCGCCCTGGCTGATCTGGAGCGTCTGGGCGATCTCGCGCTCGGACAGGTCGAGGTAGTAGCGCAGGACGAGCACCTCGCGCTGGCGGCGGGGGAGCCGGGCGAGGGCGTCGAGCACGTCGCGCCGGCGGGCGTCTGCGAGCACCCCCACGTCTGCACCCGGAGCCGGTCCCGGTGGTTCGGGCCGGTTCCGGTCCACGACGCGCAGGTGGCGCCGGGTCGAGCGGCACCGGTTCACCACCGTCTGGCGCAGGTACGCCGGCAGGGCGGCGCCCTCGATCCGGTCCCACCGGCGGTGGACCTCCACGAACGCGTCCTGCACGACCTCCTCGGCCCGGCCCACGTCGCCGCCGAGGAGGAGCACCCCGAGCCGCACGAGTCGCTGGTAGTGCTCGTGGTAGAGACGCTCGAGCGCGAGATCGGCCCGCGAGTCGGCGGCGATGAGCACCCCCTCGCGGCCCTCCGGAAGAGGGCGGCCGGTCTCGGACAGGACGCTGGTCACGCTAGTGGGACGCCCGAGGGGCCGGGTTGGTTGACACGGCGGCCCCACGAACATGCGAATGTGACCCAGGAGGCTGCTGAGCGGCCCGTCCGCCTCGTGCGCGACATTCGCATGTTCGGCGAGGCCCACCGCTGGCTGCGCTTGCCCGGACCCGTCATGCTGATCCCATGAGCGAGGATTGTCTGTTCTGCCGGATCGTCTCGGGTGAGGTGCCCGCCGAGATCGTGCACGAGTCCGAGACCACGCTCGCCTTCCGTGACCTGAACCCGCAGGCGCCCACGCACGTGCTGGTCATCCCGCGGAGCCACTACCCCAACGCCGCGGCGCTCGCCGAGGGAGAGCCCGAGACCGCAGCCCACCTCCTCGAGGCGGCCGGCGAGATCGCCGCCCAGGAGGGCCTCGCCGAGGGCTACCGGCTGGTCTTCAACACCGGGGCCCAGGCGCACCAGACCGTCTTCCACGCCCACCTGCACGTGCTGGGTGGACGCTCCATGACCTGGCCACCGGGATGAGGCGAGTCCTCGCAGTCCTCTCGGCGGGCGTCCTGCTGCTCGCCGGGTGCGGCACCAGCAGCCCCGACGTCCCACAAGGCCGCCCAGTCCGGCAGCACCCCGTCGCCGAGCGCGAGTCCCGCCGCGCACCCGAGCCACGTCGCAGCCGCTCCGGTGCGCCACCTCCCGCTGCGAGCGGGGGAGCAGCGGCTCGACGTGCGGATGCCGACGTCGTACACCCCGAGCGCACCCACGGGAAAGGGCACCGACGACTACCGGTGCTTCCTGCTGGACCCGAAGACCACCACCGACCAGATGGTCACCGGCTTCAACGTCCTGCCGGGCAACCCGGACGTCGTCCACCACGTGATCATGTTCCGGGTGCCGCCAGAGCAGGTCGCCGAGGCGAAGGCGAAGGACGCCTCGACGCCGGGCCAGGGCTGGACCTGCTTCGGTGACTCCGGCCTCGGCGGCGGACTCGGCCAGCAGATCGACGACGCGCCGTGGCTGGGCGCGTGGGCGCCGGGGGGCAAGGAGCAGGTGTACGCGCGGGGGTTCGGAGAGCCGTTCCCCGCCGGGTCGCGGATCGTGATGCAGGTCCACTACAACCTGCTCGCCGGGATCGAGCCCGACCGCAGCTCCGCCGAGCTTCGGCTGACACCGGCCTCCTCGAAGATCACCCCGCTGATCACCCAGCTGATGCCCGCGCCGGTCGAGCTGCCGTGCCGACCCGAGCACGCCGACGGCAAGCTGTGCAGCCGCGCCGCCTCGATGACCGACGTCAAGGCCCGCTTCGGCGACGGCCCCGGCTCGACCGGTGACCTGCTGCACTTCCTGTGCGGGCCGATCAAGGCGGGCCCGGTCCAGTCGTGCACCCGCCAGGTCAACCAGGCCGAGACGATCCGCGGCGTGGCCGGTCACATGCACCTGCTGGGCAAGTCGATCTCGATCACCGCCAACGCGGGCAAGCCCGACGCGCGGACGCTGCTGAACATCCCGGTGTGGGACTTCGACAACCAGGGCAGCCGCCCGATCCCGCCCGTGCGCCTGAAGCCGGGCGACACCGTCACCGTCACCTGCCGGCACAGCCAGGAGCTGCGCGACCGCCTCCCCGCCTTCGACGGCATCCCGGACAAGTACGTCGTCTGGGGCGAGGGCACCACCGACGAGATGTGCCTCGGCATCCTGCTGGTCACCCGCCCGTAGATGGGCTCGCCGGTTTCCCATGGGAGGAGAGTTTCTTGCCTCATCGCACAGGAAACTTCCTGTGGTACGGGGCAGAAAAGGTTCCACGCATGGGAAACCGGTCGTGCCCGCCCGTACCCTTGACGTGACATGACAGAACCAAGCAACCGGACTGCCCGACCAGACGCAACACACGGTCGTGATCCCCACCAGCATCAACATGGTCTCCCTGCTCGGCCCGGGCGACGAGCACCTCCGCCTGATGGAGAAGGCCTTCGGCGGCCGACGTGCACGTGCGCGGCAACCAGGTGACGCTCACCGGCGAGCCGACCGAGGTGGCCCTCGCCGAGCGGGTCCTCGAAGAAGTCGTCACGATCATCCGCACCGGCCAGGGGGTCACCCCCGAGACGGTGGAGCGGGTGATCGGGATGCTCCGCGCGGAGTCCAGCGAGCGCCCCGCCGACGTGCTCTCGCTGAACATCCTGTCCAGCCGCGGACGCACGATCCGACCCAAGACGCTGAACCAGAAGCGCTACGTCGACGCCATCGACAAGCACACGATCGTCTTCGGCATCGGCCCGGCCGGCACCGGCAAGACCTATCTCGCGATGGCCAAGGCGGTGCAGGCGCTCCAGGCCAAGAAGGTCAACCGGATCATCCTGAGCCGCCCGGCCGTCGAGGCCGGTGAGCGGCTCGGCTTCCTCCCCGGCACCCTCACCGAGAAGATCGACCCCTACCTGCGCCCGTTGTACGACGCCCTGCACGACATGGTCGACCCCGAGTCGATCCCGAAGCTCCTCGCCGCGGGCACCATCGAGGTCGCACCGCTGGCGTTCCTGCGCGGCCGCTCGCTCAACGACTCCTTCATCGTGCTCGACGAGGCGCAGAACACCACGCCCGAGCAGATGAAGATGTTCCTGACCCGGCTCGGCTTCGGCTCCAAGATCGTGGTCACCGGCGACGTCACCCAGGTCGACCTGCCCAGCGGCACGCGCAGCGGGCTCCGGGTGGTCGAGGACATCCTCGACGACGTGGAGGACATCTCCTTCAACCGGCTCACCGCCCACGACGTCGTCCGCCACCGCCTCGTCGGCAAGATCGTCGCGGCGTACGAGCAGTTCGACACCACGCACACCTCCCCGATGAGTGTCGAGGTCCAGAACGAGTCCGGGGTCGACATCGACGTACGCCGGACCCAGCAGCTGGCACGGTTCGTGATGGACCGGATGCGGGTGCACCCGCAGGCCGAGCTGTGCGTCACGGCCGTCGACGAGGAGACCATCGCCGAGCTCAACGTGAAGTGGATGGAGAAGGAGGGGCCGACCGACGTCCTCGCCTTCCCGATGGACGAGCTGCGTCCCGGTCACGTCAACGAGGAGCCCGAGGAGGGCGTGCTCGGCGACCTGGTGGTGTGCCCCGTCGGTGGCCGAGCAGCAGGCCAAGGCCGCGGGTCACGCGGTGCAGGACGAGCTCGACCTGCTGACCGTGCACGGCATCCTGCACCTGCTCGGCTACGACCACGGCGAGCCCGACGACCACCGCGAGATGTTCGGACTCCAGGCGCGCCTGCTCGCCGAGTGGCTGGGTCGCGACGACACCCCGGCTCCCACGGAACTCTGAACCGATGAGCCACCCCACGACGCCGCGGGGACTCCGATGAGCGGGGACGCCCCCGGCCCTTATCTGGCGGTCATCGCCCTCGTCGTCGTCGCGGCGGTGCTCACCAGCGTCGAGGCGGCGCTCTCCACGTTCTCCCGCGCCCGGGCCGCCGAGCTCGAGCACGAGCGTCGGCCGGGCGCCCGCGGGCTGGTCCGTCTGCTCGACGACGCGCCGCGTCACCTCAACGTGGTGCTGTTCGTGCGGATGCTCGCCGAGACCGCAGCCGTCGTGCTGGCCACCGTCATCGTGCTCGACCTGCTCGGGGCCGGGCAGTGGACCTCGGTGCTGGTCGCCGTGGGAGTCATGTTCGTGGTGCTCTTCGTGCTGGTCGGCGTGGGCCCGCGCACGCTCGGTCGACAGCACGCCGAGTCGATCGCGCTCGGCTCCGCGGGCGTCGTGCTCGCCGTCTCGCGGGTGCTGGGTCCGCTGCCCCAGCTGCTGATCCTCCTCGGCAACGCGCTGACACCGGGCAAGGGCTTCTCCGAGGGGCCGTTCTCCTCCGAGGCGGAGCTTCGCGAGATGGTCGACCTGGCCGAGGCATCCAGCCTGATCGAGTCCGGCGAGCGCGAGATGATCCACTCGGTCTTCGAGCTCGGCGACACCGCGGTGCGCGAGGTGATGGTGCCGCGCACCGACCTCGTCTACATCGAGCGCGGCAAGACCCTGCGCCAGGCGATGTCGCTCTTCCTGCGCAGCGGCTACTCGCGTGTGCCCGTCGTCGAGGACAGCCTCGACGACATCGTCGGCTTCGCCTACCTCAAGGACGTCGCCAAGCGCGTCTTCGACCGCCATGCCGCCGAGTCGACCGAGCGGGTGGGCTCGGTGATGCGGCCGGTCTTCCACGTGCCCGACTCCAAGCCGGTCGACGACCTGTTGCGCGAGATGCAGGCGCTGCGACGGCACATCGCTGTCGTGGTCGACGAGTACGGCGGCACCGCCGGCATCGTGACCATCGAGGACATCCTCGAGGAGATCGTCGGGGAGATCACCGACGAGTTCGACCTCCAGGAGGTGCCGGTCGAGGCCCTCGGCGACGGAACGACACGGGTCTCCGCGCGCTTCCCGGTCGACGACCTCGACGAGATCACCGGGGTGGAGATCGACGACGACGAGGTCGACTCGGTCGGCGGGCTGATGGCCAAGCACCTCGGCAAGGTGCCGATCCCCGGCTCCCGTGTCGAGGTCGAGGGGCTGGTCTTCGTGGCCGAGGAGGCCAAGGGCCGCCGCAACCGGATCGGCACCGTGCTGATCTCGAGGGCGGAGCCGGTCACCTCGCCGGGACGCACCGTGAGTTAGCGCCACCGGAGCGGCGACATTCCGAGAGTTCCTGCACCCGACTCGCCGAGCGAGGGGTACAGAAACTCTCGGAATGACGGCCCGCGGTCAGACCGAGGCCGCGAGCCGCTCCTGGCGCACCGGCACGACGACGTCCGCCGCGCGGTTGAGCAGCAAGGCCCAGGTGCCCCAGATCGCTGCCAGCGGGACCATCCCGACCAGGTTCAGCGCCACCGAGTGCTCCCCGCCGAACACGAAGAAGAAGACGGCCGCGACGACCGTCGTGGCGACGTACCACCAGCCGACCGCGCCGGCTCGGAGCAGACCGACGCCCTGCAGGATCGGGAAGACCAGCCCGAGCATGAGCACGATGATGATCGGCAGGAGGGCGGGGCTGGACGTGATCGCGTCGTTCGCCTTGATGATCGAGGCTCGATCGCTCCCGTCGGCGATCGCGATCTGGGCGATCCCGATCGCGTCGGTGCCGAGGGCGATCAGGGACAGTCCGTTGAGCCAGCCACCGATGCGCGCCAACCGTGCTCCGCGGCCGTCGCGGGTGAGGCCGGTGAGGGTGAGGCAGGCGAAGGCGGCGGCGGAGAAGGCGAGCATGTCCGCGTACGACGACAGGTAGGCCGCCGTGGGGTGTGCCACCTGGGCAGCGACCATCTCGCGCGTCGACGCGTCCACCCCGGGCGGTGCCAGGAGGAGCTCGAGAGTGCGGGCGACGATGGCGACGACAGCGGCAGCAGCGGCGACCCGGAGTCGGGTCGGGGAGTAGTTCATGTCGGGTTCCTTCCGGTGGGATGGGCCGAACGTAGGTCGCTGCGGGCACGCGGGGCGTCGGCCTGGCGCGGGCACTTCGTCGCCACGGAGACGCGTCGCAGGTACCACCAGAGGTTGACCCCGACTGCTGAGACAGGCTGACGCGCAGCACCGCGGCACGCTCCTACGATGACCGGCATGCCGGAGAGGAAGTGGCGTCGTCTGCTCGTCCTCGACGTCTGCGTCGCAGTGCTCTTCCTGGCCGTCTGCGTCTGGGAGCTGACGCACCACATGGAGGACGGGCCCTACCGGGGACCACTCTGGCGCTCGGTGGTGGTCGACGCTGTCTTCTGCTGCACGCTGGTCATCCGGCGCACGTATCCGCGTGCCTGTCTCGTCGCGATCAACCTCGCCTGGCTGGTGCCGTCACTCTTCGTCACGCACACGCCGCTCTTCATGGGCAACTTCCTGCCGATCCTGCTGGTCGCCTACACGGCGGCCCGCTACACGACCGGTTGGTCCGCGCGCTGGAGCTGGGTGAGCGGGCTGGTCATGTGGGTGGGCATGGTCCTGCACTCCGGCAAGGACCGACACCTGGTCGGCAACCCGCTGCTGACGGTGACCATCACGCTGGTCGCGTGGCTGATCGGGACCGTGCTGCGACGCTTCACCGAGCAGCAACGCGAGCTGGCGGCGGCGTACGCCGACCTCGAGCGTGAGCAGGTGGGGCGGGAGCAGCGGGCCGCCGAACGCGAGCGGGCCCGCATCGCCGCTGACATGCACGACACGGTCGCCAACGCGGTCAGCCTGATGGTCGTGCAGGTCGGCAACGCACGGATGGGTCTGGAACGTCCAGGCGACAACGGGGCTCAACGCGACGGCCTGCGCTCGGCGGAGCAGACCGGCCGGGAGGCGCTGGTCGAGCTGCGTCGGTCCCTCGGCGTGCTGCGCGGGGGAGAGGTCGCCGAGCGCCCCGTCGGCGACGAGTGCGCACGACCTTGCGATCGGCGAGGAGGGAGAGCGTTCTCGGCCCGCGACGGGCGAGCAGATGTGGAGCCGGGCGCGGGGGCTGGTCCCGCCGCAGCTGTGGGACGTCCTCTTGGCTGCGGGCTTCGCGGCGGTCGCCGTGCTCGAGTCGGTCGACCCGACCATCGACGACGGGTTCCGTGCCGGCCCGGTCTGGCTGAACGTCGTCCTCGGAGTCGCCACGTGCGCACCGCTGGCGTGGCGTGCGGCGGTCGCCCATGGGGACGTACGTCGCGATGGTGGCCCTGGCCGTGCTGCCCGGGCTCGTCGTCGGGCACTCGATGTTCCTCTACGGCACGCTCGTCCCGCTCTGCATCGCCTGCTTCACCCTGAGCCGGCACGAGGACGGTTGGCTCGCGCGCACGACCTGGGTGCTCGGCGCCGTGCTCTCGCTGGTCGGCGGACTGCGCACCCCGCACGCCGCCGAGCTGGTCAACGTCGTCTTCACGACCGTCTTCACAGCCACTGCATGGGCCACGGGGCGCACGATGCGCCGTTTCGACCTGCAGCGCGGGGAGCTGCGCCGCACCCTGGTCTCGCTGGCGAAGGAGCAGGCCGACCGCGAGGACGCCGCCGTCGACGACGAGCGCAACCGGATCGCTGCCGAGATGCACGACGTCGTCGCCCACGCGGTGAGCTCGATGGTGGTGCAGGTCGGCGCGACGCGGATGGAGGGTGGCCCACCGGCGGAGCTGGCCAAGCTCCAGGAGGCGGAGGCGACGGGGCGCCAGGCCCTGGCCGAGCTGCGCACCACGCTCGGGTTGCTGCGCGGTGACGACGATGCCGCGCTGCGTCCGCTCCCCGACCTCGGCGGTCTCGAGGCACTGGTCGCCGGCTTCCGTGGCGCCGGTCTCGACGTGGACCTGGAGGTGTACGTCGCTCGCGAGCTGAGCGAGAGCATCTCCCTGACGGCGTACCGGATCCTGCAGGAGGCGCTGACCAACGCGCTCAAGCACGGCGGGCGCGGTCGGGTCTCGGCCCTCGTGCGCGTGGCCACCGACCGGGTCGTCGTACGCGTCGAGAATCCGCTGGGCCCGACGCCTCACGCACTGCCCTCGGGCGGCCACGGCCTGGCCGGGATGCGGGAACGGGTCGCGCTCTTCGCCGGCTCGCTGGACGCCGGCGTCCGCGGCGACCGGTACGTCGTCGAGGCGACCCTGCGGGTCGTGGACGAGCCGGTCCCGGTATGAGCGCAGTCATCCGGATCGTCATCGCCGACGACCACGCCCTCCTGCGCACCGGGCTCGCCGGGATCCTGGGCTCCCAGGAGGACCTCGAGGTCGTCGGGGAGGCGGCGGACGGCAACGAGGCCGTCCGGGTCGTCCACGAACTCGCGCCGGACGTCGTGCTGATGGACGTGCGGATGCCTGACCTCGACGGGATCGAGGCGACCCGGCAGCTGGCGGACTCGCCGGCGAGAATCCTGATGCTGACGACCTTCGACCTCGACAAGTACGTCTACGCCGCCATGAAGGCCGGCGCCGCGGGCTTCCTGCTCAAGGACGCGGCTCCCGAGGTGCTCATCGACGCCGTCCGCGCGGTCGCCCGCGGTGAGGCGCTGCTGGCACCGCAGATCACCCGCCGCCTGATCGAGGAGTTCGTCCGACGCCCCGAGCCCGGCGCCGGCGCCGAGCAGGTCCTGGCCCCGCTGACGCCGCGGGAGCGCGAGGTGCTCGGCGAGGTCGGCCGCGGCCTGTCCAACACCGAGATCGCAGGGCGACTGTTCCTCTCCGAGGCGACCGTCAAGACCCACCTCGCCCGATTGATGAGCAAGCTCCACCTGCGCGACCGGGCACAGGCCGTCGTCCTCGCCTACGAGTCCGGACTGGTGCGTCCCGGGGAGGCGGCCGGCTGAGGCACGTTCCGCTCCGCGAAGATGGATCCCATGTTCGAGGACTTCGTCGACGAACGGATCGAGGTCGGGGACGCCACTCTCCGGGTGCGCCACGGGGGAGAGGGCCCGGCGGTCCTGCTGATCCACGGCCATCCCCGCACCGGCGCCACGTGGCACCGCGTGGCCCCGCGCCTCGTCGAGGCCGGGTATGCCGTCGTCGTACCCGACATGCGCGGGTACGGCCAGTCGTCGAAACCGGTCGTCCTGGAGGACCACTCGCAGCAGTCCAAGCGCGCCGTGGCCGGAGACCTGGCCGCGTTGATGGAGACGCTCGGGCACACCTCGTACGTCGTCGTGGGTCATGACCGGGGAGCCCTGGTCGCCCTGCGGCTGGCCCTGGACCACCCGGACCACGTGCGCCGGCTGGCCGTGCTGGACGGCGTCCCGGTCATCGAGCACCTCGACCGGTGCGACGCCCGCTTCGCGCGAGCCTGGTACCACTGGTTCTTCTTCGCCGTCCCGGACAAGCCCGAGCGGGCGATCAACGCCGATCCGCTGGCTTGGTACAACCACGACCCCGATCGGATGGGCCACGAGGCCCACGCCGAGTGGGTCGAGGCGGTGAGCAACCCGGAGACGGTGCGGGCGATGCTGGAGGACTACCGGGCCGGCCTGGGCATCGACGTCGAGCACGAGCGCGCGGACCGCGAGGCCGGCCGGATGATCGAGTGTCCGACGCTGATGCTGTGGTCCGAGCAGGACGACCTCGAGGAGCTGCACGGCAACCCGCTCGAGATCTGGCGGACCTGGAGCACCGATGTCCGCGGCGGTCCGATCGACTCCGGTCACCACGTGGCCGAGGACAACCCCGAGGCACTGGCGGCCGCACTCACCGACTTCCTCGCCGAGCCCTAGGATCGCCGCGTGGCTGAGTTCGACAACCCCGAGGACAAGAAGCTGGTCACCCTCGCCCGGGCGACGCGGCTGCGCGCGAAGGCGGCCGAGGGAGCGGCGATCCGCGATCTGGACGGCCGGACCTACGCGGCGGCCACGGTCGACCTGCCGTCCCTGCAGGTCAGCGCGGTGGGTGCGGCGATCGCGATGGCCGTCGCCAGCGGGGCGAAGGGGCTCGAGGCGGTCGTGGTGCTCACCGAGTCCGGGCTCTCCGACCAGGACCTCTCCGCGGTGAGGGACTTCGCCGGGTCCGACATACCGATCCACCGTGGCGGCCCGTCCGGGAACATCGAGGAGACGATCGGGTTCTAAGATGGTCGGGTCACAGAATATGGTTGTGGCCAGCAACCACCAGGGGTGAACTGAGTGACTGTCACGAGCCAGCGGCAGCTCGAGCAGAGACAGGCAGGGCACGACGACGCGGTACGACGACTGCGGGCGTCCTACGACGCGATCTCGCCCGGCGCACCCGTCCGGCTGGCCAAGAAGACCTCCAACTTGTTCCGCCCCCGTGACGCCGTTGCCACCGCGGGACTCGACGTCTCGGGCCTGGGCGGCGTCCTCGGTGTCGACCGGGCCGCGCGCACGGCCGACGTCCAGGGCATGTGCACCTACGAGGACCTCGTCGACGCGACGCTGCCCCACGGCCTGATCCCGCTGGTGGTGCCGCAGCTGCGCACCATCACGCTGGGCGGTGCGGTCACCGGCCTGGGGATCGAGTCGACCAGCTTCCGCAGCGGCCTGCCGCACGAGTCGGTGCTGGAGATGGACATCTTCACCGGAGCCGGCGAGGTGGTCACCGCCCGGCCCGACAACGAGCACGCGGACCTCTTCCGCACCTTCCCCAACTCCTACGGCTCGCTGGGGTACGCCACCCGGCTGCGGATCGAGCTGGAGCCGGTGGGCTCCCACGTGGCCCTTCGGCACGTCCGGTTCGCCGACACCGCCGCGCTGCAGGACGCGATCGCCACCGTCACCGAGACGCGCGAGTGGGCGGGGGAGCGGGTCGACGGGATGGACGGCACCGCGTTCGAGCCCGGCGAGTACGTGCTGACCCTCGCCCGTTGGACCGATCGTGACGAGGCGTCCGGCGCGGATCCCTCCGACTACACGGGTCAGGACATCTACTGGCGCTCGATCCAGGAGCGCGACACCGACCTGCTGACCACCTACGACTACCTCTGGCGCTGGGACACCGACTGGTTCTGGTGCTCCGGCGCGTTCGGCGCCCAGAACCCGTGGCTGCGCCGGGTGTGGCCGCGCCGTCTGCGGCGCTCGGACGTCTACCAGCGGCTGCTGGGCCTGGACCAGCGCTTCCAGATCGCCAACCGGCTCGACCGCCGTGCCGGCCGGCCCCAGCGCGAGCGCGTGGTCCAGGACATCGAGGTGCCCGTGGAGCGCCTGGGGGAGTTCCTCGGCTGGTTCGACGAGCATGTCGGCATGCGTCCCGTCTGGCTGTGCCCACTGCGCCTGACCGGTGACATCCGCTGGCCCTCGTACCCGCTCGAGCCGGGACGCACCTACGTCAACGTCGGCTTCTGGGGCACCGTCCACGTCGGCCCCGACGCGCCGAACAGCCCGATGAACCGCGCCATCGAGGAAAAGGTGGCCGAGCTCGACGGGCACAAGAGCCTGTACTCCGAGTCCTTCTACGAGCGCGAGACCTTCGACGCCCTCTACGACGGCTCCAACCTCGCGGCGGTCAAGGACCGCTACGACCCCGAACAGCGCTTCAGCACGCTCTACGACAAGGCAGTACGCCGGAAGTGAGGCCATGATGACCCAGACCACCGACCGCACCTCGACCCGCCTCACCCCGGGCCGGCTCACCATCGCGGAGATGTTCGAGACGCTGCTCGCCAACCCGGCCCCGGTGCGCTTCACGGCGTACGACGGCAGCGCCTACGGCCCCGAGGACGCGGCGTTCGGGCTCGACCTGAAGAACGAGCGCGGCCTGGCCTACCTGGTGACTGCCCCCGGCGACCTCGGCCTGGCCCGCGCCTACGTCTCCGGCGACCTCGACGTCCGCGGCGTCCACCCGGGCGACCCCTACGAGGGGATGCTCACCCTGCTCCGCTCGATGCGCTTCCGCCGGCCGTCCGCGGCCGAGGCGCTGGCGCTGATGCGCTCGATCGGCGTCACCAAGCTGGTCCCGCCCGCCCCGCCGCCGCAGGAGCACCTGCCGCGCTGGCGCCGGATGATGGAGGGCCTGCGGCACTCCCAGTCGCGCGACGGCAAGGTGATCTCGCACCACTACGACGTCTCCAACCGCTTCTACGAGATGGTCCTCGGCCCCTCGATGACCTACACCTGCGCGCTGTTCCCGACCGAGGACGCCACCCTCGAGGAGGCGCAGCACGCCAAGTACGACCTGGTCGCCCGCAAGCTCGACCTGAAGCAGGGCCAGCGCCTGCTCGACGTCGGCTGCGGCTGGGGCGGCATGGTGCGCCACGCGGCGAAGGAGTACGGCGTCCGCGCCATCGGCGTGACCCTGTCGAAGGAGCAGGCGGAGTGGGCCCAGGACGCGATCAAGCGCGACGGCCTCGACCACCTCGCTGAGGTGCGGCACCTCGACTACCGCGACACCCCGGAGACCGACTTCGACGCGGTGTCCTCCATCGGGCTGACCGAGCACATCGGAGTGGACAACTACCCGGCGTACTTCGGCTTCCTGCGCGACAAGCTCAAGCCGGAGGGTCGGCTGCTCAACCACTGCATCACCCGCCCGGACAACCGGGCCACGCAGACCGGTGCCTTCATCGACCGGTACGTCTTCCCCGACGGCGAGCTGACCGGCTCGGGCAAGATCATCACCGAGATCCAGGACGCCGGCCTGGAGGTGCAGCACGAGGAGAACCTGCGGATCCACTACGCCAAGACCCTCGCCGGCTGGTGCCGCAACCTGGAGGCCAACTGGGACGAGTGCGTCGCCGAGGTCGGCGAAGGCACCGCCCGGGTCTGGGGCCTCTACATGGCCGGCTCCCGGATGGGCTTCGAGCGCAACGAGATCCAGCTCCACCAGGTCCTGGCCACCAAGACCACCGAAGACGGAAAGAGCGGCTACCCCCTCCGCCACACCTTCTGAGGGACTGGCCGACCGAGCCGAACCACTCGTCCATCGAGCTGAACCACCGTCGATCGAGCGAAGTCGAGATCCCGGATCCCGCGGAGTCGCGCACGCGACGCCTTGGAAGGCTGCTCACCCGGCTTCACGCAGGGCGCCCCATTTCGCCGCCTGTCGGCGTCAACCGGCGAACGCACATAGCCGATGAGCGTGCGCGCCCGTCAACTTCGCCCAAGCACCTCGGTGTAGTCGCCGTCGACCAGCAAGACTTCTCCGTCTCGCAACGCCCAGTGTTCGATGCCTTGGCGGGTCAGGTCGTGGCTGAGCAGGTCGCAGCGAGAGGACTCCGGATGGCTTGGCGAGTTGACGTGAGGCACAACTGGTCTATCGATCACGCCTAGCCCCTCCCAGATGGGTGCATCGACCACTGTGACGTCATCGACGCGCTCCAAGCCATTTAGTGACGGCGCCAAGACCGCAGGCCCTGCGCTGTACCCGGCGTACACGACGTCGTCGGCTCGGATCCTATCTCGCCAGGGCTTCCTCTACGTCGCTGTCCCGCAGGGCCTGTCGTAGAGAGAAGACGTTGCCCCCACGGACCCACACGAGATGGGCTGTCTCCAAGCTCGCGGCAGCCGACGGATCGCGCAGGTCGACCTCGGCCGCATCAAACCCCAGTTCCCGAAGATCAACCAGTTCGCGCTCGACACCCCTACGCCGCTCGTCCCGACTGGCGTAGTCCAAGGCGTTGCCAATCACCACCGCACGTCGCTGGTGTCCCGCGCCCGCTAGCGCGAGCAGACGACGCCCGTGACCTCCAAGCCGAAATGACGACAAGAAGAGGCGCATGTGCACAGTGTCCCCTCTTCGCCGGGCCCGGCAGAGACGCAGTGAACTCGGTTCGACCAGAACGCAACAGGCGGACTCTCGCGTTGCTGTCAGAGCGGTCATGGCTCCATGTGCGGCCGAGTCGCGCGGAGAGTGCCAGACTTGGGCCGTGGCTGCGACCTCGGGAACTCATACCACTCATGGCGCGCCGTCGTACATCGAGCTGTGCGTCGATGACGCGGACAAAGCGCGGGCCTTCTTCGGTGCGCTCCTCGGTTGGAGGGTGGAAGGCGACTCTGGCCCGGGTCAGGCGAGTACGGGTGGACTCGACGTGGGCATTCACGACCGCGACCCGTCCTCACTCCTCGAAGTGTTCTTCACCGTCAATCAACTCGAGTCGGCCATCGCGAGGTTGAGGGAGCTGGGGGGACAGACCGTCAGTGGGATACACGCGGAGAGCGCCTCGTTCGGTCGATGGGTCGAGTGTCAAGACGACCAGGGAGTGCGGTTCGGCCTCCGCGAGCCGACAGGCTGAACCCCGTAGAAGGCGCAACTTCCTGCCGATGAGCCGGCGCGCTATCCGGTTGATCTGCGTGCTGCGTGGCAGGTGTGTCACAGCGGGCTCCGACGGCGCGATGGGCGTGACCCTCAGATGAGGGGACCCTTGATCCGCCGGGCACTTCCCGCCTGAAGCTTCGCTCGGCCCCGCAGCGCGGACTCGAATGCATCCGGCATGTCCGGGGTGATGAAGGGACTGACCTTGCGCCCGAGGTCAACGACGAAGGCGGCCTTCTTCTTCGGTCGCCTCATGTCGAGGTTGGCCCAGTATCGCGGATTGCCCGTCCCCCAGAGGCGCCACTTGCCAGACATCACGCCCGTGACCTCGATGCGCTGGAGGCCCTGGATCTGCGAGTACGGGATGCTCTTGGTCCCGAACGGGAAGTAGTAGGAGTGGATCTCCAGCCCGTCGGGGCCGCACACGATCGTGCCGTCGTCATAACTGTCGGTCACCTACGAATTCTATCTCCCACGCGGACGCACGCACATGCCGCGCTGAGTGCGCTTCGAGACCCGCGTCTTACCGCCGCCTGTCGGACGCGTGACCGGACATGCTGCTGATCGGCCAGGTTGAGATGCGTGCGGCTCTCTCCTGTCGAGGTACGCCGTTCGTCTCGACAAAGTAGGGCGGGAGCTCAGGCTGCTGCACCTGGCCCGGGGAGTATGTCGATGTTCGTTGCGTGCATGGGTTCGCCGCAGTGGGCGCAGGTGAGCTCGACGCGGCTGACCTCACCGCAGGTGTGGTGGCGGTAGAGCACCGGGGGACCTGCTTCGCCGGCCAGCCACTTGTCGCCCCAGCCGACCATCACCATCAGCACCTCGAACAGCTCGAGGCCCTTGGGGGTGAGGTGGTACTCGAAGCGCGGCCTGTTGTCGTAGGGGCGTCGCTCGAGGACGTCGTGCTCGACGAGATGGTTCAGCCGCTCGGTGAGCACCTTGCGGGAGATGCCGAGATCCTGCTGGATCTGCTCGAAGCGATTCATCCCGACGTACACGTCGCGCAGGACCAGCGGCGACCAGGGCTCCCCGACCACGTCGAGCGTGCGGGCGATCGAGCAGGCCATCTCACCGAAGTTCGTGCGTTGCATGAGGGCAACTCTAGCATTTGGGGTTCCCTCAGGGAACTGTGAGTGCTACGGTCCCCGAGTCTCTTCAAGGAACTCGGAAAGGAAGATGGATGAGCAAGGTCTTCACTGCCCTCTCGGTCTCCGTCGACGGCTACATCACCGGGCGTGAACCCGGGAGCGGTCGCGGGCTCGGCGACGCCACGATGTTGTTCGACTGGTACTTCGACGGCGACACACCCAGCCAGGTCTTCGACGGGTTCCGTCTCAGCGCGCCGAGCGCCGCAGTCTTCGATGCCGCGGCATCCCGGGTCGGTGCCAGCCTCGTCGGGCGTCACACCTACGACGACTCCCGGTGGGACGACGGGGGGACACCGCATCCACACGCTCCGCTGGTCGTGCTCAGCCACCGACCGGTCCCGGTTCACGACCGTCAGACCCATGTCAGCACGGGCATCGAGGATGCGGTCGCCACTGCCCGTGAGCTCGCTGGGGTCAAGGACGTGGCACTGATGGGTGGAGGAGTCGTCACCGCGGCGCTCGAAGCAGGCCTGGTCGACGAAATTTGGCTGCACCAGGTGCCGGTTCTCCTCGGCGGTGGACGTTCGTTCTTCGGTGACCTCCCAGGCCACGTCGCGCTGAGGTTGACCGAGGCCGTCGCGGCCCCGGGTGTCACCCACCTGAAGTACGAGGTCCTCCGATGAGCCTGCAGCCCGATCTGCGGGCCGCCCTCGAGGACACGTTGATCGCCCACGTCGCCACCGTCCTGCCCGACGGCGCTCCGCACACCGTCCCGGTGTGGATCGGGACACACGGCCAGCACGTCGTGGTCATGACCGGCCCCGGTTCGCAGAAGGCCCGCAACCTCCGCCGCGACCCGCGGGTGGCGATCTCCATGACGCCGCCGGACAACCCGTTCGCACCCATCCTGGTCCACGGCCGGGTCGTCGAGTGGGTGGACGGCACGGAGGGCTGGAAGGTCATCGACGCGCTCGCGCACAAGTACATCGGCGCTCCCTACAGTCGCCAACAAGACCGGGTCGCGCTCCTGATCGAGGTCGACCGCTACAAGCTGGGGGTGTGAACGAGATGACTTCGAAGGTGACCGACGACCAGATCCGGGCGCTGGCCGCAACCGCCAAGCCCTACAGCCTGGCGCAGCTTCGCTGGGGCCCAGACCGCTACCAGGAAGGAGCCGACGCAATCGAGCTCGAACACCAACGACGCATGGTGTCCCTGCGCGCCGACGGGGTCATCGCGATCCTCTGCCCCATCGTCTCCGAGACCTTGGCCGGCCTGGCGATCATGACCGAGCCCCCCGAAAAGGCACGGCAGACCATGGCAGCCGACCCCTGCGTCCGAGCCGGAATGATGACCTGCGAAGTCCTCCCGTGCCTCGGCTTCCCAGGCGACACACTGCCTGACCTGCCTGGGTGAACCTTGCGCCTAGGTCCGCACCACCGTCGGCTCGAGGAAGGTCGTGAACGCGGTGATGCCCCCCGGACCGAAGGTGAGCAGGGACAGCCCGTGGCTGAGGAAAGCCCCGATCTTCTCGTCCCAGGCGCTGAAGGCCATGGCGGGCTGGCCGTTCGCCGTGGTCGGCTCGACCCGCCAGCGGCGTCCCGTCGGCCAGGGGCACCTCGGCGAGGAACGCCGCGACCGAGTCCCGGCCCCGGTACCACTCGGCGTACGGCGGCATCGTCATCTCGACGTCCTCGGCCAGGAGCGCGACCACGGCGTCGACGTCGTTGCGCTCCCACGCGGCCATGAACGCCGCGACCGTGGCACGGACCTGTCGGTCGCCGACCTCGCGCAGCACCTCCTGCTGGCTGCGCTCGGGAAGCACGGCCCGGACCGACCCTCGGGCTCGGGCCAGGGCGCTCGTCACCGACGCGACAGTGGTGTCCAGGATCTCCGCGGTCTCGGCCGCGGAGAACGCGAGGACGTCGCGGAGCACCAGCACTGCTCGCTGCAAGGAGGGGAGGTGCTGGAGTGCGGCGATGAACGCCAGCTCGACGGCCTCGCGTTGCTCGTACACAGCCTCGGCGGGGGTGGAGCCCCAGGTGAGGCCGGCGTCGGGCAGGGGCCCGAGCCACGCCGTCTCGGTCAACGGTGGCCCCAGCCCGTCGGCCGGGTCGGCGGCCGGCCCCAGGTCCACCGGGACCAGCCGCCGCCCGCGCCGCTCGATCTCGCGCAGGCAGACGTTGGTGGCCACCGAGTAGAGCCAGGTCCGCAGTGAGCTGCGCCCTTCGAACCGGTCCACGCCCCGCCACCCGCGCAGCAGCGTCTCCTGCACCGCGTCCTCGGCGTCGTGGGAGGAGCCGAGCATCCGGTAGCAGTGCAGCAGCAACCCGGGCCGCAGCGGCGCGACCTGCTCGGCGAACTCCTCCGACGCCAGCGTCATCCCGAGTAGCTCCCCACGAGCGTGATCTGGTGCAGCTGGGGGGTGTCGGCGCACCGGTCCTCGACCAAGCTCGCGGTGAAACGCTGGAACGCCTCTGACACCTGCACCTTGCCGCCGTCACCCTCTTCGTCCACCACGTGCACGAAGCTCACGCCGTCGTCGAGGAGGTAGACCGAGTAGGTCACCCCCTCGGTCTTGCGGGCCTCGAGGTCAGCCATCACCTCGCGAACGTACTTCGTGTTCTCCTCCGTGCGTCCGTCCTTGACCCGGTAGGTCACCATTCGTGCCGTCATGCTGCTGCTCCTTCGAGGGTCCCGGATCCGGTTGATCCGGTGGCTGGGGTGTCGGGGTCGCGTACGACGGCCCGCCTCGCGGGCAGGGCCAGGCCGGCGACCGCTCCAAGCGCAGACAGGGCGGCCGCGGCCAGCACTGCCCCGCGGAAGCCGTCCACGAAGTCGGCCGGCGACGCGAAGCCGCCCCTGGCTCCGAAGACCGCGACCGTGACCGCGATGCCGAGCACGCCGCCGAGCTCGCGCATCGTCGCGTTCACGCCCGACGCGGTCGCGACGTCCCGGTCCGCGACCGCGGCCACGACGGCGCTCTGGCCGCACGGGATCGCAAGCGAGACGCCGAACCCTCCGACGATGAACGGTCCGAGCGTGTCGAGGTAGGTCAGGTCGGTGCCCACGGTGGTCGCGAACCAGACCATCGCCGCCGCCTGCACGGTGAGCCCGGTCGTGAGCAGCGGTCGCTCGCCGATCCGGTCGGCCAGGGCGCCGGCGGCAGGCGCGAAGACCAGGAACGTCCCGGTCCACGCCATCAGGCGGATGCCGGCTCCCAGCGGTGACTCGGCCATCACCACCTGCAGGAGCTGGCCGTAGAAGAACACCGCGGAGAACAGCGCCGCGAAGGTCAGGAAGATGGCCGCGTTGCCGGCGGCGAAACCGCGCACCCGCAGCAGCCGCGGCGGCAGCAGGGGGTACGTCGCCCGGCCCTCCCAGACCGCGAAGCCGGCGAGCAGCAGCAGGCCGACGGCGGCGGCGCCGAGCACCTCGCCGCTGGTCCAGCCGGCGGGCTCGCCCCGCACCAGGGCCCAGACCAGGCCGAGCACGCCGCCGGCGAGCAGCGCCACCCCGGGCACGTCGAGCCGGCTGTCCGGGACCCGCACCTCCGGGATGAGCCGGAGCGCCAGCGGCGCCGCGAGCAGGCCGACAGGCACGTTGAGCCAGAAGATCCACTGCCAAGCGAGCCCGTCGACGACCGCCCCACCGACCAGCGGGCCGCTCGCGACGGCGAGCCCGGTCACCGCGCTGAACAGGCCGACCGCGGCGCCGCGCTTCTCGGGAGGGAAGGCCGAGGTGAGCAGCGCCAGGCCGAGGGTCATCACCACCGCGGCCCCCGCGCCCTGCACCACCCGCATCGCGACGAGCGCGCCGACGTTCCCGGCCAACGCGCAGCCGGCCGAGGCCAGGGCGAACAGGCCCAGTCCCGCGGCGTACGTCCTGGCCCGGCCGAGCCGGTCGCCGAGCACGGCCGCGGGCACCAGGAGCACCGCGAAGCTCAGGTTGTAGGCGTTGACCGTCCACTCCAGGTCGGTCAACGACGCGCCCAGGTCCTGCCTGATCGTGCTCAGGGCCGAGGCCACCACCAGGGTGTCCAGTGCGGCCATGAACGACCCGACCGCGGTGAGCACCACGACCCAGCGGAGCCGTCCGTTCTCGTCCATCGCTGTCTCCTCGTCGACGACCAGCTGCGGCGGCCCGGTGGCCGCTCTCATCAGGTGTGATCCGCGAAGAGCTCAGGACTGATCGGTGTACGTCGGTCTCACTCGGACCATGGGTTGCGTCGAAGGCGCCGCGAGGAGACCGGTCAGCGTGCGGGGTCGACGATGGTCATGCCGGCGACCGTCGCCTGATCGAACTGGGGCAGCAGCGCGGCCGCATCGGCGAGTCCGATGGTTCGTTCGATCAGGCGTTGCGGCTGGAGGACGCCTTGCTCGACGAGCGTGAGCATGGCCGGGTAGTCGGCTGCCGCCATTCCGTGACTCCCCAGGACGTCGAGCTCCCAGCCGATGACCCGGGCCATGGGTAGCCGTGGGTGACCGTCGACCGACGGAAGCAGTCCGACCTGGACGTGACGACCGCGTCGGCGAAGGCTGAGGATCGCATCAGCGCAGGCCTGCTCGCCGCCTACCGCATCGACGGTGACGTGGCTGCCGCCGTGCGTGACATCCGCGACAGTCCCCGGGACGTCGCTGCCGTCGGCAAGCACCGTGTGCTCCGCGCCGAGCGCGGAGGCAAGGGCGAGCGCCTCGGGATTCCGATCCACCGCGACCACCCGTGCCCCCAACGCACGGGCGATCATGACCACGCTCAGCCCCACCCCGCCGGCACCGATCACGGTCACCCACTCTCCTTCGCAGACCCGTGCACGGCCGACCAGGGCGCGGTACGCCGTGGCGAACCGGCATCCGAGGCTGGCCGCGGTGGCGAAGTCGAGCTGCTCCGGGAGACCCACCAGGTTCGTGTCGGCAGCGTGCAGGGCGACGCACTCGGCGAAGGATCCCCAGTGCGTGAAGCCCGGCTGGTGTTGAGCCGGACAGACCTGGGCGTCTCCGGCCACGCACCACTCGCAGCGGCCGCAGCCGCAGACGAAGGGGACCGTCGACCCGGTCGCCGACCCGCCAGCGGCTGACCTGCTCACCGACCTCGACCACCACGCCGGCGAGCTCATGACCCGGCACGTGCGGGAAGACGATCTCCTCGTGTCCCGCCCAGGCGTGCCAATCGCTCCGGCACAGCCCCGTCGCCAAGACTCGGACCACCACCCCGCCGACCGGGGCCGTTGGCTCGGCTACCTCTCGAACCTCCGGCTGGGCTCGAACGGCATCCAGGACGACTGCGCGCACAGGTACAGCCTGTCAGTCGGGAGGTCGGGGTCTCAGCCGACCGGAGCGATCCACCTCTTCGAGCCGAGCCGGCTGCCTGCGGCATCGAGGAAGGTGAGGGTGACCGCGGTCGCGCGGGACGCCTCCGGGATTGCCGCACCGAACCCGTGATAGTCGCTGCGGATCGGGAGGGTTCGGTCGACACCTGGTCCCTGGACGCGCACGGAGACGGCATCAGGGTAGGGCGAGAGGCCGTAGAGGAGAGGTCCGTCGGAGTCCTTGAAGAAGCCACCGAGCTGCTCGGGGCGGGTGAGCTCCATCGTCTTGTCGGGGGCGCTCGGGTCGATGATCTCGCCGCCGCACCCGTAGTCCAGCTCCTTCCTGGTGGGGAGGCCAGCGCCGTCCCAGGTGCCGTCGGCGTCGGCGAAGCACACCTTTCCGTTCGAGGAGGTGGCGACCCAGAACGCGAAGATGCCGTTCTTGGTCCGGAACTTCGCGATCAGCTGAGGTTCGTGGAGCCGTCCGAGCCCGTTGCCAGTGGTGTTGGGCTGCTTGCTGAAGTCGAGAATGGCGTCCCGGACCACCTGGATCGGCCCGGCTCCGGCGACAGCCGTTCCTGCGGTGAGGGCCATCACGCCCGCGGCAACAAGAGCTGCGGTGCGACGGCGGGTGTTGCGCCACCAATGACGTTGGCGCGGGGCTGGTGCCGGTCCGTCGGCGAGGATCGTGGCCAGGGTGTCCCGGGACCACTCCTGCTCGAAGGGTTCGGGGGTCGGCGCCAGCAGCGCGATCTGGTCGTGGGTCGTCGTCATCGGGTGCCACCTTCTCTGAGGGCCGCGGCCATCACCGCGGAGATGTTTCCGTCGTGCTCGAGAGCTCGAGCGCTTTGCGCGCCCGGTGGGCGCGTACGCGGAGCGTGCCGCTCCTGATGCCCAGTGCGCTGGCCGCCTCCTCGGGGGTGAGCCCGTCCCACGCCACCAGGAGCAACGCTTCGCGCTGGTCCTCGGGCAACGCGGCGAGGCGCTCGAGTGCCGCCATGCGGTCTGTGGCCAGCAAGCCGGCGTCGGCCGATGAGCACGCAGCCGCATCCAGGAGCTCGAGGCGTTGCTGGAGTGCAGACCTGCGCCTGGTTCCGCGCAGGTGGTTCCCGATCACCTTCCGCGCGCTCCCGACCAGCCAGGCGATCGGCGGCTGCGGCACCACCTCCCAGCGACGCCACGCGAGGAGAAAGGTCTCTGCGACGACGTCCTGCACGTCGTCGGCCGCAACGTGCCGCCGTGCATATGCGCCGACACGGGGCCCATCGCGCACCCAGGTCCGGGTGAACTCGACGGCAGCTTCTGGCGTGCTCATACATGGGTATTGTCCGGCCGACCCGCACCTGTTACCGACCGCACGTGCTCGTCAGCGGTTCTAGGCCGATCCTGTGGTGGAAGCGAGCAGCCTCCGGGCCCGGCGACCCAGGTCGTGCAGGTCGACCTTCCCCGCGTCCGCTGCGGACGCCAGCCGTGAGGCCAGGTCCAGGGCCTCGTCGAGCTCGGGACCGCCGGCGATGGCGGCCTCCTGGCCCATGTCGCGCAGGATGGTGGTCTCGGTGCGGGAGGCGATCAGCGGGTCGGAGACCCCGTCGATCCAGACCCGCGTGCGGCGGCCGTCGCCACGTTCTTCTCCGGTGATGCGCTCGAGGGCGTAGATCCGGTCGGCGCGCGCGAACTTGCCGAAGCCCAAGGCCACCATGCGGGAGTCCGACGTCACGTGACCATCCTGACACCCGCCACCGACAACGGCCCGTGTGCTGAAGCGAGGACTGCTCAGTGCACGACGACGGGTGCGATGCCCTCGTCGTCGAGCAGGTGGGTCTCCTCGCGCTTGCGCGGGAGGAACAGGGCCGGGATCAGCGTCAACAGCACCAAGGACCACGCCACCCAGTAGGTCTGCGCGAAGGCGCTGCCGGCGTCCTCCAAGCCCTTCACGATCGCAGCGTGCGGGATCTTGTCGGCCAGCGACGGGATGTGCAGCGTGGCCATCGCCGGGCCGGCGAGCTTGGAGGCCTGCAGGTGGTTGGTCAGCAGCACCGACATGATCGCGACGCCCACGGAGCTGGACATCTGCTGGGTGATGTTGAGCAGCGTCGAGCCGCGCGCGACCTCGTGGGCCCTCAGGGTCTTCAGCGCCGAGGTGAACAGGGGCATCATCGTCGCGCCCATGCCGAGGCCCATCACGAACAGCTCGGCGATGATCATCGGGTACGGCGTGGTCGACGTGACCTGGGTCAGCCCGAACATGCCGATCAGGATGAAGACCAGGCCGAAGGGCACGATCTGGCCGATCGGCCGCTTGTCCACCTGGGACCCCGCGATCGGCATCGTGATCATCGCGCCGATGCCCTGGGGTGCCACCAGGAGGCCGGCGTGCAGCGTCGACTCGCCGCGGACCTCCTGGAAGTACGTCGGCACGAGCAGCAGCCCGCCGAAGAACGCAGCGGCGAACAGGAACATCGTGATGATCGAGATCGTCAGGTTCCGGTTCTTGAACAACCGCAGGTCCAGGAGCGGGTGCTCGGGACGGAAGGAGTGGAAGACGAAGACCACCATCAACGCCGCGCCGATCAGCATCGAGACCCAGACCCGCGGGGCCGTGGCGGTGCCCTCGGACGGGATGGAGGAGACGCCGAAGAGGAAGAGCGCCAGCCCGGGTGACATCAGCGCCATGCCGAGGAAGTCGAAGGCCTCCGAGGGCTCCGGGGTGTCGCTGGGCAGCACCCGCCAGGCGTAGATGATCGCGACCAGGCCGATCGGGGCGTTGACCAGGAAGATCCAGTGCCAGCTGGCGACCTGGATCAGGTAGCCGCCGATGATCGGGCCGAGGATCGGGCCGAGCAGCATCGGGACTCCGAGGATCGCCATCAGGCGGCCCATCCGGTGGGGTCCTGCGGCACGGGTCATGATCGTCATGCCCAGCGGCATCAGCATGCCGCCCCCGAGGCCCTGCAGGACGCGGAAGCCGATCAGGGCGGCCACGCTCCACGACAGGGCGCAGAGCACCGATCCGGTGACGAACAAAGCGATGGCCGTCATGTAGAGCCGCTTGGTGCCGAAGCGGTCGGCCGCCCAGCCGGTCAGCGGGATCACCGTGGCCAGCGCGAGGGTGTACGCCGTGACCGACCAGGCGACCGTCGAGTACGCGATCGGATGCCCGCGGGTGCCGAACACCGTCTGGAACGTGGGCAGCGCGACGTTGACGACCGTGATGTCGAGGATCGACATGATGGCCCCGAGCACGACCACGCCGGCGATCTTCAGGACAGCGGCGTCGATGTTCTCCGGCAGGTCGGGCAGATCGACCTTGCTGTCAGACGACATGACCTTGCTCCTTCGTCCGAGACTCCGATCAGTCTAGGGCGGCCCTCTGACAAGGCAGGCAGACAAGGCAGCCCGAACGGCACCATGCGGCGCCGCTCCTCCACACCGAGGCCGTCGGTACGATGCCGGCGTGGCTCGGCCCCCCGACTCGAGCACGCCGTACGGCGGCGTGGGCACGGTCGCGAGCGCATCCGTCGAGCTCGGGACCGTTGAGGTTGGTGCGCGGCACGGTCGTCGCGATGACGGCGGTGCTCCTCGGCGCGGGCGGTCACGCCGCGGTCACCGGGATGATCCCCTCGCGCAATGCCCTGCTCGTTGCCACCTGCGCAGCGCTGGTCGTGGGCATCGGCCTGAGCGGCCGCCGCTGGAGCCTGCCCGCCCTGCTGGCCGTCCTCGGTGGCGCCCAGCTGACCTTCCACGTCGCTCTCAGCGGCCCGCACGACATGGGGGCCATGCACGACGCGTCCGGCCACCCTTACTCCGGATCCCTGATGCTGGCGGCTCACGTGCTCGCTGCTGGTGTCTCCGCCTGTGTCCTGGAACGCTCCGAGGACTGGTGCGCGCGGGTGGTGGACGTGCTCACCCGCCCGTCGTGGCGGCCCGTCCTCGTCCACCTCGCACCAGTGACCTCCTCGCCCCTGCCGGACACCGGGGTCCCACACCCCGTGGGTCGGCGCTGGTGGGCGGAGAGCCACCAGCGGCGGGGTCCACCCGCGAACCGGGCGGCCTGAGACTTCGTCCTTCCTGCTCCCGGCGAGTCGTCGTAGCAGGGTCCCGGCGTCAGCATGCCCGGGCAGGCCGCCCGACGCGGATCCCCTGTTCCTGCGACCTCGAGAAGAGGCCCCATGCGCTCCCTGAACTCCCGCACGCACTCCAGGCGTGCTCCCGCACGACGCACCACACGGCTCGCTGCCGTCCTCGCGGCATCCTCCCTGGCGGTGGTCGCCACGGCCCTGCCGGCCTTCGCCCACGTCACCGTCTCCTCCCCGGACGCGAGTCCGGGCGGATTCGGGAAGGTGGTCTTCCGGGTCCCCACCGAGTCCGCCAAGGCCTCGACCACGGGCCTGACCGTGGCGCTGCCAACCGACACCCCCTTCGCCTTCGTCTCGACGAAGCCTCTGCCGGGGTGGACGGTGAAGACCACCGAGCGCAAGCTCGACAAGCCGATCAAGGACGACGACGGCTTCAACATCACCAAGGCCGTGGCCACCGTGACCTGGACCGCCGCCCCCGGCCAGGGCGTGGGGCCGGGGCAGTTCGAGGAGTTCGAGCTCTCGGTGGGACCGTTTCCCAAGGGGACCGGCTCGTTGAGCCTGCCGGCCACGCAGACCTACTCCGACGGGACGGTGGTGAAGTGGGACCAGCCCACGCCGGCCGGCGGAGAGGAGCCGGAGCACCCTGCCCCGACGCTGAAGCTGTCCGCGCCCAGCGGGGATGCAGCCGCAGCGCCGGCCAGCTCGACGACGTCGACGGACGGCTCGGACACGCTGGCGCGCTGGCTCGGGGGGGCCGGTCTGGTCCTCGGGCTGCTCGCGCTCGTTCTCGCGCTGGTACCCCGACGCCGCCATCCTGCCGATACAGGTGCTCTGCAGGGCGCTCGCGACCGGGAGAGCGTGTGAGCCGGTGACCGTGCTCTCCAGAGCTGCTGCACGACGTGCGCTGGCCGGGCTGATGCTCGGCCTGGCCGGCGCCGTCCTGCTCGCTTCCCCCGCGGCCGCGCACGCGGTCCTGGTCACCGTGTCGCCGGCCGACAGGAGCACGCTGACGCAAGCTCCCTCGCAGGTGGTGCTCACCTTCGACGAGAACATCCGCACGCCCTCGAAGATCGTGGTGGACGGTCCGGGCGGCGGCAGGGTCGACCACGGCGGCACCAGCGTGGTGGACAACAAGGTGAGCGTGTCCGTCGACCTGCGAGCCGTGCCGAAGTACGTCGGTCGCCTACACCGTCGCCTACCGGGTGGTCTCCGCGGACGGTCACCCAGTCGCCGGCACCACGACGTTCCGCTACGCGCCGCCCGGTGTGCGGGCGGCACCGGCGAGCTCGACCGAGGCCGGCTCGGAGCAGAAGTCGTCCTCGCGGACCGTCTGGGTGGTGGGCGGCGGCGTCCTCGTTGCTGCCCTGGCTCTCGTGCTGATGCTGCCCCGCCTGCGCCCGGGGCGCAGACCATGACGACGCGGGTGGATGTCGCCGCACCGAGACACGGACTGGTGCGCTGGGCGGTGGGGTCCCTGCTGGTGGCAGCGGCCGTGCTGACCGTCGTACTCGCTCTTGGTGGCGGTGCACCGGCGAAGGTGCCTGCCGGGCTGCCCGACTCCGGGCCAGTCACCGGCTGGGGACTGCCTGCCGTGCGTCTGCTGGTCGACCTGCTCGGACTGACCACCCTCGGCCTCCTGCTCGCGCCCGGCCTGTTGCTGCCTTCGCCCGCCGACGTGTTGACCCGACCCGGGTTCGCAGGCGCCCGGCTGGCGGTGCGGACCGCCGTTGCCTGGGCAGTAGCGGTGGCCGTCGAGCTGGTGCTCACGGTCTCGGACATCCTCGGCGTGCCACCGGGCCAGGCGCTCGACGCGACCGTCCTCCGCAGCTTCGTCACCCAGGTGCCGCAGGGCAGGGTCCTTCTCGCCCAGCTGGTCCTGGCGCTCGTCGCCGCCGCGGTGGCGCGCTCGGCGATCACCTCGAGCCGGGCCTTCCTGGCGGCGGCGCTGGCCTGCCTGGCGCTCCTGCCGCCGGCCCTGACGGGGCACTCGTCGGCCTCGAGCAACCACGACCTGGCGGTCGTGAGCCTGATGGTCCACGTCGTCCTCGCATCGGTCTGGGTCGGCGGGCTGCTCGCCCTGGCCTGGTTGAGCGCGCTGCCCAGCCGGCCGAGCGACGCCCGTGCGGACGATGCGGGGCTGGCGCTGGCCCTGGTCCGGTTCTCGTCGATGGCAGGGGTCTGCTGGGCGGGGGTGGGCATCTCCGGCGTGGTGAACGCCACGATCCGGCTCTCGCCGGCGGACCTGGTCACCTCCTCCTACGGCGTCCTCGTGCTGTGCAAGGCGCTCGCGTTGCTGGTGCTCGGCGGGTTCGGGTGGTGGCACCGCCGCTACTCCGTCGCGCAGGTGCAGCGCGACGTACGGCGGACCAAGCCCCTGTTCCGCCGGGTGGCGGCTGTGGAGCTGGTGGTCATGGGAGCCACGTTCGCCCTCGCGGTCGGGCTCTCCCGGACACCGACGCCCTCCACCGGAGAGGTGGACACGTCGCCGGCCGCCGAGCTCCTCGGCTTCCCGCTGCCACCCGCCCCTGACCTGCAGCGGCTGGCGCTGGGATCGTCTCCCCACGACGGGTTCATGCTCGTCCTGCTGCTCGTCGTGTCGTTGACCTACGCCCTCGGCGTCCGCACGATCTGGATGCGTGGCGACCACTGGCCGCTGGGGCGCGTGCTGGCCTGGTACGCCGGTGTGGTGGCCGCCGGCTGGGCCAGCATGGGCGGGCTCGGTCTCTACAGCCACGTGCTGTTCAGCGCGCACATGGTCTCCCACATGGTGCTCTCGATGGTGGCGCCGATCGGGCTCGTGCTCGGCGCGCCCGTCACCCTGGCGCTGCGATCGCTGCCCGGCCGGCGTGTCCCCAAGGAGCGCGGGCTGCGGCAGCTGCTGCAGCTGGTGCTCGACTCGTGGTTGGTCCGACTGCTCAGCAACCCGCTCGTCGCGGCGGCGATCTTCGTCGGCAGCCTCTACGGCCTGTACTTCACGCCGCTGTTCGGCGTGCTGATGCAGAACCACCTCGGCCACGCCTTGATGGAGCTGCACTTCCTTGCGGTCGGCAGCCTCTTCTTCTGGGTGCTCATCGGGGTGGACCCGACCCCGAGGCGCTGGCACCCGTTCGCGCGCATCGGCCTGGTGCTGGTCGTGGTCTCGTTCCATGCCTTCTTCGCGATCGCGCTGATGAACACCGACACGGTGCTCGCCGGCAGCTACTACCGGACCCTCGACCGCCCCTACGCCACCGACCTGCTCGCCGACCAGCACCTCGGTGCGGGGATCACCTGGGCCATGGGGGAGGTGCCGATCGTGCTCGTGCTGGCGGCGATCCTGGTGCAGTGGTTCCGCGACGATCGGCGGGAGGGACTGCGGATAGACCGTGCGGTTGCACGCTCGGGCCGCGACGAGGACCTCGAGCAGTACAACGCCTACCTCGCTCGGCTCGCCGAGGCCGAGGGGCGCGAGCGCCGTACGTTCTAGTCCAGTCGGCGGTTCACGAGACCGCGACGGGCTCGGCGGGTGATAGTTCCTCCTACGGCACGGTGTTGTCCACCTCTTGGGAGCCGGATGTTCATGGTCTCGACTGCGCTCGACCGGCAAAGGCGTGCGCTCGACCGACGAGCGCGCGCGCTGCTCGCCGGCGCGCTCGCCCTCGCCTTGGCGGCGGGGCTGGGTCCGCTGGGTGCCGCCGACGCGCGCAGCGAGCGGCCGAGCCCGGTGGGCAGCGACCCGTTCGTGTCCGGGTACGGCTACCGCGGTGACTTCCCCGACCCCTCGGTGCTGCGGGTGGGGAACACCTGGTTCGCGTACTCGACGACGACGGGCGGGCGCAACCTGCCCGTGCTGAGGTCGACCGACCTGGTGCACTGGCAGGCGCGCGGTGAGGGGATGACCAAGCCGGCGCCCTGGGCGGTCAAGCACAAGCAGGGCGGGTACGCCCGCGCGACCACGTGGGCGCCGAACGTGGCGCGCATCGGTCGGCTCTACGTGCACTACTACGCAACCCACCTGCGCGGGACGAAGCACAAGATGTGCATCTCCACCTCGCGCTCGAAGTACCCGGGTCGTGGGTTCGTCGACAAGCGCAAGCGCCCCCTGATCTGCCCGCCGAACCGTGGCGCGATCGACCCGTCGTTCTTCCAGGCTCCCGGCGGCGGTCACCGCTTCCTGGTCTGGAAGAGCGAGCAGACGAAGTGGACCAAGGCGCAGATCTGGATCACGCCGCTCTCGGTCGACGGGATGCACCTGGTCGGCCCGAGCAGGTTCCTGCTGCAGGTGCAGGACCCGTGGGAGTGGAAGATCGTCGAGAACCCGTCGATGATCGGCTACCGCGGCCGGTGGTACCTCTTCTACTCCGGCGGCTCCTACGCCGGCAGCAGCTACGCGACCGGCTACGCGATCTGCAAGTCCTACGTCGGGCCGTGCACCCGCGCCTCGACGACGCCGCTGCTCGCGACGGGCGGACGGGTCACCGGCCCCGGCGGCGCGATGGCCTTCTACGACTCGGCGAAGCAGCTGCGGCTTGCCTACGCGGCCTGGGACTACGGGCACTCCGGCTACCCGCGGAGCAGCAAGTGCCGCAGCCAACCGGGCGGCTGCCCGCAGCGCCGGCTGCACATCGCCACCCTGGGCCCCAGCCCGGATCCCGCGGCCCCGCCCGGGACGCTGGTGGTGACCGACCGTGGGTAGGCGTGGCCTCGCGGCGCTCGCCGTCCTGGTCGTCGCAGCAGTCCTGCTCGGCGACGTCACCTCGGCACAGGCCGGTCCGCAACGCCCGGCACCCGTCGGCAGCGACCCCTTCGTCGCGGGCAAGCCCTATCGCGGCGACTTCCCGGACCCGACCGTGTGGCGCGTCGGACGGCGGTACTTCGCGGCGTCGACGACCGTGGCGGCGCTGGACCTGCCGGTCACCACCTCGACCGACCTGCGCACCTGGACCGCTGCACCCGCGAGCGACCCCGCGCACCCGGCGCCGTACGACGCCATGCCCACGCCCGCGCGGTGGGCGCAGAAGCACACGACCCGATCGGGCCGCGCCTGGGCTGCGACGTGGGCGCCCTCGGTCGCGCAGATCTCGATCCGGCGACCCCGGACCACCTTCTGGGCGGCGGCGTACTCCGTGCCTCGCGCCGACGGCAAGCGGTGCATCTCGGTGGCCCGCAGCCGCTCGCCGCTGGGGCCGTACGTCGACCCGAGCGCGGCGCCCATCGCCTGCGGCAGCTACGGCGCGATCGACCCGCAGATCTTCGTCGACCGCTCCGGGCTGTGGCTCCTGCTCAAGGTCGAGGGGTACCCCGACCGGATCTGGGTCCGCCGGCTCAACGGGTCCGCGTCGGGCTTCGCCGCCGGGAGCGCCTTCCGCCCGCTGCTCGCGCCGAAGCTGGCGTGGGAGGGCGATGTCGTGGAGAACCCGGCGATGATCCGGTTCCACCGCAAGCTCTACCTGTTCTACTCCGCCAACGGGTTCGGCTCGACGCGCTACGCGACCGGCTACGCCACCTGCCGCAAGGTGACCGGGCCGTGCAAGCGGATGGGCCGGCTGCTCGCCAGCGGTCCCTACTTCGCCGGCCCCGGCGGAGCGATGGCGTTCCTCGACACCGTCGGCCACCTCCGGCTGGCCTACCACGCGTGGCGCCCCGGCAACGTCGGCTACCCGGCCACCGACGCCTGCCTCACCTCCACCGCCGGCTGCGCCCAGCGCCGGATGTACGTCGCCACCCTGATGCGCAAGAAGAAGGGCCGCCTGGCGGTCTACCGCTACTGGTGAGCGGGGCGCAGTTTCACCGGCCCACCGGTGAAACTGCGCCGAGTGCGCGAATTAACGCGCGCTTCTGCAAGTTTCACCGGCCAACCAGTGAATCCGCAGGTGCCCGATAGCCTGCCGGGGTGACCAGCCGGACGCCGTACGACGCGACCGTCGTCTCGCGGGAGGCGCTGAGCGAGCACCTGGTCCGGTTGGTGCTGGAGGTCCCCGAGGGGTTCACGTCCTCCGGGGTTCCGGACGAGTGGCTGGCGCTGACGGTGCCGGGGCAGTTCCAGACCCGCTACTACACCGTTCGCGCGCTCGAGGGACGGCGGCTCGTCCTCGACGTGGTCCTCCACGACGAGGGGTTGGTCACCACCTGGGCCCGGACCGACTGCGTCGGCGACGTCGTGGGGCTCGGTGAGCCGAAGGGTTCCTTCGCGCTCCCGCCCGATGCCGGCTGGGTGGTGCTCGCCGGCGACCTCACCGCGATGCCGGCGATGGCGCGGATCCTCGAGACGGTGGACCTCCCGCTGACCATCCACGCCGAGGTCCCGGACGGGCCGATGCCCGACTACCTCCCGCACGGCGACGTGCACTGGCACGCGGCGGTCGAGGGCGAGAGCCGGCTGGCCGAGGTCGTGCGCGCACACGGCTGGCCCGAGGGCCCGGGGTACTTCTGGATGGCCGGCGAGTCCGCGCAGATGCGCGACGTACGACGCCACGTCCGCCACGACCTCGGCTGGGACAACCGGCACCACGAGGCGATGGGCTACTGGTCGGCCAGCCGCGGCCGGGCCGCCCGCAAGGTCGACCCCGGCCCGATCTACGCGCGCGGCAAGGCGCAGGGCAAGTCCGACGAGGAGATCTGGGCCGACTACGACCAGGCGAGGGGCACGGGATGACCGAGCAGCCGCACCGCTCCGGCTTCGCCTGCTTCGTGGGTCGCCCCAACGCCGGCAAGTCCACGCTGACCAACGCGATCGTCGGGACGAAGGTGGCGATCACCTCCTCGAGGCCGCAGACCACGCGCACCGTCGTGCGCGGCATCGTGCACCGCCCCGACGCCCAGCTCGTCCTCGTCGACACCCCCGGCCTGCACAAGCCGCGCACGCTGCTGGGGGAGCGGCTCAACGACCTCGTCCACGCCACGTGGTCGGAGGTCGACGTCGTCGCCGTGTGCTTCCCGGCCGACCAGAAGCCCGGGCCCGGCGACCGGTTCCTGGTCAACGAGCTGGCCAAGGTCCGGCGTACGACGAAGTTCGCGGTCGCCACCAAGAGCGACCTGGTCACCAACGAGGCCTTGGGCGAGCACCTGCTCGCCATCGACCGGCTCGGCCGGGAGACCGGGACCGAGTGGGCCGAGATCGTGCCGGTCTCGGCCAAGGACGGCCACCAGGTCGGCCTGCTCACCGACCTGTTGGTCGCGCAGCTGCCCGAGGGTCCGCAGCTGTACCCCGACGGCGACCTCACCGATGCTCCCGAGGAGGCGATCGTCGCCGAGCTGATCCGGGAGGCTGCGCTCGAGGGCGTGCGCGACGAGCTGCCGCACTCGATCGCCGTCGTGGTGGAGGAGATGGGGATGCGCGAGGGGCGGCCGGAGGACAAGCCGTTGCTCGACGTCCACGCCAACCTGTTCGTCGAGCGGTCGAGCCAGAAGGGCATCGTCATCGGCCACAAGGGTGCCCGGCTGCGCGAGGTCGGCACCGCTGCTCGCGAGCAGATCCAGGCCCTGCTCGGGACGCCGGTCTACCTCGACCTGCACGTGAAGATCGCCAAGGACTGGCAGCGCGACCCCAAGCAGCTGCGTCGCCTGGGCTTCTGAGTGTCGCAAGAGGCGCCGCGACGTCCGTTCGCGAGTGTCCTGCGCCGGGTTGCCATCGATACCCGGCCGCTGTCGGCGCCGGCCTTCCGCCGCACGTTCCTGGGTCAGAGTGCCGCCGTCGTCGGCACGGTCGTCACCGAGGTCGCCGTGCCCGTCCAGGTGTACGACCTGTCCCACTCGTCGTTCCTCGTCGGCCTCACCGGACTCGTGGGGCTGGTGCCGCTCATCGTCTTCGGGCTCTACGGCGGCGCGGCGGCTGACGCCTTCGACCGCCGGCGCCTCTTCCTGCTGTCGTCATGGTGACCTGGAGCGTCACCTTGGCGCTGCTGCTGCAGAGCGTGCTCGACCTCGGCTCGGTGCCGCTCCTCCTGGGACTCGTGGCCGTGCAGGCAGGTGGGGTCGCGGTGTCCTCGTCCGTCCTGGGGGCCATCGTCCCCGCGCTCGTCCCTCCTGACCTGATCGCCTCGGCCAACGCGCTGTACTACACGGCGAGCACCGTGGGCTCCGTGGCCGGTCCGCTGCTTGCCGGTGCCGTGGTCGGTCTCCCACGCGGGTTCGACTACGCCTACGGCATCGACGCGGTGCTGTTCTCGGCCGCGTTCTACGCGATCGTGCGGCTGCCGACGCTGCCGGTGGCGTCGTCGGAGAAGCTCGGGCTCAGGTCGGTGCTCGAGGGACTGCGGTTCATCTCGACGAATGCGGTCCTGCTGATGTCCTTCGCCGTCGACATCGCCGCCATGGTTCTCGCCCTGCCGCAGGCGCTCTTCCCCCAGGCGGCGGCGACCCGCTTCCACGGGGGGATCGGGTTGCTCTACTCCTCGATCGCCATGGGCTCGGTCGTCGCCGGTCTCTTCAGCGGCTGGATCGGACGCGTCAGACGGCAGGGGGTCGCGCTCACCGTGGCGGTGGTCGTCTGGGCGGCTCGCCGTCGCGCTGGCCGGCCTCGCCCACGCCCTGTGGCTCGCCGTCCTGCTGCTCGCCGTGGCTGGGGGCGCCGACCTGGTCAGTGCCGTCTACCGCCAGACGATCCTGCAGAGCTACGCACCCGACGAGCTCCGCGGACGGATGCAGGGGGTCTTCATCTCCGTGGTCGCGGGTGGTCCGCGGCTCGGGGACCTGCGCGCCGGCGTCCTCGCGGCCGTCACCACGCTCACCTTCGCCTGGTCCGGCACTGCGGTGCTGTGCGCGGTCATGGTGCTCGTCGGCGCGGTCGCCGTGCGTCCGTTCTGGCGGTACGACGCCCAGGCCGGGACGACCCCGACCTCCTAGCTCGTCGAGGAGGAGCGCTGGCGCCAGAGGTCGCGGAGGAGGGCGATCTCGGCGAGGTGGTGGATCAGCTCGAGGTTGTTGCCCGCGATCACCGTGATGAAGGGTTCCACGGGGTCCGTGGCGTAGGGGTACTGCGAGAGGCCGACCGTGTCGAGCTGCTCGTCGGTGAGGTCCGCGATGCTCTCGCGCCAGCGGGTCAGCTCGGCCCAGAAGCGTTCGACGGCGAGTGCCGCGGAGGGAGTGAAGTCGACGAGCGTCTTGGGTTCCCGACGCTCCCCGAAGGTCCACTCCCAGGTGCCGGCGAAGTTGCCGTGCAGGTGCCCGAGACGCCACGCGATCGTGGTCATCGGCGACGTGTCCGGCTCCAGGGGTCCGGTGTGTGCCAGGACCTCCTCGACGCGCTCCACGCTCACGGCCCAGTTGCCTGCGACCTGCTCGAGGGACTGGCCGCTGGCGATCTCCCGTGCCACCTGGGCGTACTCGCTGTTCGGGATGTCGGGGGCGCCGTTGTCGATCACCCACTCGCCGGGCCCGTACGCCCGCGCCGTGGTCGCGTCCTCCCTCCGCCTGATCGACCAGCAGTCAGGCACCGGCTCCCACAGGTACTCCTCGTCGCCGAGCATCGCGAGCCGCACCTCGGCGAGCTCGCGTGCCTTGTCGAGCTGGTCGAGCAGCACGCCCAAGCGGTCGGTACGTCGTAGGTCGCCTGCCATGGCGACCACGCAACCACGCACCCGCGGAGCGTGCGACTGCTTTTGCGCCCGCCAGCCTCCGACTCGCTGACAAATGTCATGACCTCTTCGTGACGGGTGATCCCCGGTCGGCACCGCCCGGAGCAGCATGCTGAGGGCATGACGACAGACAGCATCCCCGCCGTACGGCTGCAGGGGGTCACCAAGGACTTCGGATCGGTGCATGCCGTCCGGGGGATCGACCTGGAGATCGCGCCCGGCGAGATGGTGGCGTTCCTCGGGCCGAACGGGGCCGGCAAGACGACCACGATCGACATGATCCTCGGCCTCTCCAAGGCGTCGACCGGTCACGTCGAGGTGCTCGGGATGGCGCCTCGGCAGGCGATCGCGCGCGGCCTGGTCGCGGCGGTCATGCAGACCGGCGGGCTGCTCAAGGACCTGACCGTGCGCGAGACGGTGCAGTACACCGCGAGCCTGTTCGTCGACACCAAGCCCGTCGACGAGGTCCTCTCCAGCGCCGGCATCACCTCCATCGCGGACCGACGAGTCGCCAAGTGCTCCGGGGGTGAGCAGCAACGCCTGCGGTTCGCGATGGCGCTGCTCTCGGACCCGGCGCTGCTGCTCCTCGACGAGCCGACCACCGGCATGGACGTCGAGGGGCGGCGCTCCTTCTGGTCCGCGATCCGACGCGATGCCCAGAAGGGCCGCTCGGTGCTGTTCGCGACGCACTACCTCGAGGAGGCCGACCAGTACGCCGACCGGATCATCCTGATCAGCCAGGGCAAGGTCGTCGCCGACGGCACCGGGGCGGAGATCAAGGCCCTCGCCGTGGGACGCACGCTCAGGGCGACGATGAGCAACCCCGACACCTCTGCGCTCGCCGGGCTCGGCGGCGTCGACGACGTCGAGGTCCGGGGCGAGCAGGTCTACGTGCGGGCCAAGGACAGCGACGCGGTCGCGCGGTACCTCCTCAACGAGACCGATGCGCGCGACCTGGAGATCACCGCCCACGGGCTCGAGGACGCGTTCCTCAGCCTCACCGGGCACGCCGACGACGAGCAGGACGAGAACGAAGGAGCGCTGGCATGAGCACAGCTGTCCAGGGGATCGACCCCACCACCCGCAAGGTCCCGCCGATGGGCGGGTTCAACCTCGTCCTGGTCGGCATCGAGCTGCGTCGGATGCTGCGCAACCGGCGCACGATCATCTTCGCGCTGATCTTCCCGGCCGCCCTGTTCTTCGTCTTCGGCTCGGGCGACCAGGGGGCGGAGAAGCTGGGTGACGGAGCTGCCCCGGGCAGCAACGTCTCGGCGTACGTGATGGTCTCGATGGCGTTGTACGGCGGTGCGCTGATCGCGGCCTCCACCGGGTCTGGCGTCGCGATGGAGCGCAGCCTCGGCTGGTCGCGCCAGCTCCGGCTGACCCCGCTGAACCCGGGTGTCTACATCCTGATCAAGGCCTTCGTCGCGCTGGTGATGGGCGCGTTCGCGATCACCATCGTCAACGTCATCGGCGCGATCCAGGGCAAGCCGCAGATGCCGACGTCCACGTGGATCTACTGCGCGCTGCTGACCCTGGTGTGCGTGATGACCTTCGCCGCCCTCGGTGTCTTCGTCGGCTACGTCGTGCCCGGGGAGAACGCCATGCAGATCCTCGGCCCCGGCCTGGCGCTGCTGTCCTTCCTCGGCGGCCTGTTCATCCCGCTGAGCCAGTACGCCGACTGGGTCCGCCACATCGCCTACTGGACGCCGATGTACGGCGTGGCCGAGGTCGCCCGGGCGCCGCTGACCCACGAGCTTCCTTGGTACGCGGTCGTCAACGCCGTCGGCTGGTTCGCGCTCTTCGTCCTGGGTGCCGCCTGGCGGATGAGCAAGGACACCGCGAGGGTCTGAGCGGATCTCTGATCGGATTACCGTGAGCGTCGTGGGATGGGCCAAGAGCGACGGCGGCTGGGGCGCCGAAGGTGAGCGTCCCGGCCGCTTCGGCCTGTTCTTCATCGCCATCTGGACGCTGTTCCTGCTCCAGCCGCTCGCGGAAGGCTGGAAGCACCGCGACACGGTCTCCGGCTGGGTCGGCATCGTCGCCACGCTGGCGTTCGCCGCCGTCTACCTGACGATCTTCGCCCGTCGCCGGATCCAGCTGCGTGGCGGCGTGCCCCAGGCCGAGCTGGTGCCCGCCCTCCTCGCGATCGGCGGGGCCGCGGTGATCGCGTTGGTGGTGTGCCTGGCCCTCGGCCAGCCCGGCACCGCCACGGCGGTCTACCTGTGCGTGCTCTGCGCCATGACCGTGCCGCGGCACTGGGCGCTCCCGATGGCGCTACTGGTCGCAGTCGTCTTCTACGCCGCCGGATTCCTCGTGCCGGGATGGTCGCCGGACCCTGGGCTGCTGCTGAGCATGCTGGCCGCGACCATCGCGGTGTGGGGGGTGCAGCAGCTGCTGATCCGCAATACCCAGCTGGTGGCCGCCGAGAAGGAGAACCAGCGCCTGGCTGTCTCCGAGGAGCGCAACCGGCTTGCCCGCGACCTGCACGACATCCTCGGTCACTCCCTGACCGTGATCACGGTCAAGGCGGAGCTGGCCAACAAGCTGATCGACGTCGACGCTGCACGTGCCCGGACCGAGCTCGCCGACCTCGAGCGACTCTCGCGCGATGCTCTCTCCGACGTACGACGCGCGGTGGAGGGGTACCGCGAGCTGAGCCTGCCCGGCGAGCTCGCCCGGGCGCGGATGGCGCTCGAGGCGGCCGAGATCGCCGCCGAACTGCCCAACTCCACCGACGAGGTGCCCTCGGACAAGCGCGAGCTGTTCGCGTGGACGATCCGCGAGGGCGTCACCAACGTGATCCGGCACAGCAACGCCACCCGCTGCACGGTCGTCCTGCACGCCGACCGGGTGGAGATCTGCGACGACGGCGCCGGGCCGGCGCCGGAGGTCGCGGCGTCGAACGGCCACGGCATCACCGGGCTGCGGGAGCGTGCCGGAGCACTCGGCGCCACGGTCGTGACCCGCACCCTCGACCCCGGCTTCTCGCTGTCGGTGGTCTCCCCGTGACCATCCGGATCCTGCTGGCCGACGACCAGGCGCTGGTCCGCGGGGCGTTGTCCGCCCTGCTCGGGCTCGAGCCCGACCTCGAGGTGGTCGCCGAGGTGGGCTCGGGAGACCAGGTGCTCGACGCCGTCCGCGAGCACGAGCCGGACGTCGCGCTGCTCGACGTGGAGATGCCCGGGCTCGACGGCATCAGCGCGGCGGCCGCCGTACGAGCAGAGTGCCCGCAGACGCGGGTGCTGATCGTGACCACCTTCGGCCGGCCCGGCTTCCTGCACCGCGCGATGAAGTCCGGCGCCAGCGGGTTCGTCGTCAAGGACACCCCGGCGGCCCAGCTCGCCGACGCCGTACGCCGGGTGCACGCGGGGCTGCGCGTCGTGGACCCCTCGCTGGCCACCGACAGCCTGGTGGCGGGGGAGTCGCCGCTGACCCCGCGGGAGACCGACGTGCTGCGCGCGGCCCGCGACGGCGTCGGCCGTGGCGGTGATCGCCGGCCGGCTGTTCCTGTCCGCCGGGACCGTGCGCAACCACCTCTCCAGCGCGATCGGCAAGACCGGCGCGGCCAACCGCGCCGAGGCGGTCCTCGTCGCCGAGGGCAACGGCTGGCTGTAGGCCGGCTCACGCGTCCCCGCAGCCGACTACGGTGACGGCGTGGAGTGGGAGGACCTGTACGACGCCGCCGACCGCGAGCGTCTCGTCGACGAGCCGGCCAAGCGGGTGGACGCCCCCGAACGCACTCCGTTCGAGCGCGACCGCGCGCGGGTGGTGCACTCGGCCTCGTTGCGGCGGCTCGCCGCGAAGACGCAGGTGCTCGGGCCGCAGGCCGACGACTTCGTCCGCAACCGGCTCACGCACAGCCTCGAGGTCGCCCAGATCGCCCGCGACCTCGCGCGCCCTCTCGGCTGCCACCCCGACCTCGCCGAGACGGCGGCGCTGGCCCACGACCTCGGTCACCCGCCGTTCGGTCACAACGGCGAGATGGCGCTCGACGCGCTCGGTGCGGGCAGCGGCGGGTTCGAGGGCAACGCCCAGACGCTGCGGATCCTGAGCCGGCTGGAGGCGAAGACCAGCGACGCCGACGGCCGCTCGGTGGGCCTGAACCTGACCCGGGCCACGCTGGACGCCTGCACGAAGTACCCGTGGGGGCGCGAGGACTCCGCCGACGAGCCCGGGAAGTTCGGGGTGTACGCCGACGACCTCCCGGTGTTCACCTGGCTGCGGTCCGGCGTCGAGGGGCCGCGCCGCTGCGTCGAGGCGCAGGTGATGGACCTCGCCGACGACGTCGCCTACTCCGTGCACGACCTCGAGGACGGCATCGTCGGCGGGCGCATCGACCTGGGCCTGCTCGACCGCGCCGAGGACCGTTCGGCCGTCTGGGAGACCGTGCGGGACTGGTACCTGCCCGAGGCCGACGACGACCTCCTCGACGCGGCGCACGCGCGTCTCGGCTCGTTGGCGTCATGGCCCAGGTCGTCGTACGACGGGAGCAGGCGGGGCCTCGCCGCGCTGAAGAACCTGACCAGCGACCTGATCGGCGTCTTCTGCGGACAGGTGCACCAGGCGACCCGGGCGGCGTACGGCGAGGGGCCGCTCGTGCGGTACGCCGCCGACCTCGTCGTGCCACCGGAGACGGCCACCGAGATCGCGGTGCTCAAGGGCATCGCCGCGCACTACGTGATGCGCGCCGAGGACCGCGTCGCCCTGATGGAGCGTCAGCGCACCCTGCTGGCCGAGCTCTTCGGGGCGCTCTCGAAGCGGGGGCGCGACGCTCTCGACCCGGCCTTCCGGGCCGACTTCGACGAAGCGGTCGACGATGCCGGCCGCACGCGCGTGCTGCTCGACCAGGTCGCCAGCCTCACCGATGCCTCGGCGCTGACCTGGCACCAGCGACTGGTCGGCGACGGGTGAGTTTCGAGCCTCGGTCCCCGGGCGTGAGAATAGGACGGTGAGCGATCCCCTCGTCTGGCTGCCGTTCGACCTCGAGGAGCTCGGGGAGGTGCCCGAGAACCTGCGCTACGAGACCTTCGACGGCGACCTCGACGACCACGGCGACCTGCCGGCGAGCGCCGAGGAGGTCGAGCTCTACGTCACGCCGTACCGGTTCAGCGAGTCCGACGGCGAGGTCCTCGGGAAGCTGCCGAACCTGAAGGTGGTGCAGACCCTCTCCGCGGGCGTCGAGCACATCGCGAAGTGGGTGCCCGACGGGGTGCAGCTCTGCAACGGACGCGGCATCCACGACACCTCGACCGCGGAGCTCACCCTGACGCTGGTCCTGGCGAGCCTGCGCGGGATCCCGGAGTTCGTCCGGGCCCAGGACCGGGCGTCGTGGGAGCCGACGAAGCGTCCGTCGCTGGCCGACAAGCAGGTGCTGATCGTCGGCTACGGCCAGATCGGGGCCGCGATCGAGGAGCGGCTGCTCACCTTCGAGTGCGACGTCGTACGCGTCGCGCGCAGCGCGCGTGAGGGCGTGCACCCGATCGCCGAGCTGCCGCGAGCTGCTGCCCGAGGCTGACGTCGTGGTCCTGATCGTGCCCGGCACCGACGAGACCGCCGGACTCTTCGACGCCGAGATGCTCGTCGCGGCTCAAGGACGGCGCGCTGCTCGTCAACGTCTCGCGCGGACCGGTCGTGCACACCGACGCGCTCGTCGCCGAGCTGGAGAGCGGTCGGATCAGCGCGGCCCTCGACGTCGTCGACCCCGAGCCGCTGCCGCCCGAGCACCCGCTCTGGCGCGCACCCCACCTGCTGCTGTCGCCGCACGTCGGCGGCAACAGCACGGCGATGGACCCACGCGGCCACCGGCTCGTGCGGGAACAGCTGTGGCGCTACTCCCGCGGCGAGCCGCTGGCCAACGTGGTGACCGGCGACTACTAGGGCAGGGTGCCCTGCGGGCCGGTGTCCTCGCCCAGCTTGAGCCGGTCGGGGTTCAGGTCGGCGGTGGACTCGCCTGCCGGAGGAGGAGACGGAGCTCTTCACCTTCGAGGTCGCCGATCCGGCAGCCTCGGCCACCTTGTCCTTGACCACCGGGGCCTTGTCGGCGGCGAAGTCGGCCGCCTGCTGGGCCTTCTCCTGCACCCGCGGGTCGTCCTTGACCTTGGTGAACGTGCTCTTGATCTGCTCGTAGCGCTCACGGCCGGCCTTGGTGCCGAGGACGTACCCGACACCCGCCGCAGCGAGCAACATCAGCTTCTTCATCTCATGCCTCCTTGCGCTCCTGGTCGGAGCTGGTCTCTTCTGCGTTCCGGCGCTCGGCTTCGCGCCGGATCTTGCGGCCCACGGCAGCGTCCTTCTCCTGCTTCTTGTGGGCCTTCTTGATGTTGCGTGTGTCGCGGGCGGGGAGCTGGAGCTCCTCCTCGGCCGCGATCCCCGCCTGCAGCTGTCGTCCGCGTTCGAGCTCGGCGTCGAGCTCGCCACCGAACAGCAGCGCCAGGTTGGTGATCCAGAGGAACAGCAGCGTGACGATCACGCCTGCCAGCGACCCGTAGGTCTTGTTGTAGCGACGAGAAGTCGGCCACGTAGAACGCGAACGCCGACCGACGCCAGCACCCACACCACGATGGCCACGCCCGCACCGACCGAGATCCAGCGGAACTTGGGCTGCTGGACGTTGGGGGTCACGTAGTAGAGCAGCCCGACGACCACGACCACGATCACCGCCAGGATCGGCCACTTCACGATCGACCACACCGTCACGGCCGTGCTCGCCGAGCCCGATCACGTTGCCGACCGACTGCGGCTACCGGTCCGGAGACGATCAGCATCAGCAGCGCGATCGCGGCGAGCACGACGGCCACCACGGTGAGCAGCAGCATCACCGGGCGGAGCTTCCAGAACGGCCGACCCTCCTCGATCTCGTAGATGCGGTTCATCGCCCGGCCGAACGCCCCGACGTACCCCGAGGCCGACCAGAGGGCGGCCAGGATGCCGATGACCAGCGCGAGGCCGGCGCCCGGGGCGTTCACGACGTTGTCGAGGTTCTCGGTGATGGTCTTCAGGACGTCTGCTCGGAGACCAACGGCTTGAGGTGTCTTGTGATCGTCATTGACGGCCTTCGGACCCTCACCGATGACCCCGAGGATCGAGATCAGCGCGATCATCGCCGGGAAGATGCGCGAGCACGGCGTAGTAGGTCAGCGCGGCTGCCAGGTCGGTGCACTGGTCCTCGCTGAACTCGTGCATCGTCTTGCGCAGCACGTAGAACCACGAGCGCTTGCGTCAGGTCGGCGGGGCTGTCCGGCTTGCGGGAGTCGTCCGGCTCGGGCATCGAGGGGGAGGTGCGCTTCTCGTCCTCGGCCGTCTCTGAGCTGCTGCTCATGACCGTCGTCGCCACCAGACGAGGGCGACGAACGCGGCGAAGACCACTGCTGCGCCGGCGATGACCTCCGGACGAGGCTTGCCGTCGTCGGTGGTGGCGCGGTCCTTGAGGTCGTCCACCTTGGCCTTGCTCTGCGCCTTCACGTCCAGCTTGTGCGCCAGCTGGTCGACGGTCTCGGCGAGGTGCTCGCGCTGCTGCTCGATGTCGGCCTGGATGTCGTCGGGCGACCGGTACCCGGTGCCGTTGTCGGTCTCGCTCATGAGCGCTGTCCCTTCACCGTGGCGATGTCTTCCTTGACACCCTCGACCGCCATCTCCGGCGCCATCGGGGTGGCCTGGTCGACCTGCTTCTTGCCCAGCAGGGCGAGGACGCCGGCGATCGCGAACAGCACGACCGTGACGATGAGTGCGGCGAGCCAGGCGTCCATCGCCAGCGCGAGGAGCAGGATGAGGGTAGCGATCAGGGCGCCCACGCCGTACAGCGCGACGATGCCGGCGCCGCCGAACATGCCGATCCCGAGCCCGGCGCGCTTGCCCTTCTCGGTCAGCTCGGCCTGGGCCAGCCGGATCTCGGAGCGGATCAGCTGCGGCACCTGCGTGGTCAGGTCGTTCACCAGCGCCCCCAGCGTGGGGTCCGACCCGGTCGCTGCAGGTTGCTGGGTGCTTGGCTCGGTCATGTCCCACACGTAGCCATTCCGGGAGTGTTCAAACAATCTGGACCTCCCGGGCGAGGGTTCCTCAACCGGCGTGCGTCGTCTTGAGCGGCTACCGATCGGGGTCCTTCGAGACGGGCCTGGCGGCCCTCCTCAGGAACCCGTGGTGGGTCGGGTCCCTGAGGAAGGACGAAGGCCTGTCCCGAAGGGTCGGGCGGGCCGGTCCGAAGGCTGTGGCTCGTCGGGTGGCTGCGTCGGTCGGGCGCCGTAGACTCCGCTTCGTGGTGGGCCGCATCCGGGAAGAGGACATTGCCGAGGTGCGCGAGAAGGCGCGGATCGACGAGGTCGTCAGCTCCTACGTCACCCTGCGCAACGCAGGTGGCGGCTCGATGAAGGGCCTGTGCCCGTTTCATGATGAGAAATCACCTTCGTTCAATGTGACCCCTTCGCGCGGTATGTACTATTGCTTCGGCTGCGGAGCCGGTGGCGACGTGATCAAGTTCGTGATGGACACCGACGGTCTCGGGTTCTCCGAGACCGTGGAGCGGCTCGCGGAGAAGTACGGCGTCCAGCTGCGCTACGAGGAGGGCGGTCCTGCCCGCCCCCGCACCGGGCCCCAGCGACCGCGGCTGGTCGAGGCGCACAAGGTCACCGAGCAGTGGTACGCCGAGCAGCTGGCCACCCCTGAGGCCCTCGCCGCCCGGCAGTTCCTCGACGAGCGCGGCTTCGACGCAGACGCCGCCGCCCACTTCGGGGTCGGCTTCTCGCCGCGCGGGGGAGAGGACCTCCACCGCTACCTGCGGCAGAAGGACTTCACCGACGAGGAGCTGGTCACCAGCGGCCTGGTGGGGCAGGGCGGCCGTGGGCACTACGACCGGTTCCGCGGGCGGCTGATGTGGCCGATCCGTGACAGCAGCGGCGACACGATCGGCTTCGGCGCCCGCCGGATCTTCGACGACGACCGCATCGAGGCGAAGTACCTGAACACCCCCGAGACACCCATCTACAAGAAGAGCCACGTGCTCTACGGCCTCGACCTGGCCCGACGCGAGATAGCGCGGGCCAGCCAGGCGGTGATCGTCGAGGGCTACACCGACGTGATGGCCTGCCACCTGGCCGGGGTGAAGACGGCGGTGGCCACCTGCGGGACCTCCTTCGGCGACGACCACGCCCGGGTGATCCGCAGGCTGCTGCAGGACCACGACGAGTTCCGGGGCGAGGTGATCTTCACCTTCGACGGCGACGCGGCGGGCCAGAAGGCCGCGCTGCGCGCGTTCGAGGGCGACCAGATCTTCGCCGGGCAGACCTACGTCGCCGTCGAGCCGAGCGGGATGGACCCGTGCGACCTGCGGCTCTCCCGCGACGACCGCGCCGAGGGCGACGCCGCGGTCCGTGAGCTGGTGGCGCGCCGGGTGCCGCTGTACCGGTTCGTCCTGGCCAACGTCGTCCAGCGCTACGACCTCGACCGTGCCGACGGCCGCATCGACGCGCTGCGCGAGGCGGCCAAGCTGGTGACCAGCATCCGCGACCGCTCGAAGGTCGACGCGTTCTCCCGTGAGCTGGCCGGGATGCTCGGCATCGAGCCGGCCGACGTGCAGCGGGAGGTACGGCGAGCGGCGGCCCGCGGGAGCGCCCCTTCCGGCACGGCTGTCGGTGCCGCCGGGCGGCACGACGCGGAGCTGCCCGACCCACGCGACCCGCGCCTGATGCTGGAGCGCGAGACGCTCAAGCTGGTCGTCCAGCATCCCGGGCTGGTCGGCCGGACCACCAAGGACGTCGATGCGGAGGACTTCACCCACGGTGCCTACCGCGCCCTGTGGGTCAGCATCGAGGCCTCCGGCGGACCCACCGCGGCCGACGCGCACTGGGCCGCCAACCTCAGCGCCGCCCAGACCGACGACCGGCTGCGTGCGCTGGTGAACTCGCTGGCCGTCGAGCCGCTGCTCTCCGCCAAGGAGCCTGACGACGGCTACGTCAACCAGCACGTGCACCGGTTGCGGGAGCTGACCGCGTTGCGCCGCATCGCCGACCTGAAGTCGCGACTGCAGCGGACCAACCCGGTCGAGAACGCCAGCGAGTACAACCGCATGTTCGGCGAGCTCGTCGCGCTCGAGCAGCACCGGCGCACCCTGCGGGAGTGGGCGCTGGACAGCCAGTGACGCCGCGGTGGTCGAGCCTGTCGAAGCCCCGTCGCCCGGGCGTTCCGGCCGAGGTGCTCGAGCGAGCCGGTCTGGCCCGCGGGGAGAAGGTGCTCGCCTTCGCGCAGGCGCACGACGGGTCCTGGGTGCTCGGGACACGGCGGGCGCTGGTGCTGCTCACCGCCGAGGAGCGGGTCACCATGCCCTGGGAGGAGGTCGAGGACGCCGCGTGGGACCTCGACGCGGAGCGGCTGCGGGTCACCGGCGTCGGGGAGTACGGCTCGCCGCGTCCGTCGTACGCCTTCGAGATGGAGGATCCCGCGCTGCTGCTGCAGCTGGTCCGCGAGCGGGTGACGGCCAGCATCGTGCTGCAGCGACGGGTGCCCGTGCGTGACCGGCTGGGGGTCACCGTGATCGGCCGCCGCAGCCCCGCCGGAGGTCCGGTGCGCTGGATGCACGCCTACGACCCCGGCCTGGACCCGCAGGATCCGGAGGTGGTCGCGGTCGCGGACTTGGCCCTCATCCAGGCTCGCTCCGAGGTCGGCGAGGGCTGAATCGACCCTCGCATCCACGGTCGAAACCGTGATTTAGCAAGTCCCGGCGTCCTTGCTACTCTTTCCCGTCGCGATCCCCGGTAGCTCAATTGGCAGAGCGTTCGGCTGTTAACCGGAATGTTGCTGGTTCGAGTCCAGCCCGGGGAGCCATGGCCAGACTGCGGTCGCATGCGATCGGCGCAGCCGGGTAAGGCGATTCCATGACCGCGCGCATCGCCCAGCTCACCCTCGACGTCCACGAAGCCCGCCTGATGGCGTTCTTCTGGGCCTCCGCCCTCGGCATGACCGCAGACATCGGCGACGACGGGGCAGCGATGCTCTACCCGCCCGGCGGGCCCGCGACCGGGCAGCAGACGATCTGGCTGCAACCGGTCGAGGAGACCAAGCAGCAGAAGATCAGGCTCCACCTCGACCTCCGTCCTGACGACGGAGACGTCGAGGCCGAGGTCGAGCGCCTGATCGAGCTCGGCGCCTCGCGCGCCGACGTGGGCCAGTCCGGCGACGAGGGCTTCACCGTGCTGGTCGACCCCGAGGGCAACGAGTTCTGCGTCCTGCACCAGGACCCGAGCTAGCTCTCCGGAGGACCTAGCCGCCCCACCCCATCGGGAAGACCTCGAACGACGCCGCGAAGGCGACACCGAGCCGTTGGCCGGTGGCGCGGCCGAAGCCCTCGAGGAACTCCGCAGGGTCCCAGTTCTCCCAGCCGAGCCCGTCGATGTAGGCCTGGTGCGCCTTCAGCGACTCGACACCGGCGTCGAAGGTGTCGGTCGTGTCGACGCGCGTGGGTCGACTCCGGCGAGCCGGCCGCCCAGACCGCCTTGACCCCACCCCATGGCTCGAGACCCCCCTCGACCTGGTCGCGGAAGATCCAGCGGTTGCCCGCGTCGCGTACGGCGTCGAGCACCGCCTTGCCGACGGCGATGTGGTCGGCCTGGTTCAGGTTGCGCCCGCCGAAGGTGTCGCGGAAGTTGCCGGTGACCACGATGTCGGGGCGGTGCTTGCGGATCTCCGCGGCGAGGACGCGGCGCAGCTCGACGCCGTACTCCAGGACGCCGTCGGGAAGGCCGAGGAAGTCGACGACGTCGACGCCGACGATCGCTGCCGAGGCGACCTGCTCGGCCTCACGCACGCGGCGCGACTCCTCAGGATCCAGCCCGTCGATGCCGGCCTCGCCGCTGGTCACCATCGTGTAGCCGACCCACTTGCCCTGACCGGTCCACCGGGCGACGGCAGCGGCCGTGCCGAACTCCATGTCGTCGGGGTGGGCGACGATGCACAGTGCGCGCTCCCAGCTCTCGTCGACGGGCTCGAGAGGTGAGGGTGCGGGGATCTCGCTCATGTCTGGAGGCTATTGACTGGCGGCGCCGGTGCCTAGATGCGCGCGGCTGCCCGGCGTTGTTCGCCGGTTGAGCTCGAAGCATGGTGGGTCGAGGTGGGCGCCGCTTCTCAGTCGCAGTTGTCGCAGAGGCCCGTCGCCGGGATCGCCATGTTGCAGTGGGGGCAGATCTTCGGCTCGGGCTGGTTGACGCCGGTGGGCCGCGCCTTGACCACGACGCGCTTGGGCGCCGCAGGCGCCTTCACCGCCGCCTTCCGGACCGAGCGGGGTCGCGGGGTCGAGGCCGCGCTGCTCGCGGACGCGGTCGCAGTCGCACGGACCTTGGGCGGGGGCGGGGTCAGCGTCTCGTCGATGACGACGTCGAAGCTGAGCGCCTCGAGCCGCTGGACCGCCGAGTCGGCGCCGCCGGTGGAGAACTCCTCCTTGGGCACCGTGTTGCCGGTGGCCCGCAGGTACGCGAGCCCCATCAACGCCCTGGCGTCGTACTCCTCGCCGCCGTGCCACACGGTCGCATCGTGCGCGCGGCCGAAGCGATAGCGCGCCAGGAACTCGCGCTTTCCCAACCGGTCACACTCCTCGATCGCCGCTCGGACGTGCTCGGCTCGTACTTCGCTCCAGTCAGGCATGGGGTCGACACTACGGGGCCTACGCTTGGCCGGTGACTGAGAGCAGCGCCGAACCGCGTTTCGAGGACCTCGGACTCGACCCGCGGGTCGAGCGGGTGCTGCAGGACGTGGGCTACGAAAGTCCCTCGCCGATCCAGGCCGAGGCGATCCCGCCGATCCTCGCCGGACGCCACGTCGTCGGCCTCGCCCAGACCGGTACCGGCAAGACCGCGGCCTTCGCGCTGCCGATCCTCTCCCGCATCGACGTCTCGGCCAAGATCCCCCAGGCGCTGGTCCTCGCACCGACGCGCGAGCTCGCGCTGCAGGTCTCCGAGGCCTTCGAGCGCTACGCCGCCCACATCGACGGCCTGCACGTCCTGCCCGTGTACGGCGGCCAGGGGTACGGCGTCCAGCTCTCCGCGCTGCGCCGCGGGGTGCACGTGGTGGTCGGCACTCCCGGTCGGGTGATGGACCACCTCGAGAAGGGGACCCTGGACCTCAGCGGACTGCGGTTCGTCGTGCTCGACGAGGCCGACGAGATGCTCAACATGGGGTTCGCGGAGGACGTCGACACGATCCTGGAGGGCACCCCCGCGGACAAGCAGGTGGCGCTGTTCAGCGCCACCATCCCGGCGCAGATCCGCCGACTGGCGCGCCGGCACGCCCCGGACGCCACCGAGATCACCGTGAGGTCCAGCACGGCGACGGCGCCCAACGTCACCCAGCGCTACCTGAAGGTCTCCCACGGCCAGAAGCTCGACGCGCTGACCAGGATCCTGGAGGTGGAGAACTTCGACGGCCTGATCGTCTTCGTGCGCACCAAGCAGGCCACCGAGGGGCTCGCCGAGCGACTACGGGCCCGCGGCTTCGAGGCGGCCGCGATCAACGGCGACGTCGTCCAGGCACAGCGCGAGCGCACCATCGACCAGCTGCGCAAGGGCAAGCTCGACATCCTCGTCGCCACCGATGTCGCCGCCCGTGGGCTCGACGTCGAGCGGGTGAGCCACGTGATCAACCACGACATCCCCACCGACACCGAGTCCTACGTGCACCGGATCGGCCGCACCGGGCGCGCGGGTCGCAGCGGCCAGGCGATCTCGTTCGTCACCCCGCGCGAGCAGCACCTGCTGCGCGCGATCGAGAAGGCGAACCGGACGACGCTGGAGCAGATGCGGCTGCCCACGATCGAGGACGTGAACGCGACGCGCGTCGCGAAGTTCACCGAGGCGATCACCCAGGCGCTCGGGGACACCCAGGTCGGGGTCTTCCGCGAGCTGGTGCGGGCCTACGAGCAGGAGCACGACGTCGCCGCCGAGGACATCGCCGCGGCGATCGCCGTGCTCGCACAGGGTGGCGAGCCGCTGCTGCTGGAGAACCTTCCGGAACCGCCCGCCGAGCAGCGTCCCCGTCGCGAGCCCTCGGGGGAGCTGGTGCAGTGGCGGATCGCGGTCGGCAAGCGCCACCGGGTGGAGCCGCGGCAGATCGTCGGAGCGCTCGCCAACGAGGGCGGCCTCAAGCGCAAGGACTTCGGCCGCATCGACATCAAGCCGGGCTTCTCGATCGTCGAGCTGCCGCCGGACCTGTCCAGGGAGACGCTGGACAAGCTCTCCCGCACGCGCATCTCTGGCGTGCTGATCGACCTGCGCCGCGACGACGGCAGGCCACACTCCGCCTCGTCGGGCCGGTCATCGCGCACGGCACCCAGTGGCGAGAAGCGCAAGCCGCGGCACAAGGAGAAGCGCGGCAGCTAGTCGACCGTGGCGATGAACATCCGGGATCCCGGCGGCGCGATCTGCTGGTAGTCCCGCGCGGTGGCCTTGCCCTCCTCGCTGCCCAGGGCGGCCTGCAACGACTCCTGGTCCTCGAACCAGAGCTCGGCGACGCGGTGGTAGGTCACGTCCCCGCCGTCCGCCGCCGCGCCGAAGCGGGCTCCCTCGAAGCGCTGCAGCCCGGGGATCTTCTCCACGAGCGGGCCGTGCACGCCGAGGTAGTGCTCGTCGAACGCCTCGGCGTCGTCGGGCTGGGTGTACAGGACCACGAGCTTCACCGTCATCCCGGCAGCCTAGGCACCCCCGATCGAGGCGGACCACGCACGGAGGGGAACTAGAACGCGTTCCTTTTGCCGCCCCGGCTCGTTGAGCGACCCAGACACCGATCCAGGAGGACCCGTGCGCCGACCGCTCACCGCCCTGCTTGCCCTGTTCCTCGTCGTGATGGGCCTCGGCGCCACCAGGGCCGACGCCGCCTCGCAGTACCCCGTGTCCTACAACTTCCTGAGCAGTGCCATTCTCGCCGGCACCCAGACCAACGCCGACCCGCCCGGCGCCAACAACTTCAAGTGCCACCCCTCGGCCAAGCACCCACGCCCGGTCGTGCTCGTGCACGGCACCGCCGGCAACAAGAACACCAACTGGCAGACCTACGCCCCGCTGCTGGCCAACAACGGCTACTGCGTCTTCGCGCTGACCTACGGCGTCACCGCCGGCACGCCCACCGGCCTCGACCAGTTCGGGGGCCTGGACAAGATCGAGACCAGCGCCCAGGAGCTCAAGGACTTCGTGGCCAAGGTGCGTACGGCGACCGGCGCCAAGCAGGTCGACATCCTGGGGCACTCGCAGGGCACCCTGATGCCGGACTACTGGCTGAAGTTCCTCGGCGGTGCGCCGTACGTCCACGCCTACGTCTCGCTCGCGCCGCTCTGGCACGGCACCAGCCTGGGTGAGCCGCAGCAGCTTGCCGCAGCCCAGAAGGGATACGGCCAGTCGTTCTCCGCGCCCGGCTGCGCTGCGTGCACCGAGATGTCGACCGGGTCGACGTTCATGCAGAAGATGCGGGCCGGGGGCGTGAAGGTCAAGGGCGTGACCTACACCAACATCGTCACCACCCACGACGAGCTGGTCTCGCCGTACACCAGCGGCATCGAGCCCGGGATGACCAACATCACCGTGCAGGACCACTGCGCCACCGACTACACCGAGCACTTCGAGATCGCTGCCGACCCCGTGGCCGCGGGCTACGTGCTCAACGCCCTCGACCCGGCGCACCCCCGGCCAGTGCCGTGCACCGATCGTGCTTCCCTTCGAGGGTCCGCCGCCCGCTGCGGGCTGATCCCACTCAGTCCTCGTCGGGGTCCGGCGCACTGTCGGGGTCGTGGAAGGTCACGTCGACCTCCTCGAAGCCCTTGAAGCGCTGGGCCTTGGCCTGGTCGGTGTAGGAGCGCTGGTCGGCGCGGGTCAGCTCGACGTTGTCGGTGAACGGCGTCAGCAGCGAGCGTGGGTGCAGCCTGTCCACCCGCACGGCATTGATCTCCGCGCACATCACGACGGCGGCACCGGTCAGGTAGAAGAAGGCCAGCAGGCCGAGGACCAGGGCGAAGACGCCGTTGGTGGCCGAGGCGCTGTGCGCGACGTGCTTGACGTAGACCACGCCGAAGGTCTGGAGGAGCTGCCACACGAGTGCTGCGGCAAGGGCGCCCGGAGCGACGTCGCGGTTGCTGAGGGCGCGTGCGGTGGCGACCCGGAAGACGAAGACGAAGACCAGCGCGTTCACGGCGACAGAGGCGAGCAGGACGACGACCTTCAGCACCGGTCCGAGCGAGCCGACGTTGCTGCCGCCCAGGGCAGTGAGGAACGTCGTGCCGAGCACGGCCAGCCCTGCGGTGCCGAGGAGCAGGAGGCTGCGCCCCCGTGCCTTGAACGGGTCCGGCCGGCTGTTGCGGGGCACGGCCCACACGGTGTTCATCGCGTTCTGGGCCGCCTGTCCCACTCCCATGCCGCCGTAGAGGGCGCCCAGGACGCCGACGGTCAGCCCCAGCGCCCCGCCACCGATCCGGTCGGGCTGTCCGAGCTCCTGGCCCACGACCGGGAGCTGGGCGACCGTGGAGGTCAGCACCTGCTGCTGGAGGTGGGGGTGGCCGGCCAGCACCAGACCCAGCACCGTCGTGAGCAGCAGCAGGAGCGGGAACAGGGACAAGAACGCGTAGTAGGCGATCAGGGCGGCGAGGTTCCCGCCGCCGTCGTCGATGTACTTGTAGATGACGCCTAGGGGGAACCCGGCAGCGGGATGTCGCTTCTGGAAGCGGTCCAGCCGTTCGACGATGGCCATCTCCCACCTCACCGCTGCATCCGGAGCGCTCCGTGCCCGCACCGTACCCAGCAGGGCGGTACGCCGAACGGGTATGGCGCGCGGTGGGCACCCCGATAAGGTCTGCTGCCGAAGGGCGGTAGCTCAGTTGGTTAGAGCAGAGGACTCATAATCCTTGGGTCGTGGGTTCGAGTCCCACCCGCCCTACCAGGCGTTTTGTCCGGCTGGTCGGTTGCCTATCGTCGCGGCTCGTAGCGCATCGCCACGACCCCGTCGTCGAGCTCCTCGCGGTCCACGAGCTCGAGCTCGAGGCGGGTCTGCAGGCCGGCGAACAGGGTCGGCCCGTGACCGACGACCACCGGGTGCACCACGAGCTCGTACTCGTCGATCAGCCCCAGGTCCGCCAGTGCCAGCGGCAGCTGCACGCCTCCCAGGAACAGTCCCTTGCCCGGCTCTCGCCGCAGCTCCTCCACCGCCGAGGCCAGATCACCGCGCAAGAGCTCGGCGTTCCAGTCCACCCGGGTCAGGGTGCGCGAGACGACGTACTTCGGTGCGGCATCGATCGCCCTGGCGAACGGCTCCATCCAGGGCGGCATCCAGTCGGGAGGCCGGCCTTCCGGCGAGAACCGCCAGGCGCTCTCCATCATCTCGTACGTCGTCCGCCCGAACAGGAGCGCGTCGTTGCGGGCGATGTTCTCGGCGGCGTGCCGATGGATGGCCTCGCTCGGTTCGGCTGCGCGGTGGTCGCAGCACCCGTCCAGCGTGACGTTGATCGAGTACCGCAGGGGTCGCATCGACATCCTCCTTGGCCGCAGACGCCAGGCGGCGTTGTCAGCCGCAGGTCAGGTACGTCGAGCAATGATGGCAGTGGCCTATCGCCGAGTCTCTCCGATCGGGCCTCCTTCCCCAGCAAGCGGAGCACACCTCTGTGATCGAAGCGCGTGGCCTCACCAAGCGGTACGGCGACAAGCTTGCCGTCGACGAGCTGTCCTTCGACGTGACTCCCGGCAGGGTCACCGGCTTCCTGGGACCCAACGGGGCCGGCAAGTCCACCACGATGCGGATGATGGTCGGACTCGACCGACCCACCGCTGGCTCGGTGCGGGTCAACGGCCGTGAGCCTCGGGCACATGACGCTCCACTCCACGAGGTAGGAGCCCTGCTCGAGGCCCGCGCTGTGCACCCGGGTCGCTCGGCGCGCAACCACCTCCGGGCGCTGGCGATGACCAGTGGCATCACTCGCTCGCGGGTGGACCAGGTTCTCGAGCTGGTCGGCCTGAGCGAAGTCGCTGACCAACGGGTGGGCACGTTCTCCCTCGGCATGGGCCAGCGCCTCGGCGTCGCAGCGGCCTTGCTCGGTGACCCGGCCACGCTGTTGCTCGACGAGCCGGTCAACGGCCTGGACCTCGAGGGCATCCGGTGGATCCGTTCGTTGCTCAAGGCGCTCGCGGCGGAGGGGCGCACGATCTTCCTGTCCTCCCACCTGATGAGCGAGATGGCAGTGACGGCCGACCACGTGATCGTCGTGGGCCAGGGCCGCCTCCTGCGAGATCAGCCGATGGCCGACTTCATCGACGACGCGGCCGTCGAGACCGTGCGGGTGCGCGCCTCCGGCATCGAGCAACTGGCGCGCCTCGTCCAGGAGGCGGGCGCAGCAGCCACCCTCGACGCCGAGGTGCTCACCGTCCAGGGTCTCTCCAGCGATCAGATCGGCATCCGGGCGGCAGAGGCTGGGATCACGCTCCTCGAGCTGTCGCCACAGTCCGCGTCCCTGGAGAACGCCTACCTCGCGCTCACCCGGGACAACGTCGACTACCGGACCGACGAGCATGCCTTCTCGAGCGACGAGGGCGCGGCATGAGCGGGGTCGTCGGCACGGCACAACACACCGCGCGGCCTCAACGCCTGCCCACCCCGACTGGCGCCGTCGATGGGCACGTCACCTTGCCGCGAGTGATCGCGTCTGAGTGGCTCAAGTTCCGCACCCTCCGCTCGACGGTCCTGGTGCTGCTCGTCGCGATGCTGGCGATGATCGCCTTCGGCGCGATCATCGGCCACAACACCCGCCACGTGGCCGGGCTCGACCCGGAGGACGTCGTCGCCTCCGGTCCGCTGCAGGGCTACTACCTCGGGCAGCTGCTGATCGGCTCGCTGGGCGTCCTGGTGGTCAGCGGTGAGTACTCCTCGGGCATGATCCGGGCCACGCTGGCGGCCGTACCCAAGCGCCTGCCGGTGCTGCTCGGAAAGCTCGTCGTCTTCATCGTGGTCGTCGGGACCGCCATGATCGCGGCGTCGATCGGCGGCTTCCTGGTCGCCCAGGGCTTCCTGTCCGGCTACCGGCCGACGTACTCGCTCTCCGACCCCGACGTGCTGCGGGTCGTGGTCGGCACTGGGGTCTACCTCACCTTGATCGGTCTGCTCGGCGGCGCTCTCGGGTGGATCGTGCGCAGCACGCCCGGGTCGCTGGTGGCCCTGTTCGCCCTGATCCTGGTGCTCCCGGTGCTGCTCCTGCTCTTCCACGGTGCCTGGGCCCAGCATCTCGGCGCCTGGTTGCCGACGGGCGCCGGCCAGAGCTTCTCCACGAGCCTGCGCGCCCCCGGTGCCCTGGCCCCCTGGCCGGGCCTGGCCGTGATGGTGGCGTGGGTCGTTGCGGCCTACCTGGCCGCGGGCGTGCTCCTGCACCGCCGCGACGCCTGAACCCGGCGCCCTGGCTTCAGCCCCGCGGAAGCCGATCGGATCGGGGGGAGGGCGTGCCCGGAGTTCCGTCGGAACCGGGCTGCACGACGCCTGACTCGTAGGCGAGCACCACGGCGTGCACCCGGTCGCGCACTCCCAGCTTGGTCAGCACCCGGGTGACGTGGGTCTTCACGGTGGGCTCGGCGAGGTAGAGGCTCGCAGCGATCTCCGCGTTCGAGAGCCCACGTGCGATGAGCATCAGCACCTCGGTTTCCCGGGCCGTCAGCCGCTCGAACGCACCATCTGGTCTCACCGCGCGACGCGGACGTGCCACGTAGTCCTCGATCAGGCGACGGGTGATGCTCGGAGCCAGCAGCGCGTCCCCCAGGGCGACCGTGCGGATCGCGTCGGCGAGCTCGCGCGGCGGAGCGCTCTTGAGCAGGAAGCCACTGGCTCCGGCGCGCAGAGCCTCGTAGACGTAGTCGTCGAGGTCGAACGTCGTCAGGATCAGCACCTTGGGCGGCGTGGGCGAGGCAAGGATGGTCGAGGTCGCCGCGATTCCGTCCAGCCGCGGCATCCGGATGTCCATCAGCACCACGTCGGGAGCCGTGCTCGCGGTCAGCTCCACCGCCTCCTGCCCGTCCCCTGCCTCGCCGACCACGTCCATGTCCGGCTGCGTCTCGAGGATCGAGCGGAAGCCCCCGCGGACGAGCGCCTGGTCGTCGGCTACGAGCACGCGGATCATGTGGGTTCCAGCGGCAGCTCGGCGAAGACCCGGAAGCCGCCCTCGTGTCCGGCCCCCGCCCGGAAGGACCCACCGAAGATCGACACCCGCTCCGCCATCCCGATCAACCCGTGGCCACGACCTCCGCACCGCGGCGTGCCTGGTCCGTCGTCGGTGACCTCGACCTGGACGGCATCCGGCATGTACCGCAGCTCGACGTGGGCCCTGGCGCCGGGTCCGGCGTGCTTGAGCGCGTTGGTGAGGGCCTCCTGCACGATGCGGAACACGGTGAGGTCGACTCCCGGTGGCAGCGGACGAACCTCTCCGACGTTCGCCAGCTGAACGCCCAGTCCCGAAGCCTCGAACCGCTCGACGAGCTCGGGCAGCTGGTCGGCTCCAGGCTGGGGCGCGAGCTGGTACGACGTCTCACCCGACCGGTCACGGAGCAGACCGAGCATCCGGGTCAGCTCCGAGATCGCCTGCTGCCCGGTCGTCTGCACCTCTCGCAACGATTCGCGTGCATCCTCCGGCGAGCTCTCGAGCATCGCTTCGGAGACTCCGGCCTGGACGATCATCACGGTGACGCAGTGGGCGACGACGTCATGGAGCTCGCGGGCGATGCGGGCACGCTCCTTGGCGAGTGCAGCCGCCACGTCGACCTCGCGCTCCGCCTCGAGGCGGCGTGCGCGGTCAGCCAGCTCCACTGCCTGCGCGTGCCTGCGGCGCAACACCCGGCCCGCGGTCATCAGTGCGGCGGCCGGGACGACCGCGAACGGGATGTTGCCGGCCGATCCCGTGGACGGCACCCGCAGCAGCACCACGACGATGGTCGCGGCGACTGCGCCCGCTGCGACCAACGCGGATCGTGCATCGCACCACCGAGCGGCTGAGTAGGCGGCGACCAGCAGGGGCACGAAATGCCCCCAGAGGGTGAACGTGAGGGTCCCGAAGAGCTCCGGGATCGCGATGACGCCGGCTACGACGCTCAGCGTCGCGAAGGGATGCCTTCGACGCCAGGCGAGCACGAGGGTGGTGACGGCGACGACGACCGCGGTGGCGAAGTCGGAGCCGTAGTGGGTGGAGTTGTCGAGGTTGAACCTGAGGTCGAGCTGCGCGGCGACGGCGAGCGCCACTGCGAGAGCGACGTCGGGTAGCCGGGGCGAGTCGTCGAGGTCGCCGGTTGCTCCCACCGCTGCCAGGACAGCCACGCGGCGACGGTAACGCGAGGACTACCCGCACCGCATCGTCCAGACGTATGACGGGTGTGCACGACGTTCGACGTACCGGCTCGATCCTGCTGCACGACGACGTGACTCCCGCGGGCGCCCACGCTGGTCCTGCCACAAACCGCCGCGTTCCCGTGCACGACTCGCCCCAGGAGGACTCAGATGCATCCTGTCAACGCCCGGCTCACCGCGTGGGCCCTTGTCGTCGGCAGCGTCGTCGCCACTGCTGGTTACGCCTCCGCCTTCGCCCTCAACGGCAGCGGGGACGAGCGCTTCGGCGGCTCGTCGTGGGTGACGCTGTACACGATTGCCCTCCTGGGCAACGTGATCGTCCTGCTCGGGCTGCCCGTCCTCGTGCACGCCCAGCGAGGTGGGGCGCCCGTGCTCACCCGGATCGGGTACGTCGGGGTGCTGGTTCCACTGGCGGTCCTGAACATCGGCGAGGGCACTGTCGAGGGCTTCGTGAAGCCCTACCTGGCGGCGCACGGTGGCATCCCCAGCGCCGACCTCCCCGGGTTGGCGCTCTACGAGCTCCCCGCACTCCTGGTGCTTCTCGTGGGAATGGTCTGCCTGGGGGTGGCTGTCCTGCGAGCCCGAGCCCTTCCCCGTTGGGTCGGCATCCTGTTCCTGGTCGTGCCCTTCCTCGGCGCCGCGGGTCTCCAGGGAGCAGTCTCGCTCCTGCCCGACTACCTGCTCTACCTGGCGCTGTTCACCGTCGGCCTCACGCAGCTGCGAGGTGCGCGCGCGTCCGAAGCGGGATCGGCTGACGTGGAAGCATGGGCGCCATGGACACCCGCCCGATCGAGACGTGGCTGACCGACATGGACGGCGTGCTGGTGCACGAGGAGGACCCGATCGCCGGGGCCACCGAGTTCATCGAGGCGCTGAAGGCGTCGCACAAGAAGTTCATGGTGCTCACCAACAACTCGATCTTCACCCCGCGCGACCTGCGGGCGCGGCTGCTGGCCAGCGGCATCGACGTACCGGAGGAGTCGATCTGGACCTCGGCCCTGGCGACCGCACGGTTCCTCGACGACCAGCGGCCCCGGGGGAGTGCGTACGTCGTCGGCGAGGCGGGCATCACCACCGCGCTGCACGACATCGGCTACGTGATGACCGACCGCAACCCCGACTACGTCGTGCTGGGGGAGACCCGCACCTACTCCTTCGAGTCGATCACCCGCGCCATCCGGCTGATCGACGCCGGTGCCAGGTTCATCGCGACCAACCCCGACGTCAGCGGACCCAGCCACGCGGGGATGCTCCCGGCCACCGGATCGGTCGCGGCACTGATCAGCACCGCCACCAACCGCAAGCCCTACTTCATCGGCAAGCCCAACCCGCTGATGATGCGCAGCGCGCTGAACGCCCTCGAGGCGCACTCGGAGACCACCGTGATGGTCGGGGACCGGATGGACACCGACATCATCAGCGGCCTCGAGGCGGGCATCCGCACCGTCCTGGTCACCACCGGGTCGACCCGCCCGGAGCAGATCGAGCAGTTCCCCTACCGGCCGACGCGCGTGGTCGACTCGGTCGCCGACCTGGTCGCCCTCGCGCAGGAGCCGCGCGCCGAGCTGTGACGCGAGCAGCTACTTCGAGGGCTGCGGCGTCGCGCAGGTGATCTTCGGGTTCACCCCGAAGTAGTTCAGCGGACCGGCCACGACGGTCAGGGCGGTGTCGCCGACCGTCTTGCAGCTGACGTCGTTGTCGTTGCCGAAGTAGCCGCGCTGGTACGCCGCCACGGCTCCGATCACGAGCCACACGATCACGATGAGTGCGAGCAAGCCACGCATGAGGGTCTCCCGTCTCTCCGGGGAGGTTGTACCCCAGCGAGTCGGCCACCACACCCGCGCCACGTCGAACCTAGAGTCAGGACGTGATCAAGTACCTCGGCTCGAAGCGCCTGCTGGTGCCCGTGCTGGGGGAGATCGCCACGGCGGCGGAGGCGCGGACGGCCGTCGACCTGTTCACCGGCACGACGCGGGTGGCCCAGGAGCTCAAGCGTCGCGGGATCCACGTGACGGCCACCGACCTGGCCTCCTACAGCGAGGTGCTCAGCGACTGCTACGTGGCGACCGACGCCGAGGCGATCGACCGAGCGGCGGTCGCCGACGAGCTGGCCCGGCTCCAGGCGCTGCCGGGACGGCGCGGGTACTTCACCCGGACGTTCTGCGAGCAGGCGCGCTACTTCCAGCCGCACAACGGGGAGCGCATCGACGCCATCCGCGACGAGATCGACCGCTCGCACCCCAAGGGGCCGCTGCGGCCGATCCTGCTGACCTCGCTGATGCTGGCCGCCGACCGGGTCGACTCCACGGCCGGGCTGCAGATGGCCTACCTGAAGAGGTGGGCGCCGCGCTCGCACCAGCCGCTCGAGCTGCGGGTGCCCGAGCTGCTGGCAGGTCCCGGACGCACCGTGCGCGGAGACGCGATGCAGACCGTCGACGAGCTCCCCGCCGTGGACCTGATGTACCTCGACCCGCCGTACAACCAGCACCGCTACTTCACCAACTACCACGTCTGGGAGACCTTGGTGCGGTGGGACGAGCCGGAGCACTACGGCGTGGCCTGCAAGCGGGTCGACGCACGCGACGACGACGCCACCCGCAGCGTGTTCAACAGCAAGCAGCAGATGCCCGCGGCGCTCGCCGGCCTCGTGGCCCGCGCGCGCGCCGACCTCCTGGTCGTCTCCTACAACGACGAGTCGTGGATCAGCGCCGAGGCCATGGTCTCCGCCCTGCGCGACGCCGGGCGCGAGTGCGTCGAGGTGCTGGCCTTCGACGCCAAGAGGTACGTCGGAGCGCAGATCGGCATCCACAACCCGAGCGGCGCCAAGGTCGGCGAGGTCAAGCGCCTGCGCAACGTCGAGTACCTGTTCCTCGCCGGCGACCGCGACCGGGTGGAGGCGGCGCAGAGCTGCATGTAACGCGGAGTTATTGCCGCAGAAGCACGCGATAGAACGGGTGTGAAGCCGCGATTAACAGCGCGTTACATGCGGTACTCGGCGACCGGCTGAACCGAGCACGCGGCTGCCGGCGACCGAACCTCAGTGACCCTCGGCGTGCGCGGCGTCGCGGATCTCGCCGACCAGCTCCTCGATGACGTCCTCGAGGGTGGCCACGCCGACCACGGCGCCGGCCTCGTCGACCACGCGCGCCATGTGGGCGCCCTTGGCCTGGAGGATCTGCAGCGCACTGACCAGCGTGTCGGTGACCCGGACGCTCGCCAGCGGCCGGACCCAGGTGTCCTCGACGACGCGGGCCCGGCCGTGCGGATCGGCCTGGAGCACGTCCTTGATGTGCAGGTAGCCGGTCAGGGTCCCGTCGGGGCCGACGACCGGGAAGCGCGAGTAGCCGGTCTCCGCGCACCGCAGCTCCACGTCGTAGGCCCGGGCACCGCGGTCGACGGTCTCCACCCGGTCCAGCGGCAGCATCACCTCGGCCACGGTCCGCGAGGTGAACCCCAGGGCGCCGGAGAGTCGTTCGTACTCGCTCTGGTCGAGCATCCCCTCGTCGCGCGACTCGTCGACCATCGCCTCCACCTCCTGCAGGGTGAAGGTGGAGGTGACCTCCGTGCGGGGCTCGATCCGCAGCAGCCGCACGACGCCGTTGGCGACCGAGTCGAGACCGCGGACGATCGGCCTGAGCACGGTCACCATCGCGACCATCGGGGGACCGAGGGCCATCGCGGCGCGCTCCGGCCCGGCGAGCGCGAGGTTCTTGGGCACCATCTCCCCGAGCACGACGTGCAGGTAGACGACCAGCGCCAGCGCGATCGCGAACGACAGCGGGTGCAGCCACGAGTCGGGCAGGTGCACCAGCTCGGCGACCGGCTGGATCAGGTGTGCCAGGGCCGGCTCGGCGACGGCGCCGAGGCCGAGCGAGCAGACGGTGATCCCGAACTGGGCCGCGGCGATCATCAGGGAGAGCTGCTCCATGGCACGCAGCGTCGTACGGGCGACGCGGGAGCCCGCTGCCGCCTTCGGCTCCACCTTGGTACGACGGGCCGACACGAGCGCGAACTCCGCACCGACGAAGTAGGCGTTGCCGAGCAGCAGGACCAGCGCGAGCCAGAGCCCGCCCGGGGTGCTCACGAGGCGTCCTCCAGCTTGCGCAGCGAGATCCGGTCGACCCGCAGGCCGTCCATCCGCTCCACGCGCATCAGCACGTGCTCCTGCACGGGCTCCTCGTCGTCGTCCTCGGGGATGATCACGGGCAGCGGCACGACGACCTCGTCGCCGCGGGCCGGGATCCGGCCCAGCTCGCGCACCAGCAGGCCGGCCACGGTGTCGTAGTCGTCGTCCTCGGGCAGCACCAGACCGGTGGCGTCACCGACCTCGTCGGGCCGGAGCAGCCCCGAGACGATCCACGAGCTGTCGGGACGCTGCCGCAGCCGCGAGCCGTGACGGTCGTGCTCGTCGGCGATGTCACCGACGATCTCCTCGACGACGTCCTCCAGCGTGACCACTCCGGCCGTGCCGCCGTACTCGTCGGAGACGATCGCCATCTGGAAACCCTCGCCCCGCAGCAGACGAGAGCAGCGGGTCGAGGCGCAGCGACTCGGGGACCACGGTGGCCTCGACCATCACCTCGCGGACGAGCGTCTCGTGCCTCTCCGAGCGCGGCACGGCGACCGCCTGCTTGACGTGCACCGAGCCGACGACGTTGTCCGCGGAGCCCTTGACGACCGGGAACTTCGAGAAGCCCGTGGCGCCGGAGAGCTCGATCACCTCGCTGACCGGGTCGGTGGCGTCGACGCAGGCCATCTGCACCCGAGGCGTCATGATCTCGCCGGCGGTACGGGGGCCGAACGCCACCGAGCGCTCGACCAGGTGGGCGGTCTCGGAGTCCAGCGTGCCCTCGCTCGCCGAGCGGGTCGCCAGCGAGGCCAGCTCGTCGGAGGCACGGGCCGAGCGCAGCTCCTCCTGCGGCTCCACCCCGACCGCGCGGACCACGGCGTTGGCCGAGCCGTTCAGCAGCCTGATCGGGAAGGTGTTCAAGGTGGTGAAGCCGCGGATGAACCCCTGCGTCCGCCGCGCGATCGGCAGCGGGAGGGCGATGGCCATCTTCTTGGGCACCAGCTCACCGAAGATCATCGTCACCACCGTGGCGAGCACCAGCCCCACGGTGACCGAGACGCTCGGGACGGCACCGTCGGGGACACCGATGGCTCCCAGCGGGGACTCGAGGAGGCTCGCGATGGCCGGCTCGGCCAGGAACCCGATCGCCAGGTTGGTCACGGTCACGCCGACCTGGGCGCCGGAGAGCTGCGTGGACAGGCTGCGCAGCGCCGTGCGGACGCCCTGTGCCTGGCGGTCGCCGTCGTTGGCCGCGCGCTCCACGGCGGCGCGGTCGACCGCGACGAAGGAGTACTCCGCCGCCCCGAAGACACCGCAGGCGAGGACCAGGCCCACGGAGATCGCGAGCAGCAGCCACTCCATGGCGCCCATTGTGGCCGAACCTCCGCAACAGCACCGACGCGCCCGGGGAACCGTGAGAGGCTCGTCGGGCGTTGGCGTGGCAGGAGGTGTGCGGTGCTACGGCTGTCCGGTGTCGGGATCAGCGACGTCGGGCGCGTGCGCGGCCACAACGAGGACTCTGCGTTCCTCAACCCCTGCTGCATGGTCGTGGCCGACGGCGTCGGGGGAGCTGCCGCCGGTGAGGTCGCCTCGGCGACGGCGGCGTACGTCGTCTCCGCCAGCGTCCTGGGTCAGCCCGGGGTGCCACCGGTGGACCTGCTCTCCGCCTCGATGAGGCTGGCGCGCCAGCAGCTCCGGCTCGGGGTGCGCCAGGACCCCGCGCGCACCGGGATGGCCACCACGCTCACCGCCGTGGTCACCGACGGCGAGCGGTTCGCCCTGGCACACATCGGCGACTCCCGCGGTTACGTCTTCCGCGACGGCTCGCTCGAAAGGGTCACCACCGACCACACCGTCGTGCAGCGGCTCGTGGACGACGGGACGGTGCACCCCGAGGACGTCTCGAGGCATCCCTGGCGCCACCTGGTCCTGCGCACCCTCGGTGGGGACGACGGTGAGGGACGCGACGACGTCGGGGACGTCCGGAGCATCGACCTGCGGGCCGGCGACCGGGTGCTGCTGGCCAGCGACGGGTTGACCGACCTGGTCAGCGAGCGCCGCCTCGAGGGCGTCCTGGCCCGCCACCCCGACGACGTCGCGATCGGCCTGCTCGTCGACGCCGCCCTGCGGGCCGGCGGCCACGACAACGTCACCGTCCTGCTGGCCACGGTCGTCGAGGGAGCAGCCGGGGCGCAGGACGGCCAGCTGTTCGGCGCCGTGCGCGACCCGCGGATAGTCGTGGACCCCGCGGCCGTCCGACTGCCGCACAGCGCCTGACACCCGAGGGTCCTCCACGTCAGGTCAGCGGTCGCGCAGCCACAGCGACAGGTGCGTCGGCTGCACCGTCTCGTCGACGGCGCCGACGAGCTCCGCCCCGACTGCCTGCAGGTCGGGGTCGGTCCGGAGCCTGGACTCGAACCGGTCCAGCACGACGTTCGCGTCGTAGCGGTCGCGGTAGAAGCGTCGGTCCACGACCCCCTGCACCCGGGAGCGGACCGGCCCGAAGAGGGCTGCAACGGCGAGCGTGGAGCCGGCCACCACGAGGTCGGACCCGCCAGTCAGCGGCTTGAGGACGACGCCGAGGCCGAGCACCAGGGCGACGTAGGTGCCGACGAGGGTCGCGGTGACGGTTCCGTAGATCAGCGTCCGGCGGATCACCACGTCGACGTCGTAGAGCCGGTGGCGGAGGATCACCACGCCCGCGGTGATCGGCAGGAGCGGAAAGCTCAGCACGACCACCACCGCGCCTGCCAGGCTGTCCAGGACCACGACGGTGGTCACGCCGGTCACGCAGGCGATCGCGAAGAGGGCTGCCGCCGCCGCGATCCACTTCAGCTGGGCGCGTGCGACGCCGCGTGAACGGCGCAGCCGGAGCACCATCGAGAAAGCGCCGAGGACCACCGAGAGCGCCAGCGCCGCGAATGCGACGTCGAGGCCCACCGCTGTCACCGAGGTCAGCGCCTCGACGCCGAGCGGGTTCGGCAGTCCCTTGAACGGCGTGTCCTCGACCTCGGCCGGGTGCAGGACGCTGGCGACGAGGTAGAGGACTCCGCCGCCACCTGCCATCCACACCGCGACCCGCCATCGCGGGGTCGCCAGCCGGCCGTCGGGGAACAGCAGCAGGAGCAGGGCGGGCATCACGAACAGGACCGGGACGAACAACCACTCCGTGAGCCACGCGCCGCCGGCCGCGCCGGGCAGTCCCCGCTGCACGTAGAGGCCGCGCACGCCGTACTCACCGCCGAGCCCGGGAAGCGTCAGCAGCGCGACCCCGACGAGCAGCACCCAGCCGACCGGGTGCTCGGGTCGCCGGACGGCCACCAGCAGCCCCACGACGCCGATGACGAGCAGTCCCAGCCCGAACAGGAGCGGTGAAGAGGAAGTCGCCGGCCTCGTCGGGCACGTCCTGGTGCAGGTTGAAGAACCCGATGACCAGGGTCACCAGGTACATCAGCAACGTCGCGGCGAAGAGGACGCGCGCGCCCGCTCGGGGGCTCCGGTGCACAGGGTACTTCATACGTCCTGATCGTCCCGGGATCGTTACGGCACGTGCCACAATCCGCGGCATGAGCAACGTCGACCGCCCGCGGCTCGAGGGCTCCGTCGCCGTTCGTGGCGGGCGGCGGCTCTCCTTCGCGGAGTTCGGCGTGCCGCGCGGCAGCGCGATCATCTGGATGCACGGCACTCCCGGTGCGAGGCGCCAGGTGCCCGTGGAGGCGCGCAGGTTCGCCGAGGACCACGACCTGCGGATCATCGGCATCGACCGTCCGGGCATCGGCTCCTCGACGCCGCACCTGTACCGCGACGTCCTCGACTGGACGGGCGACCTCGTCGAGCTGTGCGACGTGCTCGACATCGAGTCGTTCCGGGTGATCGGGCTCTCCGGTGGCGGCCCGTACGCCCTGGCGGCCGGGGCCGCGATGCCGGACCGGGTCTACGGGGTGGGCGTGCTCGGCGGCGTCGCGCCCACGAAGGGCCCTGACGCGATCTCCGGAGGTCTGGTCGCGCTTGGCGCCGTACGCCGCCCCGCTGCTGTCCCTCGCACGGGTGCCGCTGGGCCTCGTCCTGGCGCAGGCCATCCGGCTGGTGCGACCGATCGCCGGGCCGATCCTCGACGGGTACGCCGCCGTGCAGCCGCGCGGGGACAAGGAGCTGCTGGCCAGGCCGGAGTTCCGGGCGATGTTCCTCGACGACCTGCTGAACGGGTCGCGGTTCCACTTCGGCGCGGTGCTCTCCGACGTCATCCTGTTCACCCGCGACTGGGGCTTCACCGCCGCCGACGTCGCGGTGCCGGTGCACTGGTGGCACGGCGACGGCGACCACATCATCCCGCACGCGCACGGCGAGCACATGGCGCAGCAGCTGCCGCAGGCGACCTTCACCACGATCCCGGGGGAGTCCCACCTCGGTGGCCTCGGCGTCGCGACCGAGGTGCTGACCGAGCTGATGGAGCTAGGACCACGTCGGAGTGCCACGGCCAGCGGAGCAAAGTCGACATAGCGCGCATTGACGACACGCCGGCTAGAGAAGTGCCGCGTTCGTTGGCAATCTGGGCCCCCCGTGGGCCACAATGGGCGCACAAGTTCACAGACATAGTCACAGGTCACTCCTGATCTGCTCGCGAGACCGCTGGGGAAGGCGTATCTCGACGCCGAAGCAGGAGGAGGTCCCCGGTGACTGCATCAACACGTACCACCACGCGCGGAGTGCTCTACGTCCACTCCGCGCCTTCGGCGCTGTGCCCACACATCGAGTGGGCGCTCGGCGGCGTCCTCGGCATGGCCCCGCAGGTCGAGTGGACCCCGCAGCCGGCGCAGCCGGGGAGCTACCGCACGGAGTACTCCTGGAGCGGCGACGTCGGCACCGCGGCCGGGCTGACCTCTGCGCTGCGCGGCTGGGACCACCTGCGGTTCGAGGTGACCGAGGAGCCCACGTCGAGCACCGAGGGCGCGCGCTTCTCCGCCACCCCCGCATTGGGCGTCTTCCACGCCGTCACCGGCCTGCACGGCGACATCATGATCCCCGAGGACCGGCTCAAGGCGGCCGTCGTCAAGGCCGCCCTCGGCGAGACCACCCTCGAGCTCGAGGTCGACAAGCTCCTCGGCAAGCCCTGGGACGACGAGCTCGAGACCTTCCGTCACGCCGGCGACGGGGTCGCCGTGCGGTGGCTCCACCAGGTGGTCTGAGGGGCTCAGAGGCGGGCGGCGACGTACGACGTCAGGTCCCGGACGCGGACGAAGTCCTTGGCGTCCTCGTCCTCGATGCGTACGTCGAAGTGCTGCGCCGTGCCCTCGAGGATCTCCACCATCGCCAACGAGTCGATGCCGAGCTCGTCGACGAAGAGGCGGTCGGGCTGGACCTCGTCCGGTCGGATCTCGGTGACCTTGCCGATCACCTGCGCCAACCCCGGGAGGACGTCCCGACCCGCCTGGGGACGAGTGACGTTCGTCTCGTGCGGCATGGCGAAAGCCTAGTCCTGGTTGAGAAAACGCGACCCGGATGGTCACAAATGCAACTAGTTCTGGTTGACTCACGTCCGTTGCGTCAACCAGCCGGCGCGGCACCCCGCCCTCCCGTCGAGGAGTCTGCATGGTCGCCCCCGGAAATCCCCTCGAGCTCCAGCGCGTCACGATCCACGGCCACGAGCGGGCCTTCGTGAAGACCGGCGAGGGACCGGCGCTGCTGCTCCTGCACGGCCTGGGCTGCGACCACACCACCTGGGCGCCGGTCATCCCCCACCTGGCCAGGCACTACACCGTGATCGCCCCCGACCTGCTGGGCCACGGGGCGAGCGCGAAGCCGCGAGCCGACTACTCCGTCGGCGGGTACGCCAACGGGATGCGTGACCTGCTCACCGTCCTCGGGATCGACAAGGTCACCGTGGTCGGGCACAGCTTCGGCGGTGGAGTGGCGATGCAGTTCGCCTACCAGTTCCCCGAGCGCACCGAGCGGATGATCCTCGTCGCGCCGGGCGGCCTGGGGCCGGAGGTCAGCCCCGCCATCCGGGCGATCACCCTGCCCGGCTTCCACACCGCGATGGGGATCGCGACCCTCCCCGGCATCCGGCACGCCGGGGTGGCCGGGCTGCGCGCCCTGTCACGCTCGAAGCTGCCGGGTGTGCACGACCTGTCCGAGGTCGCGAACATCTACAACTCCTTCCGCGACCCACGGGCCCGGGCCGCGATCCGCCACGTGGTGCGCTCGGTCGTCGACATGCGTGGCCAGATCGTCACGATGGTCGACCGCGCCTACCTGACCCAGGCGATGCCGATGCTCGTCGTGTGGGGCAGCGACGACGTCGTGATCCCGGTCAAGCACGCGGAGAACGTCGCCCGGATCGCCCCCGGAGCAGTGGTCGAGGTGATCCCGAACAGCGGCCACTTCCCGCACAAGGACCATCCCGAGCGCTTCGTGAAGATCCTGAACACCTTCGTGCGCGCGACCCAGCCGGCGTCGTACCACCGCGGCCGCTGGCGCACGCTGCTGCGCAACGGCCCGACCGAACCCGTCAACCGTGCGCAAGCAGGCGAACGCCCGCTCGCGCCGGTCGCCAGCCTGCGCGGACGCGGCGCCTAGGTCCGTCGCCGCGGTTTACCCGGGCGCCCGGGTAAGCCGCACGCTGGCAGGCATAGCAATGCCCGCCAGCATTGGGAGATGCCCGCTCAGCCTGACCGTTTCGCGTCCACAGCCGAGCATCTCGATGGGGATCTCCACACCTGCGTGCGGCGTGTGCTGACTGCTCGACGCTGATTGCGCACTGTCGCGGTATGTACGCGGAACTCAGTCACCTCGCCGACATCGACGGAATACTACGGCGCCAGGACGTCCTGGCCGCCGGCGGAAACGACGCCACCATCGCTCGAGCAATCCGCGCGGGCGCGATCGTCCGAGTCCGTAACGGCGCCTACGCCCTCACCCACGTCTGGGACTCGCTCGACTCTCGGGATCGACACCTGGTGCAGGCGCGAGTCACGTACGCCGCGAGCAAGACCGAGGTCGTCGTCTCACACGTCTCTGCGGCCCTGGCGCACGGTGCCCCTGTGTGGGACATCCCGCTCGACGACGTCCATCTCACGCGAACGGACGCGCGCGGCGGCCGAAGGGAGGCCAGGGTGATCCAGCACCGGGGCATCCTGACCGAGCGCGACATCGTGCTGATTCACGGCGTGAAGGTCACCTCGCCTACTCGCACCGCACTCGACCTCACCACCATCACTGACTTGGAGAGGTCGGTACCGGTGATGGACCATTTCCTGCATACCCAACGCACCTCCAAGAGGCTGCTGCGTCGAGGTTCGGGGGCCATGAAGTTCTGGGCGAACACGCTCGGCACAGACATGGCAATCGCTTGCGCTGATGGGCGCCGCGAGTCATTGGGAGAAAGTCGCACCGCGGTCATGTTGCGCGGCAGTGGACGACCAGCTCCCCAACCGCAGTACAAGATCCGCGATCACCGGGGCAAGGTGCTGGCCCGGGTCGACTTCGCTTGGCCCGAGCTCGGTGTCTTCCTCGAGTTCGACGGCAAGGTCAAGTATCAGAAGTTCCTCAAGGAGGGCGAGGACGTCGTCGACGTCGTGCTACGCGAGAAGAAGCGGGAGGAGATGATCTGTCGCCTCACGGGATGGCGGTGCATCCGGCTGACGTGGACCGACCTGGCAACGCCGGTCGCGACGCGCCGATACGTCGTCTCTGTCCTCGACGGAGGTCCGGTCCACGTCTGAAATCGGACGAGGCAGGCAGGCAAACCTCAACGCTGGCGGTCGAAGTTCTGCCTGCCAGGGTTCAGTTTTCCCGGGCGCCCGGGAAAACTGACGGCCGCTCCGCGTCAGCGGTGTAGCGGCGCGCGCTGGCCACGATGATCACCAGGCCGAGGACGACCAGGATCACGCCGAGCCACTTCAACAGCGGGTCGAGGTCCTCGATCGCCGGGTAGGACACGATCCAGCACACGATGCCGAGCGCGATCGGGACGATGCCGCGCCGGATCGCACGGGTCCAGGCTGCGGTCATCTACGCGTCGCCGCCTTCCTGCTCGACGTCGGCGACAGCGGTCGGGTCGTCGATCCGGTACTTCTCGAAGGCCTCGGTGACGACCTCGGGCTTGACCTCACCGCGTTGGGCGAGCGCCCGCAGGGTCTCCACGACCACGCTCTCCGCGTCGACCTGGAAGAAGCGGCGCGCCGCCGGCCGGGTGTCGGCGAAGCCGAACCCGTCGGTGCCGAGCACGTGGTAGTCGCCCGGCACCCAGTGCGCGATCTGCATCGGTACGGCGCGCATGTAGTCGCTCACCGCCACGATCGGCCCGGGCACCTCCGCGAGCGTCGAGGTCACGAACGGCACGCGAGCCTCCTCGCCGGGGTGGTTCAGCGACCACTTGTCGGCGTCGACGGCGTCGCGGGCCAGCTCGTTCCACGACGTCACCGACCAGAGGTCCGCAGCGATGCCCCAGTCGTCGGCCAGGAGCTTCTGGGCCTTCTGGATCCACGGGAAGCCGACCCCGGAGGCGAGCAATTGCGCGCGAGGAGCGTCGCCGTTGGCCTCGACCTCAGGGGCGTCCGCGAAGTGGTAGATCCCCTTGAGCAGTGCCGCGACGTCGATGCCGTCGGGCTCCTTGGGCTGCACCATCGGCTCGTTGTAGACGGTGATGTAGAAGATCACGTCCTCGCCCATCGGGTGGTCCTCGGTGACGGTGTACATCCGCCGCAGACCGTCCTGCATGATGTGCGCGACCTCGTGGGCGTGGGCCGGGTCGTAGTGCACGACGGCCGGGTTGGTCACCGCGAGCAGCGGCGAGTGGCCGTCGGCGTGCTGCAGGCCTTCGCCGGTCAGCGTCGTACGCCCTGCCGTCGCGCCGATCAGGAAGCCACGGGCGAGCTGGTCGGCCATCGCCCAGATCGAGTCGCCGGTGCGCTGGAACCCGAACATCGAGTAGAAGATGTAGAACGGGATCATCACCTCGCCGTGCGTGGAGTACGACGACCCGGCGGCGATCGTCGAGGCCATCGCGCCTGCCTCGGAGATGCCCTCGTGGAGCAGCTGGCCGTGCACGTCCTCACGCCACTTGAGCAGCAGCTTGCGGTCGACGGACTCGTACCGCTGGCCGTGCGGGTTGTAGACCTTGGCGCTGGGGAACATCGAGTCCATCCCGAAGGTGCGGTACTCGTCCGGGGCGATCGGCACGATGCGCGGGCCGATCTCCTTGTCCTTCATCCAGTCGCGCAGCAGGCGTACGACGGCCATGGTGGTGGCGATCTTGCTCTTGCCGGAGCCCTCCTTGAGCTCTGCGTACATGTCGTCGCCGGGCACCTTCAGGGGCTTCGCGCGCACCACCCGCTTGGGCAGCGAGCCGCCGAGCTGACGGCGGCGCTCGAGCATGTACTCGATCTCGGGGGAGTCCTTGCCGGGGTGGAAGAACGGCGCCGCACCGTTGGCGTCGTAGGCCTCGTCGATGTCCCGGTCGCTCATCGGCAGGTACAGCCGGTCGCGGAACTTCTTCAGGTCGTCCTTCTTCAGCTTCTTCATCTGGTGGGTCGCGTTGCGTCCCTCCAGCGCCTCGATGGTCCAGCCCTTGATCGTGTGGGCGAGGATCACCGTCGGCTGACCGGCGTGCTTGGACGCGGCGTCGAAGGCGGCGTACACCTTGCGGTAGTCGTGGCCGCCGCGCGGCAGCTTCTCGATCTGGCGGTCACTCATGTGCTCGACCATCTTGCGCAGCCGCGGGTCCGCGCCGAAGAAGTGCTCGCGGTTGTAGGCGCCGTCCTCGACCGAGAAGGTCTGGAAGGCGCCGTCGGGCGTGCTGTTCATCTGGTTGACGAGGACGCCGTCGACGTCACGGGCGAGCAGCTCGTCCCACTCGCGGCCCCAGATCACCTTGATCACGTTCCAGCCAGCGCCGCGGAAGGTGGACTCGAGCTCCTGGATGATCTTGCCGTTGCCGCGCACCGGCCCGTCGAGCTGCTGCAGGTTGCAGTTGATCACCCAGGTGAGGTTGTCCAGCTCCTCGCGGGCAGCCACACCGATCGCGCCCAGCGACTCGGGCTCGGCCATCTCGCCGTCGCCGAGGAACGCCCACACGTGCTGGGCGGAGGTGTCCTTGATGCCGCGGTTCTGCAGGTAGCGGTTGAACCGCGCCTGGTAGATCGAGTTGATGCCGGTCAGGCCCATCGAGACGGTGGGGAACTCCCAGAACTCCGGCATCAGCCTCGGGTGGGGGTACGACGGCAGGCCCTTGCCCACGCCGTGCTGGACCTCCTGGCGGAAGCGCATCAGCTGCTGCTCGGTGAGCCTGCCCTCGAGGTAGGCACGGGCGTAGATGCCGGGGGAGCCGTGCCCCTGGATGTAGACCTGGTCGCCGCCGCCGGGGGCGTCCTTGCCCTTGAAGAAGTGGTTGAAGCCGACCTCGTAGAGCGAGGCCGAGGACTGGTAGGTCGCGATGTGGCCGCCGACCTCGAGGCCGGGGCGGTTGGCGTCGGAGACCATCACGGCCGCGTTCCAGCGGATGAACGCGCGGATCCGGCGCTCGGTCTCCTCGTCGCCGGGGAACCACGGCTCGCGCTCGGGCGGGATGGTGTTGATGTAGTCGGTGCTGCGCAGCGCCGGCACGCCGACGGCCTGCTCCCTGGCTCGTTCGAGCAGGCGCAGCATCACGTAGCGAGCCCGGTCCCGGCCGCGGTCGTCGACCATGGCGTCGAAGGACGCCAGCCAGTCCTCGGTCTCCTCGGGGTCGATGTCGGGCAGCTGGGTGGGCAGTCCCTCGTGGATCACCGAGGCGCGCGGGATCGCCGCGGTCTTGGTCTCTTCCGTTGTCACTCACCCGTTCATCGTGTCACTTCCGGGAAGGGTCCCGAAACTACCGATGGGTAGGCCGTCCGGGCTCAGCCCAGGCCGATCAGCGCGGGTACGTCGGACATGTGGGTGAACACCTCCGCGCCGGCCTCCCGGAGCGCGTCGGCGTCGGCCAGGCCGCTGCCGTAGCCGAGGACGCGCATGCCGGCCGCGACACCGGCCTGCACGCCGTACACGCTGTCCTCGAGCACGACGCAGCGCCGCGGCTCGACGCCCATCCGGGAGGCCGCGTGGAGGAACAGGTCCGGTGCGGGCTTGCCGTGCTCGACCTCGAGGGCACTGAAGATGCGGCCCGGGAAACGGTCGGCCAGACCGGTGATCCCGAGGGTGCGGCGCATCCGTTCGTGCGAGCCGCTCGACGCGACGCACATCGGGATGCCGGCCTCGTCGAGCACGTCCAGGAGCACGCTCACCCCCTCGACCTCGACGAGGTCGCGCTCGAAGGCATCGTGGATCTGTTGCCGGGACAGCTCCTCGTAGCGGCGGGCGCCGTCGTCGCCGAGGCGTTCGCGGACGTCGGCGGCCTGGACCGCGGCGGTGCGGCCCATCCAGCGCCGTACCACCTCCTCGGGCTCCATCGCCCAACCCAGGTCCGTGAGGATCTCGGCCTCGACCGCGACCTGGAGCACCTCGGTGTCCACCAGCACCCCGTCGCAGTCGAAGACCACCAGCGCGGGGGTCCGGTCGGACGGTTCGTGACGCACGTCGCGAAATGTACCCAGCGACACCCCTCGGGGTGTCCACGGGCGCCGCTGTTGGAGCGTTCGGGTTGCGTTGACCTGCGACGTCTAGTGGACTACCCACACGCATGGGCCGTACGGGGCCGATCGCGGACACGACGATCAGATGACTGGAGGCAGACGGTGAGCCCGAGTGCAGAGGGCGCGGACGTCCATCTGGGGGACCGTCTGGGCCTCAAGCCCGGCATGGTGGTGCAGGAGCTCGGGTGGGACGAGGACGTCGACGACGCGGTTCGCGAGGAGATCGAGAACACGATCGACGCCGACATGGTCGATGCCGACCACGGCGACGTCGTCGACGCGGTGGTGCTCTGGTGGCGCGAGAACGACGGTGACCTGGTCGACGCGCTGGTGGACTCCCTGACCGACCTCGCCGGCGGCGGCGCGATCTGGCTGCTGACCCCGAAGGTGGGACGCCCCGGAGCCGTCGACCCGGCGGATGTCGCCGAGGCGGCCCCGATCGCGGGACTTTCCACGACCACGACCGTTGCTGTGGGTAAGGAGTGGACGGCGACGAAGCTGGTCGCGCCCAAGAGCCGCTGACTCACCAGGAGGCACCCGCAGCATGTTGGAACAGCTCGGCAAGCAAGCCCTACGTCATGCCCGCATGCTCCGGGTGATGACCACCTCCGGAGTGATCCGCCCCTACAACCCGGTGGCGCTGGCCGGGGTCGCCAAGGCGATCTACGAGCGCGGCATCGGGTTCGCCGGCGGCATCGAGGCGCTGGCGATCCGCTCGCCCAAGGACGTCGCGGTGATCGACGAGCTCGGCGAGCTGACCTGGAAGGAGCTCGACGAGCGCGCCACCAGGTTGGCCCACGGGCTGCAGGAGCTCGGTGTCGAGGAGGGCGAGAGCGTCGCGCTCCTGTGCCGCAACCATCGCTACTTCGTCGACGCCTCGACGGCGCTGTCCAAGCTCGGCGCCGACATCCTCTACCTGAACACCGCCTTCTCGGCCAAGCAGCTCGGCGAGGTGTGCGACCGCGAGAAGCCGGCCGCGATCGTCTACGACGACGAGTTCACCGAGCTCGTGGACGAGTCCGGGACCGACCTCAAGCGCGTGATCGCCTGGCACGACGGCGAGATCCGGGAGCACGCGACGGTCGAGGAGCTGATCGAGAAGGGCTCCGCCGACAAGCTGCCGGTGCCGAAGCACACCACCCGTCCGGTGATCCTCACCTCGGGCACGACCGGCACCCCCAAGGGCGCGCCGCGCGACGAGTCCGGATTGGACGGCGCCGTCGCCCTGCTCTCCAAGATGCCTTTCAAGACCGGCGGCACGACCTACATCGCGGCTCCGCTGTTCCACACCTGGGGCTGGGCGCACCTCAACCTGGCCATGCTGCTCGGCTCGACCATGGTGCTGACCCGCAAGTTCGACCCGAAGAAGTCGCTGGAGACGCTGCAGGAGCACGACTGCGACGCGATGATCGTGATCCCGGTGATGATGCAGCGGATCATGAAGCTCGACGAGAAGGACCGCTCGGGCGACTGGTCGAAGCTCCGGGTGGTCGCGGCCTCGGGCTCGGCGCTGCCCGGCGACCTCGCCGAGAAGTGGATGGACAGCTTCGGCGACAACCTCTACAACACCTACGGCTCGACCGAGGTCGCGTGGGCCACGATCGCCCAGCCCAAGGACATGCGCGAGGCGCCGGGCACGGCCGGCAAGGCGCCGTACAACACCGTGGTGAAGATCTACGACGAGGACGGCAAGCCGGTCGAGGACGGCGAGTCCGGGCGCATCTTCGTGGGCAACACGATGCTCTTCGGCGGCTACACCGGCGACGAGGACGAGGGCAAGGAGATGGTCGACGGCCTGATGTCCAGCGGCGACATCGGGCGCTTCGACGAAGAGGGCCGGCTGTTCATCGACGGCCGTGACGACGAGATGATCGTCTCCGGCGGCGAGAACGTCTTCCCCAAGGAGGTCGAGGACTGCCTCGCCCGCCACGAGAACGTCCAGGACGTCGCCGCGATCGGCGTCGACGACGAGGACTTCGGCAAGCGCCTGCGCGCCTTCGTGGTCAAGGACGGCGACGTCGACGAGGACACGCTCAAGGCACACGTCAAGGACAACCTCGCCCGCTACAAGGTGCCGCGCGAGATCGTCTTCCTCGACGAGCTGCCGCGCAACGCGACCGGCAAGGTGCTCAAGAAGGACCTCAAGGACTACGACGAGGACGGCAACCCCTCGGAGGGCTCGAGCGGCTCGAGCTCGGACGATTCCGGGGACTCGGACGGCTCCGAGGACTCCGAGGCTGCCGCGGAAGGCAAGCAGGAGACCTCCGACGCGTGAGCTGTCAGCACCCACTGGCACCATGAAGGCATGAGCACGACTCTGGCCATCGGGGACTCGGCGCCCGACTTCACGCTCGTCGACCAGCACGGCCAGGACGTCACGCTCTCCCAGTGGGCCGGGCAGAAGGCGGTGCTGCTGGTGTTCTACCCGTTCGCCTTCAGCGGCGTGTGCACCGGCGAGCTGACCGGCTTCCGCGACCGCCTCGGTGACTTCGAGACCGACGAGTCCACCCTGGTGGCCGTGAGCTGTGACCCGATCTTCGCCCAGCGCGCCCTCGCCGACCGCGACGGGATCTTCTTCCCCCTGCTCACCGACTTCTGGCCGCACGGCGCCGTGGCCTCGGCGTACGGCGTCTTCGACGAGATCTCCGGCGCCCCGCGCCGGTCCTCGTTCATCATCGACAAGGGCGGTGTCGTCCGGTGGAGCGTGCACAACCCCCGGGGGCGCCCACGTGACCTCGACGAGCACGCGGTGGCCTTGAAAGAGGTCGTGGCGGGCTGAACGACCCGTGCGGAGGTACTACTGGTCTGCCCACTGGTCTAGTTCAATGTGGCCATTTCTGCCAAGTTACTTGGACCCCGCGAGCCGGTGCGGCACTCTTTTCCTGTCGCGCCGCTGGTGACCCGAGACGCCAGCGGCGCGACCTCTATGTCCGGACCCAGCCGCCCGCCACCCAGCCGTTCGCGGCGATTCGGCGAGGGTCCCGAGGCTCCCGTAGTCTGTCGGCGCGCGACCGGGGTCTGCCGCCCTGTCCCGCACCATCCGGGCGTATAGCTCAGCGGTAGAGCACCTCGCTTACAACGAGGTGGTCGCAGGTTCGATCCCTGCTGCGCCCACTTCTGCGCCCTCTGCTGTGCCTTCTCTGTGCCTTCTTCTGGGCCGCTGTCAGCTGCGCCGGTGGGTAGGGTCCCCGGCATGGCGCCCGCCCTGACCCTCACGCTGATCATCCTGCTGCTGTTCGGGGCCACCTTGTGGGCGGGCGTGGACGCGGCGTTCCAGCCCGAGAGCGCCTGGCGCGCCGCTGGGATCGACCGCCGGGTGACCAGCGCGATCCTGGTGGTCAGCTGCGCCCTGGGGGCGGCGTACTACTTCGCCTTCGTACGCCCCCGGCTGGTGCGTACCGGCTACGGCCGCTCCGGCGCCTGACCGGTGCCTTCTCGGCGTCTCCGGCCGTGACTAGGGTGGCGTCACCCGAGACGTGAGAGGTGACTCACAAGTGATCGTGCCGTTCAGTGCCGCCGACTTCCTCAACCGCGCGCTGGCCGTCTACGGCGAACGCACCGGCATCGTCGACGAGCCCGACCAGCCCGCCGAGTCGCTGGGCGAGGTCAGCTACGCGCGGCTGGGCGAGCTCGCCAAGGCGCAGGCGGCCAAGCTCGACGAGCTCGGCATCGGGGTCGGGGAACGGGTGGCCTACCTCTCGCACAACAGCGCCCGGCTCTACACGGCCTTCTTCGGGGTCTGCGGCTACGGCCGGGTGCTGGTGCCGATCAACTTCCGGCTCTCGGTCGAGGAGGTGAAGTACATCGTCGAGCACTCCGGCGCCCGCGTCCTCTACGTCGACCCCGAGCTCGAGGACGCGATGAAGTCGGTCGAGTGCGAGCACAAGTTCGTGATCGGCAGTGACGCGGACATGTTCGCCGAAGGGGTCGAGCCGGAGCCCTGGGAGCCGGACGAGAACGCGACCGCGACCATCAACTACACCTCCGGAACCACGGCGCGCCCCAAGGGCGTGCAGATCACCCACCGCAACACCTGGGTCAACGCGGTCACCTTCGCCCTCCACGCCGGCGTGACCGACCGTGACGTCTACCTGCACACCCTGCCGATGTTCCACGCGAACGGGTGGGGGATGACGTTCGCGATGGCCGGCTGCGGGGTCGAGCAGGTCGTCATCCGCAAGATCGACGGCGCCGAGATCCTGCGGCGGGTCGAGAAGCACGGCGTGACGGTCATGTGTGCCGCTCCGGCCGTGGTGGCCTCCGTGCTCGAGGCGGCAGAGACCTGGGAGGGCGAGATCCCGGGTCGCGACCGGGTGCGGATCATCGTGGCCGGTGCGCCGCCCCCCACCCGTACGGTCGCGCGGGTGGAGGCCGAGCTGGGCTGGGAGTTCATCCAGATCTACGGCCTGACCGAGACCTCGCCGCTGCTCACGATCAACCGGGCCCGTCAGGAGTGGGACGACCTCGACCCGGAGGAGCGTGCCGCCATGCTCGTCCGCGCCGGCACTCCCGCCCTCGGCGTGACGCTCAAGATCGACGACGAGGGGGAGATCCTGGCCCGCTCCAACGTCGTCCTCGAGGGCTACTGGGAGCAGCCGGAGGAGAGCGAGACCGCGCTGCGCGACGGCTGGTTCCACACCGGTGACGGCGGCGCGATCGGCGACGACGGCTACCTGACCATCCAGGACCGCCGCAAGGACGTGATCATCACCGGCGGCGAGAACGTCAGCTCGATCGAGGTGGAGGACGTGATCTTCTCCCACCCCGACGTCGCCGAGGTCGCGGTCATCGGCGTCCCCGACGAGAAGTGGGGCGAGACGATCAAGGCGCTGGTGGTGACCAACGACGACTCCGAGCTCACCGAGCAGGAGCTGATCGACTACGTGAAGTCCAAGGTGGCCCGCTACAAGGCCCCGTCGTCGGTGGAGTTCCGCGACGAGCTCGCCCGCACTGCCACCGGGAAGCTGCAGAAGTTCAAGCTGCGCCAGCCCTACTGGGAGGGCCGCGAGCGCCAGGTGAACTGACCTCTGGCCGCCCGGGGGACGGTTGCCCCCTCCCGACCACACGAACATGCGAATGTCGCGCCGGGGGCGGAAGGGGCGATCTTCCTCCCCGTCAGTGACATTCGCATGTTCGTCGACGCGGGTCGGGGTGCTGGCTTGACCCGAGCGCACACCAACATGCGAATGTCGCGGCGGAGGCAGATGTGGTGCTCCGTCAGCCCCTCGAAGCAACATTCGCATGTTCGCACGAGCGCCCCCGGACCCCGGCCCTCGGTAGCCTCACCCCATGCCGACCCTGGGTGAGATCACCGAGCTGCTCGACCGGTGGTACCCGCCCCAGCACGCGGAGGAGTGGGACGCCGTCGGGCTGGTGCTGGGCGATCCCGCTGCCGACGTACGACGGATCCTGCTGGCCGTGGACCCGGTCGGCGCGGTCGTCGACGAGGCGATCCTGAGCGACGCCGACCTCCTCGTCACCCACCACCCGCTGTTCCTCAAGGGCGTGCACGGGTTCGCAGCGGACACGCCCAAGGGCCGGGTCGCGCACCGGCTGACGACCAACGGCTGCGCGCTGTTCGCCGCCCACACCAACGCCGACTCGCCGGCGGGCGGCGTCTCGGAGTCGCTGGCCCTGACGCTGGGGCTCCTGGACGTACGCCCCCTCGAGGCCGACCCGCGACCCCCGCTCGACAAGCTGGTCGTGTTCGCGCCGCTCGAGGCCGCCGAGCAGATCCGCGACCGCGATCGCGGACGCCGGGGCCGGCCGGATCGGCGACTACGACCACGCCTCGTTCAGCTCGCCCGGCGAGGGCAGGTTCCGTCCGCTCGACGGTGCGCACCCGACGATCGGCGAGGTCGGGCGGTTGGAGACCGTCGAGGAGGTCCGCATCGAGAGCGTGCTGCCCCGGGAGCGTCGCGACGCCGTCGTCGCCGCGATGGTCGCGGCCCACCCCTACGAGGAGCCGGCGTACGACGTGATCGAGCTGGCCGACCTGCCAGAACCAGACCGGGGCTCGGGCCGGATCGGCTACCTCGCGGAGCCGATGACCCTGAGCGCCTTCGCCGACCACGTGGCCGCACGTCCTCCCGCACGACCGCGCACGGCGTCCGGGTCGCCGGCGACCCGGACCGGCTCGTCGAGACCGTGGCCCTGTGCGGCGGCGCCGGGGACTTCCTGCTCGCCCGCGCACGCTCCGTCGGCGCGGACGTCTACCTGACCTCCGACCTGCGACACCACCCCGCCTCCGAGCTGCGCGAGCACGGAGGCGAGGCGCCTGCCCTCGTCGACGTGGCGCACTGGGCCGCGGAGAGCACCTGGCTGCCGGTCCTCCGGCGGCGGTTGGTCGACGCGCTGGGGGATACGGTGGAGGTCGACGTCAGCACGCTCAACACCGACCCCTGGACCTTCCGGGCCTGAGCGACCGAGGCAGGAGAAACACCCTGAAAGCCGACCCGCACGTCCAGCTCACGCTCCTCGACGTCCAGGAGCTCGACTCCCGGATCGACTCGCTCTCCCACCAGCTCGCGACTCTTCCCGGAGGCCCAGCAGCTCAAGGACGTCGTCCTGCGCCGTACGCAGGTGGAGAACGGCGTACGTGACCTGCGCATCCGCGTCGAGGACCTCACCACCGAGCAGAAGCGGGCGGACGCCGACGTCGAGCAGGTCAAGACCCGCCGGGTGCGCGACCAGGGGATGGTCGACTCCGGGCAGATCGCCGACCCCAAGGCGTTGGAACGGATGCTGGACGAGCTGAAGTCGCTGCAGCGCCGGATCACCTCGCTGGAGGACACCGAGCTCGAGGTGATGGAGGAGCTCGAGGCCACCCAGACCCATCTCGACCACGAGACCGCTGCGATGGCCTCGCTCGACGAGGAGCGCGTGCGGCTGCAGCAGGCGCTCGACGAGAAGGCCGCGGACGTGCAGGCGCAGCTGGCCGCGGCCCGCAGCGAGCGGGTCACGACAGTCGCCGGGATGCCCGAGGACCTGATGACCCTCTACGCCAAGCTGCGCGAGCAGAAGGGCGGAGTGGGTGCCGCCGCGCTGCGCCGTCGCGAGTGCGAGGGATGCCGGCTCACCCTGAACGCCTCCGACCTGGGGATCATCGCCAAGGCTCCGGCCGACGAGGTCCTGCGCTGCGAGGAGTGCAACCGCATCCTGGTGCGCACCCCGGAGTCCGGCCTGTGACCTCTGCGTCGCCCCGGTCGGTGATCGTGGAGGCCGACGGGGGGTCGCGCGGCAACCCCGGCCCGGCGGCGTACGGCGCACTGGTGAAGGACGCCGGGACCGGCGAGCTGATCGCCGAGCGCGGGGAGACCATCGGCATCGCCACGAACAACGTGGCGGAGTACCGCGGCCTGATCGCCGGCCTCGAGCTCGCGGCGGAGCACGCCCCCGGGGCTGACATCGAGGTCCGGATGGACTCCAAGCTCGTCGTGGAGCAGATGTCGGGCAACTGGAAGATCAAGCACGCCGACATGAAGCCGCTGGCCACGCGGGCCAACGAGCTGGCGCCGATGGGGACGACCTTCACCTGGGTGCCCCGGGCCCAGAACAGCCACGCCGACCGACTCGCCAACGAGGCGTTGGACGGAGTCCGCGACGCCACCGGGCCCTTGAGTGGCTCCTCGGCCCCCGCAGAGCCGGCCCCGGCCACTCCGCGTGCCTCGCGCGGGTGGGGACCGCCGGGCAGCAAGCCGACCACGCTCGTCCTCGTCCGCCACGGGGTCACCGACGCGACGACCGGCAAGCTCTTCTCCGGCGGGTTGGGCAGCACCAACCCGCCGCTGAACGACGAGGGTCGTGACCAGGCCCGCGCCACGGGGGAGTGGCTGGCGCCGATGGCCGAGACCTTCGACGCACTGGTGACCAGCCCGGTGCGACGTACCCGCGAGACTGCTGAGGTCCTGGCCAAGTTCCTCGGCCTCGACATCGTCGAGGAGCCGGGCATCGCGGAGATGGAGTTCGGCACCTGGGACGGGTTGAGCTTCACCGAGGTGCGCGAGAGGTGGCCCGACGAGCTGTCCGCCTGGCTGGGCGACATCGACTCCGCACCCCACGGCGGCGAGTCCTTCCGCATCGTCGAGAAGCGGGTGCTGGAGGGCAAGGAGCGACTGCTCGCGTCGTACGCCGGCCAGACCGTCGTCGTGGTCAGCCACGTCACGCCGATCAAGACGCTGGTGGCCGAGGCGCTGGGGGCGCCGCTCGACTCGGTCTTCCGGATGGAGCTCGCCCCGGCGTCGGTCAGCGTCGTCTCCTACTTCAACGTCGGCCCCGACGGCGACATCCCGATGTCCAGCCTGCGGCTGTACAACGCCCGCCCGACCGACGTCTTCGGCTAGGAGGCAGGTCCGGTCGGCTCAGACCTGCTCGACGACGACGTCGAGCAGGTGGCCGTGCCGGGTGGGATCGCCCAGCTCGGCCTTCCAGCCCAGGGCCGTGATCGTGTCGGCGAGGGCCGCCGGGGTGGCGGGGGCGGCGCCGTGCTCGAGCAGCGCACGCACGAGCCGGCCCTTGGTGGCCTTGTTGAAGTGGCTCACCACCGAACGGCGACCCTCCGCCTCGTGCAGCACGCGGACTGTCACGACCCGCGAGGAGATGTCGGGGGACGGGCGCCAGAACGAGGCGTACGTCGTGGAGCGCAGGTCGACCACGAGCCCGTCGCCGGCGGCGGCACGGACGGCGGGGTCCAGGACGGCCCGCCAGTGGGCGGCGACCGGACCGAGACCCGGGAGGGAGGTGGCGCCCGGGAGCCGGTAGGACGGGATCCGGTCACCGGGCGCGACCACGCCGAACAGCGAGGAGGTGATCAGCAGCCAACGAGTCGCGCGTCGCCTGGCGGCAGGGTCGAGGGATGCGAGGTCGAGCGCGTCGTAGAGCACGCCGGCGTAGACGGCGTCGGCGCGTGCCGTCGGTGCACGCCACAGCTCGGTGTTGCGTCGTACGTCGTCGGCCTGGGTGGGTCCCAGGCCGAGCACCTCCGCCGCTCGAGCGGGATCGGACCGGCACACGTCGACCAGTGCCGTCAGGACCTGCTCGCGCGCCCGAGCGAGCTGCGGAGAGCTCAGCCGGGTGAGGTCGAGCGGCCGACCCCGGCGCGGCACCGCCTTGCCCTCGGAGGGGGGCAGCAGGATCAGCACGAGGGCCACCCTAGAGTGGCCGGGACATCGCGAGGACGAGGAGGTACGCGTGGCCCTGCGCGTGCTCAGCGCCCGGGATCCGAGTGCCGGCGAGCTCCGCGACGGGATCGACACCATCCAGCAGGAGCAGCACGTCACGCCCGAGTTCCCGCCCGACGTGGTGCACGCGGCGGAGGCCGCAGCGGCGCGTCCCCGGCTTCCCGACCTCGACCGCACCGACCTCGAGCTGGTCACGATCGACCCGCCCGGGTCGATGGACCTCGACCAGGCGATGCACCTGACCACCGACGGTGACGGGTACGTCGTGCACTACGCCATCGCCGACCTGATGGCCTTCCTCGAGCCGGGCGACGCGGTGGACGCCGAGGCGCACCGCCGCGGCGAGTCGCTGTACGGCGGGAGCACCAGGATCCCGCTGCACCCGCCCGTGCTCAGCGAGGGCGCCACGTCGTTGCTGCCCGACCAGGTACGCCCGGCGTTCCTGTGGACCGTTCGGCTCGACCACGCGGGGGAGATCGTCGATGCCCGCGTCGAACGGGCGAGGGTGCGTTCGCGACAGCGGCTGGACTACGACGGCGTCCAGGCCGGTGCGGCACAGGCGGCCGCCGGTTCGACGCTGGCGCTGCTGCAGACGATCGGGGAGCTGCGGCTGGCACGAGAGGCCGACCGCGGCGGCGTCTCGCTGCCGATGCCCGAGCAGGAGGTCGACGTCGTGGACGGGCGGTGGCGTCTGGAGTTCCGCACGATGCTGCCGGTGGAGTCGTGGAACGCGCAGATCTCCCTGCTGACCGGGTTCGCGGCCGCCTCGATCATGCTGCGCGGCCAGGTCGGAGTCCTGCGCACGCTGCCGCCTCCGCCGGACTCCGCGGTGGACAAGCTGCGTCGTACGGCCAAGGCGCTGGGGCTGGATTGGCAGGCCGGCACCGGACACGCGGAGTTCATCCGGTCGCTCGACCCGTCGCGACCGGCCGACGCCGCGATGGTGGTCGCGTGCACCGCACTGCTGCGTGGAGCGGGGTACGCCGCGTTCGACGGGCACCCGCCCGCCCAGCCGCAGCATGCAGCACTGGCCTCGACGTACGCACACGTGACGGCGCCGCTGCGTCGCCTGGTCGACCGCTACGGGCTGGAGGTCTGTGCCGCCCTGTGCGCCGGCACCCCGGTGCCCGACTGGGCGCGTGCGGGGCTGGCGGAGCTGCCGGCGTTGATGCAGCAGTCGGGTCAGCGAGCACACTCCTACGAGCACGCGGTGCTCGACCTCGTCGAGGCGCTCACCCTCCAGCCGCAGGTGGGGGAGTCCTTCGCCGGGGTGGTCCTGGAGGCCGAGCACGACGACGAGCGGCACGGCACGGTGATGGTGCGCGATCCAGCCGTGGAGGCCCGGATCAGCTCGACGTCGCCGCTGCCGGTGGGCACGGACGTGTCGGCGACCCTGGTCGAGGCCGACCCGGCGACGCGGAAGGTGCAGTTCCGCCTCTAGCCGGCTTCCTCGAGCTCCTGGGGGACCGCCACGGGCAGCGTGACCACGAAGGTGCTTCCGGCGCCTTCACAGGAGTCGACGTGGATGGAACCGCCGTGCCGCTCCACGATCCGCTTGACGATCGTCAGTCCCAGCCCGGTGCCCGGTTGGGCGACCGCCTCGGGGTTGGAGGAGCGGAAGAACTCGGTGAACAGGCAGGCCTGGTCCGCAGCCGAGATCCCGATGCCCTCGTCGGCGACCACCAGGGCCACGGCCTCGCCGTACGTCGTCAGGTTGAGCGAGATCGAGCGCCCCTCGGGGGTGTACTTGACCGCGTTGCTGACCAGGTTGAGCACGACCTTGTCGAGCTCGTCAGGCTCGCCGAGGGCCAGGACGGGATCAGCCGGCGCGACGAACTCGACGTCGAGGGCCTTGGCGGCGATGGTCATCGACGTCATCGCGAGCGCGTCGGTCACCAGCCGGGAGAGGTCGACGCTTTCGGGCTCCAGGGGCCGCTCGGCCTCGCCGACCTTGCGGAGCAGCATCAGGTCCTCGATGACCCGGGTCATCCGCCTCGACGCCCGACCGATCGCGTCCAGGGACGAGCTCGCCTGCTCGCTGATCGGGATGGTGCCCGACTGCAACAGCTCGAGGTGGCCGGCGACGGTGGTCAGGGGGCTCTTCAGCTCGTGGGAGACCGTCGAGATCAGCTGGCTCTTGTAGACGTCGAGGGCACGCAGCTCCGAGACGAGCGCGTGCTCACGCTCGAAGGTGCGCGCGTTGAGCGCCGCACGACCCAGGTCGTGCCCGATGTCGAGCAGCGCCGCGCACTCGATGCCGGTCCACTCGCGGGTGGGGTCGCTGCGCATCAGCACGAGGCTGCCCAGGCACTCGGGTCCTGCGCCCAGCGGCACGAAGACCAGCGAGGCCATCCCGATGTCGTCCAGGAGGGAGAGGATGTGGCGGAAGTGCCGGGCCGCCATCCGGTCCGGCACGGGCAGCCCTTCGGCCACGGTCATCACCGCCTGCTGGTGCCAGCAGTACCGCGCGGCACGGTCGGCGAACTCCACGATCTCCGGGGGGAGCACCTCACGCAGCGCCTCGGGGAGGTGCTCGGCGCTCTGGTGCTCATCGGCTGCGGCCTTGATCCACAGGTGCTGGGCGCCGAACCCGTCGAGCAACGTGCGCTCGCTGGCGGTCAGCAGGCCCTCGAGGCTGAGCTGGGCGCTCGAGGTCCGCACGATCGACTTCACGGTGTTGGCCATCGCCACCTGCTCTGCGAGCGACTCGCGCTCCAAGGCAGAGAGCACGGCGCGTGCGGCCAGCTCGGCGAACCGCTCCAGCACCCGCCGCCGCACTTCATCGGGCCTGCGGCCGTTGTCGGGGAGGTCGATGGCCAGCGTGCCGCGCAGCTCGCCGTGCTCGTCGTACAGGGGAGCCACCAGCATGTCCATCGGGTGCCACGCGTCGGGGTCGTCGAGCACCTCGATCTCGGGGATCACCCAGCCGGCGCCCTCGGGACCGGCGGAACCGCGCTCGTGGGGGACGAACCGCAGCAGGCCCCAGTCCTCGGCGACGGCGAGCTCGTCGAGCATCAGCTGCAGCGGGATCCGGGTGCCGACCTGCTCGGGCAGCTCGGTGTCGACCACCAGCTCGAGCTCGTCGCCGCGCCGTACCCGGATCGCAGCGACGGCGAAGCCGGCCACGGCCACCACCCCGTCGGCGATCAGCTGAAGGCTCTCCAGCAGGTTGTCCGGCAGCAGCCAGCCGCCCGCAGCCCCGTGGCCACCGGGCACGCTCGAGATCTCGATGCTCATGCAGTCCCTCCCCGGCACAAAAATACCGGGAAGAACCGGGATAAATCCCCAATATCCCCTTCGCGCAATAAACGGACTTTCGGGTCCGTTGTGACTCGTCCGCGGCCGGGTCGTCCGGGCCTGCCCTATCCTTGCCGGGCGGACGGGCTGGCCGGGCGACCGCGTCGGGCTCTGCGGAGCCCGCCGAGGAAGGTCCGGGCTCCACAGGACGAGGTGGTGGGCAACACCCACCCGGGGCAACCCGCGGGATCAGTGCCACAGAGAACAGACCGCCCCGCCGCGACTCGTCGCGACGGAGCAAGGGTGAAACGGTGGTGCAAGAGACCACCAGCGCGGCGGGAGACCGTCGTGGCTAGGCAAACCCCACCTGGAGCAAGACCAGACAGCGAGCGCTCGAGGGTGGTCCGCCCGAGCTCGTGGGTAGGTCGCTGGAGGTCACCGGCAACGGTGAGCGTAGATGGATGGTCGCCAACCGGGTCGTCGCGAGGCGACCCGGCGAACAGAACCCGGCCTATGAGCCAGCCCGTCCGCACCCCGGGGTTGGGTGGGTGTCCGCCCCACCCCGTCGAACATGCGAATGTCGCAGGACGGATACGAGTGGCGCTCATGTCTCTCGGCAGAAACATTCGCATGTTCCAGTGGCCGTGACGCCAGCCTCAACCCCTCGCGGCTAGCGATTTGCGGCCGGTTTTCCTTGGTTTGAGGTCCTGACCGCCCCACGAACATGCGAATGTCGCGAGAGTGCGTGCTGGAGCATTCTCACGCCGCTGCAAGAACATTCGCATGTTGGTGTCGGCGCGATCGTCCGAGTTCCACCGCCGCGCGCAGGATCTGCTGGACGTACGACGCGTTGAACATCACCATCGCCCAGCTGACCCGGATGACGTGCCAACCGAGGAGGGTGAAGGTGTTGTAGCGGCGGCAGTCGCGGGTCAGCTGCGCCGACTTGCCGTGCCACTCGAATCCCTCCGCCTCGATGATGATCTTGTTCTCGACGTCGACGAGATCAGGGTGCAGCAGGAGATGTTTGCTGATCCGGATCGGCAGCTGCGCGACGACGTCGAGGCCCGGGACCAGGTCCGCCTGGGCGCGGAGCACGGACTCGAAGACGTTCGCGGCCTTCCCGGTTGCCCGCTCAGCCACCGCGATGATGCGCGCCCGTCCGCGCCCGCGGGTGTCGCCTGCCCAGCTCGAGCAGCTCCGCCTTGGTGATGTCGCCGGCACGGAGTGCACTGTCGACGATGCTGGTCGCCTCGTCGAGGGGAAGGTTGCGCATGCAGTCGACCAACGTGCGCCGCTGCGAGGTGACCACCCCCTTCACCACGGCGTCGTCGGGCAGGTCGGACCAGTGCGGGATCAGGATCTTGCGCAACGCCCGATCGATCCTCCGGTTCCGCGGCACCGTGACCTCCGGCAAGCCGTCCGGTGTCTTTTGGGCCCAGCCCCAGTACTGCGCAGCACTGCGGTGTGACAGCACGCCGGCGATGCTGCTCGCCGTACGAACTCCGTGTTGCGCCGAGGGCAACGCGTAGCGACCGCGTCGATCGCGGACCAGCGTTCCTTCGCGTACGGCACGGGCCACCTCGCGGGCGCCACGCAGCCGGATGAGTGTCTTGCGGTCGATCACTCCGCCGAGGAGGACGACCTGACTGATCAGATCCATGGCGACAACGTGGCCGTCGTCGGCGCGGGCCGCTCGGGGCGTCGGGTTGCCTGTGGAAAGGATGGCCCGACCAGGTGGCTGTGGACGCCAATCGGTCGTTTGCAGGGCGATGGCGGCGCCGACCAACATGCGAATGTCGCGCAGGGGGCAGGTGACTGCCCCATCGGTCCGGACAGCGACATTCGCATGTTCGACGGCGCAAGACCACGACCCGAGCCGACGACGCAAGACCACGACGCAACCCCGGGCGGGAGGCGAGCCCTACTGCAGCCGGGTCACCTGGACGTCGACGAACATCCGGGAGGTGCCGGAGCCGGAGAAGATGCCGGAGAGGGGTTTGACGTCGTTGTAGTCCCGGCCGGTCGCGACCACGACGTGGCGATCGCCGGGCTCGGTGTCGTTGGTGGGGTCGAAGCCGCGCCAGCCGTCGTCCCACCACTCCACCCAGGCGTGCGACTCGCCGCGGGCCGGCTCGCCGATGACCGGGTCGGCCTTCGGGTGCAGGTAGCCGCTGACGTAGCGGGTGGGGATGCCGATCGAGCGCAGCGCGCCGATCACGATGTGGGCCATGTCCTGGCACACGCCGGTGCGCCCGGTCCAGGAGTTGGCCGCGAAGGCGTCCACCGTGGTCGAGCCGACGACGTACTCCACCTCCCGGTAGACCAGCGCGCACACGTCGCGGGCGGCCGACGTGGGGGAGTCGCTGGTCGAGGCGATCTCCCGGGCCAGCGTGGCGAGGTCCTCGGTGGGGGCCACGCGGTCTGGCAGCGTGAGGAACTCGGTGTGCACCTCGGAGATGTCGTCGGCGCGCATCTGCTCCCAGGACAGCCGCGGATCCCCGGCCGGCGTCCGGTCGGTGGCCACGGTCGCCGAGGCGGTCACGGTCAGCGACTGGTGCGGGTCGAGCACCTCGAACGCCGTGACCTGCGAGCCCCAGTAGTCGCGGTAGCCGTAGGTCCACGGGGTCGGTGACACCTCGACCCGGGAGTGGATGACGATCTGACCGGGCAGGGTCAGCGGCGTCAGGCGGGCCTCGTTGAAGGAGGTGTTCGCCTTCCCGTCGTACTCGAAGCCCGTCGTGTGCTGGATGCGCAGCTGCATGCTCATGAGCGAACCCCGTGCCACTCCGTCGCCTCTGCGCCGGCGAAGTAGCGCCGGGTGATCGCGTCGGTGGCCATCGCACAGGTGCGCTGCAACCGCTCCATCTCGCTCGGCAGCTCCGTCACGAAGTCGCTGAGCGAGCGGTACTCGAGCTCCGCGCGCGTCCGGCCGAGCAGCCGCTGCGCCTCGTTGTGTACGCCGGCCCGGGTACCCGCCGACTCGACCCTCTCCAGGCAGCGTTCGGCCTCGCTCAGCCCGAAGACCACCGACCTCGGGAAGAGGCGGTCGAGCAGCAGGAACTCGGCCGCGCCGCGCTCGGTCTCCAGGCCGCGGTAGGTGCGCAGGAACGCCTCGTAGGCGCCGCAGGCCCGCAGCGACGTGCCCCAGGCGGCACCGGAGGTCAGTGCCGCTGTCGCCACCAGTCGCGAGGTCATGTCGGCCCGCTCGATCGAGCGGCCCAGGACCAGGAACTGGTAGCCCTGGTCGCGGGTCATCGTGGCCTCGGCGATGCCGTTGATCTGCGCCGCGCGGTCACGCACCCAGCGGAAGGCGACCGGCGGGCGCATCGAGCGGAAGTGGCCTGACGGGATCGCGCGGTACGTCGTGTTCAGCGCCTCCCACATCGAGGTGGACAGCGTCTCGCGGGCCCGCCGGGCACTCTCCCGCGCCGCGGCCAGCGTGGCCGCGATGGACGCGCTGGAGGAGACGTCGTAGGCCAGCACCCGCAGCACCTCGGCGGTGTCGAAGCGGGTCGTCCGCTGCTGCTCCTCGTCGAGCTCGACGCCCATGATCGAGAGCAGGTTGCGGCAGGTGGTCTCCTCGTCGACGCCCGGGTCCTCGAGGATCAGCTGCGTCTGCACGTCGAGGATGCGCGCGGTGTCCTCGGCACGCTCGACGTACCGGCCGATCCAGAACAGCGACTCAGCGATCCGGCTCAGCATCCCGTGCCTCCCTGCGGGGCGACGGCGACCTGCTGCTGCTGTTGCTGCTGGTCGTGCTGGGAGGAGAACGAGTCGAGCGCGGGGCCGACGTCCTGCCGGGTGGCGCTGATCTCCACCCGCTCGGGAGGTGCGGGGACCGGGGAGCGGCCGGTGCCGGCCAGCACCCAGGTGTCCTTCGAGCCACCCCCGCGCGAGGAGTTCACGATCAGCTCGCCCTCGCCTAGCGCGACGCGGGTGAGGCCTCCGGGCAGCACCCAGACCCGGTTGCCGTCGTTGACCGCGAACGGCCGCAGGTCGACGTGGCGCGGGCGCATCTTCCCGTTGACGTACGTCGGGACGGTGCTGAGCTGGATCACCGGCTGCGCGATCCACGAGCGCGGGTCGTCCATCACCTTGGCGCGCAGCTCGTCGAGCTCGGCGCGAGTGGCGTGCGGCCCGATCACGATGCCCTTGCCGCCGGATCCGTCGACCGGCTTGAGGACCAGCTCGTCGAGGCGGTCCATCACCTCTTCGCGGTGGTCGTCGTCGCCGAGGCGCCAGGTGTCGACGTTGTTGAGGATCGGCTCCTCGCCGAGGTAGTAGCGCACCAGGTCCGGCACGTAGGTGTAGATCAGCTTGTCGTCTGCGACGCCGTTGCCGACGGCGTTGGCCACGGTGACGTTGCCGGCCCTCGCCGCGTTGATCAGGCCGGAGCAGCCGAGCAGCGAGTTGCTGCGGAAGTGCACCGGGTCGAGGAACTCGTCGTCGACGCGGCGGTAGATCACGTGCACCGGTTCGAGGCCCTGGGTGGTGCGCATCATCACCCGCCCGCGACGGCACTCGAGGTCGCGGCCCTCGACCAGCTCGACGCCCATCGTCCGCGCGAGCAGGGCGTGCTCGAAGTACGCGCCGTTGAAGACCCCGGGGGTGAGGACGACGACCGTGGGGTCGGTGACACCGGCGGGCGCAGCGGCGCGCAGGGCGGTGAGCAGCTTCTGGGGGTAGCTGGCGACGGGACGGATCCGGTGCTCGGAGAACGTCTCCGGCAGCGCAGCGGCGATCGCACGCCGGTTGGTCATCACGTAGGAGACCCCCGACGGGACCCGGACGTTGTCCTCGAGCACGCGGAACTCGCCGGCGTCGTCGCGGATCAGGTCGATCCCGGAGACGTGGATGCGGACGCCGTTGGGCGGCTCGATCCCCGCGGCGGCGCGGTGGAAGTGCGAGGAGGTCGTGACGACGCTGCGCGGAACCACGCGGTCGGCGAGCACCTCGCCCGCGTCGTAGAGGTCGGCGAGGAAGCGCTCGAGGGTGGCCACCCGCTGCTGCACGCCGGCCTCGACCTTGGCCCACTGGTCCATCTCGATCACGCGTGGCAGCACGTCGAGCGGGAACGCGCGCTCCTCGCCGCCGATGTCGAAGGTGACGCCCTGGTCCAGGTAGCTCGACTGGAGCGCCTCGACCCGGGTCTGCAGCTCGCTCTGGCCCATCTGGTGCAGCGAGGGCTGCAGCTGCCGGTACGGCTTGCGCAGCGTGGTGCCGTCGTACATCTCGTCGTAGGCGGTGCCCATTCCGGACCCGTAGTCCTCGAAGAGGCTGTTCACGGAGGCGACCCTAGCGACTCGCGAACATGCGAATGTCGCGGGTGCAGCGGGAGTGGTGCTCCACAGCCTCCTGAACGACATTCGCATGTTCGGGTGACGCGTGTACTTTCAGCCCATGGCCAAGTTCTGGTACTGCGTCAAGCACCACGCGGTGGAGGGGGCTGACGGGTGCGCGCCGATCGACCGTCTCGGGCCCTACGACACCGAGGACGAGGCGTCGCACGCCTTGGAGAAGGCGGAGCAGCGCAACGAGGAGTGGGACAACGACCCCAACTGGAACGACAAGAAGGGCAAGAAGGGCTGAGCCCGCCCAGCGCCGTAGGGTGACGCGCGTGGCGCGCCAGAAGGTCTCCAAGTGGGGCTTCGTGGGGATGGCCGCCCTGGCCTGCGTGCTGTTCCTCGACGTCGGCACCGCCGGCATCGCCCCGTGGTGGGTGACCCTCCTGCTGGTCCTCCTGTGGGTGGTCCTGATCGCCGTCGGGTCGCGCTGGTGGGTGACGCACCCGGGTCGCGTGCCCTGGCTGGCCGTGCTCGGCTTCGTCGTCTGGCTGCCGGTGATCGTCCTCGGCACCAGCCAGCTCGGCTGGGGCCGCTGAGCGCTGCTCAGCCCTGCGGGTGCACCCGCAGCACGGAGTCGCGCCCGCCGCCGTTCGAGGTCGTCACCAGCAGGTCACCCTTCGGCAGCTGGGTCACCGAGCGCAGCCGGCCGAACCTCGTCAACGCAGCCGGGGTGACCAGGTAGCGGAAGGTGCCGGCCGCGTCGAAGCGCATGAACAGCATCCGGGCGTCCTTCAGCGTCGCGACCGCGAGCATGCCCCGGTAGAGCCCCCACTTCTTGCCGCGGACCCAGGTGCCCCCCGAAGTGGCCCGGGTCGGGAACCCCGAGCGCCACTTCGCCGCGATCTGGGTGCCCGGCAGTCCCTGGTCGGTCATCGGCACCGCCTCGTTGTAGCCCGGCACCGGGTTGTAGCCGTAGTCGCCGCCGGTGACGAGCCGGTTGACCTCGTCGTCGCGGTCGGTGCCCTGCTCGATGGACCAGACGGTGCCGTCGGGGCGCTGCGAGAGCCCCTGCACGTTGCGGTGGCCGTAGTTGAGCACGTAGCGCGCGTTGCGGTTGCCCGAGCGCACGTAGGGGTTGGTGGCCCACGGTGCCCCGGTGAACCTGTTCAGCCGCAGCACCTTGCCGCCGAGCGAGCCGAGGTCGCGCGGGTTCGTGCCGGTGGCCGCGTCACCGGTGCCGACCAGCATCGACCCGCCGCTGATGATCAGCAGCCGGCAGCCGCCGTGCCGACCCGACGTGGAGGGGAGCCCGGTGAGCAGCGGACGGATGAGCACGGCGTGGCGAAGCTTGCGACCCAGCTTCCACGCCATCACGCGTACGTCGTGGCCGCCGCCGCTCGTGTAGCCGCCCTGGCAGGTGTAGAAGCGGCGGTTGCGGTTGAACTGCGGGTCCACGGCCAGCCCCATCAGCCCGGTCTCACCGCTCGCCCACACCGTCGAGGACGGGAATCCGATCCGACGCAGGTGGCCGTGCCGCCAGGTCAGCAGGCGCTTGGTGGTGCGTTCGGTGATCAGCAACCGGTTGTGCGGCAACGGCTTGACGTCCCACGGGATGTCCAGGCCACCGACCACCCGGGTCACCCGCAGCCCCGGCACCCGCGCGGCCGAGGATGCGGAGACCTGATGACGGCTCGTGGAGCCTGGCTGCTGGGAGAGCGCCGGGGCGGCGACCGAGGAGACGGCCAGGCCGAGGGCCAGCAGGCTGATGCCGAACGGGACGGGTCGAGGAAGGCGTCGCATGCTGCACGCTAACCCCTGACAAGCCATCGCGCGGCGGACCGCTCAGGCCCCCAGTAGCCGATGCAGGAGCGCCCGCGCGTAGGCGTTCGCGGCGGAGACGTCCACGTGGCGCACACCCGCGGCCGTCACCGCGAACCCACCGGAGGGAGCGTCGAGCCGCTCCAGGGACTCGAACTCGTCGTCAAGGCGCTCGCGCAGCTGGGCCTCGCTGGGGACCCAGATCGCCTCGGAGGCCTCGAGTGCGTCGAGCGCCCACTCGGTGGTGCCGTTGAACGCCAGGACGTGGGTGCCGTCAGGCATCCGCACCTCCTCGACCACCATGTCGCTGAGCACGAAGACCATCTCGTCGAGGTCCCGGTCCGGTACGACGAACCGGTCGCCGTTCTGCGGCGTCCAGGTCAGGCCGGCGTCGCGCAGTGCGACGGCGAGCTCGCGGTTGAGCATGGTTCCAGTGTGCGACACCGGCCGAAGCGGTCAGCTCATGAACCCCAGCGGTGAGTAGGTCAGCCCCGGGAACAGCTGGGAGACCGAGCGGTCGGGGAACCTGCGGTTGACGATCTCGCCGAGGACGCTGCGGTAGTCGGTGGTGACCTTGAGGTCACCCTCGGCGAGTGCCGAGGGACCGAGGCCGGGCCAGCTGCCGTAGTACTTGCCGCCCTTCACCCCCGCACCGGCGAGCAGCATCATGTTGCCCCAGCCGTGGTCGAAGCCCTGGCTGCCGTTCTCGGAGACGCGGCGTCCGAACTCGGAGATGGTCACCACGGTGACCCGGCTGCGCAGGGGGCCGAGATCGTCGAGGAAGGCGGCCAGTGCCTGGGCGAAGCCGTCGATGTTGGACTGCATGTTGCCCCACGCGAGCGTGCCGTAGTTCGTGTGCAGGTCCCAGTTGCCGGCGTCGATCGCGATCACGTCGGTGCCGAGGTCGGCCCGGATCAGCTTCGCGGCGCTCTTCAGGGGTTCGGCGAAGGGCGCGGCGTTCCAGACGGTGGGGTAGGTGACGGCCTTGTTGTCCGCCATCGTGGCCAACGTCTTGCCGGGGCCCTTGGAGATCGAGACCGCCTCCGCGGCTCCCTCGGCCAACGGCCCCTGTGCGCCTCCCCAGATCGTCTGCAGGGCGGCGTAGCGCTGGGCGCCGTAGCTGTCGAGGCCGTTGATCTGCAGGCCGCTCAGGTCGTCGGTGGCCAGGGTGGGGCGATCGCCGGTCAGTGCGCTGGTGGGGAAGTTCATGCCGAGCTGGACGGCGTCGAAGAGGGGTGGGCTCGCGTGGGTGTTGGACAGACCGACCATCCGGTTGACCCACCCGGACCGCAGCGACGAGCCGGGGGCGGCGTCCTCGACCTCCTCGATCGCTGAGAAGTGCGAACGGTTCGCCACCGGCAGGCCCACGGCCTGGACGGCCGCGAGCTCCCCGGAGGACCAGTACTTGGCCAGCGGAGCCAGCTTGGGGTGCAGGCCGAACATGGAGTCGGCGCACAGCAGCTGGCTGGCAGCCACGGAGGTCGTGGGGCGTGCGGAGTAGTACCCGGGATCGCCGTGCGGTACGACGACACCGAGGCCGTCGACACCGCCGCGCAGGCTGATCACCACCATGGTGTTCCCGCCCCGGGTGCCGGCGAAGGAGGTCTGCATCATCGACTCGCCGAACATCTGGGTGACGGCGACACCTCCACCCACGGCCGCGGCCGTGCGCAGCAGGGATCGTCGCGTGACGCTGAAGTCGCGGCAGCCGCACTGCTCGTCAACGGTGTCTGTCATGGCGGGCCTCACGGGTCTCAGGTGCTCATGTGGTCGGGTGAGTCGAGCAGGGTCATGGCCAGTCGCGGGAACAACCAGCCGGCGAGTGCGTGGTCCTTGTCGATCACGGTCTCCGGTGTCACCACGGCCCACTTCTCCGGGCCGGTGACCGCCTGGTTGGCCGCGCGGAGCAGGCGGGTGTCAGCAGCCCGTCCCAGCCACAGCCGGCACAGGTGGTCGACGAAGGCGTCGAAGCGCACGTGCGCGGCCGGCAGCCACGACGCGTGGGTGCGATAGCTGACGTCCTTCGTGGGCCACCACCCACCGGCGAGGTCCTGGTGCATGTTGTAGCTGGCGAACAGGCGCGACGCCGAGGACCAGGCCGAGCCCTTGATGGGCGGTCCGTCGGGCCGCGGCCACGAGAACAGCCGGTCCGCGCCGTGGAGGTAGTTGGCCGCATTCGCCCACGAGTTCTGGGTCGTCGGGGCGAGCACGTCGACACCGAGGACGCGAGCGGTGGCGACGAGGTCGGCGTACGGCGTCCGGACCTTGCGGCCCTGGGACGTGAGGAACTCTGGGTGCCCGGCCAGGGCCTTCAGCACTGCGGAGATGTCGGTGCCCGAGCTGGTGTAGACGCCGGCCAGCGTGTCGACGAGGCCGTCGGAGGGGTTGTCGGAGACGAAGTAGGTGGCCAGCTTGGTGGCGATCCTGCGTGCCGTGGCCGGGTGGTGCGCGAGGTACTTCAGGTAGGCCGTGGCCACCGGCTGGCCGTCGGTGCTGGCGTTGGCGTCGCTGAAACCGAGCACCGAGACCGCGCCGGTGGTGTGCTTGTTGGGGTCGTAGAACGGGTTGAACGTCTTCCCGGTGCCCCAGTCCACGGTGTATCCCGACAGGATCCTGGCCGACGACTTGACCATGTCCTCGGTGTAGCCGGCGTCGCGGCCCACGGTGTGCAGCTCGAGCAGCTCGCGGCCCTGGTTCTCGTTCGGCGCGTTCCGGACCGACTTCCAGTTGTCGAGGTAGACGCGCATCGCCGGGTGCAGCGAGCACGCCACCAGGAGGTCCTCGAACGTGCCCAGCGCGTGCTGGCGGATGGTGGCGTCGTAGTCGAAGCGGTAGACCCACGCGTAGTCGTGACCGATGGGGATGTGGAGGTGGCTCGACCAGAAGTCGGTCATCGTCTCCAGCACCGACCGCTCGGAGTAGATGCGGCGCAGGAGGCTCCAGTTGCCGAGGTCGTGGCCGTAGGTCCAGGCCGACTTGGTCTTCGCGCGGTCCGCGGCGTACTTCGCCGCCGGGCTGTCGGACAGCGCCGCGAACCAGCTGCTCAGCTGAGCGACCTTGCTCGACTCGGCCACCCTCGCCGGGTCCAGCTGGTCTGACAGCCAGGCCTCGGGGCTCCCCGAGGCGCGCATCCTGGCCAGGGCGGCCTGGGTGAACCCGGTGCCGAAACGGTTCAGGAAGAGCCGCTCCCGCGAGGTGGCGAGCGTTGTCGGTACGACGGGCGTCGCGACCGTGGTCGTCGGCTTGCGGTGCCGGCTTCGGTGCCGGCTTCGGCTTCGGGTGTGCGTGCGTGACCTTGTGGTGGCGGGGCCGGTGCTTCTTGCGGCGTCGGTGCTTCCTGCTTGCCACGATGGCCATGGGCGTCCCCGGAACCTGGATGGGCGGTCATTGACGCCCTCATTCTGGTGCAGAGCCGCCCTATATGTCCGTTTTTTGGGAAACGGGCTCAGAACGTGTGCTCGGGGCCGGGGAAGGCCCCGTCGCGCACCTCCGCGGCGTAGCTGCGGGCACCGTCGAGCAGCACCGTGCGCACGTCGGCGTACTGCTTGACGAAGCGCGCCATCCGGCCCGAGCGCAGTCCGAAGGCGTCCTGCCAGACGAGCACCTGGCCGTCGCAGTCGGGCCCCGCGCCGATCCCGATGGTGGAGATGGTCAGCTCCTTGGTGACCTGGGCGGCCACGTCGCCGGGCACCATCTCCATCACGACGGCGAAGGCGCCGGCGTCCTGGACCGCGCGCGCGTCGTCGAGCACGCGCGAGCCGGCGTCGCCGCGCCCCTGCACGCGGTAGCCGCCGAGCGCGTGCTCGCTCTGCGGGGTGAACCCGATGTGCGCCATCACCGGCACGCCGCCGCGGCTGAGCAGCTCGATCTGGGGGGCCATCTCGCGACCACCCTCGAGCTTGACGGCGTGGGCGCCGCCTTCCTTCATGAACCGCACGGCCGTGTCGTAGGCCTGCTCGGGAGAGCGCTGGTAGGAGCCGAACGGCAGGTCCCCCACGACCAGCGAGCGCCGTACCGATCTCGACACGGCACGGGTCAGCGGGATCAGCTCGTCGACGGTGACCGGCAGCGAGGTCTCGTTGCCGTAGACGTTGTTCGACGCACTGTCGCCGACGAGCAGCACCTCGATCCCGGCCTCGTCGAAGACCTCGGCCGTGTACATGTCGTAGGCCGTCAGCATCGCGAACCGCTCGCCGCGCTCCTTCATCTCGCGCAGGTGCTGGGTCCGGACCCGCTTGGTCGGGGTGGCCGGCTTCTGGGCCCCCGACCCGTACGGCGCGCTCTCCTCGCTCATGTCCTCACGCTAGACCCGCCGCGCCGCATCCGGCCCTGTCTCTTCGATCACACACCGGGCCCTTCGAGACAGGACTTCGTCCTTCCTCAGGAATCCCGGAATCAGAAGAGCCCGGGTCCCTGAGGAGGGCCGTCAAGGCCCGTCTCGAAGGGCCCGGTCGCTGTCCTGTGCCTCTTCGCGGGCAATCCGTCCGGCGTCCGACCTCGACGACAACGCGGGGAGGTGGTCGAACTCCCCCCGGGCGAAGGCAAGCTTCTTGGCACGCGACCAGCCGTGAAGCCGCCGCTCGAGGGCGTAGGCCTCGGGGATCGTCGGGAATTCTGCTGCCCAGATCAGGGTCACGGGACGACGGGTGCGCGTGTACGCCGAGACGCCACCGTCGTTGTGCTGGTCGATGCGGAGGTCGAGGTCTGTGGTGCTGCCGACGTACAGGGAGCCGTCGCTGCACTCGACGAGGTAGGTCCAGGCCATCCGCACATGGTGGGTCGTGCACGGTTCGAGCGCATCAGCTGCTGTGCCATCTGTGGATAGCGGGTGGTTTGCTGCGCAACCTCCTCAGGGACCCGACGCCCGGGTCCCTGAGGAGGGCCGTCCCGGCCCGTCTCGAAGGGTGCGGGCGCCCGTGCCGCGCGAACGCTTCTGTCAGACTCGGGACGTGGAGTTCCGGTCGTTGTACGAGCACGGGTTCGCGCGGATCGCTGCCTGCACGGTGCCGGTCGCGGTGGCGGATCCGGCGACGAACGCTGCCACCGTGCTGGCGGAGGCGCGTGCGTGTCACGCGGAGGGTGTGGCGGTCGCGATCTTCCCCGAGCTGTGCCTGAGCGGTTACTCGATCGACGACCTGTTCCTGCAGGACTCGCTCCTGGAGGCCGTGCAGGAGGCGATCGCCACGATCGTCGAGGAGAGCAAGGAGCTGTCCCCGGTGCTTGTGGTGGGCGCACCCCTGCGGCACGGCGGCCGGCTCTACAACTGTGCGGTGGTCGTGCACTCGGGCAAAGTGCTGGGAGTGGTGCCCAAGTCCCACCTGCCGACTTATCGCGAGTTCTACGAGGCGCGGTACTTCGCGTCGGGCGCGCAGGAGCTCGACGACGAGCGCACAGAGCTGTTGGGCAACGAGGTCCCCTTCGGCAACGACCTGCTCTTCCGGGCCACCGACGTGCCAGGTCTCGTGCTCCACGTCGAGATCTGCGAGGACATGTGGGTGCCGGTGCCGCCCAGCGCCGACGCCGCGCTGGGCGGAGCCACGGTGCTGACCAATCTCTCCGGCTCGCCGATCACCATCGGCCGGGCCGAGGACCGGCGACTGCTGGTGCGATCGGCAAGTGCGAGGTGCCTGGCGGCGTACGCCTTCGCCGCAGCCGGCCAGGGGGAGTCCAGCACCGACCTGTCCTGGGACGGCCAGACGATGGTCTACGAGTGCGGCGACCTGCTCGGTGAGACCGAGCGCTTCCCCGACGGGCCACGCCGCACGGTCGTCGACGTCGATCTCGACCGGATCCGGCAGGAACGCATGCGCATGGGCACCTTCGAGGACAACCGGAAGGCGCAGGGCCTGAACCAGTGGCAGACGATCGACTTCGAGCTGAACCCCACCCACGGCGACATCGGGCTGCGCCGCAAGGTGGACCGGTTCCCGTTCGTCCCGGACGACGTCGAGCGGCTGGCACTCGACTGCTACGAGGCCTACAACATCCAGGTCTCCGGTCTGGTGCAGAGGCTCAGGGCCATCGGTCAGCCCAAGATCGTCATCGGCGTCTCCGGCGGGCTCGACTCCACCCACGCACTGATCGTCGCTGCCCGGGCGATGGACCAGCTGCAGCGACCGCGCAGCGACATCCTGGCCTTCACGATGCCGGGCTACGCCACGGGCGAGGTGACCAAGTCCTACGCCACGCGACTGGCCAAGGCGCTGGGCGTGAGCTTCGAGGAGCTCGACATCCGTCCCGCCGCGAAGCAGATGCTCAGCGACATGGGTCACCCGTTCGCCCAGGGCGAGGAGGTGTACGACGTCACCTTCGAGAACGTCCAGGCCGGGCTGCGGACCGACTACCTGTTCCGGATCGCCAACCAGCGCAGGGGGATCGTGCTCGGCACGGGCGACCTCTCCGAGCTGGCGCTGGGCTGGTGCACGTACGGCGTCGGCGACCAGATGTCGCACTACGCCGTCAACACCGGTGTCCCCAAGACGCTGATCCAGCACCTGATCCGTTGGGTGGTCGACAGCGAGCAGCTCGGTCCGCGTGACGACGAGGTCAACGAGCTGCTCACCGAGATCCTCGGGCAGGAGATCACGCCGGAGCTGGTGCCGACCCGTGAGGGCGAGAAGCCCCAGTCGACCGAGGCGACCATCGGCCCCTACGCCCTGCACGACTTCACCCTCTTCCACCTCGTGCGGTACGGCGCGCGGCCGAGCAAGATCGCCTTCATGGCGGAGCGGGCCTGGTCCGACGCGTCCCAGGGGGAGTGGCCGCCCGGCTATCCCGTCGAGGGGCGACCGGAGTACGACCTGCCCCAGATCAGGCACTGGCTCGAGGTGTTCCTCACCCGCTTCTTCGCCAACCAGTTCAAGCGCTCGGCACTGCCCAACGGTCCCAAGGTCAGTGCCGGCGGCACGATGTCGCCCCGCGGCGACTGGCGGATGCCGAGCGACGCGAGCGCCGCCGCCTGGCTGGCCGACCTAGAGCGCGTCCCTGCGGAATGACCTCTCCGCACATCCTCGTGGTCCAGCACCAGGACGACTGCCCCCCGGCGTGGGTCGGACGCTGGCTCGTCGAGGCCGGTTGCCGGCTCGACGTGCGCCACCCCTACGCGGATGACACGTTGCCCGACGACCTCGCCGGGCACGACGGGTACCTCGTCCTCGGCGGGTCCATGGGCGCGCACGACGACGAGCAGCACCCGTGGCTGGGCCCGGTGAAGGCGCTGGTCCTCGACGCCGTGGAGCGCGGTACGCCGACGCTGGGGATCTGCCTCGGTCACCAGCTGGTCGCGGCCGCGCTCGGTGGGGAGTCACGGCCGAACCCGCTCGGCCAGCAGCTCGGCCTGCTCGGCGTCGGTTGGACCGACGCAGCCGGCCAGGACCCCTTGGCGAGCGGGCTCCTCGGCGCCGGGTACGGCGTGTTCTGGAACGACGACATCGTCGTCCGGGCCCCCGAGGGCACCGAGGTGCTCGCGCGCACGCCCGCGGGTGAGCTCCAGGCGGCCCGGTTCGCGCCGGCTGTCGTGGGGCCTTCAGCTCCATCCCGAGGTCGACGAGCAGGTGCTGGGCGTGTGGGCCGACGACGACCGCGACCGCTACGACGAGGGCGTGCTGGACTCGGTGATCGACCGCGTCGCCGGGCACCGCGAGGAGCTCACCGCAGGATGGCGCCCACTAGCCACCGGCTTCGCCGAGCTCTGCCTCTCGGCCCACTAGGCTCCCCGGTATGGGCAAGCAGGAAGAGTTCGTGCTCCGGGCACTCGAGGAGCGCGACGTCCGGTTCGTGCGGCTGTGGTTCACCGACGTCCTCGGTTACCTCAAGTCGGTCTCGGTCGCCCCGGCAGAGCTGGAGAACGCCTTCCTCGAGGGCATCGGCTTCGACGGCTCCGCGATCGAGGGGTTCGCCCGCGTCACCGAGGCCGACATGCTCGCCCACCCCGACCCGTCGACCTTCCAGCTGCTGCCGTGGCGGGGGGAGGGGCCGTCGACCGCGCGGATGTTCTGCGACATCTTCATGCCCGACGGATCCCCGTCGTACGCCGATCCGCGGTTCGTGCTCAAGCGCACCCTGCAGCAAGCCGCGGAGAAGGGCTTCACCTTCTACACCCACCCCGAGATCGAGTTCTACCTCTTCCAGGGTCGCCCCGGGGCAGGGGAGGAGCCGGTACCGGTCGACCGCAGCGGCTACTTCGACCACACGGCGCAGTCACGCGGCTCGGACTTCCGGCGCGAGGCGATCAGCATGCTCGAGTCGATGGGCATCTCGGTGGAGTTCAGCCACCACGAGGGCGGACCCGGCCAGCAGGAGATCGACCTGCGCTACGCCGACGCCCTCTCCACGGCCGACAACATCATGACCTTCCGCACCGTCGTGCGGGAGGTGGCGCTGGGCCAGGGCATCTGGGCGAGCTTCATGCCCAAGCCGTTCACCACCCATCCCGGCTCCGGGATGCACACCCACGTCTCGCTGTTCGAGGGCGACGAGAACGCCTTCTTCGAGGCCGGCGCGGAGTACCAGCTCTCGAAGACCGCTCGCCACTTCATCGCCGGGATCCTGCGGCACGCCCCCGAGGTCACCTGCGTCACCAACCAGTGGGTGAACTCCTACAAGCGGTTGATCGGCGGGGGTGAGGCCCCGTCGTACATCTCGTGGGGGCACAACAACCGCTCCGCCCTTGTCCGCGTGCCGATGTACAAGCCGAACAAGGGGCAGTCGACGCGGATCGAGCTGCGCTCCATCGACGCGGCGTGCAACCCCTACCTGGCCTACGCAGTGGTGCTGGCGGCGGGGATGAAGGGTCTCGAGGAGGAGTACGAGCTCCCTCGCGAAGCCGAGGACAACGTCTGGTCGCTCAACGATCGGGAGCGTAGGACCCTCGGGCTCGAGCCCCTGCCGAAGAACCTGTACGAGGCCATCAAGATCGCCGAGGACTCCGAGCTCCTGGCCGAGACCCTGGGTGAGCACGTCTACGAGTTCTTCCTGCGGAACAAGCGCGCGGAGTGGGAGGAGTACCGCGGCCAGGTCTCCGCCTTCGAGCGCGACCGGATGCTGCCGGTCATCTGAGGTCGCCCCGGCGTGCTGTGCCGATAGGTTCGGCGGGTGACGACGGCGCCCGAGGACAGGCGGAGGGACGGAGTGCTGGACAGCCCTGTGGTGAGTCTGGCGCGGATGGGGTTCTTCGACCCCGAGGGCGCCGGCCGGCTGTTGGCGGACCTGGGGGAGGCGGCCGAGACGCTGCTCCCGCTGATCGCACGGAGTGCGGATCCCGACCAGGCCCTGTCCGCCCTGGTGGCCCTGGCCGAGGCCGCCGACGACCGGGAGGCGTTGCTGGCCGAGGTCGCCGACGACGAGGGCACCTCGATGAGGCTCCTCTCGGTGCTGGGCAGCAGCGTCGCGCTGGGTGAGCACCTGCGCCGCCACCCGGCGCACTGGCACGACCTGTGCGACCCGGTGCTGGGCTCGACCCGACCTTCCCGCGACGCGATGCGAGTGGACCTGATGCGGGCAGTGGGTGCCGACCCGGACGCTGAGGCGCCGGTGGCCACCATCGAGCCGGCCGTCGCCCAGGACGCCCTGCGCGTGGAGTACCGCCGCCTGCTGCTCCGGCTGGCCTCCCGGGACCTGGCCCACCACCTCGGCGTCGACGACGCTGCCGCCGAGCTGTCCGACCTCGCCGCCGGGACCCTCGACGCCGCCCTGGCGGTGGCGCGCGCCCGGCTCGGTGAGGGTGCTGCCGCCTCCTGCCGCCTGGCGGTGGTCGCCATGGGCAAGTGCGGCGGCCACGAGCTGAACTACGTCAGCGACGTCGACGTGATCTTCGTCGCCGAGCCGGTCGAGGGCAGCGACGACCAGGTCGCGCTGCGGGCGGCGACCCAGCTCGCCTCGGCGATGATGCAGGTCTGCTCCGAGCACACCGCGGAGGGCACGATCTGGCCGGTCGACGCGAACCTGCGCCCCGAGGGCAAGTCCGGGCCACTCGTCCGCACACTGGCCAGCCACCGTGGCTACTACGAGCGGTGGGCGAAGACGTGGGAGTTCCAGGCGCTGCTCAAGGCGCGGCCGGTCGCCGGCGACGTGGCGCTCGGAGCGGAGTACGCCGAGCTGGTCGGCCCGCTGGTGTGGTCGGCCTCGCAGCGAGACGGGTTCGTCGAGGAGGTCCAGGCGATGCGGCGCCGGGTCCTCGACCACATCCCGGCCTCCACCGCGGAGCGCCAGCTCAAGCTCGGTTCCGGCGGGTTGCGCGACGTGGAGTTCGCGGTGCAGCTGCTGCAGATGGTGCACGGTCGCAGCGACGAGGCCGTACGCTCCCCGACCACCCTGAGCGCCTTGGCGCAGCTGACCGAGGGCGGGTACGTCGGCCGCGAGGACGGCCGTTCGCTGCACGAGGCATACGCGTTCCTGCGCACGCTCGAGCACCGGATCCAGCTGCACCAGCTGCGCCGTACCCACGTCCTCCCCGACGACGAGGCATCCCTGCGGCGGCTGGGGCGCTCGCTCGGCTACACGACCGACCCGGTGAGCCAGCTCGACCGGCAGTGGCGCTACCACCGCCGCGAGGTGCGCCGGCTGCACGAGAAGCTCTTCTACCGACCGCTGCTCTCCGCGGTGGCCCGGATCAGCAGCGACGAGGTGCGGCTCTCGCCAGAGGCCGCACGGACGCGGCTGGCGGCGCTGGGCTACGAGGACCCGAAGGCCGCGCTGCGGCACCTCGAGGCGCTGACCGCGGGTGTCACCCGAAGCTCCCAGATCCAGCGCACGCTGCTGCCGGTGATGCTCGAGTGGTTCGCCGACGCCCCGGACCCGGACGCGGGGTTGTTCGGGTTCCGCCGGATCTCCGAGGCGCTGGGTCGCACACCCTGGTACCTCCGGCTGCTGCGTGACGAGGGCGAGGTCGCCCAGCGGATGGCCACCGTGCTCGCCACCAGTCGCTACGCCACCGACCTCCTCCAGCGTGAGCCGCAGGGCGTGGCCATCCTCGGCGACGACGGGGGCTTGCGGCCCTTCGGCCGGGAGGTGGTCGAGGCTGAGATGACGGCCACCGCCGAGCGCCGCGACGACGTGCAGGAGGCGGTGACGGCGATCCGTGCGATCCGCCGGCGCGAGCTGCTGCGGATCAGCGTCGCCGACCTGACGGTCCCCTTCGGTGTCGCCGAGGTCGGGTACGCGCTGACCGACGTCACCAGCGCCACCCTCGAGGCAACGCTCGCGGCGGTCACGCGCTCGGTCGAGAAGGCACGTGGCACGGCGATGCCGACCCGGATGGCGATCGTGGCGATGGGTCGCTACGGCGGCTTCGAGCTCGGCTACGGCAGCGACGCCGACGTCATGTTCGTCCACGACCCGCTGCCCGGTGCAGACCCACAGCTGGCCGCCTCGATGGCCCAGGCCGTGGCCAACGACGTACGCCGGCTGCTCTCGGCGCACGGCCGGGATCCCGCACTCGAGGTGGACGCCGACCTGCGCCCTGAGGGCCGGCAGGGACCGCTGGTGCGCACGCTGGACTCCTACGCGGCCTACTACGGCAAGTGGTCGGCGGTCTGGGAGGCGCAGGCTCTGCTCCGCGCGTGCCCGCTCGTCGGCGACGCGGACCTGCGCGTGCGGTTCGAGGCGCTGATCGACCCGCTGCGGTTCAGCGAGCAGGGGCTGCGGCCCGACGACGTCGTGGAGGTACGACGGATCAAGGCGCGGGTGGACGCCGAGCGGTTGCCTCGCGGCGCGGACCCGAAGACCCACCTCAAGCTGGGGCCGGGCGGGCTCTCCGACATCGAGTGGACCGTGCAGCTGCTGCAGATGATGCACGCCGGCCGGATCCCGGAGCTGCGCACCACCAAGACGCTGGAGGCGCTGCAGGTGGCCGTCGAGCACGACCTGATGGACGTCGCGGACGCCCACGGCCTCGCCGAGGCGTGGCGGTTCGCCAGCCGGGCGCGCAACGCCACCGTCCAGGTGCGCGGCAAGCCGTCGGACCAGCTGCCTCGCGATGCGCGCGAACGCGCCGCGGTCGCGGCCGTCCTGCAGTACCCGCCGGGGGACTCCGACGCCATGCTCAACGACTACCTGCGCACGGCCCGCCGGGCCCGTGGGATCGTGGACCGGGTGTTCTGGCAGTGAAGCGTCGAGCTTCAACTACGAGCTAAATAAGTTATGATCTTCATATGTCGACTATGAAGTCATCTACTTCTTTCATGGCGACGCTGATCGGCGACCTCGTCCGCTCGCGGATCTCCGCCGACCGCGCGGCCCTGCACCAGCGTCTTGCCGAGGTGCTCGCCGAGGCCAACGCCACGCTGCTTCCCGCCGTACCGCTTCGGATCACGGCGGGTGATGAGTACCAGGGCGGGTTCGCGAGCGTCGGGGACGCGCTGCACGCCTCCTGGTGGCTGCGGCTGGCCCTGCTCCCCGACGACATCCGCCACGGCATCGGCTGGGGCGAGGTCTCCGTGCTGGCCGAGGAGCCGCGGGTCGAGGACGGCCCTGGCTGGTGGGCCGCGCGCGCGGCCATCGAGGCGGCCGAGCTGGACGCGTCCCGTCCGGCCACCCGCCACGCCCGTACGGCGTACCGCCGGGCCGAAGGTGTCGACGGGCCCGACCCGCAGGCGATCAACGCCGCGCTGCTCTGTCGGGACCAGATGGTTGGATCGGTCTCGGATCGCTCGATCCGGTTGCTGCGCGGGACCCTCAGGGGACTCACCCAGACCGAGCTGGCGACCCAGGAGGGCATCTCGGCCTCGGCGGTCTCCCAGAGGGTCCGCCACGACGGACTCGGGGTGCTGGTGGCCGCCGACGAGCTGCTCAGGGAGGTGTGACGATGAGCTGGATCGCTCTGTTGCTGGTCGGTGTCGCCGTCGCCGACCTCGCCCACACGGTGCGCCCGGTGCCCGTGGTCAACGAGTGCATCGGTGCCGCCGTCGCAGTCTGGCTGGGTCTGCTCGCGGGGCTGACCGATCCCGTCGACCTCGTCGCCCTGCTCGTCATCGCGGCCGTGACCGTGGCCTGGGGTCAGACCGTCACCAGGGCCTTCGCCGGTGGCCGCGCCTGGGTCCCGCTCACGGTGCTGGGCGTCGCGTTGGTCGTAGGCGTGCTCACCTCCGGGGTCCCGAGTCCCTCCGGCGGGATCGTCGGTGACTGGCTCGACGGCGTCGGCCTGCCGGTGCTCCAGGGGCTCTCCACCGACCGGGCCCTGCTGCTGCTCGGTGCGTTCCTCGTCCAGCTCAGCACGGGCAACGTGCTCGTCCGGCTCGTGCTGGCCGTGACCGACACGGTCAACCCGGCCGAGCACGACACGATCGACGACCCGGAGCAGCAGCTCAAGGGTGGACGTCTCCTCGGCCCGATGGAGCGCGCCTTCATCCTCGGGCTCGGCCTGGCCGGCCAGTGGACGGCTGCCAGCGTCGTCGTCGCCGCGAAGGGTCTGCTGCGCTGGCCCGAGCTGCGCTCGAGGCAGGACCAGGGCCGGATCCACCGGCTCACGGAGTACTTCCTGGTCGGCAGCTTCGTCAGCTGGCTGGTGGCGCTTGCGGCTCTGCTGCTGCTCGCGCACTAGAACATGCGAATGTCGCGTGGGGGTTTGGTGGGGTGTTCACCAGGCCCTGATGTGACATTCGCATGTTCGTCGGGCCGTCTCCGCCAGCTAGCCCGATAGCCCGGTGACCTGTGGCCTCGGGACGGTCGTGGACGTGCAGCCGTGCCCGAGGTCAGGCGAGGCTCTCCGAGCTGTCGCGGTCGGCCGACGTGCGGGACCAGTCGCGCTCGGAGTCCTTCGGCTGGCGGGGGAGCAGCTGGGTGCCCTCGCTGTACGCCGCGTGGCGGCCGTTGGTGGCGTAGCGCCGGGCCTCGTACTCCGCGAGGGTCATCACCTGGCAGGCCAGGCCCTCGGCGCCGGTCGCGACGCGGGCCATCGCCGCGGCAGTCGCGCACGCGTGTGCGAGGCCGGTGGCCGAGATCTTCAACCGCACCTCGACCCAACCGCGGGGGGACCTGCCGAAGACCGGCTCGTACTCCCGCAGGGCCTCCTGGGCATCAGCGTGCCCCGAGTCGAGCCGCGTCGCAGCCTCGACCACAGCGATGTAGTCCGTGTTGTGCATTGCTCCCCTGTCGTCGCCCCCTGCGGTCCATGGTCCGACACGGGGGCGTTGCACGGCAAAGCCCCACACACTGCGTGTCGCACCGCACTAGACCATCACGGGCTGCCGGCGGTGGTCGAATGAGCCCCGTGCGTCCTGCGCGTGTCCACTGGTGGGTCCCCGTGGCGGTGCTCGTCGCCACGGTGGCCCAGCTCGCCGTGGCCGAGTGGTGGCCGGGCATCGACCGGTTCGCGGACAAGGCGTTCGGGGCCAGACTGGTCACCTACCCGCTGCTGATGCTGCTGGCGCCGGCCTCCTGGTGGCTGTTCGTACGACGACGCGGCGGATCTGCACCGCCGCCCCACCTCGCGTTCACCCTGGTGATGCTGCCGTTCTTGGTCGACGTGACCGGAAACAGCCTCGACCTCTATGACTCGATCGTGTGGTGGGACGACTTCAACCACTGGATCAACTGGCTGCTGCTCCTCACGGGCATCGGGATGCTGGTCACCGACCGGGTCCGTCCCGATTGGGCGATGACGATGCTGGTCACCGGGATGGGCGCGATCCTGGCCATCGGGTGGGAGCTGGGGGAGTGGTACACCTTCATCCGCCACGGCACCGAGCTCGACACCGCCTACGAGGACACTCTCGGGGACCTGTCGCTCGGCACCCTGGGCGCGCTGTGCGCCGGCCTGCTCCTGCTGGCCCGACGCCGCCGGGTCGCGGCGCGAGAGGTCTAGTGACAAGCGGCGACGACACGAGCACGCTCGGTCCATGCAGCCACCGAGCGAAGTCCTCTCCAGCGCACCCCACCACCCCGCCGTCCTCGCGGACCTGGCCAGGCACGCGCAGAGCGGCCAGCTCCGGGTCGCCGACCTGATCACCAGGTTCGCCGGCTCGATGCTGTTCGTGTACCTCCACATCGTCGCGTTCGCGGTGTGGATGCTCGCGTTCGAGAGGTCACCGTGGCCGACGCTGACCCTGGTGGTGTCGCTGGAGGCGATCTTCCTGTCGACGTTCGTGATGATCGGGCAGAACCGGCAGGCCGCGTTCCAGCAGCGCAAGGCCGACCACGACTTCGTGTCCCAGGAGCAGGAGCTGCACGTCAACACCGACCTGACCAGGACGATCGACCGGCTCACCCGCGAGATCCACGCCGTCGTGGTCCAGCAGGGTGGATCCCCGAAGACGGTCCCGAGCGTCGGTCCGTGAACGAAGCGTCGGGGAAGGCTGTGCAGCCCATGATTGTTGCCGGGGCATGAAGAACATCGGGTTCCTGTCCTTCGGGCACTGGTCGTCCTCCCCGCACTCGCAGACCCGGTCGGCCTCCGACGCCCTGCTGCAGTCGATCGACCTGGCCGTGGCCGCCGAGGAGCTCGGCGTCGACGGCGCGTACTTCCGGGTCCATCACTTCGCCCAGCAGCTGGCCTCGCCCTTCCCGCTGCTCGCGGCGATCGGCGCGCGGACCAGCCGCATCGAGATCGGTACCGGGGTGATCGACATGCGGTACGAGAACCCGCTCTACATGGTCGAGGACGCGGGGTCAGCCGACCTCATCGCCGGGGGCCGGCTGCAGCTCGGCATCAGCCGGGGGTCACCGGAGCAGGTGATCGACGGGTTCCGCTACTTCGGGCACGTCCCGCCCGAGGGCACGGACCACGCCGACATGGCGCGCGAGCACACCCGCGTCTTCCTCGAGCTGCTCGAAGGTCAGGGGTTCGCCGAGCCCAACCCGCGACCGATGTTCGCCAACCCACCCGGGCTGCTGCGACTCGAACCACACTCACCCGGTCTGCGCGACCGCATCTGGTGGGGCGCCGGCACCCGTCGTACGGCGGAGTGGACGGCCGAGCAGGGGATGAACCTGATGAGCTCGACCCTGCTCACCGAGGACACGGGCGTCCCCTTCCACCAGCTGCAGGCGGAGCAGATCGCGATGTTCCGCGAGGCGTGGTCCGCCGCCGGCCACGAGCGCACGCCGCGGGTCTCGGTGAGCCGCAGCATCTTCCCGATCGTCAACGACGCGGACCGGGCCTACTTCGGTCGCGAGACCCGCAGCGAGGACCAGGTCGGGCATCTCGAAGGTGGCCTCGCACGCTTCGGCAAGACCTACGCCGGCGAGCCCGACCAGCTCGTGGCGGACCTCGCCGAGGACGAGGCGGTCGCCGCGGCGGACACCCTGCTGCTCACGATCCCCAACCAGCTCGGCGTCGACTACAACGCGCACGTCCTCGACGCGGTGGTGCACCACGTCGCGCCCGGTCTCGGCTGGCGCTAGCCGGAGGTGCAGCCGCCTACTGCAGGCCGGTGCGCACCGAGGTGATCCGCTGGGTGTTGAAGCCCAGCCAGTGCATCCGGCCGACGTAGCGCGCGTGCTCGATCTTCAGGCATCGGTCGACGACCACGTCGAGACCACCCTCCTCGGCGATCCGGATGCCCTCTTCGTTGATCACGCCGAACTGGCACCACAGTGCGTCGGCACCGATCTCGACCGCCTCACGGGCGATGTCGGGCAGCGCGTCGGGCGCGCGGAACACGTCGACCACGTCGACGTGCTCGGGAATGTCGCGCAGGCTCGGAAAGCTCTCCTCGTCGAGGATCTCCGACTCACGTGGGTTCACCGGGATGACCGTGTAGCCGTGCCGCTTGAGGTAGTAGCCCACGAAGTTGCTGGCGCGCAGCTGGTTGGCGGACAGACCCACGACGGCGATCGTCTTGGTGCTGTGCAGCACGCGCTGGATGGTCAAGGGGTCCTGGTACTTCGTCAGGTCCGTCATCGGGTCGCCCCCGTCGGCGTGGTCAGGCTCTCGAAATTGGCGAAGCCCTGCTCGAGGTCCCACAGCAGGTCGTCGGTGGACTCCAGTCCGACGGAGAGGCGCACCGTGCCCGGCCCGACCCCGGCTGCCTGCAGCTCCTCGTCGCTGAGCTGGCGGTGCGTCGTGCTGGCCGGATGGATGATCAGGCTCTTCGCGTCACCCACGTTGGCGAGGTGGGACCAGAGGGTGACGCCGTTGATCAGCGCCAGCCCCGCGTCGCGGCCACCCGCGCAGTCGATCGAGAAGATCGCACCGGCTCCCTTCGGCAGGTACTTCTCGACCAGCGGGCGGAACCGGCTGCCCGGCAACCCGGCGTACGTCACGTTGCTGACCTGGTCGTGGGCCTCGAGGTACGTCGCCACCGCGAGCGCGTTGGACACGTGCCGCTCCATCCGCAACGAGAGCGTCTCGAGCCCTTGCAGGAACAGGAAGGAGTTGAAGGGCGAGAGCGCGGCCCCGAGGTCGCGCAAGGTCTCGGCCCGCAGCTTCATCAGGTAGCCGTAGGTCCCGAACGTCTCGTGGAACTCCAGCCCGTGGTAGGCCGGAGAGGGGTCCGCGACCACCGGGAAGCGACCGTTGGACCAGTCGAACTCACCGGAGTCGACGACCACCCCGCCGATGCTGGTGCCGTGGCCGCCGAGGAACTTGGTCGCCGAGTGGATCACGATGTCGGCGCCCCAGTCGATCGGGCGGCACAGGTACGGCGTGGCGAAGGTGTTGTCCACGAGCAGCGGGATGCCGTGCTCGTGGGCGATCGAGGCGACCAGCTCGATGTCGAGGACGTTGCCGCCCGGGTTGCCGATGGTCTCGGCGAAGAACGCCTTGGTGGTCGGACGGACCGCCTGCCGCCATTCCTCGGGGTCGTCCGGGTCGACCCAGGTCAGCTCGACGGCCATCTTGCGCAGCACGTGCTTGAGCTGGTTGACCGTGCCGCCGTACAACGCCGAGGAGGAGACGACGTGGTCGCCGGGCTCGAGCAGGGTGAACAACGCCGCCATCTGCGCGGCGAGGCCGCTGGCGAATGCGACCGCCCCGGCGCCGCCCTCGAGGTTGGCCACGCGCTCCTCGAAGACCGCCGTGGTCGGGTTCATGATGCGTGAGTAGGTGTTGCCGTACTCCTGGAGGTTGAAGTACGCCGCCGCCGACTCGGGGTCCTCGAAGACGTAGCTGGTGGTCTGGAAGATCGGCACCGCGCGAGCACCGGTGTTCGGGTCCGGGCGTTGCCCGGCGTGCAGCTGCCGGGTCTCGAACCCGAACTGGTGCTCCTGCTCGGGGCCCGTTTCGGGGTTGGTCACTGGTCGGCTCCTAGGAAGCGTCGGATGAGGGGGGTCTGGCGGGCCTCCTCGAGCAGGAAGCAGTCGTGCCCGTAGGGGGCCTCGATCACGTGCAGCTCCACAGGCTTCTCGAGAGCCACGAGCGCCTCCTCGATCTCCCGCGAGGCGACGGGTGGGTAGAGCCAGTCGGAGCTGAACGCGATCAGCAGCGTGCGTGCCTCGATGCCCTCGAGCGCGCGGCGCAGCGACCCCGACGCCGTGCTCGCGCGCCAGGTCGAAGTAGGTCAGCGCCCGTGAGGTGTAGAGGTAGGTGTTGGCGTCGAACCGCTTCACGAACGACGCGGCCTGGTGGTCGAGGTAGCTCTCGATCTCGAACTCCGGCTCGGTGACCGTGTAGCGGATGTCGTCGCCGTGCTGCAGGCGCCGGCCGAACTTCTCCTCCAGGGCGACACCGGAGAGGTAGGTGATGTGACCGACCATCCGGGCCACGCTCATCCCGTCGTCCGGCCTGTCCGCCGTCTGGTGGTAGTGGCCTCCCTGCCAGGCCGGGTCGCGCCGGATGGCCTCGCGGGCGATCGCGTTCCAGGCCACTCCCTGGGGGTGGAGGGCGTGCGTGCTGGCGATGGCGACGATGGCGTCGACCTCGTCGGGGTAGGTGATCGCCCACTCGAGTGCCTGCATCCCGCCCAGCGAGCCGCCGGCCACGGCCGCGAGACGCTCGATCCCGAGCTCGTGCAGGAAGGCTCGTTCGGTGCGCACCATGTCGGCCACGGTGACGACCGGGAAGTCCGAGCCGTACGGCGCCCCGGTGGCCGGGTCGACCGAGGACGGCCCGGTCGTGCCGCGACACCCGCCGAGGAGGTTGGTGCTGACCACGAAGTAGCGGTCGGTGTCGAAGGCCTTGCCAGGCCCGATCATGCCGTCCCACCAGCCCAGGCCGCGGCTCGCCGTGCCGTCGCGCTCCTCGGCGCCGAAGCCGTCGCGCGTGCTCTCCTCCGGTGGCGTGGGTGAGAAGCCGGCCGCGTGGGCGTCGCCGCTGAGCGCGTGACAGACCAGGATGACGTTGTCGCGGGCGGGGGAGAGGGTCCCGTAGGTCTCGTAGGCGACCCGGACCTGGTCCAGTTCGCGACCGCAGTCGAGCCTGAGTGGATCCGCCAGGTCGAGGTACTGCGTCTCGACAGTGCCCACCGAACCGGGCACGATCGTCGGGACGGACATGAGCGCGATGTTAGCGCCGCGCGATCGGGTATTGTCCGGTAACCCTATTGGGGCACTCGACAAGACACCGAGAGAGGCATCACCGAATGACGACGACGGACAATGCAACAGCGGACAACGGGGTCAACGTGCAGGCCCTGCTCGACGCCCGCGAGGCGGTCAAGGGTGCACCCGAGGCAGCCCAGTTCACCTGGAAGGCCACCTCGACCTGGCAGCACGGCGTGCAGACCGACGTGAAGGTGCAGAACTACTTCGGTCTCGGCGCCGACCAGCAGCACAAGACCGAGCGCACCTTCGCGGCCGACCACCCCGAGACCTTCGCGGCGACCGACGAGGGCATCACCCCGATCGAGTTCCTGCTCGTGGGCCTGGCGAGCTGCCTGAGCGCCGGCGTCGCCTCCGTGGCGCAGAACCGCGGAATCCAGCTGCGCTCGGTCGAGGCCGAGGTCGAGGGCAACCACGACATCCGCGGGATCCTGGGTGCCGACAGCGACGTGCGCAACGGGTTCAACGACGTCAAGGTGACCTTCCACATCGACGCCGACGCCTCACCGCAGGAGATCGAGGCGCTCGTGGCCCAGTCCCAGAAGCGTTCGGCGGTCTTCGACGCGCTCACCAACCCGACGGACGTGACCGTAGAGGTTGCCTGAGCACGTATCCACGGTCGTCGTCGGTGCCGGCCATGCCGGCCTGGCGGCGAGTCACTTCCTCGGTGAGCGGTCGATCGACCACGTCGTGCTCGAGCGCGGCGAGGTGGCGAACTCCTGGCGCCACGAGCGCTGGGACTCGATGCGGCTGCTCACGCCGAACTGGCAGAGCCGGTTGCCCGGCGCTGCCTACGCGGGACCGGACCCGGACGGCTACATGGCTGCCGACGAGGTGGCCGGCTTCATCGAGGACTTCGCGGTGGCCGCGAAGGCTCCGGTCCGCACCGGCACGGAGGTGCTCTCGGTGCGGGGTGCGGGCGACGGGGACGGTGCGCCGTACCTCGTGGCCACGACCCAGGGCACGTTCCGTGCCGCGACGGTGGTGATCGCGAGTGGGGCGTGCAACCGGCCCAGCGTGCCTGCGTTCGCCTCGTCGCTCCCGTCGTCGGTGACGCAGGTGACGGCGTTCGACTACCGCAGCCCCGAGCAGCTTCCCGACGGTGGCGTGCTGGTCGTGGGTGCGTCGGCGACCGGGGTGCAGCTGGCGGCCGAGATCCAGCGCTCCGGTCGGCCGGTGACTCTCTCCGTCGGAGAGCACACCCGCCTTCCGCGCACCTACCGCGGCCGCGACGTGCTGTGGTGGATGGACGCCTCGGGCGTGTGGGACCAGCGCTACGACGAGGTCGACGACCTCAACCGTGCTCGCAGCCTGCCCTCGCCCCAGCTCGTGGGGACTCCCGAGCGGATCACGCTCGACCTGAACGCGCTCACCGAGCTCGGTGTCACTCTGGTCGGACGTTGGGCCGCCGTCCGCGACGGTGTCGCACTCTTCTCAGGTGGTCTGCGCAACGTCTTCGCTCTCGCCGACCTCAAGCTCGAGCGGCTGCTCCTGAACTACGACGAGTGGGCGCAGCGCACCGGCCATGACGGCCTCGTCGGTCCGGTCGAGCGGTTCGAGCCGACTCGTCCGCCCACCACCTCGCGTCTCCAGCTCGACCTGCGTGGCGGCGAGATCGGCTCGGTCGTGTGGGCCACGGGCTACCGGCCCGAGTACGGCTGGCTCGACCTCCCTGTCGTCGACGAGAAGGGTCACCTGCGGCACGAAGGCGGCGTGCTCGAGAGCCCTGGCCTGTACGCGCTCGGCCTCCCGGTGCTGCGCCGGCGCAAGTCCACGTTCATCCACGGCATCGAGGACGATGCCAGGGAGGTAGTCGAGCACCTCGCCGGATTCCTCGGCCGGGCGGCTGTGGCTCAGCCGACGAGAGCTGATCTGTAGGGCCGGAAGAACTCGCGCCGTCCGGGAGTCTCATCGGGTCATTTCCGTAATCTAGATTACGTAAATGACTTCCGATCTCTCAGCGGTGCTGCGCGGCAGCCTTGCTGCACTGAGCTCCCAGCTTCGGCTGCTGTTCGCGGATCCCGACCCGTCCGGGCAGGGCTTCGTCGCACTCGCGACGTTGCGCCACCTGTGCTGGCACGGGCCGCGGACCGTCTCCTCGATCGCCGCGTCGGAGCGGGTCACGACCCAGGCCGTCTCGTCGCGGATCAGGTCGTTGGAGGATGCAGGTCTCGTTCTGCGACATCGCGACGACGAGGACGGCCGGCGCACGGTCGTGAGTGCGACTGCCGCGGGCGTCGCCGTGCTCGATGCTGCCGAGCGACGTGCCGACACGGCCCTGGCTGCTGCCGTCTCCAGGCTCTCCCAGCGCGATCGCGACGCGCTCGCCAGGGCCGTGCCGGTGCTCGGGGCGTTGGCGGCCGATCTCGCCGGGACGGCATCGTGACTGCCGCGGAGGTGGAGATCCAGCACATGTTCGAGGCGTTCGAGCAAGCATCGGAGACAGAGGAGTGGTCGAGGTTCGAGCACCTGTTCCTGCCGACGTTCTTCAGTCTCGACATTGACACCGCTACACCGGTTGAGCGCGCTGCCCTGATCGCGTTCCTGCCCCACCGGCGCGGAGTCTTCGCTCGCGCCGGGGCCACCGGGACGAGCCTGGCCAGCCCGACGTGGTCACCCTCGACGACATCCACGTGTGGGCGCACACCACGTGGGACGTCCTGTACGAGGATCCACACGCTCCGGTGACGTTGAGCGTCCTCGTTCCTCCTGCGACGTGGCGCGGACGGGTGGCGGATCGCGGTCTACCTCAACCACGAGTCGCTGGTGCGGCTCCTCTCGGGAGACCACCCGACTGGTGGCGCCTCCTGAGGCCGCGGCTCTCCGTCCAGGCCCGACTCGGTTCCGCCTGCCATACCGGATCAACACGCCTATTTTGGTTATTTCCCCCAAATCGCAGACGTGGGCTGGTCCAGGGCTTAGATTCGATCCAGAGACAAGATTTCATGCCGGATTTGTTTCGCCCAGACCTCTGCGCAACGTCCCCGGCTGACGCGATGTACGCCCCTCCGGGGTAGGGCGCCGTGAGTGACGAGCAGAGGACTTCGACCGATGGTTCCCACACGTACGCCTGCCTTCCCTCGCCGCAAGGTCCGGCTCACCTCCGCGGCCGCTCTGGTGGCCCTCTTCGTCGCGGGGCCGCTCGCGGGAAGCGCGCAGGCTGCCGCCGTGACCGTTCCGCTCGGGACCGCCACCGCCTTCTCCGTGCTGGCCGGCTCGACCGTGACCAACACCGGCACGACCACGATCAGCCGAAGCGTCGGGGTCTCCCCGGGATCGGCGATCACCGGCGCGAGCACGATGACCATCGGCGGGACCTACCACCAGGCCGACGCGGTCGCGCTGGACGCGAAGAACGACCTGACCACCGGCTACAACAACGCTGCCGGTCAGGGCCCACGCAACGAAGAGGACGCTGAGCTCGGCGGAGAGACGCTGGTCGGTGGCGTCTACCACCGCCCTGCGGAGATGGCACTCACCGGAGTGCTCACCCTCGACGGCGGGCACGGTGACAACTCGCACTCGGACTCGGTGTGGGTCTTCCAGGCCGGTTCGACGCTCACCACTGCCTCGGCCAGCTCGATCGTGCTGACCCGTGGCGCGGACGCCTGCAACGTCTTCTGGCAGGTCGGCAGCTCGGCGACCTTCGGCACCACGACCCACTTCGTCGGCACGGTGATGGCCCTGGCAAGCATCACCATGGACACCGGCGCCACCCTGGAGGGCCGCGTCCTCGCCCGGAACGCCGCGGTGAACCTGCACGCGAACGTGATCACCTCGCCCACCTGCGGCACTGACACGTCCGTCACCCCAGGATCCACGACACCGACGACCACACCCCCGGCGACGACCCCCACGGCGACGCCCACACCCAAGGGCAGTGTCGGCGGCAGTGGTGGCACCGGCGGCGGTAGTGGCGGCGGCGGCCTCACCACCAACCAGATCAAGAAGACCCCCAACGGCAGCGTGGACACCGGCGTGGTGAGCTCCGGAGCCCTCGTTCACAACGGCACCCCGCCCGCTGTGCTCGGTTGGGCGATGGCCGTCGGGTTCGGCGGCCTCGCGCTGGTCGCCGTACGCCGACGACGCCGGGTGTGAGCCTGAACCAGGGAGCTGATCGCCGCTTGCCCCGTAGAGGGCTGTGGCTGTTCCTCGCGATCGCTGCGGCCGTAGCGGCTCTCGTCTCCGTCGGGTTCGCGACCGGCCTCCTGGGTGGTACGACGGACCCGGCTCCTCGGACTCATCGCACCTCGGTCGCACCGACACCGGACGCCAGCGCGTCCGCCGCTCCCGCGGAGCCGGTGCGACAGCACGCGACCCCGATGACCAGGTCGGTGCCGACCCGGGTGGTGATCCCGTCCATCGGGGTCAGCTCGACGCTGATGGACCTGGGGCTGAAGAAGGACGGGACGCTCGAGACGCCGCCGGGGGCGTTCCCCGCAGGGTGGTTCACGGGTGCGCCCACCCCCGGTGAGCTCGGACCGGCCGTCATCGTCGGGCACGTCCGGTACAACACCCCGGGTGTCTTCGCCCGGCTCAGCGACATGCGCAGGGGCGACCGGGTGGCGGTCCGACGCAAGGACGGGACGACGGCGCACTTCCGCGTGACGCGTGTGGAGCATTTCGCCAAGTCCTCGTTCCCGACCGAGAAGGTCTACGGAAACATCGACCACGCGGGCCTGCGCCTGATCACCTGCGGCGGCCTGGACGCCAAGACCGCGGAGTTCGAGGAGAACGTCGTCGTCTTCGCCGACCTCGTCTCGAGCTAGGCGGGCGACTGCAGGGACGCTTGGCTCCCTGTGGGAGGGTCCGGACCCAAAGGTCCCACTTTGTCTTGTTTGTCGTGTTCACCTGGTGAGCAGCATCCCCTCGATTTCCCGCGACACGGCACCGACCTCGGCCGATTTCGATACACACTCGCGCGATTGCGTGTTCGATGACCCCTGGGGTGGTCCGGGTGGAGGCTCGGGCGCGGGAGGTGTGCATGGCTCGCATCGTCGTTGCCGACAACGACCTTGACGCGCTCGACCTTGCCCTGACCGATCTGCGGCTCGAGGGACACGAGGTGTACGGCGCGCTCGACGCCGCGGACGCGGAGGCACTCGTGGGGCGGGTCTCGCCCGACGTGGTGGTCCTCGACTACCGGATGCCCCCCGGGATCACCGGGCTCGAGCTGGCCGAGCGGCTCGTGGCCGACCCCGAGCTGCGGGTCGTGATCTACAGCAACTACCAGCGGGTGGAGCTGCGCGCTCGAGCCGCGAAGATCGGCGTTCCCTTCCTCGCGAAGGGGAACCTCCGCGCCTTGCGGGCGGCGGTGCAGGGATGAGCGTCCAGCGCGCGGCGCGCCTGAGGTGGGCCGCGCCCGTTGCGATCGTGGCGATCGCCCTCCTCGTTGCCGTGACAGTCATCCTCCTCGCGCGCGACCGAGCCACCCTGCGGGCCGAGCGCGGGGCCCGGGCGGCCGCCGCCGACGCCGTGGCCCCCGTCGCCGATGCCCTGCGCAGCCAGATGACCGACGCCGTGTCCGGAGCCGAGGCGGGCGCAGAACAGGTCCCCTTCGCCGACCTCGGGTCCACCGGCGTCTCCCTCGCGACCGCGATCCGTGCCCGCGACTCCGGCATCGCCGAGCTCGATGACTCCGGCGAGGGCCTGGTGGTGGCAGCGACCTACGACACCGTCTCTCCACCTGCCACCGTCCAGGAGCGCCGCACGCACGTGACCGGGCTGCGCGTCGCGCCGCTGGACCTCGGGCCGGTGATGAGTGCCGTGAAGCCCTCGACCGGAGGTATCTCGCTGGCCGGACCCGACCGGACTGTCCGCTCGCTCCCCGGCTCCCGGCCGTCCGGCCGGGCGGCGTACGCCGTGAAGCTGGCGCCTGCCCCGGCGCCGGACTGGACGTTGACACTGTGGCGGAAGGTGCCGCCCGTGTCGGAGCCGACGTGGCTGGCGGCCCTAGCGATCCTGCTCGCCGGAGTGGTCGCCGGCGGTTGGCTGATGCGGCGCGACGAACGCTCCCGGCGCAGCCAGGAGGAGCTGGTGCGCCTTCAGGAGGCGAGCGTCACCACGGCAGCGCTGGCCACGGTCGCCCAGCACAGCCTCGACCTCGCCGACCTCCTGCCGGCGCTGACCAGCGAGCTCGCGGCCGCGCTCGGCCTCGAGGGCCTGACGTTGGGCACACCGAGGCCAGACGGTGAGCGGCAGTTCTTCGCCTGGGGTATCGCCCCGGCCGAGGTTCCTGCGGTCTCCGTGCTGCCCGCCAAGGTGCGGGCAGGGGACTCGGTGTGCCTGATCCTCGGTCGGGGTGGGCGCACGGTGGCCAGGCTCCGGGTGGTCGCGGGCCGTGACCTCGACGACCACGACCTGAGTGCCTTCGCGGCGGCGAGTGAGGTGCTGACCTCCGCGTTGGCCAACGCGGAGACCTTCGCGCAGCAGCGTGACCTGCTCGAGCGGATGCGAGCGGTGGACGAGCTGAAGACAGTCTTCCTCGCGACGGCCTCGCACGAGCTGAGGACCCCGGTCAGCGCGATCACCGGGTACGCACAGCTCCTCGCCTCGAGCTGGGACAGCCTGACCCCCGAGGAGGCCCGCCTGTACGCCGGCCAGGTGGACAGCAACGCCCAGCGGCTCGGCGCGCTCGTCGAGGACCTCCTCGACTTCTCGAGGCTGGAGCGCGGGGCGGGGGTGGTGGGCGGCGACTCCGTGCTGGATCTCGGCGAGGTCGTGGACCGCATCCTGGAGGAGCAGCCGGACCTGGCCCCCGATCACCAGGTGCTGCGGCACACCGTCCACGGGCTCGGGGTCGTGGGTTCAACGCAGGCAGTGGAGCGCGTCGTCTCCAACCTCGTGGGCAACGCGGCGAAGTACTCTCCGGCCGGCACCGTCATCCGAGTCTCCGTCACCCAGCGCTCCGGGCGCGGCGAGCTCGCCGTCGACGACGAGGGCCCCGGCGTCCCGCCGGCCGAACGGGAGCAGATCTTCACCCGCTTCTTCCGCGGACGCGGTGACTCCGTCGTTGCCACCCGGGGAGCAGGGCTGGGCCTGGCCATCGTGAGCGAGTTCGCCGCCACGATGGGCGGACGGGTCTCGGTGACCTCTGCCGACGACGGGGGCGCGCGGTTCGTCGTCTCCTACCCCCTGGCGGGTCCTGCGGAAACGAGTGTCGAAGGAGCATCAGATGTCCATGCGTGATCGTCTCGTCCCGCTCGTCGCCGGGGCCGCCGTGTTCATGGTCGCCCTGACTGTGGTGGCCTTGCTGCGTTCCGCCGCCGACGACGGCACCCGGGCGCTGGAGAGGGCCAAGGTCGCCCAGGTGCGGACGACGGCCGACAGCTTCAACGCCCGGGTCGAGTCCAGCATCGGCTCGCTCGGTGGCCTCGGCGCTCGCCCCTGGGCGCTGACCCTGCGCAGTCCCGCCGACCAAGCCACGCTGAAGACGTTCGCCGTCGACCCCGACGCCCTGTCGGGGACCTTCCTCGTGGACGCCCACGACACGGTGACCAGCGGCGTGCTCCTGCGGCCAGGCATGCTCGGCTCGAAGTTCGACCCGCCAGGGTGGGCGAAGGCCAAGGCGGCGCTGGCCTCCTCGCCTGCGGTCGTCCTACCGGTCGCCAGGACGGGAGTGACCACCGAGCTGCCCAGCTATGCCTTCGCGGTCGCGATCAGGGGCGCGACACCGACGAGCGTCCGGGGAGCCTTCGTCTTCGAGCAGGCGCTGACCAACGACTCGCCGTTCAGCCAGGAGATCCGAGGACTCGCCGGCAACCGGCACTCCTCCGCCACCTGGCGATTCCTGGACAGCAACGGCGCCGTGGTCGCGTCGACCCTCACCACCGGGCTCGGCTCACCGGTGCCGGACGCCCGCCTGCGCTCGCTCTCCCAGGGGTTGCACCAGATCGGCGACAAGCTGGTCGTCAGCGCCGACGTCCCGGTGGTCGGCTGGCACGTGGTGTTCACCCAGAATCGATCGGAGTTCGTGAAGCCTCTCGCCCGGCCCCTGCAGTCGGCCGGGCTCATCCTCGTCCTCCTGCTGCTCGCCATCGGCGTCACCCTGACGGTCGTCCTGGCCCGGCGACTGCGGCAGTCCCGGGAGCAGGAGACCCGGCTGCGCGCGCTGACCCGCTCCCAGGACGAGTTCATCTCCGTCGTCTCCCACGAGCTGCGAACGCCTGTGTCCGGCGTGCTCGGGTTCCTCCAGACGAGCCTGGACCACTGGGACGTGATGAGTGAGGAGGACCGCCACAGCGCCGTACGTCGTGCGTTCACCAACGCGCGCCGTCTCCAGGCGATGACCCGCGACGTCCTGGACACCGAGAGCATCGAGTCGGGTCGCTTCGGCTACGTCCGGCACCCGGTGGACCTCGCCGATGAGGTGCGCACGGCCGTGGAGGCGTTCAGCAGCGGGTTGACCGCCGACGTGACACTCAGGTTGCCCGAGACCCCCGTGATGATCGAGGGCGATGCCGACCGGATCCAGCAGGTCCTCTCGAACCTGCTGGACAACGCCAGCAAGAACGCACCGACGGAGGTCCCGATCGAGGTCTCCCTCGAGCAGACCGACGACCACACGGCCCGTCTCGTCATCGAGGACCACGGGCCCGGCATCGACCCCGACCAGCTCGAGCGCATCTTCGACAAGTTCGTGCGCGGGCGTGCCGGGGCAGTGACGGGGACAGGTCTCGGCCTCTACATCTCCCGGCGGATCGTGGATGCCCACGAGGGCCGGATCTGGGCGGAGAGCAGCCCGGGGGAGTCCACGAGATTCATCGTCGAACTGCCCTGCCAGGCCCTCGTGAAGAACTAGGCTGACGCCCACCATGACAGTCACCGTCGGTACCGAGATCGCGCCCAGCGTCTTCGTCGTGGACGACGAGCCGGAGATGCGCCTGCTGGCCCGGGTCTTCCTGGAGCGGGGCGGGTTCGACGTCGTCGACGAGGCTGAGGACGGCCCGCAAGCACTCGAGCGGTTCCACGAGCTCAACCCCCCGCCGATCCCCTCGGTGGTCCTGCTCGACAACCGGATGCCCGGGCTCACCGGGCTCGAGGTCGCCGAGCAGATGCTGGCCCAGCACCCCAGCCAGGTGATCGTCCTCTTCTCCGCCCACCTCGAGCCCATCGTCGAGGAGAAGGCGCGCGCCATCGGCATCGCCGCTTGCGTCTCGAAGACCAAGGCGTCGCGTCTCCCCGGGATCATGCGCACCCTGCTCGAGCAGGCCTGAGCCCCGTGCCCGGGCCCGGCGGCTCGGTCGCGTCGCCGCGGCCGCGCCGTGGACGCCGGTGACCGGACAACGAAGGGCGTCGCGCACCGGCCTGGCCGAGCAGGTCGCCGGGCACCTGCTCCACGACATCACCGAGGGCGTCCATCCCGAGGGAGAGCGGTTGCCGCCCGAACCGGTGCTCGCCGACGCCGCAGGCGTCTCGCGCCTGACCCTGCGCGAGGCGGTGAAGTCGTTGGCCCAGCGCGGCGTGCTCCGCGTCGAGCAGGGTCGGGGCACCTTCGTGAATCCGTCCTCGGCCTGGTTGCCGCTCGACCCGCAGCTGCTGACCTCGCTCGCGCGACGCGACCACGGCCTGGCTGCGCAGCTGACGGAGGTCCGCAGCATCGTGGAGGTGGCGGCGGCCGGTCTTGCCGCCAGGCGCCGCAAGTCCGCAGACCTGGACCGGATGCGGTCCGCACTCGAGCGCGCAGAGGTCGCACTCGTCGAGGGCGACGTCGACGCGTTCTCGCGGGCCGACATCGAGTTCCACCAGGCGGTCCTCGACGCGGTCGGCAACCAGTTCGTCCCCGCGCTCCTGGCTCCCGTCGACGGCGCCCTCCAGGAGATCCGGCGTCAGACCTCGCAGGACCCGGCCGCGGCCCGCAGGGCGCTGGTGATGCACCGACGGATCCTCGACGCTGTGCGCGGTCGGTCTGCCGCCGCCGCCGCGGAGGCGATGCGGCGCCACCTCGAGGAGACGCGCCGGCACATCGAGGCGATGACGGAGTAGACGCGCGACCACCGCACCGTGGTTGACTGGCGAGGCGCAGGTCACCCGTCCGGGCAACAGACATCAGATGAACTGACGACTCTCGGGGAAGCAGGCCTGCACCGAAGAGATTCGGTGGTTGGAGGCGAGAGAAGACATGAGCCAGCGGAACCAACGAGGTGGCAACGGCCGGCTGCGGAGCCAGGAGTGGTTCGACAACGCCGAAAACGTGGCGATGACGGCGCTCTACATCGAGCGGTACATGAACTGGGGTCTGACCCGCGAGGAGCTGCAGTCCGGCCGGCCGGTGATCGGCATCGCGCAGACCGGGTCCGACCTGTCGCCGTGCAACCGTCACCACCTGCAGCTCGCCGATCGCGTGCGCGAAGGCATCCGCGAGGCCGGCGGCCTGTGCCTGGAGTTCCCGGTCCACCCCATCCAGGAGACGGGAAAGCGACCCACAGCCGCGCTGGACCGCAACCTCGCCTACCTCGGCCTGGTCGAGGTGCTCTACGGCTACCCGCTGGACGGCGTCGTCCTGACCACGGGGTGCGACAAGACCACCCCCGCGTGCCTGATGGCGGCCGCGACGGTCGACCTGCCGGCCATCGTGCTCTCTGGCGGGCCGATGCTCAACGGTTGGTTCGGGGGGGAGCGCACCGGCTCTGGAACCATCGTCTGGAAGGCCCGCGAGATGCTCGCGGCGGGGGAGATCGACCAGGCCGAGTTCGTGGAGATGGTCGCGTCCTCCGCGCCGTCGCCGGGGCACTGCAACACGATGGGGACCGCCTCGACGATGAACAGCCTGGCCGAGGCCTTGGGGATGAGCCTGCCCGGTTGCGCAGCCGTCCCGGCGCCGCACCGCGACCGCGGCCGGATCGCCTACCTGACCGGCCGCCGGATCGTGGAGATGGTCGAGGAGGATCTCAAGCCGTCGGACATCCTGACGCGCCAGGCCTTCGAGAACGCCATCGTGGTGAACTCGGCCATCGGTGGTTCGACGAACGCGCCCATCCACCTGAATGCGGTCGCCCGGCACGCCGGCGTGGAGCTGGAGATCGAGGACTGGGAACGGCTCGGGCACGACGTACCCCTCATCGTCGACCTGCAGCCGGCCGGCCGCTTCCTCGGGGAGGAGTACCACCGTGCCGGCGGCGTGCCTGCCGTGGTCGGCGAGCTGATCCGGCACGGGCTGGTGCACGAGGACGCGCTCACCGTCAACGGCAGGACGATCGGCGAGAACTGCCAGGGGGAGACCTCGCGCGACCCTGAGGTGATCCGCGGGTTCGACGAGCCGCTGATGCACGAGGCGGGGTTCAAGGTCCTGAAGGGCAACCTCTTCGACAGCGCCATCATGAAGACCAGCGTGATCTCGGAGGACTTCCGGCGCCGCTACCTCTCAGACCCCGATCACCCGAACGCCTTCGAGAGTCGTGCCATCGTCTTCGAGGGGCCGGAGGACTACCACGACCGCATCGATGACGCGGCGCTGGAGATCGACGAGCACTGCGCGCTGTTCATCCGCGGCAACGGTCCGATCGGGTATCCCGGGTCCGCGGAGGTCGTCAACATGCAGCCGCCGGCGGAGCTGATCAAGCAAGGGGTCCGGGCTCTGCCGTGCATCGGGGACGGCCGGCAGTCAGGTACGTCGGGGTCACCGTCGATCCTCAACGCCTCACCCGAGGCGGCCGCTGGCGGCGGGCTCGCGTTGCTGCGTACCGGCGACACCGTCCGCTTCGACCTCGACGCCGGGACCGCGAACATCGTCATCTCCGACGAGGAGCTGGAGCAACGTCGCAACGAGCTGGCCGAACGGCCGCACCCCTACCCGGAGTCGCAGACACCCTGGCAGGAGATCCAACGTTCGATGGTGGGGCAGATGGCCACCGGCATGGTGCTCGAACCCGCCGTGAAGTACCAGCGGATCAACAGCACGAAGGGCATCCCCCGAGACAGCCACTAGCGGTCTCTTCCGCTCGGGCGGGTCGGCAGGCCGGCTGCTCAGCCCGTGGGCACGAGATCGAAGGAGATCCGGGCGAGCGCGTCCTGGACGTCGTAGGACGTCGGCGGTGGCAGCAACGGAGGTCTGACCGTGCCCATCGAGATACCGGTCTGGGCCGAGGCGAGCGTCTTGAGGATGCCGGGGGAGTCGTGCTCCTTGGTGAGCTCGGAGACCCCGCGCAGGTGTCGGGCGAGCGGCGCGGCACCCTCGGTGTCGCCGGCCTGCACCCGCCGGTGCACCTCGACCATCTGCGCCGGGACGATGTTGGCCAGCGCCGAGATGGTGCCGAAGGCGTCGACCAGGTCGTGGGTGAGGTCGGCCTCGGTGCCTGCCATCACCTCCTTGCCGGCGGCACGCACGGCTCGGGAGTACGACGCGTCGTCGGAGGAGTTCTTCACTCCCCACAGGGGAAGCTCGCCGACCAGGTCGGCCGGGACCGGGACCGAGTACCTGGGGATGTGGTAGGCGAGCACCGGGAGCTGCGAGACCTCCAGGACGCGCTCGTAGAACACCCTCAGCCCGTGCTCGGCCACGGGTCGGAAGTAGTACGGCGGCAGCACCAGCACGCCGCCCACCGGAAGATCGTTGACCCGCCGGAGCAGGCGCAAGGTGTCGACCAGGTTCCCCTCGGCAAGCACGGGCACGATGTCGATGCCGAGGTCGTCCTCCACCAGGGCCTCGAGGACCTCGATCTTCTCCTCCACGGAGGTCGAGGGACCCTCGCCGTTGGTGCCGAAGGGTGCGACCCCCGCCACCCCCTGGTCCGCGAGCCAGGCCACGTGCCGGCGGTAGGCATCCACGTCGAGCGAGAACGCCTCGTCCTCGCGGAAGGGGGTCACGTTGGCGGCGTACACACCGTTGCGCACGATCAGCTCCCGAGCGTCGCGATCAAGTCATCTGATGATCGCCAGCGTAACGCCGGCTTGTCGACGTACGAAGCTGGGCTGAGGGCGATCAGGCGGTGCGCATCGGGCCGGAGAGGCGGATGTGCTCCTCCAGCAGGGAGTCCACGACGTGCTGCTCCCGACGCTCGTCGAGCCGGAAGACCGGTACCGACACGCTGACCGCGTCGGTGGGGGTGTCCGGGTGGCTGGCGGGGACGACCACGGCGAAGCAGCGCAACCCGTCTGCGGCTTCACCGTCGTCGCGAGACCACCCGCGTTCCCGGATCCTGGCCAGGTCCGCCAGCACCACGTCCATCTCGACCAGGGTGCGGCTGGTGAGCGAGACCAGCGGCGGTCGCAGGAGCTCGCGCACCTCGTCGTCCCCGCGCGCAGCCAGCAGCGCCTTGCCCAGCGCCGTGGCGTGTGCCGGGAGACGTGTGCCGATCGAGGAGATGATCCGCACCTGGTGCGGAGTGTCCCGCTTGGCGAGGTAGACGATGCGGTCGCCGTCGAGCCGGGCCTGTTGCACCGTCTCCCCGGTGGCGGCCGCAAGCCGGTCCAGGCTGGGCGCGACCTGCGCCACCAGCTCGTCCTCGTCGACGAACCGGGTGCCGACCTGGAGGGCGCGCAGACCGAGACGGACGCGACTGCCGTCCGGTGTCGAGGTGACCCAGCCGCGCTCGGTCAGCGTCCGCATCAGACCGTGCAGGCTGCTCCTGGGGATGCCGAGCACCCGGGAGAGCTGGGCGGGGCTCATCGGCCCGGTCGCGAGCGCCTCGAGGACGTCGAGGGCACGGTAGGCCGACTTGACCGGGCGGAACCCGGGGACGTCCTCACCGAGGGACTCGTTCACGCCCTCACCTTGCCTCTCGTGTCTGATCTCGGGTTCCTCGCGGTGAGGCACCAAGGGTGCCCGCTGGACCTGCATGGCCCGGCATGGGCCGTGCCGTCCGGGGAACGGTGACTGTGTTGACGATCACACCAGGGCCGGACTACGGTCAGAATACCGAACGTCGTTCAAGTATGTGAACAGATTGCACCGGTCTTCCCGACCGATCTCGCGGAGGGAGCCCCCGATGAGCACGTGCACAGACACTCAGCCGGCCCGGTCACGCCGGGAAGTGGTCAGCGTGCCGCGCGGCAAGGCGCGGTCCTCGGGGCTGCCGCTCGTCGAGGCCGTTGTCTACGCCGAGATCGTGCGACGGGGTCCAACTGCTGCCCCCGCCCCGAGTCCCCGCCACACGAAGGAGCACAGCATGAGCACCGACCCCTGACGGAGCCCGCCCTCACCGCAGACCAGGTGGGCCGATCGCGGTGGGTGCGACTGATCCCGATCGCGATCATCGTCTACATCATCTCGTTCATGGACCGGACCAACATCGGGTTCGCGCTGGACGGCCTGCACAACGACCTCGGGCATCGACAAGACACAGCAGGGACTGGCCGCAGGGGTGTTCTTCATCGGCTACCTGACCCTGCAGATCCCGGGCGGCCACCTGGCCGAGCACTGGAGCGCCAAGAAGTTCGTCGGCATCATGATCCTGGTCTGGGGCGTGCTCGCGGTGCTGATGGGCTTCGTGCAGAACTTCGGGCAGCTGCTCGTCGTCCGGTTCTTCCTCGGCGTCGCCGAGGCCGGCATCTGGCCGGCCATCCTGGTGCTGATCAGCCACTGGTTCCCTGCCGCTGAACGCGCCAGGGCCTACGGCTACTGGATGATGAACATCGCCATCGCCTCGATCATCACCGCGCCGCTGTCCGGGTGGATCCTCAGCTTCGGCGACTGGCGCCTCCTGTTCGTGATCGAGGGCGCGTTCCCGTTCGTGATCGCCGCACCGCTGTGGTGGTTGCTCGTCGCCGACCACCCGCGGGAGGCGTCCTGGTGCACCGTCGAGGAGCGCGAGTACATCGAGGCCGGTCTGGCGGCCGACCGCGAGGCCGAGGACCACGTCGAGAGCGGGGGATCCGGGACGCGCTCACCAACAGCGTGGTGCTGCGCCTGACCCTCGTGTACTTCCTGATCCAGGTCGGGTTCTACGGCCTGAACACCTGGCTGCCCACCGTCGTCGGTGACATCACCGGCGGCGCCATCTGGCAGGTCGGCCTGGTCACCGCGATCCCGTACCTCGTCGCGATGGCCGGTCTGTGGTTCAACGGCAAGGCCGCCGACCGCACCGGGCGCTACTCGCGCCACGTCTTCCTCTCCATGCTCGTCGGCGCCGTCACGCTCGTCATCTCGGTGATGGTCGGCACGTCGACGCCGGTCCTGGCGATCGCGCTGATCAGCGTCGCGATGGGTGGGGCGCTGGCCTACGACGGCCCGTTCTGGGCCACTGCGTCCCGCGCCGTGCCCGCCGTCATGGCCGGTGCCGCGATGGGCTTCATCAACGCTCTGGGCAACCTCGGTGGATTCGTCGGGCCCTACATCGGCGGATGGCTGCAGGACGCCAGCGGCAGCTTCAAGAGCACGTCCTGGTTCCTCGCCGCCGCGCTGCTGGCCGCCGGACTGGTGATGCTGACCCTGCGCAAGAGTGGGGACCGACCGGTGGAGGAGGAGCCCGAGGTGACGAAGGTCCAGGCCAGGCATTGAGCGCGCACGGTGGGAAGAGCGCTCCTCGCGGCGAGGTCGTCGACCTGACGCTCCTGCTCGCCGAGGAGCTCCCGTGCTGGTGGTCGACGCACATGCCGTTCCAGCACAAGACGTTCAACTTCTTCGCCGACCGGGACGACCACCCCTGCCACTGCGCAGCCGCACCGGGCCCTACCAGACGCGGTGGATGCTGATGGACGAGCACACCGGGACGCACGTCGACGCCCCGGCCCACTTCATCCCCGAGCAGGGCAGCGGGCTGCCGAACGAGGGGCCGGCGGGGGCGACCACCATCGACCGGGTCCCGCTCTCCCAGCTGATGGGACCGGCGGTCGTCGTGGACGTCCCCGACGACCTGCCGGGTGGAGCGCCGGGAGTCAGCCCGATCATCGGTCCCGACCTGCTCGAGGCCTTCGAGGACGAGCACGGACGGTTCCAGGCCGGCGACGTGGTGCTCTTCCGAGGGCACTGGGACCGGCACTACCAGCCGGGTGAGGACGGTTCGCCGTACTTCCACGACGCGCTGGTCACCCGGGAGGGTCCGGGGTGGCCGGCGCCGGAACCGCCGGCGATGCGCCTGCTGATCGATCGTGGCGTGCGCTGCGTCGGCACCGACAGCCCGAGCATGGGCTCCTGCCACGACGGGGCGCCCGTACACGTCGAGGCCCTCTCGCAGGGTCTCTGCTTCGTCGAGGCCCTCACCGGTCTCGACGCCCTGCCGGTCCTCGGAGCGTGGTTCTGCGCCACGCCCGCTGAATCTCGCCCGCGGCACCGGCGCCCCCGCCCGCGCGTTCGCGGTGGTGCCGGAGGGCACCTGAACACCTCGCCCCGGCCGCGCCACGCCGCTGACCGCCCACGAACCTGACCCGCACTGGAGGAGATCCCATGACCGACAGCACGATCCGCAGCACCGACCCCACCCGCCCCGACGACGTGGTCCTCGAAGTGCCCGCCGCCACGCCGAGCGACGTCGCCAAGCTCGCCGAGGCCGCGCGTGCGGCGCAGCAGGAGTGGCGCGCGCAGCCACCGGCCGCGCGGTCGGCCGCCCTGGCGGCCGCTGCCGAGACCGTGGCGGCGGTGAGCGACGAGATCACCGACATGATGGTCCGCGAGGTCGGCAAGCCCCGCGGCGAGGCTGCCGGCGAGGCGGCCCGGGCCGTGGCGATCCTGCGCTACTACGCCCAGCAGGTCCTCGATCCCGACGGGGAGACCTACCCCTCGCCCGGCGACACACTGCTGATGGCTCGTCACCGCCCGCGCGGCGTGGCGGGGCTGATCACCCCCTGGAACTTCCCCTTCGCCATCCCGCTGTGGAAGGCCGCGCCCGCCCTGGCGTTCGGCAACGCCGTGCTGCTCAAGCCGGCCCCGGAGGCGACGGCTTGCGCCCTGCGGCTGGCCGAGCTGCTCCACGACTCGCTGCCGGCGGATCTGTTCGCGGTCGTGCCGGGCGAGGGCGAGACCGGTCAGGCGGTCGTCGCCGAGGCGGACGTCGTCTCCTTCACCGGCTCGGTCGGTGCCGGGGGCGCCGTACGTGAGGCAGCAGCGGCACGGGGGATCCCCGTGCAGTGCGAGATGGGCGGTCAGAACCCCTCCATCGTGCTGCCCGACGTCGACGTCGAGGCCACCGCCGGCGTGCTCGCCGGTGCCGCGATGGGGTACGCCGGCCAGAAGTGCACCGCCACCTCACGCGTGGTCGTCGTCGACGACGGCGACGGGTTCGCCGAGCGGTTCAGGGACGCGATGGTGGCCGCCGTCGAGGCGCTCGCTGTCGGCGACCCCGGCGAGCAGGACACCATCGTGGGGCCGGTGATCACCGAGGACGCCCGCGACGCCGTGGTCGGAGCGGCCCGTGAGGCCGAGCAGAGCGGTGGTCGGGTGCTGACCGGCGGGTCCGCCCCGGGACGCGACGGCTGGTTCGTGTCGCCGACCCTGGTCGACGGCGTGGCTCCCGACTCCCGGGTGGCGCAGGAGGAGGTCTTCGGCCCCTTCGCGGCGTTGCTCACCGTGCCCGAAGTCGATCGCGCCGTGGAGGTTGCCAACGGCGTCCGGTACGGGCTCGCCGCGGCGATCTTCACCGGTGACCTCGGCACCGCGCTGGGCGTCGCCGACCGGCTCGAGGCCGGGACTGGTGCGCGTCAACGCCGCGACCTCCGGCGTGGACTTCTACGCGCCGTTCGGTGGTGAGAAGGAGTCCAGCTACGGTCCGCGCGAGCAGGGCAAGGCCGCGCGCGACTTCTACACCAGCGTGCACACCATCACGATCGCCGGCGGCGCCGGATGAAGCGCCCTGTTCCGACTGCGCCTGCCCGACGGGAGCATCCGGCTCGGCCGTGGCGACCCGTCGGAGGGGCCGCGCGAGCTGCTGCCCACAGGAGTGACGCTCGACGAGCTGCTCGCCGATGTGGAAGGGCCTGCCGGCGCAGCGCTCGCCGGCGCAGTCTCCGGCGCCGTGGACGGCGAGGTGCCGGCCGGGTGCACGGCGCTCGCCCCGGTCGAGGGGCAGGAGGTGTGGGCGAGCGGGGTGACCTTCGAGCGCAGCCGCGCGGCCCGCAACGAGGAGGCCGGCCCGGTCGACATCTACGACAAGGTCTACGACGCGGTCCGCCCGGAGCTGTTCTGCAAGGCGGCGCCCGGCAGGGTTCGCGGGCCCGGTCAGGCGATCGGCGTACGCCGCGACTCGGGCTGGGACGTGCCGGAGCCCGAGCTCGGGCTGGTCGCCGACAGCAGCGGCAGCCTCGTCGGGCTGACCATCGGCAACGACGTGTCCAGCCGGAGCATCGAGGGGGAGAACCCGCTCTACCTGCCCCAGGCCAAGATCTACACCGGCAGCTGTGCGCTCGGACCCGCGCTCGTGCCGCTGGAGGAGGCGCCCGACTTCGAGTCGCTCGTGATCGAGCTGACGATCCGGCGTGACGACCAGCGCGTTGTTCACCGACTCCGTACCGCTCTCCGACATGCGCCGGCGCCCCGAGGAGCTGCTGGACTGGCTCTTCGCGGCGCTGGAGTTCCCCATCCGGCGTCGTCCTGCTCACCGGGACCTCGATCGTGCCGCCGCAGGAGTTCACGCTCCGCCCGGGCGACGAGGTCGAGATCTCCGTGCCCGGGCTGGGCACGTTGCGCAACACCGTCGAGGAGGTCGGCCGGCCGGTCCGCGACCTGACCGGGGTGGGCGGATGAGCCGGATCCGTGACCTCGAGGTCATCGACGTCCGGTTCCCGACGTCCCGGCAGCTCGACGGGTCCGACGCGATGAACCCCGACCCGGACTACTCGGTGGCCTACGTCGTGCTGCACACCGACGCCGACGACGGCCTGGAGGGTCACGGCTTCACCTTCACCATCGGCCGGGGCACCGAGGTGGTCTGCGCGGCCGTCGAGGCACTGCGCCCACTGGTCGTGGGCATCTCGGTCGAGGAGGCCTGCGACGACATGGGTGGGTTCTGGCGCACCGTCACCCGCGACAGCCAGCTGCGGTGGATCGGTCCGGAGAAGGGCGTCATCCACCTGGCCACGGCCGCGGTCGTCAACGCGATGTGGGACCTGTTCGCCAAGCGCAGGGGCAAGCCGCTCTGGAAGCTCCTGGCCGACATGTCGCCGGAGGAGATCGTGGCCCTCGTCGACTGGCGCTACCTCACCGACGCCCTCACCCCGCAGGACGCCGTGGCGATGCTGCGGGAGCGTGAGCCCGGACGGGCCGAGCGCGAGCAACGGCTGCTGGCCGACGGGCTCCCGTCGTACACCACCTCGGCCGGCTGGCTGGGGTACGACGACGACAAGCTGCGCCGACTGTGCCGCGAGGCCGTCGAGGCAGGGTGGTCCCACGTCAAGCTGAAGGTCGGCGCCGACCTGGAGGAGGACGTGCGGCGCTGCCGCATCGCCCGCGAGATCATCGGACCCGACCGGCGGCTGATGGTCGACGCCAACCAGCGCTGGGACGTCGACGAGGCGGTCCACGCGATGGGTCTGCTGGCCGAGTTCGACCCGTGGTGGATCGAGGAGCCGACGAGCCCCGACGACATCCTCGGCCACGCCCATATCGCGCAGCAGATCGCGCCTGTCCGCGTGGCCACCGGTGAGCACGTGCACAACCGGGTGATGTTCAAGCAGCTGCTGCAGGCCGACGCCATCGGGTTCTGCCAGGTCGACGCGTGCCGCCTCGGCGGTGTGAACGAGGTCGTTGCCGTGCTCCTGCTCTCCGCCAAGTACGGCGTGCCGGTCTGCCCGCACGCCGGTGGGGTCGGACTGTGCGAGCTGGTGCAGCACCTCTCCGCCTTCGACTACGTAGCAGTGTCAGGCTCCCTGGACGACGTCGTCGTGGAGTACGTCGACCACCTGCACGAGCACTTCGTCGACCCCGTGCGGGCCAAGGCCGGTCGCTACCTCGCGCCGCAGCAGCCCGGCTACAGCGCCGAGATGAAGCGCGAGAGCCTGGCCGAGTTCGCCTTCCCGGGCGGTCCTGCCTGGGCGTAGACGGCAGATGGTTGTGCCCGCGTCGTGCGGGCAACGACACCTAGCGCATAGGGGCCAGGGAGCCGCCCCAGAGGGAAGCCGCGAACCGCGCGACCGGTGACCGCGAAAGGGCCGACCGGGCGGGTCCACGTCCGGTTCGGGCGTACGGTCGAGACGTATCTCCGGTGCAACCCCTCGCCGAGGAGCCGCAGCGTCTCGTCCTTGACGGCACCTGTGCAGCGACAGGACCGGAGGCCACCATGGGCGACCGAAGCTCTTCCACGATCTCTCGAGCGGTATCGCACGGCGTGGACAGCAGGCGCGCGGCACAGGACAAGATCTACCTGGCCGTGGAGCTGCTCAAGTCCCAGCACGGCGCCAGCGAGGCGGAGGCCTTCGTCATGCTGGTGCAGGCCTCGACGGAACGTCAGATGAGCGTCAGCGAGATCGCCGGGCTACTGGCCGACGAGTCGGCGGTGCCACTCCAGACGCGCCGGCGTGCCGCACGGATCGTCCGGCAACGCCGTCGCGAATAGCCACCAGGGCGGCCGGAGGGCACGCCTGGGTGCAGTGCAGCGGGTCGAGCGGCCCGCCCCCGTGAGCCGCTCGACCTGTCGCATCTCTGACGCAGTGTCAGGTGGGCAGCTGACCTTCGCCGAGCAGGTCAGGAACCCTGCCCCGATCAGATGTCGTAGTAGAGCTCGAACTCGTGCGGGTGCGGGCGCAGCTGCACGGGCAGGATCTCCTGCTGGCGCTTGAAGTCGATCCAGGTCTCGATCAGGTCGGGGGTGAACACGTTGCCCTCGGTGAGGAAGTCGTGGTCACGCTCGAGGTTGTCGAGCACCGCGTTCAGCGACGTCGGCACCTGGTCGATCTCGGCCATCTCGTCCGGCGGCAGCTCGTAGATGTCCTTGTCGATCGGCTCCGAGGGCTCGGTCTTGTTCTTGATGCCGTCGAGGCCGGCCAGCAGCAGCGCCGAGAAGGCGAGGTAGGGGTTGGCCGACGGGTCGGGGCAACGGAACTCGATGCGCTTGGCCTTCGGGTTCGCGCCGGTGATCGGGATGCGCACGCACGCCGACCGGTTGCGCTGGCTGTAGACCAGGCTGATCGGCGCCTCGAAGCCCGGCACCAGGCGGTGGTAGGAGTTCACCGTCGGGTTGGTGAAGGCCAGCAGCGACGGGGCGTGCTTGAGGATGCCGCCGATGTAGTGGCGGGCGATGTCGGAGAGGCCGGCGTACCCGGTCTCGTCGTAGAACAGGGGCTCGCCCTCGTTCCAGATCGACTGGTGGACGTGCATCCCCGAGCCGTTGTCGCCGAAGATCGGCTTGGGCATGAAGGTCGCGGTCTTGTCGTTGCGCCAGGCGACGTTCTTGATGATGTACTTGAACTTCATCACGTCGTCGGCGGCCTTGAGCAGCTCGTCGAAGCGGTAGTTGATCTCCGCCTGGCCCGCGGTGCCGACCTCGTGGTGCGCGCGCTCGACCTGGAGCCCCGCCGCCTCGAGCTCGATGACCATCTCGTCGCGCAGCTCGCCGAAGTGGTCGTACGGCGCCACCGGGAAGTAGCCGCCCTTGTACTTGACCTTGTAGCCGCGGTTGTTGTCCTCCGAGCCGGAGTTCCAGGCGCCCGCCTCGGAGTCGATCTCGTAGAAGCCGGTGTTCTGCTTGGTCTCGAAGCGGACGCTGTCGAAGACGTAGAACTCCGCCTCCGGCGCGAAGTAGGCGGTGTCGCCGATGCCGGTGCTGGAGAGGTAGGCCATCGCCTTGCGCGCGATGTTGCGCGGGTCGCGGGAGTAGGCCTCGCCCGTGATCGGGTCGTGGATGAAGAAGTTGACGACCAGCGTCTTGGCGGAGCGGAACGGGTCGATGTACGACGTCGTCGGGTCGGGGAACAGTGACATGTCCGACTCGTGGATGGCCTGGAAGCCGCGGATCGAGGACCCGTCGAAGTTGAGGCCGTCGTCGAAGACCGACTGGTCGAACGAGGACACCGGCACCGTGAAGTGCTGCATCACGCCGGGCAGGTCGCAGAAGCGGACGTCGACCATCTCGACGCCCTCGTCCTTGACGTACTTCAGCAGCTCATCGCTGTTCTGGAACATTCGTCCTCCTTGGTCGCCCTCGCGACCGCATGGCAATGGTGAGCGTGCCCCCGCGCAAGAGGCGGCGGCGACGTCGCGAACCTACGGATGGACCGTTGCACGACCGTATCGACATTGTTTCCCCCATGTAACGGGGGTCCGGTGGGCGGCTGCGGTCGAGGGTCCGACGCGGGCTAGGGTCGGCGCGTGCCTGCACGCCCCAACGGTGCCGCGCCGCCGTACGCCTCGTGGCCGCGCCGGATCGTGGCGCTGTTCGTCGACTGGATCGTCTCGACCCTGGTCGTGGTCGGCTTCATCGGGCCGCACGCCTATGCCAACGATCCCGCCTCGGGCTGGCTCGTCCTCGGTGTCTTCGCGGTCGAGGTCGCGGTGCTGACGGCGCTGATGGCGGGGTCCTTCGGGCAGCTGCTCGCCGGCGTCCGGGTGCTCACCACCGAGGGGCGCCCGCTCAACCTGCTTCTCGCCGTGGTGCGCACCCTGCTGATCTGCGTGGTGATCCCGCCGCTGGTCTTCCGCTCCGACAGCGGGCGGGGACTGCACGACCTCGCCGTCGGTTCGGCGACGTACGCACGCTGAGGGTTCCTGTTTCCCGTTTCAGCGACGTGTCGTGCGGTCTCGCCGTACCCTCGCAAATGGTGCGAATCGAGGAAAACGTTGTTGACGTCGAGGTGGCGAATTGTCGTGGCCATGGCCGCGAGCTGTGCTGTGCTGGGCGTTGCGGGGTGCGGAAACCTGGTACCCACCAAGGGTGTGGTGGTCAAGCCGGCCGATGCGCAGCACCTGACCTTGACCGACTTCGTCCCCACGGTCGACGCGGCGACGCGGACGGCCGGTTCGGTGCACACCGTGCGGGCAGAGACGACGAAGCAGTTCGGGAGGTTCGTCATGACGGGCGACGTCTCCTTCGACGGCACCTACTCGGGGCGGGTGACCATGAACGTGCCCGCGGGCTCGGCTGCCCCGGGGTCCCCTGGAGGTCCGGCCGAAATACGGGTGGTCGACGACATCCTGTACGCGCATTCGACCGGACTCGTCCCGGACGGCAAGTTCCTGTCGGCGGACCTTCGGCTGCGCAGGAATGCGAGCGTCGCCGGGCTCTGCACCTGCCTCTTCGAGTTGCTCGAGCCCAGGAAAATGCTTGCGAACATGCGGAAGTCGCTGATGACGGTCGACTACGTCGGCTCGGATGCTGTGCGGGGATCCCGCCTCGACCACTACCGTCTCCAGGCCGACAGGAGCCTGGTGCCGGGCGGACCCGCGGACATTGCCGCCGGACGAGGGCGGACACGGACCTACGACATCTGGCTCGACTCCCATCACTTGATCAACCGGATGAGGTACTCGGACCCGGCGCTCCTCGTCGACGTCACATACCGCGACTGGGGCAGGGACATCGACGTGGCCGCGCCGTCGCCGGGGCAGGTCCTCCGGGCCCCACGCGCCTAGGGAGGCTCTGGGTCAGCGGCCCCGCATCTGGCCGCGCATGCCCTTCATCGAGGTCGGCACCGGACCCTTGGGCATCGGGATGTTGGAGCGGTTGGCGTCGAGGGCCTTGATCCGCTGCAGCACGTCGGTCATCTGAGCCGGCTTGATGGCCTTGGGGAGCTTGGTGACGTGGCGGTTCAGCTTCCCCAGCTGCACCTGCCCGGGATCGTGGCCGATGAGCACCTCGTGGATCGGCGTCTCGCTGGCCACTCGCTCGTGCTTGCGGCGCTCGGAGTTCAGCAACGGGCGCAACCGGTTGGGGTTGCCCTCACCGATCAGCACGATGCCGGGCGGGCCGACGACTCGGGTGACGATGTCCTGCTGCTTGGTGATCGCGATCGCGGGCTCGGTCTTCCACCCTCGCCGCAGCATCCCCAGCGCGGCGGCAGCAGCACCGGGCTTGCCCTCGATCTGGGTGATCGCAGCGCTCTGGGCGCGACGACCGAAGATGATCAGCACCCCGAGCGTGCCCAGCAGCACCCCGAACAGGATCGGGAAGACGACCGAGTCGCGGAACAGCAGCAGCATCAGCGCGAAGCCGAACAGTGCCACCAGCACGAAGGTCCCGAGCAGGATCAGCCCGATCCGGGGATCGGACTCCCGGGTCATCTGGTAGCTCTGCCGCAGCTGGGCTACCCGCCCGGGCTTGTTCGGATCCTTCGCCTTCTTCTTCCTCGTCGCGCTCCTCGCCATGCCGCCAAGTCTCTCAGGTCAGACGGCGACGTCGGCGCGCGCGGTGACCGCCTGCTGGTAGAGCCGTCCGGCGCGGTACGACGAGCGCACCAGCGGACCGCTCATCACCCCGGCGAACCCGATCTCCTCGGCCTCGGTGGCGAGCTCGACGAACTCCTCGGGCTTGACCCAGCGCTCGACGGGGTGGTGCCGCGGCGAGGGGCGGAGGTACTGGGTGATCGTGATCAGCTCACAACCCGCCTCGTGCAGGTCGACCAGCGCCTGGCTGACCTCCTCGCGCGTCTCGCCCATCCCCAGGATCAGGTTGGACTTGGTGACCAGGCCGAAGTCGCGGGCCTGGGTGAGCACGTCGAGGGAGCGCTCGTAGGTGAACGCGGGTCGGATGCGCTTGAAGATCCGGGGCACGGTCTCGACGTTGTGCGCCAGCACCTCGGGGCGGCTCTCGAAGACCTCGGTGAGCAGGTCGGGCTTGCCGTTGAAGTCGGGGATCAGGTTCTCCACGCCCGTCTCGGGGTTCAGCTCGTGGATCACGCGCACCGTCTCGGCGTACAACCACGCACCGCCGTCGGGCAGGTCGTCGCGGGCGACACCGGTGATGGTGGCGTAGCGCAGGCCCATCGTCCGCACCGACTCCGCGACCCGGCGCGGCTCGTCACGGTCCAGCGGCTGCGGCTTGCCGGTGTCGATCTGGCAGAAGTCGCAGCGCCGGGTGCACTGGTCGCCACCGATGAGGAAGGTCGCCTCGCGGTCCTCCCAGCACTCGAAGATGTTGGGGCAGCCGGCCTCCTGGCACACCGTGTGCAGGCCCTCTGACTTCACCAGGCCCTGCAGCTCGGTGTACTGCGGGCCCATCCTGGCGCGCGTCTTGATCCACGGCGGCTTGCGCTCGATCGGCGTCTCGGCGTTGCGGACCTCGAGCCGCAGCAGCTTGCGACCCTCGGGGGCAGGCGTGGGCTTCTCCGCCTGCGTCGATCGAGCCAAGTCGAGATCAGTCACGCGCTCCACTGTACGACGGGCGCGGTCGCCCCCAGGCACCTGCCGGTCAGACGTCGGAGCGGCGGAACCAGGCGATCGAGGCCGCCACGGCGACGAGCAGCAGGACACCCAGGAACACCCCGGACTCGAGATGGGTCATCGACTGGATCGGCGAGCAGGAGGAGCCCGAGGAGCAGTCGATGCTCGGGTCGAAGTAGTGGGCGTCGGTGGCCAGCCAGCCGAAGACGTTGTTGCCGACCGAGAAGCGGCCGACCCCGTCGAAGGGGAGCAGCCCGACCGCGATCTCGCCGCCCACGCCGTAGAAGAAGAGCAGCGCGAGGGTGGCCACGGTGTTGCGGAAGACCATCGTCAGGGCGAACCCACCGAGGGCTGCGGCCATCACCAGCACCACGGCCCGGACGAGGTGCCAGCCGATGTGGGAGGTCGCCGTCGAGGACACGTCGATGCCGCGGGCGTCGGCCACGGACCACAGGGCGAGCCAGAAGCCGCCGAGGGTCACCACTGCCACCAGTCCGCTGCCGATCACGACGGCCCCAGCCTTGGCCCACCACAACCGGAGGCGCCGAGGCTCGAACAGCAGCTGGTTCGTCAGCGCCCGGGACCCCCAGTCCGCGCCGGCGAAGGTGGACCCGGCGATGATCATCAGCCCGGTGACGATCAGCGCGAGGCTGAAGCCGGTGGCGTCGGTCAGGCGTCGCGCATCGAGCACCCTGCCGAGGTCGAGCGGCTTGCGCGGGTAGAACGAGGTCGTGGTGCGGACCAGCGCCTCCCGGCACTCCGTCGCGGTGGCGTTGGCGCCGAGGTAGGCCTCGGGGTCCTTGATGCAGTCCTGCAGGTCGTCCTGCAGCACCGAGTTGCGGCTGGCCAGGTCGGCCTGGGCACGGGCGTCAGCCCGGTCCGCGGCGCTCAGCGGGCGGGTCTGGTAGGCCGTCAGGATGGCCAGGACGACGGTCACGACCACCGCTGCGAGCGCCAGCAGCAGGACCGCGCGGCGGGACCGGAAGCGGGAGAGCTCGACGCGGAGGAGGCGCATCAGGACTCCTCCTCGGGATCGGTGTCGGGCTCTGCGGCAGCCATCCCCGCTGACCGGCCGGTGAGCTTGAGGAAGAACGACTCGAGGGTGGGGCGGCGTACGACGATCTTGGAGACGTACATGCCCCGGTCGGCCAGCAGCTGGGTCAGCTGCTCCGGGCGCTCGTGGCCCTCGACCACCAGGTCGTCGCCCTTGCGGGTCACGTCGTACCCGGCGGAGGTCAGCACGTGCGTGGCCGCACCGAGATCGGCGACGCGCAGGCGGGCACGGGTGGTGATGCCCTGGCCGAGGAGGTCCTCGACCCGCCCCGAGGCCAGCAGCTTGCCGTCGCCCACGATCGAGACCGAGTGGCAGACCTGCTGCACCTCGGCCAGGATGTGCGAGCTCAGCAGGACGGTGACCCCCGACTCCCCGAGGTCGCGGACCAGGTCACGGATGCCGCGGATGCCCGCGGGGTCGAGCCCGTTGCTGGGTTCGTCGAGCACCAGCAGGTCGGGCTTCTTCAGCAGGGCTGCCGCGATGGCGAGCCGCTGCTTCATCCCCAGCGAGTAGGTGTGGAACGGTTCCTTGGACCGCTCGACCAGGCCCACCTGCTGGAGCACGGCGTCGACCTGGGACCGGGGCACGTTGATCGAGGACGCCAGCAGGCTGAGGTTCTTGCGTCCGGAGAAGGCCGGCACGAGCGAGGGCTCCTCGACGACGGCCCCGACGCGGTCGATCACCTCGGGCAACCGACCTGGGACGGGGGTGCCGAACAGCCGGATCTCGCCCTTGGTCGGTCTGGCGAGGCCGAGCAGCATCCGGATGGTCGTCGTCTTGCCCGAGCCGTTGGGCCCGAGGAATCCGTGCACGCCGCCCGCCGGTACGCGCAGGTCGAGCCCGTCGACGGCCACCGTCCGCCGCGTCCCCGACCGGTAGACCTTGCGGAGACCGGTGGTCTCGATCACGAGGTCATCCGAGGGAGGGTTCACCGGGGATGGGCACACGCCTCCACCCTGACGCAGGCGAGGGTCAGGACAGGGGATTGAGGACGGGGACACGCGGCTCCGGGCGAGGCGCGTAGTCGGGGGTCCGGTCGTACGGCGCCCATGCCAGCAGCTGCTCGAGACGACGCTCGACCAGGGGGAGCACCTCGGCGACGGGAACGTCGCGGCCGAGCTCCTCGCTGAGCGACGTCACGCCGGCGTCGGCGATGCCGCAGGGCACGAAGCTGTCGTACCAGGACAGGTCCACGTCGCAGTTGAGCGCGAAGCCGTGCATCGTCACGCCGCGGCTGACGCGGATCCCGATGGCGGCGATCTTGCGCTCGGGGCGGCCGTGCCCGGCCTGCAGCCAGACGCCGCTGCGTCCGGGCACGCGCGCCGTCGTCACCCCGAGGTCGGCGCAGACCAGGATCAGCGCCTCTTCCAGGCGTCGCACGTAGTCGACGACGAGGACGTGGTCGGGCAGCCGCACGATCGGGTAGCCGACCAGCTGGCCGGGTCCGTGGAAGGTGATCTTGCCGCCGCGGTCCACCTCGATGACGGGAGCCTCGTACCGGGTCCCTGAGCCTGTCGAAGGGCGCTCGTGAGGCTCGGTGCGCTTGCCGGCCGTGTAGACGGGGGTGTGCTCGAGCAGCAGCACGGTGCCTGGACCACCGTCGACGACCTCGGCGTGCACGGCACGCTGGCGCTCCCACGCCTCGACGTAGTCGACCGGGGCGTCGGTCAGCGCCTGGAAGACGATCTCCACATCCCGAGGCTAACTCGTCCTGTGGACAACCGGTTCTCGATCCGGTTCCGGCGTCAGGCTGGGGGAGTGCACCTCCTCCTCGCGACGCTCCTCGCCCTGGGGTCGGCGCAGACGCCACCACAGCCGGTCGAGCGCTCTCGCCGTTCGAGCGGAGTCGAGACCTCCTGGCAGCCTCGTCGGTGCTCCACGCCTGGGACGCCCGCCGCGAAGCCGCGTGGGCCTCCTCGGACCCAGCCGCTCTCCGTGCGCTCTACGTCCCCGGCTCCTCGGCGGCGCGCAGCGACGTCCGCCTGTTGCGTGACTACACCCGGCACCGGCTCGTCGTACGCCGCATCGTGACGCAGGTGTTCGCCCTGAAGGTGCTGCAGCGGGACTCGGCCCACCTCGCGGTGCGCGTCGTCGACCGGGTCGCCGGGGGCGTGGTGGCCACTCTCGGGTCCCTGAGGAAGGACGAAGTCCTGTCTCGAAGGGCCCTCGACACGACCAGGCCCCTCGGCACGACCAGGCCGGTCGTGCGCGTGGTCGTGCTGCGGCGGGTCGGTCGCGACTGGAAGGTCGCGGAGGTCAGCGCGAGGGGTTGAGCCCCTCGGCCAGCACCGCACGGACGTCGGGATCGCGGAAGGTGAACCCGCTGGCCAGGAGCTTGGCGGGGGACAGCCGGTAGGAGGCCAGCAGCTCGTTGGCCAGGCGTCCGGCGGCGGGGCGGATCACGGCGGCCGGCACCCGGAAGAACGCCGGCCGGTGCACCATGGCGGCGAGCTCGCGGGTGAACTGCGCTGTTGGTGGGCGCCTCCTCGCAGCTGAGGATGACCGGTCCCTCGAGGTCGGTGGACGCGATGTGGATCACGCCGTCGACCCAGTCGCGAGCGCTGATCATCGGCACGAACTGGCGACCGTCCCCGAGCGGGCCGCCCAGCCCGGCCTTGAACAGCAGGCTCAGCAGGTGGAGCGGCTCGCTGCGCCGGTCGTAGACCGGGCTGGTGCGCAGGTAGGTCACCCGTGCTCCCGCCTGCTCTGCGGCTGCGGCGGCTGCCTGCCAGTCGCGGGGCACCTGGGCCATCAGCGAGTCACCTCGCGAGTCGCTGTCGTCGGTGATGACCTCGTTGCCGTGGTCGCCGTAGTACCCGATCGCGTTGCCGGCCAGGAAGCGCGGCTTGGTGTCGCTCGCGGCGATGGCCTCGGCGAGCACGCGTGTCGTGGTGACGCGGCTCTCCCGAAGCTCGCGCGCCCACTTCTTCGAGTGCGGGTTGCCCATCGTGGGGGTGCCGGCGAGGTTCACCACGACGTCGTGGTCGTCGACCACCTCGTGCCCGAGCGGGGAGCCGTAGGGGTCCCACCGCACCTCGTGGTCCTCGCCGTGCGGCGGGTGCTCGTCCGGTGGGCGTCGTACGAGGGGAGTCACGGAGTGTCCCTGCCGTTCGAGCTCCTCTCGGAGCAAGGTGCCGAGGAAGCCCGAGGAGCCGGCGATCAGGAAGCGCATGCCCCTACCCTGACACGGGGTAATAGGCTCGCCCGTGTGAGCGATTTCGACGTCGTCATCCTCGGTGCCGGCCCCGGCGGCTACGTCGCCGCCATCCGCGCCGCCCAGCTCGGCCTCAAGGTCGGCGTGATCGAGAAGCGGTACTGGGGCGGGGTGTGCCTGAACGTGGGCTGCATCCCGTCGAAGGCGCTGCTCCGCAACGCCGAGCTGGCCCACATCCTGAACCACGAGAAGGACAAGTTCGGCATCGAGGGCGACGCCACGATGACCTACAAGCCGGCGTACGCCCGCAGCCGCGAGGTCTCCGACTCGATCGTCAAGGGCGTCCACTTCTTGATGAAGAAGAACAAGATCGAGGAGATCCACGGCTGGGGGACCTTCTCGGACCCGAAGACCATCGAGGTGGACCTCGAGGACGGCGGCTCGCGCACCGTCACCGCCGACCACGTCATCATCGCCACGGGTGCCACCACCCGGCTCGTGCCCGGCACGGAGCTCTCCGAGAACGTGGTCACCTACGAGGAGCAGATCCTCTCCGACGAGCTGCCCGGCTCGGTCGTGATCGCCGGCTCGGGTGCGATCGGTGTCGAGTTCGCCTACGTGATGGCCAACTACGGCGTCGACGTCACGATCGTGGAGTTCCTCGACCGGATGGTGCCCACCGAGGACGCCGAGATCTCCAAGGAGCTGGCCAAGCACTACAAGAAGCTCGGCGTGAAGGTCCTGCTCGGCACCAAGGTCGAGAAGATCGAGGACGACGGGTCGAAGGTGAAGGTCACCGTCTCCAAGGACGGCAAGGAGGAGGTCATCGAGACCGACAAGGTCCTCCAGGCGATCGGCTTCGCGCCCCGCCTCGAGGGCTACGGGCTCGACAAGACCGGCGTGGAGACCACCGACCGCGGCGCGATCAAGATCGACGAGCGCGGGCGCACCAACGTCGAGGGCGTCTGGGCGATCGGCGACGTCACCGGCAAGCTGATGCTCGCCCACACCGCCGAGGCGATGGGCATCGTCACCGCCGAGACCATCGCCGATCACGACACCATCGAGATCGACTTCGACATGATCCCGCGGGCGACGTACTGCCAGCCGCAGATCGCCTCGTTCGGCTACTCCGAGGAGCAGGCCAAGGAGCGCGGGTACGACGTCAAGGTGGCCAAGTTCCCGTTCTCGGCCAACGGCAAGGCCAAGGGACTCGGCGAGTCGGTCGGCTTCGTCAAGGTCGTGGCCGACGCCAAGTACAACGAGATCATCGGCGCCCACCTGATCGGCCCCGACGTCACCGAGCTCCTCCCGGTGCTGACCATCGCCCAGAAGTGGGACCTCACCGCCGACGAGGCCGCCCGCAACATCTTCGCCCACCCCACCCTCTCCGAGGCCGTCAAGGAAGCCATCGAGGGGATCGCCGGCCACATGATCCACATGTGAGCGGGGGGCCGGTTTCCCATGCGATGAAGGGTTTCTGCCCCTGCGCACAGGAAATTTCCTGTGTTCTGAGGCAGTTTCCTGTGATCGGGGAGCCGTTCCGCGTCCACAGGGGTACGTCGAGCAGCCGTTGTCCACAAGCGGTCACATCGCCCTCGCCCGTCCTACCTGAACGGCCGACGATCCCGGCATGGAAGATCCGCTGCGCATCATCGCCACCGAGTCCGGAGTGTTCCTGCGACGTGAAGCCATCGCGTGCGGCTACTCCGACAAGATGCTCGCCTCCCTGCGTCGCCAGGGCGTCCTGCGCCGGGTGCGTCAGGGCGCCTACTGCTTCGCCGACGTCTGGTCGACCTACACCGCGATCGAGCGACACCTCTGCCTGGCACGGGCAGTGCTTCGTACGACGCCAGGGCCGGTGGTCCTGAGCCACACCACCGCCCTTCTGGTGCACGGCATCGCCGTGTGGGGCGCGGACCTGAGCCGCGTCCACCTGACGCGGCTCGACGACGGGGCGGGCCGAATGGAGGCCGATGTCCGGCATCACGTCGGCGCCATCCACCACGACGACGTCGTCGAGGTGGATGGTCTGCCGGTCGTCGTGGCCGAACGCGCCGTCATCGAGTCGGCCACGGTGCTCGGGCTCGAGTCGGCGCTCGTCTCGGCCGACTCAGCTCTGCACCTGCGCCTGTGCGATCCGACGGGGCTCTACCAACGCTTCGGCGAGATGAACTGCTGGTCGGGATCGCGCAAGATCCACATGATGCTGGGATGGATGGACGGGCGCGCCGAGTCGGTGGGGGAGACGCGCGGACGCTTCCTGTTCCGACGGTGCGGGTTGCCGGTACCCGATCTCCAGTTCGACGTGTACGACGACCACGGCATCCTGGTCGCGGTCACCGACTTCGTCTGGCACGAGCACAAGGCGTTCGGCGAGTTCGACGGCAAGCTGAAGTACACGCGCTACGTCCGTCCTGGCGAGGAGCCCGGCGACGTCGTGTTCCGGGAGAAGAATCGGGAGGACCTCGTCCGTCGGCTTACCGGATACGGCTGCGGGCGGATGATCTGGGCCGACCTGTCTCGACCGCAGCAGACGGCGGCGTACTTCCGCACAGTCCTGGGGTTGCACTGAACCGAGCACACTTTCTTGCCCCGTCGCACAGGAAGTTTCCTGTGGTGAGGGGCAGAAAAGGTTCCCCGCATGGGAAACCGGCCCTCAGTCCCCCAAGGCGAGGAGCCCCTGGAAGCCGCCGGCGAGGTCGGTGGCGCGGTGGAGGCCGAGGTGGCGGAGGGTGGCGGCGGCGAGGCTGGACTGGTAGCCCTCGTTGCAGACCACGATCACCCGGCGTTCGGCGTCCGCCTCGGGCAGGGAGTGCGGCGAGGTGGGGTCGAGGCGCCACTCGAGCACGTTGCGGTCGACGAGCACGGCGCCGGGCAGCTCACCGTCGCGGGTGCGCTGCTCGATGGGGCGGATGTCGACGACCAGCGCACCGGCCTCCACCTCGGCCTGCAGGTCGCCCGGCTCGACGCGGTCGAGGTCGCGTCGAGCCAGCACGAGCAGCCGGTCGATCGCCGGCACGTCTTCGGGCAGGGACATCCGACTCCTCCCGACTACACGTCGAACTGCGCGAGCTCCAGGCGCTGCTTCACGTCCTGCAGGAACCGGCCGGCGTCGGCACCGTCGACCAGCTGGTGGTCGTAGGTGAGGGCGAGGTAGACCATGTGACGCACGGCGATGGTCTCGCCGAGGTTCGGGTCGTCGATCACGACGGGTCGCTTGACCACGACGCCGGGTCCGAGGATCGCCACCTGCGGCTTGTTGATGATCGGGGTGTCCCAGAGGGCACCCACGCTGCCCAGGTTGGTGATCGTGAAGGTGCCGCCGGACAGGTCGTCGGGCCCGATCTTGTTGGTCCGGGTGCGCTCGGCCACGTCGGCGATCTTCTTGGCCAGGCCGGCGATCGACAGGTCGCCGGCCTCCTTGACGACCGGGGTGAGCAGGCCCTTCTCGGTGTCGACCGCGAAGGCGATGTTCTCCTGGTCGTGGTAGGTCACCTCCCCGGCCTCGACGTCGAGGGTGGCGTTCAGCGCCGGGTGCACCTTCAGCGCATCGACCGTGGCCTTGGCGAAGAAGGGCAGGTAGGTCAGCTTGACCCCTTCTCGCGCCTGGAACTCGGTCTTGATGCTGTCGCGCAGCCGGGCCACCTTGGTCACGTCGACCTCGACGACCTGGGTCAGCTGGGCCGAGGTCTGCAGCGACTCGACCATCCGCTTGGCGATCACCTTGCGCAGTCGGCTCATCGGCTCGGTCTTGCCGCGCAGGGGGCTCGGCTTGCTCGCCGGCGGCTTGTCCTGGGCCTTCTCCTCGGCGGCAGGTACGGCGCCGCCGCCCTTCGCGGCCTCGGCCGCGGCCAGCACGTCCTGCTTGCGGATCCGGCCGCCGACCCCGGTGCCTTCGATCGAGGCCAGGTCCACGCCGTGCTCGGCCGCCATCTTGCGCACCAGCGGGGTGACGTAGGTCCCGCCGTCGGAACCACCGTTGGAACGGGCGGTCGGCTGCCTCGTCTCCTCCTTCTTCTCCGGCTCCGGCTCCGGGCTCCGGCTCGGGCTCGGGCTCGGGCTCGGGCTCCGGCTCCGGCTCCTCGTCCGAGTCGTCGTCCGAGTCATCCTCCGAGTCGTCGGTGGCCTCGTCGTCGGCCTCGTCCACGGGGGTCTCGTCTCCCGACTGCTCCTCCGAGTCGTCATCCGAGTCGTCATCCGAGTCGTCATCGGAGTCCGCGGGGGCGTCCGAGTCGTCGCCGATGATCGCGAGCTCGGCGCCGACCTCGACGGTCTCGTCCTCGTCGGCCTTGATCTCCAGGAGCGTGCCGGCGACGGGGGAGGGGATCTCGGTGTCGACCTTGTCGGTGGAGACCTCGAGCAGCGGCTCGTCGACCTCGACGCTGTCGCCCACCGACTTCAGCCAGCGGGTGATGGTGCCCTCGGTGACCGACTCGCCCAGCTCGGGCAGCTTCACCGGCGTACCGCCGCCGCTCTTCTTGGCAGCGGGCTCAGCCTTGGGCTCCTCCTTCTCGGCGAGCTCCTCGTCGTCCCCGGAATCGTCTGAGTCGTCCCGTCGGAGTCGTCCGCGGCGTCGTCTGAGTCGTCCCCGGAATCGTCGGCCTCGTCCCCCTCCTCGGAGTCCTCGGAGCTCGCTCGGATCCGTCCTCGGAGCTGTCCGAGCTGCCGGAGTCGTCGGAGGTGCCTTCACCCTCGTCGCCGACGATGCACAGCTCGGCGCCGACCTCGACCGTCTCGTCCTCCTCGGCCTTGATCTCCAGCAGCGTGCCGGCGACGGGGGAGGGGATCTCGGTGTCGACCTTGTCGGTGGAGACCTCGAGCAGCGGTTCGTCGACCTCGACCGTGTCGCCCACCGACTTCAGCCAGCGGGTGATGGTGCCCTCGGTGACTGACTCGCCGAGTTCGGGGAGCTTCACGGGTGTCGACATCGGTTTCCTTCGGTCTCGGTTCGTTTCGTCAGGCTGGGCGGGGTGGCTCGGGGCTGGTGCAGGTCAGGCGTAGCAGGTTCAGGAGTGGGCGTGCAACGGTTTCCCGGCGAGCGCGAGGTGGGCCTCGCCGAGCGCCTCGTTCTGTGTCGGATGGGCGTGCACGAGCGGCGCCACGTCGTCCGGGAGGGCCTCCCAGTTGTAGATCAGCTGCGCCTCGCCGATCAGCTCGCCAACCCTCGCACCGACGAGGTGTACGCCGACCACGGGACCGTCCTTGACGCGCACCAGCTTCACGAAACCCTGTGTACCCAGGATCTGGCTCTTGCCGTTGCCGCCGAGGTCGTAGGTGAGCGACTCGACCTCGCCGTGCTGCTCGCGCGCCTGGGCCTCGGTCAGCCCGACGGAGGCCACCTCGGGGTCGCAGTAGGTGACCCGCGGGATGCCGGACTCGTCGATCGCGGCGGGGGAGAGGCCGGCGATCTCCTCGGCCACGAAGATGCCCTGCTGGAACCCGCGGTGGGCGAGCTGGAGTCCGGGCACGATGTCGCCCACGGCGTAGACACCGTCGAGGTTCGTGCGGCAGCGCTCGTCGGTCACGACGAACCCGCGGTCCATCGTCACCCCCTGCTCGTCGTACCCGAGCCCGTCGGTCGAAGGTCCGCGCCCGACGGCCACGAGCATCATCTGGGCCTCGAAGGTCTTCCCGCCCTCGACGGTGACGGTGACTCCGTCATCGGTCGTCTTCACGGTCTCGAGACGGGTGCTGGTCTCGAAAGCGATCTTCCGCTTGCGGAACGCCCGCTCCAGCGCCTTGGACGACTGCTCGTCCTCGAGCGGCAGCAGGTGCGGCAGCGCCTCGATGATCGTCACCTCGGCACCGAAGGAGCGCCACACGCTCGCGAACTCACACCCGATCACGCCGCCACCGAGGACGATCACCGAGTCCGGGACCGACTCCAGGCGCAGGACGTGCTCGGAGCTGAGCACCCGCTGCCCGTCGATCTCCAGTCCGGGCAGGGTGCGGGGGTAGGACCCGCTGGCGAGGACGACCGCCCTCGCCGCGGTGTACGTCGCGGGTCCCGAGCCGGCGGTGGGCTCGACCTCCACGGTGCGCGGCCCGGTCAGGCGCCCGGTGCCCTCGACGACGGTGATGCCGCGCCCCTTCACCAGTCCGGTCAGGCCCTTGTAGAGCCGCGAGACGACACCCTGCTGGTAGGCGTTGACGGCCGCCATGTCGATGCCCTCGAGGGTGGCCTGCACCCCGAAGCGCTCGGAGTCCCGCGTCGAGTCCGCGATCTCCGCGGCGTGGAGCAGGGCCTTGGTGGGGATGCAGCCGACGTGCAGGCAGGTGCCGCCAAGCTTGTCCTTCTCGACGAGGGCGACGCTGAGCCCGAGCTGCGCAGCGCGCAACGCACACGCGTATCCGCCGGATCCTGCCCCGAGGATCACGACGTCGAACGGTGCGTCCTGCTGCCCTTCCGGCACGGCTGCCACTCCCTAGCTCTGGCTCTCAACCATCCAACCATCCCGGTCGCGACCCGCGCTTCCACACCCACCCCGACCGCGCATCCCCCACAATGTCCCCATGGGACTGCTGGATCGGTTCCGCCGGGGCAACCGCGGCGGTGGGGCGCCAGGGGTGATGCGCGCCTCCGACGACGCCGACCAGAAGCACCTGCTCGACTTCATCCACAGCCGCCGCGGCGTCGAGGGCTTCGTCGAGCCCCGGACGACCGTCACCGACGTGACCCTGCTGCTGGTCGCCCACGACGGGGAGTGGACGCGCCGCCGGGTCCCCTCGGTGCAGTGGGCGCACGAGTTCGCCAACCGCAACAGCGTGCCGTCGTACGACGCCGCGCTCGTGGGCGTGCCCCAGCGGATGCGTGAGTGGAACCGCCAGCAGAAGCAGAAGATGCGCCCGACCTTCTCCGAGGAGGAAGGTCAGGCCTGAGGGTCGTCGACCTCCGGCGCCGGCGAACTCCGCTCGGCGAGCTGGCGGGCGTACTCGACCAGCGTGCTGATGCCGTAGCCGGTACCGCCTGAGGGCACGTGTCCCCACGGCCCGCCGGTGTTCCAGGCCGGTCCGGCGATGTCGAGGTGGGCCCACGGCCTCCCGTCGACGAACTGCTCCAGGAAGGCAGCGGCCCAGAGCGCCGAGCCCCAGCGAACCCAGTTGTGCTGCAGCACGTCGGCGATCTTGCTCTCCGTGCGCACCGCCTCACGGGTCTCCTCGGGGATCGGCAGCCGCCACAGCATCTCGCCGCTGGTCTCCGCGGCGGCGATCACCGCGCCCACCGTGTCGTCGTCCCCGAACACCCCGGCCACCTTCTCCCCGAGCGCCACGATGCAGGGGCCGGTCAGGGTGGCCGCGTCGATGATGGCGTCCGGTTGGTCGTCGACGGCGAGGCCCAGCGCGTCGGCCAGGATCAGCCGTCCCTCTGCGTCGGTGTTGGTCACCTCGACGGTCTTGCCGGAGTACGTCGTCAGGACGTCGCCCGGGCGCATCGCGCTGCCCGAGGGCATGTTCTCCGCCATCGGCGCGTAGGTGGTCACGGCGACGGGGAGGTCGAGCTCGGCGATGGCAAAGGTCGCCGCGATCACGGCCGCGGCACCGCCCATGTCGTACTTCATCGTGGCCATCGAGCTGCCGGGCTTGATGGTGAGCCCGCCGGAGTCGTAGGTGATGCCCTTGCCGACCAGGGCCAGGGAGGCCACCGGCTGCTCCGGCGCCCAGGTGAGCTTCACCAGCCGGGGCTGGTTCGGCGAGCCCAGCCCGACGGCGAGGATGCCCCCGCAACCGAGCTCTTCCAGCTCGGGCACCCCGAGCACCTCCACGCCGACCCGGGGGCGGCGGCCGCCCCGCTTGCGTGCGAGCGCGACCACGGCGTCCGCGAAGATCTCGGGGGTGAGGTCGTTGGGCGGCGTGTTCACCCAGTCGCGCGCGACCGCGACCAGCTCGCCGACGACGCGGGCCTCCGCCAGGGCGGTGACGGCGTCCTGCCGGCGAGCGGCGTCGCTGAGGATCGCGACGTCGGCGACCGACGTCTCGTCGTTCCCGGACTTGTAGGGCTGGTAGGAGTACAGCCCCGAGATGAAGCCGTCGGCCACCGCGCGCACGTGCTCGGCGTCATCTGCCGGGAGCGCCAGAGCGACAGAGGCGGCGTTGCGCAGGTTGCGTGCTGCGACACCGGCTCCGCGACGTACCTTCTCCAGGGTGAGGGAGTCGCGCGCCCCCAGGCCGACGACGAGGAGCTGGCTGGCCCGGATCGCCTCACCGGCCGGCAGTCGCAGCACCTCGCCCGCGTCGCCCTTGAAGCCCATCGAGCTCAGCAGCGGCTTGAACCTGCGCCCGTAGGCGTCGGCCACGTCCTGCGCGCCGGGGCAGGCCACGAGGTCGCCCTTCCCGGTGCGCGCGACCCCGATCACGACGAGGTCGGTGCGGGTCTTGGCTGGGCTGCCCTTGCGCAGCGTGTACGACGTCACGAGGGTGCAGCCTAGGACGTGGACCTCAGGGTGCCGCCGCAGAGGAGACGCCGGTCGCGCTACCTTGCCCCACATGTCTGTGACCCCGGGCCTGCAGCAGTCGCCGTTGCACGACCGGCACGTCGCCCTCGGAGCCAAGTTCGCCGAGTTCGGCGGCTGGGAGATGCCGCTGGAGTACCAGGACACCGGCGTGCTCAAGGAGCACACGGCCGTCCGCGAGGCGGTGGGCGTCTTCGACGTCAGCCACCTGGGCAAGCTGGTCGTCCGTGGCGACGGCGCGGTCGGCTCCCTGAACTCCTGCCTGACCAACGACCTCGACCGCATCGGAGCCGGCCAGGCCCAGTACACGCTGGCCTGCGACGTGGAGACCGGCGGGATCGTCGACGACCTGATCGCCTACCGGCACGCCGACGACCACGTGCTGCTCGTGCCCAACGCCGCGAACACCGATGCCGTCCGCGGACGGCTCGAGGAGGCGCTCGGCGAGGGGCTCTCGATCGAGGACCAGCACCGGACCCACGCGGTCCTGGCGGTCCAGGGTCCGAAGTCCGACGAGGTCCTCGGCGCGCTGGACCTGCCCGTCGGCCAGGACTACATGGCCTTCGCCGTCACGTCGTACGACGGCCACGAGGTCGTGGTCTGCCGCACCGGCTACACCGGCGAACGAGGCTATGAGCTGATCGTCGCCAACGACGGCGCCGGTGGGCTCTGGGACGCGCTGATGAAGGCGGGGGAGTCGCACGGGATCACCGCCTGCGGTCTGGGCGCGCGCGACACGCTGCGCACCGAGATGGGCTACCCGCTGCACGGACAGGACATCAGCCTCGAGGTGACACCGGTGCAGGCACGTCTGGGGTGGGCGGTCGGGTGGAAGAAACCGGCGTTCTGGGGCAAGGAGGCACTCATGACCCAGAAGGAGGACGGGGTTCAGGTCACGCTGCGTGGCCTCGTTGCCCAGGCGCGCGGCATCGCGCGGCCGGGCATGACGGTCCGGCTCGGCGCCGACGTACCGATCGGGCACGTCACCTCGGGGACCTTCTCCCCGTCACTGCGCAAAGGGGTGGCCCTGGCGCTGATCAGCTCGCAGGTGGAGGAGGGCGCGGAGGTCACCGTCGACGTCCGCGGGCGCGGCGAGATCTTCGTCGTCACCCGGCCACCGTTCGTACAAGACCGACGTGAGAGGTGACTCGTGACCAGCCCCAACCTCGGCAGCCCCGAACCCGGCGGCACTCCCGCCTTCCGTCGCGGCGAGACCATCCCCTGGTGGTGGCAGCTGCTCGACGCCGGACGGCAGGGTGCTGGACCGGGAGCGCACGGAGTTCCCGACGCGCAGCGACGCCGAGAGCTGGCTGGGGGAGGCCTATCCCGACCTCGCGGACGAGGGTGTCTCGGCCGTGACGCTGTTCGAGGGCGACCGCGAGGTCTACGGGCCGATGTCCCTCGAGGCCGGCTGAGCCCTCCTCAGGGACCCGCCAAGGACTCGACTACTTCGGCTTCCCGCCGATGCGCACCCGGGGCTTCGGCTGACGGAGCGGACGCAGCTGGATCACCCGCATCAGGGTGTACGTCGTGGTGCCGCGCAGGCTCTCCTCCGGGAACTCCCGCCTGATCGCCCGGCGGAGCTTGATCATCAGCCAGATCGTGTCCACGGCGACCACCAGGATCGCGGTGGCCCACAGGGCACTGGAGAACCGGACCATCGCGGAGCCGCCGAAGGCCTGCATCACCCAGATCGCGAGGAGCAGCGGGAGCAGGAACTCCACCACGGTGAGCCGTGCGTCGACGAAGTCGCGGATGAACCGCTTCACCGGTCCCTTGTCGCGCTGCGGCAGGTAGCGCTCGTCCCCGGTGCGCATGCCCTGGCGCATCTTCGCGTTCTGGTCCGCGCGGCGCTCACGGAGCAGCCGCTGTGCCGCCTTCTTGTCCATCGTGGCCTTCGCGCGCTGACGGGCCGCGGCCTCGGCCTCCTTGCGGGTCGGCGTGGGGCGGCCCTTGGCGCCCGGGCCCTTGTCCGTGGCGACGGAGGCGTGGGCCTCGGACTTGCTGGTGCGGCGGAACACGTGTGATCCCTCGAGGTGAGCGGTGGGGCGGACGAGCGCGTGGCTCGCGGACGGTCCGCCAGACTACCTGTCGTCACCGGCCGGAGCTCCGCCGTGACCCTTCGACTGGTGGGCGTAGCCGGGTAGGTTGAGGCCCATGAGCATGATGAAAAGGATCAGCACGATCTTCCGGGCGAAGGCCAACAGCGCGCTCGACAAGGCCGAGGACCCGCGGCAGACCCTCGACTACAGCTACCAGCGCCAGCTCGAGATGCTGACCAAGGTGCGTCGCGGGGTCGCCGACGTCGCCACCAGCCGCAAGCGCGTCGAGCTGCAGACGAACCAGCTGCAGACCCAGTCCGACAAGCTGACCGAGCAGGCGCAGAAGGCGCTGTCGTTGGGTCGCGAGGACCTCGCCCGCGAGGCGTTGACGCGAAAGTCCGCTCTGACCCAGCAGCTCACCGACCTCCAGGCACAGCACGCCCAGCTCCAGGGCGAGGAGGAGAAGCTGACCCTGGCCTCGCAGCGGCTGCAGGCCAAGGTCGAGTCCTTCCGCACGCGCAAGGAGACCATCAAGGCGACCTACACGGCGGCCGAGGCGCAGACGCGGATCAACGAGGCGTTCTCCGGCATCTCCGAGGAGATGGGCGACGTCGGCATGGCGATCCAGCGTGCCGAGGACAAGACGCTCCAGATGCAGGCACGCGCCGGCGCCGTCGACGAGCTGATCGCCTCCGGTGCCCTCGACGACGCGAGCTCGACGAACCGGGGTGACGACATCAGCCGCGAGCTGGAGTCGATGAGCTCCCAGTCCGACGTCGAGGCCGAGCTCGCCGCGCTGAAGGGCAGCACGCCGCAGGCGATCAGCGCCCCTGAAGGGTCGGCTCAGAGTCCGACCGAGGCCGCAGTCGAGAGCGCTGCGAAGACCGAGGGTCAGACCGTGGACAAGGACACCTCGTCATGATCTTCACCCCAGAAATCGCGAGCGCGGCTCGCTTCGCTCGCTGTCGGCACGATTCCTCGGGGCCCCGAATGATCGTCCGGATCCTCGGTGAGGGGCAGTTCGAGGTCCCCGAGGAGCAGCTCGACTCCCTGAACGCGCTCGACAGCGCGGTCGAGGACGCCGTCACCGCCGGTGACGAGGACGCCTTCGGTGCCGCACTCGGCACGCTGCTCGACGGCGTACGCAGCGCCGGTACGCCGATGGCCGACGACTCCCTCGAGGACTCCGACCTGATCCTGCCGCCGGCCGACGCGAGCATCGACGAGGTGCGGGAGCTGCTCGACGACGACGGCCTCATCCCCGGCTGAGACCGCTGCTGAAACTCCCGAGACCTCCCACACGTTCAGAAGTCATGGCCCGCACCCGCTTCCTCCCCGACACCGGTCTGACGGTCCGGATGACCACCGTGATGTTCCTGCTCGGTGGGCTCTTCGTGGCCGTGGTGGTGGGGTTGATGTACTTCTTCGACCAGAGCGGGGCTCCTGGCCTCGCCGTGCTGGTCGGGCTGGCCGGCATCGGCATCGCGTTCTTCCAGTGGTGGTTCTCCGACAAGGCGGCCATGCGCGCGATGCGCGCCCGGGAGGTCACTCCCGAGGAGGCCCCCGAGCTGCACGGGATGATCGACCGGCTCTGCGCGCTGGCCGACATGCCGAAGCCGCGCGTCGCGGTGGCCGACACCCAGCTGCCGAACGCCTTCGCCACCGGCCGCTCGCCGGAGAGGTCCGTGGTCTGCGTGACCACGGGCATCCTGCAGATCCTCGACGTCGAGGAGCTCGAGGGCGTGCTGGCCCACGAGCTCTCCCACGTGGCCCACCGCGACGTGCTGGTGATGACCGTCGCCGCCTCGGCCGGCATCGTGGCCGGCATGGTCACCCGCGGAGCCCAGTTCGGTGCTCTCGGCTGGGGCCGGCGCAGCAACAACAACAACGGCGGCGCCATCGGCTTCTTCGCCATCCTGATCATCAGCCTGGTGGTGTACGCCATCAGCTTCCTCCTGCTGCGGCTGCTCTCGCGCTACCGCGAGCTCTCGGCCGACCGCTCCGGTGCCTACCTCACCCAGCGGCCGTCGGCGTTGGCCTCGGCGCTGCGCAAGATCAGCGGCCAGATGGACGCCGTGCCCGAGCGTGACCTGCGCGCCGCCGGAGCGATGAACGCCTTCTTCATCGCCCCGGCGATCCGCGGACTCTCGATGAGCGCCCTGACCTCCACCCACCCGCCCCTGGAACAGCGGCTCGACCAGCTGGCAGAGATCGCCACCAGCCTCGGTCGTCCGTACTGACGGGGCGGCCGTGGGCTTCTGGGACGTGGTGCGAGGACAGACCCGGCCGCCGGTCGCGAAGCTGGACGCACTGTTCTCGCTGCCCTCTGCCGCGATGACGCTGGAGGCGTCGCTGGGGCTGCAGGCCACCGGCACCGGTTCGGTGTGCTTCCGGGCGGCCGAGGGCCGTGCGGCGCTGGCTTCGCAGCAGGAGGCGACCGCCCTGATCGACTTCGACGGGGGCCCGGCGGCGCAGAGCCACGTCGACGAGTTCGGCTTCACCTGGCTCACCGTGCACACGACACCCCCCGACATGGCCGCGCTGGTCACCGACCTGCACGCCGTGAACACCTCGCTGGAGGACCAGGGCTTCGGTTCCAGCCTGCTGTGCTCGGTCGTCTCGTTCACCGGCACAGACCAGCAGCCGACGTACGTCGTCTACCTCTACAAGCGGGGCACCTTCTACCCGTTCTGCCCGACCGGTCCCTCGACCCGCGACGACCTCCGCGAGCGACAGGTGCGCGACAGCGTGGGCAGCGACCTCCCGATCGAGGAGGACACCGCGCGCTGGCTCCCGCTGTGGGGCATCCAGGAGTAGCGGCCACGGCCCATGCCGGGGCTGCGCGAGCTCAGAGCAGGGAGCCGTGGTGCAGATAGGGCATCGGCGGCCGCATGCCCCGCAGCGCGAGGTAGCCGCGGGTCGAGACCGCGAGCCCGGCTTCGAGGCCGACGTCGACGGCCCACTCGTTGGCGGTGGTCACGTGCGGCACCTCCACGGGCTCCCCGGGTCGCGCCGTCGCGATAGCCGCCCACAGCAACCGAGTGGCCGTCCGCCGGTTCGAGGCGGCCAGCAGGGCGGGTGACCCCGAGTCGCGCAGGTAGACGTAGCCCGAGCCGGTCCGGTGATCGATCACCAGCAGCCGGTGCAACGAGGAGAGCACGGCGTGGTCGGGTCCGTGGGCGGCGTCGCGTCTCTGCCGGTCCAGTGAGTCCATCAGGTCGACGTCGCCGAGAGTGCCGTCGCGGACGTGCTCGACCACCGGGATGGCGCTGCGGTCCGGCACGCCGGCGAGGTGCAGCTGGGGGTGCAGCGTGAAGCCGGCCTTGCGGTAGCGGCGGAAGGCCCTGGGGTCCGAGCTCGACGCGAGCATGCCGCGCAGGCAACCCCGGGAGTAGGACAGCGCCGCCTCGAGAAGCGGCCGTCCGATGCCCTGGCCCTGGACGTCGGTCCGCACGGCGTACGACCCCAGGATCCAGAGCAGGTCACGCCGGAGCGACACCGCGAACCCCACCATCACCCCGTCGCTCTCGGCCACCCAGCACCCGCCGGGGTCGGTGGCCAGCACGTGCGAGGTGCGCATGATCCACTGCCCGGCGCGCGCCGGGGTGTGCCGGGGCGACGTGGCGTGGTCGGGGGTGGGCTCGTAGCGCTCGGCCACGGTGTAGGCGCCGAGGGAGAGCTCCTCGGCCACCGGCACGTCCTCGAGGCGCATCGGCCGGATCACCACGTCGGACACGGGCCAGACGTTAACGCGACGCACCGCCCGGCAAGATGGCCCCATGCGTGTGGTGTTCGCTCCCGACAAGTTCGCGGGAACCCTGAGCGCCGGTGAGGCCGCAGCAGCCATGGCTGAGGGCTGGCGACGGCGTGCCCCTGACGACGAGCTCGTCATGGTGCCGATGAGCGACGGCGGCCCCGGGTTCGTCGACGTCCTCCACACGGCGACGTCGGGACGACTGCACGCGGTCACGGTGCCCGATCCCTACGGGAACGACGTTCCGGCTGCGGTCCTGGAGCACGGCGACACGGCGTACGTCGAGAGCGCGATGGCGGTGGGACTCTCCCTGACACCGGAGCCGGAGCGACGACCAGAACACGGCAGCAGCCGCGGCGTCGGGCTGCTCGTCGGGGCAGCAGTCGACCTGGGAGTCCGCCGGATCGTGGTGGGTCTGGGGGGCTCGGCGACCAACGACGGCGGTGCAGGGCTGCTCGCCGCGCTCGGGGCCACCTGCACCTCAGGAGACCTGGACGCGGGGGCGGCGGGACTCACCGACGTCGCGGACGTCGACCTGACGGCCGCTCGAGAACGAGTCGCCGGCGTCGAGCTGGTGATGGCCAGCGACGTCGACAACCCCCTGCTCGGGATCAACGGGGCCACCAAGATCTACGGGCCGCAGAAGGGACTCACCGAGGAGCGACTGGTCACCGTCGACGGTTGGTTGCAGACCTTCGCCGACGCCACGGACCGCAAGCTGGCGGGCGCCAAGGGAGCCGGCGCTGCCGGCGGCCTGGGCTTTGCGCTCATCCTGCTCGGTGGGACCAGGGAGCCCGGGGTCGATCTGGTGGCGGAGGCGGTCGGGCTGTCCGCTGCCATCGCCCGCGCCGACCTCGTCGTCACGGGGGAGGGGGCCTTCGACTTCTCCTCCCGCTCGGGCAAGGTGCCCTACGGCGTCGCGCAGGTCGCCACCGAGCACCTGGTGCCGTGCATCGCCCTCGCGGGGCAGGTGCTGATCGGCTCCCGCGAGATGCGGACGCTGGGCGTGGAGTCGGCGTACTCCACGGTCGACCTCGTCGGCGAGGAGCGCTCGATGCAGGCTCCGGCGGAGGCGCTGGCGGAGCTTGCCGAGCGGACCGCGCGCACCTGGTCGCACTGAGCCCGGGCCGAGCAGGATCGCCCGCCGCCGGTGGGGCCGTCGGATGCTGGGAATAACCGCCGATGTGCGACCATTGAGCCGGTACGAGAGCTCCCGACCTCACTGGAGAAACTGATGACCGAGCAGGTCCACGCCGCTGCGGAAACCCGCACCGACAGCATCAACGTCACCGACACCGCGGTGGACAAGGTCAAGAGCCTGCTGGCGCAGGAGGGTCGCGAAGACCTGCAGCTGCGCATCGCCGTCCAGCCGGGTGGCTGCTCCGGGCTGCGCTACCAGCTCTTCTTCGACGAGCGGAACCTCGACGGCGACGTCGTCATCGACTACGGCGGCATGGTCGTGGTCGTCGACCGGATGAGCGTGCCCTACCTCAACGGCGCGACGATCGACTTCGTCGACACGATCGAGAAGCAGGGCTTCACCATCGACAACCCCAACGCCACGGGTTCGTGCGCGTGCGGAGACTCACTGATCGCGAACGCGCCAGCGGGCGCGATCGACGGTGTTCAGCAGCGACGCGACTGAGGAACGAAGTCGCGACGGAGCATGTCGAACCTGAGTCCGAGCGACAGCAGAAAAGCGGCGGTACCGGACCGGTGCCGCCGCTTTCTGCTGTCCGTCAGTCCAGGTGGAGGTGCAGCCGCGAGGCCAGGTAGACAGCGGCGTCGCTGACCTCGATGTCCTTGCCGCGCTTCTGCTCGACGAAGCCGGTCGAGCCGGCACGCTGTGCCGGCAGGTGCATCTGGGCGACGCAGGCGTCGCAGTCGTCGTGCATCTGGTGGGTGGTGTCCTGGTCGTCGTAGGCGAGCCGCTCGTAACCCATGTCCCGACCGTAGGGGCTACCGAGGGGTAGTCCGACGATACCGATGGGTAGTGTTCTGCTGCCGCTCCACGTCGTACGACGCCGTAACCTCACGAGGTGACATGTCCCTGCTGATCGCCGGATCCATCGCCACCGACCACCTGATGACCTTCGGGGGCAAGTTCGCCGACTCACTGGTCGTCGAGCAGCTCGACAAGCTCTCGGTCTCCTTCCTGGTCGAGGACCTCGACATCCGGCGGGGCGGGTGCGCCGGCAACATCTGCTTCGGCCTCGGCCAGCTCGGCCTGCGTCCGGTGCTGGTCGGCGCAGCGGGGGAGGACTTCGCCGACTACCGCTCCTGGCTGGAGCGCCACGGGGTCGACTGCGACTCGGTGCACATCTCCGACTCGCTCCACACGGCGAGGTTCGTGTGCACGACGGACGCGACCATGGCCCAGTTCGCCAGCTTCTACCCCGGGGCGATGGGCGAGGCTCGGCTGATCGAGCTCGGCCCGATCGCGAGCAGGGTCGGTGGCCCGACGTTCGTGCTGATCGGCCCGGACGACCCCGAGGGCATGCTCCGGCACACCCGCGAGTGCCGCCAGCGCGGCTACCCGTTCATCGCCGACCCGAGCCAGCAGCTTGCCTTCGGCGAGGGCGAGATGATCCGCGAGCTCGTCGACGGGGCGACGTACCTGTTCAGCAACGAGTACGAGTCGCACCTGATCGAGTCCAAGACCGGCTGGAGCGCCGAGGAGATCCTCGAGCGGGTCGGCACCCAGGTGGTCACGCTCGGCGCCCAAGGGGTGCGGATCGTGAGCCGGGACGGCGCCACGGTCGAGGTGCCCGCGGTCCCCGGCGTCCGAGCGGTCGAGCCCACCGGCGTCGGCGACGCCTTCCGCTCCGGCTTCCTGGCGGGGCTGGAGTGGGGCCTCTCCCACGACCGCGCCGCCCAGGTCGGCTGCGTGCTCGCTGCGTACGTCGTGGAGCTGGTCGGCACCCAGGAGTACTCCTTCACCCCGGCGGAGTTCCTCGGGCGTCTCACCGCTGCCTACGGCGAGGATGCGGCCGCCGACGTCGCCCCTCACCTGCTCGCCGAGCCCGTGCACCCCGCGTCGTAGATCGACCGGGAAACCGCCTGTCCCCACGTGCGAAACCACCGGCGACCCGCCCGCGACCCGCGGCTCCCGGGTAGTAGGGTTTCTCGAGTCATCAGTTGTGCCCAGTGGTCCGCGCGGGACGTCGTGCAAGGCAAACGAAAGGGCTTGTCCGTGGGTCTGCAGCTCCGCAAGCACCACCGCCGCCTCGTGGGTGGTGGCCTGACGGCCTTCCTGGTGCTCGCCCTCACCGGTTGCTCCGACGCGGACCGTGCCCAGATCAGGCGACTGGCCACCCCGGTGCCCTCCACGAAGCAGGCGGACTACGTCCACACCATGTGGATGTGGACCTGGCTGGCCGCGATGGTCGTCGGCGTCGTCGTGTGGGGCCTGATCCTCTACGCCGTCATCCGGTTCCGTCGCCGCAGCGAGCGCGAGGTGCCGGTGCAGACGCGGTACAACCTGCCCATCGAGGTCTTCTACACGATGGCCCCGGTGATGATCGTGGTGGTGCTGTTCTTCTACACCGTCAAGGAGCAGAACCGGATCCAGATCGACGACCCGCACCCCGCCGAGACGATCACCGTCGTCGGACAGCAGTGGTCGTGGACCTTCAACTACAACCTGGGGTTCGACGACAAGAGCAACAAGTACAAGGCCGTCGGCGGCGACACCGTCCACGAGGGCGGGACCACCGACAAGTGGCCGACGTTGTGGCTGGTCAAGGACAAGTCGGTGCGCGTCTTCCTGCACTCGCCCGACGTGATCCACTCGTTCTGGGTACCGGCGTTCCTCTACAAGATGGACGTGGTGCCCGGCCGGCACAACCACTTCGCCTTCACCCCGACGCGGGAGGGCACCTTCCAGGGCAGGTGCGCCGAGCTCTGCGGCGTCTACCACTCGCGGATGAGGTTCTACGTCAAGGTGGTCGACCAGGCGGCGTACGACGCGCACCTGCAGCAGCTCGCCGACGAGGGAGACACCGGACCGGCCCTCGGCAGCGGTGAGACGCAGCGGGTGCCGGGGCTCGATCCGACCTCCGAAGAGGGAGCAGGACAATGACCGCGATCTCCGACCGGCCGACCGGCACCGAGGTCCAGGCGCCGAGGAGGACCCTCGGGCAGAACCTCGTACGCGTGATCACGACCACCGACCACAAGGTGATCGGCAAGCTCTACCTGACCACGGCCTTCTGCTGGTTCCTCGTCGGTGGCGTGATGGCGCTGCTGATCCGCTCCGAGCTGGCCTTCCCCGGCCAGCAGATCGTCAACGACGAGCTGTACAACCAGCTGTTCACGATGCACGGCACGATCATGCTGCTGCTGTTCGCGACGCCGCTGTTCTTCGGGTTCGGCAACGTGCTGATGCCGCTGCAGATCGGTGCGCCGGACGTCGCCTTCCCGCGGCTGAACATGCTCAGCTACTGGTTCTTCCTGCTCGGCGGCCTGATCGCCGCCTCCGGCTTCCTCTCGCCCGAGGGCGCCGCCGACTTCGGCTGGACCGCCTACACGCCGCTGTCCTCGATCACCCGCAGCCCCGGCATCGGCGGTGACCTGTGGGTGATGGGCCTGTGGCTGGCCGGTCTCGGCACGATCCTGGGTGCGGTCAACTTCGTGACCACGATCATCTGCATGCGTGCGCCCGGCATGACCATGTTCCGGATGCCGATCTTCACCTGGAACACGCTGGTGACCAGCCTGCTGGTGCTGATCGCGTTCCCGATCTTCGCCGCCGCGCTGCTCTGCCTGGAGGCCGACCGCAAGTTCGGGGCCCACGTCTTCGACGCCGACCACGGTGGCGCGATCCTGTGGCAGCACCTGTTCTGGTTCTTCGGCCACCCCGAGGTCTACATCATCGCGTTGCCGTTCTTCGGGATCATCACCGAGATCCTGCCGGTCTTCAGCCGCAAGCCGATCTTCGGCTACGTCGGGCTGGTCGGCGCCACGCTGGGCATCGCGTTCCTCTCGGTCGCGGTCTGGGCGCACCACATGTTCGTCACCGGCGCGGTCGACCTGGCCTTCTTCTCCGGGATGACCTTCCTGATCGCCGTACCGACCGGAGTGAAGTTCTTCAACTGGATAGGCACTATGTGGGGCGGGTCGATCACACTCGACACGCCCATGCTCTGGTCGGTCGGCTTCCTGGTGACCTTCCTGTTCGGTGGCCTGACCGGCGTCATCCTGGCCTCGCCGCCGCTGGACTTCCACCTCTCCGACTCCTACTTCGTGGTGGCCCACTTCCACTACGTCGTCTTCGGCACGGTGGTCTTCGCCATGTTCGCCGGCTTCTACTTCTGGTGGCCGAAGATGACCGGCAAGATGCTCGACGAGCGCCTGGGCAAGATCCACTTCTGGCTGCTGTTCATCGGCTTCCACACCACCTTCCTGGTCCAGCACTGGCTCGGTGTCGAGGGCATGCCGCGTCGCTACGCCGACTACTCGGCCTCCGACGGGTTCACCACGCTCAACCAGGTCTCGACGGTGGGTGCCTTCCTGCTCGCGTTCTCCACGCTGCCGTTCCTCTACAACGTCTACAAGTCCAGCCGCGGACCGCTGGTCGCGGTGGACGACCCGTGGGGCTGGGGCCGCTCGCTGGAGTGGGCCACGTCGTGTCCGGCGCCGCGGCACAACTTCGTCACCATCCCGCGGATCCGCTCGGAGTCGCCCGCCTTCGACCTGCACCACCCGGAGATCGCGGCGATGGAGTTCGACGACAACGAGTCGCTGGGTGAGGAGGGCGGCGTCTCCGACGCTCCGGACATGGGTGGCCGCAAGGGCCAGGTCGGCGGAGAGGGGAGCTCGCGATGAAGCTGGAGGCATGGATCTTCGGCGGCTGCAGCATCTTCCTGCTCGTCGTGACCCCGGTCTACTGGCTGAGCACCTCCACCAGCGGCTGGACCGGCGAGAACGGCGACTGGACCGGCACCAGCGCGCTGGTGATGACCTTCCTGCTGACCACGCTGGTCGCCTTCTACCTCGGCTTCCACGCCCGCAAGATCTCCGACTCCGGCGGACGTCCGGAGGACCGCACCGACGGCGAGATCGCCGAGGGCGCCGGCGAGCTGGGCTTCTTCCCGCCGTACAGCTGGTGGCCGTTCTGGTGCGGCCTGTGCCTGGCCTCGATGGCCCTCGGTGTCGCGATCGGCTGGTGGCTGTTCATCATCGGCGGCGTCCTGGGCGCCGTGGCCCTGTGCGGGTTGATCTTCGAGTACTACCGCGGCGAACACGCGCACTGAGCGGTGCTGAAGGGGTCCCCGAAGCGCCTCGGTTTCGTTGTGAAGGCGTGACCATCGACACGCATCGGCGCAGGCGTGTCGACTCGGGGCCGTTGTTACCCTGGACGTTGCCTCGTCTGCACAGCCTCGTCTGGAGTCCCATGACCGTCAGGTCCGCTCGATCCCGTCTCGCCCTGCTCGGAGCGGGGCTCTCGCTCGCCCTGGTCAGCGCCTGCTCGTTGCAGAGCGACGACAGCGGCAAGGACGCCGGCGACGGTTCCGGAAACGGCTCCGGCACGGGCAGCGCCACCCAGGTCTCGAAGTCCTCGGCCGCCAAGATCACCAGCAACATCCGGCGCGGGGCGCGCAACGTCGACCTCGGCCGCAAGGTCCGCCTCGGCGTGACCGGCGGCACCCTGTCCGAGGTCCAGGTCACCGGTCCCGCCGGCGCCGCCGTGGCCGGCCGGATGTCCGCCGACAAGACGCACTGGGTCTCCACCGCGGCGCTGCAGCAGGCCTCGCCGTACCGCGTCGTCGGTTCGGCCGTCGACGACCAGGGGCTGAAGAGCGGCTACGAGGCTGTCTTCCGCACGCGGAAGCTCTCCCTCGACGAGCAGACCTACCCCAGCTTCGTCCCGCTCCAGGGGCAGACCGTCGGCGTCGGGATGCCGGCGATCATCCGCTTCGACGTGCCGGTGAAGAACAAGGCCGCGATCGAGAAGCACCTGTCCGTGGTAAGCCGTCCGGCCCAGGCGGGCGCCTTCCACTGGGTCAGCGACAGCGAGGTGCACTGGCGGCCGCGCTCGTTCTGGAGGCCGGGCACCAACGTGACCATCAAGGCCGACATCGGCGGTGTCTCCGCGGGCAACGGCATCTACGGCCAGAAGAGCCGCAGCACCTCCTTCCACGTCGGCCGCTCGCTGATCAGCAAGGTCAACATGGACACCGACCAGATGCGGGTCTTCCAGAACGGCAAGCTGATCCGCACGATCCCGATCACGACCGGGCAGCAGCCGAAGTTCACCACCCGGTCCGGCACCAAGGTGATCATCGAGAAGTTCCGCCACAAGCGGATGAACTCCGAGACCATCGGCATCGACCCCAACAGCGCCGACGGCTACAACATCGACGACGTCGAGTACGCGATGCGGGTCACCTACTCCGGTGAGTTCGTGCACGCCGCTCCATGGTCGGTCGGCTCGCAGGGCCGGACGAACGTCAGTCACGGTTGCACCGGCATGAGTACCTCGAACGCCGCGTGGCTCTACAACCGCTCGATCGTCGGCGACGTCGTGCAGTACACCGGCACCTCGAAGCCGATGGAGCTGACCAACGGCTTCGGCGACTGGAACGAGGCGTTCTCCGCCTACCGCGGAGGCTCTGCGCTCTCCTGAGCGTGCTCCACCCGCTGCTCCTCGAGGGCGTAGAGGTCACGCACGGTCTTCGACGTCTGCACGGACGCGGTGTCGGGACAGGTGCCGAACAGCCGGTCGGCGGTGCCTGCGGTGGTCACCGTGAACCAGTAGTGCTCGTTCTTGTAGTGGTGCAGCCGGTGGTTGCGCCACACCGCCCGGAAGGCCCGCGTGCGCGGCCGGTAGTCGCTGTGCACCAGGTAGTGCACCCACTCGTAGCCGAACATCAGCGCGCCCACGGCAACCAGGAAGGTGGCTCCCGCCGCGAGGGACGGGAAGACCAGCACCGCGATCACGACGTACGCCGGCAGCAGCCACAGCTCGACCTGCCACGGGATGAACACCAGGGGCAGCACCCTGGGGTCGGCGTGGTGCTCACGGTGCTTGCGGGCGAGGAGCGAGTCGACCGGCACGCTGCCGAGTCGGCGCGGCCTCCAGTGGAGGATCACGACGTGGATCACCCACTCGATGACCGGGAAGAGCGCCACCAGGGCCACCGGCACCAGCAGCTCGGTCCACGTGAACGTCGGTCTGCGTCGCCCGCAGGACGCCTGAGCCGACGAGGAACGTCGCGATCAGCCAGGGGGAGGGGTGCCGCCAGAACGCCGACCAGGCCTGCCCGAGGGTCTGCGAGGTACGGCGCGAGCCGGTGACTCTGCTCTCCTCCTGTTCCTTCCTCTGGGCGGCCTCGTCGGCAGCCAGTCGGGCCTGAGCCTTGGCCTCGATCCGCGCCTCGGCCTCTGGGCTGGTCCTGGTCATGACTGGTCCTCTCCGTCGACGAGCGACAGCAGTCGGGTGATCGCCTCGGTCGCAGGCCGCAGCAGGTCGTCTGCCGCGGCGTGGGCGCGGTCGGCTTCTCCGGCCGTGATGGCGGCGGCCAGGCTCCGGTAGGCGGCGACGTTGTCCACCTCTGCCTCCATCACCGGGGCGAGGGCCGAGATGGTGGGCTCGTAGGCGAGCCGCAGGCTGTTGAACAGCAGCCGGAACACGATCGAGTCCGCTGCGTCGACGACGGCGTCCCAGAACGCCAGGGCGGCGTGCTGGCGGGCCTCGGGACCCTGGGCGGACTCCAGGCGGTCCACGGCGGCGTCGAAGCGCCTCTCGGGCGGCCCTCCCGGACGTCTCGGCGGCCAGGGCGGCCACGCCCGGGGCGATGACCTGGCGGGCCTGGAGGATGCTGCGGCCCACCGACGGGTCGAGCTGCCCGTCGCGGACCAGGAGCCTGGGCAGCAGGTCGAGCCCCGCGGTGGTGCGGAAGTCGCGCACCGTGGTGCTGCCGCCGTGGCGGACCTCCACCAGCCCGGCCTGGGAGAGCCGCTGGAGCGCCTCGCGCACCGCAGGTCGGGAGACGCCCAGCAGCTCGGCGAGCCGTCGTTCGCTGGGCAGGGGATCGCCCGCGTTCAGCTCGCCCCCGACCACCTCCTCGAGCAGCTGGTCGAACACGTCGTCGTGCACCAGCCGACGTTCCACCGGTTTCAGGGCCATCCCGCCACCCTGCTGCCCGTCCGGCAGGTGGTCAAGTGGTCAGACCAGTACGTGGACGGTCAGTGACGCCGGTTTCCCAGGGTAGGAAGGGAAATTGCCGCGGAGCACAGGAAACTTCCTGTGCTCCGCGGCAAAAAAGGTTCCTACCCTGGGAAACCGTCCCAGTCAGTCCTGCGGAGCGCGGTGGCCGCTGAGCTCGTCGCCGGTCACGTCGTGGCGGCCGTCGTACTGGTGGCCGTCGGCGGGGTGACCGAGGAGCGGGGCGTCGTGGGCCTCCTCGAGCTCGCTGTGGTGGTGCGCCGCCTCGAGCTCGGCCATGGTGGGCTTCTGCACGTTGTTGCCGTACCACCACGCGCTCAACCTCGAGCGCAGCTTCTCGCTGCGGGCACTCGGTGCGGGTACGCCGTTGCCGTCGACCTCCTGCTCCGGCACGAACACCACGTCGCGCTGACGAGCCGTCAGCGTGTAGGCGGCCTCGGGCGAGAGCGCCTCGTGCTTCTCGGTGTAGCCGCCCATGGCATCGCGCATGATCACGCCCGACTCGCGGCCGTGCAGCAGCACGTCGTTGTCGTGACGCTGCAGGGAGATGCACCACCGGCGGGTGATGATGAAGGCGATCACCGGCCCGATGAACACCGCCACCCGGTTGAAGTAGGTGATCTGGTTGATGCTCAGCCGCAGGTGCGTGGCGATGATGTCGTTGCCGCCGGCCATCCAGGTGATGCCGTAGAAGGTCATGAAGGCGACCATCAGGGCGGTGCGGGTCGGGGCGTTGCGCGGACGCTGCAGCAGGTGGTGGTCGCGCTTGTCGCCGGTGATCCAGGCCTCCAGGAACGGCAGCGCCGTCACCACGGTGAACAGCAGCATCGGCAGCACGATGATCGGCAGCAGGATGTTCCAGGAGATGGTCACGCCGGGAATGCCGCCGGCACCCTGGAAGAGGTGGGACTCCCAGTTGGGCATGATCCGCAGCGCGCCGTCGGGCCACCCCATGTACCAGTCGGGCTGCGAGCCCGCCGTGACTTGTGAGGGGTTGTACGGCCCGAATCGCCAGACCGGGTTGATGGTCAGCAGTGCGCCCATCAGGGCGAGGACGCCGAAGACGATGAAGAAGAACCCACCGGCCTTGGCGGCGTACACCGGGAGCATCGGGAACCCGACGACGTTCTGCTCGGTGCGACCGGGGCCAGGCCACTGGGTGTGCTTGTGGTAGACGAGCAGCAGCATGTGGGCCGAGACGAGGGCGATCAGGATGCCCGGGATCAGCAGCACGTGCACGGTGAAGAGCCGCGGGATGATCGCGTCGCCGGGGAACTCCCCACCGAAGAGGAGGAAGGACATGTACGTGCCGATCACCGGCTGCGACTTCATGAAGCCGTCGGCGGCGCGGATGCCGGTGCCGGAGAGCAGGTCGTCGGGCAGCGAGTAGCCGGTGAAGCCCTCGAAGGTGCCGAGCAGCAGGAGGAGCGCGCCGATCACCCAGTTGAGCTCACGCGGCTTGCGGAAGGCGCCGGTGAAGTAGACGCGCATCAGGTGGACCATCATCCCGGCGATGAAGGTCATCGCCGCCCAGTGGTGCATCTGCCGCATCAGCAGGCCACCGCGCACGTCGAAGGACAGGTTCAGGCTGGAGGCGTAGGCCTCCGACATCTGGATGCCGCGCAGCTGGTCGTAGGAGCCGTTGTAGACGACCTCGCCCATGCTGGGCTTGAACCACAGCGTCAGGAAGACGCCGGTGAGCAGGAGCACGACGAAGCTCCAGAGCGCGACCTCGCCGAGCATGAAGGACCAGTGGTCCGGGAAGACCTTGCGCAGGTTCTTCTTGCCCAGCTTGGCCAGGCCCAAGCGGTCGTCGGCCCAGGTGGCTGCGGCCCCGACCTTGGAGGGTGGGCTGGCCGTGGCGGCCTTGGTGCCGTTCGTCCGCGCGGTTCCGCGACTCGCGTCGCCGACAGTGGTTGACATCTAGAGACTCACCCGCGTTCCCAGAAACTTGGTCCGACTGGCTCGGTGAAGTCGCTCGTCGCGACCAGGTACCCGTCGCTGTCCACCGCCAACGGTAGCTGGGGCAGCGCACGGGCGGCAGGTCCGAAGACCACCTTGCCGTTGTCGGCGAGGTCGAAGGTCGACTGGTGGCAGGGGCACAGCAGGTTGTGGGTCTGCTGCTCCCACAGCGAGATCGGGCAGCCGACGTGCGTGCAGATCTTGGAGTAGCACAGGATCCCGTTGACGCCCCAGTCCTCGCGGCCCTTCGACGGCTTGATGTCGTCGGGCTGCATCCGCACCAGGATGACGGCGGCCTTGGCCTTCTCGGTGTTCAGCTCGACGCCCTCGGGCTGGTCGACCCCGAGGCGCTCGGCACCGTCGGGGTAGAACAGCTCCGGCTCGGCGTTGACGAGCTGGCCGATCTCCATGTCCTCGGGCTTGATGTTCGCGCCGTCGACGTCCTGCACGACGCGCATCCCCTTCTTCCAGACCGTGTGGTAGAGCTTGTTGATGTCGGTCGGGCCGAGGTCCCACAGCGGTACGACGGCGCCGATCCCGAGCACTCCCACGGCGCCGAGCAGCGAGTTGCGGATCAGCGGCCGGCGCCCGATCCCGGACTCCTCGATCCCTGCGTTGAGGTCGGCGAGGACCTCTGCCTTGTCCTCGTCGCTGGAGCCGGCGGGGTGGCGGTACTCGACGAGCTCGTGGTCGCCCATCAGCTTGCGGGCCCACTGGATGGCACCGACGCCGATGCACAGCAGAGCCAGGCCGAAGGTGACGCCGAGCGCCATGTTGGAGGCGCCGAACTGCCCGATCGTGCTCGGGTTGTCGCCGACCTTGAAGGTGAAGTAGGAGACGACGAACAGGATCATGAAGACGGTGGAGAGCCCGAACAGGCCGGCGACCTGACGCTCGGCGCGCCTCTCGGCCGCCTCGTCGACGTCGGTGGGGCGCGGTTCGTGCTCGGGCAGGCCCGGGTCGGGGAACGGCTCGATGTCCGACTCGACCGTGGCCAGCTCGTGGTGGTCGCTCATCGCGTGACCTTCTTCTTCGAGCGCGTCGTCGACGACGCGATCCACACCGCGGCCCCGGTCAGGGTGCCGATGCCGGCCAGCCACGCGAACAGGCCCTCGGAGACCGGGCCCAGCGAGCCGATGGTGAAGCCGCCGTACGCCGGGGTCTTCTCGTTCTTCTTCAGGTAGGCGATGATGTCGCGCTTGTCGGCGGGGGTCAGCACGCCGTTGCTGAAGACCGGCATCTGCTGCGGACCGGTGAGCAGGGCCTCGAAGATGTGCTTCTCCGAGACGCCGGTCAGCTTGGGCGCGAACTTGCCGCGGGGGAGGGCACCGCCGGCACCGGCGAAGTTGTGGCACGCGGTGCAGTTGGTGCGGAAGAACTCGCCGCCCTTGGCGATGTCGGCGTTGCTGACGCCGGAGACGTCGTACTGCGGAATCCTCCGGGATGGAGGGGCCGGGGCCGAGCGAGGCGACGTACGCAGCGAGCGCCGCGATCTCCTCGGCGTCGTAGACAGGGGGCTTGCGCAGGGCCTGGACCCCGGGCTGCGCCATCGGCATCCGACCGGTGCCGACCTGGAAGTCAACGGCGGCGGCGCCGACGCCCACCAGGGTCGGGCCGTACTGGTTCCCGCGCTGGGTCTGGATGCCCTCACCGTTCTTGCCGTGGCACGAGGAGCAGCCGACGAGGAACAGCGCCCGGCCCTTGGCCACCTGGTCGGCGTCGTCGGTGCGGGTCTGTGCGGTCGCCGGGGACAGGAGGGCGTACATGCCGCCGGTCATCAGCAGGGCGAGCAGCAACACCAGCGGCGCGGCCACGCGGCTGCGCCGGGCCCGGGAGAGACGGGTCCAGAGCCCCGAGGTGCCCCGGGGCGAACGGCGTGATGGGAGTCGCACGGCGTGAAGTCCTCGCGTCTTCTCGGGGGCCGGTCTCACTTGAGCACGTAGACGGTCATGAACAGGCCGATCCAGACCACGTCGACGAAGTGCCAGTAGTAGGACACGACGATCGCGGTCACGGCTTGTTCGTGGGTGAACCTGCGGGCGATGAAGGTGCGGCCGAGCACGAGCAGGAACGCCACCAGGCCGCCGGTGACGTGGAGGGCGTGGAAGCCGGTGGCGAGGTAGAACATCGTGCCGTAGCCCGACGCCGGGATGGTGATGCCCTCGTGGACCAGGTTGACGTACTCGGTGACCTGGCCGGAGACGAAGATCGCCCCCATCACGTAGGTCAGCACGAACCACTCGCGCAGCCCCCACAGGCGCACCTGGAGCAGCGAACCGGTGCGCCCGACCACGCCGTCCTCGGCCTTGAACACACCGAGCTGGCAGGTGACCGAGGAGAGCACCAGGATCGTGGTGTTGACCGAGGCGTAGGGCACGTTGAGCTTGGCGGTGCTCTGGGCCCACAGCTCGGGGCTCACCGCGCGGATGGTGAAGTACGCCGCGAACAGCGCGGCGAAGAACATCAGCTCGCTGGAGAGCCACACGATCGTGCCCACCGAGACCATGCTCGGGCGGTCGTCGTGACCGTGGAGCCGGGACGCCGGGATAGCCGTTGCTGTCGCCACGGAGCCATTATTGCCCCACGCCTCCCAGGGGGCATCCCTGGCCCCGGTGTTTCGGTCTCGAATCTCCACCTACCCTTGCGGCGTGCCGCCATTCACCCCCGCGAGCGTCCTCACGGAGTGGGAGATCGAGCCCTTCCTGGTGGTGGTCACGGCGGTGCTGGTGGGCCTCTACGTGGCAGGCGTGTGGCGGCTCCACGAGCGCGGTGACCACTGGCCCGTCGGGCGGACGGTGGCCTTCGTCCTGGGTGGCGGCGGGCTGTTCCTGTTCGCGACCTGCTCGGGTCTCGCGGCGTACGACGACACGCTGCTGAGCGTCCACATGGTGCAGCACATGGTCCTGTCGATGGCGGTGCCGGTGTTCGGCGCGCTCGGCGCGCCCGTCACCCTCGCCCTGCGGACGTTGCCGCGGCGGGGCCGACGCGTCCTCCTCGCGGCCCTGCACTCGCCGGTGGCGAAGGTGCTCACGTTCGCGCCGCTCACCTTCGCGCTGTACGTGCTGAGCCCGTGGGCGCTCTACTTCAGCGGCTGGTACGACGCCACCCTGCACTCCGCGTTCCTGCACGACCTGATGCACCTGCACCTCGTGGTGGTCGGCACCTTGTTCTTCACGCCGATCCTGGGTGTGGACCCGGTGCCCGGACGGCTGGGCTACCCCTTCCGGATGCTCGTGGTGATGCTCACGCTGCCCTTCCACGCCTTCCTCGGCGTCACGATCATGGGGCAGGACGAGCTGATCGGCGGCGGCTGGTACCCCGCGCTGCACGCCTCGATGCCCTGGCTGCCCGACGCCCACGCCGACCAGCACCTCGCCGGCGGCATCCTCTGGGCCTCCGGCGACCTCGTCGGTCTCGGCTTCTTCGCGGTCCTCTTCGCCCAGTGGGTGCGCTCCTCGATGCGCGAGGCGAAGCGGGAGGACCGGCGTCTCGATCGGCTGGAGCGGGCGGCCCGAACCACGCCCGAGGAGACCGTCGCCGACCGGTAGCATCACGGGCGTGACCACCACACCGGAGAACGGCCGGCCCCTGCGCGTGCTCCTCTACAGCGACGACGCCGACGTCCGGGCCCAGGTGATCCTCGCGCTCGGGCGCCGTCCGCACCCAGACCTGCCCGAGCTGGAGTACGTCGAGGTGGCCACCGAGCCCGTGGTGATGCAGCAGATGGACGCCGGCGGCATCGCCCTGGCCATCCTGGACGGGGAGGCCGTCCCCGCGGGTGGCCTCGGCATCGCCCGGCAGCTCAAGGACGAGATCTACCGCTGCCCACCGGTGCTGGTGCTCACCGGACGGGTGCAGGACAACTGGCTGGCGACGTGGTCACGCGCCGAGGCAGCCGTCGCGCACCCGCTGGACCCGATCGAGCTCGCCGACGCCGTGATCCGGCTGCTGCGCTCGCGGGTCCCTGCCCAGGCGTGAGCCGATGACCGAGCAGGCGACGGCCTCCTGGCCCGAGGTGCTCTCCTCCCTGATCGCGCGCGAGGACCTGAGCTCGGACCAGACCGCGTGGGCCATGGGCGAGGTGCTCGCGGGCGAGGCCACCCCCGCACAGATCGCCGGCTTCGCCGTGGCTCTGCGCGCCAAGGGCGAGACGGTGGCCGAGATGGAGGGCCTGGTCGAGGCGATGTACGCCGCCGCCACGCCCCTGGAGGTGCCGGGGCGCACGCTCGACGTGGTCGGCACCGGCGGCGACAGGTCGTTCTCGGTGAACATCTCCACGATGGCCGCCATCGTGGCTGCGGGCGCCGGCGTGACCGTCGTCAAGCACGGCAACCGGTCGGCCTCGTCGAAGGCCGGCAGCGCCGACGTGCTCGAGGAGCTCGGCATCCGCCTGGACCTCCCGGCGGCCGACGTCGCCCGGGTGGCGACGGAGGCCGGCATCACGTTCTGCTTCGCTGCGGCCTTCCACCCCGCGCTGCGGCACGCCGCGCCGGCGCGGAGCCAGCTCGGCGTCGGCACCACCTTCAACTTCCTCGGGCCGATCGCCAACCCGGCACGGCCTGCTGCCCAGGCCATCGGTTGCGCCGACCGCCGGATGGCGCCGGTGATGGCAGGCGTGTTCGCGCGTCGGGGCGTCGACGCCTGGGTGTTCCGAGGTGACGACGGGCTCGACGAGCTCACCACGACCACGACGTCCAGCGTGTGGGCAGTCAGGGGCGGCGAGGTCTCCGAGCACAGCCTCGACCCGGCGGCCCTCGGCGTCCCGGTGGGCACCGCCGAGGGATTGCGCGGCCGCGACGCGTCGTACAACGCAGAGGTGGTGCGCCGGGTGCTGGCGGGGGAGGCCGGCGAGGTGCGCGACGCCGTGCTGCTCAACGCCGGAGCCGCGCTCGCGGTGCACGCGGCCGAGCAGGGCACGCTCGAGGAGCAGCTGGTGGCCGGGATAGCGCGGGCCACCGAGGCGGTCGACTCCGGTGCGGCTGCCGCCACCCTGGATCGCTGGATCGCCGCGTCGGGCTAGCCGTCGACCGCGGCGAGGTCAGCGGGTCGCGTGCCCGATCAGCCTGGTGACGGCCGCGAAGTCACGCGAGCGTGCGGCCACGGGAACCAGCGAGGCTGCGTGCAGCCGTGAGGTCACGTGCACCCGGGCGGCACGGGCAGCACGGGGGCGGCCCTCTGCCCTCAGCTCCACGGCGATGGTCCGGTAGTACTCCTGCTCCTCGTGGAAGCGGCTCCCGCTCACGGTCTTGACCGCCGAGTCGCTGCCGGCGTGCCGCCGGTACCTGAAGGCGACCTCGGGGGTGACGACCAGCTGGCCGCCTCCCATCAGCACGTCCATCACCAGGGCCATGTCCTGGACGACGTGGAAGTCGGGCCGGAAGCCGATCGAGGTGATCAGGTCCCTGCGCCAGCACAGGCTCGGGAAGTACGTCCAGTTGCCCCGGAGGATCGAGACCATCGCGCTCTCGCCGGACATCGAGGTGGCCTCGGTCGGTCGCGGAGCAAGGGCGGTCTTGACCCGGTCGCCGAGCGGATGGACGACGCGGTCGTGCTCGTCGATGACCTCCACCCCGCACTGGACGATGGCGGCGTCGGGGAACCGTTCGAGCGCGGACTCCACGACCTCGAGGAAGTTCGGCAGCAGCAGGTCGTCGGCGCCCATCACGACCACGTGCTCGGCGGTGGCCAGCTCCAGGGCGCGCGTGTAGTTGCGGTTGGCACCGAGGTTGACCTCGTTGCGGTGGTACTCGACCCGCACGTCGTCGAGCTCCGAGAACCACTGGGCCACCGACGGGTCCGGGTAGCCGTCGTCGACGACGACGAGCCGGAAGTCCTCGCGTGTCTGCGCCTGCACGCTGCGCACCGTTGCCCGCATCAGGTCGGGATCCCCGTAGAAGGGGAGCAGGATGTCGATCACGTGGTCCTCGCGGGTGGCAGCGACTCGCTGGCGGCGGTGCCCGGACGTCCCTGCAGCGCCTGCTCGCGGGCGAGGTGGGTGATCTGCCGCTCCAGGTGGTGGATCCGCTGGTAGGTCGCGGCGGTGGTGAACAGGTAGGCGACCACCAGCCCGTAGGTGAGCAGGTCGGTCCCGCGGCCGACGCCGACCCCGTTGGCCACCCAGGTGAGTGCGTCGGGGAACAGCACGGCCGCGACGGCGGCGACGACGAAGGCCAGCCCCGCGAGGCGTCGTACGGCCAGCAACCGGCCGGTGCCGGCGTCGCGGAGGATGTAGACGCCGAACCCGACGGTCGCGGCGATCAGGATGATCTTGATCATCATGGCGCGTGGCGGAGCCGCTGGAGCGCGAGGTCGAAGACGATGTTCACCGCGTTGATGTTGCGCTGGCCCTTGGCCAGCGAGTAGTCGGTGTAGACGACCGTGGCGGGCTCCTCGGTCCAGCTGAGCTCGTGGCGCACGATCGCGCTCTCCAGCTCGCTGGCGTAGGCCATCCGGGGCTGGGTCAGCCTGATCGTGGCGAAGGCCTTGCGGCTCAGGACGCGCAGGCCGTTGTGGGTGTCGGTGAGGGGCAGCCCGGAGGTACGACGCGAGAACCAGATCGCTCCCTGCAGCACCAGGCGGCGGGCCAGCGGCATCGCCGCGGTGTGCCCCAGGAACCGGCTGGCGAGGACGACGTCCAGGTCGCGTGCCCGGGCCACCTCGAGCATCCGGACGGCATCCTCGGCGAGGTGCTGACCGTCGGAGTCGAAGGTGACCACGTGGGTGGCCGAGGTGTGCCGCAGCAGGTAGTCGAAGCCGGTCTGCAGCGCGGCCCCTTGGCCGAGGTTGATCGGGTGCCGGAGCACGAGGGCCCCGGCCTGCTCGGCCAGGTCCGCGCAGTCGTCGGCGGAGCCGTCGTCCACGCACAGGATGTGGTCGAAGTGAGGGCGCAGGTCGGAGATGACGGTCGTGACGCTGCCCGACTCGTTGAACATCGGCAGCAGCACCCACGAGCCACCGGGTGGCGACCCGGCGCTGCTGCCACTCACGACGCTCATGCTGGAACGGTAGGGCGAAACTCTACGCGTAGCGGGCGAATACGGACATTGGCCCGGCTGGCTGGCCGGGTATGGCCCGTTCGGACTAGGCCGTGGGTGGGTCCAGCACGCTAGGAAGCGGTGCCCGCCGGCACCTCGACCGCAGCGTGGCGCCGCTCGGGTGCTGGTCCGGGCTCGGTTGCCGGTGCTCGGACCGACCAGCACCGGCGCGAGGGCCAGCGCACCGAAGCCCGCTAGCAGGGCCGCGAGCAGCCAGCCCAGCGGCAGCACCTCCGCGGCCGAGGTGCCGGTCCTGGTGACGACCACGTCACGCGCCACGTGGGCGATCGGAGACAGCCGAGCCGAGAACCAGGAGGGCGAGCAGGACCACCCGGTGCGGGAACCGCATCGGCCTGGTTCCGGTCAGGGCGTGAGCCGCCAGCAGGGGGAGTCCGACGTACAGGGGAAGGCAGTAGCGGCCCTGCCACGCCGTGCCCTGCTGGGCGTAGGTGAGGTAGGTGAGCACGCTCGGGATGACGACGGTCGCCCCCACCACCAGCGTGATCGCCAGCCTCGTCCGGCCGGTCGCGGCGCGCCAGCCGACGACCAGCAGTGCCACCAGAGGGATGAGCAAGGCGGCGTAGACGAACGGGGGAGCGGGTTGGTCGCGCATCGGGAAGGCGGCGACCGCCTGGAGCGGCCACAGCACGTTCTGCGAGAGCACGATCCCGAAGGACGGCGCGTGACCCGGGCCACCGCCTGCGGGGTCGGGTGCGTTGGTACGGGCCAGGAGGACCCACGCGACGCAGGCCGCGCCCACGACCGCGATGGTCGCGACCGCCGCCTGGCACCGGGTCCGGTGCGGCGCGAAGAGCTCGACGCCAGTGCTGCGCAGGCGCCAGGGCGAGCATCGCGACGGTGGCGATGAGCAGCCACAGGGTGCCCGTGGAGTGCATCACCAGGATCATCGCGGCTGCCACGGTGAAGGGCAGGAGTGGGCGAGGACGCCGTGCTCCTGGCCAGGGCGATGCCCGAGGCCCAGAGCAGGAGCGATGCGGCGTACTCCAGGCCGTTGGGGGCGGCGACGCTCGAGCTGTAGACCACGACCGGCGTGGCCGCGAGCAGGTACGCCGCGACCGGCCAGAAGTCCTTGGCCCAGCGGGCCGTGACAGCCGCCCCCCAGGCGAGGAGCAGGGCGCAGGCCAGGGCGGAGAGCACCCGCATCGCGTAGTCGTACGCGGCCCCGTGGAAGGGCAGCGCCAGGGTGCCGACGACCGCGTAGTAGACCGGGTTGTAGCGCGAGGCCGCGGAGGCGATCTGCACCATGCCGTGGGACTGGTGGGTGATCGGGTGGCAGTTGTCGTGACCCGTGTAGTGGTAGGTCACGCACACCGGCCCCGCGGCAGCCACCACGTCGCCGGGGACCTCGACCACGCCGCCGCGGCCGTGCCGAGCCTCGTGCGCGGGGGGTAGGACCTCGCCGTGGGCCACGGCCGCTGCCTTGTAGACGTGGTCGAACTCGTCGATGCCGTGGAACGCGGGCAGCGAGAGGATCCAGGCGCACTGGGTCAGCAGCGTCGCGACGAGGGTCGCCCAGAACACCGTGCGGGGACGGACGGACCACGGAGGGGACGACTCACCCGCCATGACCTGTCTCCTATCCGCCGATGTGTCCCAATCCTAGGAAGGGAGGACTCCCGGCGGGGCGAAACCTGGATACTGCGCAGGCGGTGCGCACGACGCTCTGCGCGGCGGCGTCAGTCCAGGCCGAGGGAGAAGGCCGACTCGAGGTCGTGCTTGCTGTAGGTGCGGAACGCGATGTGGGTCTCGGTCTCCATCACTCCGGACACCTTGTTCACCTCGTCGGCCACCACGCGCGCGACGTCCTCGTGGTCGCGCACCCTGACCATCGCGATCAGGTCGACCTGGCCGGTGACGCTGTAGACCTCGGTGACGCCGTCGACGGCGGCGATCGCCTCGGCGACCTGGGGGATGCGCGCGACGTCGGCCTTGACGAAGACGATGGCGGTGATCATGCGCTCAAGGTACCCAACGGTCGGCTCAGGGCTGATGCACCGTGCTCAGCTGGCGGCGCTCGTCGAAGGGGACCAGGGAGACTCGCGACTGCTCCACGGCGTCGTGGGTCGCGAGGTGCCGGGCGGCGCCCCGGACGGGACAGGTCCACTCGCCGTCGACGTGCACCAGCCGGACGCCGGGCTGCTCGAGCCACCGCAGGATCTGCTCGGACTCCTCCGCCGTCGCGGCCGGCGTCGGGCCCGGCCCGCCGACCACGCTCTCGGCCGAGGCGCGCAGCTCGGTGACCCACACCCCTGCGTGCGCGTCGACCGGGATCACCCCGGCGGCGGCCAGTCGCCCGCTGCGCACGACGTGGACCGCCCACCGGTGGTCGTCCTCGCGACGAGCGGCCACCAGCTCGGCGCACGAGGAGAGGGCACCAAGGCGCTGGGTCCGGGTGGCGGCGCGGACGAAGGCGGAGAGCCGGTCGCGGTGCACCCCCGCCTCCTCGTACCGCTCCTCGTCGGCGAGCCGGCTCATCCGGGCGCTCATCGACTCCACCACCTCGTCGGCCCGCTGCAGCAGGTTGGCACGGACCCGGGCGACGAGGTCGGCGTAGCGGTCCATGTCGACGCTGCCGTCGCAAGGAGACAGGCACCGTCCCATCTCTGCCAGGACGCAGGGTGAGCGTGCAGGCACCAGGGGCAGCCGGTCGCTGCACTGGCGGATCGGGAACGCCTCGTGGAGCGCGGCCAGGCACTTCTCCGCCGTACGGCGCGAGGAGAACGGTCCCAGGTAGTCGGCACCGTCGTCGGCGACCTTGCGCACCATCGACAGTCGCGGCCACGGCTCGACGGTGAGCTTGAGCCAGGTGACCTTCTCCGGGAAGCGGCTGCGCTTGTTGTAGCGCGGCTTGTGCGCGGCGATCAGGCGCAGCTCACGCACCCGGGCCTCGAGGGGAGTGGCGCACTCGACGCCGGTGACCGATGCCGCCAGGTTGACCATCTCGCCCATGCGCGAGCGGCTCTCGGAGGCGGTGAAGTAGGAGCGCACGCGGGTGCGCAGGTCGCGGGAGGTGCCGACGTAGAGCACCCGTCCCTGCTCGTCCTTGAACAGGTAGACCCCGGGGGAGTGCGGCAGGTGCTCGGCGAGGTGGCGCTTGCGGCGCACCGCCGGGCTGACCCGCGAGCTGAACGTCTGCAGCTCCTCGAGGGTGTGCACGCCGAGGCCGCCGAGTCGCTCCATCAGGCCGTGGAGGACGTCGACGGTGGCGCGCGCGTCGGCCAGGGCCCGGTGGTTGGGGGTGGTGCTGGCCCCGAACGCGATCGCCAGCGAGCTGAGCTTGCAGTTGGGGGCGTCGTCGCGGGTCACCACCCGGCGGGCGAGCCTGGCGGTGTCGAGCACCTCGAACCCGGGCCAGGGACGGCCCTGGGCGCGAGCGAAGTGCTGCAGGAAGCCGACGTCGAAGGGCGCGTTGTGGGCGACCAGCACGCACCCCTGGGCGAACTCCAGGAACGCCGGCAGCGCCGAGTCGATCGGCGGCGCCGAGGCGACCATCGAGTTCGTGATCCCGGTCAGCACCGCGATGAACGGCGGGATGGCAGCGTGCGGGTTGACCAACGTCTGGAACTCCCCGAGGACCTCGCCCCCGCGCACCTTGACCGCGCCGATCTCGGTGATCATCGAGCCGGCTGCTGCCGAGCCGCCGGTGGTCTCGAGGTCGACCACGCAGAAGGTGATCTCACGCAGCGGCCTGCCGAGCTCGTCGAAGCTCATCTGCGCGGCCCAGCTGCTCATGCTCGTGACGGTAGGCAGCGGCACCGACACAAGGGCCCGTTCGACACGCCGACAGCGGAACTGTCGGTGGCGACTGGTGGAGTGCACATCAGTTCGACACCCGAGCCTCGATTCCCCAGAGCCCGGTCCCCAGAAGGAGCCCTTCCCATGAGCCTGCGCATCGACTGCGACACCTGCCTGGTCCGCGGCCTGTCCTGCCACGACTGCGTGGTGACGGTGCTGCTCGGTCCGCCCCCGGAGCTGTCCTTCGACGCGGAGGAGCAGCAGGCCTTGGAGGTGCTCGCCGACTCCGGCCTGGTGCCACCCCTGCGGATGGTGACCCCCCTGGCCGGCCCGGAGATCGAGTCGGCCTGAGTGGGTCGGCCTGAACGGGTCGGCTGAACATCAGCTAGGTCGAGCTCGTCGACAGCGATGCGGCGGAGAAGCTTTCGGAAGTTCCCTCGGATTCGGTCATTCCCCCTGGTCAGAGGGCGATTTTGTCAGTGGTCGGTGCTGGAATTTGATCCATGAGCAGCCAAGTGATCGGAGTGCCTCACCACCCGGTCGCGGCGTTCGCCGAACGGCTCAACACCCGGCTCGACGACGTCGGGCAGATGGGGCTCACCACGATGAGCCCGGCCGAGAAACGCGACACTCTGGTCGCCCTCGCGCAGTCGAAGGCGAAGACCGACGCGCTCTACCTCCGCCTGCTCGCTGAGGCCGATGACTCCCAGGCATGCGTCGAAGCAGCAGCCCGCGATGCCGCTGGGTTCGTCGCTGCCGAGACCCGACAGAGCCGACGTGAGGCCCGATCCGACCTCAAGCTGGCCAAGCGGCTGGAGCAGCTCCCGGTCCTCTCCGCAGCCATGACGTCCGGCGGGGTGAACACCGCGCAGGCGAGGGTGATCGTGCGTGCACTTGACTCGTTGCCCTCGACCGGGGCAGTTCGCGGTAAGCGCTGAGCAACGCCGCCAGGCCGAGGCTCACCTGGTGGATGAGGCGGCCACGTACGACGCGGTCACGCTCGCGATCCTGGGTCACAGGCTCTTCGAGGTGATCGCCCCGGAGGCGGCCGAGGCATATGAGGGCAAGCTGCTCGAGGCCGAAGAAGCCAAGGCCGCGCGCAAGACCACCTTCTCCGTGTGGGAGGACGCCCAGGGCGTCGCCCATGGCAAGTTCCGGATGCCCGCGCTGCACGCCGCGATGCTGCGCAAGGCGATCCGGTCCCTGACCAACCCGGTGCGTCACGACACCACCCGTGGCAGCGGCATCGATCCCGACCTGCCCCAAGCCGTCCGCGACGGGATCGCGTTCACCCAGGTCCTCGAGGCCATCGACGCCCACTGGTTGCCCACCTCGGGTGGGGTCGGCGCCACCGTCGTGGTGACGATGACCCTCGAACAGCTCCTCGCAAGACTCGAGACCGCCGGGGTCGTGCACCTTGGACACGGGCGGCCGAATCTCCGCCAGCCAAGCGCGGCGGCTCGCCTGCCGAGCAGGCATCATCCCGCGTCGTCCTGGGCGGGAAGTCGGTCGTGCTGGATGCCGGGAGCAAGTGCCGCTTCGCCACCGAACCCATGCGGATCGTCATGGGCGTGCGAGACGGGGGTTGCACAGCAGAGGGCTGCGACGTCCCCGCGGGCATGTGCCACGCCCATCACGACATCCCATTCAGTGAGGGTGGAGCAACCAGCGTCGCGAACGGCCGCCTCCTGTGTGGCCATCACCACCGCCGCATTCACGACCCGGAGTACGGCCACGAGAAACAGGCCAACGGCAAGGTCCGCTTCCACCGCCGGACGTGAGCCAGGTTTTGACGGCACCCGCGCAGTGACTCAGTGATTCAGTCCTCCAGCTCCTGGAACAGGGTCAGCTGCAGGTCGGCCGGTCCTTCGAGACGAGCGTTGAGCGAGTCCCACGGCGTGCGGATCGGTGGGGCCACGAGCTCGGCACCTCCAGCGACCAGGTGATCGGTCGCAGCCTCGACGTCCGCGACCTCGAAGGCCACACGTATGCGCGGACTGACGCGCCTACCGACCTCAACTGCGTCGATCATGTCGACCTGCTCGCGGTTCGAGAGCTCGAGAGTGGCCCGCCCGACGTCGAGGATGGTCACCTTCGCGCCGTCTGCGCCGTGCACCTGCAGCTCCTCCGGCGTTCCCAGGATGTCCCGATAGAACCGGACGGCCTCTTCGTAGTCGTCGACCTGCACGACCAGACGCATCTGCAGCACGCCAGGCTGCTCGTCGGCTCGGTCAGTCATCGCTCTCCCCCTTCACGATTCCGGGATCGCGGCTGGTTTCCAGAACGCATCCTTGCCCCTCAACGCCTACAGTCGGGCGGGAATCAGCGAGACCGAGAGGGAGGCAGCCCGTTCGAGCCGGCCCGGGAGGGCTCCTTCGGCGGTCCCGATCGCCGGCCCACGGGGACCGTTCTGAGCCTGTTGGCGCTCATCGTTGAATCGGGCATTTCGGCTGCGCCGGTCTGAGCCTCGTGCCACGCTCTCTTGACGGCTCGCACAGGGTTGTGCGTGGCGCGAGGAGGAGCGATGCGAGGAGTAGCGGCCTGGTACCCGAACTCCCATGTGGCTTCCGCGCAACGTCGCTGTGACGGCAAATCGTGACCGAGCAGGTTGCGCCTGCAGCGCCAGCTGTGCCCGAGAAGATCTCGGTCCCTGCCGTCCTCCTCGCGTTCATTCCGGTGGTCGGGGTAGTAGCAGGCGTGATCCTGCTGCGGCAGAAGCCACGCAACGGAAAGATCATGATCGCGGTGGGTGTCACCAGCTTCGTCCTCCTCCAGGCACTTCACGCCCTGTTAAGCGCCGGGGGCGCCGGAGGGATCTCGGGCGAGACCAGCGCGGACACTGCATCGGCATCGTGGGTCAGAGTTCGTGATCCCGAGTCAGGGACGTCATTTCTGCTCCCCAAGGCAGTCAAACCGCAAGAACGAACCAAGACCAGCGCCGATGGCCGCACTGAGCACACCCGGACCTACCAGAGTGGCTCTCCCGACCTGGGCGTCTCTGTCGCGGTTGTACAGGCCAAGGGCGGCTTCTCTGGATACGACGGCAACTCCGTCTACCGCACCATCACCCAACGACTCTCCGGCGGCGGCGCAGAGGACGTGCACCTCACGAGCACCCGCAGGTCGCGAGTTCATGACATGGACTGCTTCGACGGCACCATCACCTTCACATCCACGCAGGGTGATCAGACCTACTGGCGCCTACGTGCCCTCGCCGGCCCAAAGGCGCTACTGCTGATTCAAGCTCAAGTGTTCGCACCGCGGACGGACGACAAGACCCGGGCGCGCGTGGACCAAGCGTTTCTGCACGTCACCGGATCACTCACGACCTCCTAGAATCTCTCCCGCAGCGTTGACCGCCTGAGCCCGCACCGTTGTCGGTGCTCGCTGATGACCAATGCCCATGTGATCAATGATCGCGCGGCGACTGTCAGTCAGACGACTCGGACGCCGCAAGCCGCCGCAGAAACTGATCGAGGACCGCGCGTTGCCTGGCTGGAGGTACGTCGCGGACTCCCACGGACAGCTGATGAAGCTCCCGAGCGTGGCGTTTCCCCACCCTGCCGTGGGCTTCGAAACCGAACTGGGCGACGACGCTGTGTACCGGGGTCACTTCACGATCGTGTTCGGCGAGGACGGCGAGGACGGCGAGGACGGCGAGACGCCAACGCAATGACTGCCGCGATCCGATCGTGTGGATGTTTTCGTGCCTAACTGAGTCAGTTGTGGCAACGTCGCGCGGGTGACAGATCGCTGGGCATTGAGCTGGTCACATTCGTGCGCCCCTGCACGTCGAGCTGGTTCCTCTTGAGCCGTGACCAGCAGGCTGATTCGGGAGGCGGCATCGACCGGTCGCATCCTTACCCTCCCGGGCCGCCTGGCACCGAGCCCTCGCCGTCCGACAAGTACTTTCAAGACCTCACGTACAGCCGCGCCAAGAATGCTTTGTGGCTCGGCCTCTTCTCGATTCTGTGCTGCGGTCTATTCACCGGCATCCCCGCCATCTGGGTAGGCATCCACGCTTTACGTGACATCGATGCGTCCAATGGGCGACTAATCGGCCGAGGCAGCGCCATTCTCGGCATAGTCCTGGGCGTACTCGGCATCCTGCTCAGCATCGGAGCGGTTACCTACGAGGCCAACCAGGCCTGACCTGCCCGCGCAGATTCAGATGTCCCTGGTTGTAACGGAGTGGCTGCAACAACCGGTTTGCTGTGTGGCCGATCGACCGTGCGGGTCAAGCGCCTGCTGCGTGAGGTGGGTCACGGACCCGTGCAACACGCCCGGACGCGTGGCGCGGAACACGTCCCCAACCCCGGGGCCCGGCTTGGACACGCCGCTGACCTGTGCTTAGGTGCTTGCTCGATGGTCCCTGTACCAGCTCGCCGACCGGGTGAGCTCGGGGACCGCGCCGAATCCGGCAAAGTCCCTCGGGGATGACCGAGCCGGAACCGGGGACCCAGGTTCCTTTGGGGTGAGTCCGGAGCGCGTGCACCACAGACCGTGGAGCGCGCGAACTGGTAGGGCGTTCTTTGGGCCCGAACCCGTCAGCTAACTCGGTAGGCGTAGGACACAAAGAGGAGACCGACCGCTCGTGAACGACGGCCGGAAACACATACACGCGCGCCCAAGCGCCGCCATCGCCACCCTGATCGCCGTCGTGGGACTCGAGCTCGCCAGCGCGGGCACGGCCTCCGCCGCACCGGTGACCAGCAACGACCACGACCACGAGGTGGCCGCCGCACAGGCACTCGCCGACCGGCTCTCGCACCAGGTCGACGCCGCCGACCACCGGCACGACCAGGTCCAGGCATCCCTGGAACGTGCGCAGAAGCAAGCGCACGCGCTCACCGGGTCCATCCGCCAGGAGCGGCGCACCACGCAGGCGCTGCGAGCCGAGGTCGCCGGACTGGCGGGGGAGAGCTACGCCTCCTCGGGCGGCTATGACTCGCCCGCGCAGGTCACCACCGGTGACTCGGCGACGCTGCTCAGCAACGTCGTCGTGGTCTCCGAGGACACCGACGGCCTGGCCCAGCGGATGGCCCAGTCGGCCGACACCATGCAGCAGCTGGCCGCCCAGCGGGCACAGACGCTCCAGCAGGTGCACACCCTCCAGGCCAGCGAGCGTCGGCTCGCCATCCGGGAGGACGAGCTGCAATCTCGTTCGGACGCGGCCGCGGGCCGGGTGCAGGACCTGATGGGCGGACCCGCCGTCCAGTACGCCATGTCCAAGGTCGGCAACGGCTACGTGTACGGCGCCGCAGGCCCCTCCGTCTTCGACTGCTCCGGACTGACGATGGCTGCCTGGTCCCAGGCCGGCATCTCGCTGCCGCACAGCTCCTCGGCGCAGTACAGTTCAGGTCGCCACATCTCCGAGAGTGAGCTGCAGCCCGGTGACCTCGTCTTCTACTACAGCCCGATCAGCCACGTCGGCATGTACATCGGTGGCGGCAAGATCGTGAACGCCCTGAACCCCGGCGCGGGCGTGGTCATCTCGGGGCTGCACGACATGCCCTACGTCGGGGCGGTCCGTCCTGGCTGACCCCCCGTCATCGCACGGAGCCGCTCGTCCCGGGAACACGCCGGGGGCGGGCGGCTTCCTGCTTGTCGTGATGCTCGTGCTGGCCCTGGTCGCCACCGGGTGCTCCCGTGACGAGGACCTCAAGCCCCCACCCGCGCCCGCCGACGACGCGGGCCAGCGCGCAGAAGCGGCGCAGCACACGCTCGACCGGTTGGTCCGGGCGCTGCAGCAGCGGTCCGCTGCCTCGGCGAGCCAGCTGGCCGCTCCTGGCGCGGCCCCCCTGCTGGCCTCGGTGGCCGCCAACGCCCGGTCGCTCGACGTCCGGCAGCTCTCGCTGCGCTACATCGACGACGGGGCGCCGCTGACCTCGACGCAGCGCTCGGAGTTCGGCTCCCGTGCCTGGATCGGCACGGTCGAGCTGGAGTACGCCTTCGGAGGGGTGGACACCACGCCGTCCCGGATCGAGACGGCGGTGGTCTTCGCGCCGCGCGGAGGTGGTGCCCGGATCGCCTCCTTCGGCGGTGCCGGGGAGCGCACGCCGCTGTGGCTGGCCGACCGGCTCAGCGTCGTACGGCAGGGGAGCACGCTGGTCGCGGTGGCCACCGGCACTGCCGGGCGCTACCCACGTCTGGCGGCCCGTGCCGTGGTCCAGGTCCGCCGCACCCTGCCGGACTGGCACGGTGACCTCGTCGTCGAGGTCCCACGCACGCGGGCCGAGCTGGACGCCGCCCTGCAGGCCGACCCCGGGGAGTACGACGACATCGCCGCGGTGACCACGACCGAGGACGGCTCGCTGGCCCCCGGAGCCCCGGTGCGGGTCTTCGTCAACCCCGAGGTCTTCGGGAGGCTGGCCGATCGTGGTGCCCAGGTCGTGATGAGCCACGAGGCGACCCACGTGGCGACCGGGGCCACGTTCGTGAGCATGCCGACCTGGCTGCTCGAGGGGTTCGCCGACTACGTCGCGCTCGACCACGCCGGGGTGCCGGTCTCCCTGGCCGCCGGCCAGATCCTCGCCCGGATCCGCAAGCACGGACTCCCGACCCGGCTGCCGACCAGCTCCGACCTCAACCCGACGGCCAACGGCCTCGGCGCCACCTACGAGGAGGCGTGGCTGGCCTGCCGCTTCCTGGCCCAGGCCTACGGGCAGCCCCAGCTGATCGCCTTCTACCGCGCGGTCAGTGGCGGGACCCCCGAGAAGCGTGCGTTCCGGCGCGTCCTCGGCACGACCGAGAGTGCCTTCGTCGGCCGCTGGAGGGCCGATCTGGCCGGCCTTGCCGGCGTGGCAGGCTGACCGGGTGACCGACGGGGCGGCGGCTGAGGGCGGATTCCGCGGCCCCTCGACGCGGCTGTGCCTGGCCATCGTCGCCGTCTCGCTGCTGATCCTGGTGGTGCTCGGGATCCTGCTGGTGCCGTGGTCGTGGGTGCCCGGTGGGCACCCCGCCACGGTCCGTGCCGCGGAGGTCTTCACGCCCGGGCAGATCGAGCGGGCCCGGAGCTATGCGTCCGTGCAGCGGCACCTCGGCTGGGCCTCGCTGGCCCTGACCACGCTCCTGGCGCTCGCGCTCGGCCTCACTCGCGGAGGTGCCTGGCTGGCGCGCCGTTGTCCGGGTCCGTGGTGGGTGCGAGCACTCCTGGTGACCTTCGTCCTGCTCCTGCTCGCGGACGTCGTGACGTTGCCGCTCGGGACTCGCCATCCGGCACCGCGACCTGCGTTTCGGGCTGACCCAGCAGTCACTGGGAGGCTGGTGGCAGGACCAGGCCACGTCGCTGCTGGTCTCGTGGGTCTTCGTCGCCGTGATGGTCCTGCTCGTGCTCGGCACGGCACGTCGCTCGCCCACCCGGTGGCCGCTCTGGACGGCCGTCGCGGGGGCGGTGCTGACCGTGTTCGGCTCCTGGGTCTACCCGGTCGTCGTGGAGCCGCTGTTCAACTCCTTCACCTCCTTGCCCCAGGGAGCGTTGCGCACCGACGTCTTCCGCCTCGCCGCCGTCGAGCACGTCCCGATCCGCGACGTGCTGGTGGCTGACGCCTCGCGTCGTACGACGACCCTGAACGCGTATGTCTCCGGTTTCGGCGACACCCGCCGAGTAGTGCTCTACGACAACCTGGTGCGCGACGAGCCCAGGCGGGTGACGCTCTCGGTGGTGGCCCACGAGCTCGGCCACGCGCGCCACCACGACGTCGCCATCGGTACGGCGCTGGGGGCCGCCGGTGCTGCCCTGGGCAGCGGGCTGCTCGGTCTGCTGCTCTCACGCAGGCGGCTGCTCGACCGCGCCGGGGCCGTCGACGCCGGCGCCCCGGAGGTGGTCGCGCTGCTGCTCGCGCTCGCCGCGGTGGGCTCCCTGCTCGCCAGCCCGGTGCAGAACACCGTCAGCAGGGCCATCGAGGCCCGCGCGGACCGCTCGGCCCTGGAGGCCACGCACGACTACACGTCCTTCGACGAGGTGCAGAAGCAGCTGGCCCTTCGCTCCCTGAGCGATCCGACGCCGCCGACGCTGAGCCAGTTCTGGTTCGGCTCCCATCCGACGACACTGCAGCGGATCGGGATCGCCCGGGCTTTGCAGCGCGAGGACCGCGGACGCTAGGCCCGAGACGCGACATGCCCGGCCTGCCACTCGTCGTGGCAGACCGGGCATGCACGTCCAGCGGCTCGCCACCCCCGCTTGAGGGTGCGTTGCTCAGGCGCACCCGCGAGCTGCCGGATCCTCCACGTTGTCGCAGAGGAAGCGAGTGCAGATGCTCTGGAAATGCAGCGTGCGGACCCCGGACGAGTCCGGGGTCCGCACGGCGGCAGTGGCTACTTGCAGGTGCCGGTGCCGGCGCCGGAGGCGCTGCCGCCGGAGATCGCGCCACAGGTCTTGTTGAAGCTGTTCTTGATCACGCCGCCGAAGACGAAGACGACGGTGACGATCAGCGCGGCGATGCCGGCCACGAGCAGGCCGTACTCCACGGCGCTGGCGCCGTCCTCGTTGCGACGGCTGGTGATGTTGCGGATGAACTCGAGCATGGGGTGTTCCTCCCTCTGGACCAGGCTTTAATCAGCTGGGCCGACCCAATCGGCCCGGCAAGAAAAAGTGTGGCAAATAGGGCACCCACTGTCCGGGTTTCATGGGTTTTGCTGGGGAATACGGCCATCTGGCGACTGGTATAGTCCGATCGGACTATGTCGCCCGGGTGCATTGACCGGGCGGCCTCAGAGGGACTCGGGCGGAGGGGCGATGCCCTCGATCAGGCCGAGCCGCATCGCGGCCACGAGCGCCTGGGCCCGGTTGGCGGCGCCCATCTTCTCGTAGATCCGTCCGATGTGGCTCTTCGCGGTGGACTCGCTGAGGTAGAGCTTGGCGGCGATGGCGGTCACGCCGAGGCCCTCGGCGAGCAGCTCGAGCACCTGTCGCTCGCGGTCGGACAGGCGCGGGGTCCCGGAGCTCATCCGGCGCAGCATCGCCTCGGCCAGGCCGGTGCAGGTGAACGTCAACGGCGCCACGGCGGCCTGGCGTGCTGCGCTGATCACGGTGGAGGTGGGCGCGTCCTTGCCCACGAAGCCGGAGGCGCCGGCATCCATCGCGGCGAACAGCTGCTCGTCGCCGGCGTACATCGTCAGGACGACCAGTCCGATCTCCCGGTTGCGCTGACGCAGCGCGCGCACGACGTCGAGGCCGGATCCGTCGGGCAGCCGGACGTCGGTGACCACGACGTCGGGCTTGACCTCCTGGGCCAGCTCGATGCCTGCGGCGACCGAGGCGGCCTGGCCGGCGATCTGGAATCCGTCGGCCTGGGAGAAAGCCGTGGCCAGGCCCTGGCGGACCAGCTCGTGGTCGTCGATCAGCAGGACGCTCGTCATGGGCTCCCCGGGTCGGTCGGTCCCGGCCTCCGTGCGCACAGGCTAGACCCTGGACCGGCCCACACGGATGAGCACTCGAGTACCGGGACGGCGCGGCGTCGGCGCCTCGATGGAGAGCTCGGCGCCGATGCTGGCCGCGCGCTCCTGCATGATCTTCAGGCCGTGCGAGTGCGCGGCCGGCGCGTGCGGCCGGGTGCCGTCGTCGCCGACCTCGATCTCGGCGTACGGCGAGCGCACCGTGCACTTGAGCCAGAGGTTCGCCGCGCCGGAGTGCTTGCGGGCGTTGGCCATCGCCTCCTGGGCGATCCGCATCAGCTCGAACTCCACGTTGCTGGGCAGGCGAGGCCCCTCCTCGTCCACGGTCACGTGCACGGCCATCGGCGACATCGCCGCGACCTGGTTGGCGTAGGCGGACAGGCTCTCGCCGAGGCCGGAGCCGGCCGGGATCTCCTGGCGCAGGTCGAAGATCGAGTGCCGCAGGTCGCCGATGACGCGGCTCACCTCCGCGCGCAGCTGCGCGATCAGCTCCTGCTGGGCCGGGTCGCGCGAGGTGCCGGCGATGTTGTCGACCAGGTACCCGAGCGAGGCGACGTCCTGGGCGACCCCGTCGTGGACCTCGCGCGCGATGCGCTGCCGCTCCTGGCTCATCGCGGTGTCGCGGACCCGCCCGAACAGCAGGGCCGCCTGCAGCTGGACGGCGTGGGTGTTGAGCCGGTCCTCGAGCTCGTGCGCGGCGCGGGAGTCCACGGGGCTGTGCGCCTCGAGCACCAGGACCGCGACGATCTCGTCACCCGTGCGGAGCGGCAGCCCGACCTGCTGCTCGTCGAGCACGAGCGACTCGTACTCCCAGCACTTGCCGGCCAGCGTCTCCGCCCAGGCCATGGTCGCCGGCGTCGCCCCCACGGAGTAGCGCAGCGCGGCGACCGCGCCGCCACGCGAGCGCACGAAGACAGCGCCGTACCGCGTCGGCACCTGACGGTCGGCCTCGAGCATCAGCTCCTCGGCGATCCGGACCGGGTCGAGGCCACCGCTGAGCTTCTCCGACAGGGCGTCCAGGCGCCGGATCAGCGCGACGGCGCTGCGGTAGGAGGCCTCGGAGTCCGAGCTGGTCAACGCGCGGCGCAGGTCTACGCCCATCAGGCCGATGCCGACGGCCGCGGCGAACCAGGTGAAGGCGCTCAGCGCCATCGCCCGGTCCCACTCCTGGACCATCAGCGTCCAGGCGACGGCGAGGACGCCGAACTCGGCCGCGATCACGCGCCACAGCCCGCGACGTCCGGCGTCGAGACCGGCGATCAGCGCCGGGATGACGAGGTACGGCGTGACGGTGGCCTGGTCGGGCTGCGGTGAGCACCACCAGGCAGCGCGACGACGGATCCCTCGCCGAGGGCGACCAGCCACTGGGGGAGCCGGGTCCAGTGGGCCAGCGCCACCGCCACTGCAGCAGCCACCGCCACGAGACCGGCACCCGCCAGGAACCTCGTCCCGGCCAGCGCGGCAAGCGCGGTCAGGGCCGCGATGGTGAAGACGCGCGCTGCCAGCGCAACACGTCCGACGTCGCTCACGTCGGTAACGGTGTCACAGTTTGCCGTTGAAGCTGTCCATGATCGAGATCCCGGCCGGTCCGAGGACCGCGATGAACAGGCACGGCAGGATGCAGAAGATCAGCGGGACCAGGATCTTCACCGGCACCTTCTGGGCCGCTTCCTCCGCCCACTGCCGCCGCTTGAGGCGGATCTCCTTGGACTGCACGCGCAGCACCTGTCCCACCGGGATGCCGAACGCGTCCGCCTGGACCATCGCGCCCACGAAGGAGCGGATGTCCGGCAGGTGGCTGCGCTCGCCGACCGACCGCAGCGCGTCGGCACGTCCTCGACCGATCTGCATCTCCTGGAGCATTCGTGCGAACTCCTCGGACGAGAGGACCGTCGGTGTTCCGCGCGACCTGCGCGACGGCAGCGTCGAAGCCGAGGCCCGACTCCACCGAGATGGTCAGCAGGTCGATCGCGTCGGGCAGCGCCCGCTGCATCGATCTCGGCCCGGTCGTGCGCCTTCTGGTAGAGGTACATGTTCGGTGCCATGTAGCCCGCGACGGAGGCGCCGATCACGAACAGCATCGTGACGACGAAGGAGAGCCCCATCAGCAGGGCCAGGGGCATCGAGACGACCAGCCCGACGGCGAAGCCGACGACCTTGCCGGCCATCACCCGGTCCACCGTCCACCCCGCCGGGTTGCCGGCCTGCTCGAGCTTCTCCCGGATCCGGTCGTTGGCGTCCGCCGGGGTCAGCCTGCGGCCGAGTCCCTGGGTGCGGGCGAGGAGCGGGAAGAGCACCCGGTCGGCGAAGGGAGCCTCGAGCTCCTGCTGCATCTCCTCGGGAGCGGCGGTGAGCGCGTTGAGCACCGACAGGGAACGGTTCACCCCCGTCTGCTCGCGGTTGATTCCGCCGACGTAGGCGAAGGCGAGGAACATCGCGACGAAGATCATCGCGATCCCCGCGAACATGGTGATCGTGGTGACGTTCACAGGTCCACCTTTGCGGCCTTGCTCATCCACAGGACGCCCACGCCGAGGAGGACGGCCATGCCGATGTCGAGGATGAATCCGATGGGCGTGCTGAACAGGGGGTGCACGTAGTCCGGCTTGGTCACGAGCGAGGAAGAGCAGGAAGACCGGGGGAAGGCCGCCGAGGATGTAGGCCGAGAGCCGGCCCTCCGCAGAGAGGGCCCGCACGTGCCGGCGCAGGAACTCCCGTTCCCGCAGGGTCTCCGCGACCTGCAGCAGCAGCTCGGCCAGGTTTCCACCGACGTCGCGCTGGATCCGGATGGCCATCACCACCCACTCCCAGTCGCGGCTCTCCATCCGGTGCGCGACGCCCTCGAGCGAGTCCTCCAGGGGGACACCCAGGCGGCTCTCGATCACCACGCGCCTGAACTCGCCGGCGATCGGCTCACCACCCTCGCGGACGATGGTGTCGATCGACTGCGCGAGCGAGAGCCCGGCCGAGAGGCTGCCGGACATCAGCTGCAGGGTGTCGGGCAGGTTGCCGGCGAAGGCACGCAGCCGGCTGGTGCGCTTGAACTTGAGGTAGAGCGGCGGTCCCACGATCCCGACGACGATGAAGATCAGGCCGAGCATGATGTTGCCGGAGCCGACCAGCACGCCGAGCAGGCCGAAGGCGACGGCCACGCCGGCGCGCAGCAGCAGCCACTCCGCCGGCTTGAACGACATCCCGGCGGTCTCGAGCTTGGTGGCCAGACGCGCCTCGAGGCCGCGGTTGTTGGCCAGGGCGCGCTCGGCGACGCCGCGCGCCTGCCCGGTGAAGCCGGAGGACGAGCACCTGGGCCGGGTTCGCGGCGTCGGAGGCGGCGAGGGTGCCGTAGGCGCGCATCTGCGCGTTGATGCCGGTCCTCGGCGTCGAGCGACGGCTTGCTGGACCACAGGGCGACGATGACGCCGAGCAGGCCGACCGCGATCGCGATCACCCCGCCGAGGACGACTCGCTCGGAGACCTGGAGGCCTCCCGCGCGGACCGCCGCGGGGACGGTCGCAGCGGCCGTGGCCGGCGTCGCCGTCCGGACCGGGAGGTACGCCGTGGCGGTGACGTCCTGGCCGTCGACCGGCATCGTGACCGAGACGTCGGCGTTCTTGTGGGCGGACGCGGGCACGTCGGCCGTGACCACGATCTGCCGGGAGAGCACCTCGGCCTCCTGCGCGAAGGCCGCTGACAGTGCTGTCGGCGAGCTGGCGTCGAGGACCTTGCCCTTGCCCGCCGCGACCATGTCGCGCAGCGGCTGGCTCTCGGTGCCGCTCTGCTGCAGGGCGACGGCGTCGACGAGCACCCCGGAGCCCGAGATCGTGTCGAGGACGTCGGAGAGGTCGGTCTGCGTGGTGTCCTTGCCGTCGGAGAGCACCAGCACCCGGCGTTGTCCTGCGTCGTCGCCCCCGGGACCGGTCGCCTCGATGGCGCCGAGCACTCCGTCGTACAGCGCGGTGTTGCGGGTCAGGGTGAGCTTGCCGATCGCCGCACGGGCGGCGTCGCGGTCCAGGGTCGGCTTGACCAGGAGCCGGACCTTGTCGTCGAAGGTGAGCACGCCGATCTCGACGTTGGCCGGAGCGCTCCCCAGGTAGGTCGTGGCTGCGCGCTTGGCCTCGGCGATGCGGGCTCCGTGCATGCTGTCGCTGGTGTCGATGGCCAGGATCGCGACGCGCTTGATCTCGTTGCTGCTCGAGGCGGCGACGGCCTGGGACTTCACGGCGTGGCCGCCGATCTCGACCTTGACGCCGGTGAGGTCGACCGGGCCGCTCGCCGAGGGTGCGGAGACCAGGAGCCGGACCCCGTCCTGGGTCGGCTGTGCGTGGTCGATGCTGCCGCTGTCGGTGGCGGCACTTGCCGTCGCGCCCAGCCCCGTCCCGGTCAGGCCGAGGAGGAAGAGCGTCAGCAGCGCCGCCGCCAGTGCACCCGGACGGCGCCGGGGTGCGGCGATCACCGGAACTCCATGGTGGCGAAGACCCGCGGGTCGACGGTGACGTTGTTGTGCTGCATCTTCTCCAGGAACTTCGGCCGCAGCCCGGTGGCCTTCAGCGAGCCCAGGGACCGGCCGTCGAGGTCGAAGCCCGCCGAGTTGTCGTAGATGAAGATGTCCTGGAGGGTGATCACGTCACCCTCCATCCGCTCCACCTCGGTGACGTGGGTGATCCGGCGGGTCCCGTCCTTGAGCCGGGCCTGGTGCACGATCAGGTCGACCGCGGAGGCGACCTGCTCGCGGATGGCCCGCACGGGCAGGTCCATGCCGGCCATCAGGACGAGGGTCTCCAGGCGGGAGCAGGTGTCGCGGGGACCGTTGGAGTGCACCGTGCAGATGGAGCCGTCGTGACCGGTGTTCATCGCCTGCAGCATGTCGAGGGCCGAGGAGTCGCGGACCTCGCCGACGACGATGCGGTCGGGCCGCATGCGCAGGGAGTTGCGGACCAGGTCGCGGATGGTGACCTGCCCCTTGCCCTCGATGTTGGCCGGGCGCGACTCCAGTCGTACGACGTGGTCCTGCTTGAGCTGGAGCTCGGCGGCGTCCTCGATGGTCACGATGCGCTCGTCGGAGGGGATGAAGGAGGAGAGCACGTTCAGGGTCGTGGTCTTGCCGGCACCGGTACCGCCGGAGACCACGACGTTGAGCCGGCCGCGGACGCAGGCGTCGAGGAAGTCGGCCGTGGCCTCGCTCAGCGAGCCGAAGCGGATCAGGTCGTTGACCGTGAGGGGGTCGGCGGAGAACTTGCGGATGGTCAGGGTGCTGCCGTCGATGGCCAGCGGCGGCACGACGGCGTTGACACGGCTGCCGTCGGGCAGGCGGGCATCGACCATCGGGGAGGACTCGTCCACGCGACGACCGATGCGGGAGACGATCTTGTCGATCGTGCGGCGCAGGTGCGCCTCGTCCTTGAACTTGCCGTCGACCTTGACCAGCTTGCCCTTGCGCTCCAGGTAGATGTCGAACGGGCCGTTGACCATGACCTCGGCGACCTCGACGTCGCGCAGGTAGGGCTCCAGCGGCCCGTAGCCGAGGATGTCGTCGGAGATCTCCTGCGTGATCCGCTCGCGGTCCACCCGGGTGAGTGGACGGTTGCTCGCGGCCATCACGTCGGCGAGGACGGTGCGCACCTTCGACTCGAGCTCCTCGACCTCGAGGTTGGCGTCGTACAGCTGGGGACCGAGCTGCTGCAGGAGCTCGGTGTGCACGCTCTCCTTGAGGTCGTCGAAGCGGTCCTTGGCGGCCTCGCTGCGGGCCGCTGTCTGGGCCTGCCGGGCCTGCCTGGGCGCCGGGCGTCGCGCCGGGAGGCGTCGACGTCGTCGTCCCGGAGCTGTTCGAGGTCGTGGCCGCAGGCGGCATGCTGCCGTTGCCGTTGAGGTCCTCGGAGGCAGGCTCGGCCGAGTGGCGTCCGACCACCGACGGCTCGCCGCGGCCGGCGTCCGTGGTCGGGTCCGCGGCAACCTTCTCGCGGTTCAGTGCCGCGAGACGTTCGCTCAGACTGCTCATGGGACTCTTCCTGGGCTCGGGACGGTGCTCATCGCTTCTTGCGTCCGAACAGGCCGCGCTTCGCCTTCGCGGTCTGCGCGGCGTCGTCGTTGGCGCCCAGCAGCTGCTCGGCGAGGCTGGTGATGCCCTTCGAGACCGGGTGGTCGGGCTTGGACAGCACGATCGGCTGACCGTGGTTGGTCGCGTTCGCCACGGCGGTCGCGCTGGGGAGGGCGACCGCGACCTTCATGTTCAAGATGCCCTCGACGTTCTCGCGGGAGAGCCCGACCTCCTCGTCCGCCCGGTTGAGCACGAGGTGCCGGTTGTTGCGCACGAGGTGGAGCAGGTCGAGGGTCTCCAGGGCGACCTTGGTGTTCTTGATCGTGGGTACGTCGAGCGTGGCCACGACGACGCACTCGTCGGTCTCGTCGAAGGCGCCCAGCACCCAGTCGTCGAAGCCGGGCGGGGTGTCGATGACGACGAAGTCGAAGTTGCTGCGCAGGGTCTCGATCACCCGCCGCACCAGGTTGGGGGAGATGCGGTCGCGTCCCTCCGGCTGGGTGGGGGCGGCCAGGATCGACAGCGAGGGGTCGAAGCGGGTCAGCAGGGTCTGCAGCATCGAGAAGTCCAGGTCGTCCTCGGACTCCGCCGCGTCGGCGATGGTGTGCTTCGGCACCAGCTGCAGGGTGATCGCCACGTCCCCGAAGGACAGGTCGAGGTCGACCACGCACACCTGGTTCTCCCCGCGGGACAGGGCCAGGCCGAGGTTGACCGCCATCGTCGTCTTGCCGACGCCACCCTTGGGGGAGAACACCGTGACGACGACGCCCTTGTGCCCTCCCTGCTGCGCGGTGGGCCCGACGATCGTCTCCCAGGTGTGCTTGGCGCGGCTGACTGCCGCGCCCAGCGCCTGCTGGTCGTCGGCCGGCACGACGGCGCCGATCCCGGCGCCCATCGCGCTGGCGAAGATCTCCGGCGCGAGCTCGTGCCTGATCAGCACCACGGTGGTCGCGGGGTGGGCCGTGCGGATCCGTTCGGCCAGCGCGGTCGCGGTCTGCATGTCCGGGGTGGGACCGATCACGACGGCGTAGTCCGACCGACCGTTGAGCCAGGCGTCGACCTCCTCGGGCCGCGAGACGACCTGCGACCCGGCGGGGAGCGCGGGCGCGAGCACTCCTGCGGTCGTGGAGTCGGGCTCGACGAGGATCGGCATCGAAATCCTTTCAGCGGGGGAGGGAGCCGGTTACTTGAACAGGCTCGCCGTGGTGACCCCCTGAGAGGGGCCGACCTGGGAATCGGTGTTGAGCAGGGCGAAGGACAGGGAGCCGTTCTTGCTCGCGAAGATCACCTTCTCGGCGTCGCGCTGGCCCAGCGCCAGGGTGAGCAGCGTCTTGGGGAGCTGCTCGACGCTCTCGGTGCCGTCCGTGGCGGTCGTCTTGGTAGGCGTCAGGGTGGTGGTGCCGGCCCCGATCACCTCGACGCTGGGCAGCAGCAGGCGGGTCAGTGAGCTGTCGGCGGTCGTGCCGGTGTAGAAGACGGCAACCTTGTTGCCGGGGTTGACGAATCCCGCGACCCGAGCCGGGTCGTCCAGGCTGATCGAGATCGCGATCTTGCCCTTGGGGATGCTCAGCGACGACGTGGCCGCCGTACCTTCGGCCCCGAACTTGCTGCTCACGATCTGCTCGCCGGGGTAGATGGTCGAGACGGCGACCTTGCCGGAGATGGGGTCCAGGCCGTTGATCGCACCGACCAGCAGGTCCTTGCGGGCCACGGCCGAGGTCTCGATCTTGCCGGCAGCCTGGGCAGCCTCGGCGGTCTCGCCCGGCTCGATCTGCTTGACCGCCTTGAGCACCGTGACCGCGTCGTAGCGCTGGTCGGCGCGGCTGTCCGCGCCGTTGACGTAGAAGAACACCAACAGCGTGCCGAGCGCGGCGATGACCGCGGCCACGAGCAGCAGCACTTTTCTGCGATCCATGTGTGATCGACCTTTTCTGTCCTGGGGCGGGGCCGACCCCGCTGTCACTCGTCTCGATCAGAACCCGGTTGGCACGCGGCGGCCGTCCTGGCCCGCCTGGAGAAACGTGAGTCCATGCATGAGACAGATTGCCGCAGGAAGTTCCGATTTGTACGCCAAATGGGCAGATCCGGAACCCCGGCCAGTCCCCGCTGCGCTCAGCGAGTGCTATCGGACATAAAGGGCGTCGACGTCGTCGTGGTGCTGACGCATCACGACGCCGCGCTTGAGCTTGAGGCTGGGCGTGAGCTCGCCGCTCTCCTCGGTCCACACCACCGGCAGGATCGTGAACTTGCGGATCGACTCGGCCTTGGACACCGCGGAGTTCGCGTCCTCGACCCCCTTCTCGACCTCGGCCCGCAGGTCAGGCGTCGTCGACGAGGTCCTCGATGTCGTGCGACTTGCCGTGCTGAGCGGCCCAGCCCGGGAGGGTCTCGGGGTCGATGGTGACCAGCGCGGCAACGAACGGCTGCCCGTCGCCGACGACCATGCACTGGTCCACGAGCGGGTGGGCGCGCAGGCGGTCCTCCAGGACGGCTGGCGCGACGTTCTTGCCGCCGGCCGTGACCAGGATCTCCTTCTTGCGACCGGTGATCCGGACGAAGCCCTCGTCGTCGATCTCGCCGATGTCGCCGGTGTGGAACCAGCCCTTGGCGTCCTTCGCCTCTGCGGTCGCCTCGTCGTTGTGCCAGTAGCCGCTGAACACCTGCCCACCGCGGAAGAGCAGCTCGCCGTCGTCCGCGACGCGCACGCTGGTCCCCTGCAAGGGGCGGCCGACGGTGCCGACCTTCTGGGCCTCGGGCAGGTTCGCGGTCAGGGCGGCGGTGGTCTCGGTGAGGCCGTAGCCCTCGAGCACGTTCACGCCGATGCCGCGGTAGAAGTGACCCAGCCGGTCACCGAGGGGGGCACCCCCCGAGACGGCGTAGACGCACCGGCCACCGAGGGCGGCGCGCAGCCGTGCGTAGACGAGCCGGTCGAAGACCGCGTGCTGGGCCCGCAGGGCGAGCCCGACGCGGCCGTTCTCCATCGCCCGGGACCAGGCGATCGCGGTGTCGGCGGCCCGGTCGAAGATGCGCCCCCGGCCGTCGGCGACCGCGCGCTGCGAGGCGGTGTTGAAGACCTTCTCGAAGACGCGGGGCACCGCCAGGATGAAGGTCGGCCGGAACCCGGCGAGGTCGTCGAGAAGGCGCTTGATGTCGGCGGAGTGGCCCAGCCGGACCCGAGCCTTGACGCAGCCGACCTGGATGATCCGCGCGAACACGTGCGCCAGCGGAAGGAACAGCAGTGTCGATGCCGGCTCGTCGCCCTGCCCTGACGGGGCGAAGAGCCGGTCGAGCTCGTCGACCGCCACGGTCAGCTCGAACATGAAGTTGCCGTGCGTGAGCATGCAGCCCTTGGGGCGGCCGGTCGTCCCGGAGGTGTAGATCAGCGTGGCGAGGTCGTCGGGCCCGGCCGTCGTACGACGCTGCTCGAGCACGTCGTCGTCGACGTCCTGGCCCAGGGTCTGCACGGTGCCGACGCCGTGCCCGTCGATGTGCCAGACGTGGTGCAGCTCGGGAAGACGCTCGCGCACCGCCCTCAGCCGGGCGGCGTGCTCCGGCGTCTCGGTGAAGACGGCACGTGCCCCCGAGTCGGAGAGGATCCACTCGATCTGCTCGGGGGAGGAGGTCTCGTAGACGGGCACGGTCGCTGCGCCGGCGAACCAGATCGCGTAGTCGAGGAGGGTCCACTCGTAGCGGGTGCGGGAGATGATCGCCACCCGGTCACCGACCTCGAGTCCTGCGGCGATCAGGCCCTTGGCGACCGCCTGGACCTCCTCGAGGAACTCCTCGGCCGTGACGTCGGCCCAGCCCGGCGACCGCTCGTCCGAGGTGCTGGCGCGGCGGGAGAAGACGACGTCCGCCGGGTGCTCGGTGCCGTTGGTGACCACGTCGTCGGTGAGGTTGCCACTGGTGGGGACGTCGACCTCGAGAGCAGTGGAGTACTCGCGCAACGCAGCCCCTCTCTCACGCCCGGTTGCGGGCAGACGACACGTGCACGGTACCGGTCAGCGGACGCCGCTCGGGTCCGGGGCGGAGGTGGTCGGCTAGCCTGCTCGGCATGGCTGAGCAGACCACCTCGAGCATCGTCGTCGACGCGCCGGCCTCCGCCGTGATGGCCGTGATCGCCGACTTCACGGCGTACCCGGAGTGGGCCCAGGGGATGCAGTCGGCCGAGGTGCTGGAGACCGGCGCCGACGGCCGTGGGACCAAGGTCCACTTCGTGCTGGAGGCGACGCCGATCAAGGACGCCTACACCCTCGCCTACGTGTGGGACGACGACAGGTCGGTCACCTGGAAGCTCGTCGAGGGCAAGATGCTCAAGGCGATGGAGGGTGCCTACGTGCTCCGTCCCAGCGGTTCCGGCACGGAGGTCACCTACCGGCTTGCCGTCGACCTGAGCATCCCGATGATCGGGCTGCTCAAGCGCAAGGCCGAGAAGGTCATCATCGACACAGCGCTGAAGGGGTTGAAGAAGCGCGTGGAGTCGCAGCCGGGGTGAGCTCGCGGATCATCCTGTTCACCGGCAAGGGTGGGGTCGGCAAGACCACCACGGCGGCGGGTACGGCGACCCTCGCTGCGCGTGCCGGCCGACGCACGCTCGTGCTCTCCACGGACGCAGCGCACTCGCTGGGCGACGCGCTCGGGATGCCGCTGGGCGCCGAGCCCACTGAGGTCGAGGAGCGGCTCTGGGTCCACCAGATCGACGCCCAGCGACGCTTCGAACGCTCGTGGGGCGAGATCCAGGGGTACCTGATGTCGGTGCTCGACGCGGCCGGCGTCGACCCGATCACCGCGGAGGAGCTCACCGTCGTCCCCGGCGCCGAGGAGGTGCTGGCGCTGCTGGAGCTGCGGACGCACGCCCTGAGCGGGGAGTGGGACGTGATCGTCGTCGACTGCGGGCCCACGGCCGAGACGCTGCGGCTGCTGGCCCTGCCCGAGGCGCTGGGCTGGTACATGAACCGCGTCTTCGGGGTCCAGCGCCGCGTCGTCAAGGCCCTGCGCCCGGTACTGACCCGGGCCGCCGGGGTGCCGATGCCGGAGGACTCGGTCTTCGACGCGGTGGAGCGGCTGCACCGCGACCTCGAGCAGGTGCAGCAGATCCTGACCGAGAAGGAGTCGACGGTGCGTCTGGTGCTGACGCCGGAGACCGTCGTGGTCGCCGAGGCACGACGTTCCCTGACCACGCTGTCGCTCTACGGCTACCGCGTCGACGGCGTCATCGCGAACCGGGTCTTCCCCGAGGGCGACGCGGACGCGTGGCGACAGGCTTGGGTCGACTCGCAGCGCAAGGTGCTCGACGAGGTCAGGCAGTCCTTCGCCGAGGTGCCGATCTGGGTGTCGACGTACAGCTCGGGCGAGCCGGTGGGCGCCGACGGCCTCGCCGCGTTCTGCCGAGAGGCGTACGACGGCGCGGACCCGCTGGCCGTGCCCGACGGCGAGGGCCCGATGACGATCACCCGCACGGAGACCGGTGCAGAGCTCCGCATCGCCCTGCCGTTCGCGCAGCGCCAGGACGTCGACCTCGCGCGCCATGGTGACGAGCTGGTCGTCACGGTCGGTTCCTACCGCCGGCTCCTCGCGCTGCCGACCGCCCTGAGCCGCCACTCGGTCACCGGTGCGAGGGTCGAGGACGGTGCCCTGCGGGTACGGTTCCGGTTCGAGCAGGAGGGACGAACGTGAGCGACGCAGGCGACGGGGTGCCGCCCGACGACGACGGCGCGGCCGCCCACGAGGCCGTCGGCAGTCTCGGCGAGGAGGCCGCCAAGCTGTTCGGAGCACTCTCCGAGTGGGCTCGCGACCAGGGGCACGACTACGCAGGCTCCGCCGCAGGTGCGTCCGGGCTGTTCAACCAGGCCCTCCACGACGTCAACGAGCACGTGGCCACCGGCAGCGCCGACTGCCGCTACTGCCCGGTCTGCCAGGTGATCCACGTGATGCGCCAGACCAGCCCCGAGGTGCGCACCCACCTGAGCGTCGCGGCGAGCTCGCTGGTCAGCGCCGCTGCCGGCCTGCTGGCCACGCACACGGACAAGCAGGCCCGCCCTGGCGTGGAGAAGATCGACCTGGACGACGGCCCCGATGACGGGCCCGATCACGGGGCCGATCACGGGGCCGGCTGGGGCGAGGACCGATGAGCACCGCCCACACCATCGGTGTGGACGTGGGTGGGACCAAGATCGCTGCCGGCCTGGTCGACGAGGACGGTCGGCTGCTGTCGACCGAGCGCACCGAGTCGCCGGCCAAGCACCCCGACGAGATCGTGCGGGCGATCGGCAGCCTGGTGGAGCGCCTGCGCCGCGACGCCGAGGTGGAGGCGGTCGGCGTCTCGGCCGCGGGCTTCGTCGACAAGGCGCGGTCAACGGTGCTGTTCGCACCGAACCTGGCCTGGCGCGACGAGCCCCTCAAGGACCTGCTGGAGAAGGAGACGGGACTCCCCGTCGTCGTGGAGAACGACGCCAACGCCGCGGCGTGGGGCGAGTTCGTCTTCGGCGCGGGTGCCGACATCGACGACCTCCTGATGATGACGATCGGCACCGGGGTCGGCGGCGGCGTGGTGCTCGACGGTGAGCTGATGCGCGGCGGCTTCGGCATCGCTGCCGAGGTGGGCCACATCCGGATGGTGCCCGACGGCGTGCCCTGCGGGTGCGGCAACAACGGGTGCCTGGAGTCCTACGCGTCGGGTCGCGCGCTCGTACGGCGCTCGCGCGAGGAGGCGGCCGAGGACCCGACCGCGGCCGCGGCGGTGCTCGAGGAGGCCGGGGGGACGATCGACGGGATCACCGGGCCGCTCGTGACCGCGGCAGCCCAGCGGGGCGACCCCTTCGCGGTCGCGAGGTACGTCGAGCTCGGGGACTGGCTCGGTCACGGTCTCGCCGTGCTGGCAGCGGTCCTCGACCCGACCCTGGTGGTCGTGGGCGGCGGCGTCAGCGAGGCCGGCGAGCTGCTGCTCGAGCCCGCTCGGCGCGCCTTCGAGGCCAACGTGACCGGCCACGGGCACCGCCCGCTGCTCGAGATCCGTCAGGCGCGGCTCGGCAACGCCGGGGGGATGGTCGGAGCGGCCGACCTCGCCCGCCGCCGGTGAAGGTGAAGGTGAGCTGATGCCCGCCTCCATCGGCGTCGACATCGGCGGGACCAAGGTGCTGGCCGCTGCTGTCGACCACACCGGTCGCGTCCTGGACACCGAGTCCGTCGAGACCCCCGGCGAGGGCGCCGGCATCGAGCGGGCCACCGCCGAGGAGGTCGAGGACGCACTCGTCGACGTGGTCGGCCGGCTGCTCGCCGTCCACGGGCGCAGTCCCGTCGGCGTCGCGGCCGCGGGCTTCGTCGACAAGGACGCGCAGCGGGTGCGGTTCGCGCCGCACCTGCCGTGGCGTGACGAGCCTCTCTCGCCCCGGCTCACCGAGCGGCTGGGCAACCGCATCCTCGGCGACGTCCTCGTCGACAACGACGCCGCAGCCGCCCTGTGGGCCGAGGCGCACTTCGGCGCCGCCCGCCTGGTCCGTGACGCGGTGATGATCACCCTCGGCACCGGCATCGGCGGCGGCCTGATGGTGCGCGGCGCCATCCACCGGGGCAGCAACGGGATGGCCGGCGAGTTCGGCCACATGCAGATGGTGCCCGACGGCCGGGACTGCCAGTGCGGGCGGCGTGGCTGCTGGGAGCAGTACTGCTCCGGACGAGCCCTGGCCCGAGCGGCCTCGGACGCCGGCCTCGAGCTGTCCGGCGTCGCGCTGACCACCGCGGCCCGCGAGGGCGACGTGGCGGCGCTGGCGGCCTACGAACAGGTGGCGCACTGGCTCGGGGTCGGGGTCGCGAACATCGTGGCCGCCTTCGACCCGCCGCTGGTGGTGATCGGCGGCGGCGTCTCTGCGGCCAGCGACCTGCTCCTCGAGGGCGGTCGGGCCTCGATGGTCGAGAGCCTGGTCGGCGCCGGCTTCCGCGACCTCCCCGAGCTAGTCAGCGCCGAGCTCGGCCCCCTCGCCGGCGTCATCGGCATCGCCGACCTCGCCCGTACGGCGGGCCGGATCAGGCGCGTCGGTAGGTGGGGGAGAGCTCCATCGCGAGTTGCTCGAGGAAGAGCCCGACGTCGGTGACGATGCCGCGGGCCTGCGAGGACCCGCGGTCGGCCAGCTTGGTCACGGTGGCCGGGTTGATGTCGACGCAGACCAGGGGGACCGAGGCCGGCAGGATGTTCCCGGTCGCCACCGAGTGCAGCATCGTGGCCACCATCAGGCAGAAGCCCACGTCGCGGAGCTGCGCCCTCATCGCGCGCTGACCGTCGATCACGTCGGTGTGCACGTCGGGCAGCGGGCCGTCGTCACGCACCGACCCGACCAGCACGAACTCCTTGTCGTGGGTGACCAGCGAGTGCATGATCCCGCTGGTCAGCACCCCCTGGTCGACCGCGGCCCTGATCGAGCCGGCCTTGCGGATGGTGTTGATCGCCCGGATGTGGTGCTCGTGGCCGTGCTCGACCCCGTGGCCCCGGGCGAGGTCGATGCCCAGGGACGTGCCGTACAGGGCCGACTCGATGTCGTGGGTGGCCAGGGCGTTGCCGGCGAAGAGCACGTCGACGTACCCCGCCTCGACCAGCGCGACCATGGCGGGCGCGGCGCCGGTGTGCACCACGCCGGGGCCGCCGACCCAGAGGACCCGCTTGCCGGCCTCCTTGGCCTCCCGCATGCCGTCGGCGACCTGGCGCACGAGCACGGCCTGCGGCTTCTCGCTGGAGACGTCGGACTCCATGAACCCGAAGCCCCCGCCGGCGTCCTCGACCACGACGGGAGGCGTCACCCTGATGCCGCTCGCGCCGCACACCACGCGCATCCCCGCCTCGACGTCGGCCATCGGCAGCGTCTGCACGCGGATGCGCCCCTCGGCGTCGTCCACGATCAGTCCGCAGTCCATCTCGGGGTTCTCGACCTCGACCCAGTGGCCGTCGAGACGCACCTGGGTCTCGAGGTTGGTGCTGGAGTAGAACCCGTCCGGGAACACCCCGTCGGTGCTCGCGACCTCGACCGCGGCCTCGCCCGGGTCGACCTGGTTGACGCCGTGGGTCTGCAGGCGCATCAGCGTGCGTTGCAGGGTCTCCTCGTCGTCGGCCGACACCTCGATCCGGGCGTACGACGGGTCGGTGGTGCCGTGGCCGATCTCGAAGCGCTGCACGACGTAGTCACCGCTGTAGTCGGTGATGTCGTTGAGCACCCGCGACAGCGAACCCGAGTCGATCAGGTGCCCGCGGATCTCGACTGTCTCCGTGCTCTTCACGCCGGTGCCTTCCCGTCATCGCCGCGTCCTCGAGGAGGTTTCAGAGGACCGCGCCGTCGTCGTTCTCGTCGCGCGGGTCCGAGCGCATGGACGCCACCAGGAAGACGAAACCCCCGACGAACCAGACCATGAGCAGCAGCCCGAGCCACGACGCTATCGGCAGCCGGGTGACCAGCGCCACGAGGACGAAGGTCGGCACGCCGAACAGCCCGATCCACGCGAGCAGTCGGGCCGGCTCGGCACGCGGGATCGGAGGCGGCGGCGGGGGGACGAAGTGCTCCTCGGGGTCGGGAGCGGGTCGCCGCGAGCCTCTGGGCGTCCGTCCCCGGGAAGCGTGGGTGCGACCAGGTCACGCGGCGAGCCCGGCACGTCCTCGGCGAGACCTTCGGGATCGCCGGAACCGGTCTGCGCGGGATCTTCCTCGAGGTGCGGCCGGTCCCCGTAGTTGTCCACGATGGCCTGCCACGCGGCGTCCTCGGCGGACCGGTGCTCCGAGGCATCGCCGGACGGGTCGTGGGGCACTGCCGGACTCCTGGGTGGTGGGGCCTACTCGATGAGCGTCGCAATCGTGTCACGCCCTCCCACGAGCGGCTAGGGTTCGCCATGTCGACGGGAGGTGCTGGCTTGTTCTACTGGTTCCTGAAGTGGATCGCCCTCGGTCCAGTTCTGCGGGTGGTCTTCCGCCCCAGGGTCTCGGGTTCGGAGAATGTCCCGGACCACGGTCCGGCCATCCTGGCCAGCAACCACCTCTCCTACGCCGACTGGCTGTTCATGCCGCTGACCCTGACGCGGCGGGTCACCTTCGTGGCCAAGGCGGAGTACTTCAACACCCCGGGCATCAAGGGCTGGTTCCAGAAGCGCTTCTTCTCCGGCGCGGGCCAGGTGCCGATCGACCGCTCGGGGGCCTCCGCTGCCGAGGGCGCGCTCTCCGCCGCCAAGCGGGTGCTCGAGGAGGGCGAGCTGTTCGGGTTCTACCCCGAGGGCACCCGGTCGCACGACGGCCGGCTCTACCGTGGCAAGACCGGCGTGGCCCGACTGGCGCTGGAGACGGGCGTGCCGGTCATCCCGGTCGCGGTCGTGGGCACCGACGTGGTCGCGCCCCCCGGCAAGAAGTTCGGCTCCTTCACCCGCCCCTACGTGCGCTTCGGCAAGCCGCTGGACTTCTCCCGCTACGAGGGCCTCGAGAACGACCGCTACATCCTGCGCTCGATCACCGACGAGATCATGTACGAGATCATGCGGCTCTCCGGGCAGGAGTACGTCGACAAGTACGCCTCCGTGGCCAAGGAGGAGCAGAAGAAGGCCGACAAGGCCACCCCCCTCGGCGGCGCGGGCGGACCGGGGAGCCAGCCCGGCCCGGACACGAAGGCGTCCTGACCCGTGTCACCCGGCCCGGTCGCGGGCCCCGGCTCGAGAGCGGGCACCGGCGCAGGTTCTGGTCCCGCACTGCACCTGCCCGTCCAGGACGCCCTGCTGCGCACGCTCGCCGTGCTCCGTGCCCTGGTGCTGCTCAACACGCTGGTGCTCTATGCGGTCCGCGCCGACCACTACGAGCGTCCGGCGGTGGGATGGCTGGTGCTGCTGGCCGTCTCGGCATGGACGGCGTTCGCGGTCTGGGAGTACGGCTCCCCGCACCGCCGGCGGGCGTGGTTGTTCGTGGTCGACCTGCTCGTGGCGGTGTCGGCGATCCTGCTCACGCCGTACGTCAAGGGCGACAGCTGGAACGCCACGCTCCCCGGCTTCTGGGTGATGGGCGTGGTCCTGGCCTGGGCGATCGTGTGGCGCTGGGTCGGCGGCCTGGTGGCCGGGGTCGCGGTGTCTGCGGCGGACCTGACCATCCGCGGCGCGGTCAGCCAGCAGACCTACGGCAACATCTTCCTGCTGGTGGTCGGCGGCGCGGTCGTGGGCCAGCTCTCCGGACTGCTGCAGCAGACGGCCAACGAGCGCGACCGGGCGGAGCGTGCGGCGGCGTCCGCCTCGGAGCGGCAACGACTGGCCCGCGTCGTCCACGACGGCGTCCTGCAGGTGCTGGCGCTGGTGCAGCGTCGGGCCCCGGAGCTGGGCCCGGACGGCGCCGAGCTGGGGCGCCTGGCCGGTGACCAGGAGACGCGACTGCGGGCGCTGGTGCAGCAGGACTCTCGCGAGGTGGTGGCGTCGGTCGGCGACCTCGACCTGGGCCAGCAGCTCGCCCTGCTGCAGAACGCGCACGTGCACGTCGTCACGCCCGGGACGTCCACGGTGATGCCGGCGGTGACCTGCACCGAGGTCGTGTCGGTCGTCGAGGCGTGCCTGAGCAACGTGCGCCACCACGTCGGAGCCGATGCCGAGGCGTGGGTGCTGCTCGAGGACGTCGGGGACCGCTGGGTCGTCTCGGTGCGCGACGAGGGACCCGGCATCCCTCCCGGCCGGCTCGAGGCCGCGGCACGCGAGGGACGCCTCGGGGTGGCGCAGTCGATCGTCGGGAGGATGGGCGACCTCGGCGGCACCGCCGAGCTCGTCTCCACGCCCGGCCAGGGCACCGAGTGGGAGCTCTCCCTCCCCAGGGAGCAGCCGTGACGATCCACTCCGACCACCCGTTCCGCGAGCCGACGCCCGAGCCCGCCCGACAGCTGCGGGCGCGCCTCGGGGGAGCCGTCAGCCTGTGGACCGCCGGCTCGGGTGGGTCGCGTGCCGGGCTGACGGTGTCCTCGCTGATGGTGGCCGGCGGTGACCCGGGGCGGCTGCTCGCACTCCTCGACCCGGACTCCGACCTGCGCGCCGAGCTGGGGTCGACCGGCCGGGCCGTCGTACACCTGCTGAGGTGGGAGCACCGACAGCTGGCCGAGGCGTTCGCGGGCCAGCTCCCCGCCCCGGGCGGACCGTTCCGGCTCGCGGAGTGGGAGCAGACCTCGCACGGGCCCCGGCTGAGCGACGCTCCGTCGTGGGCCACGGTCGAGGTCGACTCCTTCGAGACCGTCGGGTGGTCCGACCTCGTCGTCACCCGGCTCGTCTCGGTCTCCCTCGGCGACGACGACGCCCTCGAGCACCGACGCGGCAGGTACCTGCGCCCACCCGGCGACGGGTGAGCACGCAGTGATCGCGATGATGGCGAGATGACCACCACGCTCTACCGTGCCGGTTGGATCGTGGCCTGCCAGGAGGACGAGCACCGGATCCTGCGCGACGGCTGCCTCGTCGTCGACGACGACCGGATCACCCACGTGGGGGCGACGTACGACGGCCCGGTCGATCGGACCGTCGACCTGCCCGACCGGATCATCACCCCGGGCTTCATCAACACCCACGCCCACCTCGACGAGTCACCGATCGACAAGTCCGTGCAGGAGGACGTCGGCAACCGGCAGTTCTGGCTGACCGGCCTGATCGAGATCCTGCCGGCCGAGATGGCGGGCCTGGACGACGACGGCGCCCGGGCTTGCATCGACTACTCGCTGATCGAGCTGGCGCGGACTGGCACCACGACCGTGCTCCAGATGGGCGGGATCGAGGACTACGCCGCCGACGCGATCGAGGCGAGCGGACTGCGCGGGTACGTCGCCCCGATGTACCGCTCGGGACGCTGGTTCACCCCGGACGGCAAGCGGGTCGAGTACGCGTGGGACGCCGACGACGGGCGTGCCGGCTTCGACCGTGCGACGTCGTACGTGGAGAGGCTGCGTGGGCGCGCTGACGGCCGGGTGAGCGGCTTCCTGGCCCCGGCCCAGGTCGACACGTGCAGCGAGGCGCTGCTGCGCGACTCCAGGCAGGCCGCCGACGAGCTGGACGTGCCGATCTCGTTGCACGCCTCCCAGGGCGTCTGGGAGTTCCAGGAGATGACCCGGCGGCACGGACGCACCCCGGTCGAGTGGCTGGCCGACCTCGGCTTCCTCGGGCCCCGCACGCTGCTCGGACACGCGATCTTCATCAGCGGGAATTCGTGGGTCAACTTCGCCGGCGACGACCTGTCGCTGCTCGCCGGCTCCGGCACCTCGGTGTCCTACAACGCGTGGTGCTTCATCCGCCGCGGGATCGTGATGGAGTCGTTCCCGGAGTACGTCGAGGCGGGCGTGAACATGTGCCTGGGCACCGACACCGCGCCGCAGTCGATGATCGAGTCCCTGCGGTGGACCGCGATCGCCGGCAAGGTCGCGGCTCGGCGCACCGACGTCTCCACGGCACGAGACGTCTTCGACGCGGCGACCATCAACGCGGCACGCCTCCTGGGTCGCGACGACCTCGGACGCATCGCGCCGGGCGCGAAGGCGGACCTGCTGTTCTGGCGGGCCGACGGGTTCACGATGACGCCGGTGCGCGACCCGATCCGCAACCTCGTCTACTACGCCCAGCCAGCGGACCTCGCCGACGTGCTCGTCGACGGGAGGCAGGTCGTCGAGGACGGGGTCGTGCTCGGGGCCGACGTCGAGTCGGCCACCCGGAGGGTGCAGGAGGCGGGTCAGCGGGTCTGGTCGCGCTGGTCCGAGGCCGACTGGGCAGGACGCACCCTCGACGAGGTCGCCCCTCCGACGTACGCGGAGTTCTCCGAGCCGTGACCTGGTGTCACCCGACAGGCGCGCTCAGCATCCTGCGTCGCTGAACACGCACAGCCTGGCCACCAGGCCGCGGTCGGCGCGTTCCAGGCTGCGGGCGCCTCCGACGGCCGAGTCGCGCGTCCACTCACCGCTGTCCTCGACCGCCAGGACGGCGCGGCCGACCTGGGTGAACACGAAGATCGAGCCACCGGGCTGACCACCGGTCAGCGTCTCGGCGAAGCCGGCCGTGAGACGTCCGTCGTCGGCGCCGGCACGGCCCTCGAGGGTGACGTCCATGGCGTCCCCGTCGGAGGTGGCAGGCAACCGGTGGCACTGCGCGGCTCGCGCGCGCACCTGCCGACCGACGGCTGCTGCGGTGGCCCGGTCGCGGTAGACCGCCAGCTCGCGGGTGACGCTCTCCTCCGGCGCGACCTGCTGCACGACCAGGCGATCCACGGCGGCGCCCGGCCACACGCCGCCCCAGCAGGCCCGCTCCAGGCGGATCCCCTTCACGTCGCGCCGCGGGCTCGTCACCGTGGTGTCGCCACCCGCGACCAGGCCCTGTGCCAGCGGGAAGTCGTCGGGGATGGCTCTGACCGTGCCGGACGGTGTCGGGGTCTGCGTCGGTGTCGGGGTCCGGTTCGAGCTGGGTTTCGCGCCCGAGTCCGACGACCCGTGTCCACCGCAACCAGCCAGCACGACGGAGAGCAGCACCACCGGCGCCGCACGGCGGACGAGGGTCGAGGTCTGCACGGCCCCATCATTGCGTGGACCGCTCACCGGCGACGGGTGTGGCGACTAGGGTGCGGCCCGTGCCGGATGTTGGCGGGAAGCTGCGGGTGATGGTGGTCGACGACCACCCGATGTGGCGCGAGGGAGTGGCCCGCGACCTGGCCGAGGCCGGCCTCGACGTGGTCGCCACGGCGGGCACGGGGACCGAGGCGATCACGCGGTTCCCGGCGGCTCGGCCCGACGTGCTCGTGCTCGACCTGCAGATCCCGGAGCCCGACGGTGTCGCCGTCACCGGTGAGGTGGTCCGGCGCGACCCGACCGTCCGGGTGCTGATCCTCTCGGCCAGCGGCGAGCAGCAGGACGTGCTCGAGGCGGTGAAGGCCGGTGCCACCGGCTACCTGGTCAAGTCGGCCTCGCGGGCAGAGCTCGTCGATGCCGTACGGCGGGTCGCTGCGGGCGACACCGTGTTCACCCCGGGGCTCGCCGGGTTGGTGCTGGGGGAGTACCGCCGCCTCTCCGACGCCCCCGCGTCCGGTCCCGACGCAGAGGCGCCACGGCTCACCGAGCGGGAGACCGAGGTGCTCCGGCTGGTCGCCAAGGGGTTGTCGTACAAGCAGATCGCGGAGCGGCTGGTGCTCTCCCACCGGACCGTCCAGAACCACGTGCAGAACACGCTCCGCAAGCTCCAGCTGCACAACCGGGTGCAGCTCGTCCGCTACGCGATCGAGCAGGGTCTCGACGACGAGCTGGGCGGTGATCCGGGCACTCCTCCCCGGGAAGAACCACCCGCCCGGTAGCGTTGAGCCTCAACACGACCGACAGGAGCGCGACATGGGCCACGAGACGGTGTTGTTCCGTGCGTCGCTCGGCGACGTCCTGCGAGCCGAGCGGATGCGCCAGGGGATGACGCTGCGCGAGCTGTCGTCCACGGCCCGGGTCAGCCTCGGCTACATCTCCGAGATCGAGCGCGGCCAGAAGGAAGCCTCCTCCGAGCTGCTCGCTGCGCTCTGCGAGGCCCTCGACGTCCCCCTGTCCGGCGTACTCCGTGACGTCAGCGACCTGGTGCTGGTCGAGGAGCTCGGCCTCGAGGTCGACGCCGTCGACACCACCCCCGGAGCCGGCGAGGTCGTGGCCGCGGCCTGATCCCTGGCACCCAGGGTTTCTGCGCGCTTCCCCGACATTCCGAGAGTTTCCGTACGTGACTCGCCGTGCTGAGGGTGCGTACCCCTCGGTAACGCAGGTTTGCTCGTGGTCACCAGCCGCGGATGTCGCGAATGTCGGGCACTGGCTCCTCAGCCAGCGACGTGTGCTGCTCGCGCAGGACCCGGGCCACCTCGAGGCGCTGGTGCAGGTCGTCGGCGCGGGGTCGGGCCGCCCATCGGCGCGTGGCGGAGCTTTCGAAGAGCGCGCGGGACCGTGCATCGAGGAGTCGTCGGACGACCCGACCCGGCTCGCGGAGATCTATCCCAGTGACGCCGGTGACCTCGAGCCCGACCCGTCGTAACCGCTCCTCCTTGCGCACGTCGGCGGTCTGCCGCAGCGCGCTGCGGTGGTCGGCACCGTTGAACTCGATCACCAGACCAGCTTCGACGTCGAGGAGGTCGGCGATGCCGAGCAACTGGCCAGACAGGTCGAGCACGTCGCAGTTCACCTTCAACTCCGGCAGCTTCGCATGAGCTTCCGCGAGGCGTCGGAGCCGAGTCTCATTGGGAGACCGGCTGTGCTCGGAGGCGCGTGCCAGGGCCTCGTCGAACTTCCGCCGACGGAAGCGCTGTCTGTCGGCGTACGCGTGCAGCATCCGGAGTGACACGAGTTCGGCGGCGCACATCATGTCGATGGCCACCACCGCCTCGGTCTCGTCGTCAGCGAGCAGGACGGCGTCATACGTCGCGCGCACCGCAGTCACAGTGGGGATCCCGAACCGGATCGCGCGATCGGCACCGGGGAGCTGTCTGAAGACTGGCCGCGCGCCAGCGTTGCGAGGGAGGAAGCCGCGTGGCCCGACATTGAGCGGCACGGGGAGGCGGGACTTGCCGTCGCGAGCGAGGCCGTCGCAGAAGTTGGCACCGTGCAGCCGACAAGCGGCCCATCCGGTGACCGCGCCGTCTCGGGGCAGGGTCATCGACTGCTCGAGGATGCGTTGCTCGACCTGCTCGTCCGAGACGTCGGCCGGCACGTAGAGGCGGGGAGTCGTCCGTCGCCAGTAGCGGCCTGCGGCCTGTCGTCTCGTGGGCCCGGCGGCTCCGCCAGGATCTATCGGGACCGGCCGGACGAGCGGTCCAGGGTCGGGTGCCCGTGGATCCCACCGATGAGCCATCGGGTGAGCCTCGCCCGGTCGCGGGGCAGGCGCATCTCGTCATCCACAGGCGGCCGGGACGGTGCGTCATACCGAGAGTTCCGCACCTCGGCTACCGCGTGTCGCGTACGGAAACTCTCGGAATGTCGAGTCCTGCGAGAGCCTGCCCCGTCAGCTCCCCCAGCTGCCCCCAGCTACCCCGTCAGCTGACCCCGGCTGCCTTCTCGAGCAGGCCGACCTCGTCGTCGAGGTGGGTGAGCAGGCGCTGCAGGTGCGGGACCGAGCGTCGGCAGCCGATCAGGCCGAAGTCCATGTCCTCGGCGTAGCTGTTGCAGGTGATGTTCAGCGCCATCCCGTTGATCGGGATCGACAGCGGGTAGCTGCCGACCATCTTCGCGCCGTTGAGGTACTGGAAGGACTTCGGTCCCGGCACGTTGCTGATGATCAGGTTGAACGGCGGGCGGATGATCCCCTGCAGTCGCAGCATCGGCGTCACGATCGAGGGCGCCATCCCGAGGGCGCTCATCGCCATGATCTGCAGCTGGGTCATCGAGCCCAGCGCCTCCTTGCCGGTCTGCATCGAGGAGTGGATGGAGCTGAGCCGGTCCGCCGGGTCGTCGAGGTCGGTGCCGAGCTTGACCATCACCGCGCCGACGGCGTTGCCGCCGTCACCGGACGCGGACTGCGACTGCTTGGCGTTCAGGCCCACCGGCACCATCGAGACCAGCGTGGAGTCGGGCAGGGCGTCGTGGTCGAGCAGGTAGGCGCGGATCGCTCCCGAGCACATCGCCAGCACCACGTCGTTGAGCGTGGTGTCGGTCGCCTTCCCGATCGCCTTCAGGCGCTCGAGCGGCCAGTCCTGCGCGGCGAACCGGCGCGAGCCGGTGATCTTGGTGTTGAACATCGTCCGGGGCGCGTAGAGGGAGAGGGCGGACGTCTCGTTCTTCAACCCGTGCTTCAGGGTCTTGACCAGGGCGCTGGGCAGTCCGGCTGCGTCCGCGGTGATGCCGAGCGCCGTGCGCATCGCCTCCAAGGGGATGCCCGCAAGACTGCTCTCAGCCTCGCCCTGGGCCTTCCTGGTCTTGGAGCCTGGCCGCTTCGCCCACATCGGGGGCATGTCGCGCTCGTCGGGGTCGGTCGACATCACGCTCTGCAGGAGCCGCATGGCCGAGATGCCGTCGACCAGGGCGTGGTGCAGCTTGGTGTACAGCGCGACCCGGCCGTCGGCCAGACCCTCGATCAGGTGGGCCTCCCACAACGGCCGCTCGCGGGCGAGGCGGGTGCTGTGCAGGCGCGAGCAGAGGTCGAGCAGCTCGCGCACCCGGCCGGGCTTGGGCAGTGCACTGTGGCGGAAGTGGTACTCGAGGTCGAAGTTGTCGTCCTGCGTCCACACCCACTGTCCTGCGGTGGCCACACCGCGTGTCGGACGCTTGAGGAAGAGCGGCGAGATCTCGACGTCCTGGCTCATCTGCTCATAGATCTGCCGGGCGTAGCCACGTCCGGCGCCCTCCGGCTTCTCGAACAGCTGCAGGCCGCCGACGTGCATCGGCATCTGCCTGTTCTCGGCGAACAGGAACGCTGCCGAGGTGGGATCGATCGGTACGACCACGGGTGCCTCATCTCTCTCGTCGCCCGATCCTCCCGCGCCGGACGACGCTTGGCCAGCCGGGGCCGGGCAACAGCCGGACCTGCGGCAGGTTGAAGCCGACGACGCCGCCGAGCACGACCGGTGACGCGTGGCGGGCGTCGGGCCCGCGCCCGCGCGGATGAAGCGGGCCTCGACGTTGCCCACGCCGGTCCACTCCATCGTGCGCTCGTCGAGGTCGAACCACGCCAGCGTCATAACGGCGCCGCGCGTCTGCTGGAGCTCCTCGTGGCAGCGCTCGAGCAGGATCTGCGGCGGGAACTCGACGTTGGCCTCGAGCACCCGCGCCGCGGCCTCGGCCGCGTCCGCTGCGCCGTCGCCGTGCCCGAGGCCGTCGATCACCGCGACGAGGCCGCCGCGCTGCGACGGGGCGAACACCGCGAGGTCGCCGGAGCGCCTCTCGCCCTCATGCGCCTGCGCCGCCACGCCGCGCTCCAGCACCAGCGGCCAGGTGGCGGTCATGCCGCGCGCGAGTTCGGCCGCGCCCACATAACGAGCGTGACCTTCGTCCCCTGCCCCGGGGCGGTCTCGATGTCGAAGTCGTCCACCAGCCGGCGGGCGCCCGGCAGCCCAAGCCCGAGCCCGCTGCCGCTGGTGTACCCATCCCGCAGGGCCAGATCGAGGTTCTCGATCCCCGGCCCCTCGTCGCGCGCGATCACCTGGATGCCCTTCCGACCGCCGTCGTCGCGGATCACGCTCAGGAGCACCTCGCCGCGCTTCGCGTACGTCGTGATGTTGCGCGCCACCTCCGAGATCGCGGTGGCGAGGAGCGTCTGGTCGGTGGTGGTGAGCTCGAGCTCGCCGGCCATCTCGCGCGCCCGCTGGCGAGCGGTGACCACGTCGGCGTCGGACTCGATCGGGATCACCGACTCGTCGCTCATCTGCCACCTTCGCCGGCCTCCTTCCTCCGGGCCGCTGGAGCAGCGCGAGGCCCTCCTCGAGGTCGAGCGCCGTCCACACGTCCTCGAAGCTCATGCCGAGCTGGACCATCGCGAAGGCGACATCGGGCTGGATGCCCACGATCACGGTCTCGGCCCCGCGCAGGCGGGTCATCCGCGAGATCCCTGCAGCGACCGCGACACGAAGGAGTCCATGACGTCGAGCGCGGTGACATCGACGATGATCCCGCGGGAGCGGTGGCGCGTGACCTGGGCCATCACGTCGTCCCGCAGCTGCAGGACGTCCGAGTCCGTCAGCGCCGCCTGGATGGTGGCGATCAGGAACGGCCCCTGCTTGAGGATCGGTACGGCCACTAGAGCTACACGGCTGTCGAGTCGAGCGCCGGCGTCTCCATCGACACCTGGTATCCGAGCAGCCGCTCGGCCTCCTCGATGCCGCCCTGGAGGTCGCCGACCGCGTTGACCTTCGACAGGTCGACGCCAAGCGTCACGAGCGTCTGCGCGATCTCCGGCGACAGGCCGGTGATGATCACGCTCGCGCCCATCAGCCGCGACGCGTCGACGGTCTGCACCAGGTGGTTGGCCACCGTGGAGTCGATCGTCGGCACGCCGGTGATGTCGATCACGACCACACGCGCGCGGTTGGCCCGGATGCCGCGCAGGAGCTGCTCGGTGAGCTGCCGCGCCCGCTGGCCGTCGAGCACGCCGATGATCGGGAGGATCAGCAGCCGCTCGCGGACCTGGAGGACCGGGGTCGACAGCTCCCGGATCGCCTCCTGCTGCTGGCGGATGACGCGCTCGCGCTCCTGCACGAAGTTCACGCCCACCGTGTTGGCGATCCGGTTCGCCGCCGGCTCGTAGGCGTCGAGCACCTGGTTGAGGTAGTCGAAGTCCGTCTGGTACTTCTGGAACAGCGAGCGGGCGAGCACGTCGCGCAGGAGCAGCACGATGCCGAGGACCTCGTCGGTCTCGACGCCACGGGGGATGATCCGCTCGGACAGGTTGCGGGCGTAGTCCTGCAGCGCCTCGACGGAGCCGGTCTCCAGCACCTCGACGTAGTTGTCGTAGACGGACGTCGCCTCGGAGAAGATCTCCTCCTGTGTGAGGGCGGTCAGCAGCCGCGCCTCGCCGATTCGCCGGGCCCACTCCTGCCGCAGCTGCGTGCGGTTGTTCCGGAGGTGGGCGACCAGTTCGGTGAGCAGGTCGGCGTTCGATTCCCTCTGTCCCTCCGTGGTCGCCGGGTCCGTCGGGTCAGCCATCGATCTCCTCCGTTGATGGTGCGCGGCCGGGAAGCATATGGGCGTGCCGCCCGCGTGGGTCCGAACGCCAGGATCGCCACGTCGTCGCGCAGGCGGCCCTCCGACGCCGCGAGCACGGCGGCGTCGACGCGGTCGGCCACCGCGTCGGGCGGAAGCCCGCCGCAGCCGGTCAGCAGGGCGGTCAGCTCGGCCAGCCCGAACACCTCGCGGCGCCGGCGGCGGACCTCGGTGACGCCGTCGGTGTAGAGCACAGCACGTCGCCCGCGCCGAGCTCGATCGTGACGTCGTACAGCTGCGGCTCGATGTCGGTGCCCAGCAGCGTGCCGAGCCGGCCGACGGGCTCGACGATGCCGTCGCGGTGGATGACCAGCGGCAGCGGGTGACCGCCGCAGGCGAGGTCGACCCGGATCCGCTCGTCGCCGATGTGCAGGTGCGCGTGCGCGACGGTGCAGAACGCCCGTCGCCCTGTGCTCGCGCAGAGCCTTGTGCAGGAGCGCGAGCACGCCGCTCGGGGACGCCTCGTACGCGGCGCCGGCGCGCAGGGTGTGGCGCGCGAGCGCCGTCACGGCGGCGGCGTCCGGGCCCTTGCCCTGGACGTCGCCGATCAGCGCCGCCCACGCGCCGTCGCGCGCCGCATAGAGGTCGTAGAAGTCGCCGCCCAGCTCCACGTTCTCGCCCGCCGGGCGGAAGCGGACGGCGGCCGACAGGCCGGGCACGTCGGGCAGGGCGCCCGGTCGCAGCGAGCGCTGGAGGGTCTGCGCGATCGTGCGCTCGCGCTCGTACAGCTGGGCGTTGGAGATCGCGACCGAGGCGAGCTGGGCGAGCTGCGTGAGGATCGTGTCGTCGCGCTCGGTGAACTCGCGCTCGTGCCGGTCGACCAGCTCGAGGATCCCGAGATCGCTCCCGCGGCCCGTCAGCTTGGCGGCCAGCCGGGCCGGCTCGAGTCGCCGTCCGACAGCAGCGGAGGCGAGGTCGCCGTCAGCGGCCGCAGCCGCGGGTCGGGGGCGAAGATCGCGACGGTGGCGCGGGTGCCGTCGATCAGCGAGCGCGCGGCGTCGGCGGTGAGCTGGAGGATCTCCTCGACGGTGAGCGAGGAGTTCAGGGCGACGGACGCGTCGGTTAGCGCGCGCAGCTGCTCGACGTGCTCGTGCTCGAGCCGCGCGACCTCGCGCACCTCGCTGTAGCCGCGGTGGACGCTCTCGAAGATCGACAGGCTCTCGCGCAGGAAGTCGGTCGCGGCCTGGAGCGTCGCCTCCGGCGCGGGTGCCGTCGCCGAGCGCCGCCCGCAGCGCCGCGTGGTGCGCCTCGGCGAGGTCGAGCACGCTCAGCCGCGCGGCGACCGCCTCGCGCCCGAGGTCGTACGCAGCGCCGAGCTCGCGCTCTCCGCGAGCGGCTAGATAGGCCGAAAAAGCGGTCGCGTAATGCGCCGCCAGTGCCGGCGCCCGTTCGAGCCACCCTCCTTCACGCGCGCAAGCCTACGGTGCGGCGGCTATCCGTGCGAAGAATGGTCGAGCGGGAGGTTCGCGATGTCGCGCCGGACGTCGCGGATCCAGCGGACCGTGGTCGCCGAGGAAGATGATCATCGCGGAGCCGACCAGCCACCACGAGACCGTGATCGAGACGATCGCGGGCGCCAGCGCCGCCGCATTGATGAGCGGCAGCGCGCTCGGTTCGGGCATGTGGACTTCCTCGCCGACGGGCGGGAGGTTCGTGAGGTCGACCTGGTCGCTCATTCGACGTAAAGGAGGGCGGCGACGAAGGTGAGCGCGAACATCAGCAGGCCGATCACCGCGATGATCAGCGCGGTGCGGAGGTTGCGGCGCGCAAGGCGGCGGTCCATGGCGTCGGCAGTCTAACGCCCGCCCAGGGCGATCCCGATCCTCCCTCCGCGGACGGCTGGATTATCAATCCTACACATCCGGAGATTGAGGCGATCGTCTCAATGCTAACCACCGGTGAGTAGGGCCGTGATCTACGTGGGCACTACGCGCCGTAGAAGATTCGTGCCGACGCAACGTCCCTCCACCATCCGCCTGCGCGCCAGCCTCCTCGACGAGGCGAACGCGATCGTCGACCGCGAGTACGCATCCGAGCTCTCGCTCGACGACATCGCCCGCCGTGTCGCATCCTCGCGGCGCCAACTCCAGCGCGCGTACGCCGAGATCGGCCGGACGACGTTCCGGGACCACCTCACGCGCGTACGCATGGAGCGTGCGGCCGAGATGCTGGCCGCGCGGACGCTGACGGTGCGCGAGGTCGCGCACCGCGTCGGCTACCGGCAGCCCGCCCAGTTCGCCAAGGCGTTCCGGCGCTACCGCGGCGTCGCGCCGTCGGACTTCAAGGCGGCCTCGGCCAACGGGCGCGAAGCGCGCGCGGCCGCCTAGCGCCACCCGCCGCGCGTCCGTCGCAGCTCTCACGTAGGATGCCGCGTCCATGGGCGAGGAGAGCCGATGAGCACCGAAGAACCGGAAACCTCGCAGGAGAGCCGGATCCAGATCCGCACGATGCTCCTGATCGGGGCCGTCGCGTCGGCCCTCGGGATCGTGCTCGCGCTGCTGATCGACTGGTTCCCGCCCCGGCGTCCAGCCAGGCCAAGACGATCGACACGCTGTGGGACGTCCTGCTGATCGCCTCGGTGCCGATCTTCGTGCTCGTCGAGACGATCGTCCTCTACTCCGCGCTGAAGTTCCGCATGAAGCCCGGCGAGGAGCTCAAGGACGGGCCGCCGATCCACGGCAACACCAGGCTCGAGATCATCTGGACCGCGATCCCGGCGATCATCCTCGTGGGCCTGTGCACCTACGCCTACGTGGCGCTGACCGACATCGAGAAGGCCGAGGCCAACTCGATGGAGGTGCGCGTGGTGGGCGAGCAGTTCACGTGGACCTTCTTCTACCGCGGCGAAGGCGGCAAGGAGATCTCCTCCCCCCAGCTGTACCTGCCGGCGGACACGCCGGTGAACTTCACGGTCCAGTCCAAGGACGTGATCCACGACTTCTGGGTGCCGGCGTTCCGGATGAAGATCGACGCGGTGCCGGGATCGACACCCACGTGCGCGTGACGACCACGGGCCGGACGGGCGAGTTCCCGGTCGTGTGCGCGGAGCTGTGCGGGCTCGGGCACTCGACGATGCGCCAGAGCGCGCACGTGCTGAGCCGCGCGGACTTCGACAAGAAGATCGGCGAGATCGGCAAGCCGAAGGCGCCCGCGGGAGGCGGAGGCGGGGGCGGCGGCGAGACCGACGGCAAGACCCTTTTCACGGACGCCGCCGAGCCGGCCGCGTGCGGCTCGTGCCACACGCTGTCGGACGCCGGCACGACCGGCACCACCGGCCCGAACCTCGACGAGGTCCTGCCCGACCTCAGCGAAGCCGAGATCCGCGAGTCGATCGAGAATCCCGACGCGAAGATCACGGAGGGCTTCCAGCCGGGCATCATGCCGCGATACGGTGAAAGCCTGTCCCCCGAGCAGATCGACGCGCTGGTGAAGTACCTGACGGAGGTGAAGGGCGGATGACAGCGGTGCGACGCCCAGGGTTGGCGCGCGGCGGCGCCTACGCCATCCTCGGCGTGCTGTTCGCGGCCGCGCTCG
>CAWIWO010000009.1:0-107914 GCA_963839835.1 uncultured Actinomycetota bacterium
GTTGCCGGCCGAAGCCATCGCAGCGCGCTGAGTTCAGCTCCACTTTGGGTCGGTTCCGGCGGCACTGACGCAGAACTTGGCGCATCCCCGGTCGCGACCTACTTCACGTCCGGGGCCCTGGGCGAACCTGCGAGGTGTAGAGACGGGTAGACACGTCGTAGGAGCAGCGCCATGCATGGCGGCGCCGTCCGGGGCGGGGGGAGCTCCGGGACGGCGCCGGGCCGCGTGGGTGGAGTTCGTTCGAGGCCAACCCGCCGGCCACTCCCAGTGTGGGCGTGCGTCGGCCGAACGGGCGGCGCGACACGATCTCATCTCTCCGCATGTCTAACTCCTGCGGTGACCGACTAGCAGGGACCAGCGACGACGTGGATTGTTCGCGACGAGATCAGACGTAGTCGGACGCAGACGTCACGAAACGCCTCTGACCTGCGGTAGATGTCGGTGGGCGATACTGGGTTTGAACCAGTGACCTCTTCCGTGTCAAGGAAGCGCGCTACCACTGCGCCAATCGCCCGAGGGTCCTGCTGAGCGTCGTACTGGTGTTGCTGTGGAGGTGGGTACGGGATTTGAACCCGTGTAGACGGATTTGCAGTCCGTTGCCTCGCCTCTCGGCCAACCCACCGTGGAGGCCCTGGACTTTGACCCGGCTTCTCTCCGAGCGGACGACGAGGCTCGAACTCGCGACCTCAACCTTGGCAAGGTTGCGCTCTACCAACTGAGCTACGTCCGCTTGCGACGACGGGTCTGGCCCGCTGTGCGGACGTAACCATAGCGGACATGCTGCCCTCCACAAACTCGGGTGCGGCGCCTTCCGGCGCGTCGAAACGGGCTGATCAAGGGCCACCAAACACCGCGTCCGCGGCTAGGGTCGGCGCATGCAGACTTGGGTCAACGGCGAGTTGTTGAGCGACCCCGAGGCGCCGGCGATCGCGGTCACCGACCACGGACTGACCGTCGGGGACGGGGTCTTCGAGGCGATCAAGGTGGTCGACGGGCGAGCGTTCGCGCTGACCCGCCACCTCGAGCGGCTCCGCCGTTCCGCCGCGTCGCTCGGGCTTCCCGACCCCGACCTGTCCCGACTGGCGCGAGCCGTCGAGGAGGTGCTGGCCGCGGAGCACCTGCCGCTGGGTCGCATCCGGCTGACCTTCACCGGCGGCCGGGCGCCCCTCGGGTCGAACCGGGGTGAAGCCGAGCCGACGGCCGATCGTGGTGGCCGCCAGCATGGACGAGGCGCCGACCTCCACGGCTGTCGTCCCGGTGCCGTGGCCCCGGAACGAGCGCGGCGCACTGGCGGGGGTGAAGTCCACGTCGTACGCCGAGAACGTGGTCGCCCTGGCGGAGGCGGCCCGGCACGGGGCGAGCGAGGCGATCTTCGCCAACCTGGCCGGCCACCTGTGCGAGGGGACCGGGTCCAACGTCGGCTACGTCGTCGGGGGAGAGGTGCGCACACCCACTCTCGCCGTCGGATGCCTGGCCGGGATCACCAGGGCGCTACTGCTCGAGTGGTACGACGTGAAGGAAGTCGACGAACCGATCGAGGTGCTCGACGAGGCCGATGAGATCTTCCTGCTCTCGACCACGCGAGACGTGCAGGGAGTCCACCGCTACGGCGAACGCGAGCTGGATGCTCCGGGGCCGATCACGCGCGAGCTCAGGGAGCTGTGGTCGCGCAAGGAGTCCGAGGACCCCGACCCCTGAGATCAGCTGGCGAGCAGCGCGGCGAGCTCGTTGTCGAAGTCGACGTAGGAGCTCTCGTGGCCGTCGGGCACGGAGTCGAGCATCGAGCTGACGAAGCCGGTGACCGTCCGCGAGCTGGCCTGCACGAGCAGCTCACCGTCGGGGGAGCACAGCTCGATGATGACCACAGCGCTGCCGTTGGAGCTCAGGCAGGGCCACACGTGCACGTCGCCGTCGCCGCTGGGCTCGTAGAGGCCCTCGACGAGGAGCTCGCGGCCGAACGTCCAGAGAACCTCCTGCACGCCGGTGCGGAACACCATGGTGACTGCGTACGGGTCCGCCGGGTCGAAGACCAGGTCGGCGTCGATCGAGGTGGCTTCACCCTGCGGGTCCACGAACTCGAGCTCGACGTTCTCGGTGATGACCTGTGCGGTCTTGGTCTGCTTCATCGTTTGCTCCCCTTGATTCCCCTCCAGGGTTTCCCTCCAGAAACCCGGCCGCGCCCTCCAACGCGATGAGTGAAGTGTGTGCAACTTTTGGCAGCGCCGATAGATGAATGGTCTATATGTCCGTTATATCCCCCTACTGGTCTACCCGACTACGGAGGGTGGTCTATTTTGCAGTGCCAGTGGTCTAGTCATTTGTAGACCCGCTCGGGCGCGTCTTCAGGTGTTTGCGCGTCTCTGTGCTACGCGAGGAGCGCCCCATCGCGGTGACGGACTCGCCGGTTTCGAGGCGGCGTACCCGCTGCGCTAGGGTTCCGAACGCACCTGGCTGAACAGGCTGGGTGCCGGCCGCGAGGGCGATTGGCGCAGTGGTAGCGCGCTTCGTTCACACCGAAGAGGTCACTGGTTCGAACCCAGTATCGCCCACCACCCCGGACCGGCCCGGTAGCGCGGCTCTGCCGTCCGCACCGAAGAGGTCACTGGTTCGAACCCAGTATCGCCCACCACCCCGGACCGGCCCGGTAGCGCGGCTCTGCCGTCCGCACCGAAGAGGTCACTGGTTCGAACCCAGTATCGCCCACGCCTCGCGCCCCATCCGCCTCCAAAAGCGGTTGGGGCCGTGCCCCCTGCCGTCGCTACGATCGAGCGGACCCAGCCCCACCAGCCAGGAGCCCCCTTCGTGCCCGACATCCAGGTCCGCCTCGTCCGATCCGGCTCCGCCCCGGGATCGACGGAGTCCGAGGAGCGGAGCGTGGCCGCCGGGACGCGTGCCTGGGAGCTGTTCCGCGACGAGCCAGAGGTCGTGGCGGCCCGGGTGGGGGAGTCGGTTCGCGACCTGGCCCACGAGCTCTCCGACGGCGACGTGGTCGTGCCCGTCGCGGTGGACAGCCCCGAGGGCCGCGACATCCTGCGCCACTCCACGGCGCACGTGATGGCGCAGGCGGTGCAGGACCTGTTCCCCGACGCGCGGCTGGGCATCGGGCCGCCGGTCGAGGACGGCTTCTACTACGACTTCGACGTCGAGACCCCGTTCGTGCCGGAGGACCTCGAGAAGATCGAGTCCCGGATGCGCAAGATCATCAAGGACAACCAGCGGTTCTCCCGTCGCGCGGTCAGCGACGACGAGGCGAGGGCAGAGCTGGCCGAGGAGCCCTACAAGCTCGAGCTGATCGGGCTGAAGGGCTCCGCAGGCAACAGCGACGATGAGATCGCCCCGGAGATCGCGGAGGGTGCGAGCGCCGAGGTCGGCGCCGGCGAGCTGACCATCTACGACAACCTCGACCGCAACGGTGAGCTGGCGTGGAAGGACCTGTGCCGTGGTCCGCACCTGCCCACCACCCGGCGCATCCCGGCCTTCAAGCTGATGCGCTCGGCGGCGGCGTACTGGCGCGGCAACGAGAAGAACAAGCAGCTGCAGCGCATCTACGGCACGGCCTGGGAGTCCAAGGAGGCACTGGAGGCCCACCTTCACCGCCTCGAGGAGGCCGAGCGTCGCGATCACCGCAAGCTCGGTCGTGACCTCGACCTGTTCAGCTTTCCCGACGAGATCGGATCCGGGCTGGCGGTGTTCCACCCCAAGGGCGGGGTGATCAAGCGCGAGATGGAGGACTACGTCCGACGCCGGCACATCGAGGAGGGCTTCTCCTACGTCGGGACCCCGCACATCTCCAAGGAGGGGCTGTTCCACACCTCCGGGCACCTGCCCTACTACAAGGACACGATGTTCCCGCCGATGGAGTTCGAGGGCTCGGACTACTACCTCAAGGCGATGAACTGCCCGATGCACAACCTGATCTTCCGGTCGCGGGGCCGCTCCTACCGCGAGCTGCCGCTGCGGCTCTTCGAGTTCGGGTCGGTCTACCGCTACGAGAAGTCCGGCGTCGTCCACGGCCTGACCCGCGTCCGCGGGATGACCCAGGACGACTCGCACTCCTACGTCACCCCTGAGCAGGCGCCAGCGGAGATCAAGCACCTCCTCGACTTCGTGCTCGGCCTGCTCGCGGACTTCGGGCTCGACGACTACTACCTCGAGCTGTCCACCCGCGACGACTCGAAGCCGGAGAAGTTCGTGGGCACCGCGCAGGAGTGGGAGGTGGCCACCAAGGTGCTCGAGGACGTGGGCGTCGCCTCCGGGCTCGAGCTGGTGCCTGATCCCGGCGGCGCCGCCTTCTACGGCCCGAAGATCTCGGTGCAGGCACGCGACGCGATCGGCCGCACGTGGCAGATGTCGACGATCCAGTACGACTTCAACCAGCCGAAGGGCTTCGGTCTCGAGTACCAGGCGGCCGACGGCTCCCGGCAGCAGCCGGTGATGATCCACTCGGCCAAGTTCGGGTCGATCGAGCGGTTCTTCGGGGTCCTGGTCGAGCACTACGCCGGTGCGTTTCCGCCCTGGCTCGCACCGGTGCAGGTGCAGGGGATCCCGATCGCCGAGCGACACGGCGACTACCTGGCCGACATCGCCGCGCAGATGGGGGCTCGCGGTCTGCGGGTCGAGGTCGACTACTCCGACGACCGGATGCAGAAGAAGATCCGCAACGCCCAGCTGCAGAAGGTGCCGTTCATGGTGATCGCGGGCGACAAGGACGTCGAGGCCGGAGCGGTCAGCTTCCGCTACCGCGACGGGCGCCAGGACAACGGCGTCCCCGTCGAGGAGGCGATCGCGCGCGTCACGGAGGCCGTCGCCTCACGGGTGCAGGTGTGAGCGCCGGTCCCGGTGGTGTCGGCGGCACGAGCCGCATGGGGTTCGAGGGCTTCGACCGGCTCTGGACCCCGCACCGCCTGGCCTACATCCGCCCCAGCGAACCGGCGGTGGAGGGCTGTGTCTTCTGCGCGATGCCCGGACTTCCGCGCGAGGAGAGCCTCGTGGTGGCGCAGGAGGAGCACTGCTTCGTTGTCCTCAACCTGCACCCGTACAACCCCGGGCACCTGATGGTCGTGCCTACGCGACACGTGGCCGACCTCGAGGACCTCGACGACCAGGAGGCCGGCCAGCTGATGGCCACGACGCAGCACGCGATCCGGGTGCTCAAGGAGGTCAGCGGCCCCGCAGGCGTTCAACGTCGGCCTCAACCTCGGCGGGGTGGCCGGCGGATCACTGGCTGACCACCTGCACCAGCACGTCGTACCGAGGTGGTCCGGCGACGCCAACTTCATCACGGTGGTCGGCGGCACGAAGATGCTCCCGCAGCTTCTCGCCGACACTCGCGAGCTGCTCGCCGACGCCTGGTAGTCGCTAGCGGACCAGGTGGGGTTCCTCGGGCGAGCGACCCTGGAACTGCAGGATGGCCGGGTTCAGGATGCGTCCGTCCTGGATCTCGATGGCGCGCCGGATCGTCTCGTCGCCGTCCCAGCCTGTCGGGCCGTCGAGCACCGTGGGCAGGAAGGGCAGCAACGCCTCGCTGTTCTCCCACGTCGCCGAGTTCCACAGGTACGACGGGCTGTGGTCCACGGCGTAGTAGTCCACCGAGTTCCCGACGGTGAACATCGGTTCCTCGAAGGTGGTGGGCCGTGCCCACTCGAAGCCCATGCCCTCGTCGCAGGAGACGTCGACGACGAGAGTGCCCTGCCGGAACAGGGAGAGGTCGGCCAGCGAGAGGAAGGTGAGTGGAGCAGCAGTGTCCTGCAGCGTGCAGTTGACGATGATGTCGTTCTCGGCGAGGTACTCCGGCAGCGGGACGCGGCCGCGCTCGATGATCACGTGGCTGCCGTGCGGGGGCTCGGGGTCGTGGTCGAACTGCCGGATCCGGACCGAGTGGATGGGGGAGCCGACCGCAGCCACGCCTCGGTTCGTGAGCACCGCGACCTCGTGGACGCCGTGGGCGTTCAGCGCTGTCACCGCACCTCGGGCCGTGGCCCCGAACCCGATCACGGCAGCCTTGAGCCGGCGACCGTAGTCACCCGTGGTGCCGGTCAGTGCCAAGGCGTGGAGGACCGAGCAGTACCCGGCGAGCTCGTTGTTCTTGTGGAACACGTGCAACCCGACCGCGCCGTCGACCGTCCAGTGGTTCATCACCTCGAAGGCGATCAACGTGAGCCGGCGGTCGATGGCGATCTGGGTCAGCACCGGGTCCTGGACGCAGTGCGGCCAGCCCCACAGGACGTTGCCGTGGCCCATGCGCGCGAGGTCCTCGTGCTGGGGCTTGGGGAGGAGGACGACCTCCGCATCCGCGAGGATGGCGTCCCGCGACGCGAACCCGGCGACGTACGGCGCCAGGTCTGCGTCGCTGCGGCGAAAGTGCTCGCCGTACCCGTGCTCGAGGGTGATCGAGCCGCGCAGCTCCTCCGGGATCCGCTCGAGGTGATCCGGGTGCAGCGGCAGGCGGCGCTCGTTCTCCTTCGCGGAGGATCCGATCACGCCGAGCCGCAACGGCGCTCGGCGCGTCACTTCTTCGCCGGCTTGGCCTCCTTGACCCGGGCATCCTCGACGAGGCCGCGCTTGGCGGCCCGCTTCTCCTTGATCGACTTGCCGGACTTCTTGCTCATGCTCTGCCGCGGGGACTTGTCGTTCATGGGCTCTCCTGGGGTCGGCGCCTGAGTGGCCCCTCGTCCGTCACGCTACGCCCCGTGTCGCCACCCCGCCTTCGGCGAGCGAACGGCCGCGCGCGCCTGCCGCCGTCGCGCACGCGTCGACCGGTAGCCTCCTCGGGACATGTTGGACCGGTTCAAGAGCTTCTGGCAGAACGTCATGCTGGCGCCGTTCGTGCGCCTGTTCCTGCGACTGGGCGTCAGCCCCGACGCCGTCACGCTCGTCGGCACGCTCGGTGTCTGCGTCGGCGCGCTCGCGTTCTTCCCGCGCGGCCACCTGCTCGCCGGGGTCCTGTTCATCACCGCGTTCGTCTTCAGCGACCTCATCGACGGGGCGATGGCCCGCGCCTCGGGCGCAGCTCCACGTTCGGCGCGTTCTTCGACTCCACGCTCGACCGGATCGGCGACGGCGCGATCTTCGGCGGCCTCGTCCTCTACTACGCGGGCCCTGGCGACAGCTACCTCTACCTGTGCCTGTGCGCTCTACTGCCTGGTGATGGGCTCGGTGACCTCCTACGCCCGGGCCAGGGCGGAGTCGCTGGGGATGGACGCGCGCGGCGGCTTCGCCGAGCGCGCCGACCGCACGGTGGCGATCCTGGTGATGACCGGGCTCTCCGGGCTCTTGGACCTGCCCGATCCTGATGGAGCTCACGCTGTGGGTGCTCGCCCTCGCGAGCACCCAGACGGTGCTGCTGCGCATGTGGAAGGTACGGCGTCAGGCGGCCGAGTCCCCGGACGTACGATCGGACCATGGCTGAGAGCACCCCCGAGAGCACCACTGCACCCGAGCACGGCACCTCGCGCGTCAAGCGCGGAATGGCGGAGATGCTCAAGGGCGGCGTGATCATGGACGTCGTCACCCCCGACCAGGCGAAGATCGCCGAGGACGCCGGGGCCGTGGCCGTGATGGCCCTCGAGCGGGTGCCGGCCGACATCCGCGCCCAGGGCGGCGTCGCCCGGATGAGCGACCCCGACATGATCGACGGCATCATCGAGGCGGTCTCGATCCCGGTGATGGCCAAGGCCCGGATCGGGCACTTCGCCGAGGCGCAGGTGCTGCAGAGCCTCGGTGTGGACTACGTCGACGAGTCCGAGGTCCTCACGCCGGCCGACTACTCCCACCACATCGACAAGTGGGCCTTCACGGTGCCCTTCGTGTGCGGTGCCACCAACCTGGGGGAGGCATTGCGCCGGATCACCGAGGGGGCGGCGATGATCCGCTCCAAGGGCGAGGCCGGCACCGGCGACGTGTCCAACGCCGTCACGCACATGCGCACCATCCGCCAGGAGATCCGCCGCCTGGGGGTGCTCTCGTCCGACGAGCTCTTCGTCGCGGCCAAGGAGCTGCAGGCGCCGTACGACCTGGTGGTGGAGGTAGCCGCGGCGCGCAAGCTGCCCGTCGTGCTGTTCACGGCCGGTGGCATCGCCACCCCGGCAGACGCGGCGATGATGATGCAGCTCGGTGCCGAGGGAGTCTTCGTGGGATCGGGCATCTTCAAGTCCGGCAACCCGGCCGAACGGGCCGAGGCGATCGTGCAGGCGACCACGTTCCACGACGATCCCGACGTGGTGGCGAAGGTGTCCCGCGGGCTCGGCGAGGCGATGGTGGGCATCAACGTGGAGGAGCTCCCGGAGCCCCATCGGCTGGCTCAGCGCGGCTGGTGATTTAGACCAGTTCTAGACCATTTAGGCAATCTGTCCATATTTGTCCCTAAAGGTCGATTCATAGGTCAAGATTAGGCATCGCAACCGCGACAACCCACACCAGTCCCGATGGGGTGCCACCGCGGGGGAGGCACCCCATCGGGATGTGGACGTGAGCCTGGGCTCCGGTCAGCTGACGCCGTGCTCGCGCTGCCACTCCTCCAGCCGGGAGTAGTCGGGCAGCTCCTGGAGCGTCCACCCGTTGCCGTCCGGGTCGGAGAAGTACACGAACCGTCCCCAGGGCTGGTCGTCGACTCCCTGCGCCTCGACTCCGCGAGCGCGGAGGTCGGCGAGAGCCTCGTCCGCGGAGCCGATCACCGCCTGGATCGCCTGGAGCGACCCGGGCTCCATCTGTGAGATGCCGCGGCCGAAGGCCACCGAGCACGCCGAGCCAGGTGGCGTGACCTGCACGAAGTGCGTGTGCTCGTCGACCTCGCGGTCGTGGTCCACAGGCCAGCCGAGGGTGTCGCCGTAGAACGCCCGGGCGCGGGCGAGGTCGCTGACCGGGAGGGCGATCAGCTCGATGCGGTAGTCCATGTCCGGCTCCTTGTGCTGAGGGGGTGTCGTCATCAGGAGACGCTAGGGGCGCATCAGGCAGGTTCCGTTCCTGATTCGTGGTCGCATGTACCTGACTTCTAGGATCGCGACATGCCCAGCCCGACGATCGGCGTCCTCGCCCTGCAGGGCGACGTCCGCGAGCACCTCGCCGTGCTCGACCGGCTCGGCGTCACTGCCCTCGCCGTACGCCGCACCGAGGAGCTGGAGGCGTGCGACGGACTCGTCATCCCGGGCGGTGAGTCGACCACGATGGCCAAGCTCGCACGCAGGTTCGGGCTGTTCGACCCGCTGCGCAAGCGGATCGCCTCAGGGATGCCCGCCTTCGGCACCTGCGCCGGGATGATCATGCTGGCCGACCGCGTCGAGGACGGCGCTGTGGGCCAGGAGACCCTCGGAGGGCTGGACGTGACCGTGCGTCGCAACGCCTTCGGTCGGCAGGTGGACTCCTTCGAGGGTGACCTGGAGATCGCCGGCCTCGACGGCCCGGTGCACGCGGTGTTCATCCGCGCGCCCTGGGTGGAGGCAGTCGGGCCCGAGGTGGAGGTGCTCTCCCGGGTCGGGAAGGGTGAGGCCGCCGGTAGGATCGTGGCGGTTCGGCAGGGTCCGCTGCTGGCGACGTCGTTCCACCCCGAGGTGGAGCAGGACAACCGCATCCACGGGCTCTTCCGCGACCTCGTCGAAGCAAGCACCGAAGGGACCCGCTGATGTCAGGCCACTCCAAGTGGGCGACGACCAAGCACAAGAAGGCCGTCATCGACGCCCGCCGCGGCAAGATGTTCGCCAAGCTGATCAAGAACATCGAGGTCGCAGCGCGGATGGGCGGGGGCGACCCGGCCGGCAACCCGACCCTCTACGACGCGATCCAGAAGGCCAAGAAGTCCTCGGTCCCCAACGACAACATCGACCGCGCGGTCAAGCGCGGGTCCGGTGCCGAGGCGGGGGGCGCGGAGTACGCCACGATCATGTACGAGGGCTACGGCCCCAACGGCGTCGCGTTCCTGATCGAGTGCCTCACCGACAACAAGAACCGCGCCGCGATGGAGGTCCGTACGGCGATGAACCGCAACGGCGGCTCGCTCGCGGACCCCGGCTCGGTCTCCTACATGTTCAACCGCAAGGGCGTGGTGATCGTCCCGGTCGACCAGGACGGCCGACAGGTGAACGAGGACGTCGTGCTCGAGGCGACCCTCGAGGCCGGCGCCGAGGACGTCAACGACCTCGGCGAGTCCTTCGAGGTGGTCAGCGAGGCCACCGACCTGGTCGCGGTGCGTTCGGCGCTGCAGACCGCCGGTGTCGACTACGACTCCGCCGAGGCCGCGTTCGTGCCCAGCATGCAGGTCGAGCTCGACCGGGACGCCGCGGGCAAGGTCTTCCGGCTGATGGAGGCCCTCGAGGACCTCGACGACGTGCAGAACGTCTTCGCCAACTTCGACGTCCCCGACGACGTCATGGAAGCAATGGACGCCTGACCCTGACCGGGTCCCTGAGGAGGGCCGTCAGGGCCCGTCTCGAAGGGCGGTCGGCGCGGACGTCGGGACGCACCGGGGCTCTCAACCACCCGCGGAGGGCGCCTTCGGCGAGGGGCGGGGGCCAGTCCCATCCACGAGAGCCCCGGCGGCCCCGCCGCCCGCACCGCCCGCGCCGTCGGCGCGTCGTACCCCGCCTTGACGGACCGCGCGCGGTTAGCGTTGGTGCGAACAGGTGTTCGGACCAGGCTGGAGGTCGCATGCGGGTGCTCGGCGTGGACCCCGGCCTGACCCGGTGCGGCGTCGGCGTGGTCGAAGGCTCGATCGGCCGGCCGCTGCACCTCGTCGAGGTCGGCGTGGTCCGGACGGCGCCCGACCTGCCCATCGAGCAACGGCTGTGCGCCATCGAGGAGGGCCTCGTGGAGTGGCTCGACCGCACCCGCCCCGATGCAGTGGCCGTGGAGCGCGTCTTCAGCCAGCACAACGTGCGCACCGTGATGGGCACGGCCCAGGCGAGCGGGATCGCGATCCTCGTCGCGGCGCGTCGCGGACTGCCGGTGGCCCTGCACACCCCCAGCGAGGTCAAGGCCGCGGTCACCGGGAGTGGTCGTGCAGACAAGGCGCAGGTCGGGGCGATGGTCACCCGGCTGCTCGGCCTCGAGGAGGTGCCGCGCCCGGCCGATGCCGCCGACTCGCTGGCGCTGGCGATCTGCCACATCTGGCGCGGCGGCGCGACCACCCGGTTGGCTGCCGCCGTGGCGGCGCACTCAGCACGAGGAGGACGAGCGTGATCGCCTCGGTCCGAGGCCGGGTCGCCGGTGTCAGCCTGACCTCTGCGGTCCTCGAGGTGGGGGGCGTCGGCCTGGAGCTGCAGTGCACCCCCGACACGCTGGCCACGTTGCGCATCGGTGCTCATGCCGTGCTGCCGACGAGCCTGGTGGTCCGGGAGGACTCGCTGACCCTGTTCGGCTTCGCCGACGACGACGAGAAGCAGACCTTCGAGCTCCTCCAGACCGCCAGCGGCGTCGGCCCCAAGCTCGCCCAGGCGATGTTGGCCTGCCACGACCCCGAGACCTTGCGGCGAGCGGTCGGCACCGACGACGTACGGACGCTGACCACGGTGCCCGGCATCGGGCAGAAGGGCGCCCAGCGGATCATTCTCGAGCTGCGCGACCGCATCGGCGCGCCGGGTTCCTACGCCGACAGGCCGACCCCGGCGACCGACCCGAACGGGTGGCAGGCGCAGGTGCAGGCAGGACTGATGGGGCTCGGCTGGTCGGCGAAGGAGGCGGACCGCGCCGTGGGCGACGTCGCCGACGAGGCCGAGCAGATGGTCACCGACTCCGGCGCCCCCGACGTCGCCGCGCTCCTGCGCGCAGCCCTTCGCACGCTGAGCAAGGCCTGAGCCGATGCACGAGTCCGATCTCGACGAGGCCGAGCTGGCCTACATGACGAGCCGGCCCGGCGCGCTGACCGGCGGAGACGCCGATCCCGACGAGCGGGTCGTGGAGGCCGCACTGCGTCCGCGCACCCTTGCCGAGGTGGTCGGCCAGGAACGCGTCCGCGAGCAGCTCTCCCTGCTCCTCGAGGCAGCGCAGGCCCGCGAGCGCGTCCCCGACCACGTGCTGCTCAGCGGTCCACCCGGTCTGGGCAAGACCACGCTGGCGATGATCATCGCCGCGGAGATGAGTGCACCCCTGCGGCTGACCAGCGGACCTGCCATCACCCACGCCGGTGACCTGGCCGCCATCCTCTCGGGACTCAACGACGGTGACGTGCTCTTCGTCGACGAGATCCACCGGATGTCGCGCCCGGCCGAGGAGATGCTCTACATGGCCATGGAGGACTTCCGGGTCGACGTGGTGATCGGCAAGGGACCCGGTGCGACGGCGATCCCGCTCGACATCCCCCCGTTCACCCTGGTCGCCGCCACGACACGGGCCGGCCTCCTGCCCGGGCCGCTGCGCGACCGGTTCGGCTTCACCGCGCACCTGGAGTACTACGAGGCCAGCGACCTGGACAAGATCGTGCGCCGCTCCGCCGGCCTGCTCGAGGTGCCGCTCCAGCCGGAGGGCTCCCGCGAGATCTCGTTGCGGTCCCGGGGGACCCCGCGCATCGCCAACCGCCTGCTGCGACGGGTGCGCGACTTCGCCCAGGTGCGCGCCGACGGCGTCGTCACCCGTGACCTCGCCCGGGCCGCGCTGGAGCTGTTCGAGGTCGACGAGTCCGGCCTCGACCGGCTCGACCGGGCGGTGCTCGACGCCCTGTGCCGCAGGTTCGGGGGTGGGCCGGTCGGCATCAGCACGCTGGCAGTAGCCGTGGGCGAGGAGCGCGAGACCGTCGAGGAGGTGGCCGAGCCGTTCCTGGTGCGCCAGGGTCTCCTGGCCAGGACCCCGCGCGGGCGGGTGGCCACGCGGTCGGCCTGGGAGCACCTCGGCCTCACGCCCCCCAAGCACACCGACGCGACACTGTTCGACGACGAGCCCACGTAACGGCCCGAGACACGCCCCGTCGCCAGTTACACTGCACCCTCGGTGCCGCTCGTTGCGCGCTAGCTGACGCTGCGCGAGGGGCCGGGTGCCCGAGGGGCGCCACCATTCCCCGATCTCTCCCTGGAGTTGTCCGCCATGCCGCCCGCCGCGCAGCTGCTCGTGATCCTGCTGGTGCTGGTCTTCTTCTGGGTCATCGTGATGCGCCCGGCGAGGAACCAGCAGCGTCGCGTGCAACAGCTCCAGCACGGTCTCGAGGTGGGGCAGGAGGTCGTGCTCTCCTCGGGGATCTTCGGCACCATCCGTTCGTTGACCGACGGACGGGCCGAGCTCGAGGTCGCTCCCGGCACGGTGATCACGGTGGCCCGGCAGGCCGTCGTACGGACCGCTGATCCCGAGCCCCGGTTCGAAGAACCTGCCGAGGACGTCGTCGACGAACCCGTCGAGGACGTCGTCGACGAACCTGCGAGACCAGTCGAAGAACCCCGCCGGGACGAGGAGAGAGGCTGACGTGGCGAAGAGAACGCCCCGACCCGGACGCACCCTGCTCGTCTTCCTGATCTCGATCGCGGTGCTCTACGGGCTGGCCGCGATCGGCGGCACCTGGAAGCCGCGCCTGGGCCTCGACCTCGAGGGCGGCACCCGGATCACGCTCTCGGCAGTACAGCAGGGCGGGCAGTCGATCACCCCGACGAAGCTCAAGCAGGCTGCGAACATCGTCGACAGGCGGGTCAACGGCAGCGGCGTCTCCGAGGCCGAGGTGTCGACGCAGGGCAATCGCAACATCATCGTCGAGATCCCCGGCAAGAACGCCTCGAGCCTCGTCGAAGCGGTCAAGCGCACGGCACAGCTGCGCTTCCGGATCGTCGCCGGGTCCCCACAGCCGGGCATCCCCGCCGCGTCACCGAGTCCCTCGCCGAGCGGTTCGCCGTCCCCGTCGAGCACTGCCAGCCCCAAGGCCAGCCCGAAGGCGACGCCGACGCCCAAGGCCGGCAAGGGCTCGGCCACGCCCAACCCCCGGCCGGCGCCGTTCGCCCAGAGCACCACGACTCGCCCAGCCCGTCCCCGGGCAAGCAGTCCGCAGGCACGACCAAGGCGGCCTCGCCTGCCGCCTCGCCCACGGCACTCCCCACGGCGGCACCGACCCAGTCGCAGGCGACCGAGAAGGGCGCCTCGATCGACGACCCGGTGGCGTGGGCGCAGAACCCCGGGGCCGAATGGCTCGGCAAGTTCGCCACCTACACCTGTCCCACCGCCTCGAAGTCGGCGGCGGCACCGGTCGCGGACATCCCCAGCCAGCCACTGATCACCTGCGACGACAAGGGCCAGAAGTTCCTGCTGTCCAAGGCCGTGATCGAGGGCACGTCGCTGAAGTCGGCCTCCTACGGCACCCCGCCGCAAGGCGTCGGCTGGGCGGTGAACCTCGCGCTGAAGGGCGACGCGCGCAAGGTGTTCGGCGACATCTCCACCAAGCTGAACGCCAACAGCGGGACCTTCGCGATCGTCCTCGACGGCCAGGTGATCTCCTACGCCGGCTTCACCACGCCGATCCTGGACGGCAACGCCCAGATCACCGGTGACTTCAAGGAGTCCGAGGCCCGTTCGCTGGCCAACTCCTTGAAGTACGGCGCGCTGCCGCTGAAGTTCGAGTCGACCACCGGAGACCGTCGGGCCCTCGCTGGCCGGCAACCAGCTCTCAGCCGGCATTCTCGCGGGCGGCGTGGGGCTGCTGATCGTGATGCTCTACTGCCTGCTCTACTACCGCGGCTTGGGACTGGTGGTGATCGCGTCCCTGCTCGTGGCCGCGGCGGTCACCTACGGGGTCGTCCTCGTGCTGGCGAAGGCAGCCGGCTTCACGCTGACGCTGCCCGGGATCGCGGGACTGATCGTGGCGGTCGGCATCACCGCCGACTCCTTCATCGTCTACTTCGAACGCATCCGTGACGAGATGCGCGAGGGGCGTTCGATGCGGGTGGCGGTGGAGACAGGCTGGACGCGCGCCCGGAACACCTGCCTGGCCGCCGACGCGGTGTCTCTCCTGGCCGCCGTGGTGCTCTACATCTTCGCCATCGGCGTGGTCCGCGGCTTCGCCTTCGCGCTGGGGATCAGCACCATCATCGACGTCGCGGTGTTCTTCTGGTTCACCAAGCCGATGATGACCTTGCTGGCCCGGCGACGCTTCTTCAACGGAGGTGGCCGGCTCTCCGGCCTGTCGGCCGAGACCCTCGGCATCGACGACGAACCGCGTCCGACGCACCAGATGGTGGGAGGCAGGGCCTGATGGGACGCATGAGCAGGATGGGCAACGCCCTCTACGAGGGCCGCACCTCCATCGACTTCGTCGGCCGCAAGTGGCTCTGGTACACCATCTCGGGCATCATCATCCTGCTCGCCGCGGGTGGGCTCTTCTTCAAGGGACTCAACTTCGGCATCGAGTTCAAGGGCGGCGTCGAGTACAAGGTCTCCCTGCCCGCCGCCGAGCGCACCCAGGCGAACGTCGACAAGCTGAGCTCCGCCATCGCCAAGACTGGGATACCCGCGGCGGCAGCACCGTCGGCCAACCTCTCCGGCAACTTCATCAGGATCCAGACCGAGCACATGTCCGATGCCGAGTCGGCGAAGGTCACCGACGTGATCGCGCGGACGGTCGGGGTCAACGCCGACAAGGCCATCTCGACCGACGACGTGGGGGCGAGCTGGGGCGCCCAGGTCGGGCAACGGGCCGCTACCGGGCTCGCGGTCTTCCTCGTGCTGGTGGTGCTGTTCATCTGGGCCTACTTCCGCGAGTGGAAGATGTCGGCCGCGGCGATCGTCGCGCTGGCGCACGACATCGTGATCACCATCGGCGTCTACGCGCTCTCCGGGTTCGAGGTCACACCTGCCACGATCACCGGTCTGCTGACCATCCTGGGCTTCTCGCTCTACGACACGGTGGTCGTCTTCGACAAGGTGCGCGAGAACACCAAGAACGTCAAGCAGAGCCGCAAGACCTACGCCGAGCTGGCGAACCTGGCCGTCAACCAGACCCTGGTGCGGTCGGTGAACACCTCGTTCGTGGCGCTCCTCCCCGTGGCGACGATCCTCGTCGTCAGCATCGCCACCCTCGGTTCGGGCGACCTCAAGGACCTCTCGCTCTCCCTGCTGGTGGGCATGGCAGCGGGTGCCTACTCCTCGATCTTCATCGCCACCCCGCTCGCCGTACAGCTGAAGTCGGGGGAGAAGGCGATCGCCGAGGGAGACGCGCGTGCCAGGGCGCGGGCGCGGCGCGACGCCGACCGCTACGCCGACGTCCCTGCCTTCACCGAGGACATGCCGCTGGTCGACGAGGACGACGCGCTGGGTGTTCCCGCCGCCGACCAGGAGACCAGCCAAACGCCCGTGCAGGCACCGCCCCGCCGTCCCGAGGCCTCCGGGTCGGGAAGGGTCGTGCCGCAGACGAAGCGCCCCAGCTCCGAGTCCGGCTCGTCCGGACGGATCCAGCCCACCCGCAAGCCGCGCTCCAAGCGCGGACGCTGAGCACCAGCCAGCCAGGAGACAGCCTGTGGTCGACGCCGCCCTGAGCCACCTGATCGACTCCCTCGTCCGCGACGTCGCGGACTTCCCCAAGGAGGGCGTGACGTTCAAGGACATCACGCCACTGCTCGACGACCACGCTGCCTTCGGTGCGGTGGTCCAAGGCCTGGCCGACGCCGGCCGCGACTCCTCGGGCAACACCGAGGTCGACAAGGTGGTCGGGATCGAGGCGCGCGGGTTCATCCTCGCTGCTCCGGTCGCCCTGGCCCTCGGGGTCGGCTTCGTGCCGGTGCGCAAGCCGGGGAAGCTCCCGTCGCCGACGCGGGCGGTGAGCTACGAGCTCGAGTACGGCCAGGAGACCGTCGAGATGCACGTGGATGCCCTCGCCGCCGGGGAGCGGGTGCTGGTGATCGACGACGTGCTGGCCACCGGAGGGACGGCCCGGGCGACGGCGAGCCTCGTCGAGCAGTCCGACGCGGTGGTGCACGCGCTGGCGGTGCTCCTGGAGCTGAGCTTCCTGCCCGGTCGTGAGGCCGTGGGCGACGTGCCGCTCACCGTGCTGCACACCGTCTGAGCGGCAGGTACGCGTCCCGGATCTCCGACGCCCCGCCCGGACCTAGACTGGTCGTGGTGGCGCCGAGAGCCGAAGGGAGCCCGATGGCCGAGGAGCGCGTGGTGGCGGACGCGGGCGAGGAGCCCGCTGTCGACGCTGTGCCCGAGGTCGAGGTCACGGCGCCCGCGCCCGAGCGCACGCCGAGCTTCAGCGGCCGGGGTGTGCGTGCCCGGCTCGCGCGCATCGGCACCAGCAAGCAGGTCGGCAACCCCGTCCTCGACCCCCTCTTCCGCACGGTGCGGGCCAACCACCCCAAGGCCGACCTCGCCCTGATCGAACGCGCCTACGACGTCGCCGAGCAGCACCACCGCGGGCAGATGCGCAAGAGCGGCGACCCGTACATCACCCACCCGCTGGCAGTCACCACCATCCTGGCCGACATCGGCATGACCGAGCCCACGCTGGTCGCGGCCCTGCTGCACGACACGGTCGAGGACACGTCGTACACCCTGAAGCAGCTGCGCACCGACTTCGGTGACGAGGTGGCGCTGCTGGTCGACGGCGTCACCAAGCTCGACAAGGTCAAGTACGGCGAGAACGCCGAGGCCGAGACGATCCGCAAGATGATCGTCGCGATGAGCAAGGACATCCGGGTCCTGGTCATCAAGCTCGCCGACCGGCTGCACAACATGCGCACCCTGCGCTACGTCAAGGCCGAGACCCAGGAGCGCAAGAGCCGCGAGACCCTGGAGATCTACGCGCCGCTGGCCCACCGGCTGGGGATGAACACCCTGAAGTGGGAGCTGGAGGACCTCGCCTTCGCGACCACGCACCCACGGATCTACGACGAGATCGTGCGTCTCGTCGCCGAGCGGGCTCCCTCGCGCGACCAGTTCCTCGCCGAGGTGATCAGCCAGGTGGAGAAGGACCTGCGGACCGCGAAGATCACCGCCAGGGTGACCGGCCGGCCCAAGCACTACTACTCGATCTACCAGAAGATGATCCACGGCGGCCGCGACTTCACCGACATCTACGACCTGGTCGGCATCCGCATCCTGGTCGACGAGGACCCCGACTGCTACGGCGTGCTGGGCGTGCTGCACAACCGCTGGAACCCCCTCCCGGGGCGGTTCAAGGACTACGTCGCGATGCCGAAGTTCAACATGTACCAGTCGCTGCACACCACCGTGATCGGCCCGCACGGCAAGCCGGTGGAGATGCAGATCCGCACGGTGTCGATGCACCGGCGCGCGGAGTACGGCGTCGCGGCGCACTGGAAGTACAAGGAGGACTCCCGCAACGGCACCGATCGTTCCCCGGCGGAGAAGTCGCCCACCGACTCCGACATGGTGTGGCTGCGCCAGCTGCTCGACTGGCAGAACGAGGTCGAGGACCCGGGGGAGTTCCTGGACTCGCTGCGCTTCGAGATCAACTCCGCCGAGGTGTTCGTCTTCACCCCTCGTGGCGACGTGATGGGCCTGCCGATGGGGTCGACGCCGGTCGACTTCGCCTACTCGATCCACACCGAGGTCGGGCACCACACGATCGGGGCACGGGTCAACGGCCGGCTGGTCCCGCTCGAGTCGACCCTGGAGCACGGCGACGTGGTCGAGGTGTTCACCTCCAAGTCGCCGAACGCAGGTCCCTCGCGCGACTGGCTGACCTTCGTCAAGTCACCCCGCGCCCGCAGCAAGATCCGGCACTGGTTCACCAAGGAGCGCCGCGAGGAGGCGATCGAGCAGGGCAAGGAGCAGATCGGTCGCCTGCTGCGCAAGGAGGGGTTGCCGCTCAAGCGGGTGATGACCCACGAGTCGCTGACCCAGGTGGCCAACGAGCTGCGGCTCAGCGACGTCTCGGCGCTCTACGCGGCCGTCGGCGAGGGGAACCTCGGCGCCCAGACCGTCGTACGCAAGGTGGTCGAGGTCTCCGGTGGCAAGGACGGTGCGGCGGAGGACCTCGCCGAGGCGGTCACGATCACCCGGCCCCGCCGTCGTACGTCGACCGGCACCGACTCCGGCGTGGTGGTCAAGGGCGCCAGCGACGTCCTGGTCAAGCTCGCGCGATGTTGCACGCCCGTCCCCGGTGACGAGATCCTCGGCTTCGTCACCCGCGGTGACGGCATCTCGGTGCACCGCCGTGACTGCACGAACGCCGAGCACCTGCTCAACCAGCCCGAGCGGCTCGCCGACGTCGAGTGGTCCCCGACCGGGCAGTCGACGTTCCTGGTGCAGATCATGGTCGAGGCCCTCGACCGCGCCCGGCTGCTCTCCGACATCACCCTCGTGCTCTCCGACCAGCACGTGAACATCCTCTCGGCCAGCCTGACCACCAACCGCGACCGCGTCGCCCGCAGCAGGTTCGCCTTCGAGATGGGCGACCCCAAGCACCTCGGCGCCATCCTGAAGTCGGTGCGCCAGGTCGACGGCGTCTTCGACGCCTACCGCGTCACCCAGTAACCCGCCGGCGTACGGCAACTGTGTGACCGTTCCTGCGCGATGCGCGCGAAGTTTCGCGCGCTTTCCGCAGTTTCACCGGCGGGCCGGTGAATCCGCGGCCCCTCAGGAGAAGTCGGAGGCGGCCTTCTGGGCCATCTCGAGGAACTGGCGGCGGGAGGCGAGGTTCTCCTCGAGCTCCTTGATCTTGCGCTGGTCGCTCGCGGTGCGGGCGCGGTCGAGGTCGGCCTCGATGGTGGCGATGGCGCGCTCGAGCTGGCCGAGGACGTCGTCGGCGCGGGCGGACTTCTCCGGGTCGCTGCGCCGCCACTGGTCCTCCTCGAGGGAGCGGATCGACTGCTCGACCTTGCGGATGCGGGCCTCCAGCGACTTCATCTGCTCGCGCGGCACCTTGCCCGCGGCGTCCCAGCGCTCGGCGATGCCGCGGTAGGTGCGCTTGGCCGACTCCAGGTCGGTGATCGGCAGCAGCGCCTCGGCCTCGACGAGCAGCGCCTCCTTCACCTCCGCGTTGGCCGCGAACTCCTTGTCCTGCTCGGCGTTGGCGACCTCTCGGGCGCCGAAGAAAGCGTCCTGCGCGGCGCGGAAGCGCTGCCACAGGTCCTCCTCGACGTCTCGGGGAGCGGCGCCGGCCGCCTTCCACTCCTGCATCAGCGCGCGGTAGCGCGTGGAGGTCGGGCCCCAGTCCGTGGAGCCGCTGAGCGACTCGGCCTCCTTGAGCAGGCGCTGCTTGACCAGCCGTGCCTCCTCGCGCTTCTCGCCCTGCTCCGCGAAATGGACCTTCCGGCGGCGGGTGTACGACGTGCGAGCGCTCGAGAACCGGTGCCAGAGCTCGTCGTCGCCCTTCTTCTCCAGGCGAGGCAGTGTCTTCCACTCCTCGAGCAGCTCGCGCAACCTGTTCACGCCGTTGCGCCAGTCCTTGCCCTGGGCGATCTTCTCCGCCTCGGCGACGATCTCGCCCTTGCGGGTGCGGGAGTCCTCGACCCGCTTGGCCTTCTCGTCACGGCGCTTGCCGCGCTGCATCCCGATGATCGGGCCGAGCGCGTCGAGCCGCGCCGAGAGCCCGACGAGGTCGCCGACGACGTTGGCCTCCACGAGCTGGGCCGCGACCTTCCGGATCGACTCGGTGGCCTCGTCCGGCGACAGCGCGCCGGCGTGCACGCGTTGCTCGAGCAGCTGCACCTCGAACGCGAGCGCGTCGTAGCGCCGGGTGAAGAAGGCGAGTGCCTCCTCCGGGGAACCCTCGGGGTACTGACCCACGGCCCGCTCGCCGTCGACGGTGCGCAGGTAGACGGTCCCGTCGGGGGCGACCCGCCCCCATTCGCTGCTGACCACGAGGTCATCGTACGCAAGGCGGGAGTGGTCGCTGGGGGCCAGTAGGCTGGCTGCTTGTTCGCTGGACGGATCGCTGGACCGATCCTTGGCCGCCCACCCCCGAGACCCCTGAGCAGGTGACCCACTCGTGCTGATCGCAGGCTTCCCGGCCGGACCCTGGGGAACCAACTGCTACGTCGCCGCCACCGGTCCGGGCACCGAGTGCGTCGTGATCGATCCAGGCAAGGACGCCTCCGACGGGGTGGCGCAGGTGGTGCGCGAGCAGCGGCTCAAGCCGGTCGCGGTGCTGGTCACGCACGGTCACATCGACCACATGTGGTGCGTGGCACCGGTCGCCGGGACCTACGACGCAACGGCGTGGATCCACCCCTCCGACCGGCACCTGCTGGCCGATCCGCTGGCCGGGATGAGCCCCGAGACGACCAGCATGCTGCTCGGGGGGAACTACACGTTCGCCGAGCCGGACCGCGTCGAGGAGCTCTCCGACGCGCAAGCGCTCGAGCTGGCCGGCCTGCAGTTCGTGGTCGACCACACCCCGGGTCACACCGAGGGCTCGGTCACCTTCCGCACGCCGTACGACGCAGCCGACGTCAGCGAGGTGATGTTCAGCGGTGACCTGCTCTTCGCAGGCTCGATCGGGCGCACCGACCTCCCGGGGGGCGACCACCCGACGATGCTGCGCAGCCTGCGGGAAAAGGTGCTCACGCTCCCCGACGACATCGTGGTCCTGCCGGGCCACGGCGAGCAGACCAGCATCGCGCAGGAGCGCGCGACCAACCCCTACCTGCTGGACCTGATCAGCGACGAGTCGGTCGACCAGGTCAGTCGAGGTCTCTGAATGGACCGGCCCACCCCGCTCAGCGGGTTCCCCGAGCTGCTGCCCGCCCAGCGACAGGTCGAGCAGCAGGTGATCGAGCGCCTGGCGCGGACCTTCGAGCTGCACGGCTTCGCGAGCGTCGAGACCCGGGCGGTCGAGCCTCTGGAGCGCCTCCTGCACGCGGGGGAGACCTCCAAGGAGGTCTACGTCGTGCGCCGGATCCACGACGAGGACAGCGCCACCCGGGCCGCCACCCTGGGCCTGCACTTCGACCTCACCGTCCCCTTCGCGCGCTACGTGCTGGAGAACTCCGGGAAGCTGGAGTTTCCCTTCCGGCGCTACCAGATCCAGAAGGTGTGGCGCGGCGAGCGCCCGCAGGAGGGGCGCTTCCGCGAGTTCACCCAGGCCGACATCGACGTGATCGGGCGCGACACGCTCGCCTTCCACCACGACGTCGAGGTGGCGCGGGTGATGGTCGACGCGCTGCGCGGCCTCACCGGCCCTGAATCGATCGGCTTGCCCGGCTTCACCCTCCAGGTCAACAACCGCAAGCTCATCCAGGGCTTCTACGCCGGGCTCGGCGCCGAGGACCTTCCCGCGGTGATGCGCACGGTCGACAAGCTCGACCGGCTCCCCGAAGCCGAGGTGCACGCCCTGCTGGTCAGTGAGGCCGGCCTGTCCGCGCAACAGGCCGACGCGTGCCTCGCCCTGGCCGGGATCAGCTCGGAGGACGCCTCGTTCGTCGACCGGGTGCGCGGTCTCGGCGTGAGCCACGAGCTCCTCGAGGAGGGGCTGGCCGAGCTCGCGGCCGTGCTCGACGGGTGCGCGCCGCTGGTCTCGGACCGGGTCCGGGTCACCGCCGACCTGCGCATCGCCCGCGGCCTGGACTACTACACCGGCACCGTCTTCGAGACCCGGCTGCACGGCCACGAGGGACTCGGCTCCATCTGCTCCGGGGGGCGGTACGACGCGCTGGCCAGCGATGGCCGCACCACCTACCCCGGCGTCGGCATCTCCTTCGGCGTCAGCCGGACCCTGGTTCCCCTGCTCAACCGCGGCACCCTGGGGGCCGACCGGGCAGTCCCGAGCGCCGTACTGGTGGCGGTCGTCGACGAGGAGGGTCGCAGGGCCAGCGACGCGCTGGCGGCACGGCTGCGCGACAACGGCGTCCCGTGCGAGGTGGCGGCGTCCGCCCAGAAGTTCGGCCGGCAGATCCGCTACGCGGAGCGCCGCGGGATCCCCTACGTGCTCTTCCCCGGCTCCGACGAGGATCAGCCGGACGCGTGCGAGGTCAAGGACATCCGCAGCGGCGACCAGTTCCCGGTCGACCTCGCCAGCTGGACCCCTCCCGTGGAGGACCTGCGCCCACGGATCCACCTCGACCAGATCCCCGCCCCGACTCCCGAAGGAAGCACCCGACCGTGATCCGTACCCATGACGCCGGCAGCCTGCGCCCCGAGGACGCCGACACCGAGGTCGTCCTCGCCGGGTGGGTGGCCAGGCGGCGCGACCACGGGGGAGTGGCGTTCATCGACCTGCGTGAGGCCAGCGGTGTCGTGCAGGTGGTGATCCGCGACGAGGCGGTGGCCCACCAGCTGCGCAACGAGTACTGCCTCAAGGTCACCGGGACCGTCTCCCTGCGCCCCGAGGGCAACCAGAACCCAGGCCTGCCCACCGGCCAGGTGGAGGTGATCGCCTCCGACGTGGAGGTGCTCAGCAGCTCTGCCCCGCTCCCGTTCCCCATCGACGACGCCGCCTCCTTCAGCGGCGGCGAGGTGGGGGAGGAGGCGCGGCTCAAGCACCGCTACCTCGACCTGCGGCGCAGCGGTCCCAGCGCCGCCCTGCGCCTGCGCAGCAAGGTCAGCAAGACCGCCCGGGACGTGCTCGACGCGCACGACTTCGTCGAGGTCGAGACGCCCACCCTGACCCGGTCCACGCCCGAGGGCGCCCGCGACTTCCTGGTGCCCGCCCGGTTGCAGCCCGGCAGCTGGTACGCCCTGCCGCAGAGCCCCCAGCTGTTCAAGCAGCTGCTGATGGTCGCCGGGCTCGAGCGGTACTACCAGATCGCGCGCTGCTACCGCGACGAGGACTTCCGCGCCGACCGGCAGCCGGAGTTCACCCAGCTCGACGTCGAGATGAGCTTCGTGGAGCAGGACGACGTGATCGCACTGACCGAGGAGATCCTGGTCGCGTTGTGGCGGTTGATCGGCGTCGAGCTGCCGACGCCGTTCCCGCGTCTGACCTACGCCGAGGCGATGGCCCGGTTCGGCACCGACAAACCCGACCTCCGGATGGGCCAGGAGCTCGTCGACTGCACCGAGTTCTTCGCCCAGACGCCGTTCCGCGTCTTCCAGGCGCCGTACGTCGGAGCGGTGGTGATGCCCGGTGGGGCCGCGCAGCCGCGCAAGCAGCTCGACGCCTGGCAGGAGTGGGCCAAGCAGCGCGGCGCCCGTGGGCTGGCCTACCTGCTGGTCAAGGAGGACGGGGAGCTCGCCGGCCCGGTGGCCAAGAACATCAGCGAGGAGGAGCGGGCCGCGATCGCCGCCCACGTCGGCGCCGTGCCCGGCGACTGCATCTTCTTCGGCGCCGGACCCGTCAAGAGCAGCCGCGCCCTGCTCGGGGCCGCTCGGCTCGAGATCGGGCGCCGCGGTGGACTGATCGCCGAGGACGCCTGGAGCCTGCTCTGGGTGCTCGACGCGCCGCTGCTCGAGCCCGCCGCGGACGCGACCGCCGCCGGCGACGTCGCGGTCGGCGGGGGCCAGTGGACCGCCGTGCACCACGCGTTCACCAGTCCGCAGGACCCGGACAACTTCGACCAGGACCCCGGCAACGCCCTGGCCTGGGCCTACGACGTCGTCTGCAACGGCAACGAGATCGGTGGCGGCTCGATCAGGATCCACCGCAGCGACGTCCAGAAGCGGGTCTTCGCCCTGATGGGCCTCGACGAGGAGGCCGCCCAGGAGAAGTTCGGCTTCCTGCTCGACGCCTTCGCCTACGGTCCGCCGCCGCACGGCGGCATCGCCCTGGGCTGGGACCGGATCTGTGCCCTGCTCAGCGGCTCGGACTCCATCCGCGAGGTGATCGCCTTCCCGAAGAGCGGTGGCGGGTTCGACCCGCTGACCGGAGCTCCTGCGCCAGTCTCGCCGGAGCAGCGCAAGGAGTCCGGCGTGGACGCCCGACCGGACCAAAATGTGCCGTCCGGCGGCGCGCCGGCCGAATGACAACGGCCGTTTGATCGCACCTTGGTAACAATCCGGGGGATTTCGCGCACGGGGGGTGCCATCCCGGTCCAGGGTGCCTAGTGTCTGGCTGTCCGTGGAGGCCCGAGTGTGGCCCCGCACCTGTCCGGTAGCGCTCTGGGCGCACCAAGGAGGAATCTCGTGAGAAGTAGTCGAGTGGTCACCGCTGTGTCGGTGGTCGCGGGCCTCAGCCTGGCGCTGGCGGCTTGCGGTGGGACGTCCAACAAGGACGAAAAACAGTCCAAGACCGCCGCGAAGTCGATCTCGGTGGGGTGGAACCAGCCGTTCTACTCCTACAACGACAACTCGGGCACGGGCGTCAACGTCACCAACGCGAACATCCGCTACCTCACCAGCAGCCAGTTCTACTACCAGGACGAGAACTCCGAGCTGAAGACGGACAAGACCTACGGCAGCTACGAGAAGGTCAGCGACAACCCCCTCACGGTGAAGTACACCGTCTCCCCGGACGCCAAGTGGTCCGACGGCACGCCGTACGACGCAGCCGACCTGCTCCTCTACTGGGCCTCGGCGAGCGGCAACGTGAACACCGTCAGCGGTGACAAGGTCAAGCGCGACAAGGCGACCGGTGCGGCCAAGCCCAGCGGCAACCAGGTCTACTTCGACAACGCCGCTGTCTCCCAGGGCCTTAGCCTGAACCTGGTCAAGGAGACCCCCAAGCTCAGCGACGACAACCGGACGATGACCCTCGTCTACAGCAAGCCGTTCGCCGACTGGCAGTTCGACATGGGTCCCTGGACCGCCGACCTCCCCGCGCACTACATCGCGCAGAAGGCGCTCGGGATCAAGGACCCGACGGAGGCCAAGGCCGCTGTCATCAAGGCGATCGACGACAAGGACGCCGCAGCGCTGTCGAAGATCGCCGATGTCTGGAACACCGGCTTCGACTACAACTCGATGCCCCCGGACAAGGGCCAGTACCTCTCCTACGGCCCGTACGTGATCTCGGACATGAAGAAGGACAGCTACGTCACCCTGAAGAAGAACCCGTACTACAAGGGTGAGCGCAAGCCGATCTACGACAGCGTGACCGTCCGGTTCAACCCCGACGCGAACTCCCAGCTGCAGCAGCTGAGCAACAAGGAGATCGCGCTGATGGACCCGCAGGTCACCACCGACCTGGTCCAGGCGGGCGAGAAGCTCTCCGGCGTGGAGATCCACAAGGGCGTGGAGAGCACCTACGAGCACATGGACCTCGTGCAGAACAACAACGGGCCCTTCGACCCCAAGAACTACGGGGGTGACGCCCAGAAGGCGCTCCTGGTCCGCCAGGCCTTCCTGCACGGCGTGCCGCGCAACGAGATCGTGCAGAAGCTGATCAAGCCGATCGTGCCTGACGAGAACGTGCGCAACTCGTTCCTCCGCGTGCCGGAGACCCCGGGCTACGACGAGGTCTCGGCGGCGAACGGCTCCGCCGACTTCGCCAAGACGGACCCGGCCCTGTCCCTGAAGCTGCTCAAGCAGGCGGGCGTGAAGACACCCGTCGACGTGCGGCTGATGTACGACAAGACCAACCCGCGTCGTGCTGCGGAGTTCCAGATCGACAAGCCCGCGCTCGCCAAGGCCGGCTTCAACATCATCGACAACGGTGACGCCGACTGGAGCTCCAAGCTGGGCGACGGCACCTACGACGCGGTGTTCTTCGGCTGGCAGGCCACCACCACGGCGGTGACCGGTGACGTGGCGATCTACGGCACCGGCGGTGGCGAGAACTACACCGGCTACGGCAGCAAGGAGATCGACTCGCTGTACCAGAAGCTGGCGGGCACGATCGACACCAACGCCCAGCTCCCGATCGTCACCGAGATCGACAAGCAGCTGTGGAAGGACGCGATCGGGATGCCGATCTTCCAGTTCCCGGCGGCCGTGATGTGGGACAAGACCCGCCTGGCGGGTGTGAAGCCCATCGTCTTGTCGCCCACGATGTTCTACGACTACTGGAACTGGAGGCCGGCCTCGAAGTGAGGCCGTCGGAGACCACCACTCCCTGAGCATCACCACCAGATGGGGTGCCGTCGACCCTGGTCGCGGCACCCCATCTGCGGTGTAGCGTGTGGGATCCCATCAACGGAGGTCGCAACTCCTAGATGATCACCTTCTTCATCCGTCGATTCCTGACGTCAGCCCTCGTCGTGCTCATCTCGACGTTCGTGATGTACCTGCTCGTGGCCGCCTCGATCGACCCGCTGCAGGACCTGCGCACCAGCCGTTCGCCCAACAAGGCCCAGCTGATCCAGAACCGGATCGCAGAGCTCAAGCTCGACCAGCCCGTGATCGAGCGCTACTTCGCCTGGCTCAAGGGTGTCGCCGGGTGCGCGGTGGGCAACTGCGACATGGGACGCGACTGGGGCATCAACCAGACGGTCAGCAGCGAGCTCAAGGGTGCGATCGCCACCACGCTGCAGCTGGTGACCGCGGCCACCGTGCTGGCGATCATCGTCGGCGTCGTCGTCGGCCTGGTCAGCGCGCTGCGCCAGTACACCGGGTTCGACTACTCGATCACCTTCCTGTCGTTCCTGCTCTACTCGCTGCCGGTCTTCTGGGTCGCGGTGCTGGCGAAGACGTTCCTGGCCATCGACCTGAACAACTTCCTGGCTGATCCACACCTGTCCGTGGAGACGATCGCCCTGGTCGCATTGGTGGCCGGTGCCATCGTCTCGGCAGCGATGGGCGGCAGCGGGCGACGGCGACTGCAGGTGTTCGGGATCGTCGCCGCCGTCGTCGTGGTCTTCGCCGTCTACATCAACGTCAGCGACTGGTTCACCACCCCCAGCCGCGGCAACATCGTCAACCTCCTGCTGATCGCCGTCAGTGCGGTCGGCTGGGCCTACGCGGTCACGCTGCTGAGCACCGGTCTGCGCAACAGGCGCGCGCTGGGTGCCAGCCTCACCGTCGCTGCGCTCGGGGCAGTGCTCTACTTCCCGATGCTGGCGTTCTGGGACGCGGTGTTCAACGCGACGAACTGGGCCCTGGTCCTCGGCCTGGGCATCCTCGCCATCGCCGTGGGCGTCCTCGTGGGTCGCCTCTGGGGCGGCCCGGACTGGCGGGCGTCCTCCCGCACGGCCGCCCTGACCGCCATCCCGGTGTCGATGATGTTGTTCGTCGACCGCGCCCTGCAGAGCTGGCCCGCCTACGTCGACAACACCGCCGTCAACGGCCGTCCGTTCGCGACGACCGACTCCTCGACGCCGAACCTCGAGGGCAGCTTCTGGATCCATCTCCTCGACACGTTCGGGCACCTGCTGCTGCCGACCATCTCGCTGATCCTGATCTCCTTCGCCAGCTACACGCGCTACTCGCGAGCCTCGATGCTGGAGGTGCTGAACCAGGACTACATCCGCACCGCCCGGTCCAAGGGACTCACCGAGCGGACGGTGATCATGCGGCACGCGTTCCGCAACGCCCTGATGCCGCTGGCCTCGATCGTGCCGGTGGACATCATCACTCTGGTCGGTGGCGCCATCATCACCGAGACCGTCTTCAACTGGTCGGGGATGGGGCACCTCTTCGTCGACTCCCTGGTCCGCAACCAGCAGGACCCGGTGATGGCCTACATCCTGATCGTGGCGATCCTGGCCGTGGTGGCCAACTTCGTCGCCGACCTGATCTACGCGGTGCTGGATCCGAGAATCAGGGTGGCGGCATGACGAACACACCGCTGGAACCCACGGGCGGTCTCGGGACGATGAGCACCGAGACCAACGAGAACGCGATCGAGATGCGGGAGGTCGAGGGCCTCTCCCAGAGCCAGATCGTCCGGCGCCGCTTCTTCCGGCACCGCGGGGCGATCGCCGGGCTCGTCGTGCTGCTGCTGATCATCCTGGTGGCCTACAGCTCGATCGGCATCTTCGGGGTCAAGGGCTGGTGGAAGTGGGACCCCAACACCCAGGCCGACCTCGTCAACGCCGGAGGCACCCCGACGCTCAGTCTTCCCTCCTGGCTCGGTGGCAACGGCTTCGCCATCGGCTCGCACCCCTTCGGGCAGGACGAGCTCGGCCAGGACACGTTCGCCCGGACCATGCGCGGCACGCAGACCTCGCTGGACGTGATGTTCGTGATCGGCATCGTCGCGGCGGCGCTCGGCATGACCATCGGCGCGCTGGCGGGCTACTTCAGGGGCTGGATCGACCAGGTGCTGATGCGCTTGACCGACCTGGTGATCACCTTCCCGATCATCGTCATCGGGGCAGTCCTCGGCAAGGCGGTGCGCCACAGCAGCCCACTGCTGCTGGCCATCTGCCTGGGCGCGATCACCTGGACGACGCTGGCCCGACTGGTGCGCGGTGAGTTCCTCTCCCTGAGGGAGCGGGAGTTCGTCGACGCCGCGAAGGTCGCCGGCGCCAGCAGCTTCCGGATCATGCGCAAGCACATGCTGCCCAACTCGATGGGCGTGATCATCGTCAACACCACGCTGCTGATGTCGACCGCGGTCCTCCTCGAGACCTCGCTGAGCTACCTGGGCTTCGGGGTGCAGTCCCCCAACGTCTCCCTCGGCAAGATGATCGACGACTACCAGACCGCGTTCGCCACCCGTCCGTGGCTGTTCTGGTGGCCGGGCATCTTCATCATCCTGATCGCCCTCTCGGTCAACTTCATCGGCGACGGCCTGCGCGACGCCTTCGACCCGCGGCAGAAGCGGGTGCCCTCGGCCAGGGAGATGGATCGTGCCCTGGTCCGGCAGCAGCGCGCCGAGGCGAGAGGTGACTCGCCGGAGCCGACGGGGTCGGAGCCCACGTGACGGCCGCAGCAAGGTATTCAGGCGAGCCCGGGCAGCGTGAGGGTGGCCACCGCCAGCACCACGGCAGCGCCGATCACGGGTACGTGCCACCGCGTCCGCGCCGTGGGCCGTTCCAGCCGCGGGTCCTCGAGCCAGCCGGCCGCTCGCAGAGCGGCGAGGCGTTCCTCGACGACGGAGGCCGCCTCGCTGGGACGCGCCCTTCCGCGATCTGTGCCGCTGGGGGCGCTGGCGCCCCAGGCGGTGACGGTGCCGTAGGCGGTGCGCAGCTGCAGGCCGTAGCGGCCGACCACCTCCTCGACCGCCGGCCAGGGGATCTCGATCGTCCGGAAGGTGTTCACGATCGTGACGCCGCCGGCGGAGACCTCGACGCGCGGCTGCCAGAAGGCGGCCCATCCCAGCAGCCCGAAGAGCAGGAGCGGGGCGGCGAAACGGGCGAGCGTCTCGGCGGACCCGGTGAGGGCCGAGACAAGACCCACCACGGCGATGGCCACCATGGCCGCGCCGATGCCCTGCATGGTGCGCGACCGCAGCACGACCGTCTCGCCGTACGCCTCTGCCATGACGTCACCCTGACACACCCGCAGACGTCCGCACGTCCTGCCGCGAAAGGCCACCGATGAGCACTGTCAACGGCCACCCCGAGACCGGTTCCGAGCGGCACTCGCGTCCCATGGAGGAAGACGGTCCCGTCCTCGAGGTCGAGGACCTCAGCGTCTCCTTCTGGGTCGACGGCGAGTGGTTCCCGGCTGCGCGTGAGGTCAGCTACCACGTGGACGCGGGCGAGGTGCTCGCCATCGTCGGGGAGTCCGGCTCGGGCAAGACCCAGTCGTCGATGTCGCTCGTCGGCCTGCTGCCCGTGAACGGGCGCGCGTCGGGCAGCGCGAAGCTCAACGGGCAGGAGCTGATCGGCCTCAAGGGGGCGCCGCTGCGTCGCGTGCGCGGCCGCGAGATCGCCGTGATCTTCCAGGAGCCGATGACGGCGCTCAACCCCGTCTACACGATCGGCTTCCAGATCGTGGAGACCCTGCGCTCCCACTTCATCATGGCTCCCAAGGAGGCCAAGGCCCGCGCCATCGAGCTGCTGAAGCTGGTCGAGATCCCAGAGCCTGAGCGTCGGTTCGACGCCTTCCCCCACCAGCTCTCCGGCGGCCAGCGGCAGCGGGCGATGATCGCGCAGGCGCTCGCCTGCGAGCCGAAGCTGCTCATCGCCGACGAGCCGACCACCGCCCTCGACGTGACCGTCCAGGCGGAGATCCTCAAGCTGATGCGTGACCTGCGCGAGCGGGTCAACGCGGGCATCGTGCTGATCACCCACGACATGGGAGTGGTCGCCGACATGGCGGACCGCATCGTGGTGATGCAGAACGGGCGGATCGTGGAGACCGGCACCGCCGACCAGATCTTCACCTCGCCCCAGCACCCGTACACCCAGCAGCTGCTGGGATCGGTGCCGCACTTCGGCAGCACCTTCACCAACGAGCGAGCCGAGGAGGGGACCGAGGCCGCTGGCTCGGCCCACCCGGCGGTCGGCGAGGCGGTGATGGTCGCGGAGGACCTCGTCCTGGAGTACCCCAAGCGCGGCAACCAGCCGGTCTTCCGGGCGGTCGACGAGGTCTCGCTGACCCTGAACCAGGGGGAGGTCCTCGGCCTGGTGGGGGAGAGCGGCTCAGGGAAGACGACCATCGGTCGTGCGGTGGTCGGCCTGCTCCCCGTCGCGGGTGGTCGGCTGACGGTGGCGGGGATCGACATGAAGGGCGCCTCCACCAAGGACCTGCGGCCGCTGCGCGACCAGGTCGGCATCGTCTTCCAGGACCCCGGCTCCTCGCTCAACCCCCGCTTCCCGGTCGGCGAGTCGATCGGCGAGCCGCTGTTCCTGCACCGCAAGCTCCGCGGCAAGGAGCTCAGCAACCGTGTCGAGGCGCTGCTGGACAGCGTCCAGCTGCAGCGTGGCTTCCGGAACCGGTACCCCCACGAGCTCTCCGGCGGGCAGCGCCAGCGGGTGGGCATCGCCCGCGCGCTCGCGCTCGAACCCCGGCTGCTCGTCGCCGACGAGCCGACCTCGGCCCTCGACGTCTCGGTGCAGGCGCGGGTCCTCGACCTCTTCCAGGACCTGCAGCGCGAGCAAGGGTTCGCCTGCCTGTTCATCAGCCACGACCTGGGCGTCGTGGAGATGCTGGCCGACCGCGTCGCGGTGATGCACTACGGCAAGATCGTGGAGACCGGTCCCACGCGCCAGGTGGTCAGCGACCCGCAGGACGACTACACCCGTCGTCTGGTCTCCGCCGTCCCGGTGCCCGACCCCGCCGAGCAACGGCGCCGGCGTGAGGCCCGCGACGCGCTGATCGAGCAGGCCGGGGTCTCCTGACACCTCGTCGAGCGGGGGTTTGCTGCACGCCCTGAAGCGCCCATCGGGGGATTCGTGCACGCGGCTCGGCGACGACGGGCCGACGCGGGGGCGGGAAAGCCCGGCGGGGGTCGTACGGCGTGCAGCGAAACCCCTCTCGGCGGGGAGACGCGTACACGGATGCCCCGCTCGGCGAACTAGGGTCGGGGCGATGGATGACGGGCTCTTCACCTACGACGACGCGCAGGAGCCGGGCGTGGCCGGTCCTCCGACCGGCTCGGGGGGCACCCTGTCCGGCAACGCCCACGAGTCGGCGCCGCTGGCGGTGCGGATGCGACCCCGGACGCTCGACGAGCTGGTCGGCCAGCAGCACCTGCTCGCGACGGGCTCGCCGCTGCGCCGGCTGGTCGAGGGCGACCAGCCGATGTCCCTCCTGCTGTGGGGTCCACCGGGCAGCGGCAAGACCACGATCGCGGCGATCGTGTCCGGGCAGACCAACCGTCACTTCGTGGAGGTCTCCGCCGTGGCCGCGGGGGTCAAGGAGGTCCGGGCCGCCATCGACGGTGCCCGCACCCGGCTGGCGCGGTCGGGCCAGGAGACCGTGCTGTTCGTCGACGAGGTGCACCGGTTCAGCAAGGCCCAGCAGGACGCGCTGCTCCCCGGGGTGGAGAACCGGTGGGTGACGCTGGTCGCGGCGACGACGGAGAACCCGTTCTTCAGCGTGATCTCGCCACTGCTGTCGCGCTCGCTGCTGCTCACGCTGGAGCCGCTGGACGACGACGACGTCCGGGGCGTCGTCCTCAGCGCACTCTCCGACGAGCGCGGCCTCGCCGGCCGGGTGACGCTCGAGCCCGAGGCGCTCGAGCACCTGGTCCGGCTCGCCGGAGGCGACGCCCGACGGGCGCTGACCTACCTCGAGGCGGCCGCCGGCGCTGCCGGAGTGGTCTCGGGAGCTCGACCGGCGATGGTCCGGCCGGAGAGGTCGTCACGTCGACCTCGCCACCACCGAGACCGCCGTGGACCGTGCGGCGGTGCGCTACGACCGGCAGGGCGACCAGCACTACGACGTGGTCAGCGCGTTCATCAAGTCGATCAGGGGGTCCGACGCCGACGCGGCGATGCACTACCTGGCGCGGATGGTCGAGGCCGGTGAGGACCCGCGGTTCATCGCGCGTCGACTCGTGATCCTGGCCAGCGAGGACATCGGGCTGGCGGACCCGACCGCCCTGACCACCGCAGTCGCGGCCGCCCAGGCAGTGGCGATGATCGGCATGCCGGAGGGACGGCTCAACCTGGCGCAGGCAGTGATCCACCTGGCCCTGGCGCCGAAGTCGAACGCCGTCATCAAGGCCATCGACGCCGCGAGCGCCGACGTACGTGCCGGGAAGATCGGTGCCGTGCCGGCGCACCTGCGCGACGCCCACTACGCGGGTTCGAAGAAGATCGGGCACGGCAAGGGCTACCAGTACTCCCACGACGCGCCCTTCGGCATCGCCGAGCAGCAGTACGCGCCCGACGAGGTGGCCGATGCGACGTACTACCGGCCCACCAACCTGGGCGCGGAGTCCGCCCTGCGCGAGCGCTGGGAGCGAGTCCGGCGGCTGATCCGCGGCAGGTAGGGTCGGGCCCCATGGGATCGCCCCTCCAGGTCGCTGTAGCAGTGGTCGTGCTGATCGTGGCTGTCGTCCTCGTGGTCGTGCTGCGCAGCCGCGCAGCCGCACGGCGAGCCCTCGCGACCTCCCATGCCGAGACCGAGCTGCTGCGCCAGCGGCTCGAGGCGCTCGAGGAGCGGGCCGTCACCCTGGAGCGCGACTCTGCCGAGCTGTCGAGGGCGTATGCCGGCGACCACGCGTCGTACCTGATCACGGACGCCGGCCTCGAGAGGCCGCTGCCGAACGTCCCGGACCGGGTGGTCCTCAGCGCCGACCTTCGGCGAGCCACTGGTCAAGGTCGTCGCGTTCGGTCACGGGGTGGCCCGCGCCCTCTCGCCCGAGTCGCGCAACCGGATCTGGTTCGAGATCAGGCGCGAGGTGCGCCGTGCCCGCAAGCAGCGTCGCCGGGAGACCAAGGAGGCCTGGCGCGGCGATGAGGGCCGAGGAGCGTAAGGCCGCATGATCGCGGGGCTTCTGGTTCGCAGCCGGAGCCGGGGTCGGGGTCTACGCCGTGCTCAAGGTTCGCCGTGCTGCCGAGGCGCTGACGCCCGAGGGCCTGCAGGACCGGCTCGCGGCGCTCTCCGTGGGCGCCCACCTCTTCGCCGAGGAGGTGCGCGCCGGCAGCACCGAGAAGGAAACCGAGTTGCGCGAGCGCCTGGGGCTCGCGCTTGATGGACCCAAGGCGCTGGAGCCAAGCGCACCGTACGAGCTGGAGGTTGACTGACCGTGGACACCGCCGAGATCCGACGTCGCTTCGTCGCGCACTTCGAAGCCGCCGGTCACCAGGCTGTGCCCTCGGCGTCGCTGCTGGTGCCCGACCCGACGCTGCTGTTCGTCAACGCGGGCATGGTGCCGTTCAAGCCCTACTTCCTGGGCGAGGAGACGCCGCCGTGGCCGCGGGCGACCAGCGTGCAGAAGTGCATCCGGACCCCGGACATCGAGGACGTCGGCAAGACGACCCGGCACGGCACGTTCTTCGAGATGTGCGGGAACTTCAGCTTCGGTGACTACTTCAAGGAGCGTGCCATCGAGCTGGCCTGGGACCTGGTCACCAAGCCGCTCGCCGACGGCGGCTGGGGCCTCGAGGAGAGCCGGCTCTGGCCCTCGGTGCTGCAGGGGGACGACGAGGCGCTGCACCTGTGGACCAAGGTCACCGGCCTGCCCGAGGACCGCGTGGTCAAGCTCGGCCGCAAGGAGAACTACTGGTCGATGGGCGTGCCCGGTCCCGGCGGCCCCTGCTCGGAGATCCTGTACGACCGCGGTCCCGAGCACGGTCCGGAGGCGGACTGGGCGGCGATGGGCACCGACATGGCCCCCGAGCTCGAGGACCGCTACCTGGAGATCTGGAACCTCGTCTTCATGCAGGACGAGCTGAGCGCGGTGCGCTCCAAGGCCGACTTCGACATCTCCGGCTCGCTGCCGAAGAAGAACATCGACACCGGCATGGGCCTCGAGCGCGTCGCGTTCCTCCTGCAGGGCGTGGAGAACATGTACGAGATCGACGTGATGTTCCCCGTGATCTCGAAGGCGGAGGAGCTCACCGGCCGCAAGTACGGCGCGAGTCACGACGACGACGTCCGCTTCCGCGTCGTGGCCGACCACGTGCGCAGCTCGATGATGCTGATCGGCGACGGAGTCACCCCCGGGAACGAGGGGCGCGGGTACGTGCTGCGGCGGTTGCTGCGCCGCGCCGTACGTTCGATGAGGCTGCTGGGGTTCGAGGACCGTTCACTGCCTGAGCTGTTGCCGGTGAGCCGGGACAAGATGGGCGAGACCTACGCCGAGCTGCACCGCGACTGGGACCGCATCTCGACCACCGCGTACGCGGAGGAGGACGCGTTCCGCCAGACCCTGCGCACCGGCACCAGCATCTTCGACACGGCGGCCACGCAGCTGCAGGCCGCGGGCACGACCCAGCTACCGGGTGACCAGGCGTTCGCCCTGCATGACACCTACGGCTTCCCGATCGACCTGACCCTGGAGATGGCGCAGGAGAAGGGGCTCTCCGTCGACGAGGACGGCTTCCGCCGCCTGATGAACGAGCAGCGGGAGCGCGCCCGCGCCGACGCACGGGCCAAGAAGGGCCAGCAGACCAACGCGGGGTCCTACCGCGACATCGCCGACTCCCTGGGCCGGCGGGTGGAGTTCACCGGGTACGACGAGATCGTCAGCGAGGGGGAGGTCCGCGGGCTGGTCGGCCCGGCGGGCCAGGTCGAGTCGGCGAGCGAGGGCGACGAGGTCGAGCTCGTGCTGGACCGCACGGCGTTCTACGCCGAGGGCGGTGGACAGCTCGCGGACCAGGGCGTCATCGAGCTGGAGTCCGGTGCCCGCCTCGAGGTCTACGACGTCCAGTCGCCGATCTCGGGCCTGATCGTGCACAAGGTCAAGGTGCTCTCCGGCGAGGTCACGCTCGGTGCCCGCGCGCAGGGGCTCGTCGACATCGAGCGCCGGGCCTCGATCAGCCGTTCGCACACCGCGACCCACATGGTGCACAAGGCCTTCCGCGAAGCGCTCGGCGAGACCGCGACCCAGGCCGGGTCGGAGAACTCCCCGGGCCGGTTCCGGTTCGACTTCTCCGCCTCCGGATCGGTCCCGCAGTCCTCGATGCACGACGTCGAGGCCCGGGTCAACGACCTGGTGATGGCCGATCTCCAGGTCTACGCCGAGACGATGACCCAGGACGAGGCGGTGCGCTCGGGCGCGATGGCGCTGTTCGGGGAGAAGTACGGCGACGAGGTGCGGGTGGTCTCCGTCGGGGACTGGGCACGAGAGCTCTGCGGCGGAACCCATGCGCACAGCTCCGGCCAGCTCGGTGTGGTCAAGCTGCTCGGCGAGAGCTCGATCGGCTCCGGCGTACGCCGGGTCGAGGCGCTCGTCGGCGGTGACGCCTACCGGTTCCTGGCGCGCGAGCACCTCCTCGTCGCCCAGCTGACCGAGGCGCTGAAGGTGCGCCCGGAGGAGCTTCCGGAACGGGTCGAGGACCTCGTCGAGCGCCTCCGAGTGGCGGAGAAGGAGATCGAGCAGGTGCGGCTGCAGCAGCTGCTGGCCGGCGCCGCCCAGCTCGCTGCATCGGCGCAGGACGTCGAGGGCACCTCCTTCGTCGGGCACGAGGCCACCGGTGCGGGCGGCGGCGACGTACGCACGGCTGGCCCTGGACATCCGCGGCAGGCTCCCGGCGGAGCGCCCGGGAGTGGCGGCGATCGTGGGGACCTCCGCGGGCAAGCCGTCTGTCGTGGTCGCGGTCAACGACGCCGGCCGGGCTGCGGGGATCTCGGCCAACAGCCTGGTCCGGGCCGCCTCCGAGGTGCTCGGCGGCAAGGGCGGCGGCAAGGACGACGTGGCCCAGGGCGGTGGTGCCGACACCGGTCGAACGCAGGAGGCACTGGCGGCGATCCGGCGGGCGCTCGCGGGCTCCGGCGCCTAGGCCGCTCGATGCCCGATGACCTCCGCGGCGTACGCCTCGGCATCGACCCCGGCGACGTCCGCATCGGGGTCGCCGCGAGCGACCCGGACGGCATCCTGGCGACTCCGGTGGAGACAGTGGCGCGCGGCACGGGTGACCTCGACCGGCTGGCCACGCTCGCCGGAGAGGTGGGCGCGGCGTGGGTGTACGTCGGGTTCCCGCGCTCGATGTCCGGGGGCGAGGGACCGGCTGCCGGTAAGGTGCGAGCGTTCGCGCGCGAGCTGGCGACCCGGATCCGGCCGGTGCCGGTCAGCCTGTGCGACGAGCGCCTGAGCACCGTGACCGCCGAGGGGCAGCTGCGGGCGCAGGGCCGCAAGGGCAGGAAGCGCCGGGCGGTGGTCGACCAGGCCGCCGCGGTCGTGATCCTGCAGGGAGCCCTCGAGCGTGAGCGGCAGACCGGCCGCCGTGCCGGCGAGCCGGTGGCGCCCGGGAGCACGAGCCAGGGACGGACCGACGCGTGACCGATCTGGACGACGAGCGCGCGTACGTGCCCGACGAGGACGACGAGCAGCACCACCGGCGGCGGCCGCTGCGTGGGTGCCTACCGGTGCTGGTCGCGCTCCTGGTGATCGCAGCCGGGGTCTTCTTCGGTGGCCGGTGGGTCGTCGACCAGGTGGGCTCGCGACTCGGCTCGGCGCCCGACTACTCCGGGCCCGGGACCGGCTCGGTGGTCGTCGAGGTCAAGAGCGGGGCAACGTCGGCCCAGATCGGCCGTGACCTGAAGTCCCGCGGCGTGGTCAAGAGCGTCGATGCGTTCAACGACGCCGCGCGCTCCAACGACAAGGCGCGCAACATCCAGGTCGGCTTCTACCAGCTCAGGAAGCAGATGAAGGCGACCGACGCCCTCGAGGTGCTCGTCGACCCGGCGAACCTGATGCAGAACATCGTCGTCGTGCCCGAGGGCGCCCGCGTGCGCAACATCGTGAAGACCATCGCCGCGAAGACCGACATCCCGCGACGAGCCGTCACCAGGGCGCTGGAGGACCCGGCATCGATCGGTCTGCCGCCCGAGGCGAAGGGCAACCCGGAGGGGTACCTGTACCCGGCGACGTACTCGGTGCCGCCGAACCAGACCGCCGTGGGCCTTCTCCGCCAGATGGTGGAGAAGAGGCTGGAGTCGGAGAAGCTGCAGGGACTGGCGGCGGCATCGGCGAAGCTGGGCTACACCCCGGAGCAGATCCTCACCGTGGCGAGCATCCTGGAGTACGAGGCGAATCGCAGCGAGGACTACCCCAAGGTCGCCCGGGTGCTCTACAACCGGCTGGACCGTGGCCTGCCGCTCCAGCTCGACTCGACGGTCGCCTACGTCAGCGGCCGCTCGGGCGACGTCTGGACCACGGCTGCAGAGCGGGGCAACAGCTCGGCGTACAACACCTACGCGCACACGGGACTGCCGCCTGGGCCGATCGGGTCGCCGGGCGAGCAGACCGTCGAAGCGGCCCTGCACCCTGCGGCGGGCAACTGGCTGTTCTTCCTGCCCGACTTCGAGAAGGGCACCACGCTCTTCTACGACCAGGACGGTCCGAAGCGACAGGCGGACCTGCAGCGGATCAAGGACTACTGCCTGAAGACCCAGAAGTGCTGAGGCCGCGACCGGAGCGGGTGTGGTGACCCGGTGCGCCGTGGTCGGCACGCCGATCCGGCACTCACTCTCACCGGCGATGCATGCGGCGGCGTACGACGAGCTGGGCCTGGCCGACTGGTCGTACGGCGCGGTCGAGCTGTCGCCCGAGGAGCTCGAAGTGTTCCTGGACGGGCTGGACGAGCAGTGGCGTGGCCTGTCCCTGACCATGCCGTTGAAGCGGACGGTGGTCCCGCTGCTGGACTCCCTGGACGACCACGCACGCCGCTCCAACGCCGCCAACACCGTGCTGCTCGGCGAGAAGCGGCGCATCGGGTTCAACACCGACGTGCCGGGTGCGGCCGCAGCCATGGCCGAACGGTTGCGCGACCCGGTCCGCTCAGCAGTCGTGCTCGGCGGCGGGGCGACCGCCACGTCGGTGCTCCTGGCCCTGGCGGACCGCGGCTGCACCACGGCGCGGCTGCTCGTGCGTGACCCGGCGCGAGTCGAGGAGACCGTGGCCACCGTGTCGGCCCACCCGGCGGCACCCGTGGTCGAGGTGGGTCTGCTGTCCGAGACCGACGCGGTGGCAGCCGACCTGGTCGTCTCGACGATCCCGGTGAGCGCGCAGACCCCGCAGCTGCTCGCGGCATGCGCCTCCGTGCCTGCGGTCTTCGAGGTGGTCTACGACCCGTGGCCCACCCCGCTGGCCCGGGCCGCCAGCGACTCCGGGCGGACGCTCGTCAGCGGACTCGACCTCCTGGCCCACCAGGCCGTGCTGCAGCTGCAGGTGATGACCGGGCGAACCGTCGAGGTCGAGCTGTTGCGTGAGGCGGGACGCGCGGAGCTGGCGCGCCGGGCTGTGGAGAACGCCCCGACCCGGGCTCCGGCCCCCTAACCTGCGGGCGTGGACTCCTCACAGCTGCTCGCGGGCCTGGTGTGCGCCGTGCTGTGCGGAGCCCTCGGCTGGTGGGTCCCCGCGCTGATCGCCCGGATCCCCGAGCCCGAGCCCGAGCCCGGACCCCAGCCCGAGCCCGCAGCCGGCACCGAGGACCGGACGTTGTTCTCCGCCGAGCTGCCGCCCGCTCCCGTCAAGCAGCTCTACGCCGACATCGCCGCTCGTCCCCGACTGGCGCTCTGGTCGGCGATCGCGGCCGCCGTCGCCGGCGCCGGCATCGGTGCAGCCGTCGGCTGGTCCGGCGCGCTGGTCTACCTGGTCCCGGCCGTCCCGGTGGGCGTGGCGCTGTTCGTCGTGGACTGGCGCACCACCCTGCTGCCGAGCTGGGTGATCAAGCCCGCCTACCCGGCGCTGGTCGTCCTGATCCTGGTCGCCGCGCTGCTGGACCGCGACGCGACCTCCCTGGAGCGGGCCGCATGGGGATGGCTGGTCGTGGGCGGGTGGTTCCTGGCGTTCTGGTTCCTCACCGGTGGTGGCGGCTGGGGGTACGGCGACGTGCGCCTGTCCGGGCTGCTCGGCCTCTCGCTCGGCTACCTCGGCTGGGCCGAGACCTTCGGCGGGTTGGTGCTGATCTTCCTCTGCGGCGCCGTCGGGGCCGTGGTCCTGGCCGTCTCTCGACGTTCGCTGCGGGCGCGGCTGCCGTACGCGCCGTACATGCTGATCGGCGCGTGGTTGGGGATCGTGCTCGCCCCCTCGCTCGCCACCGGGTTGGGCTACTAGCCCGAGGACCGCATGGGAGACTGTCGCGCATGCTGCGCTGGCTCACGGCGGGGGAGTCCCACGGCCCGCTGCTCACTGCGATCCTGGAGGGCATGCCTGCCCACGTGCAGGTGACCTCCGGGGACGTCGCCGAGGCCCTGGCGCGCCGACGGCTGGGCTACGGCCGCGGCGCGCGGATGAAGTTCGAGCAGGACGAGGTGCGCCTCACCGGCGGCGTCCGCCACGGCCTCACCCAGGGCGGCCCGGTGGCGATCGAGATCGGCAACACCGAGTGGCCCAAGTGGGAGAAGGTGATGAGCGCCGACCCCGTCGACCCTGTGGAGCTCGACGGACTCGCGCGCAACGAGGCGCTCACCCGACCCAGGCCCGGGCACGCCGACCTGGTCGGGATGCAGAAGTACGGCTTCGACGAGGCCCGGCCGGTCCTGGAGCGTGCCTCGGCCCGTGAGACCGCCGCACGCGTGGCCCTGGGCCGGGTGGCGACCGCGTTCCTGGAGCAGGCGACCGGTGCGCGCCTCGTCTCGCACGTGATCGAGCTCGGAGGCGTGCGGGCTCCGGCGGGGTCGGTCCCCACCCCCGACGACGTCGCGCGCCTCGACGAGGATCCGGTGCGCTGCCTCGACGCCGACACCGCCAAGCTGATGGTCGAGCGCATCGACCAGGCCCACCGCGACGGCGACACGCTCGGTGGCGTGGTCGAGGTCGTGGTCGAGGGCCTGCCGCCAGGGCTGGGCTCGCACGTGCACTGGGACCGACGCCTGGACAGCCGCCTCGCCGGAGCCCTGATGGGCATCCAGGCGATCAAGGGCGTCGAGGTCGGCGACGGCTTCGAGCTCGCCGCCACGCCCGGCTCGGAGGCGCACGACGAGATCGTCTCGGAGGACGGCGCGATCCGTCGTACGTCGGGAAGGTCGGGGGGCACCGAGGGCGGGATGTCGACCGGCGAGGTGCTGCGGGTCCGGGCGGCGATGAAGCCGATCGCCACGGTGCCCCGTGCGCTCCGCACCGTCGACGTCGCCACGGGCGAGGCCGCCGTGGCCCACCACCAGCGCTCCGACGTCTGCGCCGTCCCCGCGGCCGGGATCGTCGCGGAGGCGATGGTGGCGCTCGTGCTGGCCGACGCGGTGCTGGAGAAGTTCGGCGGTGACTCGGTGACCGAGACCCGGCGCAACGTGCAGAGCTACCTGGACACCCTGAGGTACCGGTGACCGAAGCGACCACCCGTCCCCGCGTGGTCCTGGTCGGGACGATGGGGGCGGGCAAGACCACGGTGGGCCGGCGGCTTGCCGAGTCCTGGGGCGTGCCGTTCCGGGACACCGACGACGACGTGGTCGCGGCGGAGGGCCGCTCCGTGTCGGACATCTTCGTCGACTCCGGCGAGGCACACTTCCGGGCGCTCGAGCGCGCAGCGGTCGCCGAGGCCCTGCGCACCTTCGACGGGGTGCTCGCCCTCGGTGGCGGCGCCGTCCTCGACCCAGCCACCCGCGACCTGCTCTCCGGCCACCGGGTCGTGTTCCTGCGGGTCGGGCTCAGCGACGCAGCGAGCCGCGTGGGCCTCGGGGTCTCCCGACCGCTGCTGCTGGGCAACGTGCGCGGGCGGATCAAGCAGCTGATCGACGAGCGCGCCCCGGTCTACGAGTCGGTCGCGACCCACGTCGTGGACACCGACGGCGTCGGCGTGGACGAGGTGGTCGAGCTGGTGCGCTCCGCGGTCGACAGCGGAGGCGATCCGTGGCTGAGCCGACCCGGCTCCGGGTCGAGGGCGCCTCGCCCTACGACGTGGTCGTGGGCCACGACGTGATCGGTGAGCTGCCGGAGATGCTCGGTCCCGACGTACGGCGCGTCGCCGTGGTGCATCCCGTCGCGCTCCAGGGGCTCGCCCAGAAGGTGGGCTCCGAGCTGGGCGACGCGGTCGAGGTGCTTCCGCTCGTCCTGCCCGACGGTGAGCGGGCCAAGACCGCCTCGGTGGCCGCAGAGGCCTGGGAGGCGCTGGGACGGGCCGGGTTCACCCGCTCCGACGCGGTCGTCACCGTCGGTGGGGGAGCCACCACCGACATGGGCGGCTTCGTCGCGGCGACCTGGCTGCGCGGCGTACGCGTCGTCCACGTGCCCACGACGTTGCTCGCGATGGTCGACGCGGCCGTGGGCGGGAAGACCGGCATGAACACCGGCGCCGGCAAGAACCTGGTGGGTGCCTTCCACGAGCCCGCCGGTGTGATCTGCGACCTCGACGCGCTGCACGACCCTGCCCGCGGCCGAGCTCGTCGCGGGCATGGGCGAGATCGTGAAGTGCGGTCTCGTCGCGGACCCGGAGATCCTGCGGCTGGTGCAGGAGGATCCCGCCGACGCGGTGGACCCCTCGTCGCAGCGGCTGCGCGAGCTGGCCGAGCGCGCCATCCAGGTCAAGATCGACGTGGTCGTGGACGACCTCAAGGAGACCGGAGGGGTGGGCGGGCACCCCGGCCGCGAGGTGCTCAACTACGGCCACACCATGGGCCACGCGATCGAGCGCGCCACCGACTACTCGGTCCGGCACGGCGAGGCCGTCTCCCTGGGGATGGTCTACGTCGCCGAGCTCGCCCGGCTCGCCGGCCGGCTGGACGACCGGACTGCGGCCCTCCATGCCGAGACGCTCGCCGGCGTGGGCCTGCCGACGCGCTGGGACGCAGCGCCCTTCGACGACCTGCTCGAGACGATGCGGGTGGACAAGAAGTCGCGCGGCAACCGGCTTCGCTTCATCGTCCTGGACGGCCTGGCGAAGCCGGCGGTCCTCGAGGGTCCCGACGAGTCGCTGCTGCGGGCGGCGTACGACCACCTGAGCGGGAAGGCGCAGTCGTGAAGGTGCTCGTCCTCAACGGTCCCAACCTCGGGCGCCTGGGCCGGCGGCAGCCGGAGATCTACGGGCACACGACCTACGCCGAGCTGGTCGAGCAGTGCGTGGAGTGGGGCCGCGGGCTGGGGCTGGACGTCGACGTGCGCCAGACCAACCACGAGGGCGAGCTGCTCGACTGGCTCAACCAGGCCGCCGACGAGGCCACCCCGGTGGTGCTCAACGCCGCCGCGTGGACGCACTACTCCTATGCCCTGTTCGACGCCTGCGGCCAGCTCACGGCGCCGCTGGTCGAGCTGCACATCAGCGATCCCGCGTCGCGTCCCGAGGAGTTCCGGCACCACTCGGTCGTGACGCCGCACGCCGCCCGCGAGATCGTCGGCCAGGGGATCGACGGCTACCGGCAGGCACTCGAGTTCCTTGCCGCGGAGGGCGGCCGCCAGGGTTGAGATGCTGTGAGGGCAAGGATCCAGGTGGTCGTCGTCCGTTCCGGGTGAGGACACCGCGGGGCGGCACTGGGAGCGTGACCAGGCGATGAGCGAGAACCAGCAGGGCGTCCTCGGCCGGTTTGCCGGCCGACTGACCGGTCGCGCGCTCGACGTCGTCGATCCCCAGGTGGTCCTCGACCACATCGACATCGAGGCGGTGCTCGACCGGATCGACGTGAACCGCGTCCTGGACCGGATCGACGCCAATCGGCTGCTGGACCGCGTGGACATCGACCGGGTGCTCGCGCGCATCGACATGGACAAGCTGCTGGCCGGCGTCGACCTCGAGTCGCTGGTACGGCGCTCGGGGGTTCCCGACATCGTCGCGGAGAGCACCGGCCGGGTGGCCGGTTCCGCCCTGGACGTGGCCCGGCGTCAGCTCGCCGGGCTGGACACCATCGTCGACCGGCTCGTGGACCGGTTGCTGCGCCGTCCGCTGGACGCGCGACCGGTCGCCCCGCCGCTGCTGCAAGGCATCGACGCGTGAGCGTCGTGCCGCGGCTCACGGTCACCGGTCACTACGCAGGACCGGCGAGCCGCGCCGTCGCCGCCGCGCTCGACGTCGCCGCCGTGCTGGCGTCGTACTCGCTGATCTACTCGGTGCTCGCACTGCTGGACCGCGCCTTTCTCGGCGACCGGTTCGACCTGAGCAGGTCGGGGGTGTGGGGTGCGGTGACGCTGGCGCTGTGGGCGTTCCTCTACGTGTACTCCTCGCTGCTCATCGCCGGCAGGACGCCGGGCAAGGGCCTGGTCGGCCTGCGGGTGGTGACCACGCAAGGGGCGGCGATCAGCGGACGGGCTGCGCTGGTGCGCACGCTCGTGCTGCCGGTGAGCACCCTGGCGCTCGGGGTCGGCCTGGTCGGCATCGTCGTCGGCCGCACGCACCGCGCGCTGCACGACGTCGCGGCCAGGACCTGCGTGGTCTACGACTGGGGCGCTCGCAGCGCCCAGCTGCCCGGTCCGCTCAGCGAGTTCCTCGCTCGCCACGGCGCGGGCGAGGTCTAGCCGAGCAGGGTGCGCCGGAAGAACGCCAGGACCTCGTCCACGCCCTCCTGCTGGCGGTGCTCGGTGAGGGTGGCGTGCTTCCGGCCCGGGAACTCGACCTTGATGAACGCCTCACCGAGCTCGCGGGTCAAGGTCTCGAACCGCTTGCCGACCGCGGGGTCGTTCTCGTAGCGCAGGCCGAGCACCTGGCACCCACCGGCGGCGCGCTGCTTGACCACGTCGAGGTCAGCGGGGGAGAGGTTGAGGTCGCGGGACCGCTTCGGGCTGACCGCGAACGGGGCCGACGGCTGCGCCACCACGGGCGCGGCGACCGCGGTGTCCACCATCATCGCCAGGGCGAACCCGCCCGTGAAGCACATGCCGAGGGCGCCCACGCCGGGCCCGCCCAGCTCCGCGTGCAGGTCGCGCGCCAGGCTGCGCAGCCATCCGGCGACCGGCGTCGTGACGCCGGTCGCGAGCTTGGTGAACTCGTTGCTGACGCAGAGCCGACCGAAGGTCTGCGCGACGTACGGCAGGCTCATCTTCCGCTCCGGGGTGCCGAACAGGCTGGGCATCACCACGGTGAATCCGGCCGCGACGACCTCCTCGGAGAAGGCGATCACCTCGGGCGTCATGCCCGGGATCTCGTGGATGATCACCACGCCGGGTCCGGTCCCCTTGCGGTACGTCGGATGGGTGGTGCCCTCGTAGGTGTGCTCGCCCGCAGTCCACGTCTCCAGCGTCATGGGGCCGATCCTGTCAGCAGCAACCTGCCCGCCGGCGCCCCACCCGTACGTGGCAGGCTGCGCCGGTGAAAGCCTTCCGCTGCCGTGTGTGCCAGAACGCGCTGTACTTCGAGAACTCCCGCTGCGTCTCCTGCGGCAGCAGGCTGGGCTACTCGCGCGAGGAGCAGGAGATCGTCCCGGTCGAGGACGGGCGCTACGTCGACGCGGACGGCGACACCTGGCACGTGTGCCGCAACCTCGCGGCTCTCCGGCTGCACCTGGCTGACCGACGTCGAGGGCGGTCAGTGCCTGTCCTGCTCGCTGACCCGGACCCGTCCCAACGACGCGGACGCCGAGGGCCTGGCTGCGTACCGGACCGCCGAGCAGGCCAAGCGCCACCTGGTGCACGAGCTGACCGTGCGCGGCCTCCCGATCGTGCCCAAGTCGGTCGACGAGGAGAACGGTCTCGCCTTCGACCTGCTCAGCAGTGCCGACGAGAACGTCGTGATCGGGCACGCGAACGGGGTCATCACCATCGACCTGGCCGAGAGCCGTGCCTCGCACCGAGAGCGCCTGCGCGAGCAGCTGGGGGAGCCCTACCGCACGATGCTCGGCCACTTCAGGCACGAGTCCGGCCACTACTACGACTGGCAGCTCGTCGACGGGGAGCGCCGTACGACCTACCGCGAGCTGTTCGGCGACGAGACGACCAGCTACCAGGAGGCGCTGGACCGGCACTACGACGAAGGCGCCCCTGCGGGCTGGGAGGCGTCGTACATCTCCTCCTACGCGACGATGCACCCGTTCGAGGACTTCGCCGAGAGCTGGGCGCACTACCTGCACATCTGCGACACGATCGAGACGGCGTCGGAGTACGGCCTGACGACGGTCGGGTCGATCGACGCCTTCCAGCACTTCGGCGACGTGGTGGTGGGCATCTGGATCCCGTTGAGCGTCGCGCTGAACATGATCAACCGGAGCATGGGCCACGACGACCTCTACCCCTTCGTCATCCCCGCCCCGGTCCGCGACAAGCTCGACTTCGTCGCCTCCCTCACCCGCTGACCGGTCCTCCCTGCCGCATATCCACATGCGAACGGACCCTTTCGTTCGGCATGTCGGGGTCCGAACGTGTGTGGATATGCGGTTCAGGCTGGGGTGAGGAGGCAGTCGGCGAGGACGGGGGCGCCGTCGCGGTCACCGTCGCCGGCGATGGTGGCGGAGGCGGCGATGCCGTCGTCGGTGCGCCAGCCCTGGACCCTGATCGTCTCGCCGGGGAAGACGACGCCGGCGAAGCGGGCGGTGAACCCGCGGACTGCGGCGGCGTCGGCGTCGAGGAGCTCGTCGGTCAGGGTGCGCAGCACGATCCCCCACGAGCACAGGCCGTGCAGGATCGGCGCGGGGAAGCCCGCCTTCTCGGCGAAGTCCGGATCGGCGTGCAGGGGGTTGCGGTCGCCGCAGAGCCGGTAGAGCAGGGCCTGCTGCGGCGTCACGTCGTACGACGCGTCGCAGTCCGGCGAGCGGTCGGGGACCTCGACTGCGGTCGGAGCTGCCGCGATCGCCGCCCCAGCCACCTTCGCCGCGCACGAAGATGGACGAGCGCACGGTCCACAGCGGGTCGCCGTCGGCCGCGACGGCCTGCCCCTCCTGCCAGATGACCGCTGCCTTGCCCTTGTCCCAGACGTCGGTGATCCGGGTGCGCAGGGTGGCGGAGCCGAACGTGGGGATCGGCTCGTGGACCTGGATCGACTGGCTCCCGTGGACCACCTGGGCGAGGTCGATCTTGCAGCCGGGCAGGTCGAGCGGCGGCGGGTCGGTCTCGTGGAAGGTGGGCGCGACCACACCGAAGCTGGGCAGCACCTGGAGGTCGTCGTCGTCGAGGGTGTAGCGCAGCGCGGCACGGTCGACCTGCGAGCCGGGACGGCTGCCCGCGCCGATGCCGAGGTGGTAGAGCAGGACGTCGGAGCTCTCCCACGAGAAGGTGCGGTCGGGGAGCTGGGCGCCGATCGCGACGTCGGGGTCGATGGGCACTACGAGGCCTCCGGTGGTCTCGACTCCGCTCGACCGCGGAGGTGCGCTCACCGGCAGAGTTCGCGATGTCCTCGGCGGCGAGGTAGCCGAAGACCAGGGCCGGCCCGATCGTCGCCCCGGGCCCGGCGTAGGTGTTGCCCATCACGGCCGCGGAGACGTTGCCGGCGGCGTAGAGCCCCTCGATCACCGAGCCGTCCGGGCGCAGCACCCGTGCCCTCTCGTCGGTCACCAGGCCGCCCTTGGTGCCGAGGTCGCCGGGCACGATCTTGACGGCGTAGAACGGACCCTGGTCGATGACGTGCAGCGACGGGTTCGGCTTCACCGTCGGGTCGGAGTAGTACTTGTCGTAGCCGCTCTCACCGCGGTGGAAGTCCTCGTCGACACCCGTGCGGGCGAAGCCGTTGAACCGCTCGACGGTCGCGCGCAGCGACTCCGGGGGTACGCCGATCTCGGCTGCCAGCTTCTCCAGCGACTCGGCCTTCTTCACGGTGCCGTGCTTGTACCAGCGGCCCGGGAACGCCTGGCGCGGCGACAGGCCCGCGAAGAGGTAGCGGTTGCGGTAGCGCTGGTCGGCGATCAGCCACGACGGCACGTGCGGCACCCCGGTCGCCTCGCCGGCGTAGATGGCATGGGTCGCCTCGACGTACGGCAGCGCCTCGTTCATGAACCGCTGGCCGGCGCCGTTGACGATGATCGAGCCGGGCAGGTTGCGCTCGGCCAGTGCGAACCACGGGCCGCGGGGGAGCGGGATCGTGGGCCCCCACCACGCGTCGTCCATCAGGGCGGTGTCGGCGCCGATCGCCATCCCGGCGAGGTGGCCGAGGCCGGTGTTGGAGGGGGCGCCGGTCGTCCACTCCGTGCTCGTCGGCCTCGGCTGGAAGCGCTCGCGCAGCTCGAGGTTCTTCTCGAACCCGCCGCTGCCCAGGATCACCCCGCGACGGGCCCGGACGGTGTGCTCGACACCGTCGCGCAGCACGGTGGCGCCGACGACCCGGCCGTCCTCGACGAGGAGGTCGCGCAGCTCGGCGTCGTACTCGACCGGGACGCCGGCCTCGGCGAGGCCCTGCCGCAGGCCGATGGCGAGGGCGTTGCCCATCGCGTACATCTTGCGGCCGCGCAGGCTGTTCACGATCCGGCTGAGGATGACCCGGACCATGGTGATCGGTCCGCGGATCGTGCGCAGCCCCAGGCTGATCTTGCGGAAGTCGGCCTGGGTGACGATCAGGTTGGCCGGCGCCTTGGTGTACGGCGGGTGCAGGTGCGCGAGCTCGTCACCGAGGAAGCGCGCGTCCATCGGCACCGGCTCGACGCTGCGGCCCCGCACCCGGCCACCGGGTCGCTCGGGGAGGTAGTCGGAGTACTCCGGCACCCAGGCGAACCGCACCGGCGTGTGCTCGCGGAGGAAGTCCATCACCTCGGGCCCACGATCGATGAAGGTCTCGCGCCGCTCGCGAGGCACGACGTCGCCGACGATGGCCTCGAGGTAGCGCTTGGACTCGGTGACGTCGTCGGCGTCGACCTGGCCGGCCTCGCGCAGCGCGTAGTTGCCGGGGATCCAGACACCGCCACCGGAGCGGGCGGTCGAGCCGCCGAAGTAGGAGCTCTTCTCCACCAGCACCGTGTCCAGGCCTCGGTGGGCGGCGGCCAGCGCGGCCGCCATGCCTGCTCCGCCAGCACCCACGACGAGGACGTCGCACTCGGCCTTCATGGCGCAAAACTGTAACAGGTTCTATTGTTGGCCCATGCTGACCGAGGACGTACGACGCACCGTCGCCGACACCCTCCGGGACGCCGAGGCCGACCGCCGGCCGATCCCGCCACTGCGCGAGACGTGGCCCGAGATCGACGTGATCGACGCCTACCAGATCCAGCTCTCCAACATCCGCCGCCGCCTCGACGCCGGGGCGCGGGTCAACGGGCACAAGGTCGGGCTCTCCTCGAAGGCGATGCAGGACATGATGGGCGTCGACGAACCGGACTACGGCCACCTGCTCTCCGACATGGAGGTCTCCTCCGACGAGCCCGTCGAGGCCGCGCGCTACTGCTTCCCCCGCGTCGAGGTCGAGGTCGGCTTCGTCCTCGGCAAGGCCCTGCCGCTCGAGGGCTGCACGGAGGACGACGTCATCGCCGCCACGGAGTACGTCGCCCCCGCGATCGAGCTGATCGACAGCCGCATCGCCGACTGGGACATCAAGATCGCCGACACCATCGCCGACAACGCGTCCTCGGCCGGCTACGTGCTGGGCGCCGAGCGAGTGCGCCCCGAAGACCTGGACCTCACCGCGATCAACGCGCGGTTGTTGCGCAACGGCTCGCAGGTCGCCGAGGGCCGCAGCGACGCGGTGCTCGGCAACCCGGTGACCGCGGTGGCCTGGCTGGCCGAGAAGGTGGGGTCGTTCGGCGTGACCCTCGAGGCGGGCAACGTGATCCTGCCCGGCTCCGTGCACCGCGCGATCGACGTACGCCCCGGCGACGCATTCACCGCCGAGTTCGACGGGCTGGGCTCGGTCCAGCTCGCTTTCAGCTGAGGAGAGACGTGACCAAGACCGCTGCCATCGTCGGGCCGGGCAACATCGGCACCGACCTGATGTACAAGCTCCTGCGATCTGCCGAAAACGGGGGGAGCATCGAGCCGCGCTGGATGATCGGCGTGGACCCGGACAGCCCGGGCCTCGGCCGCGCCAGGGAGAAGGGCCTCGAGGCCAGCCACGAGGGTGTCGACTGGCTGCTGAAGCAGGACGAGCTCCCCGACTTCATCTTCGAGGCGACCAGCGCCTACATCCACCGCGAGTACGCCCCGCGCTACGCCGAGGCCGGCATCCGCGCGGTCGACCTGACCCCCGCCGCGGTCGGCCCCGCCGTGATCCCCGCGGTCAACGGCGACGAGCACGCGGCCGCCGACAACGTCAACATGATCACCTGCGGTGGCCAGGCCACGATCCCCATGGTCGCGGCCGTCTCCCGCGCGACCCCGGTGTCCTACGCCGAGATCGTCGCCTCGGTCGCCTCGCTGTCCGCAGGGCCGGGCACGCGCCAGAACATCGACGAGTTCACCCGCACCACGGCGCAGCGGCGTGGAGACGATCGGCGGCGCCGAGAGCGGCAAGGCGATCATCATCCTCAACCCCGCCGAGCCGCCGATGATCATGCGCGACACGATCTTCTGCGCCGTCGGGCCGGAGGTGTACGACGACCAGGACGCCGTCGCCGAGTCGGTGCACGCGATGGTCGCTGCCGTGCAGGAGTACGTCCCGGGCTACCGGCTGCTGCAGGACCCGCAGTTCGACCCACCGACCGACTACACCCGCGGCCAGACCAAGGTCAGTGTCTTCATCGAGGTCGAGGGCGCAGGCGACTTCCTGCCGCCGTACTCCGGCAACCTCGACATCATGACCGCGGCCGCGACCCGCGCAGGAGAAGGGATGGCCCGGGCATGACCGTCTTCGGAGACCCCGCCCTCAACGAGCTCGGCCGCACTTGGAGCAGTGACCTGGACATCAGGCTCACCGACACCTGCCTGCGCGACGGCTCGCACCACAAGCGCCACCAGTTCACCGGCGAGGAGGTGCGCTCGATCATCGCGGCCCTCGACGAGGCCGGTGTGCCCGTCCTCGAGGTGACCCACGGCGACGGGCTGGGTGGCTCGAGCTTCAACTACGGCTTCTCCAAGACGCCGGAGCAGGAGCTGATCAAGATCGCGGCCGAGACCGCGAAGACGGCCAAGATCGCCTTCCTGATGCTCCCGGGCGTCGGCACCAAGGACGACATCCGCGAGGCGCAGGACAACGGTGGCTCGATCTGCCGGATCGCCACGCACTGCACCGAGGCCGACGTCTCCGAGCAGCACTTCACCCTCGCCCGCGAGCTGGGCCTGGAGACGGTCGGCTTCCTGATGATGAGCCACACCCAGCCGCCGGAGGTGCTGGCCAAGCAGGCGCGGATCATGGTCGACGCCGGCTGCCAGTGCGTCTACGTCGTCGACTCGGCCGGCGCGCTGATCATGGAGGGAGTCGCCGACCGTGTCTCCGCGCTCGTGGCGGAGGTCGGAGCGTCGGCTTCCGTGGGCTTTCACGGCCACGAGAACCTCGACCTCGGCTGCGCCAACACGGTGATGGCCGTCCGCGCGGGCGCGACCCAGATCGACGGCTCGGTGCGCCGGTTCGGTGCCGGCGCGGGCAACACGCCGCTGGACGCCTTCGTCGGCGTCTGCGACAAGCTCGGCTGGCGCACGGGCGTGGACTTCATGAAGATCATCGACGCCTCCGAGGACGTCGTACGCCCCGCGATGCCGGAGGAGTGCCGCCTGGACCGGATGACGATGATGATGGGCTACGCCGGCGTCTACTCCAGCTTCCTCAAGCACGCCGGCAACGCCGCCGAGCGCTACGGCGTCTCCGGCGCCCAGATCCTCCAGGTCGCGGGCGAGCGCAAGCTGATCGGCGGCCAGGAGGACCAGCTCATCGACATCGCCCTGGAGCTCAAGGCCAAGCAGGACGCCGAGGGCTGAGGGGGCTGCAGTTTCACTGGTTGGCCGGTGAAACTGCCGGATGCGCGCGTTACTTCGCGCATTTCCTCAAGTTTCGGTCACACAGTGCGGCGGACATGGCCGTCACTCGGCGCGCAGTCGGCCACGGCGAGGCGCGCGTGCCAGCCGTCGTGGACGGAAACCTAGAACGTGTTCTAGTATTGATCTCGGGAGAGACCCAGGGATTGGAGTGCCCAGATGAGCCAGGCAGTTCTCGACGGCGTCCGCGACCTGCTGCCGACGTTCCGCGACCGTGCTGATGAGGCGGAGCGGCTACGGGTGGTGCCCGAGGCCTCCATCAAGGAGCTCGAGGAGACCGGGTTCTTCCGGCTGCTCCAGCCCAAGCGGTTCGACGGCCTCGAGGCCGACCCGGTCGACTTCTACCGAGCGGTGCGCGACATCGCCAGCGCGTGCGGATCGACCGGCTGGGTCTCCAGCGTCGTGGGCGTGCACCCGTGGCAGGTCGCGCTGTTCTCCGACGAGGCGCAGCAGGCCGTGTGGGGCAGCGACACCAGCACCCGCCTCAGCTCGTCGTACGCCCCCACCGGAAAGGCCGTGCAGGCCGACGGCGGGTTCACGCTCTCGGGCAAGTGGAGCTTCTCCAGCGGTTGCGACCACTGCACGTGGGTGCTGCTCGGCGGCCTGGTGTTCAACTCCGAGGGCAACGTGGTCGACTTCCGCACCTTCATGGTGCCCCGCGAGAACTACGAGATCATCGACGTCTGGGACATGGTCGGCCTGCGCGGCACCGGCTCCAACGACATCGTCGTCAACGACGTCTTCGTGCCCGAGGGGTTCACGCTGTCGATGGGCGACACCGGTCGCTGCTTCGGCCCGGGCCAGGAACAGAACAGCGCAGAACTCTACAAATTGCCGTTCCACTCGATCTTCACCGGCACCATCACCACGCCGATCATCGGGATGGCGATGGGCGCCTACGACGAGCACGTCGAGATGCAGCAGAAGCGGACTCGAGCCGCGTACCTCGGCGAGAAGGCCTCGCTGGACCCCTTCGCCGCCGTCCGGATCGCTCGTGCCTCCAGCGAGATCGACGCTGCCTGGGCGTTGCTGGTCAACAACATCCGCGAGGAGCAGGAGTTCGTCGCCAAGGGCGAGAAGATCCCGCTCAAGACCAGGCTGAAGGTACGTCGCGACCAGGTGCTCGGCTCGCAGCGCGCGATCGACGCCATCGACTCGCTGTTCGAGGCATCCGGCGGTCGCGCGCTGGCCAACGGCACCTATCTCCAGCGTGCTTGGCGTGACGCCCACGCCGGGCGGGTGCACGCCGCCAACGACCCCGAGCGCGCCCTGCAGATGTACGGCGCCCACGAGTTCGGCCACAAGATCGATCCCGGGATGTACTGAGGCCATGGACAAGGCCGAGGTGCAGAAGTCCGCGAAGGCGGGCGGCATCACCCTGAACTACTACGAGGCCGGCGAGGGCAGCGACCTCGGGGGTGGATTGCCGCTGGTGATGCTGCACGGCGGTGGGCCCGGCGCCTCGGCCTGGAGCAACTTCGGCTCCGCGCTGCCCGGCTTCGCCTCCGACTTCCGGACCCTGCTGGTCGACCAGCCCGGGTTCGGCGGCTCCGAGAAGCCCGAGGTCCAGGGCAACTACTACCGCTTCGCCGCCGACCACGTCGCAGCCCTGCTCGACGAGATCGGGATCGAGCGGGTGCACCTGCTCGGCAACAGCCTGGGCGGCGGTACGGCGATGCGCTTCGCGCTGAGCTATCCCGAGCGCGTGGGCCGGCTGGTGCTGATGGGTCCCGGCGGTGCCTCGCTCAACCTGTTCCACGCCGACCCGACCGAGGGCGTGCAGCGGCTGATGGACTTCGCCGGCGACCCGACCCGCGAGCGGCTGCGCGCGTTCATCTCCTGCATGGTCGTCAACCAGAAGCTGGTGACCGACGAGCTGGTGGAGGAGCGCTTCGCCGACGCGACGGCGCCGGGTGCGCAGGCGGCGATGGCCTCCATGGGGATGTCGTTCTGGAACCCCGACACCTTCGAGGACGGCCTGCTCTGGCGCGAGGCCCACCAGCTGCGCCAGCACACCCTGCTCACCTGGGGCCGCGAGGACCGGGTCAACCCGCTCGACGGTGCGTTCGTGGCGCTGAAGACCATCCGGAAGGCCCAGCTGCATGTCTTCCCCAACTGCGGGCACTGGGCGCAGATCGAGGCGGCCGACGAGTTCCGCGAGATCACCACTGCCTTCCTTGCCCGCCACGTGGAGCGTGCCGCATGACCATCGACATCAAGAGCATGGGCTACGCCCGCGTCGCCAGCACCGACCTCGAGGCGTGGAAGACGTTCGCTAGCAAGGTGCTCGGCCTCGGCGAGGGGCGCGGGCCCGACCCGGACAACCTCTACTTCCGCATCGACGAGGTCTCGGCCCGGCTGGTCGTCTTCCCCTCCGACAAGGACGAGCTCTCCTGCGTCGGCTGGGAGCTGGCCGACCACCCCGCGCTCCAGGACGCGCGGGAGCACCTCGCCAAGGCGGGGGTCGAGTTCGAGGAGGGCACCCCGGAGGAGCTCGCCGAGCGGCGCGTGCAGGAGCTGGTCCGCTTCCGCGACCCCTTCGACAACGTCTTCGAGCTCTTCCACGGCATCACCTACGAGTCGCGGCCCGTCGTCACGCCGTACGCCGCGAACTTCGTGACCGGCGACCAGGGGATGGGCCACGTGGTGATCCCGGTGAGCGACGACGTGGAGGCGCTGCACTTCTACCGCGACGTGCTCGGCTTCCGGCTGCGCGACTCGATGAGCATGCCCGGTGAGTTCGTCGGCAAGGAGCCCGGGTCGAAGGTGTGGCTGCGCTTCCTCGGGGTCAACCCGCGGCACCACAGCCTGGCGTTCCTGCCGATGCCCAACGAGAGCAAGTGCGTGCACGTGATGTTCGAGGTCGACAAGCTCGACGACGTGGGCCGGGCGCTGGAGCGGGTGCGCAAGCACAAGGCGCCGCTGTCGGCGACGCTGGGGCGCCACATGAACGACCAGATGGTCTCGTTCTACGTGAAGTCGCCCGCAGGCTTCGACGTCGAGTTCGGGACGGAGGGTCTGCAGGTCGACGACGCCCGCTGGGTGGCCCGCGAGAGCACGGCCGTCTCGTACTGGGGCCACGTCTTCGGCGGCCAGTGAGAGACCCGCGACAATGGGCGTGATGAGTGACCCAAGACCTGACGCGAGATCCGACTCCGAGATCCCCGAGGGGATGCGGCCGGACGCTCGCGAGACGTGGCCGAGCCAGGAGCTGATCGAGTCCTACCTCGGCACCGGCTTCGACTTCGAGCTCCGCCTCGGCGAGCACACACCGCTGCCGGTCGACGACCCCGAGGCAGCCGCCCGGGCGCGCGAGTTCCGCGACGTGCTCGGGGTCTTCGCCACCGGAGTCACCGTGGTGACCTCGATGTCGGGCGACAAGCCGGTCGGGATGACCTGCCAGTCCTTCTCCAGCGTCTCGCTCGACCCGCCCCTGGTGATGTTCTGCCCGGCCAAGACCTCCCGGGCGTGGCCGTTGATGCGGCAGGCGGGCTTCTTCTGCGTGAACTTCCTCTCCGCCGACCAGCAGCACATCTCCAACGGGATGGCCTCCAAGGGCACCGAGAAGTTCCAGGGGGTGGGCTGGAAGCCTGCCTCGACCGGGGCACCCCTGATCGACGACGTGCTGGGGTACGTCGACTGCGAGATCGACCGGGTGCACGAGGCCGGCGACCACTACATCGTCGTCGGCCGGGTCCGCGAGCTGTCCCTGGGTGACGGCTCGCCGGAGGGCCCCGCGTCCGAGACCCCGCTGCTGTTCCACCGGGGCGCCTACACCCAACCGTCCTGATTCCCTGGCACCCTTCTCGGGTGCCTTCCCCGGCTCCGTCGTACGCCCCACCCGACTTCACCGAGCGGGTGCTGCGTCGCTTCCTGCTGCTGTGCGAGAGCCCGCGCACGCAGCGGCGCGCGCTGGCGCTGGTGCGGGGGAGCGTCGGCAACGCGCGTCTGGGCCGGCGGTTCTACGCGCTGGTGAACCGCGCGGTGCTGAACCCCGTCGCGCGAGCCATGGGGCTGGAGACCTCCGCGGTGCGGGTGGAGCTGGTCGGCGCGCAGCTGATCGGGCTGGCGATGCTGCGCTACGTGCTGGAGGTCGAGCCGATCGCCTCGATGGAGATCGACGACCTGGTGCCCCTGATGGCGCCGTCCCTGCGGGCGACGATGTCCGGTCGCGCGGATCCGGAGAAGACCTGCGACTGCCGCCCGGAGCTGGTGGCCCCGTCCCTGGTGATGCCGCCCTGGTGATGCCGCCCTGGTGAGGCAGGGGATCGCGCGTACGGCGGCCCTGTGGATTGCCGTTCGACGGATCCTGCCGGCCGGGTGACGCTGGCGCCATGGACATCCCGCACCCCCAGCTCGCTCTCGACCCCCTGGTCGCGCTGCTGCCGCTAGACCGTCCGTTCACCCGCGGGATGGCCGCGGCGGCCGGCGTACCCCGCCCGGCGCTGGAGCGGCTGCTGCGCGCGGGGTCGGTACGACGGGTGCTGCGCGGGGTGTACGCCGCGACGTCGGCGCGTGACTCGACGGCCTTCCGCGCGGCGGCGGTCGCCCTGGGAGGCGGTGCGGGCGCGGTCGTGGTGGACCGTACGGCGGGCTGGGTGCACGGTCTGGATCCCGCCGTGCTGGGCGTGGTCGACGACGTGGTGCCGCTGGAGCTGGCCCGATCGCGCAACCGCGGACGAGGTGTCCGGCGCAGCCTGAGCGCACGCGACGTGCAGGGGCTGGAGGCGATCAGGGTGACCACCCCGCTGCGTACCTGCCTCGACCTGGGTCGCCTGCTCAGGCCTGCGCCTGCGCTGGCGTGCATGGACCGCCTGATGGCGCACGCCGGGTTCCCCCACGCAGCGCTGCTCGCCGAGCTGCCGCGGATGGCCGGGTCGCCCGGCATCGGCCAGCTGCGCTCCCTCGCCGTCCAGGTCGACGGGCGCGCCTGCTGCGCGCCGGAGTCGGTGCTGCGGCTGCACTGGAACGCGGCCCGGATGCCCACCGCGATCCCGGCGATGACCGTCGTCGCGGGAGGCCGGCTGGTCCGCCTCTCCATCGGCACCGAGCACCGCCAGTTCGGCGCCGTCCTCTCCGGCCACGTCCGCGCCGACGACCTGCTCGCCCTCGAAGGTGCCGGCTGGTGGATCGTCGTACTCCCGGAGGAGCGGGTGCTCAAGGTCGACCCCCTCACCCTGACCAAGCACCTCGAGCGGGAGTACCACCAGCACCTCCTCGCCGAGGTCGACGCGGGCTGAGGCTCCCGATGAGGGATGTACTGGATCGGGAGAGACCCATATCCACACTCGTTCGGACCCTGTGTTCCGGCGTGTCGCGGTCCGAACGCATGTGGATATGAGTGTCTGGACGGCCCGCTGTGAGCGGCCCGACGGCCTGGTGGCGCCGGTGGGGATCGATCCGATGGGTGTCACGGGTCCCACCAAGCGACAGGCGAGCGGTTCCGGCTGGCGGCAGACGTCCGCCGGGCTGTACGTGCCGAGCGATGTCGACGATTCGGTGGTCGAACAGCGAATCTTCGAGCAAGGACATCGCATCCGGAGGGGTGGCGCCGTCACCGGATGGGCGGCGCTGCGCTGGCACGGTGCCGCGTACTTCGACGGCGAAGGCATAGGTGGTGTGCGTCTGCCGGTTCCTCTGGTACTCGGACGCCAGCCGTTGCGGCGTGATCCGCGAGTGGACATCGACCTGTCGCACATCGCCCCGAGTGAACGTCTGGTGAAAGGCGGACTCAAGGTGGCCACCGTCCAACGTGCGCTCTTCGACGTGATGCGGCGCGAGCCCGCACTACGCCTGGCAGTCGTGGCGATGGACATGACAGCTGCTGCGCGGTTGATCTCTGTCCAGCTGATGAGCTTCTACATCCTCAATCGCTTCGCATGGACGGGAGTCCCGCGGGTACGACGGGCTCTGGCGCTGGCGTCGGACGAGAGCCGCTCGCCGATGGAGACCCTGCTACGTCTGGTCTGGATCCTGGACGCCGGGTTGCCGGCGCCGTTGTGCAACGTGCCGGTGTTCGACCGCCGCGGGCGCTTGCTGGGCTACCCAGACCTGCTCGATGTCGAAGCGGGGATGGTCGGGGAGTACGACGGGGCGCATCACAGGGACGGGGAGCAGCATCGGCACGACGTGACACGTGAGGCTGCGTTCCGAGATCACGGGCTCGAATATCTCGCCGTAGTAGGCGGCGAGATCAGTGACCGTAGATCGGTGGTCAGGCGGATCCACTCGACGCGTTCGCGGGCGCTGTTTCACCCGGAGGCACCGCCGTCCCTGGACGCTGACCCCACCACCCGGATGGAAGCCTCGCGAGGAGGCCCTAGACCTCTACCTCGCCCGCATCGGCGAGGCCCCGCTCCTGTTCCGCTGCTGAAGGGCGCCATATCCACATGCAATCGGCCCCCGACACGCCGTATTCGAGGGTCCGAATGAGTGTGGATATGGGTCTACCCGAGCTTCTGGATCGCCTCGTGCATCGACAAGGTACGGCGGGCGGACTCGACGTGGAGGTTCTCGATCATCCGGCCGTTGTAGGTGACCACGCCGGGGCTCGCCCCGGAATTCGACTGAGCGTCCTCCCAGGCCTGGAGGATGCCCTGAGCCTCCTCCACGGCGTCGGACGACGGGGCGAAGGTGGTGTTGGCGCCCTCGACCTGGCCGGGGTGGATCAGGGTCTTGCCGTCGAAGCCCATCTCCCGGCCCTGCCGGCACTCCTCGAGGAAGCCGTCGCTGTCCTTCACGTCGTTGTAGACGCCGTCGAGGATCGCACCTGCCGGTCGCCCGCGCGGCGAGCAGGCACAGGACGAGCGAGGTCAGCAGCGGCTGCCGACCGGGGACGTGCTGGGCGTACAGCTCCTTGGCCAGGTCGTTGGTGCCCATCACCAGCACCGCGAGCCGTTCGGAGGCGGTGGCGATCTCGCGGACGTGAAGCATCGCGTCCGGCGTCTCGATCATCGCCCAGAGGCGGGTGTGCTCAGGGCGTCGTTGCCGGACCATCGCTCGAGAGCCGTGGCCAGTCCGGCGTACCTGGTCGGCCGTGTTCACCTTGGGGACGACGATCGCGGCGGGCCCGGCTGCACAGGCGGCCGCGACGAGGTCAGTCAGCGTGCCACTCGGTGCTCGGTCGCCGTTGATCCGGATGGTGACCTCGCGCGCCCCGTACTCGCCCGAGGAGGCCGCCGCACACGCAGCCTCGCGCGCGGCAGGCTTGGCGTCGGGGGCGACCGCGTCCTCGAGGTCGAGGATCAGACCGTCGCACGGGATCGACTTCGCCTTCTCCAGCGCCCGCTCGTTCGAGGACGGCATGTAGAGCACCGATCGTCGCGGCCGGAACGCGTCCTCCGAGGTCACGAGGTCACCTCGTCGTACTGCTTCTTCAGCTCGGGGTCGATCTCGGCGAGCTGCTCGGCCAGCTCGACCATGACCAGGCACTGCTTGAGGGAGGCGTCGTCCTCCATCTTCCCGTCGAGCATCACCGCACCGGTGCCGTCGCCCATCGCCTCGACCACGCGGCGTGCGTGCGCCACGTCCGCGGGGGCGGGGCTGAAGACCTTGTTGGCGATCGCGATCTGCTTCGGGTGCAACGACCACGCGCCGACGCAGCCGAGCAGGAAGGCGTTGCGGAACTGGTCCTCGCACGCGACCACGTCGGCGATGTCGCCGAACGGCCCGTAGTACGGGTAGATCCCGTGCATCGCGCACGCGTCGACCATTCGCGCGATCGTGTAGTGCCACAGGTCCTGCTGGAAGACCGTCCGGTCGGCCGCGATGTCCTCCTCCGAGCCCGAGGCGGGGTCCTGGCGCACGAGGTAGCCGGGGTGCCCCCCACCCACACGCGTCGTCTTCATCCGCCGGTCGGCGGCGAGGTCGGCAGGTCCGAGGGAGAGTCCCTGCATCCGCGGAGAAGCACCGCAGATCTCCTCGACGTTCACCATGCCGCGGGCGGTCTCCAGGATCGCGTGCACCAGGATCGGTCGCTCGAGCCCGGCCTTTGCCTCGAGCTGGGCAAGCAGCCGGTCGACGTAGTGGATGTCCTCCGCGCCCTGCACCTTGGGCACCATCACCACGTCGAGCTTGTCGCCGATCTCGGTGACGAGCGTGGTGATGTCGTCGAGGCCCCAGGGGGAGTCGAGCGCGTTGACCCGTGTCCAGAGCTGGGTCGGCCCACCCTGCCCTCCGAGACTGGCCGTCTCACGGGCGATCTTCACCAGCCCGGAGCGCGCGGCCTCCTTGTTGTCGGCCTTGATGGCGTCCTCGAGGTTGCCCAGGAGCACGTCGACCTTGCCGACCATGTCGGGGATCTTCGAGGCCATCTTCTGGTTGCTGGGATCGAAGAAGTGGATCGCCCGGCTCGGCCGGGCCGGTATCTCACGCAGCGGCGCCGGAGCACCGACCGCGAGCGGGGCGAAGAAGTCCTTGGCACTGCGCATGTGGCGGACGCTAGCAGCGCGATCCGCGACGACGTATGACGCAAGCCACTGCCGCGCTGTCCGGGATCGTGTGCCGGAGGTTCGAGGTAGGGCAGGGAATCCCACTAGCCTTCGGGACATGCGCACCGGCCGGCTCGAAGCCTTCAGCGACGGCGTCCTCGCCATCATCATCACGATCATGGTGCTCGAGCTGCGCACCCCGGACCAGCCGACCCTGCACGCGCTCAGCGACTCCCTGACCGGCCTGCTCACCTACCTGCTCAGCTTCATCTACATCGGCATCTACTGGAACAACCACCACCACATGTTCCAGCTGTGCCAGCGCATCAACGGCACCGTCCTGTGGGCCAACCTGAACCTGCTGTTCTGGCTCTCGCTCTACCCGTTCACCACCCGGTGGATGGACGAGAGCGACCTCGCGCGCACCCCCGTCGTCGTGTACGGCGTCAACCTGCTGCTGGCGGCCATCGCGTACTACGTCCTGCAGCAGAGCATCATCCGCGCCGAGGGGGACGACTCGCTGCTGAAGCGGGCGATCGGGCGTGACCGGAAGGGCAGGGCCTCGCCGCTGATCTACCTGACCGGCATCGCGCTCTGCTACGTCGACCCGCTGCTCGGCCTGGTGCCGTTCGTGGTGGTGGCCGTGATCTGGCTGGTGCCAGACCGTCGGCTCGAGGGCTACATCGCCGAGCACGGACGCACCGACTGAGCGGGCGCCGGCACGATCCTCAGTCGAGCACTGCAGCCCTGGCCACGTGGGCCGGGGACCACAACCGGCTCAGCGCGTGGGCGCGCTTGAAGACCAGCTGGGCGTCGTGCTCCCAGGTGATCGCGATCCCGCCGTGCAGCTGCACGGTCTCGGAGGCGACCTTGTCGAGGGCGTCGGAGCAGTAGGAGCGGGCAACCGCCGCGCGCCGCCGCAGGATGCCAGCCGTCTGCTCGCCCGGGTCACTCACGAACTCCGCCGCCGCCGCCGTGGCCGCCCACGACGCGGAACGGGATGCCTCGACGAGCACGAGCAGGTCCGCCATCCGGTGCTTGAGGGCCTGGAAGGAACCGATCGGCCTGCCGAACTGCACGCGTTCCTTGCTGTACGCGACCGTCATGTCCAGTCCTCGCTGCGCCGTCCCGACCTGGACGGCGGAGGTCAGTGCCCAGGCGACGTCCATCAGCGCTCGCGGATCCTCGACCGCACCGATGGGGGTGCCCTCGCCGGAGACGCGGCCGAGCCGGAGAGTCTGGTCCAGGGACCCGACGACCTCGACGGTCGGCTCGTCGAGGCGCTCCAGGCGGCCGTCGCCGAGGCGCAGCACCAGCTCCGCGGCCGGGTCCAGGACCAGCTCGTCGAGGACGAGGGTCGCGACCGTGCCCGAGCAGATCGCGGGGAGCAGGTCGTGCCGCGCCATCTTCTCGGCGTGGGCCAGGACGGCGCCCGTGGCGATCGCGGTGCCCAGCAAGGGCGAGGGCGCGAGGTTGCGACCCAGCTCCTCGAGGACGATCGCGGTCTCCACCATCGAGGCGCCGAAGCCGTCGTACTCCTCGGGCACGGGGAGAGCGGCGACACCCACCTGCTCGCACATCGCCTGCCACAGCGACTCGTCGTACCCGGCCTCGGACTCCATCGCAGAACGCACGGCTTCGGTCCCACTGCGCTTGTCGAGCAGGTCGCGCACGACGGCGGCCAGCTCGTCCTGCTCCTCGGTCCGGGCGAAGTGCATCAGCGGTCCCGCCGGTCGAGCGAAGTCGAGACCAGGGACTCCGCGACCCGACCGCGGTGGTACGACGCGTCGCCCCAGGCGCCGACGAGGGCGCGCACGCGGTTGATCCAGAGACCGAGGTCGAACTCGGCGGTGTAGCCGATCGCGCCGTGCACCTGTAGCGCCGTGCGCGCGGCGAGGGTGGCGGCGTCGCCGGCGCCGACCTTGGCAGCCGAAACGGCACGTGCCCGATCGGCCGTCGAGCTCGTCGAGACCACCGCGGCACCGTGCACGAGCGGGCGCGCGAAGTCGAGGGCTGTCCGGACGTCCGCAAGGGCGTGCTTGATCGCCTGGAACGAGCCGATGCTGCGGCCGAACTGCTTGCGCTGCCCGACGTAGGTCACCGAGTCGATCAGCAGGCGCTCACCGCAACCGAGGAGCTCCGCGGCGCAGGCGAGGGTGGCGAGGTCGAGGGAGTCGTCGTCGAAGGATCTCGACTCTGCTCGATCGGCAGTGGTCTCGTCGACGACCCGGAAGAGCCTGCGGGTGGCGTCGATGGAGGTGACCATCTCGCCCACGGACCCGGACAGCAGGCGGGCGACGTCCGCGTCCAGGGCGTACGGCGCGAGCTGATCGACGGCCACGGTGACCATCTCGCCCTCGACCTGGGGGACCAGGGCGGCGGACTCGATCCACGGGCCGACGGCGAGGTGGTGGCCGAGCACCTCGAAGGCGACCACCAGGTCGACAGGTGTTCCGCCGAGGCCGCCGTCGTCCTCGGGTGCGACCAGCGCGGTGACGCCCTGGTCGGCCAACCTCTTCCACAGCGCGAAGCCGGGCTCGTGGTCGCCCTCGGCCCACGAGCGGGCCGCGGAGACCGAATCGGCCTTCGTCATCAGCTCCGCAAGCGACTGCGCGAACCCGGTCTGCTCGGCGGTGAGGCGGAAGTCCATCAGGCCCTCGCTTCCCGGCGCTCTTCCCTGGGTAGACCCAGGATGCGCTCGGCGATGACGTTGCGCTGCACCTCGTTGGTGCCGGCGTAGATCGGCCCGGAGAGCGAGAACAGGTAGCCGTCGGCCCACGGCCCGCGCACCTCCGCCTCGGGACCGAGGAGGTCGAGCGCGGTCTCGTGCATCGCGACGTCGAGCTCGGACCAGAAGACCTTGTTGACCGAGCCGGCGTACCCGATCTGGCCGCCGTCGACGAGCCGGGAGACGGTGTTCCAGGTGTAGAGCCGGTAGGCCTCGGCGCCCACCCAGGCGTCGACCACCCGGTCGCGGAACGTCTCGGGGCAGCCCTGCGCTCGCCAGAGCGAGACCAGGCGGTCGGCGGTGGCGCAGAACCGTCCAGGGGAGCGCAGGGACAGTCCGCGTTCGTTGCCGGCGGTGCTCATCGCCGTGCTCCACCCCTGACCCGGTTCGCCGAGCACGTCGGAGTCGGGGACGAACACCTCGTCGAAGAACAGCTCGGCGAAGCCGGGTTCGCCGTCGAGCTGGGCGATCGGGCGCACGGTCAGGCCGTCGGCGTCGAGCGGGAAGCAGAAGTAGGTGAGGCCGTGGTGGCGCTGCGACTCGGGGTCGCTGCGGAAGAGCCCGAAGCCCCAGTGCGCGTACGCCGCCCGCGAGGACCAGGTCTTCTGGCCGCTGAGCACCCAGCCGCCGCGGTCGTCGTCGCGAAGCGCGCGCGAGCGGAGGGAGGCGAGGTCGGACCCGGCCTCCGGCTCGGACCAGGCCTGGGCCCAGATCGTCTCGCCGGTGGCCATCGACGGCAGCCAGCGGTCCTGCTGCTCCTTGGTCCCGCTCTCGAAGATCGTGGGGGAGAGCAGGAAGATGCCGTTCTGGCTGACCCGTCCCGGCGCACCCGCGCGGTAGTACTCCTCCTCGAAGATCACCCACTCCACCAGCGAGGCGCCGCGGCCGTGGTACTCCTCGGGCCAGCTGACGACAGACCAGCGGGCGTCCGCGAGCTCCTTCTCCCAGGTCTGGTGGGCGCGAAACCCTTCCGCCGTGTCCATCGAGGGGAGCGGCTCGGCCGGGACGTGCGCCGCGAGCCACTCACGCGCCTCCGCCTGGAAGGCGAGCTCGCTCTCGGAGAGGTCGAGGTTCATCGGGGGTCTCCGTGGTCTCGACTGCGCTCGACCGACGAAGCACGAAGCTCCGTCTTGAGGACCTTGCCACCGAGGTTGCGGGGGAGGGCGTCGACGAAGACCACCTCGCGCGGGACCTTGAAGTTGGCCAGCCGCTCCTTGGCGAAGGCGATCACGTCGTCTTCGGTGGCGGTCCTTCGTCGGTCGAGCTTGTCGAGACCACGACGTACGCCTTGCCGACCTCGCCCATCCGCTCGTCCGGCACGCCGACCACCGCGACGTCGGCGACACCCTCGAGCCGCATCAGCGCCTGCTCGACCTCCGCGGGGTAGACGTTGAAGCCGCCGGAGATGTACATGTCCTTGAGCCGGTCGGTGATGGTGAGGTTGCCCTGCTCGTCGAGGGTCCCGATGTCACCGGTGTGCAGCCACCCGTCGTCGTCGATCGCCTCGCGAGTGGCGTCCGGGTCGTCGAGGTAGCCGAGCATCACGAACTCCCCGCGCAGCAGCAGCTCGCCCGCCCCGTTTTCAGATGGATTGGCGATCCGTGCCTCCATCCCCGGGATCGCACGACCACAGGTCGTCGCGACCACCTCGGCGCTGTCCCCCTCGCGGCACATGGTGGCCACCACGGCCTCGGTCATCCCGAAGGCGGTGACCACCTGGTCGATCCCCAGCTCGTCCCGCATGCGTTCGATCAGCACCACCGGTACGACGGCCGCACCCGTGACCGCCAAGCGCAACGAGGACAGGTCGCGCTCGGCACGGCTCGGGGCGTTGAGCATCGACTGGTAGAGCGTCGGCGCGCCTGGGAAGACAGTGATCCGCTCGTCCTCGATCAGCTTCATGGTCGCGTCCACGTCGAAGGTCGCGACGGGGTAGAGCGTGCAGCCGGTGAGCAGCCCGACCACGATCCCGATCTTGTAGCCGAAGGAGTGGAAGAACGGGTTCACCACGAGGTAGCGGTCGTCCTCGCGCACTCCGCCCAGCTCGGCCCACGCCCGGGCGACCCCGATCGTCTGCCGGTGAGCACTCATCGCGCCCTTCGACCGGCCGGTGGTGCCGGAGGTGAACAGGATGTCGGCGACGTCGTCCGGGACCAGGACTGTCGTGCCGCATGCCTTCGGCACCCTCTGCGCGGGACATGAGCCCAGCCAGCGTCGTGACGATCCCGGCGTCCACGCCGGCGTCCTCCAGCTCGCGCACCTGGTCGCGCCCGAGGAATCCGTCGTGGACCACGACCATCGTGGCGCCGGTGCGCTCGACCACGTCGGCGACCTCGGCCCCGACATAGCGTGAGTTGACCGGCACGAGTACGGCGCCGGCGTACGACACCGCGAGCGCGGCCACGGCCCAGTCGATGCTGTTCGGCCCCCAGAGCACGACCTTGTCGCCGCAGCACGCGCCGCTGCTGACGTAGAGCTCGGTGGTGCGCTCGACGAGGCGCAGCAGCTCGGCGTAGGAGACACTCCGAGGTCCCTCGACGTAGGCCGGGCGGTCCGGCCAGCGGGCGGCCGCGGACCGCAGCACTTCGGGGATCGTCTCGCTCACGCCACCTCCAACCCTTGGGTTGAGCTCGTCCAAACCAAGCAAGTGCTTGGTAGGTTACCCTAACGCCATGGATCTCTCTTACGGCCCGAGGGACGAGGCGTTCCGCGCCGAGGTCCGCGCGTGGCTGGAGGAGAACCTCAACGGCGAGTACGCCGAGCTCCGCGGACTGGGAGGCCCTGGCCGGGAGCACGAGGCCCACGACGAGCGGCTGGCCTGGGACCGTCACCTGGCCCGGCACGGCTGGACCTGCCTGGGCTGGCCCGAGGAGCACGGCGGTCGTGGCCTGCCGCTGTTCCAGCAGGTGATCTTCCACGAGGAGTACGCGCGGGCGAACGCGCCCGCGCGGGTGAACCACCTCGGCGAGGAGCTCCTCGGCCCCACCCTGATCGCTTTCGGAACTCCGGAGCAGCAGCGTCGCTTCCTGCCGAGGATCGTGGCCGTGGAGGAGCTGTGGTGCCAGGGCTACTCCGAGCCCGGCGCCGGCTCCGACCTCGCCAACGTCGCGACCAAGGCCCGTCTGGTCGGAGGACCAGTACGTCATCGACGGCCAGAAGGTGTGGACCTCGCTGGCCCATGTGGCCGACTGGTGCTTCGTGGTCGCGCGCACCGAGCCCGGCTCGAAGCGGCATGCCGGGCTCTCCTACCTGCTGGTGCCGATGGACCAGGAGGGTGTCGAGGTGCGGCCGATCAACCAGCTCACCGGCACCTCGGAGTTCAACGAGGTCTTCTTCACGGGCGCGCGCACCGACGCCTCGATGGTGGTCGGGGAGCCGGGGCAGGGCTGGCAGCGTGGCGATGGCGACGCTCGGCTTCGAGCGCGGCGTCTCCACCATCGGCCAGCAGGTCGGCTTCCAGCGCGAGCTGGACGCGCTGATCGAGGTCGCCCGGACCAACGGCGCCTACGACGACCCGGTGGTCCGCGACCGCATAGCGCGGGCTCAGGTCGACCTCGAGGTGATCCGTCTCAACGCCCTGCGCACGCTCAGCACCTCTTCTGGGGCCAGCGACCAGGCATCGCAGCAGGCCAGCATCGCCAAGCTGCTGTGGGCCGGCTGGCACCGCACCCTGGGCGAGCTCGCGATGCTCGTGCGCGGGCAGGAGTCGCTGACCACGGGGCCCGACTACGATCTCGACGAGTGGCAGCGGATGTACCTGTTCACCCGGGCCGACACGATCTACGGCGGCTCCGACGAGATCCAGCGCAACGTCCTGGCCGAGCGTGTGCTCGGTCTGCCCCGAGAGCCCGTGGGAGACGCCAAGTGACCTCCGTACGAGCCGAGCAGCCGACTCCCGACTACGTGCCGCCGCACGACCTGCTGCGCGACAAGGTGGTCGTGGTGACAGCGGCTGCCGGCGCAGGCATCGGCGCCGCCGTCGTACGACGTGTGCTGGAGGAGGGCGCCCGCGCTGTGGTCCTCGGCGACACCCACGAACGGCGTCTGGCCGAGGCGCAGGAGTCGCTGGCGGCAGAGTTCGGCTCCGACCGGGTCCGCTCGCAGGTCTGCGACGTCACCGACGAAGCGCAGGTGCAGGCGCTGGTGGAGGCCGCCGACGAGTTCGGCGGGCTCGAGGTGATGATCAACAACGCCGGCCTCGGCGGGACAGCCTCGATCACCGAGATGACCGACGAGCAGTGGACGAAGGTCCTCGACATCACCCTGACCGGCACCTTCCGGTGCGTCCGCGCCGCCGCCAACGCGATGATCGCCGCCGGCAAGCGAGGCGTGATCGTCAACAACGCCTCGGTGATCGGGTGGCGGGCGCAGGAGGGGCAGGCCCACTACGCCGCTGCGAAGGCCGGCGTGATGGCGCTCACGCGGTGTGCCGCGATCGACGTCGCCCCGCACGGCATCCGAGTCAACGCGGTCTCGCCGAGCCTGGCGATGCACCCGTTCCTGGCCAAGGTCACCAGCGACGAGCTGCTGGCCGAGCTCAAGCAGCGCGAGGCGTTCGGCCGTGCCGCCGAACCCTGGGAGGTGGCAAACGTGATGGTCTTCCTGGCCAGTGAGTACTCGTCCTACATGACCGGTGAGGTCGTCTCCGTGAGCAGTCAGCATGACTGACGCAGCCGAAGCAGTCCCATCGCCGAACCGCCGCGACGAGCTCCTCGGCATCGCCGCCACGCTGTTCGCCGAGCGCGGGTTCCGCAACACGACCGTGCGCGACATCGCCGACGCCGCGGGCATCCTGTCCGGCTCGCTGTACCACCACTTCGACTCCAAGGAGGCGATGGTCGACGAGCTGCTGGACACCTTCCAGCAACAGCTGTTCGCCTCCTTCGAGGCGATCGTGGCCAGCGACCGTGGCCCGCGCGCGAAGCTCGAGGCGGTCGTCCGGGTCTCCTTCGAGGCGATCGACCAGCACCACAGCGAGGTGGCGATCTTCCAGAACGATGCCGCCTACCTAGCCGGCTTCGAGCGGTTCGGCTACCTCGCCGAGCGCAACGCCCGGTTCGAGCGGCTCTGGCGCGGCGTCCTCCACGAGGGCGTCGAGTCCGGCGAGCTGCGCCAGGACCTCGACGTCGACCTCGTCTACCGGTTCCTGCGCGACACCGTCTGGGTCGCCGTCACCTGGTACCGACCCGGTGGCGGCCTGTCGGCCGACCAGGTCGCCGACCAGTACCTCTCGATCCTCCTGGAAGGGATCACCAGTGCCTGAAGCCTTCATCGTCGACGCCGTACGCACGCCGGTCGGGAAGCGCGGAGGCTCGTTGGCGGCGGTGCACTCGGCCGACCTCGGGGCGCACGTGCTGTCGGCCCTGGTGGAGCGCACCGGTGTCGACCCGGGTGCGGTGGACGACGTCGTGATGGGCTGCTGCGACACGATCGGCTCGCAGGCGGGCGACGTCGCGCGCACGGCCTGGCTGGTGGCCGGCCTGCCTGACCACGTGCCCGGGGTGACCATCGACCGCCAGTGCGGGTCCTCGCAGCAGGCGGTGCACTTCGCCGCTCAGGGCGTGATGTCGGGGACCCAGGACCTGGTGGTCGCGGGCGGCCTCCAGAACATGTCGGCGATCCCGATCTCAGCCGCGATGCTGGTCGGCCGGGAGTACGGCTTCTCGACACCGTTCGCCGAGTCGCCCGGCTGGCTCGCGCGGTACGGCGACCAGGAGGTCTCCCAGTTCCGCTCCGCGGAGATGATCGCCGAGAAGTGGGACATCAGCCGCGAGCAGATGGAGGAGTTCGCCCTCTCCTCCCACACCCGGGCGCGCACCGCGATCGACGAGGGACGGTTCAAGGACGAGGTGGTGCCCGTCGGTGACTTCGACACCGACGAGTGCCCCCGCGAGACGTCCCTGGAGAAGATGGCCGGACTCAAGCCACTGGCTCCCGGTGGGCGGATCACCGCTGCCGTCGCGTCACAGATCTGTGACGCCTCCTCGGCCCTGCTCGTCGCCTCGGAGCAGGCGGTCAAGGACCACGGCCTCACCCCGCGGGCTCGGGTCCACCACCTCTCGGTGCGTGGGGACGACCCGGTGTGGATGCTGACCGGCCCGATCCGGGCCACTCGGCACGCGTTGGAGAAGACCGGGCTCTCCGTCGACGACATCGACCTCTTCGAGTGCAACGAGGCCTTCGCTTCCGTGGTGCTGGCCTGGTCACGCGAGCTCGACGTACCCCTGGAGAAGGTCAACGTCAACGGCGGCGGCATCGCCCTGGGCCACCCCATCGGCGCCACCGGCACCCGCCTGATGGCGACCCTGCTCAACGAGCTCGAGCGCACAGGCGGCCGCTACGGCCTGCAGACGATGTGCGAGGGCGGCGGCCAGTCCAACGTGACCATCATCGAGCGACTCTGACAAAGACGGATAGTCAGAAGGCGGTGGAGAGGAGGTCGGTGAACAGCGCGTGCTCGTCGGCGACCTCGGGGTCCAGGCCCTTGCTGCGGAACCAGGCACAGACGTTGGTGCAGTCGCGGAGCAGGAAGTCCATCCCCTGGGGGTTGCCGACGAGGTCGACGACCTGCGGCAGGTCGATGATCACCAGGCGGTCTCCGGCGGCGAGGATGTTGTACGCCGACAGGTCGCCGTGCACGATGCCGTGCTGGGTCATCGTGGCCAGGGCCTCGCGCAGCTGCTCGAAGTAGTGGCCGAGCAGCTCCGGTGAGGGCCGGCTCTGTGCCAGGCGCGGCGCCGTCTCCGCCGTCCAGGCTGATCCACTCCATCAACAGCTCGGTGCCGTCGATCTGCACCGGGTAGGGGACCGGCAGCCCGAGCAGCCAGCACTGCTTGAGCGCTTCCCACTCGGCGTTGGCCCACTGCCCGGCCGCGACGGTGCGTCCGAAGCTCGAGCCCCGCGAGACCGCCCGCGCCTCCCGGCTGTCGCGACCGCGGCGGCCCTCGGTGTAGGAGGCATTGCGGTGGAAGGTCCGGTGCTCGGAGGACCGGTAGCGCTTGGCGGCCATCACCACGCCCGGACCGTCCTCGACGGCACGTTCGAGCAGGAAGACGTCCGCCTCCTTGCCGGTCTTGAGGACGCCCAGCTCGGTGTCGACGGCCGCGCGGTCGGTGATCACCCAGTCGGGTCGGGGCTCGGGGCCGCGGCACAACGGTTCTACGTCGTACCACGTGCTCCAGCGCTGGTTCTTCGCATCGGGCTCGGCGTACGCGCGGAAGTCGAAGACGAATGACGGGTCGAGCTCAGGGGAGGTGGGGTCCTGCGAGGTGGGCACGGGTGCTCCAGGTGTGGGAGAGGAGGTGGTCTGCGGGCAGGCCACGGACAGTGATGGACATGCCGGCTCTCCTCTCCTCGGGTGCCTGGGCACCGGGTGGGGCCATGCTGCTCGGGTCGGGCCAGGGCGCCACTGGTTTTCGGCGAAGCTCGGTCGACAGCCCCCCGGGCCGGGAGGACTCTGGTGGACGTGGAGGTCCGGGAGTACGGCGTCGGACACGGAGGCGATCGAGGCCGGCAGGCTGGTCATCAACGCCATCCGTGCAGCCGAGACCCCGTGGCTGCTGCCGATGACGGCGCACCGGCGTCGGATGGAGGTGCAGCACGGCTGGGACGGCGCCCCCGAGCGACACTTCCTCGGCCGCGTGGACGGCACCGTCATGGCGACGGCTCGCTCGAGTTCGGCGAGTGGGACAACCTCGACCTCGCGTGGTGCAGCGTCCTGGTCCGTCCCGAACACCGCCGTCGGGGCCACGGCAGCGCCCTGTTGCGCCACCTGATGCAGGAGGCGAGGAACCACGGGAGCCGGACCTTCGGGGCCGACGGCTGGGAGCTCGACGGCGTCGAAGGAGTTCGCCGCCGGGCACGGCTTCGGGCTGCCAACGCCGCGTCCACAGCATCCAGCGCGTGCGACGAGCTCGGCGCCGGGCTGGTCGACCGGCTGCACGACGAGGCGGCCGGCACGCGGAGCGACTACGAGCTGCTCGCCTCGAGGCGCCGTCCCCGGACGAGCTCCTGCCCGCCCTGGCCGAGCTGACGGCCGCCATCAACGACGCACCCATCGGCGACCTCGACCTCGAGCCCGAGAACTTCCCGGTGCAGCGCATCCGCGCCTACGAGCACAGCCAGCTCGCGAGCGGTCGCCGGCTCTACCGCGTCGTGGCCCGTCACCGGGCCAGCGGCCGTCTGGCCGGCCACACGATCGTGGCCGTCGACGCCGACCGGCCGGAGTATGGGGACCAGCACGACACCTCGGTGCTGCGGGAGCACCGGGGTCACCGCCTCGGGATGCTCCTGAAGACCGAGATGCTGCGCTGGCTGGCCGAAGTGGAGCCTGCGATCACGCCGGATCGACACCTGGAACGACCAGGACAACGACCACATGCTGGCCGTCAACGAGCGCCTTGGCTACCGCCGTACCGGCCGGAACCTGGAGTTCCAGCGGCGGCTCTGAAGTAGGCCGGCTACTGGTCCTGCCACCAGGCGACGGTCTCCTTGACCTGCTGCTCGAACGGGGTCGCGGTGAGACCCAGGACCTCCTCGCTGCGGCGGGAGTCCATCACGAACGGCCGGTCGAACTGGTACGACGTCTCGGCGAGCTCGCGCATGTCCACCAGGACCACGCCCATCGCCTTGAACACCCAGGACGGGACGGCGAACGCACGCGGCATGTCGACCGCAGCCGCGGAGGCGATCGCCGCGACGAGCTCACGCTGGGTCCCGGCCTCGACCGTCGGGGCGTGCAGGACGCGGTCCCACAGCGCGGGATCCAGGGACGCCGTGACCATCGCCCGGGCGAGGTCCGGCACGAAGGTGAAGGAGTGCGGCTGGTCGAGACTGCCGACGACGTTCACCGTCTTGCCGGCGAGGATCTTCGGCACGAGCCGCTCGCCGACGTGAGAGGTGCGGACGCCCGGGCCGAAGAAGTCGGAGGCGACGACGCTGACGGTGTGGGTGGACGAGGCCTCACGCGCCCGGAGCAGGTCGGTCCGCACGCCGAGCTTGCCCCCGGTGGCGGTGCGCGGAGTCGTCTCGTCGATGACGCCGTCGACCTGACCGTAGGAGTACAGGCTCTCGGGGAACACCACGACCGCACCCGCCTCGCCGGCCAGCTCGAGGACGACCTGCTCCGCGGCGGGGAGCTCCACGCGCCAGGTGCTGGCGCGGTACTGCGAGGCGTGGATGCAGTGGTGCACGGCCGCGACGCCCTCGAGGTGCGGCGCCAGCGACGCGCGGTCGGAGACGTCGACGCGACGACGCTCGATCAGCTCGTGCTCGGGACCGCTCCCGGAGCGGGTGAGCAGGCGGACCGGGATCCCGCGGTCGGCGAGCTGAAGGGCGACGGTGGCGCCGACGGGGCCGGCGCCGGTGACGGCGTGGGGCTGGTGGGTGGTGGTCATGGCTGGCTCCTGGGATACAGAGAGCGGTGCTCTCGCTTTCGTCCAGCATCCGACACTGGGCGGCTCATGTCAAGAGCAGTGCTCACATTTGCGTACGGCGCTCTCGGATGTGCCATGATCGGACCATGTCGAACGACACCCCGCGGTCCCGTGCCCGGGCCCAGACCTTCGCCGAGATCACCCGGATCGGCCGGGAGCACCTGGCCAGCGAGGGCGCTGCAGGCCTCTCGGTGCGGGCGGTCGCCCGCGACCTCGGGGTGGTCTCCTCGGCGATCTACCGCTACGTGCGCAGCCGTGACGACCTGCTCACCCTGCTGGTGGTCGACGGGTACGACGAGCTGGGCGACGCGGTCGACCGGGCGCTGGCCAAGGTCCCGGCCGGCGACCACCGCGAGCGATTCCTCACGGTGGGCCGGACCGTCCGCGCCTGGGCCGTGCGCGAGCCGGCGACGTACGCGCTGCTGTTCGGCAGCCCGGTCCCCGGCTACCACGCCCCGGCGGAGCAGACCACCGGTCCCGGCACCCGGGTGATCGGTGCGCTCGTCGGCATCTACGCAGCGGCCCACGAGGCGGGTGCGATGGCTCCCGCCAGTCCGGCGCCGTCGGTCTCCAAGCGGCTGGCCGCCGACTTCGACGCCGTCCGCGCGGAGACCGGCGCCGACATCCCCGACGACCTGGTCGTGCGCGGCGTGCTCGCGTGGGCCGCGCTGTTCGGCTGCGTCAGCTTCGAGCTGTTCGGGCAGTACGGCCCGGACACCTTCACCGACCCGGCCGACCTGTTCGAGCGCCAGCTGGGAGTCCTCGCAGACACGCTCGGGCTGGCACCGGGTCAGTCGGCCAGGTAGCCAGTCGTACGTCGGAGGCAGGCCGCGGCCTCCGTGACGACGCGGTCGACCAGCTCCTCGCAGGTGGGGAGGTCGTCGATGACGCCGACCACCTGGCCGCTGGCGAGCACACCGGCGTGCGTGTCACCCTCGACGAGACCGGCCTTGAGCATCATCGGCGTGTTGGCGGCCAGCGCCATCTGTCCGAGCGAGCGCCCCTGCTCCTTGCGCATCCGGTAGCCGTCGGCCGCGAGCGCCGGCCACGACATGCCGCTCATCCGCTTGAACTCCCAGCGTGCGCCGGGCAGTGGGGGCGAGGCGCTTGAGCGCGCTGGTCTCCTCGACCTGCTCGACGAGCTCGGTGCGCAGCATCCGGTGCGGCATGCCGTCGACCTTCGCGGTGACGACGGTGCCGTTGAGGTCGGCGGCGAGGTAGCGCTGCTTCACCGCGTCGGGCACGGTGGAGTCGCTGGTCAGCAGGAAGCGGGTGCCCATCCCGACACCCGCAGCGCCGTAGGAGAGGGCAGCGGCCAGACCGCGGCCGTCGAAGAAGCCACCGGCGGCCACGACCGGGATGTCGACGGCGTCGAGCACCGTCGGCAGCAGCAGCGTCGTGGGCACGGTGCCGGTGTGGCCACCGCCCTCGCCGCCCTGGATCATCACGGCGTCGGCGCCCCACGCGGCGACCTTCTCCGCATGCCGGGCGGCGCCGACGCTGGGCATCACCACGATGCCGTGGTCCTTGAGCTTGGCGATCAGCTCCTGCTTCGGCGCGAGCGCGAACGAGGCGACCTTCACGCCGTGCTTGATCAGCAGGTCGACGCGCTGAGGGGCGTCGCCGGCGTCAGCACGCAGGTTGACCCCGAACGGCTTGTCGGTGCGGCTCTTCACCTCGGCAGATCGCGTGGTCGAGCTCGTCGTACGTCATCGTGGCGGAGGCGAGGATCCCCAGTCCGCCGGCGTTGGCGGTGCCGCTGACCAGCCGAGGACCGGCCACCCAGCCCATGCCGGTCTGCACGACAGGGTGGCGTACGCCGGCCAGCTCGGTCAGTGGTGTCCGGAGCAGCTGCTCGATCACCGCTGCGCGCCTCTCGGGCACCTCGCGCTCGCGCAGCTTCTTCGGGTCGAGCATCTCCCGGATCAGCATCAGCTCGCCGGGAGAGGGCTCGCGGGTCTCGGGTACGTCGCCCTCTGCGTGGATGGAGAAGGACGAGGCCTCCTGCACCTGCTCGACGGTGACGCCGGGGTGCACCGAGACGAACTGCATCGTGTGGTCAGGCCCGCCGAAGTCGAAGACGCCGAGGTCGCTGACGACGCGGTGCACGCCGTGGAAGCGGGTGGCGGCCGGTCCCGCGGCCTCGGCCCGCACCCGACCGACCCCGGAGACGATGTCGACCTGGTCGACGAAGACGCGCGAGGAGTGCTTGGGCACCCAGTAGGACGTCTTGTTGTTCACGGTGTTGCCGGGCGCACCGCGCACGCCGAGGAGCTGCCGCTTCGGCTGCGCCCACGGGCCGATCGCGGAGATGTTCTGGTTGCCCTCGCGGTCGATCTGGGTGGCGCCCATCATCACGTGGCGCTTGCCGTAGGGCACGACGGCCTCGAGCACGAGCCGGAACGGCATCCATCCCTCGACGACGTCCTGGGTGACCCCGAGCGGGGGAGCGCCCTGGAGGATGCGCGCCTCACCGTCGGTGATCATCAGCAGCGGGTTGGAGGTGTGCTTGGCCAGTCGTGCGCCGAGCGTCGGCAGCAGACCCATCGGGCTGGCCATGATCTCGCCGTCGTCGGCGAAGCAGTCGGCGATCGCGACCGCGCAGTACTCCGACCTGGTGGTCGAGCTTGTCGAGACCTCGTCACTCATGACGACTCCTCGGCGAAGGCCGCCACCGCGTCCTGGTAGTCCTGCTCGCTCCCGGAGAGGAACCGTTGCTCGAACGCGGCCCACTCGTCGGGATCCTTGGCGGCCGTGGCGTAGGCCTTCTGGAACTTCTCGTCGCGCTCGTAGGTCGGCGTGCAGGTGGTGAAGTGCGCGCCGTTGGGCGTCTCGACGACGCCGGCGACCATCGTCCGGTTGATCAGCATCGTCTGCAGGGCGGCGTCCACGGTCATCCCGGCGGTGTCGACGACCTGCTCCGTCGAGACGTAGGCCTCCTTCGCGGCCATGCAGAAGAGGTCGTCGAAGTAGGGGTCGGGTCCGAGGTACTGCGCGTTGCCCCACTGGTCGGCGCGGTTCATGTGCACCAGTGCGACGTCGAGCTCGAGGGCGGGTACGGCGACCAGCTCCTGGGCATCGTCGTAGGGGGAGATCACCGTGCGCAGCGTCGGGTCGTTCTCGAGGACGGCGGACCCGAGCCCGGCGCGCATCGGCAGGAACGGCACCCGCTGCGCTGCGGCGCGCAGGCCGGTCTGGAACATCCCCTCGTCCCACTCCCGGAAGGAGGCCGTCGCCTCCTGCCTGGCCCGGGAGAACAGCGGCTCCAGCGGGATCGAGTCGAGCGTGGCGAAGGCGTAGGTCACGTGGCTGGCCTTGCCGGACTGGAGCAGCAGGCCGACGTCGGGCCCGGCGTACGACACGATCCGGAGGTCGGTGAGGTCGCTGCGCAGGATGGCGCGGACCAGCGCCATCGGTTTGCGGCGCGAGCCCCAGCCGCCGATGCCGACGGTCATGCCGGGCTCGATCCGCGCGACGACCTCCTCGGCAGACACCTGCTTGCTCGGCATGCTCACGGCTTCTTCGACCCCTTCTCGGTGCCCGCGAAGGCGTCACGGTGCTCGTCGGAGACGCCGGCCAGGTTGAGCTCCATGGTGAATCCCTGCTCGAAGCGGTAGCTGCGGTTGACGTCGACCGGGTCGATCCCGTTGATCGCCTCCTTGGCCATCCGGATCACCCGGGTGTCCTTGGCCGCGATCTCGCCGGCCACCGCGAGGGCTGCGTCGTCGAGCTCCGCGCGCGGCACCACCTCGAGGACCGACCCGTGCTGGACGAGGTCCTGGGCGGTGATCGTGCGAGCGGTGAAGTAGAGGGTGCGCATCAGGTGCGGCGGCACCATCCGGGCCAGGTGGGTGGCCGCTCCCAGGGCGCCGCGGTCCACCTCCGGGATGCCGAAGTAGGCGTCGTCGCTGGCCACGATGCAGTCGGCGTTGCCGACCAGGCCGACGCCACCGCCGAGGCAGAAGCCGTTGACCGCCGCGATCACCGGGACGCTGCACTCGTAGACCGCCTTGAACGCCGCGAAGCAGCCCCGGTTGGCGCCGATCAGGGCGTCGAAGCCCTCGGTGTGCTGCATCTCCTTGATGTCGACGCCGGCGTTGAAGCCCTTGCCCTCGGCGCGCATCACGACCACGTGGGTGGCGGGATCGGCGCCGGCCTCGTCGAGCGCAGCAGCCAGGTCGAACCAGGCCTGCACCGGCAGCGCGTTGACCGGCGGGAAGTCCATGGTCAGCACGCGGACGCCGTCAGCGCCGACCTCGGCGGTGATGCCCATGACCGCACCTTTCGCGCCCGACCGGCCCCGCGGATCGAGCTCGTCGAGATCCACCCAATCAACCAAGCATTTGCTTGGTAGCCTACACGGATGCCGCTCTCCGTCGACCTCTCCGGCCGTGTCGCCCTCGTCACGGGCGGCAGCCAGGGCATCGGCGCCGGCATCGCGCAGGTGCTGGTCGACGCCGGCGCCACGGTGGTGACCTGCGCCCGGTCCGCGGTGGAGGCGGCGGCCCCGGGCACGACCCACGTGCAGTGCGACGTCCGCGACCCCGACGCCGTCACGGCGATGGTGGAGGGCATCGTCGCCGAGCACGGCCGGCTCGACGTCGCGGTCAACAACGCCGGTGGGGCGCCGTACGCCGAGGCCGCGACCGCCTCGCCGCGGTTCACCGAGAAGGTGCTCGGGCTGAACCTGACCGCTGCCTTCAACGTCGCCCAGGCAGCCAACGCCGTCATGCAGGCCCAGGGGAGCGGCGCGATCGTGAACATCTCCTCGGTCTCCGCCCTGCGGCCCTCGCCGGGCACCGCCGTGTACGGCGCCGCCAAGGCCGGGCTGGACTCCCTGACCCGCTCGCTCGCGGTCGAGTGGGGTCCCGCGGTACGCGTGAACAGCGTCGACGTCGGGCTCTGCCGCACCGAGCAGACCACCGACCACTACGGCGGCGACGAGACGGTCGCTGCGATCGAGCAGACCATCCCGCTGGGACGGATGGCCGACCCGCTCGAGATCGGCCGGGTGGTGGCCTTCCTCGCCTCCGACCTGGCCAGCTATGTGTCCGGGGCAACCGTGGAGTGCCACGGTGGCGGCGAGCCGCCAGTGTTCTTGCACACTTGCACGTGCTGAAGGAGAACTCATGACCCTGCTCGAAGGACGCATCGCGATCGTGACCGGGGCGGGTCGCGGCATCGGCCGGGCCCACGCGCTCGAGCTGGCCCGTGCAGGGCGCCAAGGTGGTGGTCAACGACCTGGGCACCTCGGGCTCAGGCGAGGGAGCGGCGTCCGAGGTCGCCCACGAGGTGGTCGCCGAGATCGAGGCCCTCGGCGGGGAGGCCGTCGCCAACGGGGCCGACGTCGCCGACTTCGAGCAGGCCGAGGCGATGGTGCGCCAGGCGATCGACACCTTCGGCGGGCTGGACGTCCTGGTCAACAACGCCGGGTTCGTGCGCGACCGGATGCTGGTGAACACCTCCGAGGAGGAGTGGGACGCCGTGATCCGGGTGCACCTGAAGGGGCACTTCGCGCCGTTGCGGCACGCCGGGGCGTGGTGGCGTGCCGAGGCCAAGGACGGCCGACAGCGCGCTGCACGGGTGATCAACACCAGCTCCGGCGCCGGGCTGCAGGGCTCGATCGGCCAGACGACGTACTCCGCGGCCAAGGCCGGCATCGCCGGGATGACCCTGGTGGCCGCCGCCGAGCTCGGCCGCTACGGCGTGAACGTCAACGCGATCGCCCCGGTCGCCCGCACCCGGATGACCGAGGGTGCCTTCGACACCTCCGCCATGCCCGACCCCGCCGACAACTCACCCATCGTGGCCTGGTTGGCCTCGGAGGACTGCGACCTGACCGGTCGGGTCATCGAGATCGAGGGCGGACAGATCTGCGTGGAGGAGGGCTGGCGCCACGGTCCGCGCGAGGACATCGGCCGTCGCTGGGAGGCAGCCGAGGTAGGTGACGCGCTGCGACGTCTCGTGGCGCAGGCAGCGACGCCGGACCCGGTGTACGGCGCCTAGGTCTCAGGCGACCGAACAGGCCGACGCTGGTGGGGCCGTGCGTCTGCGCGTCCAACGATGCCTCGACGCACCGCCTCGTGCCGGGTGCGGTCGAAGTCCCCGGGACCCTTGCGCCCGCTGCGGATCTCCCGGATCGCGAAGAAGGCGAGAGTGCACAGCGCTACGGCCCACACGAGGATCCAGACGAACGTGCTCACGGCAGCCTCCAGGGGAATTGGCGCGAGTCTACGCCGCGACGAGCCGACTCAGGGCGAGCCGAGCGAGCGGGGCATAGGCGAGCACGAGCGGGAGCATCCCGTGGACACGCAGCCAGGTGGCGCTCCCCACGGTGTCGGGGGAGACGCCGTGCTCCAGGTGCAGCGAGATCGGCCCGACGTGCGCGCGCCACTCCCACGTCCGTCGCGCCTCGTCGACGGCCAGCACCTCGAACGCCACGGGCAGCGTCGGCCGCGCGAGCAGACCTGCGTGCACCGTGCCCGTCGTCCCCGCGGCGAGGCGTTCGGTCGAGGCGGTCACGCCCTGGATCTGAGGTGCCCACGAGGACCACAGCGCCGGGTCGGCGTACCTCTCCCACGCCGTGGCCGGATCGGCGGGACCGCGGGCTCGCAGAGTGACGGACGCCATGCCGTCGAGGGTAGGTCGCTAGGTTGGCAGCGGGTACAGGACCTGCTGAGACCCCCGAGAACAGGAGCACGATGACCCGCTTCAGTGCGAGCAACAAGTCCGCCGCCACCCTCAAGTCCTCGCAGAAGGACGTCTGGGCGGCTCTGACGGACCCTCAGCTGCTGCCGAAGCTGACGCCGTACCTCCAGCGCATCGACGTCGACGGTGACCGGTGGACCTGGCACGTCACGAAGGTCCCGGTGCTGGGCAAGAACATCGGCACCACGTTCACCGAGGTGATGACGTTCGACGAGCCGACCCGGATCGGCTTCGCGCACGACAAGGAGAAGACCGACGAGCAGACCGCCGTCGACGGCGAGTACCACCTCGAGGAGCAGTCGGGCGGCACCCGGGTCTCCATCGAGATCGGCGTGGCCGTCGAGCTGCCCTTCCCCAAGGCGATGCGTCGCCCGGTGGAGCGCACCATCAAGACCGTGATGGGCGGCATGGGCAAGGTCTTCGCCCGCAACCTGCTCAAGCACCTGGGCGAGCGATGAGGATCCTCGTCCTCGGCGCGAGCGGGTACGTCGGCTCGCGGGTCGTGCCGGCCCTGCTCGAGGCCGGGCACGAGGTCGTCGCCGCGTCGTCCTCGGTGCCGACGCCGGAGCGCTTCTCGTGGGGCCACGACGTCGACTGGGCGCGCTGCGACGTCACCGATCCGGAGGCCGTGGCTGCGGCGATGGCGGACGTCGACGGCGTCTGCTACCTGGTGCACTCGCTGAACATGCGCACCTTCGTCGAGCGCGACCGACGCGGTGCCGAGATCGTCCGCGACGCGGTGCCCGGCAGTGGGGTTCGCCGGATCGTCTACCTCTCCGGGCTGGTGCCCGACAAGCCGGTCGAGGAGCTCTCGAAGCACATCTCCTCCCGGCTCGAGGTGGAAGAGGTCCTGGAGCAGGCGGAGTCCGCGACCACCTCGGTCGTCTCGCTGCGCGCCGGGGTGGTCATCGGGGCGGGATCCACGTCGTTCGAGGTGATCCGCCAGCTGTCCACGCTGCTGCTCGTGCAGCCGGTGCCGAACTGGCTGGAGCACAAGGTGCAGCCGATCGCGGTCTCCGACGTGCTCCGGGCCATGGTCGAGGCCTTCGCCGACGACCACCTCACCGGTGCCGTCGACATCGGCGGTCCGAGCATCCTGCCCTACGCCAAGCTGCTCGCCGAGTGTTCCCGAGCGGCCGGGCTGTTGCGGCTGAGAGTGCCCACGATCTCCGTGCCGGGTCCGGTGGTCGGTCTGGGAGCCGCCTCTCTCGTGGCCGCACCGTTCTGGACCGTCACCGCCCTGATCGAGAGCCTGCGCGACGACATGGTCTGCCGACCGGAGGCCACCTGGGTCCCCAAGGACGGCGACCCGCTGCTCGGGATCCGCGAGGCGATGGCCCGCTGCTTCGAGCCCACCGGCAGCCTCCCAGAGGCGCCGTTGCCCAGCGACGCCGACTGGACCCGGATGCGCGCACCCCTCCTGGACGAGCTGCACGCCCCCGCCACGGTCCGTGCCGGCGCGAGCCTCGCGCTCCGAAGGCTGCGCTCGTTGCTCGACCTGGTGTAAGTCACCCTGCCGTCGGGCCGCTGCCCTATCGTGGCCAACGTGAGACGACGGTTGCTGACGATCCCCCTGATCCTGGTGGCCCTCGCGCCGGCGCTCACTGCCTGCGGCGCGGGTGCGCCGTCGAAGGCGCCCGAGGCAGTGCAGGCCGCGCAGGCCGCGCGTCGTACGACCGCGCCGTCGAAGGTCCTGGTCGTCATCGAGGAGAACCACTCCCTGGCGCAGATGCGGGCAGGGATGCCGTTCCTCGCGCGCCAGTCCAGGAAGTACGGCTACGCGACCCACTGGAAGGCGCTCACTCACCCGAGCGAACCCAACTATCTCGCTATCGTCGGCGGGTCCACCTTCGGCGTCACCGACGACGAGACCCCGCAGGTCAATGCGAGCAAGGTGGGTGCAGCCCGCTCGGTCTTCGACCAGGCCCGCTCAGCCGGGCGCACCGCGGGCACCTATGCCGACTCGATGCCGGGACGTTGCTACGCCTACGACGCTCCGGCCAGGTCAGTGGGCAGGCCGCTCTACGCCGTACGGCACAACCCGTGGGTGTACTTCGCGCGCGACCGGGCCGCGTGCCGCGCGCACGACGTGAATCTCGCCGGCTTCCGCCGCGCTGCCCGGCACAACGCACTCCCGAATGTCGGCCTGCTGATCCCGAACGTGCTGCACGACGCCCACGACGGCACGCTCCGGGCGGCCGACACCTGGCTGCGCAAGCGTCTCCGGCCGGTGCTGCACAGCCGGGACTTCAAGCGTGGTCGCCTCGTGGTCGTGGTGACCGCGGACGAGGACGACCGCCACGCCGGCAACACCGTGCTCACCTCGGTGCTCACCCCGCGGCTGCACCACAAGGTCGTCACCACCCCGTTGACGCACTACTCCCTGACCAGGTTCATCGCCCAGGTGCTGCACCAGACCCCTCTGGGCAACGGCCGCACCGCCCCCGACATGCGGGCAGCCTTCGGCCTGCCAACTGGGTAGACGTGTGGCTCAGCCGGCGGGCTTGAAGCCGCGGGTGTGTTCTCCGTCGATGAGGTACTTGCCGTTGTCGTACTTCAGGTCGAGGACGGTAGGGCCGGGGCCGTTGTCGAAGTCGTCGAAGTGCACCTGGTAGCTGACCGTGAGGTTCTTGGGGTCCGCGGAGATGCTGAGCACCCGACCGTTGGTGGCGGGGTCCCAGAAGCGCTGGTACTTCTCGAAGCCGCCGCTCTCCTGCTGGAACTTCGGCGTCAGCATCATCCAGGACTTCGAGGGGTCGACGGAGACGGTCGAGACGTAGTCGCGGATGAACGACTCGATGCCCTTCTCTGTGGGCTTCGAGGACTTGGCGGGTGCGCTGCTGGAGTGCTTGCCCGGGGAGTTCTGCGCGGTCCCGTCGGAGCCTGATCCTCGGTGGGTGAGCACGACGTACCCGACCACGGCGAGCACGAGCGCGAGGGCCATCGCGAGCAACCACAGGCTCGACGGCGACCGACGTCCGCTGCGCACCGGCTGGGCCTGCGGTGCAGACGCCGGCACGCTCGGCAGGTGGAAGCGGCGCCGTCCGCACCGGCGCGATGACCTGGGTGGCCGTGGCGTCGTCCGCGGGCGGCGGCACGGCCCCGGAGTCGAGGTAGGCATGCACCTGCTGCATCGACCAGCGCCGGGACGGGTCGCGGACCATGGTGGCCTCGAGGAGCGGCCCCAGCCAGCCTGCTCGGGCCGGCCGCGGAGGCTCCTCGTGGACGATCCGGTACATCCCGCCGATCACGTTGTCGCCGAGGTCGTACGGCGGCCGCCCGTCGAGGACGTGGAACATCGTGGCGCCCAACGACCAGACGTCCGAGGCCTCGTCGCCGCGGGCACCGGCGGCGACCTCGGGTGCGAGGTACGCCGGCGACCCGGTGACCATGCCGGTCTGCGTCAGGGCGGGGTCCGTCGCGATCCGGGCGATGCCGAAGTCGGTGAGCTTCACCTGGCCGGCCCGGTCGACCATGATGTTCGACGGCTTGACGTCGCGGTGCACGATCCCCGCGGAGTGCGCAGCGGCGAGGGCCCCGGCCGCCTGGGCCAGCAGGGGCGCCGCCTCGTCGGGGGAGAGCGGGCCGCGCTCGCGGACGAGGCGGCCGAGGTCGACCCCGTCGACGTACTCCATCACCAGCCACCAGGAGTCGTCCTCGACGACGGCGTCGAAGATCGAGACCACGTGCGGGTGGTGCAGCCGTGCGCTCACCTTGGCCTCGCGCTCGGCGCGGGTCAGGTCCGTCCGGTCTGCCCCCGGGAGCAGGCCGATCCGCTTGAGTGCGACAGGTCGTCCGAGCACCTCGTCACGGCCCAGCCAGACCGCCCCGGTGCCGCCGCGACCTATCTCCCGGTCGAGCGAGTACCGTCCTGCGATCACGCGTGCCTTCCGATCGGGGAGCTGTGTGGGCGCCGTCCATCGTAGGGGCGCCGCTCAGACCAGTCCGGTGCGGTGGGCGAAGATGGCGGCCTGGACCCGGTCGCGCAGGGTGAGCTTGGCCAGCACGTTGGCGACGTGGGTCTTGGTGGTCGGCATGCTGACGACGAGGCGCTCGCAGATCTCGGCGTTGGTCAGGCCCTGACCGAGCAGCACGAGCACCTCCCGCTCACGGTCGCTCAGCCTCTCGAGCCTCGCGTCACTGGGACGGCGACCACCGTCGACGTAGGCAGCCACCACGCGGCGCAGCACCGTCGGGGACAGAGGCAGGTCACCGGCAGCTACCGCCCGTACCGCGGCGACGAGGTCTGCCGGCTCGACGTCCTTCAGGAGGTAGCCACTGGCGCCGACGCGCAAGGCGTCGACCACGTAGTCGTCGACGTCGAACGTGGTCAGCACGAGCACCCGGCCGATACCGGCGCGCACCAGGCGCTCGGTCGCGGCGATGCCGTCGAGGTTGGGCATCCGGATGTCCATCAGGATCACGTCGGGCCGGAGCTCCTCGGCGAGGCGAACCGCCTCGGCGCCGTCGGCTGCCTCGCCGCAGACGGCGAAGTCCGGTTGCTGCTCGAGCATCAGCCTGAACCCGCTGCGCACGAGTGCCTGGTCGTCTGCCAGCAGCACCCGGATCGAGGCAGGGGTCACGTGGCGAGCCCCGGGGCCGGGTCGGGGGTCGGCAGCCGAGCGCGAACGGTCCAGCCGCCCTCGTCGGTGCGCCCGGCCTCGAGATGACCCGCGTACATCTGGGCCCGCTCCTGCATGCCGGTGATGCCGTGGCCACCGGCGGCCGCCTCGAGCAGCGCGCCTCCAGGACCGTTGGTCACGTCCACCGCGAGCCCGTCGCCGTCACGACCCACCCGGACATGCACGGCCGCCCCCGCCGCGTGCTTGCGCGCGTTGGTCAGGCACTCCTGGACGATCCGGTACGCCGCAAGCGCCAGGCCCGGAGCGACGTCGCCGATCGCCACCTCGTCGTACTCCAGCGTGACGCCGGGCTGCTCGGCCAGCGCGGTGACCTCGGAGAGCAGGGGGAGCGGGGCCGGCGACTCGTCGGGACCCTCGCGGAGCACGCCCAGCTGCCGTCGCAGCTCGGTGAGCGCCTCCTTGCCCGTACGACGGACCGCGAGCAGCTGCTCACGTGCGGGGGAGTCCGCCGGCAGCTGCTGCTCCGCTGCCCCGGCTTGCACCACCATCACGCTGACCGAGTGCGAGATCACGTCGTGCAGCTCGCGAGCGATGCGGTTGCGCTCCTCGGCGGCGGCGGCCCGCAGGTGTGCCTGCCGCTCGGTGGCCAGCTCGCCCGCGAGGCGCCGCAGCTCCGCGGTCTGTGCCCGAGAACGCCGTAGCAACAGGCCGGCGAGGACCGGTGCCATCAGGGCGAGAGGGGAGATGTAGACGTCGGCGAACCCGGTGTCGCCGCCCGGCCGTTGGGCCGTCACGATCTGCACGACGTAGGTCGAGCCCAGCAGGATGGCGAGCGCCAACCACAACCTTCGACCGCTGAGGTTCGCCCCCATCGAGAACGTGATCAGGAGGAGGCAGAGGAACGTGGGCAACAGGGTCGCGCTCACCGGGAACGCGACGTAGACCACGGCACTCACGGAGGCGAGGACCACCATCGCGAACGGGGCGACGGTGCGCAGGACCACGGACCCTGTCCAGATCGCTGCCACGATCGAGGTCCAGGGCTGGGGCAGGTCGTGGTACGTCGCCTGGTTGATCGCGGCGGCCACCGCGAGGGACCCACCCAGCAGCACGTCGAGCACCGGAAGTCTCGGGAGCACACGGGCCATGTCGTGACGGTACGACGACCGCATGGCAGCACGCCTCGTTCCGGAGGATGAGTTCGGGATCGTCCGGCCGCCGGTGAAGACCAGCATGCGGGCCGATCCGCCGGACGGCTCTCCTGCCTAGCGTCGAGATCTCCCGACGAAAGGCCAAGCGATGTCCACCACCTCGATCCTCCCCGGCAGGCGCGCCACGGCGGTGCTGCTCGTCGCGGCCGCCGTGCTGGAGCTCGCCGAGACGCTCGTCTCACCCCTTCAGGGCGGGTCCACCGCCTCCGAGATGACGCTGGTGGCCGCCCACCAGGGACGGTTCACGGTCAGCGTCCTGTGCGGCATGGCCGCCGTCCTCATGTACGGGCCGGGGTTCCTGGGGCTCGCCGACTCGTGCGCGAGCAGGACGCCACGGCTCGCCCGGTTCGCGGGATGGACCGCCGCCGTCTCGATGACCGCGTTCTTCGGCGTCCGTGCGATCCAGGCAGTGCAGCTCGCCACCGTCCGCCAGGGTCTCGACCACCGCACCGCGGCGAAGGTGATCGACGCCGTGGGTGCCAACCCGCTCGGCATCACCGTGCTGGTGCTGTTTCTGGGCGGAGCGCTCGTGGGGACGGTCAGCCTCGCCGTGGCGACCTGGCGGGCGGGCTTGCCGAAGGTGGCAGCCGGCCTGCTGGGCGTCTTCCAGCTCGTCGACCTCGCCCTCCCGGGTCACCTCGGCACGGTCCTGTCGCACACGCTCCTGCTCGTCGCGCTGGGCTGGTTCGCGACCTACCTGTGGGCCGAGACCTCAGGACAGCCCGAGGATGGTGCCGTCGTCGGCCAGGTCGATGCGGGAAGCCGACGGGTCGCGCGGTAAGCCGGGCATGGTCATCATGTCGCCGCAGACCACGACCACGAAGCCCGCACCTGCCGAGAGCCTGACCTCGCGCACGTGCAGCTCGTGCCCGGACGGCGCGCCGAGCGAGGTCGGGTCGGTCGAGAAGGAGTACTGCGTCTTGGCCACGCACACCGGCAGGACGCCGTACCCGTCGCGCTCGAAGCGCTGCAGCCGCCGCCTCGCCTTGGCCTCCCAGGTCACCAGGCCCGCGCCGTACAGCCTGGTCGCGATCGTCTCGACCTTCTCGGTCAGGGACAGGTCGTCGTCGTAGGTGTAGGAGAAGGAGTACGCCGACGGCTCGTCCAACGCCTGGAGCACGCCCTTCGCGAGGTCCTGCGCACCCGTGCCGCCGTCCACGAAGTGCGTCGCGGGGAAGGCGCGGACATCCTCAGCGCTCACGAGGTCGACGACCTTGTTGACCTCGAGGTCGGTGTCGGTGGGGAAGCGGTTGACCGCCACGACCGGCGTGATCCCGTAGACCTCGCGGATGTTGTGCAGGTGCCGGCGCAGGTTCACCATGCCGGCCTCGACAGCCGCGACGTCCTCGGTGCCGAGGTCGGAGAGCGCCACCCCGCCGTGGTACTTCAGTGCCCGCACCGTGGCTACGACGACGGCGACATCGGGGCGCAGTCCTGACTTGCGGCACTTGATGTCGACGAACTTCTCCGCGCCGAGGTCGGCGCCGAAGCCCGCCTCGGTGACCACGATGTCCGCCAGCCGGAGACCGGCGCGTGTGGCGGTCACCGAGCTGCACCCGTGGGCGATGTTGGCGAACGGCCCGCCGTGCACGAACGCGGGCGCACCCTCGAGGGTCTGCACCAGGTTGGGCGCCAGGGCGTCGCGCAACAGGGCTGCCATGGCGCCGTGGGCACCCAGGTCGCGCGCGGTGACCGGCTGCGTGGAGCGGGTGTAGCCGATCACGATGTCGCCGATGCGGCGCTTGAGGTCGGCCCAGGACTCGGTGAGGCAGAAGATCGCCATCAGCTCCGAGGCGACGACGATGTCGAACCCCTCCTCGCGCGGAAACCCGTTCGCGTGCCCGCCGAGGGAGACCACGACCTCTCGCAGCGCGCGGTCGTTCATGTCGAGCACGCGCTTCCAGCTGATGTTGCGGACGTCGATGTCCAGCTCGTTGCCGTGGTGCACGTGGTTGTCGATCAGGGCCGCCAGCAGGTTGTTCGCCGCCGCGATCGCTGCGAAGTCGCCGGTGAAGTGCAGGTTGATGTCGGTCATCGGCACGACCTGGCTGTAGCCGCCGCCGGCCGCGCCACCCTTCATGCCGAAGACCGGTCCCATCGAGGGCTCACGCAGGCAGGCGACGGTGCGGTGCCCGAGGCCGTGCAGCGCGTCGGTGAGGCCGACCGTCGTGGTGGTCTTCCCCTCACCGGGCGGCGTGGGGGAGAGCGCCGTCACCAGCACCAGCCGGCCGAGTGGCCGGTCGGCGAGCGAGGCCAGGTAGGTCAGGTCGACCTTCGCCTTGTAGTGCCCGTACGGCACGAGGTGCTGCTCGTCGATGCCGAGGGTCTCCTCGGCCACCTCTCTGATCGGGCGAAGCGTGGCGGCGTTGGCGATCTCGATGTCTGACAGCAAAGTCGACCCTCCCAGGTACGTCCCCCGCTCTGCACGGTAACCGAGCGGGAGGCCGCAGCCGAGGGGTCAGCGGTAGCGGAAGCCGTCCATGAACCGCCGGAAGAGGCCACCCTTGATCGGCAGGGCCGGCTCGGGTGGCGGCGCGGTCGAGCGCTGCGTGGCGATCGGCTTGTCGTAGTCGGTACGCCGGATCGTGTCGATGATCTGTTCCTCGGTGTAGCTGTCCGAACCCTCGATCTCGGGGACGAAGCCGACCAGCACGCCGTTGCGCATCACCTGCGCCTCCAGCGACGCGGTCCCGTCGGAGTCCCAGGTGGCCTCGCGCCCGTCGGGCAGCTTGATGGTCACGCCGAACTGGAACACCGCGACCCGCGCCAGCTCGGCGTCCGTGCCTTGCTCGCGCAGTGCGTCGACGACCCGGCGGGCCTTCATCTCTTCCATGCTGTTCGACAGTACCGACCCGGCGTACGCCCTAGGCGACGTCGACGTCGGCGTCCATCGCGGCGACGTACTGGCGCTTGACCTCGCGCCACGACTCGTCGGTCATGGTGCGGCGCCAGTACGGCGAGCACGACATCGTCTGCCGGGTCAGGCCCGCGCTCGAGCAGCAGGTGTCGCCGGATCGCCCGGATCTCGTCGGCCTCGCCGTGCACGAACGCGTGCACGCGGCCTGCCGGGAACTCCAGCGCACCGACGGCCTCGGGCAGCAGGTCGGCATCGCCCGGTCCGCCGGTGCGGTGCAGCCATCGCACGTCGAGGTCGCCGGGGGAGGAGAGCGGGATCTCGTGCTCCGGCCCGTCGCAGACCAGGCGCACGACGACAGGGGAGCCCGGTGGGACTGAATCGAGCGCCACCGCGATCGCCGGCAGCGCAGACTCGTCACCGACCAGCAGGTGCCAGTCGGCCTCCGGGTCGGGGCGGTACCCGCTCCCCGGCCCCTCGAAGACCAGGATGTCGCCTGCCTGCGCGGACGCGGCCCAGGGGCCGCCGACGCCGTCGCTGCCGTGGACCACGAAGTCGAGCGTCAGCAGCTGGCGGATCGGATCCCAGCTCCGCACCGTGTAGCGGCGCCGGCGCGGCCAGTGCTCCTTGGCGTGCTGCTGCCTGACCTCGGCAGGGTCGAACACCTCGCCATAGGTCGCGCCCGCGGGCGGGATCGCCACGTTCACGTAGGCGTCGGTGTCCTCGGGCATCTCGAAGCCCGCGAGCCCGTCACCGCCGAGCACCACCCGCACCAGGGCAGGGGTCAGCCACTCGGTGGTCACCACGTGCGCGTGCATGCCTGCTCCCAGCGGTCGATGTAGTTAGGCAAGCCTAACTCACCGTGGTCAGCGGATCGGCGCGCCCGAGATGGTGCGGGCGATCACGAGCCGCTGGATCTCCGAGGTCCCCTCGAAGATGGTGTAGATCTTGGCGTCGCGGGCCATCCGCTCCACGGGGTACTCGCGGGTGTAGCCGTTGCCGCCGAGGATCTGCATCGCCTGCTCGGTCACGCGCACGGCGGTCTCCCCGGCGAACAGCTTCGACATCGAGCCCTCGGCCGAGTCGAAGGGCTCCCCCTGCCGTCCCATCCACGCCGCCCGCCACACCAGCAGCCGGGAGGCGTCGATCGCGGTCTTCATGTCGGCGAGGGCGAAGGCGATCGCCTGGTTCTCGATGATCGCCTTGCCGAACTGCTCGCGGGTCTTCGCGTAGTCGAGCGCAACCTCGTACGCCGCCCGCGCGATGCCGATCGCCTGCGCGCCCACCGCGGGGCGGGTGCGCTCGAAGGTCGCCATCGAGGCGTTGCCTCCCTGAGATCCTGCGCCCGTCGAGCGGGCACCCTCGCGGGCACGCGCGAGCCGTGCGTCGAGCTTCTCCTTGCCGCCCAGGAGGCACCTGCCGGGGATGCGGCAGTTCTCCAGCACGACCTCAGCGGTGTGCGAGGCGCGGATGCCGTGCTTGTGGAACTTCTGGCCCTGGCTCAGCCCCTTCGTCCCCGGCGGTACGACGAAGCTGGCCTGTCCACGGGTGCGCAGGTCGGGGTCGACCACGGCGGTCACGACGTGCACGTCGGCCAGGCCGCCGTTGGTGGCCCACGTCTTGGTCCCGTTGAGCACCCACTCGTCGGTCGCCTCGTCGTACCTCGCCCGCGTGCGCATCGCACCTACGTCGGAGCCGGCGTCGGGCTCGGAGGAGCAGAAGGCCGCGAGGTGCAGGTCGCCCGGGGTGCCGAACATCTGCGGGGCCCACTCGCCGAGCTGCTCGTCGGTGCCGTTCGCGCGTACGGCGGCAGCGGCGAGCGTCGTACCGACGATGGACAGGCCGATGCCGGCGTCACCCCAGAAGAGCTCCTCCATCGTGATCGGGATCCCGAGCCCCGTCTCGTCGAAGCTCTGGGTGGCGAAGAAGTCCAGGCTGTAGATGCCGACCTTCGCCGCCTCCTCGACGACCGGCCACGGGAACTCCTCCCGCTCGTCCCACTCCGCGGCGGCCGGACGGATCACGTCCGCAGCGAACGTGTGCAGCCACTGCTGGAGCTCGAGGTGGTCCTGGTCGAGGGAGAACGACGGCGTCATGGGTGGGATCGTAGGGGTGACGGTGCTCAGTCGGCGACGTCGACCAGGACCTTGCCGACAGCGCCGTTCTCGACGGCGGCATGGGCCTCAGCGGTCTGCTCCAGCGGGAAGTGGTGCAGGGGGAGGCCGGAGTCCTCGCCCACGCGGACGGCGCCGTCCAGGACGGCTGCGGACACGTCGTCGACCGCGCGGCGCTTCCAGTCGTGCGGGGCGGTGTAGACGAGCACGAACTGCCAGCGCGCGTTGGGCATCATCAGCGGACGCACCGGCAGGGACACCGGGGCGCCGCCGTCGTCGGCGTACACCGCGACCGAGCCGTGCAGGCCGATCACCTGGGTGTCGATCTCCGCGTTGGCCGACGCCGCGACCTCGACGATCGTGTTGACGCCGTCCGGCGCGATCTTGCGGACCTCGGCCACGACGTCCTGCTGCTTGTAGTCGATCACGTGGTCGGCGCCGGCCCGCGCGGCCAGGTTGGCCTTCTCCGGGCTGCTGACCGTGGTGATCACGGTGGCGTCGGACCAGCGGGCCAGCTGGATCGCCGCGTTGCCCACGGCGCCCGCGCCACCGGAGACCAGGACGGTGCGTCCGGCCAGGGTCCCGGGGCCGAGCCGGACCGGCCCCTCCTCGGTCACCGTCAGCGTCCGGTGCGCGGTGAGGAACGGGACACCCAGGGAGGCGCCGAGGTCGAAGGACGCACTGTCGGGAAGCAGCGCGAGGTTGTGCCGGGGGACCAGCGCGTACTCCTGGGCGGTGCCCTCCGGCCGCTGGTAGGCCGCCTCCCAGACCCACACCCGCAACCCCACCAGGGCCTCCTCGACGCCCTGGCCCACGGCGTCGACGACCCCCGAGCCGTCCTGGTTGGGCACCTGTGGCGGGTCCACCGGGGTGCCGGGCTCGCTGCCGGTCCGGGACTTCCAGTCGGTGGGATTGACCCCGGAGCGATGGATCCGAACCCGGACCTCGCCGTGTCCCGGCTCGGCCAGCGGCCGGTCGCCGAGGCTCAGTACGTCGGGGTTGCCTGTCTGGGTGTAGGTGATGGCGCGCACGCGTCCGACGCTATCCCCACCCCGGAGAGCTCGGCACGGCAGAGCTCACGCTGGACGTCGGCGGTGTGCTGGGCCCTCACCAGCAGGTCGACGACCTCCTCCTGCGTCCTGCCCGGTGCGTCGTTCCAGCGGGTCAGGTCGAGCAGTCGCAGCAGGCGCACGTCCGGGCCCGGGCACCACCGCACCGGCTCGCGCGGGTCCTCGTGCAGCGTGTGCCAGGTGAGGTCGAGGGTTCGCCGGACCAGCTGGGAGCGCACCGAGGTGGGACCTCCGCCGCCCTCGACGATGCCGCCGACGAGGCAGGCCCCGACGACGGGGTGGCGGGTCGCCCGGCGTACGTCGTGCGCGGCCACGACGCGAGTGCCGCCGCGCGTCGCGACGGTGAACCAAGCACCTTGGACCCACCCGCCGGAGACGACCTCGACCGAGCGCTGGAGCAGCGAGTGCATCGCGTGCAGCTCGGCCAACCGGGCGGTGAGGGTGTCGCAGCGCTCGAGCCGGTGGCGCTCCTCGCGCCGCTGTGCCCGACTCTGGCGTCGGCTCCGCGGGCGGGGCGGGGCGATGACAAGGTGGGTGCTCACGGGGCCTCCTCGTCGTCGGTGCTGACGACTCGGTCCACTCTCGTCCGACGTCGGCCCGCAGGCAAGATCTCCGGGCGACCCGTCGTGGATGGTCAGCCGGTGAAGGGAAGCTGGCCGACCTTCTCGTTCAGCGAGCGCAGCTCCTTGGCGATCTCGTCGAGTCGCCGGGAGTTGGTCTCCTTGAGCTCGGCAAGGACGTCGGCGAGCAGGGCGTTGGTCGTGGTGAGGGCGGCCTGCAGCTCACCGACACCGGACAGGTCCTTGAGCATGGGGTCTCTCTTCCGTTGGCCTTCTGGTGGTGCCGAGGCGGGTCCGCGTTGTCCGCGACGAGCATAGAGAGGAGGAGCGCGGCCGCATGCGCTGGCACGCGTTCCCCGAACAGGTGACGGGTGCCCCTGCAGGGCGCACTATGGACCGATGGGCAGACGCGCGCGATGGTGACCTCAGAGGAGTCCCTCCGGCTCCTCCAGGTCGAGCGCGCTCTGGCCGACACCACCGAGCGCTACCGCTCGCTCTTCGACTACAACCCCAACGCCGTGTTCTCGCTGGACCTGACCGGTCGGTTCGTGGCGAGCAATGCCGCGTCGGAAGAGCTCTGCGGCTACTCGCTGGAGGAGCTGGGCGAGCTCGAGATGGGTGTCTTGATCGTGCCGAGTCGTGCCCAGGAGACCGCTGATGCCTTCGCGAAGGCGCTGAACCGTGAGTCGCACCAGGTGGAGACGGCCTTCATCCACAAGGACGGCCACCTCGTCGAGGTGAACATCACGGGCCTCCCGATCGTCGTGCACGACGAGGTGGTCGGCGTGTACTGCATCGCCGAGGACATCACCGAACGCACCCGGCTTCAACGCGAGCTCGTCCAGGCCCAGCTGGCGGCCGAGCAGGCCAACGACGCCAAGTCACACTTCCTGGCGAATGTGAGCCACGAGATCAGGACCCCGTTGACCAGCCTGCTGGGAACGGCCGAGGTGTTGACCGACACCGACCTGGACCCGTTGCAGACGAAGTTCGTGGACACGATGGTCCGATCGGGTGATCGGCTGCTCGCCCTGGTCAACGACATTCTCGACTTCTCCAAGATGGAGGCGGGGATGGCCCGCGCGGACGCGCTCCCGGTCGACGTACGCGCCCTCGTCGGAGAGGTCACCTCCCTGTTCAGCTCTGCCGCCGAGAAGAAGGGCCTGGAGCTCAGGGTGGCCGTGGACGACCCCGCCCCGGCCGTCCTGACCGGGGACCCGGGGCGAATGGTGCAGGTCCTCGTCAACCTGCTGGACAACGCCGTGAAGTTCACCGAGACCGGATGGGTAGGTCTCTCCGTCTCGTGCGAGTACCCGACCATTCGTCGCGCTCGAGTGACCTTCGTGATCGCGGACTCCGGCATCGGGATGAGCGAGGAGCACCTGGAGGGTGTCTTCGAGTCGTTCAGCCAGGCCGACCCGTCCATCACGCGCAAGTCCGGCGGCACCGGCCTCGGCCTGGCCCTCACCAAGCAGCTGGTCGAGCTGTTGGGCGGGACGATCGAGGTCACCAGCACGCCGGATGTAGGAAGCACGTTCACCGTGCTGCTCCCGCTCTCGGTGGAGCCGAACCAGGGCACGTGAGTGAGCCCCCTGACCAGCGGTCATCGCTCGGGCCAGGGCCTTGTCCTGGCGACGCTCATCCGGTGAAGGGAAGCTTGCGTGCCTTCTCGTTCGAGGGGCGGAGCGCAGTGAAGGGCGCGCCGTTGACTCGGCCAGGCGTGATGGTGGTGTGGATGTTGGCGCCCTTCGCCGATTGCGAGACGACGACGACGGGTGCGGGCACGGGGTTGCCGGACCCGGCCGACACCCAACCCTGGTAAGGCTGCGTGCCGCCCGTGACGACCGAGACGCGGAGTGCTCCGCGATCCTCGAGGAGCCTGGCGGTCCGTTGGGCCTTCCTGACCTGACGGAGTGCCCACTTGGCGTGTTGATCCGTGACATGCACCTGCTTTCCATGACCGCGCCTACCCCAAGGAGAACTAGATGAACAACGACGACCCCACCGAGGTCCGCCTCGACTTCGACTCGCTCGCGCCGCGGTTCTCTGCAGCGATGAACAGGCTGGACGCCGTGGCCGGCGTGGGCCTCGACCCGCTACTCCGCGAACTGGTGCGCATCCATGCCTCCACAATCAATGGCTGCGCCTACTGCATCGACATGCACAGCAAGGACGCGCGTGCCAAGAGCGAGACCCAGCAGCGCCTCGACTCGCGGAAGCTTGGCGCGAAACAGCGTGGTTCACTCCTGCCGAGCGCGCGGCCCTTGCCCTCACAGAGGCCGTAACCGTGATCCACGTTGACAAGGTGCCTCGGCCAGTCATGGATGAGGCCTCCCGCCACTTTGACTCCGAGCAACTCGCCCAGCTCGTCAGCCTGTTGGTCATCATCAACGCCTGGAACCGCATCGGCGTCACCACCCGCTGCTGGGAACCAGGCACCTACGAGGTCGAGAACTGACGCTGACTGCGGCGTGTCCCTGCGTTGATGCAGGGCCGTCTGGACGCGAGACTGTGTCGGTGAGGCATCGCCCCGGCCTCTCTCGCGACGCGGCCACGTGGCATGGCAGTGCTCGCCGTCGCGGTCGCTGCGCTCATCGCGATCGTCTTGAGCTTCGCGTACGTGCGGGTCACTACCGACTGGCCGCACATTCTGGACGGCACGGTCCCTGACGACGACTTCGCCCAGCGGTACGTCGCGCATCCGTGGCTCGCCTACCTGCACATTGCTCCTGGCGTGGTCTACCTGCTCGGTGCCCCGCTGCGGCTCTCACGCCGCTTCCGCACGAAGCACTACACTGTGCACCGGCGACTGGGCCGGGTGCTCCTGTCGTGTGCGTTGCTGAGTGGCGTCCCCTCGCGCTGGTCTTCGGCCCGCTCCATTCCTGGGGCGGCGCGATCGAGGCGAGTGCTTCCCTGGTCTTCGGCGCCTGGTTCGTGACTTGTCTGGTGCGCGCGTTCCGCGCGATCCGCCGCGACGACGTTCCCCAGCACCGGCGGTGGATGATCCGTGGGCGTTCGCCGTCGGCATCGGCATCGGAACCATCCGGATCTGGACCGGCCTGTTCACAGCCCTCGCCATCGGCCGCAACGGGCGGTCCCGAGGGGCTGGCGCTGCCAGACCAAGCGACCTTCGGGCTGGCGTTCTGGTTGGCCTTCGTCATGCACGTCGCCCTCGGCGAGTGGTGGCTGAGGCGGACGCCTGATCTGCGCGGCTGAGGGCAAGATCCGCCACCGACGTTAAACGCGGCACCGAGGTCGCTCGGCTGCCGGATTGGCCCACTGCGGCTCGCGTCCTGGAGGCGGCCCGACCGGTGCCGGCCAACCAACGTGCGCAGCTTCATCGCCCAGTCTCCTGGGCGCTCTCAGCCGTCTGGTGGTGGTCTGGTCGTGTGGCTGACCCGGCGGATTCCCGGGCATACGTCAGCCGGGTCCGGGTGGAAAACAGGGATGATGTGGGCTTTGAGTCACCACGTGACCCGAAGTCCACATCATCTTGCCGCAGATCGCCGGGCCTCGACTCCGCGAGCCCACGGAACCCTGACCAGACCAGCTCGAGCCGGTCGTTGCCGATGGACGCGAGCCGGAGCAAGGTGAGGGCACCAGAGAAACGGAGCCAGACCATGCCTGAGTTCATGGACATACACACGCAGATGAAGGGGATCACCTCGGAGGGGCTTCTCGAGGCCCACAACGCCGACCTAGCCATCCAGGACGACGAGCAGGTGAACTTCAAGCACGCTTGGGCGGACCCGGAGAGCGGGATGGTGTTCTGCCTCTCCGAGGCACCGGACGCTGACGCGGTACAGCGCATTCACGAGCGCGCCGGCCACCCGGCGGACAACATCTACGAGGTCCCCGTACAGGCGTGAAGCCCATCAGGGCGCAAGCAGGGCCAGCGACGACAGCGCCACCAGCCAGCTGACGAAGCTGCCCACCAGGAAGTACTCGGTGAGCCGGTGGATCCACACCTGCTCACGCCTCGACTGCAGCCGGGAAACGCAGCAGCCCCTTGGCCGCGATCACGATGCTCGCCGCTGTGAGGTAACCGCTCAGGCCGAGACCGACAATGAAGACGCGCTCCATCGGCCCCAGGAGCCGCCCGCCCTTGAGCCGGGGCTCGGGGTCCGGATCGGGCTCGGAACCATAGGTGGGGTTGGTCGTGCCCGTGGCCGCGAGCACGAGCCGCACGACGACGTTGCCGGTGCTCAGCGGCACCAGTTCGAGGGGAGCCGCGAGTAGCAGTGCCCGGTCGGCAGACATGCCCTGCAGGGCGGGCACCTGCACAGAATCCAGCCACTCCCCCAGCAACCCGTCGGCGGTGCCGGCCCAGCCGGAGGTCAGGAAGCCGAGGACCAGGGACGCACCCAGGACGAGCAGCGGCACCCACGCACGCCCCCGCCCGAAAGCCCTGGTGACCGTCTGGCCCCAGAGCACGACGAGCGCAGCGATCACCGCCAGCGCGACGACGTCCTCGAGCGCAGTCAGCCCGGCGACCAGGCCAAGCCAGACCGCCACCACAGCACCCGTGCACTCGTTGAGGATGGGGGCCGGCCTGATCGAGTGGGAGAGGTCGGTCACGGCCACCCCCACCAGCAGTACGGCGATCCACGTCATCGCACACTCCTCAACAGCTCGTCGGTCCGCAACGATCACGGCCAGCCCGTCCATCGCGCACCACGCGCCCTGCGGGTCGTCGCCGAGGTTGTCGCCGCCCATGAGCCGGCCGAGCTCCTCGTCGGGCACCGAGCCCTGCTCGGCCGAGATCGCGAACATCGTCGCGCCGCCCGTGATGTGGTTGATCACGTCGCGGACCGTCCACCCCTCGCACGGCGACGGGTTGCCGAGCTGGTCGTCCGCGACGTCGTTCACGACGACCGTGGTCTCGTCGACCACCGCTGCAAAGCAGCACACTGTCCACGGTTCCCCCTTCGACGAGGCCCCCTGCGGGCCCCTCGAGGTGTCTTCGCCGTGCGCCCGCCGTCTGGATCAGTGCCGGATCAGCGTCGGACTCAGCGGCGGGCGAGGACCTCGCCGTGGAGCACCGCGAAGTAGCCGTCGGGCTGCTCGGCCCAACGGCGCCAGGCGGCCGCGATCACCGCCAGCTCGGCCGGGTCGCTCAGCCCGTACTCGACCGCCTGGTCGGCGAACGCCGACTGCTCGACCCGGTCGGCCCACAGGCTCCCCCACCACGCCCGCCGCTCGGGATCCGCGAACGTCCACGTCGAGCTGCCGGCCACGACGTCGCGGAACCCGGCCCGCTGCACCCAGCCGAGCAGGTACCGGCCGGCGTCGGCTTCGGCCCCGTTGTGCGCGTGATCGCGTGGTACAGCTCGTTCCACCGGTCGAGCAGCGGATCGCGCGGCGCCCACACGAACGCGGCGTAGTCGCTGTCGCGCACCGCGAGCGTCCCGCCGGGGCGCAGCACCCGGCGCAGCTCGCGCAACGCGGCGACCGGATCCGCGAGGTGCTGCAGCACCTGGTGCGCGTGCACGACGTCGAACGAGTCGGCCTCGAGCTCGAGCGCGTACACGTCGCCGGTCGCGAACGGACGTTGTCGAGCCCGGCGCGTCGCGGCGCGCTCGGCCGCCTGCGCGATGACCTCGTCGGACCGGTCGATGCCCGAGCACCGCGCCCGGCGCGACGCGGGCGCGAGGTCGATCGTGATCGTGCCCGGACCGCAGCCGACGTCGAGCAGGTCCATCCCCGGCTCGAGCCGGTCGAGGAGGTAGCCGGCGGAGTTCTCGGCGGTCCGCCACTCGTGGCTCCGCAGCACCGACTCGTGATGACCGTGCGTGTAGGTCTCGCTCATCGGGCCATCTTCCCAGAGCGCCGCTGCGCCCGGTCTCCGGAGCGCTCGCGGCACGCGCCCACGTGTGACTGGTTCGCGGCTGCCGGGTAGGACGGCGCCGTGACCGCGTTCGAGACCCTCGTGAGCTCCATCGACTACCCGATGCTCGTGGTCACCACCCGCGGCGCGACCGGCGAGAACTCGGGCTGCCTGGTCGGGTTCGCGACCCAGTGCAGCATCGACCCCGCGCACTTCCTCGTCTGCCTCTCCAAGAAGAACCACACGTTCGAGGTCGCCAAGCGGGCCGACGTCCTCGTGGTCCACCTGCTGCGCGACGACGACAAGGACCTCGCCCGCCACTTCGGCGAGGAGACCGGCGACGAGGTCGACAAGTTCGCGACCGTCGAGTGGTCCCCCGGTCCCGGGTCGGGTGCCCGTGCTCGCCGGGATCGACTGGTTCGCGGGCCGGATCCAGCAGCGCTTCGACTGCGGCGACCACGTGGCGCACCTGCTCGCGGTGCTGCCCGACGGTCGGCCGACGAACGCCGAGGCCGACCAGCTCGACGCGTCCGACGCCCAGGACCTCGACGCCGGGCACGACGGCCTGACCGCCGGGCGCGCCCCGGCGGCCCGGGTACCTTCGCCCCGTGCCTGATCCCGCTCGGTTCCGCCGCCGCTCGACGCCCGGCCGATGCTGGCCACGCTCGGCACGACCCCGCCCGAGCGGTCCGGGCTGGGCCTGGGAGCTGAAGTGGGACGGCATCCGCGCGCTCGGGCTCGTCGCAGGACGGCGGGCTGCGGCTCTGGACCCGCAACGGCAACGAGGTGACGCCGCGCTACCCGGAGCTGCACCCGCTCGCCGGCGCGCTCGACGGCCACGACGCGCTGCTCGACGGCGAGATCGTCACGTTCGACGACCAGGGCCGGCCGAGCTTCGAGCGGCTGCAGCGCCGCATGCACGTCAGGCCGGCGCACGAGATCGAACGGCTCGCGGTCGAGGTGCCGGTCGTCTACATCGTGTTCGACCTGCTCTGGCTCGACGGCCACCTGACCACCGGGCTCCCCTACGCGGATCGGCGCCAGCCTGCTCACGCGGCTGGTGCCCGACGGCGCGACGTGGCGGGTGCCCGCCGCACGAGCTCGGTGACGGCGCGACCACGATGCGAGTGAGCAAGCAGTTCGCGCTCGAGGGCGTCGTCGCCAAGCGGGTCGACAGCGTCTACGAGCCGGGCCGCCGCTCCTCGGCGTGGGTCAAGGTCAAGAACCTGATGCGCCAGGAGTTCGTGGTCGGCGGCTGGGCCCCGGGCAAGGGCGCGCGGTCCACGACGTTCGGCGCGCTGCTCCTCGGCTACTACGACGACGCCGGCGCGCTGCGGTACGCGGGCCGGGTCGGCACCGGGCTTCACGCGGACGCTGCTCGACCGGCATCCAGGACGCGCTCGCGCCACTGGCCCGCGACACGAGCCCGTTCGCCGACCCGCTCGAGAGCCGCGCCGCCGAGCGCGAGGTCCACTTCGTCGAGCCGCGAGCTCGTCGCCGAGGTCCGCTTCACCGAATGGACGTCGGTCGGCCGCATCCGCCACCCCGCGTTCCTCGGCCTGCGCGACGACAAGCCGGCCCGGGACGTCACCCGCGAGGTCGTGACCGGGAGCCCCGGTCGCACTGTGCGGATCGCCGCGTGGGGCGGACGCTGACGTCGGTCGGCTCCGGCTCGGGAGGCGGCTGTGCGGATCACGACCCGCGAGCGCTCCGGATGGTCGAAGTCCAGCGTGACCTCGATCGGGCCCTTCGGGTCGTGCGCTTCGCGCGGCGCGTCAACGACGACCGCGGTCTCTTCCTTCTCCGGCCGCCCCTCGAGCGCGTCGCGCAGCCCGAGCAACCCGGCCGCGGCGACCGAGCCGAGCGGGTGCGCCGGAACTTGTCGACCGGTCGCGGCGGCGCGGGTCGTCGTCCTCGCCGCAGCCAGCGCTTCGTCGATCAGCGCGTCGGACTCCGAGTCGTGCGTACTCGTCCTCGTCATCCCGGTCGACGTCGTCCATGGACCCCACGCTACGCCGCGTACGGTCCTCGGGGTCGGCCCGTCGTCGTCCTCGTCGGCGGGTGCGAGCTCCTCGCCGATGGCGTCGAGCGACTCGCGGACCTCCTCGACCAGCGCGTCGAGCTCCACGCCGGCGTGCTCGATGCCCTTGCGGGCCTGCGTGTGGTACTTCCGGATCGTCGTGCACCGCTCGATCGCCCGGGACGCGTCGTCGATCAGCGTGCTCACCCGCGCGAGGTCGAGCTCGTCGGCCGGCGCGACGCAGAGGTCGCGGCGCACGACCCAGCGGGCCCACATGTACGCGAGCCGCAGCGCGGAGTCGTCGGTGCCCTTCCTTGTCGAGCACGACGATCGCCTTGTTCCCGGCGTAGTGGAACGGCACCGACGTCGGCGCCTGCTCCTGCGTGGTGAACACGGCGATGGCGGCGAGCGCGTCGCGGTTCTCGAGCGCGTCGTCGAGCTCCTTCAGCGTGTTGCGCATCGTCAGCTTGCGCGACTTCGCCTCGAGCGCGAACCGGGCCTCGTAGCCACTCGAGTCGTCCGGGTTCAGCGTGACGATCTCGTCGCCCTTCTGCGTCCCGGCGAGCCCGGTCTCGGTGCCGACGTGCTCGGCGACGTCGCCGTGCTGCGCGGCGATCCGGCCGACGCACGCGTCGAGCACGTCCTCGAACCGGAAGCCCTTGCCGGTCGTCAGCTCGAGCACCGGCGCGACCGCCTCGGTCGACCGCGATCTTCTCGGACAGCTCGGCGACGTCGCGCCGCACCTCGACGCACGCGCTCGTAGAGGTCGCGCACCAGCTCGCGCTTGAGCCGGGCGAGCGGGCTGTCCTCGCCGTCGGTCGCGATCAGCTGCTGCATCGCGTACGCCTGCTGCTGGTGCGCGTCGACGAGCACCTCCTCGAACAGCGAGATGACGCTGCGCTTCGAGTCGGGGTCGAAGGTGTCGCCGAGCAGCTGGTCGAGCTCGGTGCGGTGCGCGGCGAGCGCGTGCGGCAGCGCGCCGTCCTGCTCGTCGAGCAGCGACTCCGCGGCGTCCGAGATGCGGGTGACCGCGGCCTCGACCTGCTCGTCGAACCGGTCCGATCATCGCGTCGAACCGCTTCTCGACGATGTGGGTCTCGACGCTCACGTGCGCGGCGAGCACCGCCCGCGCCCCGACCCGGAGGCACTGGCGCGTCGCGTCGGCCGCGTCGACGTCCATCGCCCATGGCCTCGCGCACGACCCGCAGGACCTCGGGATCGGTTTCGACCATTTCGTGCACGACGAGCGAGCCGTTGCGCAGCTCGACGTCTTCGAGGTCTCGAGGGTCTCGGAGTGCATCGGGGAAGCGGCGACCATCGGATGCTCCACGGTCTCGGGGGAAGTGTCGCGGCACCGGACGGCTCCGGCGCGGTGGAAGGTGCCGGCACCAGCATGGCCGAGGGCTGGGACAACTACACGGATGTGATTCGCGGCCCGGAAAACCGGCCTTGGACGCCCCTGCGCCCCGGGTGGAGACTCGACCACCCCGGCCGAAGAGGCGCACGGCGTGAAGGCAGCTGTCTATTACGAGACCGGCGGGCCCGAGGTCTTCCGGTACGAGGACGTCCCGGACCCCGGGTGCTATCCCGGGCGGCGTGCTGATCGAGGTCGAGGCGATCAGCATCGAGGGCGGTGACACGCTCAACCGGGCCGGCGGCGAGATGGCTACCACTCCCGCACGTCGTCGGGTACCAGTGCGCGGGGACGATCCGCGAGGTCGGCGAAGGCGTCGACGGACCGCTCACGTCGGTCAGCGCGTCGTCGCCACGATGCTGTGGGGCTCGCACGCCGAGCTCGTCGGTCACCGCCCGCGGTCGTCACGTGGCCGATCCCCGACGGCGCCGACCTCGTCGCGTGCCGCGTGCGTGCCGGTCGCGTTCGGCACCGCGGACGACTGCCTGTTCGAGTTCGGTCACCTCGTCGCGGGCGAGACCGTGCTGATCCAGGCCGGCGCGGGCGGCGTCGGCATCGCGGCGATCCAGCTCGCGAAGCGCGCCGGTGCGACCGTCGCTCGCGACCGCGTCGAGCGACGAGCGGCTCGCAGCCGCTCGACCGCTCGGCCTCGACCACGGCATCAACTACTCGGAGCCCGACTGGGTCGCGAACGTGCGCGAGATCACCGGCGGCCGCGGCGTCGACCTCGTCGTCGACTCGGTCGGCGGCAAGGTGCTGCAGGGCAGCGTCGCGTGCCTCGCGGTACCGGGGCCGTGCGATCACGGTCGGCAGCGCCGGCCGCGACCCGCAGCCGTTCGACGTGTCGGTGCTCGGCGATGTCGCAACCAGTCGCTCACCGGCGTCTTCCTCGGCGCCGAGATCGCGCACCGAGCGCGCGCAGCAGATGATCGGCGGGCTGGTCGACGACGTCGGCGCGGGCCGGCTGCAAGGTGGTCGTCGACCGCACCTACCCGCTCGCCGACGCGGCCGAGGCGCACGCGTATCTCGAGAGTCGTCAGGCGGTCGGCCGGGTAGTGCTGATCCCATGACGCACCCAAGCCGAGAAGGCCGAGCAGTTCCTCGCGCTCCACCACGGCGACGACCCGCTCCTGCTCCCCAACCCGTGGGACGTCGGGCTCGGCGAAGATCCTCGCCGACGATCGGCTTCCACGCGTTGGCCACGACGAGCGCGGGGTTCGCCGGCGACGCTCGGCCGGCTCGACGGCGGCGTCACCCGCGACGAGGTGCTGGATCACGCGCGCGCGATCGTCGCGCGCCACCGACCTCCCGGTGAGCGCGGACCTCGAGAACTGCTTCGCCGACGATCCGGCCGGGCGTCGCCGAGACGATCAGCGCTCGCGATCGAGACCGGCCTGGCCGGCGGTTCGTGCGAGGACTTCACCGGAGAGCAACGACGACCCGATCTACGACGCCGGCCTCGCGGTCGAGCGCGTCGCGGCCGCGGTCGAAGCCGCGCACAAGGGTCCGGTCCACTTCGTGCTCACCGCGCGGTGCGAGAACTACCTGCACGGCCTGCAACGACTTCGACGACACGGTCGCGCGCCTGCTCGCTACCAGGCCGCGGGCGCGGACGTGCTCTACGCGCCCGGGATGCAGGACAGCCGAGGACCTCCGCCGCCTCATCGACGCGGTGGACCTGCCCGGTCAACGTGCTCGCGCTGCCCGGCACTCGCGCCGGTCGCCGAGCTCGAGGCGATCGGCGTCAAGCGCATGTCCGATCGGCAGCGGGTTCAGCAACGTCGCCACCGGCGCGCTCGTCGACGCCGGCCAGCGAGCTGCTCGACCAGGGCACCTACGACTTCTGGGGTAGCGCCGCCGCCGGCATGGCCGTGATCCACCAGTCCATGAGCTGACGCGGGTTCGTGAGCCGCGGTCGGATCCAACACCAGCTGCTCGCGCTGATCCCGATGAGGCCCCTAACCGGCCACATTCACGCTCATTATCACCAGTCCGATCGTTCGCGACCACCGCCCAGCAGAGAAACAAGAAGCGGGAAAAGGGCGTGAATGGCCTTCCGCCAGTTTCCGACCGCGGAAATTACTTTTCGATAGCGGGGGTCAAGACGAAAGAATACTCGGTAACCGATCCATGGCTTGGCAACGAGCCACCACGACGCAACGCAAATTACACCAAAGACGAACAGACCAATTATATGACCTTCAGGACTCCCGGCACCCTGTGCTCGCGTCCCCGTCAGCACGAGTTTAAGAACCCGGGGGTATGCATTGGCCCTAGTTGCCCAGCGGGACTGCCGAGAGCGAGGCCTGCTTCCCAGTCCTCGATCTCGAGAGCACCGCCAGCGTGCTCTCCGGTATCTACTATCCCGACCGAACCATATGCTCCAACCCCGTAGGTTCCGCCCGCCGCGAGTTGGGTATCTTGACGGCCACAATAGTTCCTATTCGAGTGGGTAAAGGCAACGCTGCCGCCAGGGCTACCAAGACCACCAACGCCAATGCCAGCATTGAAGCCACCGCCCTTGATATCCCTCGAAATTGTCAGCGAGACGCATACGCCGTAACATCCACCAATAACGATGTTCCGAGCTCCTCCCCCTGTTCCATTATTGCCGCGACCACCCCAACTTCCGCCTCCACCGCCCCCACCCCCATGGCCCTGCCGAGACCCGGCTGACCGCGCGGCTGCCCGGCTTGCAGCCGCATACCAGAGTTTCGCAAGGTAGTTGCGATGCTGCATTCGCCAGTATCCCATCGTGCGACTGCCCTTGCCGCCGACCTCTCCAGAGAGGTCCGATCCATTCACTGCATCGCCGCAGACATAGTCGTAGTCGTTACAGCTTCCGGGACTGTCAGGAACTTTGTGTAAGTGGCGTGATCTGAGGGTCCGCGGCCGTGTGGTCGTGGGCCGGAGAGGATCATGTCCATGGCTACGACGAAGCAGAGTCGACGGGTGAGTCGGGTTGGTGCCGGCGGCGCGTAGCGTGCCGTTGGTGGCTGACGAGCCGGCGATGCGCGACTGGGCTGAGCAGCTGGTCGCGCGGGCCCGCGCGGAGGGGGTCGAGCTGACCGGCGACGGCGGGCTGTTGACCGGCGCTGGTGCGTCAGGTGCTGCAGACCGGGTTGCGAGGTCGAGCTGGCGGAGCATCTCGGTTACGAACCCCACGAGCCGGCGGGTCGCGGGTCGGGCAACACCCGCAACGGGTCGTACCCGAAGACGGTGACGACCGAGATCGGTGAGGTCGAGCTGCGCGGTGCCGCGGGACCGCAACGGCACGTTCGAGCCGGTCACGGTCCCGAAGCATCACCGCCGTCTCGATGGGCTGTCCGGCAACGTGATCTCGCTCTACGCGAAGGGGATGACGACCGGCGACATCCAGGCGCACCTGCTCGAGATCTACGGCACCGAGATCTCGCCGGGAGACGATCTCGCAAGATCACCGACGCGGTCGTCGAGCGACATGGTCGCCTGGCAGAACCGGCCGCTCGACGGCGTCTACCCGGTGTTGTTGATCGACGCGATCGTGATCAAGGTCCGCGACGCCCAGGTCGCCAACCGGCCCGTCTACGTGGCGATCGGCGTGAACATCGACGGCGAACGCGACGTGCTCGGGCTGTGGGTCGGGCCCGACCGGCGGTGAGGGCGCCAAGCAGTGGATGACGATGCTCACCGAGCTCCGCAACCGCGGTGTCGCCGACGCGTTGATCGTCTGCTGCGACGGGCTGAAAGGCCTGCCGGAAGCGATCCGCGTCGACCTGGCCGCACGCGACCGTGCAGACCTGTGTCGTGCATCTGGTCCGCAACAGCCTGCGCTACGCGTCGAAGAAGCACTGGTCGCAGATCACCGCGCAGATGCGCGACGATCTACACCGCCCCGACCGTCGCCGCCGCCGAGGCGCGCTTCGCCGAGTTCGCCGAGCAGTGGCGCGACCGCTATCCGGCGATGATCGCGATCGTGGGAGACGGCCTGGGGCGAGTTCGTGCCGTTCCTCGAGTTCCCCGTCGAGCTGCGCAAGATCGTCTACACGACCAACGCGATCGAGAGCCTCAACGCCCGGTTCCGCCGGGCGGTCCGCCACCGCGGGCACTTCCCCAACGAGCAAGCCGCGCTGAAGGTCCTCTACCTCGTCGCCACCGCAACGGCGACCGAACCGCGAGAACCTCACCGGCAAGATCAACGGCTGGAAGCACATCCTGAACACCCTGACCATCCACTACGGCGACCGCATCACAGCCGCCGGCTACTGATGACCATCACGACCACTTACACAAAAAATTGACAGTCCCCGCGCTGGCACCGCGACGAACGCCGGCGCGGAAACCATCATCATGACGACCGCGATCCAACCGAACCGCGCCAAGCCTGCCCTGCCCATGCCCGCCCCCATCAGCCACGCCCAGCGCGCAGCAACGTCTGGCGGTAGCCAAGCACGACGCGCGATTGATCGCAACAAGAACTTTCAACCGCGCTTCGGCACGATTCGGCTTGAACACCGACGACCGTCCGATGCACTCATGCATTGATCGTCGTCGCCACTCATTACCTGACGCAGGTTCAGTATTGGGCGAAGTACGGGCGATCCGGGTGCGCGCGCTCTGCATCAGGATGAAGACGGTGCCGTAGGGATCGGTGAACCAGGTCGTCTGCAGGCCGGCGATCGTCGCAATGGCGCGGGTCAGGAACTGCACACCGCGTGACTCGAGTTCGGCGGGCGTCCGCGACGATGTCGTCGCACACCAGGCCGACGTGCGTGAGCCCCTCGTCGACGATCGACGCGTCCGGCGAACGCGGCTGACGGTTCGCACCCGGGTACTCGATGAGCTCGAGCACACGGTCGCCGTCGCCCGGGAGCCCGACGATCGCGGCCTTCAACCGCGGGATCGGGATGAGCTCACCCATGTCGCGCTTGATCGCCTCACCTTCCATCAGGAACGGCGGCGACAGGATAGAGAAGCCGAGCGCCTCGGAGTACCAGCGCGCGGCCTCGTCCACGTCGGGGACGCACACCGCACTGTGCGCGATGCCGGTGATCGTCATTCGTCGCCCAGCCATGGCAGCCGCGACTGCATCACGTCCAGCAGGGAGCGGCGGAGCTGCTTGCGATCACCGGCACTCAAGGGCGCGAGGAACTCCGCTCCGCGACGGGACTGCTTTGGCCGCCCGCTGCTGCGCCTTGCGCCCTGCCGCGGTGAGCTCGAGCAGATGGCGGCGGCGATCGGCGGGGTCCCGCACCCGGTTGACCAGCCCGCGTTCCTCGAGTTCGTCCAGCAGCCCGACCACGATCGTCGGGTCCAGGTTGAGCCGGCGGCGAGCTCGCGCTGAGACAGGGGCTCCGCCCCGCCGGCGAAGGTGAGGACGAGGAACTGGCGGCCCGTGAGGTCGACCGCGCCGAGCGTGGCATCGATCACCGCATGGAAGTGGGTCCCGGCCTTCAACAGCAGGTAGCCGGCCGAGGTGAGCACCGGATCGGGTGAGGTCATCGCCGGAGCTACGGGTCAGGACTCCGATCATCGAATAACCCGATGATCTATACTCTCGACCATGACGCGCATCGGACTCCAGATCCCGAACTTCACGTACCCCGACGTCGACCGAGCCGAGCTGTTCGAGACGCGTCGCCGCGATCGCGACGGCCGGCGAGGCCGCGGGCTTCGACACCGTCTTCGTGATGGACCACTTCTTCCAGCTGCCGCTGCATCGGGCCGCCGCGAGCTCGAGATGTTCGACGCCTACACCCTGCTGGGGGCGCTGGCCGCGCGCACGCGACCGTCCGCGCTCGGGCACGCTCGTCACCGGTGTGACGTACCGCAACCCGGCGCTGCTGGCGAAGGCGGTGACCGCGCTCGACGTGATCTCCGGCGGCCGGGCGCTGCTCGGCATCGGCGCCGCCTGGTACGACGAGGAGCACGCGGCGCTCGGGTTGCAGTTCCCGCCGCTCGCCGAGCGCTACGAGCACCTCGAGGACGCGCTGCAGATCTGCCGGGCGATGTTCACCGAGGACCAGAGCACGGTCGCGGGCACGCACTCACCGGTCGACCGACGCGTGGAACTCGCCGGCGCCCGTGACGCCGGGCGGCCCGCCGATCCTCGTCGGCGGCACCGGCGAGAAGAAGACGTTCCGGCTCGCGGCGCAGTACGCCGACGAGCTGAACATCAACGCCGCCGTTCGTCGAGCTGCCCCGCAAGCTCGACGCGCTCGCAGGGGCACCTCGACCGCCTCGGTCGCGGGCGCAGCGGACATCACGACGTCATGCCTCGGCACGATCATCGTCGGCCCGACCCACGACGACGCGGCCGAGAAGCTCGCCGCGATGCTGCAGGCCCGCGGCGTCGAGGACCCGACCGTGATCGTGAACGACCCGGCCACGCGGAACGCCGTCCTCCCCCGCCTCTTCTTCGGCGATCCGGACGAGGTGGTCGGCCAGGTGCAGGACCTCCTCGCGACCGGCTCGACGGCGTCGTCGTCAACATGCTGGGCGACGGCCACGATCCCGATGCGGTGCGCTCGCGGGCGAGACGCTGACCCGGGCGTTCGCTTCCTGACCGGACGTGGTAGATCACTGAGGTGATGCGGACCATTCCCGAGCTGCTGGCGGACGCAGCGAGTGCGGGACCGGATCGACCGTGGCTCATCAGCGGCGACAAGGAGTTCACGTTCGCCGAGACGGCGCAGCTCGTCGGGACGCCGCCGCCGGGCTCGTGAGCAACGGGGTGCGCCAGGGCGACATCGTCCTCGTCGTCGCACGGAACCTGCCCGCCCAGGTCTTCACCTGGCTCGGCATCGCCCGGCTCGGCGCGGTGATGCTCCCGGTGAATCCCAGCAGCACGGTCGACGAGCTCGTCGGCTTTCTCGATCAGGTGCATCCCGACGCTGGTCGTGTGCGACCGTCCCCTCGATCCGGACATCGACGAAGCCGTAAACCGTTCGAACGCGTCGGCCCCCATCGTCGACATCCACGATCAGCTCTTCGGTTCGGCCGGGACGCCGACCGAGTACCCACGATCGATCCCCGCGACCCCGTCGTGCTCATCCCGACCTCGGGGACCACCGGTCGATCGGAGCTCGTCACCCAGACGCACCAGGGCTACACGCTCGCCGCCGAACCGC
>CAWIWO010000010.1:0-67761 GCA_963839835.1 uncultured Actinomycetota bacterium
CTCCTACAGACCGCTGGTCAGGGTCTTTTCCTTGAGATTGCTCGCTGGATGCCGGTGTATCGAATTGCCGGATACACGCCTCTGGGCGCGATACACCAGGAGATACACCCGGGCGATACACTCGGAACGTGGTGAAATCCGACGTTGTCGCCACCTCCCCATCACTGAGGGCGCGCTTCGAGCGCAGCGTCGATCGTTCCGGGGAACATCACCTCTGGCTCGGGGCCAAGAACCCCGATCGCGGCACAGGGCGCATCAAGGTGGATGGCCGTCAGATGACGGCCCATCGGGTTGCATGGGAACTCGATCACGGCCCGGTTCCGGCCGGCGCCAAGGTCCTGGGCTGTGCCGGAGAGCCAGCCTGCGTTCGCGTCGATCACCTCGAACTGATCGGCGGTGAAGCGCCGCAGGTCGCACCCACGCGCCGCACGGTCAGCAGCACCGAGCGACAACGGTCCCGGAAGGGCGCCGGTTCGATGCGTGAGCTCCGACCGGGCGTCTGGAAGTTCACCGTGACCGTCGGCCAGTACGACGACGGCAAACCTCGCCGGCTCTACCGCCAGGTCTTCGTCCCGAACGCCAACGTCGCCGCCCGAGAGCTGGCCGCCTTCGTCGCCGAGGCGAGGAGCGAGCCTCCCGTCCTCCGGAGTGATCGGCGCGATCTCACCCTCGACGCCGCCGTCGAGCTCTACTTGGACCAGTACCTGCGGGGCGAGAAGGGCCGGGACGAGCGGACCATCGACGACTACGCCAAGATCCACCGCCGCTGGTTCTCTCCCTACGCCGGCGGCCTGCTGCTGCGCGAGGTGAACGACGGAACGCTCGACCATCTCTTCGGCCGAATGCGCAGGGCCGGCCTCAGCCGTTCCTCCATGAATCAAGCCAAGAGCCTGTACTCCCCGCTCTTCAAGTGGGCGCTGCGCCGGGGAATGGTCACCCGCAACCCGATGGCGTCCTTCCAGCTGCCGACGAGCGCCTACGTCTCGAAGGAACGCGTCCCGCCCGAGGCGGAGGAACTGTCCCTCCTGCTCCAGGAGGCCGTCCAGGTCATCCCCGACGCTGCACCCCTGCTGGCCCTCGGAGCGGTCACTGGCATGCGGCGCGGCGAGCTGGTCGGCCTGCGCCGATCGCGCATCCGCTGGGCTGAACGTCGACTCGAGGTTGATACGGCGATCGACCATGTCGGACGGGTCAAGGGCACCAAGACCCGCAAGGAGCGGCTCGTCGACATCGACGACGAGACCGTCGCCATGCTCCGACGCCAGTGCGAGCTGATGGATGAGCGCGCCGCCGCCCTCGGCGTCGAGGTCGGCCCCGACGGCTTCGTGTTCAGCCTGGCGGCGGACTGCGCCCAGCCGATGCCTCCCGACTTCCTGACGAAGCGCGTCGGGGAGCTGAAAGACCACCTCGGGATCGCCGACACGAAGCCGGAGACGATCGCGCTGCAGACCCAGGCGCTGAAGCTCTATCGGCGCAAGCCCCCCGCTCGTCGACCGGGCGCCCGGGGTACCGCCCCGAGAGGCGGGATGTCCCTGGCCGAGATCGGCGAGCGGCTCGGCCGGAGCGAACGCTGGGCGATGCTGGCCATCCGGGCCGCTGAGCGCCGCGAGGCGGCCAAGGAGCGCGGCCTGTCCTTGAACTTCGACGGGTCGATCATCGCCCTGCGGAAGTTCACCTCGAGCGAGCTTCTCGACGCGGGCTTCAACATCTCGGTCGTCGCCCAACGCCAGGGGCACGGCCCCCAGGTGCTCGTCCAGCACTACTCGAAGCGCCGCCGGTCCGCCGAGCGGAAGGCCGCCGAGCACCTGGGATCCGTCGTCCACGGGAAGCCCCCGAGCTCCTAGCGCTCGTCACTCTCCCCTCAGGCGACCTTTCCCATCTCGGCGAGTGCCGCCTCGGCACGGTGGCGGCGCTTGCGGAGGGTCGGGCCCTTCAGGTCCATCTCCCTGGCGAGGTCCTCCACAGAGGCGTCGAGGATCCGGGTGAGGAGGATGAGCCGGGCACCCGAGCGCTGGACGCGACCGAGGCGGACGGCCTCCGCCACCAGGTCGACGAGTTCGTCCGTCGCGGACGGCGACGCCGGCTGATGGACCAGACGTTCCACCGTCGCCTCGGTGATGGGCTCGGTCGCCACGCGCAAGCTCCGCTCCTTGAGGGACGCCCGCCACAGGATCTGCCGGGTGTCGTTCAGGAGGTTGGCGGCCACCCGGGCTGGGCGGCGATCGCAGGGGTAGCGCCGGATCCGCTCGAAGGCGGCTTCGACCACGGCGGTCGAGACCTCCTCGGGTTCGCCGGTGAGCTGGTAGGCGGACATGAGCGACTTCAACCCGGGCATCACCGCCTGGAGGACGGTCCGAGCGGCGAGGCCCTCCGAAGGCGCCCGGCGGAGCAGCGCCAGGAGGATGCGGTCACTCTCTTCGGGCCGACCCCGCTGTTGGATCTCGGCCACCAGCATGTCGAGGTCCGGGAAGCCGCCCAGCGCCTCATCCTCGCTCCAGCGGGTCAGGGCCCGGGCCGCTTCCGGGGAGCGGGCGAGGTAATGCCATTCATCGTGGAGTAGGTCGAGGAACTGCCGCATCGTGGGCCTCCTAGCCGCGTGGGGATGCGGCGGAGTGTCCGGGGGGGCCCTGAACGGCGGTCTGGACGTCTGGCTGAACGCGGCCCTGAACGCGGAAAAAAACCTGGTCAACCAGGCCGTTCAGCCCTGAACGCGCCAGGAAAAGTTCCGCTCGCCGCGTCACGTTCGGCCCTTTGGTTCGTTCATCCAGCCGTGGGAACAAAACGGGCGAAACCCGGTCACTGTGGGCGTTCGGCGCAGGAACGTTCGTGGGAACGATCGGTGCCTCGAGTGCAGCCGGCGCCGGCCGGGATCGCCCTGAACGAGCCCTCGTCAGAGTCAAATGTCGTGTCGCGTTCAGGTAGGCGCGACGCGCATAGGTGCGTGTAGAGCACCGAGACCGGAGGAGCACAGGTGACCCCCACCCCCCGAGCTTGGAACCGCCCCCGGACGATGGTGGGGGCAGTTGCCGTGGCGATCGCCGCACTGACGGCGTGCTCGTCGAACGACGGCCCGTCAACCAGTCCGCCGTCCACGGAGACCACGATCGTGTCGACGACCACCTCCACCACGACCGCCGACCCTGGCGCCGCCGCCGTCGCCGGCTACCGGGCGTTCTGGCAGGCGTACCTGGCGGCCGCCGATCCCATGGCCCCCGAGGACCCGCGCCTGGCCGAGCACGCCACGGGACAGGAGCTGGCGGCCGTGCGGAAGGCGTTCCTCGCGTACAAGGCAGCCGGGAGCGTCATCCGGGGCAGTCTCGACCTCGTCCCCAAGGCGGTCAGCGTCGAAGGATCCACCGTCCTCGTGCGCGACTGCTACGACGACCAGACCGGTGTCTATGCCGTCGCCGACGGAAGTCGGCAGGACAAGGACAACCCCAAGCGCCACCTCGTCACCGCCACCGTCGTCCAGGAGAGCGGGGTCTGGAAGGTCGCCGCCATCAAGCTCGAGGGGGACGGATGCACCCCCGGATGACTCTCGCGGCACTTGCTGTCTTCGTTCTCCTTCTCTCGCTCCCCGCGCCCGCCTTGGCGGACGGTACGGCGAGCGGGTGGACGGATGGCTACGGCGTCGGAGCGGCCGCCGAGTCCGGGGAGACCGTGCCGCAGGTCGTCCGCCATTCGTACGGTCAACGGCCCGCCTGCACCTATGCCGGGATGTCCCCCAACGAAGTCGAGATCGCCGACCACATGGCCCGGACCGGCATCGGTCCGCAACGGGGCGACGGCGCGGGCGCCTGGTATTGGAAGACGTGCGTCGACCCCGACGGCAACGCCTCCGCCACGGTGGCCTGGATCCCCCAGCGGGTCAGCCCCCAAGCTGTCGCCCGCCAGGCCCTGCAGTACACGACGCTTGGCGATCCGGCCATCGGGATGAGCCCTCCACCGAGCCGCGGCGCCGTGGTCAACGTGCCGCTCTGGCTCTGGGTCGACACCGTCGCATGGGCGCCGACCTCGGCGACGGCCAGCGTGGACGGCGTCACGGTCGAGACCACGGCCTCGCCCCAGAGGGTGCATTGGGACCTCGGCACCGGCGACGAAATTGTCTGCGACGGCCCCGGTACGCCCTACGACCAAAGCCGCCCAGAGGCCGAACAGCACTCCGACTGCACGTTCGTCTACCCCCGGGCGGGCACGTTCACGGTGACCGCCACGGTCGAGTGGGACGTGTCGTGGACGGTTGTCGGCGCCGGCGGTGGCGGGAGCCTCGGCGGTGTTCGCCGGTCAGCCGCAACCGAGATCCCTGTCTCAGAGATCCAGGCCCTCAACCGGCCGCCCCGATAGGAGAACCGATGTCCCCGACCCTGACCTCCAACGGCGCCGGTCGCGCCGCCCCGTCACCTCCGCCCGCCACCCTGCAACCCCGCGCCGGGGCAGTCGGCTCCCCGGGGAACCGCTCCCGCGTCGCCGGCGGCGCGCTCGTCCTTGCCCTTTGCACGCTCGGTGCCGTCATCGTCTTCGGCAGGATCGGCGACCGCCAGGCAGTGCTGGTGATGGCCCGCACGGTCGAGGTGGGGACGATCGTCCAGCCCGCCGACGTCCGGGCCGTCGAAGTATCCGCCGACCCGGGACTGGGGGCAGTTCCCGCCGCCCAGCGGGCCCGGGTCGTGGGCCGTCCGGCGGCGGTGCGGCTCGTCTCGGGGAGTCTCCTCTCCCCGGCCCAGGTCGGCGACGGCGGTGGACTGCCCGACGGCATGGCCCTTGTCGGAGCCGTGCTGAAAGCCGGTCAGTTCCCGCTCGGGCTGGCGGCCGGCGACACCGTGGCTCTCGTGACCGCGGCCGGATCGGCGCCAACTGCCACGGTGGGGACCGATGTCTCCCCTGAGCCGGCGACGGCCACCGTCGTCGCGGTCGAACTCGCCCGCGACGCCATCGGCACGACGACCGTCTCGCTCCAGGTGCCGGCCCAAGCGGCGCCGGCCATCGCCGGAGCCGGCGCCGCCGGGCGGCTCAACCTCGTCGTGGTGCATCGGTGAGGGCCCTTCTGGCCCTCACATCGGTCAAGCATTCGCCCGGCGTGACGACGGCTGCCGTCGCCCTTGCCTTGGCCGCCGGCCCGCAACCCGTCTCCCTCATCGTGGAGGCCGACCCGGCTGGGGGCGACCTCGGGGCGCGTGGCGCCCTGAGTCTGGAGCCGGGCCTGGCCTCGCTGGCCGCTTCCGCCCGGCACGGCGCATCCATCGAGCTGGCCGCCCACACCCAACCGCTCCCGGCCGGCCCATTCGCTCTCCTTGCGCCCACCGCACCTGCCCTGTCGGCCGGTGCGTTCGATTCCCTCGGCCCACGCCTCCACGATGCGCTGCCCCAATGGGAGGGGACGGTCGTGGTCGACTGCGGGCGTTGGTCCCCGAACAGCCCGGCCGCGCGTCTCATCGCCGGAGGCGACGCCCTCCTCGTTGTCCTCCGCCCCACCCTCGAAGGGGTCGAACACGTCCGCAGCCGTCTCGACGAGCTGAGGGGCGCCGGCATCGCCAGCCTGGGCGCACTCCTCATCGGGGACCGCCCCTACCAACCGGCCGAGGTCGAGGCCGTACTCGGCATCCCGGTGGCGGGCGTGCTGCCCTTCGACACGCGTGGCGCCCGGGCGTTGGAACGCCGGATGATCGGAGCGGAGACCATGCGAGGCACGATCGTCCGGTCTGCTCGTAGCGCCCTCGACCACATGGCCGGCTGGTCCAGCGCCGGGTCGGCGGTCTGGGCATGAGCGCCCTCGTCTCACCCGACGAAACGCTCGTTGCCCGGTTCCGAGCCGCGGTGGCACCGGCGCTGGCGGAACGCACGACGGCCGCCGAACGGGCCGGTGAGAATCCGTTCGACCTCGACGACCAGCAGGCGTTCGCCCAGCGGCTCCTCAACGACGAACTCGAGCGGTACGCCTCCGAGCGGATGGCGGCCGGGACGGGTCTGCTCAGCGAGGAGGACGAAGAGGCCGTCGCCCGGGCGGTCTTTGACCGGCTCTTCGCCTTGGGTCGCTTGCAGGCACTCATTGACGACGAGCGGTATACGGACATCATCGCCAACGGTTACGACCAGGTGTGGCTCACGTACCCGGACGGACGGAAGGTGCCTGGCCCGCCGCTGGCGGAATCCAATGAGGATTTCATCGAGCTCCTCCGGGAGGTGGGTCGGCGTTGCGGCTTGTCGGAGCGTGAGTTCAACCCGGCCCGCCCGTCGCTCAACGTGACGCTTCCCGACGGCAGCCGCCTCTTCGTCGTTGCCTGGGTTTGCGACCGCCCCTGCCTTTCGATCCGTCGTCACCGGCACCTGAAGGTCACCATGGCGGACCTGCGCCGCCTCGGCGCGCTCGACCGGGGCCTCGAGGAGTTCCTCGGGGCCGCCGTGCGGGGCCGAAAGCAGATCCTCGTGGCCGGGGCCACCGGTGCCGGCAAGACGACGATGCTCCGGGCGCTGGCCAGCGAGATCCCCCCCGAAGAACGCATCGTCACGATCGAGACCGAGCTCGAGCTCGGCCTCGACCGGTTCCCGGAACTGCACTTCGACTGCGTGGCCCTCGAAGCCCGCGAAACGAACAGCGAGGGTGTCGGAGCGGTGAGCGCCGCCGAACTCGTGCGCATGTCGCTGCGCATGAACCCCGACCGGGTCCTCCTGGGCGAGGTGCGTGGCGCAGAGGTCATACCCCTCCTCAACGCCATGAGCCAGGGCAACGAGGGCTCCATGTGCACCGTCCACGCCGACTCGTCCGCCAACGTGTTCAACAAGCTGGCCCTCTACGCCGTCCAGGCTCCCGAGCGGCTCCCGATCGAGGCCACCAACCTCCTGGCGGCGTCGGCCGTCGATCTCGTGGTCTGGATCGCCAAGACGAAACACGGTCGGTTCATCGGGTCCGTCCGCCAAGTCGACAAAGCCGAAGGCGCCGTGGTCGTAACGAACGAGCTGTTCCGGCCCGGCGTTGATGGACGGGCGGTCCCCGGCGATCCGATCCCCATCGACTTCCTCACCGACCTTGAGGATGAGGGCTACGACCCTGCGCTGCACCTGCGGCCCGGGGGGTGGTGGGAGTGACCCCCGTCATCGTCCTGCTCGCCCTCGGATTCGGTACAGGGGCCTGGCTCATGGTCACCGGCTGGTCCGGCCCTTCCCGCCTCTCCACAGCGAACCTCGCCGGTTGGCGTCAACGGCTGGGCTCACAGGTCGGCACCCGGCTGGGCTGGTCGGCCGGCGCCGCGCTGTTCCTCGGCGTGGCGACACGCTGGCCGGTCGCAGCGCTGACGGGTGCCGCCGCCGGCTGGTTCGCTCCCGCGCTCTTCGGCGGCCGGGCTGCCCGCGACCGGGGCATCGCCCGGACCGAGGCCATCGCCGGCTGGGCCGAGTCGCTGCGCGACACCATCGCCGGCGCCCGGGGGCTGGAGGCGGCGCTGGCGTCCACCGCCCCCGTGGCGCCACTGGCCATCCGCCCGGAGTTGACCGCCTTCGCCGAGCGGGTCTACCGCGAGCCACTGCCGACGGCGCTGCGGGCGCTGGCCGACGATCTGGCCCATCCCACCGCAGATCTGGTCGTGGCCGCCCTGTCGATGGCGGCGTCGGGATCGGTGCGGGACCTCGGTGAGCTGCTCGGCACCTTGGCGGTCGCCGCCCGGGAGGAGGCTTCCATGCGCCTGCGGGTGGACGCCGCCCGGGCCCGGATGCGCACCGCGGTGCGGGTGATCGCCGCCTGCACCCTTGTCACGGCCGCTGGGCTGGTGGCCTTCAACCCGTCGTACGTGTCGGTCTACTCCAGCGCGCTGGGCCAGGCGGTCCTCGCCGGCATCGTCGGGATCTGGGGCGTCTCCCTGTGGTGGATCGCCCGCATGAGCGAGTTCGCCGTCCCTGAACGGTTCCTCACTCGGATGGGAGCGTCGTCGTGACCGCGGTCGTCCTGCTCGGCGCCGGATTCGGCCTCGGTCTGGTGCTGTTGGCTTCCGGTTTGTTCCCCGCCCGCCCGCCCCTCGCCCTGGCGTTGGAACGCCTGCATCGCCCCGGGGTGCGCATGGCGGACTCCGAGCCCGCTCACCCTCGGACATCGGTCGGCACTCGCCTGTTCGGACGGTCATGGACCTCGAGCGCCGTCGGTCGGCGCCTCACGGAAGGCGCCGCCGCCGACCTGCGCGTCGTCGGCGTGACCCCCGAGGAGCATCTTGCCCAACGGGTCGTCGTCACCGTCATCGCCATTCTGTGGGCGCCGCTCCTGGCCCTGTTCATGGCCGCGGTCGGAACCCCGGCCCCACCGGTCCTCAGCCTCTGGCTTTCGTTGGTCCTGGCCCCCGTCGGGTTCATCGTCCCCGTCGTCGAGCTGCGGGCCCGGGCCGCCCGGAGGCGACGTTCGTTCCGCCACGCCCTGAGCTCCTTCCTCGATGTCCTCTCCATTTCGCTGGCCGGCGGCAAGGGACTCGAAGGTGCACTCAACGACGCCGCCGGCACCGGCGACGGCTGGGCGTTCCGGGAACTGCGCGCCGCGCTCGCCGACGCCCGCCTCCTCAGGCAGCCTCCCTGGGACGGCCTCGCCCGGCTCGGCAACGACCTCGGCCTTCCCGAACTGGGCGAACTGGCGGCCAGCGCCGCCCTCGCCGGAACCGAGGGCGCCAGGGTCAAGGCATCGGTCACCGCCAAGGCCAAGGCGCTACGGGTCCGTGTCCTGGCCGACGTCGAGACGGCCGCCGAGTCCGCCAGCGAGCGCATGTCGCTCCCCATCGTCCTGCTGCTCCTCGGGTTCGTCCTGTTCCTCGGCTATCCGGCCGTGACCCAGGTCCTCCAAGGCGTCTGAAAGGACCAGGGGTTCATGAATTCCGAACCGCACCTTCCTACAAGGAGACGAACACTGATGCCCGAATGGATCTACCTGCGTGCGCTGGTCGGCTGCCTGTGCGCCCGATTCGTCGATGACGAGCGGGGCGAGGTCGTCGAGAAGGTCCTCCTCGTCGCCATCTTCGCCGGTCTGGCCATCGGCGTCGGGGCGCTCATCGTCGATCGGGTCACCGCCCGGGCGAACGAGATCCCGCTCCGCTGATGAACCTTCGACAGGGCGAGCGCGGCGAGGCGACGACAGAGGTGGTCCTCGTGACGCCCGTCCTGCTGCTCCTGATCGCCTTCGTCGTCCAGTTCGCCCTCTGGTACCACGCCTCGCACGTCGCCGAGGCTGCCGCCCAGGAAGGCGCCCGGGCGGCGCGCGCCTACGGCGGCTCCGCCGCGGCGGGACAGGAACGAGCCGAGCATTTCCTGGCCGAAACGGGCCCGAGGGTCGTGGTCGAACCCAAGGTCATGGCCACCCGCGACGCCACCTCCGCCCGGGTGGAGATACGCGGCCACTCGGTTGAGGTCATCCCGGGTCTCCGGTGGGCGGTCACGGCCCGGGCTGAGAGCCCCACCGAACGGTTCACCGGGAACACACCATGAGCGACGTGCGAGGGTCGGCCGCCGTCGAAATCGTGCTGGCGACACCCGTCCTCGTCGCCCTCATGCTCCTGGCCGTCGCCGGCGGCCGTCTCGCCTCCACCCGGGCCGAAGTCGACGCCGCCGCCCGCGACGGCGCCCGGGCCGCTTCGATCGCCCGCAGCCCGACCGCCGCGGAGCGCGACGGCCAGGCGGCGGCCGCCGCGACCCTGGCCGACCGGGGCATGTCATGTTCCAACCTCACGGTGACCATCGACACCACCGCCTTCCGCCCCGGCGGCATCGTGGCAGCGTCGGTCGACTGCGCGGTCGGCCTGTCCGACCTCACCGGCCTCGGCGTCCCCGGCACCCGGACCCTCTCCGCCCGCTTCGCCGAGCCCATCGACGCCTTCCGGGGGCTGACACCGTGATCAGCGACGAACGCGGCGGCGTCACCGTCTTCGTGGTGATCTTCACCACGACCCTCCTCCTCTTCGCCGGCCTCGTCATCGACGGAGGCCACCTCCTCGCCGCCCGCCGCCTAGCCATCAACGAAGCAGAGGCCGCCGCCCGAGCGGGAGCGCAGGCGATCCGCACCGACTCGCTGCGCTCCGACGGCCCGGTGACGGTCGATCCCGACGCAGCGCGCCGCCGGGCAATGGAGTACCTGGCCGGCACCGGCCACGACGCCACCGTCGAAACCGCCGATGACACGGTCCGGGTCGAGGTCAGCTTCACCCAGCCGCTGGCCATCCTCGGCCTCGCCGGCCTCGGGCACATGACCGTCCGCGGCACTGGCGAAGCGCAAGGCGTGACCGGGTTCGTGAAGGAGCGCCCATGAAGACCGAGTGGCTCCCCGTCCGCCTGGCCAGGTCCCTCGGGGCGCTGACCGTCCTCACCACCACCGTGGCCGGGATCCCGCTCACCCTGGCCACCATCGTCGGGTGGCCGCTGCCCCGGACGATCCCCAGCCTCGACCAGTTCACGTCCGCCATGAGCGGACAGAGCATCGACGATGCGGTGATCGTCAAGGCGCTCGCCGTCGTCTGCTGGCTGGCCTGGATGCAGTTCGCCACCTGCGTCGCCGCTGAGCTGATCGCCTGGAGGCAAGGCCGGGGGGCCCGGCGAATCCCAGGGGCCGGTGTCCTCCAGCCGTTCGTGGCCCAATTGATCGTCGCCGCCGCCCTCGTTGTCCACATCATCCCCCGACCTTCGCCGACAACGCCCATGGTCGTCTCGGCCATTCCCGCCGTCCATCTCGCCCACCAGTCCCCCAGCCCGACGACGGTTGTGCCCCCGGCGGCCGCCGAAACCGTGCCCCCCGCCGCATCCGGCCCAACCCATGTCGTCAAGCCGAGAGAGGATCTGTGGAGCCTGGCGGAGACCCATCTCGGGGACGGCCAACGCTGGCGCGAGCTCTTCCGCTTGAATCAGGGAAGAGCACAGCCCCGAGGAGATTCTCTCCAGCGTCCCGCCATGATCCGTCCGGGTTGGACACTCGTCTTCCCTCCCAACGCGGTCGGGCTCTCGGAATCGCCGGTCGGTGCGGCGCCGGCCACCATGCCGCAACCGGTCGCGGTCCACGCGCCGCTCGCCGGTCCAACCCAGGCGCCGGCCATCGCGACGTCCCCCTCCCAACCGATGATCGCCGCTCCCCTCCCCTGCCCTGATCCACCCGTTCCAGCCGTGTCGGCCGCTCCGACGACGCCCGGCCCGCCGGAGAAAGCAGCCGCCAACGAGGCGACACGCGACCACCCTGCGGCGAAGTCCCCCGACCCCTCACCGCGCGCCGGGGATCAGCCACCGCCCACCGGAGCGCAACACCCCCGAACTCCGGCCGTCCCCGTCGGCTTGCTCGGCTCCACCCTCATGGCCGCCGGGATCGTCGCCACACTCGACCGTCTGCGGCGGGTCCAGCAGCGACGCCGGCCCTCCGGGCGGGCGGTGCGGATGCCGGAACCGGCCGCCGCCCCGACCGAGATGGCGTTGCGCCGCGCCGCTGCATCCTCCCCGGCCGGACGGCTCGACCTCGCCCTACGAGCCTTCGCCCACTGCGCCGCCCACCGCCGAAACGGGAACCCGCCGGCGGTGTCTGCCGTCCAGGTCGGCCCCTGCGCCATCGAGATCCTGCTCCTCGAACCCCTCGACGCCAAGCCCGGCCCCTTCACCCTGAGCGCCGGAGGCCAAGTCTGGACGCTGCCCGCCGGCACACGCGACCCGTCCCTCGAAGACGCCTCGCGTCTCGTCGGAGCACCCCTCCCCGCCCTTGTTTCCGTCGGGTCGCTCGGAGAGTCGACAGTCCTCGTCGATCTGGAAGCGATGGGCTGCACCGCCCTCGTCGGCGATGACGAAGCGGCTCGTACCGCCTTTCGGGCGTTGATGTTGGAGCTCGCCACCAGCACCTGGGCCGACGCCCTCGACGTCGTAGTCGTGGCCACCGACTCGCAAGCCCTCCCGCCCCTCGAACGCCTCCGCGTCGTCGATTCCCTCACCGAGATCCTCCCCGACATCGAGGCGGCAGCCGGCGCAGTGAGCGACGCCCTCACCGGTGCGTCCGCCGCGACAACCCTCGGCGCCCGGATCGACGCTCCTGCCGACGGCTGGATTCCAACGATCGTGCTCTGTGCCGACCCCACGGCGGAGCCGGAGGCCCTGTCCCGCCTGCTCGCCCTGGCAGCTACCGGCGGCCGTGGCCTGGCGGCCGTCGTCCTTGGAGCAGTCGATGGAGCCACACGGGAGCTGGACTACCACGACGGCCACGTCGAAGCCACACCTCCCGGCGTGACACTCACCGTGTCCGGACCACGAACCGACCAAGCCGACGACCTCGACCGGATCCTCGCGGCCGCCGCCGACTGCAACGGCTCCGAGGACGACGACCAAACGATCAGCACCGGCACGCCAACCGAGGCGTGCAGCGCCCAGGTCGTCAACGCGCCAGACGGCGAACAAGACTTCGACGTCCTCGTCCGCCTCCTAGGACCGGTCGAGATCGAAGGAGCCAATCAACACATCGACCGCAGGAAATCCGTCGAGCTCGTCGTCTACCTCGCCACTCACCCGAAAGGCGTGAACGACGAACGCCTCAAGACCGCCCTCTGGCTCGACGAGCCGGCCCCGCAGTCGTCGTTCAACACGACGGTGACCCGAGCCCGGTCCCGCCTCGGCGCTGACGCCACCGGCGCCCCCCACCTCCCCCACCTCGTCGCCACCGGCGGCGTCTACCGGGTCGGCAACCGGGTCACCACGGATTTTGCCTTGGTCGAGCAGCATCTGACCGCAGCCCGTGCACAACCCCCCGATGTGGCCATGCGTACTCTCCGGATCGCGCTCGAGCTGGTCCGGAGCCTGCCCTTCGCCGGCGGCCGGGCCGGCTACGAATGGGCCTTCGCCGAAGGCCTCGTGGCCCGCATGGAAACCGTTGTCGCCGAAACCGCGCACCATCTGGCTCAACTCGCCCTCGAAGCCCGAGACCCCGACCTTGCCCAGTGGGCCGCCTGCCAGGGGCTCCTCGCCTCACCCGGAGACGAGGTCCTCTATCGCGACCGCATGCTCGCCTGCGACCTCGCCGGTAACCCCGCCGGCGTCGAGGCCGTCATGGACGAACTGGTCGCCGTCGTCGAAGCCGTCGAACCCTACGACACACTCCACGCCGAGACGATCGCGCTCTACGAACGCCTCGGACACCGGCGACGCCGCACCGGATAGAGCCGCCGCCTCCGGTCACCCGCCACGCCGATCTGGAGAGAAGCCGGCGAGTCAAATGCCAACGCATTGAGGCCGCATCATACGGCCGGGTCCGCGGAGCGGACAGGCGTGATCTGTACAGCCTGACCTCCGGGGGAACGGGCGCTCCGGTCTACAGGTCCTCCCTCCCTCCGAGGCGTGATTCCTTCGGCATCATGCCGTCATGCTGTCCCGAGATGCGCCCGATCGGAACCGGGAGTCCGTGGTTCCTCGCCGCAACCACTACTGCGTCCGCCAGCGCGCCGCCGCTCGACTCGCGCCGTGCCGTTCAGCGGCACCGAACTGCGCGGCGGGCCGCGTGCCGCCTGTCGGCACAGCTGCTTGTCTTCGGAGTGGGCTTACAGGAACCTTGCGCTACAGGCGGCAGCGGTCGGTCGTTTTGCTCATGTTCTGCGCACTTGTGCCTAGGAATCCAATGACCGGGTCATCCTCCGGGGAGGGCACCAAGGTGGTGGATTTGAGTTGGAGCCTGACGGCGCAACGTGAGGGCTCGCCCAGGACAAAGAGCGGGAAGTCCGCCGTGCTGGTATTGGCTGCGTTCGCAGTGCTCACATCAGCCTGCGGGACCCGGGTGAGCAGCGCGGAGGAACGTGGTTCGCCGGTGGTCGCGAGCGGAACTTCCGGCTCGACAAGTCCTATCCAGAGCCCTCCGAGCGGCGCGCCCACCAGCCTTGCCGACCCGCCGACGAACTCAGCAGGGGTCGCGGTAGCGCAAACGAACAAGGCGTCGTCACCATCAGGGCAGAGAGTCGGGGCGAGCGAAGCCCGGGCGTCCGTCGGCCTCCCTGCCTGGGCTGGTCGCGACGTCCCGAAAACTGCCCCTGGGGCGACGCAGATGCAATCGACGTCTGGCGCAGACGGAGTCCCGCCGCCGTCCGACGGGCCCGGTCAGCAGCGCGTGCCTGGAGGCTCCCCGCTGATCCTCGCCAACGTCTCGACCCTCAGTGGTCCCGCGGGGTCCGGTGGTTTGCCGATTGCCTTGGGGGCGCAGGTCTGGGTGAAGTTCGTCAACGCTCGGGGCGGAGTCGGGGGACGACAGGTCAAGCTCCTCGTCTATGACGACGGGCTCGATCCTTCCCGGCGAAGGGCCCAGTTGCGGGATGCGGTCGAGCGGCAGCACGCCATTACGTTCTTGGCCAACTTTGAAGCAGGTACGGGCAATTGCTGTGTGAACTACCTCGAAGAGAAGCGGGTCCCCGTCGTGGGGATCGAGGGCGGATCGCCGTGGGCCGCGAAGAGCCCCATGTACTTTCCTCAGGGCTCGAACCACGACGCCATGGTCTATTCGTCGCTGTTCAGTCTGGGCGACCGGATGGTTCCGGCCGGGAAGGCGCGATTCGGAACCCTGGTCTGCGTCGAAGGGCAGGTCTGCACTGACTACGAGCGGATCGCTACCGCCTTTTCGGAGAAGGTCGGGCTGCGACATGTGTACAGGGGGCGGGCGTCGCTCGCCCAGCCCGACTTCACGGCAGAGTGTCTGGCAGCGCAGAACGCCGGTGTGCAGGTCCTCGGGTTGGTTTTTGACGAGGTTTCGATTCGCCGGATCGCCGCCTCCTGTGCTCGACAAGGCTATCGCCCGGTGTTCACAGTTCTTCCGCCCTCGGTCAGCGACTCGTACAAGGATGATCCGAACCTTGACGGCCTCGTGCCGACGTCACACGTTTTTCCTTACTTTGAGACCGGCACGCCCGCCGTCGACGAGTTTCATCAGGCTATGACGGCCTACGGGCAGGCGGTGCCGAGGGGCGTCGGTCCGGCCATCGCCTGGGTGGCCGGCAAGCTGTTCGAAAAGGCGGCTGCGAACATGCCCGAACCGCCTACCAGCGAAGCGCTCTTACGGGGCCTGTGGTCGATCAAGAACGACGACCTCAACGGTCTGACGATGCCGCTCACCTTCGTGGAAGACCACCCTGCCCCGCAGCTCGCCTGTTGGTTCGATCTGCTGATTGCGCACAGGGCGTGGACGAGTCCCGATGGGTTCAAGCGGCATTGTCGTGCCCTTCCTTCGGGGTAAGCGCACTCACCGGCGTCGGGAATTCCCTTTCCGACGGGTCGCCACCGGCTTGGGACCGGCGGAATGACTGTCAGCTCGTGCGGGGGAGATAGTGCGGATCCGGCCGGCGGCCCTTCAGCCCATCCGTGATGGTTGAGGCGACGCCAGGTGGGCCATCGACCCCCGTCCCGAGATCTGCGCCAACGTCGCCGCCGTGGCGACCCCCGGCGGCGCTGCGCATACAAACGGGATGGAGTTCACCGCCCGCATGGCGGTGGTCAGCAACGCCGTCTGCACCGCCGTCCGATCGGACAGGGCGAAGTCGAGGTTGACGTAGAAGGACGGATCGCCCTCGACTCGGACGTCGTACCCGTGGCCGTCCACCCCCCGATCGATCCACTCGGGTGCAAGGTCGTCCCGCAAGCGGTTGATGTGCTCGGTCTTGATCCTCGGCACGCCGTCGACGTACCCGGTCCACGCAAAGCGGATGGCGCCGATCGTCCCCGCCGCCACGTGCCCCATGCGGACGTCGAAGTCGTCGGGCGACAGGGCCACGTCGTGACTGGTGCGGATCTCGTCAATCTTGATGCCGACCGCATCGGCGACGAGCTGCATATTGGGAGCGAAGAACGGCGTCATGAGGTCAACGAAGCTCATGACGTGCTCGTCCGGCTCCCGGCCAAAGGGCATCAGGGTGAAGAGCATGGGGCTCTGCCAGTCGGCATAGTTGAGCAGCTCTCTCATCTCGATGAAATCGATGCGCCGACACAAGGAAGTGAGGACGGGCGTCAGCACCTCGTTGACGAACCCCGGCTCCATGCCGGTCGCATAGAAGGTGGAGCCCCCTTCCCTGCATGCCGCCTCGAGCTGGTCGAGCTCAGCCGGGGAGGCCGCCGGGGTCATGAACCAGGTGTGGACGATGCTGATGACCGACTTGCCGGACGCGAGGATTCGGCACAGCCCGGGTGTGCTGTCGTCCGACACCGTCGAGAAGACGTCGCCCATCCAGAGGACGCAGTCGGCGTCGAGGGCAAGCACCTCGGCTTCGTCGTCCGACGCGGTGACCCCTATGGGGCCGAGGCCGCAGAGTTCGCCCAGGTCACGCCCGGCCTTCTCCGGGTCGAAGACCCGGGCGCCCACGAGTTCGAGGTCGGGTCGCTCGAGCACCGTCTGCATCGCCATCTTGCCGCACTGCCCCGTCCCCCACTGGATGATCCGCGTCACCGTTCGCTCCCATCGGTCAACGAAACGCTTGCCTTGAAGCGCCTGCCCATGGGCCGAGATGCTACATAGGGGGGGCTAACATATCAATAGCGCTGTGTGAAATATTACACGCGTTCGGCTGTCTAGCGCCGGGGCGGAGCCATCGACACCGGTGTCATCAGGAGTGACGGCGTCGACAGGAGCGTCTCGATGACGGTGTCCCGTGTGGCCTCGACCACGGCCAGGGCGCTGGCCCGGGCGGCGTCCTGGTCGCCCGCTTCGATCGCGGCCAGCGCGCCCTGGAGGGTCACGAGGAACTCGGGAGTGACCAGCGCTCCGTGAACGATCGCGAAGTTGAGCGCCCGCTCCAAGTGCCCGACCACGCGGTTGCCCATGTCGACGATCGTCGGGTTCCTGGACAGTTCGGTCAACAACGGGAACGGTGTCGGCCCGAGATGGGCGTCGCCCTCGCGGACTCCGGACCACCGCTGCGCCACGTCGGCGAACTGCTGCTTCTCGTGCGGGGTGGCTCTGGCGGCGACCAGCGCCGCGACCCCGGGAACGAACACCTGGTAGGCCTCGAACACCTCGCGGACCTGAGCGACCGTGATCGGCGTGACCTGGTAGCCCCGCCGGTGGGCCGGAATGACGAGCCCTTCGCCGCACAAGCGACGCAGCGCTTCTCGCGTCGGTGCCTTGCCGAGCCCGAGCTCAACGGCCAGTTGGTTCTCGGACACCCACGCCCCAGGCTCGATCTCGCACGTCACGATCCACTCGCGGAGCGTGCGATAGGCACGCTCAGCCAGTGAGCCGGTCTGCTCTTCGCTTCCGTTGATCTGCACGAGACTCGATTCTACAGGCACTGTTCTAGAATGCTAGGCTTCATCTGCTGACATATTAAGCAGGAGAGCGAGCAATGGCGACCGTCCGTCAAGCCCCGAGTCCGACGAGCCACACCGTGCCACTCGGCATCGTTGCCGAGACCAGACGGGTGAAGCCGGTGAAGTGGTGGGCAGCCGTCGGGGGGGCCTGCGTCGCCCTGCAGGTTTGGGTCTTCGCGGCCTGGATCTTGTCCGGGGATGCCACGCCGACGAAGCCCGGGCCGAGTCCCATGCCGACCTGGATGCTCGTATCGGTCCGCGCCCAGGAAGCGGCAGGCGTCATCGCCGCCATCGCCGTCGGGTACTTCGTCCTGATCCGGCCCTGGCGCCGCGCCGGGCACATCACCCTGGACGGAATGCTCGTGCTCTGCTTCCTGGGAATCTGGTGGCAGGACCCGATGATCAACTACAGCCAGGCGGCGGGTACGTACAACGCCCACCTCCTCAACTTCGGGTCCTGGACGACCAAGATCCCCGGCTGGCTGTCACCGAACGGGCAACTCCTTCCCGAACCGGTGATCTGGACCACCACCGCCTACATGACCGCCGTCTTCGGTGCCGTCGTCATGTCCAACATCGTCATGCGGAAAGCCAAAGAACGATTCCCGGGGCTCGGCACCGTCGGCCTCATCGCTGTTTGCCTGGGGTTCTTTCTGGTGTTCGATCTTCTGGTGGAGCTGGTTTGGGTCCGGACCGGCATCTATTTCTACCCAGGTGCCATCCGTTCCCTGAGCATCTTCCCCGGGCGCTATTACCAGTTCCCCGTCTACGAGGTCTTCCTGTTCGGAGGGTCATGGGCGGCCTGGGGTTGCCTGCGCTACTTCCGGGACGACAAGGGGCGCACGGTCGCGGAACGAGGGATCGATGACATGCGGGCCACCCCCCGGCAGAAGACGTGGTTGCGGTTCCTGGCCCTCGTCGGGATCGTCAACGTGCTGTACCTCTGGTGCAACGTTGGCTGGCAGCTCTTCGCCCTCCATGCCGATGCATGGCCCAAGGACATCACCAGCCGGTCATACATGACCGACGGGCTGTGCGGGCCGGGCACGACGTACGCCTGTCCGGGCCCCGACGTGCCGATCAACCGGCCCGACTCAGACCACATCGACCCCCTCGGCCGGCTGGTGAAGCATTAGGCGTCCGTGACGGCGCCGGGCAGTCGCAACGGTGCCGGGACCCCTGCTCGCGGCGCCTGGATCCTTGTACGCCAAGCCTCGATCAACCTAGAGTTCTCCTTCGGCGTCGAGGCATAGACGGCGACCTCGTCGGCGCCGGCGTCGCGGTATTCCTGCAAGCGTTGGACGCAGTGTGCAACGGAGCCGATCGCGCAGGACTCCTCCATCAACTCGTCCGAGATGAGCTTGGCGGGTTCCATCAGCTCGGCGCGATGAAAGGCCTGGTCGGCGTATGGGCCTTCCATTGCCTTGAACTGTTTGTGCTCGCGCACCTCGGTGATGAGGCGGGTATCCCAGCCGTTGGAGTCGCAAAGGGCCTCGCCGTGCGACGGCAACTCAAGGTAGGTGACTACGCGAGCATGGGCGTACGCCCGAGTGGTGAACTCGTCGAGGTCGGGGGCGGTCACGATCGGATGGCAGATGCGGATCGACTCCGGGTCGCGGCCGGTGCTGGCACAGGCGTTGCGGATGCGCTCAACCGCCCGCCGGACGGCGTCCACCGTCAGGAACGGGAATAGCATCACGCCGTCGAAGGCGGGATCGGCTGCGGCTTTCGCCATCCTCGGCCGTCCGTAGCCGGCTGCCCAGATCTCAGGCTTGGGCACGTCGCCAAGCACGTCTACTGTCCGGAGCTGGCTGGGGCGGTCATGCCCGGGCGGTTGATACTCAACGTTGCCACCCGCCCAGAGCGACTTCACTGTTCGCGCATAATGGACAACGTCGTCGGAGCTGTGAGCGGGCATGCCCGGCAGCGGGAAGCCGCGGCCGATGCCCAGGATGAACCTCGGGCCGTACAGCGCGTTCATCGTGGCGCCGAAGGAGGCGGCGATGACCGGGTGCCGCGACGCGGGTGCCCATACACCGGTGCCGACACCGAAGCGCGTTGTTCGAGCCGCGCAGCCGGCCAAGAACGCGCCGCAGTCCTTCAGGTCGAATCGCTCGGAGAGCCAGCCGCGCCGGAATCCAAGCCGCTCAGCTTCCACGGCGTCGGTCAGGCCGCTAGCGACGTGGGTGAACCCGCGCTTGTGCTCGGTGGTCACGCGGCCGCAGAGCAAGTAAATGCTGAGATCCTCGACGACCGGTGCGAGGAGCCCTGATGTCGGATTCTCCTGGACCTCGCTCACGCCGTCATCACCTGCCCTTTTGTCTCATCAGTGGCCGGTCGGAAGAAGCTCCAACGACCGATTATCGGAGATCGCAGCTGAGGCCCGAGCGAGCATCTCCGTCAGCAGCGCCTTACCACGGTCGTCAGCCTGCTCGTAGACAAGGAATGCCATGGCCGGAAAGATCAGGCTGTAGGCGACACCGAGTCGGTACTGTTCCCACGCCAGCTCGAATGGGAAACCCGTCACCCCGCACGCGGTCAGGCCGTCGTGATAGCGGCGTACGAGTCCTTCGTCGTGGCCCCGCCGCAAGTCCGTAGGAACGCTCTGCGACAGCAGGTACGAGACATCGAGCAGCGGCGATCCCTGCCCGACTGTCTGGAAGTCGACGAGGATCAGCGTTGCGTCGCTGTCGAAGAAAAGGTTGTCGGCTCGAAGCTCCCCATGGACGATCGTCAAGGGCGCGCCGAGTCCGTCGGCGAAGAACGGCATCAGCTCCGGTAGCCGCGCGCCAAAGTCCCGAACCAGCTGTGAAACGCCGGGCGACTCCGAGGCCGCTTGCCACGTCATCGTCATGATCTGGCCGAATTGTTCCAGCGCCGCACGCCCGCGTGCCGACCCCAATGGGGGGAACCGGTCGGCGAGCGAATCGAGGCGCTTGTGCTCCCACATCGAAGAGTGGAAACGAGCCAAACCGTCAAGCGCGGACTCCGCCTGACTCAGCGTCAGCCCTGCTAGCTGGTCGGTCGGCGTGAGAGGCGCAAGGTCCTCCATTACCAGCACCATGTCGCCGGTCGAGGGGTCGAGCTCCGCGACGAGGGCATCGGGCATGCGCAGCGGGATATCCCGAGCGAGCTCACGGTAGAAGGTCACCTCGCGCTCGTACCCGCCGACCTCGTCGATCAGCGTTCGTAGCGGACCGGTGACTGGCAGCTTCAGGATCGCCGTCGCCGACAGGCCGGCGCCCGACAGACCCAGGCGATACATCTTCGTGCTGTAGGAAGTCCCGGAGGTCAGGGGCTCTATGGCGGTGATCGCGACCTCCTCTGCAACCCCGATCCGACCACCTCTGCGCAGCGCGCCGGTGAGCCAGGCGGCGTCTAGCTCTTCAATTGTCGTCGGAAGGCCCGCAAGTTCTCGAGGCATCCCTCTCCTGTCCCCCCTCGTTGTGAAGTTCCCTTGCGACACCGGCAAGCTCTCTCGCTCAGCGCGACGTTGCGGGCGCCGACGAATCACGTAGGTTGACGCCCGGCGGGCGGACCAGCTGACCATCTGGCGCGATATGTGCCGAGTTCGGCCGGGGGATCGGTACGTCGGGGGCTGGGCACGCGTAGTTCGTGGACGGCCCGCACAGCCCGTCGGTGAGGTAGGAGCGGTTCTGTATGTCCTCGGGCCACGGATCTGAGTGAGCGCCGAAGTACTGGATCGGGATGTTGTAGCCGACGAGGAAGATGACATTGAGCACTCCCGCGAGCGCCAGCACTCGTATGCCTTCTCGCTTCAGCCCCGATCCCTGCACCCGCTCGATCCCCCGCTCGGCGACAGTCTGACCCCGGTCGTTGCGGAAGTAGCGCAAACACGCGAAGGCTGTCCACGTGCCCCCCCAAATCAGGGCCTCATAGAGCGGGAACTGGTAGTAGTGCCCGGCGAAGAGCGAGAGCTCCCGGATCGCGCCGGGGTAGGCGAACAACCCGAGACGCATCCAGATCAGCTCGGCCACTACATCGAAGACCACAAAAAAGGCGAAGCAGACCATGATCAGGCCGAGCGTCCCGAGCCGCGGCCAGCGAGCCTTCGCTTTGTCCATCAGCACGTTCGCGAGCATCATGGCGCCAAGTACGACCGCGACATATTGGCCCTGCGTCACCATGGGCTCTGCTAACAGATTCCCGTTCGGCCACAGCGAGCCCGGGACCTCGTTGATCCACGAGCCCCAGTTGAAGAACGCCGTGTTGTAGGTCGCCCACGGCTGCGTGTAGTTGAGGAGGGTGTCCTGCCAGACGACCAGGGGGAAAGCGATCACGAAGGCCCCATCGAGGGTCAAGCGTCGCTCGCGGCGCAGCGGACGAACCAAGAACCAGTAGATGAACGCCAGGAAGCCCACAACGCAGAGGCCCTCCCACGCGTGGGCGGCGATACTCATGAACTGCGGAATGGGCGTCGCTCCGTCCGGGGTTGGACCGAACTCACTCGAGGTCAGCCAGGAGACGAGGATGTAGATCTGGAGAGCCAGGATCAGCGCGCCAACAGCTGCCCAGACGTTCACAGGCTTGGTCGTTCGCGCCTGGACCTCGGCCAGGACCACTCGGGCTGGAGGACCAACAGGAGCACGACCAACAGCCATCTTCGCCATCTCAGGTCCTCCTCTGGCCTCGCCCGACGATGACGCGTTCGCTCATACCCTCTGCGTACTCATCGACGGGCGCACACGCAACACGTTGTGCTGCTCTGCAGCACGCATCACTCCGGCTCAGGGGGACCTCTCGCATCTCGATCGACTCCCGATCAAGACCGGTGAGAACCCCGAAGAGCGTAATATTCCACACGGCGCTATTGATATGCTAGCTCAGCATCTGTAGCATCGCGGTCATGGCGGATCTCGTGATTCACCAGCCCCGGCAACTCCTCTGGGCGGGGCAGGGCGGACGAAGGACCGGCCTTCACCGAGAAGAGAATCGGCGAGATCACCGCTCGTCATGTTCTAAGGGGTCCCGATGCGCCGCGATGTTTGGGCTGCTCCGGCCGCGCTGCTGCTGATCCTGGCCTCCGGCTGCGGCACCCGAGCGGCCGAGAACGGCAACTCGACCGCGGCCGCGGTACGGACTGAACCGACGTCTCCCGGCCAATTCTCGACGGCGGGTCCGACCCCGGCGGTCACCACTCCAGCCGCGGTGACGCAGCCGGCCGGCCAGAATCAGCCGAAGCCGGCGTCCCCGCTAGAACACCGTGCCCTGTCCGGGGGAGCGACGTCGAACTCATCGGTCCCGGTCAAGCCGAGTGCCGGGGCGGGCCTGCCGGCGACCGCTTCCCCCGGACCGGTGGCGAACCCCGGACCGCCCAAGCCCGGAGCCCTGAGCCCGGGCGCCGCCCCAGCCGGCGACGTCGTGATCGGAAGCGTCGGGAACTACTCCGGCGTGCCCGGCAGCGTCTTCGGTGAGGCACCCCGGGTCCTCCAGGCCTGGGGCAAGGCGGTCGGCGACCGCGGCGGGATCCGCGGTCACCGCATCCGGGTCATCGCCGTCGACGACGCCAATGACTCCGCCCGGCACCGGGCCATCGTCCAGGACCTGGTTGAGCGGCACGGTGTCCAGGCGTTCGTCGGCGTATTCGCTCCGTTGACCGGCCGGGCCAGCATCGACTACCTCAACTCGAAACGCGTGCCCGTCATCGGAGGATTGGTGTCCGACGCCTGGTTCGCGACCAGCCCGATGCACTTTGCGCAGGCCGGCGCCTACGAGAACTACCACTTCGGCAGCATTGCGGCCGTGGCCCAGGTCGCGGTCGCTGAAGGGAAGAACAAGGTCGGGCTGCTTGGCTGCGCCGAGGCCGCCACCTGCCAGGAGGCCCCGACATTCTGGGAGCGGTTCGCTCCCGAGGTCGGCCTGGAAGTCACCTACAAGGCCCGCGCTTCTATCAGCCAGCCGGACTTCACGGCGGAGTGCCTCGCCGCCCGCAACAGCGGCGCAGAAATCCTGATGATCGGCCTCGACGGCAACAGCGTCCGGCGGCTGGCCGCCTCGTGCAGCCGGCAGGGATACCACCCCATTCTCAGCACGCCGAGCGGAGCATTCGACACGGCGATGCTCCAGGACCCCAACCTGGACGGCTTCGTCGTGGGCCTCGACGTCTACCCCTTCTTCCTCGACGGCATCGCCGCCGCGGCCGACTTCCGCGACACCGTCCTCAAACCGCTGCACATCAACAACGGAAGCGTCGCCATGGACGTCTGGGTCTCGGCCGAACTCCTCAAACGGGCCCTCCTGATCGGTCCCGCCGAAGCGTCGAGCGCCGGCCTTCTCGAAGGTCTGTGGTCCATCCAGGACGACACCGTGGGCGGGCTGGCCCAGCCTCTCAGCTTCCCCCGCCGCGACGCCGGAAACATCCAGCGGCGCTGCTGGTTCGTGGCCCAGATTCAGAAGGGCCGATTCTCCTCGCCCGACGGCGGACGGCTGAGCTGTGCCTGAGCGCCGCAGGTCGGTCTGAGTCAGAAAGTTAGGGGCGCCGATGGCGGAAGATCGCGACCTGCCGTTTCTCGATCTCCTCTCCCAGGAATACGACCAAGAGCCGTACAAGCTCCTGCGCGAGGCCCGAGAACGATGTCCGGTCGCGGCGGCGCCCCTCGGGGTGGTCGTCCTCACCCATGACCGGGTCCGGGAGCTGCTGGGCGACAGTCGCCTGCGGCCGGCCGAATTCGACCTGATCCGGATGCAGGGCGTCACCGCCGAGCCGGTGATCGGCTTCCTCAGCCGCATCCTGCAGAGCCTTCCGCCTGACGAGCACGCTCGGGTTCGGGGGCTGGTCAATCGGGTCTTCACCCGGCGAGCGGCCGAACAGGCGCGGCCGGTGATGCGCTCCCACGCGAAGGACCTTCTCGAGGGCTTCGCCGCCCGGGGCGAGTGCGAATTCATGGGGGAGTTCGCCGACCATTACCCCATCGCCGTGATCTGCGGCGTCCTCGGCGTACCGGCGGAGGACCACCGCCGGTTGTCTGAATACGCCCTCGCCGTCGGCGACGTCTTCTCACTGGAGGCCCTCCAACACGAGGCCGGGGCGGCCAACGGGTACCTGCGCCTCGCCGAGTATTTCGAAGCGATGATTCAGGCTCGAGGGTCGGAGCGGGGCGACGATCTCCTGTCCGACCTCCTCGCCGTCGAAGAGGAAGGCGACCGGCTCAGCCGCGAGGAACTCGTGACGCTGGTGGTCACCCTGCTCTTCGCCGGCCACGACACCACCCGTAACCAGCTCGGTCTGGCCATGTATCTCTTCGCCCGGCATCCCGAGCAGTGGCGGGCCATTCGCAAGGACCCCGACCTGATCCCCCGCGCCATCGACGAAGTGCTCCGCTTCCGGGGCACGACCACGATCGTTCCCCGGATCCCGGTCGGCGACGTCGAGGTCGGAGACACGACCATCCCGAGCGACACCCTGGTCCTCCTGTCCATGGGGTCCGGGAATCACGACCCGTCGGCGTTCCAGAATCCAGAGGAGTTCGATATCTGGGCCGAACGGACCGAGCGGCACCTCACGTTCGGCGGGGGTCGGCACCACTGTCTCGGTGCGAACCTCGCGACGGTCGAACTCCAGGAAGCAGTCGCAGTGCTCGCTCCCGCCATGGAGGAGCTTTCGGTCGCCGCGGAGCCGGACTGGCGACCGGCGCACAGCATGTTCGGCCCGCGCACGCTCAATCTCCGGTTCAAGACCTGAGGAGCCCTGTGGCGACGATCACCGAAGTCGCGAGACCGCGCCCGGCCCCGGTCCTCGAACGAAAGGCCAAGCCGGTCAAATGGTGGGCCGTGATCGGCGCGGGCTGCGTGGCCTTCCAGGTGTACCTGTTCACCGCCTGGGTTGTCTCCGGCAACTTCACGCCCACGCCGACGGGCCCGACACCGATACCGGGCCTCATGAAGTTCGGCATCGTCGCCCAGGAAGCGATCGGCATCGTGCTCTGGCTGGCGGTCCTCTACTGGGTCATCGCCCGCCCCTGGCGCCGGGAGCACCGGCTCACCTTCGACGGCCTGATGATCCTGTGCTTCATGTTCGCCACCTACTGGCAGGACCTGCTCTCCAACTACACCCAGATCTCCAACATGTACAACTCCGGGTTCATCAACTTCGGGTCGTGGTACTCGAACGTCCCCGGGTGGCTGGCCCCTGGCGGGCACCTCATGCCCGAGCCGATCATCTGGGCCATGCCGGCCTACTGCTACGCGATCTTCGGCGGGATCGTGCTCTCCAACGCCTTCATGCGGCGGGTCAAGGCTCGCTGGCCACAACTCGGAACCGTCGGGATGATGGCGACGTGCTGGGCGTTCTTCCTCTTCGTCGACCTCCTCATCGAGCTGACGTGGCTGCGACTCGGGACCTATGCGTACCAGGGCACCGTCGGCTCGCTGACAATCTTCAAAGGGCACTACTACCAGCTGCCCCTCTACGAGGTCGTGCTCTGGGGCACGGCGTGGGCCGCGCTCGCCTGCGTCCGCTACTTCCGGGACGACAACGGCCGCTCGGTGGCCGAGCGGGGGATTGACACCGTCCGGGCAACGCCGAAGCAGAAGACCTGGCTGCGCTTCTTTGCCCTCGCCGGTGTCATGAACGTGATCTTCCTCGCCTACATGGTGCCCTTCAACTGGTTCTCGCTCCAACAGGACGCCTGGCCGAAGGACATCACCAGCCGCTCCTACTTCACGAACGGCATCTGCGGACCGCGTACCGAATACGCCTGCCCCGGCCGACACGTTCCGATCAACCGACCGGACTCCGTGCACGTCACTCCCGACGGCTCGCTCGCACGTTGAGAGAGCCATATCGTGTGGCCGTGTGGGGTCCCGGACGGGTCGGAGGGGCCTGCATCCGGGATGTCGTCTCGTTGCCGGAGATGGAGCTGGTCGGGGTCTTCGCCTACAGCGAGACGAAGAAGGGTCTCGACGCCGGCACGGCGATCGGCATCGACCCGGTCGGTGTCAGCGTGACCACCAGCCGGGACGAGTTCCTGGCCCTCGACGCCGAGGTGGTCCTCTTCTGCCCGATGGACTTCGGGGACTTCGGGAACGAGCCGGATCTGTTCGCCCTGCTGGCCTCGGGCAAGAGCGTGGTCACCATGATCCCCTACAACCACCCGGAGGACCGGGGGGCCGACGTGCTGGAGCGGTACGAGCGGGCCTGCGCCGAGGGCCAGAGCAGTTTCCACGTGGCCGGCGTCGACCCCAACTTCGTCATCGACCGCCTGCTCCCCCTGGCGACGGGGATGTCGAACCACATCGAGTGGATCACGCTGCAGGAGAGCGCCTTCGTTCCGTTCGTCCCCCCGGGCGCCATGATGATCATCGGCTTCGGGATCTCGCCTGACGAGTTCGACTCCTTTCCGCTGCGGAGCGAGTTCCCGGCGACGTACTTCGAACCGGGCATGCGTCACGTCGCCGCCCAACTCGGACGACCCCTCGAACGGATCGAGCGGGTGCGGAAGTGCATCCTCACCGACCACGACATCGTCCTTCCCCAGGCGACGATCGCCGCGGGCACCATCGGGGCGGTCGGCCACGAATGGATCGGCTACTCCGACGGCCGCCCTTTCCTGACCTGCGAGGTGTGCTGGTACATGTCGGAGGACATGCGCGCCGCCTGGGCCGGCGACACCGAGGGCGCCTGGATCATCAGCATCGAAGGCCGCCCCTCCGCCAAACTGACCGTGGAGGTCATGGCCTCGATCCAGCACGGCCTGCGCACCTACCCCGACGATCCCACCCCCGCCGCCTGCGACCGGGACCTCGTTCTCGCTCTTGCAGGCCGTCGTGCAGGCATGGCAGCCGATGCAGCGAGTCTGGTCGAGCACCTTGAGCCAGCGGACGGGCCGCTCCTGGGTGTCCACCATGCCGGAGATCGTACGCAGGTGAGGAGCGCGCGGTAACCCAAGACAGGCTTGGGCTCATGGCCCTGGACCCAAGACTGACTTGGGGATGGAACCCCAACGATGGATCGTACGATGCCGGGGAAGGAGGGCTGATGCCCGACAACAAGACCGCAACGCCTGAGCCGGACTACCGGTTCACCCTTGCCAACGAACGCACCTTCCTGGCCTGGATCCGCACCTGCCTCGCCCTGCTCGCGGCCGGTGTGGCCCTCGACCAGTTCGCCCCGGACCTCGGCTCCCGCACCTTTCGCGACGTGACCGGCATCGTGCTGGCACTGCTCGCCGGCGGTACGGCGGTGGGCGGTCTCTGGCGCTGGTGGTGGATGCAGGAGGTGATCGCCCGCGGCGGCCGACTGCGCCGCGGTTCGCTGCCGGCGATCCTGGCGGTGGGGCTGACCGCGGTGACGATCGCCGTCATCGGCGTGCTCCTGCGCGACCTCAACAGCTGATGGCCGTCCTGGACGTCGGGCTCCAGCGCGAGCGGACCTCGCTGGCCTGGACGCGCACGTCGCTGGCGATGGTGGTCAACGGACTGCTCGTGCTCATCCGGCACGAGCGGGCCATCCCGATGCCGATCGCCTTGTGCCTCTCGGTGCTCTGGGTCGGGCTCGCTCTCGTCACCTTGGCGTGCTCCTCGCGTCGCAACCATCTCGTCGTCACACCCGACCACCAGATCGGCCATGCCGCGGGCACGCTGGCGCCGTTGGCGATCGCCGTCGGAGCGCTGTGTGCGGCCACGGCCGGGCACGATCGCGCTCACCTGACGGCTGGGCACCGGACTGCGACACCCGGCTGGACACAAGCCCGGCTTGGCACCTCGAAGGGAGCCGGATCTGGATCTGTCGTAGATCCAGAGGGTATGACCAAGATCTGGGTAGGACCCACTCACGCACGTCTCGACTCGGAGAGGAAGTGCACCGTGGTTCACAGCTGGAAGAGCGTTGTCATCGGGGGAGTGCTGCCGCTGGTCGCGCTCCTCGTGGTGATGCCCCTGGTGGCCAACACCTCCGCGAGCGTCGCGGGGATCCCGTTGCTGTTCGCCTACATCTTCGCCCTGTTCCCGCTCACCTCCTTGTGCCTGCTGGTCGCGTGGCGGATCGACGAGCCGCGCTACCGCGAGGAGCAGGTCGTGCGCAGAGAGGCGGACGCCGAGGAGGGCGAGGGCTGATGCTCGCCGTCGTCTTCTTCGCCGTCATCGCGGTCTCGGTGGGGATCGCGTTCGCCGCCCGCACCGGGCTGCGCGACATGAGCATCGGCGACTACCTCGTGGGTGGTCGCTCGTTCCCGGCCTGGCTGCTCTACTTCCTCGCGGTCGGTGAGATCTACAGCATCGGCACGATGATCGGGCTGCCGAGCGGTCTCTACGCCGGCGGTGCGTCGTACGGCGTGTGGTTCGTGGGGTACATCTTGATGGCGTACCCCCTCGGCTACTTCGTGGCGCCGCTGGTGTGGCGCAGCGGCGTCCGGTACGACGCCATGACGGTCCCGGACGTGTTCGGCCGCCACTTCCGCAGCCGCACGCTCGAGGTGGTCAGCGCGCTTGCCCTGCTGTGCGCGCTGGTGCCGTGGGGTCAGTACCAGTTCATCGGGCTCGAGGTCGTTCTCGGCGCGCTCGGGCTGCACATCACCTCGTTGCAGTCGGTCCTGCTCGCGGGCGCCATCGCCTTCGTCTACCTCGTGGTGTCGGGGGTGCGCTCTCCGGCATTCGTCTCGATCCTCAAGGACAGCTTCATGCTGCTGGGCATCGTGCTCGTCGGTGTGATCGCGGTGCACGCGGCCGGCGGCACCCATGCCGTCTTCGACGCGAAGTCGGTGCCGAGGTCGATGGTCACCCTCTCCGGTTCGCCGATGGTCTTCGCGCTGACCACGATCGTCTTCCAGAGCATCACGTTCTACCTCGGCTTCTCCGCCACCTACCTGTTCACCGCGAAGTCCGAGCGGGCGATCAAGCAGTCGATCGTCTGGATGCCGATGTACATGCTGATGTACCCCTTCCTGTTCATCGCGTCGTTCTTCGCGCTGACCCGCTTCCCTGACCTCGACAACCCGAACACCGTGTTCATGCAGGTGACCACGGACCTGCTGCCCGACTGGCTGGTCGGCGTCGTGGCAGCGGGAGCCGGGCTGTCCGGCATCCTCGTGCTCGCGGTGACCGCACTGTCGATCGGCGGTGTGGTGACCCGCAACCTGGTGCCGAACGTGCGGCCGGACCGGCAGAAGCGCATCTCCAACCTGGTGATCGCGGTGTTCCTCGTGCTCGCCGGGGCCCTGACGCTCACCGGCTCCACGATCATGCTCACCGTGCTCAACCTGACCTACTACCTGCTGGGCCAGCTCGTGCCCGGTTGGCTCGCGCTGCTGTTCTTCCGGCGGGTGCAGGGATGGGCGGTGTCGGTCGGGATCATCGCCGGGCTCGCCGTGTCGCTCGTGCTCTACAACCTCGCGCCCACCCTGGGCGGGATCAACGCCGGGCTCGTCGCGGTCGTGGTGAACCTGGTGCTGACCTTCGGGCTCAGCGCGCTGTGGCCGGGACGCACGACCCAGCCGATGTCGGAGTGGACACCGCGCTCGAGCGAGGGACGCGAGTCCGTCCACGAGCAGAGCGAGGCGTCGTGACCCTGACCGTCTATCCGGCGCGGCTGGTGCGCACGATGGATCCCGCCCGGCCGACCGCGGAGGCGATCGCGATCGAGGGCGACCGCATCCGTGCCGTGGGGAGCCGGGCCGAGCTCGCGGCGTACGGCGACGCCACGGTGGACGAGAGGTACGCCGACAGCGTGCTGTTCCCCGGCTTCGTGGAGGCGCACGCGCACACGATGGGCGGCGCGTTGTGGCGGCACACCTACGTCGGCTTCCACGGACGGCTCGGTCCCGACGGGCGCGCGTGGCCCGGCTGCAAGACGCTCGACGACGTGGTGAGCCGGCTGCGCGAGGCCGACGCCAAGATGGAGGACCCGGCCGAGCCGCTGCTGGCCTGGGGGCTGGACCCGATCTACTTCGCCGGCGACCGGCTCGACCGGCGCCACCTCGACACCGTCTCGAGCACCCGGCCGATCCTCGTGGTGCACCAGAGCTTCCACGCCAGCACGGCGAACTCCGCGATCCTGAAGACCGACGGCATCACCGCCGACACCCGGGTCGAGGGCGTCGTGCGGGACGGCTCGGGCGAGCCGACCGGTGAGCTGCGTGAGCCGGTGGCGATGGGCCTGGCGCGAAGTGTGCCTTCGCTGCTGTCCATGGGCTTCGACGCCGACGGTCTGCGCGGCTTCGGTGCCGACGCCCGCAACCAGGGCGTCACCACGATCGTCGACCTCGGCAACACGGCGCTGATGGAGGACGACGCGGTCGCCGGTCTGCACGAGGTGGTCGACGACCCGCTCGTACCCGACCCGGCTGTCGGTGTTCCACATGGGCGGCGGGCTCGCCGAGGGCGCCGAGCCCTCCGTGGCGGTGGAACGGCTGCTCGAGCTGCGGTCGGGCAACACCGATCGGCTGCGGTTCGGCCACGTCAAGCTGGTGCTGGACGGCTCCATCCAAGGGTTCACGGCACGTCTCCAGCCGCCCGGGTACCTGCCCGACGACCGCACCGGCATCTGGCTGATCCCGCCGCCGGCGTTCGCCGACATGTTCGCGACCTTCCACCGCGCCGGGCTCACGGTGCACGTGCACTGCAACGGCGACGAGGCCACCGAGCTGTTCCTCGACACCGTCGAGGAGACCCTGGCCCGGCACCCGCGCTGGGACCACCGCCACACCGTGACCCACTCCCAGCTGTCCACGCCCGCGCAGTACCGGCGGATGGCCGCGCTCGGCATGTGCGCCAACATCTTCAGCAACCACCTGTGGTTCTGGGGCGACCAGCACCGCGACCTGACGATCGGTCCGGACCGGGCGAGCCGCATGGACGCCGCCCGCACCGCGCTGCGTGCCGGTGTCCCGATCTCGCTGCACTCCGACTCCCCGGTCACCCCGCTGGGGCCGCTCGCGACCGCGTCGTACGCCGCGTCCCGACGCACCTCCAGCGGCCAGGTGCTCGGCGAGCACGAGCGGATCTCGGTGCCGGAGGCACTGCACGCGATGACGCTCGGGGCTGCCTACATGCTGAAGATGGACCACGAGGTGGGCTCCCTCGAGGCCGGCAAGTTCGCCGACACGGTGGCCCTCGACCAGGACCCGTGGGACGTCGATCCGGATGCGCTCCGAGACGTCGACCGTGCGGGGCACGATGCTGGGAGGAACGCACTTCACACCCGAGGAGAGATCCTGAGCGACATCCCGTTGAGCGTGCTCGGCGGCTACCTCGGCGCCGGCAAGACCACGCTGCTCAACGAGCTGCTCGCGGGTGCCGACGGCCAGCGCCTCGTGGTGGTGGTCAACGACTTCGGGTCCGTCAACGTGGACGCGGACCTGGTCCAGGTCGAGGTCCGAGGACACGCTCGAGCTGAGCAACGGGTGCGTGTGCTGCAGCATCGCGGACGGCATGGCCACGGTGATGGAGCGGATCCGGGCGATGGACCCATCGCCCGACCGGGTGCTGGTCGAGGTGAGCGGGGTCGGCGACCCGGCCACCGTCGCCGGTTGGGGGGACCATCCGGGCTTTCGTCGCAGCGCGGTGCTCGTGTGCGCCGACGTGCAGTCGATCCGCACGCTGGCCCGCGACCGCTGGGTCGCGGACACGGTCCTCGAGCAGCTGTCCGGCGCCGACCTGGTGCTGCTGACCAAGACCGACCTCGTGGACACCCAGGAGGCGGACGAGGTGGCCGGCTGGTTGCGCGAGCACGCGCCCGGTGCCGCGGTGGTCCGCGACCGGGGACTGGTGCGCGACCTGCTCGACAGCGCATCGCCCGAGCGGCGCGAGCGTGGCGGTCAGCCGGAGCACGCGCATGACGCGCTGCACTCGACCTGGACCGTGCAGGCCGGTGCCGCCGTACGACGTGACGCGCTCGTCGCCCTCCTCGAGGAGGTGGCCGCACCCGTCGTACGGGTCAAGGGCGTGGTCGCGACGACGTCGACGGACCCGACGGAGAGGCGCACGGTGGTCAACGTGGTCGGCGACCGGGTCGAGACCGCCGACGACGGAGCCTGGTCGGGGGACCACGACGACGCCCGGCTGGTGGTGATCACCAGCGGGCCCGGACGTGACGCCCCGCCGCTCGTGGCCCGGCTGGAGGCGCTGTTCTCCGGTCGCGACACATAATCGGCAACGGCGGACTCGAGGGAGGCAGGCACGTTGGGCATCACGACCAGGGTCACCATCGTCCGCGACAGCGACGTCCCGCTCTACCGTCAGCTTCGGCAGGCCCTCGAGCACGAGATCGCGACGGGCGCCCTCGACCCGGAGCTGCCGCTGCCGTCGTCTCGTGAGCTCGCACGCGAGCTCGGGCTGTCACGCAACACGGTCAACGCCGCCTACTCGGAGCTCGAGGCCGAGGGGTTCGTCGAGGCGAAGGCGCGGCAGGGCCTGTACGTGAACAGCGAGATGGTGGCCGTCGCCAGCAGCGCCACCCAGGTCGCCGGTGACCGTCCGGTGGACTGGTCGCGGCACGTGAGCTCTCGACCCGACGAGGCGATCCCCGAGATCGAGAAGGTCCGCGACTGGCATCGCTACCCCTACCCGTTCGTCGGGGGCCAGGTCGACGTCTCGTCGTTCCCCCGCCTGGCCTGGGCCCGGACCCTGCGGCAGGCATTGGACCCGCCGCACCTGCACCACAGCCTCCGCGACGGCATCGACGAGGACGACCCCGAGCTGCTCGAGATGCTGTGCCGCCACGTGCTTCCGGGGCGCGGCATCGAGGTGGACCCCTCGCACGTGCTGGTCACCCTCGGGTCGCAGCAGGGTCTCGACCTGCTCGCGCACTCGCTGGTCCGTCCCGGTTCCGTGGTGGCGGTGGAGGACCCCGGCTACCCCGACATGCGCCACATCGTCTCGAGAGCGGGCGCTCGGCTGCGCTACCTGCCCGTCGACGAGTCGGGGGTGCTGCCGCCGGCCGACCTCGCGGGCGTCTCCCTGCTGGCGCTGACGCCGAGCCACCACAGCCCGACCAACGTGACGCTCTCGGTCGCGCGGCGTCGGGTGCTGCTCTCGATGGCCGAGACGCACGACAGCCTGGTGCTCGAGGACGACTACGACAGCGAGTTCCGCTACCGGGGGAGCCCGTCGCCTGCGCTGCGTGCGATGCCCTCCAACGAACGGGTCATCTACCTGGGGACGTTCTCCAAGTTCCTCGCGCCCGGTCTCCGGCTCGGCTACCTGGTCGCCGCTCCGGAGCTCGTGGCCGAGCTGCGCAACCAGCGCCGCTACCGGGTGCGTCATGCGTCGGGACACACCCAGCGGGCGATGGCGCTGATGATCGCGTCGGGGCAGTACCAGCGAACGGTGCGCCGGCGTCGTACCCAGCTCGCACGGCGGTGGGAGACGCTCCGGACCGCGCTCGACCGGCACCTGCCGTGGTCCTACGCCGTGCCCCCCGGCGGCACCAGCATCTGGGTCACCGCCCCACCGGGCTTCGACTGCGTCCAGCTCGCTGTGCGTGCGCTCGCAGAGGGCGTCGTGGTCGAGCGCGGCGACATCTACTACTCGCGTCCCGACGAGCACCGCAACCACCTGCGGCTCGGCTTCGCCGCCCTGCCCGAGGAGCGGATCGAGCCCGGCGTCGCCATCCTCGGCCGGCTGGTGGCCGAGCAGTCGGGCGGCTGACGGCTTCCCGGCGTACGCCGCGACGGCCCGGGCCTGGTACCACCAAAATGGCCCCGAACTGGATCTTCAAAGGTGCCTGTCCCGGCCCCCACAGTGGTGCAACGCCACAGCCACCGATCGTTGGGAGGTACACCGATGAGCGCAGTCCTCGCGCCGGGCGACGTCCGTTCGCAGGCCCAGCAGCACCTGTTCCCGCACTTCACTCGGGCCGATGTCTGGAACGACGGCGACCTGCCTGTGATCGTGCGCGGCGAGGGCTGCTACCTCTACGACGCCGAGGGCAGGCGCTGGCTGGACGGCCTGGCCGGGCTGTTCTGCGTCAACATGGGACACGGCCGCGCCGACATCGCCGCCGCAGCCACCAAGCAGATGGAGCAGCTGGCGTACTGGACGAACTGGTCGGCGGCGCACCCGAGCTCGGTGGAGGCGGCATCGCTTGATCGCCGGGCTCGCACCCGGCGACCTCGAACGAGTCTTCTTCGTCAACTCCGGGTCAGAGGCCGTGGAGTCGGCGATCAAGTTCGCCCGGCAGTACTTCGTCAGCCAGGGGCAGCCGCAGCGCACCAAGATCATCTCCCGTGAGATGAGCTACCACGGCACGACCCTGGGCGCCTTGGCCGTGACCGGCATCTCCAAGTTCAAGACGGCCTTCGGTCCCTTGATGCCGGGCACGCGGCACTTCCCGAACACTGCGGGCGAGTCGGTGCCGCAGGGCGGCAGCGCCGCCGACCTGCCGAGCCTGCAGGCGCTCGTGCAGATCATCGAGGAGGAGGGTCCCGAGACGGTGGCGGCCGTGTTCGCCGAGCCGGTGCAGAACTCACGGGGAGCACTGGTCCCGCCGGAGGGCTACTGGACCGAGCTGCGTGCGATCTGCGACCGCTACGGGATCCTGCTGGTCGCCGACGAGGTCATCTGTGCCTACGGGCGCCTCGGCGACTGGTTCGGGAGCGCGAAGTACGGCGTCGTCCCCGACCTGCTCACGTTCGCGAAGGGAGCGACGTCGGGCTACGCGCCCCTCGGCGGCGTGCTGATCCGCGAACAGCTCGCGGCCGAGCTGCTGGCTTCTCCGCAGGCGGGCACCTTCACCCACGGAGCCACCTGGGGTGGTCACCCGGTCTCGACGGCCGTGGCGGTCGCCAACATCAGCGCGATGCGCGACGACGGGATCCTCGAGAACGTGCGTGAGCTGGAGCCGCACTTCCAGCACGGACTCCACTCCATCGTCGAGGCGCACCCGTCGATCCGTGAGTGGCGCGGGACCGGCTTCTTCTACGCGCTGGAGTTCACCGGCGACCGTCACACCGGTCGCGAGCTGACAGACCAGCAGCAGGTGGAGCTGGTCCGTGAGGTGATGCCGCGCGCGATGCGCTCGGTCAACCTGATCACCCGTCCCGACGACCGAGGCGCCACGCTGCTGATGCTCTCGCCCCCGCTGGTGGCCGACCGCGAGGTGGTCGACGAGCTCCTGGCCGGGGTCGACGCCGTGGCAGCGGCCGTCGACGCCCACGTCCGCTCCTGAGATCCGCCGACACGCGAGACGAGGTCAGCACATGCGCATCGGAGTCCCGAAGGAAGTCAAGAACCACGAGTACCGCGTGGCCTTGACCCCCGCAGGTGTCCACCAGCTGTCCCGGCACGGGCACCAGGTCAGCGTCGAGGCCGGCGCAGGCGTCGGCTCGTCGATCACCGACGAGGAGTTCGCCAGCGCCGGGGCCAAGATCGTCGAAGGTGCCGACACCGTCTGGGCCGACGCCGAGATGGTGCTCAAGGTCAAGGAGCCCGTCGAGGAGGAGTACCACCGGCTTCGCGACGACCTGGTGCTGTTCACCTACCTCCACCTCGCCGCGTCACGCCCGTGCACGGATGCGTTGCTCGGCGCCGGCACCACGGCGATCGCCTACGAGACCGTCCAGCTTCCCTCGGGTGCCCTGCCGCTGCTCTACCCGATGAGTGAGGTCGCCGGGTGTCTCGCGCCGCACGAGGGCGCGCAGGCACTGAAGCGGGCCCAGGGTGGTCGCGGCCTGCTGCTCGGTGGCGTGAGCGGCGTCAAGCCCGCCGACGTGGTGGTCCTGGGAGCCGGGGTGTCGGGCTCCAACGCGGTTGCGATGGCGGTCGGTGCCTGGGCGGACGTCACCGTCCTCGACACCGACGTCGACAAGCTCCGCGCGCTCGACCGTCGCTACCACGGCCGGGTGCGCACGGTCGCCGCCAACGACTACGAGATCGAGAAGGCTGTGCTCGCGGCAGACCTCGTCATCGGGGCCGTGCTGGTGCCCGGTGCACTTGCCCCGCGCCTGGTGAGCAACGAGCTGGTGAGCCGGATGAAGCCCGGGAGCGTCCTGGTCGACATCGCGATCGACCAGGGCGGCTGCTTCGAGGACTCCCGTCCGACGACCCACGCGGATCCGACGTACCCGGTGCACGGAAGCGTCTTCTACTGTGTCGCCAACATGCCTGGCGCCGTGCCGCACACCTCGACCTACGCACTGACCAACGTCACCCTGCCGTACGCTCATGGCGCTGGCGGAACAGGGCTGGCGTCAGGCGCTGCGGAGCGGACCCCGTGCTCGCCGCGGGCTTGAACACGAACGCGGGTGTGGTCACCAACGCGCCGGTCGCGGCCGCCCACGGTTTGGAATGCCATGATCTAGGTGACGTAATCAGATAGACATGGACGACCTAGCCGCACGGCCGCAGTTCCGCGCCGGTCACACCCGCTGGAGCCCAGATGGCCAACCCCGCAGCCGAGCAGGCCGTCTCGACTCCCCGTAAGGCAACGCGAAGCGGCGCCGGTGGGCAGGGCAGACGTCGGAGCACGAGCGAGGGGGTCAACCCCTGGTTGATCCGCGTCGTCGTGCTGGCGGCCACGATCTTGGTCTGGTGGGTGATCACCAAGCTCGAGCTCATCAAGCCGCTCTACCTGCCCTCTCCCGGGGCGGTGTGGGAGGCGTTCGTCCACGCCAACTCGAACCACCAGGTCGCCAAGGGCGTCGACCGGACGGTGCGGGGGGAGGAGAACTACTACCTGTGGGAGCACCTCGTCGCGAGCCTGCAGCGGATCGCCATCGGCGTGGGCGCCGCGATCGTGGTCGGGATTCCTCTGGGCTTGTTGATGTCCACGGTTCGCTGGATCGGGATCGTCACCGAGCCGTACCTCAACTTCCTGCGTGCGCTGCCCCCGCTCGGCTACATCGGCCTGCTGATCGTCTGGTTCGGCATCGGCGACACCTCGAAGATCTGGCTGCTCTTCCTCGCAGCCTTCCCACCGATCACGATGGCCACGATCAGCGGTGTCCGCGGAGTCCGTGAGGACATGATCAATGCCGTCCTCACACTTGGCGCGAGCCGGCGTCAGGCCCTGACGACGGTCATGCTGCCCGCCACCCTGCCCGAGGTGCTCACCGGCATCCGGGTGGCCACCGGCTTCGCGTGGACCTGCGTCGTGGCGGCCGAGCTCAACAACGGCATCCCCGGCATCGGTGGGCTCGCCTATCTCTCCGGTACCGAGCTCAACACCCCCCTCACCATCGCCTGCATCATCGTGATCGGCATCGCCGCCGTCGCGTTGGACGGGCTGATCAAGCTTCTCGAGGCCGTGCTGGTCCCCTGGCGCGGCAAGGCCTGATGTCTTCCACCACCCACCCCTGCAACCGCACGAGAGGCACATGACATGAGACGACGCACCAGCACGATGATCGGGGCTCGTGGCCGGGCACTCGCCGCAAGCGGCTGCGGTCGAGTCCGGCCGGTCGGCCACCGGAGCCACCGACACGAAGTGCCCGTGGAAGGCGGACTCGTCGATCACCTCGTCCGCGCGGATCGCCTACCAGAAGATCCCCAACGCGGACCTGGTGGTCAAGGACCTCGGCCTGCTCGAGGCGTGCATGCCCAAGGCCAAGATCAAGTGGTCCAACTTCGCATCCGGCGGTGACGTGGTGCAGGCGTACGGCGCGAAGAGCGTCGACATCGGGCTGATGGGCTCCTCGCCGGCGACGACCGCCCTGTCGGCTCCGCTGAACATGCCGATCTCGGTGGTGTGGATCCACGATGTCATCGGCACCGCCGAGTCTCTCGTCGTGCGCGACAAGAGCGTCAAGGACCTCAAGGGGCTCAAGGGCGCCACCATCGCCGTCCCGTACGGCTCGACGTCGCACTTCTCCCTCCTGCAGGCGTTGCAGGACGCGGGCATGGACCAGAGCAAGGACGTCAAGCTGGTCAACCTCGAGCCCGAGAAGATGCCGTCGGCATGGCAGGGCAAGCAGATCGACGCCGCGTGGGTCTGGGACCCGGTGCTCAGCGAGCTGAAGAAGACCGGGCACGTGGTGCTCAGCAGCGAGGACACCGCGAAGGCCGGCAAGCCGACCTACGACCTCGGCACCGCGAGCAACGCCTTCACCCAGCAGAACCCCGAGTTCATGACGCAGTGGGCCAAGGTCGAGGACTACGCCGACAAGATGATCCTCAACAACCCTGACAAGGCGGCCGAGAGCATTGCCGCCGAGCTCGGGGTGTCGAAGGACGCCGCCAAGAAGCTGTTCGCCGGCTACGAGTACCTCCCGGCGGCCGAGCAGGCGGCCCCGGACCACCTCGGCGACAAGATGGGCAAGGACCTGCACTCCACGGCCAAGTTCCTGCTCGGCCAGGGCGCCATCAAGGAGGTCGCGCCGGCCAAGGCGTACGACGACGGCGTGGACACGAAGCCGGCGGAGTCGGCGGCGAAGTGAGCCACGACCAAGAGGTCCGGATCGACGGCCTCGCGCACACCTTCGACGTGCGCGGGGGGCAGGTCCAGGCACTCGACCGCATCGACCTGACCATCGAGCCCGGTCAGTTCGTGTGCCTGGCCGGGCCCTCGGGCTGTGGGAAGACGACCCTGCTGCGGCTGCTCGCGGGCTTCATGTCGCCGTCGGAGGGGGAGATCCGGGTCGGCGGCGAACGGGTGACTCGGCCCTCCGCGGAGCGCGGTGTCGTCTTCCAGCAGCCGATGCTCTACCCGTGGATGACGGTGCGCGGCAACGTCGAGCTCGGGCCCAAGCTGCGCGGGGCCAAGACTTCGGAGCGACGGCAGGTGGCGGACCGGTTCCTGGAGATGGTGGGGCTCTCCGACTTCGCAGACCGGCGGCCCTACGAGCTGTCGGGTGGCATGCAGCAGCGCTGCCAGATCGCGCGCGTGCTCACCAACGACCCCGACATGGTGCTGATGGACGAGCCGTTCGGAGCGCTCGACGCGCTCACGCGCGAGCGGTTGCAGAACGAGCTGCTCGAGATCTGGCGAGCCACCGGCAAGACGATCCTGTTCATCACCCACAGCGTCGACGAGGCCGTGTTCCTCGGCACCCGGGTGATGGTCATGAGTCCTCGTCCGGGGCGAGTGGTGCTGGACGAGGACGCGGTGTTCTCGGCGCCGGGCGAGACCATCGAGCCCGAGGCGATCAGGGCGCTGCCGGCGTACGCCGAGCTGGCGGAGCGGGTGCGTCACGCGATCCACGTGACCGAGGCCGACCCGGCCGCCTGACCCGCCCGTCAGTCGGGTCAGCCGGTCAGAGCCCGGACCAGCATCGTCACCGAGAGCGCGAGCAGCAGCGCGACGACCACGCGCCGGAAACCGCGGTCACCGTGGCGGCGGAAGAGCCACTGCCCGGCCAGGATGCCCGCCAGCGCGAGCGGTGTGAACAAGGCGGCGTGCCGGAACACCTCGCGGTCGACCAGGCCGCCGATCCACATGATCACGAGACCCACCGCATCGGTGCCGAGGAAGTAGACGATCAGCGTCGCGCGGCCGACCTCGACCGACCGGCTCGGTGAGAAGTAGAGCAGCACGGCCGGGGGACCGCCGGTGCCGGTGCTGCCGTTGACGACCCCGCTGACCGCCCCGGCGGTGATCGCCGAACCGCGGCCGGAGCCGCGGCTGAGGTCGACTCCCGAGGCGGTGGCCAGCGTGCCCAGCAGGATCGCGAAGGCCACCACGACGCGCATCGGGTCCTCGGGCACCACTGCCAGCAGCAGCACCCCGAACGGCGTGGTGACGCGCCGTCGCCGCGAGCATCCACGACATCGAGCCCCACTCCACATGGCTGGTGTTGCCCCGGAGCAGGACCAGGCTCGCGACCACCTCGAGCGCCAGCACGGTCGGCACCACCGTGCTGGGCGGGTAGACCAGCGCGAGGCTCGCGACCCAGAACATCGACGCCCCGAACCCGGCGTACCCACGGACGACGGCACCGATCAGCACGGCGACCACCGCGAAGACCATCACCATGCGTGGCGTCGCCGGCTTGCCTCGTGCAGCGCCTCGACCAGTCCGCGCAGAAGGGTTCGGTCCACGCCGCTCTCGAGCTCGAGGACGCGCGCGTGCGAGTAGTAGCGACCGAGGTCGATGCCGACTCCTAGGCCGGTGACCGCGACCTCGCGACCGGCAGCCACTTCGTCGAGGACGGTCACGAGGTGACGGTCCAGGTACGTCGGGCCGTTCGCCTGCGCCGTGGCGCCGTCCATGGGGCTGCCGTCCGAGAGCACCAGCAGCACCTTGCGGTTCACGTCGTGCCGAGCGGTGAGCCGGCCGACCGCCCAGGAGACGGCCTCGCCGTCGAGCGCCTCCCGGTAGAAGTCGGGGCGGAGCAGCCCGGCGATCTCGGTGCGCGCACGTCGCCACGGTGTCGCGGCGTCCTTCACCACGAGGTGCAGCCGCTCGTTGAGCCGACCCGGGCGAGCGGGCCGGCCGGCCCGGCGCCAGTCGCGCAACGTCCGGCCGCCGTTCCAGGCCGCGGTCGTGAAGCCGAGGACCTCGTTGTCGATGCCGGCGATGTCGAGTGCACGGACCAGGACGTCGACCATCACTGCGGTGCGCTCCTGGTGGAGCCGCATCGAGCCCGAGCAGTCGAGCAGCAACGTCACCGCGAGCTCGGGGTCGGGCTCTTGCCGCGGGGTCCGGAACACGCCGCGGGTCCGAGGGGCTGGTGACGAGCCGGGAGAGGCGCCCGGCGTCGATCAGTCCCTCCTCCTGGGCGGAGTCCCAGCCGACGTCGCGGGTGGTCTCGACGAGGCCGCGCAGCAGTCGTGCCAGCCAGGTGACGTCGACCCCGGCCTGCTCCACCAGCTCGTCGAGCCGGCGTCGGTGGTCGAGCAGCTGCGCGCGCCGGGTCAGCCGGGCCATGGAGGTCTCGCGGTCGTACGCGTGGGTGAAGACGGCGTACGGCGTCGCGTCCGCTCCCGGCCCTGGGCCACCGCCGCGAGGGCTGTCGGCGCCGTCGTCGTCGAGGTCCTGCTCGGTCAGGGCCAGGGAGAATCGCTCGTTGTCGCGACCGCGGTTGCGCGGCGCGCGACCCGTCTCGGCCTCGGAGGTGACCAACCCCGCCACGGTCTCGGCGATCCGCAGCGCCGGCTCGGCGTAGGCCGCCTGGTCGTGCCGCAGGGATCGCAGCCGTGCGAGGTCCTCGCCGATCAGCGGGGCCAGCCCGAACCGGGTTGCCTCCAGGAGGTCCTCGGTCGCCGCGACCACCGGCTCCCCGGTGACGCGCGCCCGTCCGGTCTGGGCGACGGTGTAGAGCAGCAGTCCCGTGGCGGTCTCCGTCAGCCCCGAGGCGTGGAACTGCGCCGACCACTGCCTCGTGCCGATGACGCAGGTTGGCGATCGTGCCGCGCTGGTGCGCGTCGGCGAGGGACTCGACGCGGAACTGCTCGAGGAGCTCGAAGACCAGCGCCCCGACCTCGTCGTCGGGCCGTGCGCGCAGATGAGCGTCGGCGTCGGAGTGCAGCAGGCGCAGGGCGAGCCCGTCGGCGGCCCCACGGAACGAACGGAGGTCGTCGATGCCGTGACGGGTCCGCAGGTGAGGCGACGGCGCATGCACGGCAGCGGCTCCTCGACGGAGCGCGCCACCACGGAAGTGCAGCTCGGGCAGGCCGGTCATCGCGCGCACCGCCGCCGCGCAGAGGTGCTCGACCTCCTCGTGGTCGCGCTCGTGCACGGCCGCGGTCACGACGGCACGGCCCGGAGCTCGAACGCCTCCTCGAGGGAATGGTCGAAGCAGCGCTGGAAGTACTCCGCGACGATGGGCCGCTCGGCCTCGTCGCACTTGTTGAGGAACGACATCCGGAACGCCATCCCGAGGTCGTCGAAGATCTGGAGGTTCTCGGCCCAGGTGATGACGGTGCGCGGGGACATCAACGTCGCGAGGTCGCCGCTGCGGAAGCCCTCCCGGGTCAGCTCGGCGACGGCCACCATCGACTGGACGAGGGCGCGACCGGTCTCGTCGTCGAGGTCGGGCACGCGCGCGAGCACGATCGCGACCTCCTCGTCCCGGGCCAGGTAGTCGAGGGAGGCCACCACGTTCCAGCGGTCGATCTGGGCGTGGTTGAGGCGCTGGGCGCCGTGGTAGAGCCCGTTGAGGTTGCCCAGCCCGACGGTGTTGGCGGTGGCGAGCAGCCGGAAGGACGGGTGCGGGTGCAGGACACGGCTCTGGTCCATCAAGGTCAGCCGGCCCTGGTGCTCGAGCACTCGCTGCAGGACGAACATCACGTCCGGCCGGCCGGCGTCGTACTCGTCGAGGACGAGGGCCACCGGTCGCTGCAGCGACCACGGCAGGATGCCTTCCTGGAAGCGCGGTCACCTGCACGCCGTCCTCGACGACGACCGCGTCCCGGCCGATCAGGTCGAGCCGGGTGAGCTGGCCGTCGAGGTTGACCCGCAGGCACGGCCAGTTCAGCCGCGCGGCGACCTGCTCGACATGCGTGGACTTGCCGGTGCCGTGCAGGCCCTGGACCAGCACCCGACGGTTGTGGGCGAAGCCGGCGAGGATCGCCCTGGTGACCTCGGGGTTGAACCGGTAGTCAGGGTCGATCTCCGGGACGTGGTCGTTGCTCGCGCTGAACGCCGGGACCTGCCAGCTGGCAGGGAAGCCGAAGGTCTCGGCGACGTCGACGGTCGTGTCCGGCTGCTCCGGACCGTGCTCCCAGGTGGTCACTCCTCGGCCGCTCCCTCTGAATCGATGTCGGCGATGGCCTTGGCGGCCAGCTCGACTGCGGGCACCAGGTCGACGGCGTGACGCGGGCTGATGCGCAGCGCGGGTGCCTGAACGGCGACGCAGAGGTTCGACCGGCCACCCGGGCGAGGCACGAGTACGGCGACGCAGACCAGGCCTTCGAGGAACTCCTCGTCATCGATCGCGTAGCCGTCGCGGCCGACCTGGACCAGCTGCGCCTCGAGCTCCTCGAGGTCGGTGATGGTGTTCGGGGTGTGCCGTTGGAGGGGGGCGTGGGCGAGCAGCTTGCGCCGCTGGCCCGGTGTCAGCTGGGACAGGATCATCTTGCCGCTCGCCGAGGCGTGCACGGGCACGCGCGAGCCGGGGTGGAGGTAGATCCGGAGCGGTGCCGTCGTCTCGACCCGGTCGAGGTAGACGATCTCGTTGCCGGACAGGGTGGTGACGTTGCAGCTCTCACCGAGCTCGTCGGCGAGGCCACGCAGCACCGCGTGGCGGGCGCCGTGCTGGGTGGCGTTGAGGAGCAGGTTCTCGGCCAGCCGACGCAGCCGTGCGCCGGTCCCGAACTGACGTCCGTCGGCCTGCCGGATGAGCAGGCCGGCTCCCTCGAGCTGCTGCAGCATCCGGTGCAGCGTCGGCTTCGGCAGGTCCGTCTCCTGGGTCAGGCTCTGCAGCGAGACGAAGGCGTCCTTGGACGCGATCAGCTCCAGCAGGGAGATCAGCCGAAGGGTCGGGGTCTCGCCGACGAGCGAGGTCTCGTCGGTGGGGCCCGGTGCAGGGCCGGGTGCCGCGGTCAGGTGTGAGCCGCCGGTGGTCACGGTTGCACTGTAGCGAAATCTCGAAAAATAGAAAGAATCGTTCGACTTTACGAGACCAGCTCTTGACCGTGCAGGCGGCGTCCGCCTAGGGTCATGAGCGATCTTGATTTATCGGTCCCAACATTCCGAATTCTGGAATTCGACGGCGAAGGGGTGTCCCCATGAGTGACCCGACGAAGGCTCAGACGAGTGACCAGACCCGCGAGGTCGTGGAGGGCGTGCAGAAGATGACGCCCTCGGAGGCGTTCGTGGAGACGCTGGTCGCGAACGACGTCAGCGACATCTTCGGGATCATGGGATCGGCGTTCATGGACGCCATGGACATCTTCGCCCCGGCCGGGATCCGGCTGGTGCCGGTCGTGCACGAGCAGGGCGCCGGGCACATGGCCGACGGGTACGCCCGCGCCAGCGGTCGCCACGGCGTCGTCGTCGGGCAGAACGGTCCGGGCATCAGCAACTGCGTCACCGCGATCGCGGCGGCGTTCTGGGCGCACAGCCCCGTCGTGCTGGTCACCCCCGAGGCGGGCACGATGGGCATCGGGCTGGGCGGCTTCCAGGAGGCCCACCAGCTGCCGATGTTCCAGGAGTTCACCAAGTACCAGGCGCACGTCAACAACCCCGCGCGGATGGCCGAGCTCACCGCGCCGCGCCTTCGACCGGGCGATGTCGGAGATGGGCCCGACCCAGATCAACATCCCGCGCGACTACTTCTACGGGGACATCGAGGTCGAGATCCCGCGGCCGAACCGGCTCGACCGTGGTGCCGGGGGCGCCCAGAGCCTCGACGAGGCGGCCGAGCTGCTGGCCGGCGCCGAGTTCCCCGTCATCGTCTCGGGTGGCGGCGTCGTGATGGCCGACGGTGTGCAGGAGTGCATCGCGCTCGCCGAGCGGCTCGGCGCACCGGTGGTGAACAGCTACCAGCACAACGACTCCTTCCCCGCCTCCCACCCGCAGTGGTGCGGACCGCTGGGCTACCAGGGATCCAAGGCCGGCATGAAGCTGATCTCGCAGGCCGACGTCGTGATCGCGCTCGGCACCCGGCTCGGCCCCTTCGGCACGCTTCCCCAGCACGGCATGGAGTACTGGCCGACCAACGCCAAGATCATCCAGGTCGACGCCGACCACAAGATGCTCGGCCTGGTGAAGAAGATCTCCGTCGGGATCTGCGGTGACGCGCGCCTCGCGGCGGCCGCCCTGGGCGAGCGTCTCGAAGGCCGCGAGCTCGCGTGCGACGCCACCCGCGAGGAGCGCGCCGCGAAGATCGCCGCGGAGAAGCAGGAGTGGGAGGCAGAGCTCGACGACTGGACGCACGAGAAGGACCCGTACAGCCTCGACATGATCGAGGAGGCGGAGCAGGAGGAGGGCAACTGGCTGCACCCCCGCCAGGTGCTCCGCGAGCTCGAGAAGGCGATGCCCGAGCACGTGATGGTCTCCACCGACATCGGGAACATCAACTCGGTCGCGCACTCCTACCTGCGCTTCGAGGAGCCGCGGTCGTTCTTCGCGCCGATGTCGTTCGGCAACTGCGGCTACGCCCTGCCCACGATCATCGGGGCCAAGGCGGCCGCGCCGGAGCGTCCTGCCGTCGCGTACGCAGGCGATGGTGCCTGGGCGATGAGCATGGGCGAGGTGATGACCGCGGTTCGTCACGACATCCCGGTCACGGCGGTGGTGTTCCACAACCGCCAGTGGGGTGCGGAGAAGAAGAACCAGGTGGACTTCTACAACCGCCGCTTCGTCGCAGCCGAGCTCGAGAGCGAGAGCTTCGCGGGCATCGCCGAGTCGATGGGCGCGGAGGGCATCGTCGTGGAGAAGCTCGAGGAGGTCGGCCCCGCGCTCGAGCGGGCCGTCGACATGCAGATGAACGAGGGCAAGACCTGCGTCGTCGAGGTCATGTGCACCCGCGAGCTCGGTGACCCGTTCCGGCGCGACGCCCTGCGCAAGCCGGTGCGGCACCTGGAGAAGTACAAGGACTACGTCTGAGGCGCGGATCCTCCGTGGCACTCACGACGCAGGTGGGCGACGACCTCGAGCTCGGTCCACTGGCCCGAGGCTGGCTGGAGAGCCTCGGTGACCAGGCACGGCGCGTGGCCTTCGCCGATGGCGACGACGACCGGGTCCGTACTGCCGCGGCCCACCTCGCCACCCTCGGCCTCCGACCCGTCCTGGTCTGCGCCGAGCCGTGGGAGCCGCCGGCGGGAGTCGAGGTGCGCACGATCGACGAGCTCGCCGACGGTGACGTCGGCGGGGAGGTCGACGCCCTGGCCCGCGCGGCCGGCAAGAACGACGAGCACGCTCTGGCGATCCGTCACGACTCCGTCTACCTGGCCGCCTGCCTGACCCACCGGGGTGCCACGGATGCCACCGTCGCTGGTGCGGCGCGCCCGACGTCGGCACGTGCTCCGCGCCGGACTCCAGGTGATCGGCCTCGACCCCGGTGTCCAGTCGCTGACGAGCTCCTTCTTGCTCCACATGCCCGACGAGCGGGTGTTCTGCTTCGCGGACTGTGGCGTGATCCCCGAGCCGACGGCCGACCAGCTCGCCGACATCGCGCGCTCCAGTGCCGGGACCTTCAACGCACTCACCGGCGAGCAGCCCGTGGTGGCCTTGCTCTCCTTCAGCACCAAGGGCAGCGCGGAGCACTCGTCGTTGGCTCGCCTGCGCCGGGCGCACGCCTTGGTCAACGAGGCCGATCCTGACCTGCTGATCGACGGCGAGCTGCAGTTCGATGCCGCCCTGGTCTCCTCGGTGGCAGCCCGCAAGGCTCCGGACTCAGCGGTCGCCGGCCACGCGAATGTTTTCGTCTTTCCCGACCTTGCTTCGGCCAACATCGGGTACAAGATCGCCGAGCGACTGGGCGGGGCCCGCTGTTACGGCCCACTGCTGCAGGGGCTTGCGGGTGCGATCAACGACCTGTCTCGCGGCTGCAGCGTGAACGACGTGGTCAACGTCGCTCTCATCAGCGCCATGCAGTCGCGCAGCTCGTAGACCCGCGTAGCTCGTCAAACACAGTGATCGGAGAACCGTGGACACCATCCGGAACGAGTCCGTCTTCACCTGGGCTGCGCCGCCGCTCAAGTTCGGTGAGGGAGCGATCGACGAGGTCGCGATGGAGGTGTCCCGCCTGGGTGCCGAGTCGTGCCTGGTGATCACCGACGTCGGTGTCCGCAACGCCGGCATCCCCGATCGGATCCTCGAGCAGCTGGTGAGTGCGGGCATCAAGGCAGAGGTCTTCGACGCGGTCGCGGTGGAGCCGACCGACGAGAGCATCGAGCACGCCGTCGGGCACGCCCGGCAGCAGACGTGGGACTGCTACATCGCCGTCGGTGGTGGCTCCTCGATCGACACCGCCAAGGCGGTCAACCTGCTCACCACGCACCCTGGCGAGCTGCTCGACTACGTGACGCCACCCATCGGCGCGGGCAAGTCGCCGGACCTTCCCATGAAGCCGCTGATCGCCATCCCGACCACCGCGGGAACCGGGTCGGAGTCCACCACGATCTGCGTGATCGACCTGCTCCGGCAGCACCTGAAGGCCGGCATCAGCCACCCCGCGCTGCGTCCCGTGCTGGCGGTCGTGGACCCGCTCACCACCATGACACTGCCGCCGCAGGTCACGGCCGCGAGCGGCATGGATGTGCTCTCGCACGCCCTGGAGAGCTACACGTGCGTGCCGTTCGACGCCAAGCCCGCCCCGGAGGACGTCGCGAAGCGGCCCGCCTTCTGTGGCTCGAACCCGATCAGCGACGTGTGGTGCGAGATGGCGCTCAAGCTCGTGGGTGCCAACTTGCGACGGGCCGTGATGAACGGTCGTGACCGTCGCGCGCGTCATCAGATGGCGCTCGCGTCGACGTACGCCGGGACCGGGTTCGGCAATGCCGGCACCCACCTACCGCACGCCAACGCCTATCCCATCGCGGGTGCGGTCAAGGACTACCAGGCGACCGGCTACCCGGAGATGCCGATGGTGCCCCACGGGCAGGCCGTCTCGGTGACCGCGCCGCAGGTCTTCCGATGGACCTATCCGGGAGACCCCGAGCGGCACCTGCGCGCCGCCGAGCTCTTGTCGGGCCGCACGTTCACCACGACCGACGGTGCGGATGCTCTTGCGCACGTGCTCCAAGAGCTGATGGCCGACATCGAGATCCCGTCGAGCCTCGCCGACTTCGGCTACCAGCGCTCCGACGTCGACACCCTCGTGGAAGGCACCCTGAAGCAGACCCGGCAGCTGGCCGTGGTGCCTCGTCCTGTGACCCGCGAAGCGCTGGTCACCATCTTCGGCGACTCATTCTGATGAGCGGCAGCACGGCGACTCCGGACGCTGCTGTCAGCGGCGTCACCCGTCGAGAGCTCCGCACGGTCCTCATCTCCTGCATGGTGGGAACCACGGTCGAGTGGTACGACTTCTTCCTGTACGGCGTGGCCGCCGGGATCGTCTTCAACCAGCTCTTCTTCCCCAGTCACGACCCGGTCGTGGGGACCCTGCTGGCGTTCGCGACCTTCGCCATCGGGTTCGTCGCCCGTCCGATCGGCGGGCTGCTGTTCGGCCACATCGGCGACCGAGTGGGCCGCAAGGGGACCCTGATCGCGACGATGCTGCTGATGGGTGTCGCGACGTTCCTGATCGGCGTGCTGCCCACCCACGAGACGATCGGCACTGCGGCACCCGTCCTGCTCGTCATCCTGCGTCTGCTCCAGGGGCTGGCCGTCGGCGGCGAGTGGGGAGGCGCGGTGCTGATGGCTGTCGAGTACGCCCCGAAGGGGCGCCGCGGCGCGTTCGGGAGCATCCCGCAGATGGGCCTGGCGCTCGGTCTGATCATGGGCACCGGGGTGTTCGCGCTCATCGAGTGGGTGCTCGACGACGACGCCTTCCTGGCGTGGGGCTGGCGCATCGCGTTCATGCTCAGCGCGGTCCTCGTCATCGTCGGGCTGATCATCCGGCTGAAGGTGCTCGAGACACCTGCGTTCCGCAAGCTGGAGGAGCAGGAGGCGCGCGCCGCCGTACCCGCGGTAGACCTGTTCCGTTCCCGGCTCAGCAGGCGACACATCGCGCTCGGCATGGGTGCGCGGTGGATCGAGGGCGTCATCTTCAACGCGTTCGCGGTCTTCGCGATCAGCTACGGCGTCGACACGCTCGGTGTCTCGCGGCAGACGATGCTCACCAGCGTGCTGGTCGCGGCCGCGGTGCTGCTGGTGCTGATCCCGGTCTGCGGGCACCTGTCCGACCGGATCGACCAGCGCAGGGTCTACGCAGTCGGCGCGGCTGCCTGTGCCATCGCCACGGTTCCGGCCTTCGCCCTGATGGGGACCGAGCAAGCGGTGTGGATCGCTGTCGCGATAATCGTCTCGCTCGGCGTGCTCTACCCGATCATGTACGCCCCAGAGGCGGCACTGTTCGCGTCCCTGTTCCCACCCTCGGTGCGCTACACGGGCATCTCGTTCGTCTACCAGTTCTCCGGCATCTTCGCCTCCGGCCTGACGCCGTTGGTGTTCACGTGGCTGCTCGACATAGGTCCTGGCACCTCGCTCGTGCTGGCGTACTGCCTGGTGGTCGGCGTGATCAGCACGGTGTGCACCCTGGCCATCCGTCCGGCCGACCTCGAGCGGATCGAGTCCTCGTCTGGGGGATGAGAGTCCTCAGGGATGGTTCGTGCCGTGGCAGTGGCAGGTCAGCGACACGAGCAGTCCCGGCCTGACGTCGAGACCTCGGCCTCCATCGCGGCGACGAAGTCACGCTTGACCACGCGCCAGGCTTCGTCGTCCATGTCTCGGCGCCAGTACGGCGAGCACGACATGTCGGCCCTCGCGAGGTCCCGATCGACGAGCAGGTGTCGCCGGATCCCACGGATCTCGCCGCCCTCTCCGTGCACGAACGCGTGCACCCGACCGCGAGGGAACGGCAGGTCCCGGATCGCTTCGAGCAGCAGGTCGGCGTCGTCGGGTGCACCCGTGCGATGGAGCCACCGCACGTCGACCCGGCCCGGCGAGGGCAGCTGCAGCTCGTGGTCGGGCCCGTCACAGACGAGCCTGACAACGGCAAGGGCGTCGCCGGGCAGCGCCTCGAGGGAGGCGGCGATCGCAGGCAGGGCCGACTCGTCCCCGACGAGGAGGTGCCAGTCGGCGGCCGGGTCGGGGCGGTAGCCACCGCCGGGTCCCTCGAAGACCAGCACGCTTCCCGGGCCAGCGGCCGCCGCCCACTGGCCCGCGACTCCGTGCTGTCCGTGCACGACGAAGTCGACGACCAGGGTGCGAGACACCGCGTCCCACGAGCGCACCGTGTACCGACGGCGCGCCGGCCAGGTGTGCTGGGGGAAGTCCGCCCGGACCTGTGCCGGGTCGAAGACGGCGTCGTACGGCGCGTCCAGGGGAGGGATGGCCACGTTCACGTAGGCATCGGTGGCCTCCGGCATGGCGAACCCGTCGAGGTCGCCCTCACCGAGGGTCAACCGGACCAGCCCAGGGGTGAGCCACTGGGTTCTCGTCACTCGCCCGTGCACAACGAACCTCCCCGCGGAGTTGAGTTAGGTAAGCCTAACCTACTCTCGGTGGTCCGGTCACGAGCTCGAAGGGGTCGATGACGCAGCCGTTGGCCACCGTCAGATCGCCGGGTGGGCAACCCGAGCCACGACAAAGCGGCGCGAATGGTGACGCCGTGGGTGACCACGACCACCAGACCCGGACCCTGCGCTCGCCCCTCGAGGAAGGAGCCGACGCGCGTCACGACCTCGTCGAACGTCTCGCCGCCGTCCGGGGTGACCTCTGGTCGGCGCAGGGCAGGGACCTGGTCGACGGGTCGTCCCTCATCGTGGCCGTAGCTTCGTTCGCGCAGCCGTGCGTCGGGCTGCGCAACCAGACCCACGGCGGCGGCGATGTGGTCGGCGGTCTGGCGAGCTCGGAGCAGGTCGCTGGTCCAGACCTGGGTCGGCTCGTGCTCGCTGATCAGCTCTGCCGCGCGAGCCGCTTGCCGGTGACCAATGCCGTGAGGGGGACGTGCGGTGTCTGTCCTTGCACCAGTTCCGCGACGGTTCCACGTCGACTCGCCGTGCCGGACGAGCAGCAGACGTGGGAGGGGGACACCGGACGAATCTCGCACACGTCCGGTCGGCGCGCGACGGTGAGACGCAGGGTGTGGTGCCGCAGCGCGCGACGTGCGTAGGATGACGCCGACGTCGGGTGAGGAAGCTGGTGCAAGTCCAGCACGGTCCCGCCACTGTGTGCAGGCTCCCGAATCATCAAGGGCCTGTGAGTCAGATCGTCGGCCGGCGTCGGCCCACCATCCGCATCGAGGAACGTTGGATTCCCGAAGGAGACCCAGATGAGCAACTCAGCCGCCTCACCCGCACCCGGCGCCATCACCCAGCCGATCGTCTCGGCAAAGGCCGCCACCGTCCTTCTCCTGGTGGTGACCGCTCTCCTGGCTCTGGTCGCCTACTACTTCATCGGCCTCGAGCAGGGCGCTACCTCGGTGACCGGCAAGAGCATGCTGGTCCACGAGTTCTTCCACGACGGTCGTCATTTCCTCGGCTTCCCCTGCCACTGAGCAGCGGACGCTGAAGGAAAACTCGACATGGAGAAGCAGCTGATCGGCCGTGGCGTGCTCGCCGGCGCCCTCGGAGGCTTGCTGGCGTTCGTCTTCGCGCGGATCTTCGCCGAGCCGATGATCCAGCTCGCGATCGACTACGAAAGCGGTCGTAGCGCGGCCGAGGAGAAGCTCGAGGTCGCCGCGGGCGGTCACGTTCATGGCGAAGGTGCGGAGCTGGTCAGCCGTGCGATGCAGAGCAGCCTCGGCATCGGCGCGGCGGTCATCTTGTTCGCGGCTGCGATGGGCGCGCTCTTCGCGGTTGCGTACGTCATCTGCATCGGCCGCACCGGTCGCATCCGGCCGCGTCAGCTGGTGCTGCTGCTTGCCGCCGCGGCGTTCGTCAGCGTCTACCTGGTGCCGTTCGTGAAGTACCCAGCGAGCCCGCCCGCGGTCGGCGACGACGCGACGATCAAGAGCCGGACCGCGTACTACCTCTTGCTGGTGGTCAGCTCAGTGGTCTTCATGGTGCTGGCCGTCGTCATCGGGAAGCGACTTGCCGAGCGGTGGGGCAACTGGCGCGCAGCCCTGGTGGCCGGAGCGGGGTACGTCGTCGCGATCGGTGTCGTGATGGCGCTGATGCCGTCCACCGGGGAGATGAGCGGACAGCTGGCTGAGGCCGGGAAGTTCCTCACCGAGACACCGCAGTCGCTGCGCGATCCCCAGGGCAACATCGTCTTCCCGGCGTTCCCGGCGGACGTGCTCTACCGCTTCCGCCTCTACAGCGTGGGTGCGCAGCTGATCCTCTGGACCACGATCGCGCTGGTCTTCGCTCCGATGGCGGAGCGGGTCCTGGCACCTGCGGCACGTCGTGAGGCGCGCGAGCCGACCAGCGTCTGACAAGGAGCTTTGTGCGCATCGCGCTGCTTTCCACCTCGGACACCGACCTGCTGTCGGCTCGGGCCTCCGGGGCCGACTACGTCTGGGCCAACCCGGCGCGTGCCGGCCACCAGGACATGGCCGGTGTGCTCGAGCACGTCGACCTCGTGGTCGGGCGGATCCTGGGGTCGCCCGACGACCTGTGCAGCGGGTTCACCCGGATCCGCGAGACCGGGATGCCGATGGTGGTGCTGGGAGGTGAGCAGCAGCCCAACGCGCAGCTGATGGAGATGTCCACGGTGCCGATCGGGGTCGCAGCGGAGGCGCACCGCTACCTCGCCGAGGGCGGCCCGCAGAACCTGGCTCAGCTGCACGCGTTCCTCTCCGACACCGTGCTGCTGACCGGCGAGGGCTTCGAGCCTCCGGTGCCGGTGCCTGCCTGGGGGGTCGTCCCGCGAGCGGGCCGCGCGGCCACCGACGTGCACCCGGACCTGGCTCGCGTGGGCGTGCTGTTCTACCGCGCGCACGAGACCAGCGGGAACAACGCGTTCGCCCACACGCTGTGCGACGCGATCGACGCCACCGGTGAGGCCGTGGGCGTGCCGATCTTCAGCTCCTCGCTGCGCTCCGCGCCCGACGAGCTGTACGACGAGCTGGGAACCCTCGACGCGCTGGTCGTCACCGTGCTGGCCGCCGGCGGCACCACGCCCAGCCAGTCCTCCGCGGGTGGTGACGACGAGGCCTGGGACGTGCAGCGGATCGCCGCCCTCGACATCCCGGTCCTCCAGGGTCTGTGCCTGACCAGCAGCCGCGCCGAGTGGGAGGCCTCCGACGACGGCGCCACCCCGCTGGACTCCGCGAACCAGATCGCGATCCCCGAGTTCGACGGTCGCATCATCACCGTGCCGTTCAGCTTCAAGGAGATCGACGAGGACGGCCTCCCGCGCTACGTCGCCGACGACGAGCGCTGCGCGCGGGTCGCGGGCATCGCCGTCAACCACGCGAGGCTGCGCAAGATCCCGGTGGGTGAGCGACGAGTCGCCCTGATGCTCAGCGCCTACCCGACCAAGCACGCCCGGGTCGGCAACGCCGTGGGTCTCGACACCCCGGTCAGCACCGTTCGGCTGCTGCGCCGCATGCGCTCCGCCGGGTACGACGTCGGTGCACCCGGCCAGATCCCCGGGCTCGACGACCCCGACGACACCGTGGCGGGCGACGCCTTGATCCACGCGCTGATCGACGCCGGTGGCCAGGACGAGGAGTGGCTGACGAACGCGCAGCTGACCGACGCGCACGTGCGCATCGGCGTGCGTGACTACCTCGACTGGACCGCCGACCTGCCCGCCGAGCTGCGGGACGAGATGACGGCGGCCTGGGGCGAGGCGCCCGGCAAGCTGTTCGTCAACGACCAGCAGGAGATCGTGCTCGCCACGATCCAGGCGGGCAACGTGGTGCTGCTGATCCAGCCGCCGCGTGGGTTCGGCGAGAACCCGGTCGCGATCTACCACGACCCGGACCTCGCGCCGTCGCACCACTACCTGGCGGCGTACCGCTGGCTCGAAGCACGGCTTCGGCGCAAACGCCGTCGTGCACCTCGGCAAGCACGGCTCGATGGAGTGGCTGCCCGGCAAGAACGCCGCGCTCTCGTCGCAGTGCGCGACCGACCAGGCGATCGGCGACCTGCCGCTGGTGTACCCGTTCCTGGTCAACGACCCGGGGGAGGGTGCCCAGGCCAAGCGCCGCGCGCACGCAACCGTGGTCGACCACCTCGTGCCGCCGATGGCCCGTGCCGAGAGCTACGGCGACATCGCGAAGCTCGAGCAGCTGCTCGACGAGCACGCGAACATCGCGGCGATGGACCCGGCGAAGCTGCCGGCGATCCGCGCCGAGATCTGGACGCTGATGCACGCCGCGGAGATGCACCGCGACCTCGGCCTCGACGAGCGGCCCGAGGACGACGAGTTCGACGACTTCATCCTGCACGTCGACGGCTGGCTCTGCGAGATCAAGGACGCCCAGATCCGCGACGGGCTCCACATCCTCGGCCAGCCGCCGGAGGGCGAGGCGCGCGTCAACCTGGTGCTCGCGATCCTGCGGGCCGCGCAGGTCTGGGGCGGCGACACGCAGGCCGTGCCAGGACTGCGCGCCGCGCTCGGGCTCAAGGAGGGCGAGGAGTCGACCAGCACCGTCGACGTCGTCGAGCAGCAGGCCCGTGCCCTGGTGCAGCAGATGGAGGACGCCGACTGGGTCGCCGAGGCCGCGGCCGGCATGCACGACGACCCGGAGGTGCAGCGGGTGCTCCGCTTCGCAGCCGAGCACGTCGTGCCCCGGCTGGAGCGGACCACCGACGAGCTCGACGCCGTGCTGCACGCTCTCGAAGGCGGCTTCGTCCCGGCCGGACCTTCCGGTTCGCCGCTGCGCGGCCTGGTCAACGTGCTGCCGACCGGCCGGAACTTCTACACCGTCGACCCGCGTGCGGTGCCGTCGCGACTGGCGTGGCAGACCGGCCAGGCGATGGCCCACTCGCTGGTGCAGAAGTACCTCGACGAGACAGGTGGCTACCCGGAGTCGGTGGGGCTGTCGGTGTGGGGCACCAGCGCGATGCGCACCTCCGGCGACGACATCGCCGAGGTGCTCGCGCTGCTCGGGGTGCGTCCCGAGTGGGACGAGGCCTCGCGCCGGGTGTCGCGCCTCGAGGTGGTGTCGCTCGAGGAGCTCGACCGTCCTCGCATCGACGTGACCGTGCGCATCTCCGGCTTCTTCCGCGACGCGTTCCCGCACGTCGTCGCGATGCTCGACGACGCGGTGCAGATGGTGGCAGCGCTCGACGAGCCCGCCGACCTCAACTTCGTGCGAGCGCACGCCCAGGCGGACCTCGCCGAGCACGGCGACGAGCGTCGCGCGACGACGCGGATCTTCGGCTCCAAGCCGGGGTCGTACGGCGCCGGCATGCTGCAGGTCATGGAGTCCGGCACCTGGCGCTCCGACGAGGACCTCGCCGAGGTCTACACGGCGTGGGGAGGCTTCGCCTACGGGCGCGGCCTGGACGGCGCGCCGGCGAGCGACGACATGCGCACCAACTACCGCCGCATCAAGGTCGCCGCGAAGAACATCGACACCCGCGAGCACGACATCGCCGACAGCGACGACTACTACCAGTACCACGGCGGCATGGTGGCCACGGTGCGCGCGCTGACCGGCTCGGACCCGCGCGCGTACGTCGGCGACAGCACCACCCCCGACGCCGTACGCACCCGCACGCTGCAGGAGGAGACCAACCGCGTCTTCCGGGCCAGGGTCGTGAACCCGCGGTGGATCGGTGCCATGCAGCGCCACGGCTACAAGGGCGCCTTCGAGCTGGCGGCCACCGTCGACTACCTGTTCGGCTTCGACGCGACGACCGGCGTGGTGCACGACTGGATGTACGACCGGCTGGCTGCTGAGTACGTCCTGGACGAGACCAACCAGGAGTTCATGCGCAAGTCGAACCCGTGGGCGCTGCGCGGCATCGTCGAGAAGCTGCACGAGGCCGCCGACCGCGGGCTGTGGGAGAACCCCGACGCCGACGTGATGGCCCGGATGCAGCAGGTCTACCTCGAGCTCGAGGGCGACATCGAGGACCGATGAGCGGCCGCACGATCCGCGTCGTCGGGGTCGGCATGGGGCCGCAGCACGTCACCCCCGAGGCGGCCGCGGCGCTGCGGTCGTCGTCGTACGTCGTCGCGGCCCGCAAGGGTCCCGACGACGCCCTGCTCGAGGTACGACGCGAGATGTGCGCGAAGCACGGCCTCGAGGTGGTCGAGGTCGAGGACCCGGCTCGCGACCGGGACGACCCGGCCGACTACGCAGGGGCGGTGCGCGACTGGCACGCCGCCCGCGCGGAGGCGTGGGGCGCCGAGATCGCCCGGCGAGCCGGCGACCCGGCGTTCCTGGTGTGGGGTGACCCGTCGCTGTACGACTCCACGATCCGGGTCGTCGACACCGTCGCGGCGCAGATCGGCGCGCGGGTGGAGGTGGTCGCCGGGCATCGCGGCGCCGCAGCTGCTGGCCGCACGGCACGGCATCGTGCTGCACCCGGTCGGCGCGCCCGTGCACGTGACCACCCAGCGGCGGCAGGCCGAGGCGATCGCCGCCGGGCAGCGCAACCTCGTGGTGATGCTGACCTCCGGTGTCGACCTCGACGGGCTGGAGGACTGGTCGATGTGGTGGGGCGCGAACCTCGGAACGCCCTCGGAGCGGCTGGTGGCCGGACGGGTGGGCGACGTGGCCGCCGAGGTCGCGGCGGCGCGGGACGCCGCCCGGTCCGAGGCCGGCTGGGTGATGGACCTCTACCTGCTCAGGCACGGCTGAGTGGCGTGCGCTGCTCGTCGCCGGGACGACGTCCGACGCCGGCAAGTCGGTCGTGACGACCGGGCTGTGCCGCGCGTTCGCGCGGCGCGGGTCTGCGCGTCGCGCCGTACAAGGCGCAGAACATGTCGAACAACTCGATGGTGTGCACCGGCGGACGGCGCCGAGATCGGCCGCGCGCAGTGGGTGCAGGCGCTCGCCGCGCGGCGTCGCCGCCCGAGGCCGCGATGAACCCGGTGCTGCTCAAGCCCGGCAGCGACCACCGCAGCCACGTCGTGCTGATGGGACGCCCCGGCGGCGAGGTGCACGCCCGCGACTTCGTGGACGGGCGGCGCCGGCTCGCCGAGGCCGCGCACGCGGCGTTCGACGACCTCGTCTCGCCGCTTCGACGTGGTGGTCGCGGAGGGGGCGGGCAGCCCGGCCGAGATCAACCTGCGCGCGAGGCGACTACGTCAACATGGGGCTGGCCCGGCACGCCGAGCTGCCGACGGTGGTGGTCGGCGACATCGACCGTGGCGGGGTGTTCGCGGCGATGTACGGCACCGTCGCGCTGCTCGAGCGCGGCCGACCAGCGGCTGGTCGCCGGGTTCGTGGTCAACAAGTTCCGGGGCGACGACGACGCTGCTGCGCGCCCGGGCTCGAGCAGCTGGAGTCGCTCACCGGCCGGCGGGTGTACGGCGTGCTGCCGTGGCATCCCGACGCTGTGGCTGGACTCCGAGGACGCGCTCGACCTCGAGGGGCGGCGCTCGACGTCGGAGGCGGCACTGCGGGTGGCCGTGGTCCGGCTGCCGCGGATCAGCAACTTCACCGACGTGGACGCCCTCGGTCTCGAGCCCGACGTCGACGTCGTGTTCGCCTCCGACCCCGGCGTCTGGCGACGGCCGACCTCGTGGTGCTGCCCGGCACCAGGTCGACGCATGGCCGACCTGGCCTGGCTGCGCTCGCGCGGCCTCGACACGGCGGTCGTCGAGCACGCCCGCGCCGGGCGACCCTGTGCTCGGGATCTGCGGCGGCTTCCAGATGCTCGGCGGACGCCATCGACGACCCGGACGGCGTCGAGGGCGAGCCCGGAGCGGGCGCGGCGGGGCTCGGGCTGCTCGACGTCCGCACCCGCTTCCGCGCCGAGAAGACACTCCGGCTGCCGAGCGGTTCGGCGCTCGGCGAGCCGGCGAGCGGCTACGAGATCCACCACGGCCGCGTGACCGTCGGAGGTGACGAGCCGTTCCTCGGCGGCGCGCGCCGCGGATGCGTCCTCGGCACGATGTGGCACGGCAGCCTGGAGGGCGACGGCTTCCGCGGCGGCGTTGCTGCGCGAGACGCCTCGCGGTCGGTCGCGCGTGGGAGCGTCCGGGACGTCCTTCGCGGCCGCGCGCGAGCGGCGGCTGGACCTGCTCGCGCGACCTGGTCGAGGAGTGTCTCGACGTGGACGCACTGCTGGCGCTTGCCCGCGACGGGGTCGGCGAGCTGCCCGTGCTCCCGCCAGGAGGGCGGCCGTGAGCGTGCTGCTGCTCGGTGGCACCGGCGGAGGCGCGCGCGCTCGCCGCCGGTCTGGTCGACGAGCGGGTCCCGGTGGTGACGTCTCTCGCCGGGCGGGTGAGCAACCCGCGGCTGCCGGTGGGCGAGGTGCGCGTCGGCGGGTTCGGCGGGGCCGACGGACTGCGCGACTGGCTGAAGGCGCACGGCACCACGGCGGTCGTCGACGCGACCCATCCGTTCTCCGCGCGCATCACGGCCAACGCCGCGGAGGCTTGTCGGGCAGCCGGCCTGCCGTTGCTGCGGCTGCAGAGACCGGGCTGGGCGGAGGCGGACGGGGCGCATCGCTGGCTCTGGGTGGACGACCATGACCAGGCGGCCGCCGCCGCTGCCGCGACCGGCGCGCGCCCGATGCTCACCGTCGGCCGCCAGCCGCTGGACGCGTTCGTCGGACCGCTCGCTGCCGCGGCCGCCCTGGTGCGGACGGTCGACGAGCCGTCGGTGCCGCTGCCCCCGTCGTGGCGGCTGCTGCTCGACCGCGGTCCCTACCACTTCGACGGCGAGCTGGCGCTGATGCGCGAGCACGACGCCGACGCGTTGGTCACGAAGGACTCCGGCGGCTCGCACACGTGGCCCAAGATGGCGGCCGCGATGTCGCTGGACATCCCGGTGGTCGTGGTTCGCCGCCCGGCCACGCCGGCCGACGTGGAGACAGTCGCCGACGTCGAGGCGGCGCTCGCGTGGTGCGTCAGGCAGCGGTGAAGCCGCCGGACACCGTGTGCTCGAGTGCCTGACTCCCGGTTGGTTTTGCGAACGATCCACCATGCGTCACGCTGTTGCGTGAGGGTTGCAACGCTGCAGTCACGGGAGGAGCGGACCACGCATGACGGGCACGATCACGCCGCCCTCCGCCCTCGCTGCCCGGCTCGCCAGCACGAAATCTGTCATCGCGGTCGCGCTCTTGTTCGCCGCGAACGGGCTCATCATCGGCGGGTACGGCGGCGCCCTCCCCTCGATCCGCGCACGACTGGACATCGACGCCACTCACATCGCGGTGCTCCTCTTCACTGCCGGGGTTGCGAGCATCGCGGCGATGCAGGTCGCGGGCCGGCTCAGTGACGCCATTGGTGCGCGCCAGGTCGCTCTGACCGGACTGGTCGTCATCATCGTCGCGGCAGTGACCGTCGCGTTGGCCTCCACGTTTCCTCTCGCAGTCATGGGGGCGGTGCTGCTCGGGCTCGGGAACGGCACCATCGACGTGGCCATGAACGCGGTCGGTGTTCAGGTCGAGGGCGCCCGAAGACGCCCGATCATGAGCTCGTTCCACGCCATGTGGTCACTGGGTGGACTCGCCGGCGCGGGGTGCGTGCTGCTGCTGGCGGCGACGCTCGACCTCGAGGGCAGAGCGATCGTCATGCCGCTCATGCTGGTGCTGGCGTCGGTTGCCCTCGTCGCCCTCGTCATCGCCTTCAGGCTCACTCCACCGACCACCGTCGTACAACACAGCGTCGACGGCGTACGCACGAGGATCCCGTCGATCGCCTGGCTGCTCGCGGTCATGGCGCTGGCATTCGGGCTCTCGGAGGGGACGGCCACCGACTGGTCCGCCCTGCACGTCACCGTCGTCGCGGACGTCGATCCGACGACCGGCGCCCTCGGCTTGGTGGCGGTCAGCGGCTTCATGCTGCTCATCCGCCTCCTCGGCGACCGTCTCGTCGCGCGCTTCGGCCGTCGAGCGGTGGTCCGCTCGGTGGCGCGTGCGCTGCCGTCGGCTACGGCACCGTCACGCTGGTCAGCGGTCTCCCGCTCCTGCTCGTCGGCTGGGCGCTTGTCGGACTCGGAGTCGGCATGATCGCACCCCAGGTGTACGCAGTCGCCGGACACATCGGTGGCGGGCGGGTCCTCGCGGTCGTCGTGACCTTCGGCTACGCCGCCTTCCTTGTCGGGCCGGCGGTCATCGGCTTCTTGGTCAGCAAGCTCGGGCTGCACCACGCGATGGTCGTCCCCGCAGTGCTGTGTGCCGGCATCGTCGGGCTCGCCGCCACCATGCCCAAGAACGACAGCGACCTGACGACAACCCCTCACTGACGATCTCTACAACTCACCGAGGTTCGATGCCGTCATCGGCGGCATCGAGGCGTTCACCTCACGAACAAGGCATCGAGCCCGAGAGGCTGGAAACTCAGTGGTGCTCGCTCGGGAAGGAGCCCTAGTTTCGGCTCGTGCAACTGACAGTGTCCCTGCTCGCCGACACACTTCACATCGGGAGGCCTTCACCTCGCCAGAGGCTCAGCCCTACATCACGCAGCAACGTCCCTGGACATCACATCTAGCCGCCGTAGTGGGACGCCACGGACGCAGCAGCAGCCGATCAGTCCTCAACGTGAGCGGCATCGGGTGCCAGGTTCGTCTCGGCTCGTCGGTGCAGGACTGCACGCTCGCTCTCGTTCCTGGTGCGCGCGGCGGCCTCGGTGAACGCCTTGCTCGCCTCCGTGTGCAACCCGGCCCGCTCGAGCAGATCCCCGCGCACGCTCGGCACGAGAGGTGAGTCGCCGAGCACACCTGCGTCGACCGCCCCCAGCACGGCAAGCCCCGCGTCCGGGCCGAACGCCCGCCCGTGCGCGACTGCGCGGTTCACCTCGACGACCGGTCCGGGTGCGGCGTCGGCCAGGACGTCGTACAACGCGGCGATCCGTCGCCAGTTCGTGTCCTCGGCACGTTCCGCACGGGCGTGCTGTGCGGCGATCGAGGCCTGCAGGAAGTACTTCCCGACCGGCTTCCCGCGCCCGGCGAGCAGCTCGGCCTGCTGCAGGGCGAACAGCCCGCGCCGGATCAGCAAGGGGTCCCACCGGTTCCGGTCCTGCGCCTCGAGCAGCACCGGTGCGCCGTGCTCATCGAGCCGGGCGGCCATCCGCGAGCCCTGGATCTCCAGCAGCGCCTGGAGTCCGAGCACCTCGGGGTCGTCGGGAGCGAGCGCGGCCAGCATGCGCGCGAGCCGCATCGCCTCGTGCGCCAGCTCCGGCCGCATCCACTCCTCGCCGACGGTGGCGGCGTAGCCCTCGTTGAAGATCAGGTAGATCACGGCCATGACGTCGTCGAGTCGCCTGGTCCGCTCCGACCCCGTGGGCAGCTCGAACTCGGCGTGAGCCTCGGCCAGTGTCTTCTTGGCGCGCGAGATGCGCTGGCCCATGGTGGATTCGCTGACCAGGAACCCGCGGGCGATCTCCGTGGTGGTGAGCCCTCCGACCAGACGAAGCGTCAGCGCGGCCCGCGACTCGGCAGTCAGGGAGGGGTGGCAGGACAAGAAGATGAGCCGCAGGACGTCGTCCTCGATGTAGTCGACCTGGTCGTCGAGGTCGGGCATCTGCGTCACCTCCTCCCCACGGGCATGGTCGAGCTCCGCGACCTTGCGGCGGAGGTTGTCGGCGCGCCGGAAGTGGTCGATGCCACGCCGCTTCGCGATGGTCATCAGCCAAGCGACGGGGTTCTCCGGTACGCCAGTGGTGGGCCACTGCTCGAGCGCGGCCACGAGTGCGTCCTGCGCAAGGTCCTCGGCGAGCTCGACATCACGGGTCATCCGCGTGAGAGCGCCGACGAGGCGGGCCGACTCGGCCCGCCACGCGGCGAAGATTGCCTCGGTCGTGGCATCCGCACGGGTCTCTGCCGGCACGCAGCCAGCGTAGTGAGTCCCGTGAGGTCAGGACCTACTCGCCGGGGGCCTCCGGCCCCGTGGAGATCTGGCGCAGGGTCGAGATCACGGTGACCTCGGGCCAGTACTTCGCGTGCAGCTCGGCGAACTCCTGCTGGTCGGCGACCGCCTCCTCGACGGTGTCGTACTGCATGATGGCCCACCCGCCGACGACCTCCTTGGCCTCGGCGTACGGTCCGTCGACCCGGCTGACCTCGCCCTTGCGGACCACGAAGTTCACGGCGTCCTCGGTCCCGTACAGCCCGCCGCCGTCGAGGAACACACCCTTGGCGGTCTGATCGCCGATGTAGGTGTCCATCGCATCGAACAGCTCCTGTGGCGGCGTCCCGACGCCCTCTTCCATCCTCACGAATCCCATGAAACGCGGCATGTTGCTCACTCCTACTGGTTGCTGGGGGAGTTGCTTCTCGCACGTATGTCGAACGGCGGTCAGGCTCTTCGACATCGACCAGAGAATTCGCTTCGAACTCGTCACCAGCTTCCATGCCGACCTGCCACCAGGACAGCCAAAGTTGCTGCCGCGAGATCGACGCGCCGGGCCAGTCGGGTCGCGCGGCGCACGTCGCCGCGAGTAGTGGGACGACCCCCACCCATGACGGGGCGGTGCTCGGTGCGCTCGGCATAGGTGTTCGTTCCGCCCAGCCGGATGCCCAGGGCGCCGGCGAACGCCGCCTCGACCGGGCCCGCGTTGGGGCTCGGATGCCGTCTCGCGTCGCGGGCCCAGGCGCGCGCGGCACCGCGAGGGTCTGGCCCGAGCAGCATCGCCAGCAGGGCGGTGAGCCTCGCTCCCGGGACATTGACGATGTCGTCGAGACGCGCGGCGGCCCAGCCGAACTCGAGGTAGCGCTCGCTCCGGTGGCCCACCATCGCGTCGAGCGTGTTCGCTGCCCGGTGGCCGACGAGGCCGGGGATCCCCAGCAGAGCGCCGAGCAACAACGGGGCGACGACTGCGTCGGAGGTGTTCTCCGCGACCGACTCCACGACGGCCCGCGCCACTTCGCTGTCGTCGAGCTCGCTCGTGTCCCGGCCGACCAGGTGGGTGAGCCGCTGCCTGGCCGCGGGCAGGTCGCCGCTCTCGAGGAGCTCGGCGACCAGGTGCGCCTCCCGCTCCAGGGACGCCCCGCCGAGGACGGTCCAGGTGGCGAGCGCGGTGGCAAGGGTGTGGAGCACCGGGTGGGCAGCGAGCCTGCGCTCTGCCACGGGCAGCCGCGGCTGTCAGCGTGCCGACCAGAACAGCGACGTGAACCGCTCCTGCCGTCCGGCTGTCGGCGTAGGTGCGGTGCTCCACGGCCGTCGCCACGCTTCCGAAGCCGGCGACCGGGTGCCATCGCGTCGGGTCGCCGAGGCGGCTGTCGGCGACGTACCCCAGCGCCAGGCCGACGGCCCGGCTCAACACGGGCTCAGCTCCGACCGAGGTGGTCGGCCAGCAGTGCGATCACCACGTCGCTCTGCTCCGGGGGGCGTACGGCGATCCGCACCCAGTCCGCGCCGAGACCCGGGAAGGTGTCGCACCGGCGCACCGCCACGCCCGCACGGCGCAGCGACGCGTGCGCGCCGGGGCCGGGCCGGGCGAGCACGAAGGAGGCCTCGGAGGGCACGAACGGCACCTCGATCTCGTCGAGCCGCTTCTCGAGGTGCCGGCGCCACTCGCCCAGGGTCTCGGCGCGGCGCACCCGGTCGTCCGTCGCGGCCGTCGAGACGCAGGCCTCGAGCGCCGCGACCGCGGTCGACGAGACCGACCACGGCACCTGCGCGTCCCGAAGCTGCTGCACCACCTGCTCGTCGCCCAGCACGTAGCCGGCACGCACGCCGGGGATGCCCCAGTGCTTGGTCAGGCTGCGCAGCACCAGCACTCCCGGCTCGCCTGCGACCGACTCGGACTCGCCCGCCACGACGTCCATGAACGCCTCGTCGACGACCACGAGCCGGCCCGGCCGCAGCAACCTGCGCAGCTGGTCGGCGGGGTGCAGGACCCCGGTCGGGTTGGTGGGGTTGCCGACCACCACGAGGTCGGCGTCCTCGGGCACGGCCGTGGGGTCGAGCCGGAACTCCGGCGCGCGGCAGTGCACCTCGTGCACGCGGTGCCCGGCCCGGACGAGCGCGGCATGCGGCTCGGTGAACTGCGGGTGCACGACGACCGCGTGCCGCCAGTCGCGCATGCCCGCGAACAGCGTGAACGCCTCGGCCGACCCGGCTGTCGCAAGCACGCGATCGGGACCGACGCCGTGATGACGGGCAACGGCCGCCTCCGCGTCGACGGCGCTCGGGTAGGTGCCGCCTGCCTCGAGCCCGGCTCGCAGTGCCCGGTCGAGCCACGACGGCCAAGGGCCGGGGAAGACGTTCACCGCCAGGTCGAGCAGGCCATCGGTCGCCTCGGCGTCGCCGTGGTGCCGCAGCGGGTCCGCGACCGGTTGTGCCTGAGCGGCGGCGATCGGCTCGGGCGCGGCGACGGGCCGGTGAGGCTCGGCGGCGTGCACCGCGTCGGCGAACCGCTGGGCGAGCAGCGGGTGGCCCGCCCAGTGCGTGTGGAGGTACGACGCATGCAGCGTGGGCCCGGCGAAGCCGATCGGCTCACCCTCGATGGTCCAGGCGGGGGCCCAGGTGTCCTGGTCGGCGACCGACGTGACGTGCGTGCGGTGGAACTCGTGCCCGGTCACCGTCTCGCCGGTCCGGGTGAGCAACGTGTCGGCCGGCGGCGGTCGCCGAGGGGTAGCGCAGCGTCAGCCGCTCTGTCATGGTCGCCCGCGCCGGCAGCGTCCCGACCATCGTGGCGTCGTCGAGGCTGCGGCACAGGTAGAGCAAACCTGCGCACTCGGCGACGACCGGCACTCCGCTCGCCACCGCCTGACGCAGGTCCTCGCGCAGCGACGCGTTGTCGCTGAGCGCCGGGGCGTGCACCTCGGGGAAGCCGCCACCGAGGTAGACACCCCGACAGCCCTCGGGGAGTGAGGGCGAGGTGAGGGGGTCGAAGACGACCACGTCGCAGCCGGCGGCGCGCAGCAGCTCCTCGGTCTCGGCGTAGCGGAAGGTGAACGCGCGCCCGCCCGCCACCGCGACGACCGGCCGCTCGTTGAGGCCGGGAGGCGGGCTGACCTCCGCGGCGGGGTCCCACGGCTCCTCCTCGAATGACGGAGCTTCGCCGGCGACCCTCAGCACGGCGTCGAGGTCGACGTGCTCGGCCAGCAGGCCGGCCAACCGGTCGAGGTCGGCCGCGACCTCGCCGCGCTCGTCGGCCGGGACCAGGCCGAGGTGTCGCGACGGAGTGGTCACGGCCGGGTCGCGAGGCACCATGCCCAGCACCGGCAGCCGGACCGAGTCGGCGACCTCGCGGCCGTGGCGCGGGGAGGCGACCTTGTTGAGCACGACACCGGCCACCCGCACGTCGGGGTCGAACGTCGCCATGCCGTGGACCACGGCACCGACCGACCGCGAGGAGCGGGAGGCGTCGACGACCAGCACGACGGGGGAGCGGGTCAACGTCGCCACGTGTGCGGTCGAGGAGAAGCCGGCTCCGCCGAGCCGTCCGTCGTACAGGCCCATGACGCCCTCGACCACCGCGACGTCGGCGCCGCGGGCACCGTGCAGGAGCAGCGGCACGATCCGCTCCTCGCCGACCAGGTGCGGGTCGAGGTTGCGACCCGGGCGGCCGCAGGCCAGCGCGTGGTAGCCCGGGTCGATGTAGTCCGGGCCGACCTTGTGCCCGCTGACGACGTGTCCCGACCGGCGAAGCGCGGCCATCAAGCCGGTGGCCACGGTCGTCTTGCCCTGGCCGGTCGCCGGGGCAGCGACGACGAACCGCGGCAGGGAGGTCACCACTCGATGCCCCGCTGGCCCTTCTGGCCGCGGTCCATCTGGTGCTTGACCTTGGTCATCTCGGTGACCAGGTCGGCGACCTCGACGAGCCGCGGGTTCGCCCGGCGACCGGTGACGACGACGAACTGGCGGCCGGGACGGTTGGACAGCGTCTCGACCACGTCGTCGACGTCCACCCAGCCCCACTCCATCGGGTAGGTGAACTCGTCGAGCACCAGCAGGTCGTGGGTCTCCTCCGCCAGGCGCCGCTTGATCTCCGCCCAGCCGTCGGCAGCCTGGGCCGCGTGGTCGTCGTCGTCGCCCTCCTTGCGGGACCAGGACCAGCCGGCGCCCATCTTGTGCCACTCGACCGGACCGCCCTCGCCGGTCTCCTGGTGCAGCTCACCGAGCCGCTCCAGCACCGTCTGCTCGCCGATGCGCCACTTGGCGGACTTCACGAACTGGAACACCCCGATGTTCCAGCCCTGGTTCCAGGCCCGCAGCGCAAGGCCGAAGGCCGCGGTCGACTTCCCCTTGCCGTCGCCGGTGTTCACGATCAGCAGTGGCTGGTTGCGTCGCTCCCTGGTGCTCAGCCCGTCGTCCGGAACCACGACCGGCTTCCCCTGCGGCATCAGGCGACCCTGCCTTCCACGACCTGGGTGAGTGCGTCGGCGCTGAGGTCGGCGAGCGGCACGTGCTCGGCGGCCAGGGCGACGGACAACGCCTTGGCGAGCCCGAGCCGCAGCGCGCCGGACTCGCAGTCGACGACGACGCTGGCGCGTCCCGCGCGCGCCAGGTGCTCGGCGACCGTGCGAGACCTTGCCACCGCGTCGCTGCCGTTGGTGGCGCGGCCGTCGGTGACCACCACGAGCAGCGAGCGGCGACGGGGATCGCGCACGCTCTCGCGCTCCAGCACGCGGGCGGCCTCGGTGAGCCCGGCGTCCAGCGGTGTGCGGCCACCGGCGGGCAGGTCCGCGAGCCGGCGAGCGGCGACGTCCACCGACCGGGTGGGTGGCAGCGCGAGGTCGGCGCGGTCGCCGCGGAAGGTGACGAGGCCGACCTTGTCCCGGCGCTGGTAGGCGTCGAGCAGCAACGAGAGGATCGCGGCCTTCACCTCCGCCATGCGCTTGCGGGCAGCCATCGACCCCGAGGCGTCGACGCAGAAGAGGATCAGGTTGGACTCGTGCCCTTCCCGGGTGGCGACGCGCAGGTCGTCGGAACGGAAGCGCAGCACTCCCGCGGTGCGGCCGCGCGCTGTCTGGTGCGGTGCCGCTGCCCGGATGGTCTCGGTCAGGTCGATGCTGCCGCGGCTGCCGGGGACCGCGCCGATGCGGCGGCCGTTGTCGGTGCGTGCCCGGCTGCGTCGTCCCGGCTCACCCACGCCGGTGCCCGGCACGCGCAGCACCTTCGGCCGGTACGGCGCACCGGCCGCGACCGTGGTCAGCTCCTCTGTGCCTGGGCCCTCGGCCTGCGACGCGGACGTCGGCGGGTCGGGCTGCGACTCCGGCGCCTGCGGCGGCGTGGTGTCGGACTGCTGATCGCCGCCCTGCTCGTCGGGCGCATCGCCCGCGCCGTCGTCGGCCGTCGTCCGGCCCGTCGTCCGACTGCGGCGGCTCGGGAGGCTCGGGGGGCGGTTCGTCGTCCTCCAGCAGCTGGTCGAGGAGGTCCTCGTCGAGGCCGGGCGCGTCGAACGGGTTGCGTCGGCGGCGGTGCGGGAGCGCGAGCCGGGCCGCCACCCGGATGTCGTCCTTGGTGACCTCGGTCCGGCCCTGCCAGGCCGCGTGTGCCGAGGCCGCGCGGGCGGTGACGATGTCGGCGCGCATCCCGTCGACCTCGAACGCGGCGCAGATCTCGGCGATCTTGAGCAGCACCTTGTCCGAGAGCGCACGTCGTCGACGAGCTTCTGCGCCGAGCGGATGCGGTCGGTGAGGGCCTGCTCCTGGTCGGCGTAGTGCGCGACGAAGCCGGCGGGGTCGGTGTCGAAGGCGATCCGGCGGCGCACCACCTCGACGCGGGTCGCAGGGTCGCGCGGCGCCGAGACCTCGACCGTCAGACCGAAGCGGTCGAGCAGCTGCGGCCGGAGCTCGCCCTCCTCCGGGTTCATGGTGCCGACGAGCACGAAACGTGCGGCGTGCTCGACGGAGACCCCGTCACGCTCGACGGTGGAGCGGCCCATCGCGGCGGCATCGAGCAGCAGGTCGACGAGATGGTCGTGGAGCAGGTTGACCTCGTCGACGTACAGGACTCCGCGGTGGGCGCGCGCGAGCAGGCCGGGCTCGTACTCCGCCCTGCCCTCGGAGAGCGCGCGCTCGAGGTGGAGCGATCCGAGGACCCGGTCCTCGGTCGCGCCGACGGGAAGCTCGACGAGCCGTACCGGCCTTGTCTGCGTGGGTGCGT
>CAWIWO010000011.1:0-339796 GCA_963839835.1 uncultured Actinomycetota bacterium
TGCTGGCTCCCGCAGTGGTCTGCAGGGGCACGTCGCGGAAGTGGACGAAGCCGCTCGGCCAGCCGCCTCCGGACCGGGTGACCCGGGTCCAGGAGAAGTCACCACTCCAGCTGTCCTGGGAGAGCACGACCTCGTCCGCCGAGATCACCTTCTCGACGTACGCGACGTGCCCGGCCGAGCCCGCGGGTCGGACTCCCGCCTTCCACCAGGCGATCGCGCCGACGCGCGGGACGCCGTTGGTGATCCGGCTCATCCGGGAGCCCCAGTTGGTGGCGTTGCCGCCGCCCTTCCAGGGTCGCGAGGCCGGCATGCCCGCCTTGATCATCCGGTACGCGGCGTAGTTGGTGCAGTTGTGGCCGGAGTACATCCGCCAGAACGACGTGTGGTTCGCCGAGGCGTAGCCGGCGTTGCCCATGCCCTTGGCCGCACAGCTCGTGTAGCCCGAGCAGAGGGTGGTGATCGAGGCCTCCGCCGGGGCCACCGGCAGCGCCACGCTCCCGACCCCGGCGACGGACGCGACGACGGTGGCTACGAGCGCAGCACGGCGGCCAGAAGAGGCTCCACGAGAAAACACTCGTGTGACTGTAGTGACAAAAGTGCATCTGAGTGAAGAGAATCGACGAAAGTCAACTCGACACGCCGTCGGGTGAGCGTAAAACTACACCGGTGTAACTATCGGGAAGCGGCTCAGGAACGGACCACCTCGGCGGGTTCGGGGACCTCGTCCGGTGCGTCGAGCTCGGCCCGCAGGGTGAAGAAGTGCCCGAGGGCCAGCACCAGGACCACGCCGTCAGCGATCGCCAACCAGGAGATGTTCGCGACGTGGGCCACCGGGAAGAGCACGGCTCCGACGGCGAGCAGGACCGAGTTCCAGACCGGGACTCGTCTCCACGTGCCCGCGGCGGCCAGCAGAAGAGTGAGGGGGAAGAAGAAGCCCATCGCCTTGAACACGTTGGCGGGACCGTTCTCGAGGAACAGGTCGTTGCCACCGAGGCCCACGTGGAGCGCGTCGTCGCCCACGCCGGCGTTGCCGACCACGCCGAGCATCGCCACGACGAGGAGCACCGCCTGCAGGCGGCCGCGGGTCAGCGTCACGAGCCGGATCGCCGTCACGCCGTACACCGCTGCGACCACGATGTGCAGCGCACCGGTCTGCGCGTCCCACCAGCCGCGGGCGGCGTAGGTGCTGTCCAGGAACAGGTAGGCGAGGGGGCCGAAGACCAGCGAGGCGTTCAGCAGGGTCGAAACGGGTGTGCCGCGGACGAGCTTCATCTGCACTCCATCGGTGGGGTCGCCGGGGTGGGACCAGATGGAGCGAGCGTCGTCCGTGCGGGCCCGTGTCGGCAGCGGGGAAAGCCCTCGAGAGCAAGAGCAGGGAAAACCCTGGGGTCCGGTCCCGCGGGGAGATGGCACCCTTGCCCACCATGGGGCGAACCCAGCACCGCGCGGCCCTGGTCCCGCTCCTCCTCCTGTGCGTGGTCGCCGCACTGGTTGCCGTGGGGTTCGCCCGGGGGTTCTGGGCGGAGAACCTCCACAACGGGCTGCTCGCCCTCACCTGCACCCTCGTCGGGGTCGGCGTCCTGCTCCAGCGTCCCGGGCACCGCGAGGGCATGTTGTTCCTGGCCGCCGGCCTGCTGGAGGCGGTGATGTTCTTCGGTCGCCAGATCGGTCACTGGCCGACCTCCGGCTCGGAGAGGTGGTGGGGGTGGGTGGGGGTCTGGCCCCTGGCCATCACCCTGGCAACGGTGACCTGGTGCGTACTGTGCTTCCCGGAGGGACGGTTCCTCTCCCCCGCCTGGCGTCGCGCCGGGATCGTCGTGGTGGCGGTGGCCGTCGTCTGCTCACTCCTCTCCGCGTTGTGGCCGGTCGAGTACGACGCCGCCGGCGTGGTGACGGCACATCCGTTGTCGCTCGGGGGCCTCGACCGGGCCCACGACGTGTGGCGGGTGCTGGCCCATCCGTTCTACGTGGCCCTCCAGCTGCTCTGGGTGGTGGCCGTGGTCGCGCGCTGGCGCCAGTCCGACGTCGTCGTACGCCGACAGCTCGCCGTCATGCTCGCCGCTGTCGCGACCTCGGCGGTGGCGTTGGTCGCGGGCCTCCTCGTCGCCGGCACGCCCCGCGCCGGCCTGCTGCTGGCGACCCTCGTCCCGCTTGCAGCAGGGTGGGCCATCGAGCGGATGAGCCTGGCCAAGGTGATCGAGCAGGAGTCCGAGGCCGGCCACCTCGGTGGGCTGACACCCCGAGAGAGGGATGTGCTCGACCTGATGGCCCAGGGCCTCTCGAACGCCGCTATCGCTGCCCGCCTGCACCTGAGCATCAAGACCGTCGAGCCGGTGGTGAGCTCGGTCTTCGCCAAGCTCGGCCTCCCGGCCGGTGCCGACAGCAACCGCCGCGTGCTCGCGGTGCTGGAGTACCTCCGCCACTGAGTTCCGTGGGACCGAAATACGCGACGCCGTGTGGTGGTTGTGCGGTCGACGACCGCAGGCGAACTGGAGCAACCACATGGCACGGATCAGCATCCTCGGCGGCACCGGCTACACCGGCAACGCGCTCGTGGTCGAGGCCCTCCGACGAGGTCACCAGGTCACCTCGGTGAGCCGGCACGAACCGGAGGAGAGGCTCGACGGAGCCACCTACCTGATCGGCTCAGCCCTCGAACCCGACGTGCTCGCACGCGCTGTCGAGGACCACGACGTCGTCATCGAGGCGGTCTCCCCGCGCGGCGACATGGCCGGCAAGGAGGAGGGACTGGTCGGCCAGCTGATCGAGATGACTTCGCGCACCGGCACTCGTCTGGGGGTCATCGGCGGTGCGTCGTCCCTCCTCGTCGAGGAAGGCGGCCCACGCCTGTACGACGTGACGGTCGACGACCTCCCCGCCGAGGTGAGGCCGGAGATCGACACCGGCATCGCCCTGCTCGAGACGCTGAAGAACACCTCGGCCGACGTCGACTGGTTCTACGTCAGCCCACCCGAGGAGTTCGGGTCCTGGGTCCCGGCGCCTGACACGGGCGAGTACCGACTCGGCGAGGACGTCGTGCTGCGCGACGCCTCTGGCAAGTCCACGATCTCCGCGGCGGACCTCGCCCGCGCCGTCCTCGACGAGATCGAGGTGCCGAAGTACCGGCGCCGCCGGTTCCACGCCGCGCACTGAACTCGCGGACGCCGTGCTCGGCTCTGCTCTCGCTCGCTCCCCGGGTAGGAGTCGAACCTACGTCGCTAATCCTGATTCAAAGTCAGGCGGGCCCTGCCGGCAGACCAACCGGGGAATGTCTCGCATGCAGGCTACCGAGCGGCGGGAGCTGAGGTCGGCCGCGCTGCCGGTTTCCCATGCGACGAACCCTTTTTGCCTCCGAGCACAGGAAGTTTCCTGTGAGCGCGGGGCAGAAAGCTTTCCTACCCTGGGAAACCGGCGGCCCAGCAGACCCCTACGAGCGCGACCCGTCGGCCTCGAACTTGTGCTGGTCGAAGTCGATGCCGCGGCGGACGTTGGCGATCGAGGTGACCACGGTGGTGCCGAGGCGGCCGGCGCGGTCGAAGACGGTGGCGGTGCCGACCGCGATGCCGTCGGCGGAGACCCGGTCCAGGGCGGCCAGGCCGATCTCGACGCCCTCGGGGTCGCGGGCGAGGGTCAAGGTGATGTCGGTGTTGATGTGCTCGACGCCGTTGCTGCCCCAGTTCGTGACCATGCTGGTCGCGTCGGCGACGCTCGCGGCGGCCACGAAGCCCGACGGCGACTCGTCGGCCAGGACGGGGACGGCCACCTGCCAGGTCGTCTTGTGCCCGGAGTTCTGGTGCTCGCCGAAGGAGTCCGACCAGCCGGCGCCGTCGCTGGCGAACAGCGGCACGTGCGGGTCGTCGGTCGGTGGCGCGACGTCGGCGGGGGGTGGCTGCGGGGAGCCCTCCGGCTCCCACACGGTGCCGGGCGCCTGCTCGCCGATCTTGAGGAAGAGCCCGCTGGCGCGCGCCACGGGTACGCCGTCCTGCTCGACCGTCACGTCGACCAGGCAGATCCGCTTGCCCTCGCGCACCACACGGGTCGTGGTCCGGCACGGCTGCATCCGGGCGGCCTTGAACAGGTCGACGGTGTAGCGCGCGGCGCGCAGGTCGTCGCGCCCGAGCTCGGCCACGGTGCGCTCGAGGGCGCGGGCCATCATGCCGCTGAGCGCCACCCCGTGCATCTGGTCGGTCCCCCACAGGCTGCGGGCCAGGTCCGCGGGCAGGAGGGTCTCGGGATCCTCGGGGTCGCGGGTGAAGAACGCCAGGTTCATGCAGGGATTCTCGCGGCCACGAAGACCCGCCTGAACGGCAGGGTCACCTGGCCGTCGCGAACCGGGTAGGCCTCGCGCAGCCGCCGCCTCAGCTCGGCCTCGAACTGCGGCCGCAGCGGCTCCGGCAGCGCCTGCACCGTCGGCCTCAGGCTGGTGCCGCTGATCCACGAGAAGACCGGATCCTCACCGGTCAGCACGTGGAGGTACGTCGTCTCCCAGGCGTCCACCTCGCAGCCGAGCCCGGCGAGCACCTCGAGGTAGGTGCGGGCGTCGTGGGCGTCCGGGGCTGGCCACGCTCGCGGTGAACTCGGCGTACGGCGCCTCCGCGGCGAGGTCCTGCCGCAGGGTGTGGCTGGGCTCGGCGAAGTTGCCGGGCACCGCGAAGGCGAACCAACCACCGGGAGCGACAGTGCCGGCCAGCCGCGGGATCAGGTCGAGATGGCCCGGGATCCACTGGAGGGTGGCGTTGGAGACCAGGACGTCCACCGGCTCGGCCGGAGCCCAGTCGCGGACGTCCTCGACGACGAACTCCGCACCCTCCTGCTCGCGCGCCTTCTGGACCATCTGCGGGCTGGAGTCCACCCCGACCACGCGTGCCTCGCGGCCACCGCTGCGTGAGCAGGAGCGTGAGGTTGCCCGCGCCGCAGCCGAGGTCGACCACGCTGCGGGGTGCTTCCGCCGCGACGCGTGCCAGGAGATCGACGAAGGGACGGCCCCGGTGGTCGGCATGGACGAGGTAGCGCTCGGGGTCCCAGGTGTGCGTCGTCACGCTCTCCAGATTATCTCGATGTCAAGAATCTTGTCACGATAGGATTCGGTCCATGGGTGACCAGGCCGCTCGGGACGAGGTCGACGAGCTCGTCGCGGCATGGCACCGCGAGCGCTCCGACCTCGACCTCGCGCCGGTCGAGGTGTTCAGCCGGATCAGCCGCCTGGCCCGGCTGCTCGACCTCGCGCGGCGCACCGCCTTCAGCGAGCAGGCGATCGAGCCCTGGGAGTTCGACGTCCTGGCCGCGTTGCGCCGCGCGGGCGCGCCGTACCAGCTGACACCGGGCGCCCTGCTGCGCCAGACGATGGTCACCAGCGGGACGATGACCAACCGAGTCGATCGCCTGGTCGAGCGCGAGTTCGTGGACCGCTCTCGCGACCCCCACGACCGGCGCGGCGTGCTCGTCCGGCTCACCGCCGCCGGGAAGCAAGCGGTCGACGGGGCCTTCGAGACCCTGATCGCCAGCGAGCGCGACCTGCTGGCCGAGCTCTCCGAGGACGACCGCCGCCACCTCGTGGCCCTGCTCAAGCGGCTGATGGCGCCACTGGGCTGAGCGCCTTCACTCCAGCTCGGCCGCGGCCTCCAGCCACTCGTGCTCCAGGGCAGCCTTCTCGGCCAGCACCGCGTCCAGCTCCGAGCCGAGCTCGGTGAGGCGGGTGTGGTCCGAGGCGGCGTCCGCCATCTGCTGGTGCAGGCCTCCCTCGCGATCGTCCACCCGCGCCAGCTGCCTCTCGATGCGGGACAGCGCCTTCTTCGCCTGCCGCTCGTCTCCTCGGGCACTCGACCCTCCCCCGCCGCGCTCCTGCGGCGTTGACGGTGCGCTCGGCCCGGCCGATCGTCTCTGCTCCAGGTACTGGTCGACCCCGCCCGGCAGCATCGCGATCTGGCCGTTGCCCAGCAGCGCCCAGGTCGAGTCGGTCACCCGCTCGAGGAAGTAGCGGTCGTGCGAGACGACGACCAGGGTGCCCGGCCAGGTGTCGAGGAAGTCCTCGACGACGTTGAGCGTGTCGATGTCGAGGTCGTTGGTGGGCTCGTCGAGGAGCAGGACGTTGGGCTCGGCGAGCAGCAGCCTGAGCAGCTGGAAGCGCCGCCGCTCGCCGCCGGAGAGGTCACCGATGCGAGCGGTGAGCTTGTCGCCGGTGAAGCCGAACCTCTCCAGCATCGAGGAGGCCGACACCTCCTGCCCGGTCACCGTGCGGGTGATCCGGCGGACGTCCTCGATGGTCGCCAGCACGCGCGCTTCGGGATCCTCCGCCGGCACGTGCTGGGTCAGGTGCTCCAGGGCGACCGTGCGGCCCTGCTTGACCCGGCCGACGTCAGGTTCGAGCGTGCCCGCGAGGAGCTGCAGCACCGAGCTCTTCCCGGCCCCGTTGACGCCGACGATCCCGACCCGGTCGCCCGGGCCGAGCCGCCAGGTCGCGTGCGAGAGCAGCTGTCGCTCACCGCGGGTCAGGTCGACGTCCTCGATGTCCAGGACGTCCTTGCCCAGGCGCTGGGTGGCGAAGCGTTGCAGCTCCATCCGGTCGCGTGGCGGCGGCACGTCCTCGATCAGGGCGTTCGCCGCGTCGATCCGGAACTGCGGCTTCGACGTACGGGCCGGCGGTCCGCGCCGCAGCCAGGCGAGCTCCTTGCGGGCGAGGTTCTGGCGTCGCTGCTCGGAGGCGGAGGCCTGCCGCATCCGCTCGGCCTTGGCCAGCACGAAGGCGGCGTACCCGCCGTCGTAGGAGTCCACGACCCCGGCTCCGTTCGCGGCCGGGTGCACCTCCCACGTGCGGTCGCAGACGGCGTCGAGGAACCAGCGGTCGTGAGTGACCACGATCAGTGCCCACGCCCGGCGCAGGCGGTGCTGCTCGTTCAGGTAGCCGGCCAGCCAGGCGACCGCCTCGACGTCGAGGTGGTTGGTGGGTTCGTCGAGGATCAGCAGGTCGTCGTCGGCGAGCAGCAGCCGAGCCAGGGAGCAGCGACGTCGTTCACCGCCGGAGAGACCGTGCACGGTCCGGTCGAGGCCGATCCCGGAGAGCAGCACCTCGACGACCTCGCGCGTTCGCGAGTCGGCTGCCCACTCGTGGTCGGGTCTCGACTCCGCTCGACCGGCAGCAGAGAGCACCACCTCGCGCACGGTGTGGGTGTCGTCGAGGAGGTCGCGCTGGTCGAGGTAGCCGATGTGCAGGCCGCGGCTGGTCGAGACCCGCCCGGTGTCGGGGACCTCACGTCCGGCCATCAGGTTGAGCAACGTGGTCTTGCCGTCTCCGTTGCGCCCGACCACGCCGATCCGGTCGCCCTCACCCACGCCGAGGCTGACCTCGTCGAGCAGGATGCGTACTCCGTAGGACTTGCTCACCCGCTCCAGGTTGACCAGGTTGCTCATGCCGCCCTCATGTCAGCTCCACCACGTGCGTCCCGGCGACCGGCCCCGAGCCTGTGCCGCAAGACGAGCAGGAGTCATCGCGCCGCTCAGCGTGCCGACAGCGGGTCCCCTTGGAACGTCGCCACGGTGTAGCGGCCGTCGAAGTCGACGAGCATCGTGACGCGACCCAGCTGGGCCTTCGGGATCGAGAAGCTGTACGCGGCAGTCCTGCTCGATCCCGGCTTGAGAACACCGCTGAAGTCCCGGCTGCGGTCGTCGTACACCGGACGGGCCTGACGGCGCGACGTGCCGTAGATCGCGGTGACCACCACCTGGTCGAGCCGCAGCTTGGCGTCGCTGCCGTTGGTCATCCGCAGGCTGATCCGGGTCTTCGGCTCGCCCGGGAACTCGCCCGGTCCCTGATCGGTCACCTTGGCCTGGTCAACGCCGGTCACGACCAGCATCACGCCGTCCCCGAAGCGGATCGTGCCGTTGAACCGGGCCGGCGCGGCGCTCACCGTGGGCCTCGGTCGCTTGCCGCCGCGGAGCACGCGCTGGTAGGTCTTCACGACCGGGTCCGGCGGTAGGGAAGGTGACGCGCTCGGGGAGCCGTCGCTGCTGGGACCGGCGGTGGCGCTCGGGTCGAGCGACGCTGCGCCGGTCGGGCTCGGCGACGTGGTGGCGTGCGCCGCCGCCTTGTCGCCACCCCCGCCGCACGCGGACATCGTGAGCCCCAGCCCCAGCCCCAGCACCAGCACTGGGAGCAGAGTGCCCCCCAAGGTCCCCGAGCCAGCCCGCTTCCCGGACTTCGTCATCAACGTCCCCCTTTGTCGGCGACGATCCTAGCCGCGGGCCCAGAGACTGCGCTGACACTCGCCGCAACGTGGTTCCGTGCTCGGAGTCACGGTTTTGCAGATACCCGCGTCACGGGTCTAGACAACGTGAGACGCCGCCTGTACGGGGGCCACGCCCCCTGCCTAACATCCACGCAGGCGGCGCATCGAAACCCGGGGGACGGGTTCGGCCGCCATTTACACGGGGGTACTTGATGAGACTCGGGGTAACGGTGCGCGCACGCGCACTCACCATTGTTCTGGCACTCGTTGCCGCTCTGGGGTGGGTGTCGCTGCCGGCGCCGGCGACGGCAGACACAGCGCCTCCGGCAGGTACGCCCGCGACCGTCTCCGCCGATGCGCTGCCCACGTGGCAGATCAACGGCGTCGTCTGGCAGCAGGCAGTCGTCGGCAACAACGTCTTCGCGGGCGGCAGCTTCACCAAGGCCCGCCCTGCCGGGGTCGCCGCAGGAGGCGCTGGCGAGGTAGCCGACAACAACTTCATCGGCTACGACATCACCACGGGCAACCGGGTCGCGGCACTGAGCCACTCGGTCAACGGCCAGGTACTGACGGTCAAGACGTCGCCCGACGGGACCCGCGTCTACATCGGCGGTGACTTCACCACCGTCGACGGTGTCGCCCGCAACCACATCGCCGCGTTCAACGCGAGCTACGGGCGCGCTGATCACCACGTTCAACCCCTCGATCAACGCTCAGGTTCGCGCCATCGCCGCGACAGATACCACCGTCTACGCCGGCGGCACCTTCAGCACTGCTGCCGGCGCCGCACGCACCCGCCTCGCCGCCTTCAACGCGAGCAACGGCGCCTTGCTTCCCTGGGCCCCGAAGGCCGACGACGGCAAGGTCTGGGCCATGGTCATGACGCCGGACGCCAGCAAAGTCGTCGTCGGTGGCGCCTTCACCACCCTCAGCGGGACAGCGGCGAGCGGCATGGGCGCCGTCGACGCCGCCACGGGGGCGATCCTGCCCTGGGCCGCCAACACGAAGATCACCGACGGCGGCAAGGATTGCGCCGTCACCAGCCTGTCCGCCGATGCCACTCAGGTCTACGGCTCCGGCTACGCGTACGGCTGCGGCAACTTCGAGGGTGCTTTCGCGCTGAACCCGAGCGACGGCTCGATCAACTGGGCCAACGACTGCCACGGCGACACCTACGACGTCGCCCCGATCGGCAGCGTGCTCTACACCGTCAGCCACGCGCACAACTGCTCCTACATCGGGGACTTCTCCAACAGCGACCCGTGGTCGATCAACATGCGCCACGCGCTGGCCTTCACGACGTACCCGACCGGCACCAACACCGGACCGGACGACTACGGCTGGGACTACAACGGCGTCCCGGACTCCAAGCTGCTGCAGTGGTATCCCGACGTCTCGATCGGTACGTTCACCGGTCAGAGCCAGGCCGCCTGGTCTGTGACCGGCAACAGCAACTACGTCGTCCTCGGTGGCGAGTTCCCCAAGGTGAACAACGGCGCGCAGCAGGGTCTCGTCCGCTTCGCGGTCAAGAACATCGCGCCCAACAAGCGTGCGCCCGTGAGGGCCCCGGGCGCCCCGACGCCGAGCGCCAACTCCTTCCAGGCCGGCACCGCCCGGGTGGCGTGGCAGTCGGCGTACGACATGGACAACGCCTCGCTCCGGTACGACGTCTACCGCTCGGGCACAGCTGCGCCGGTCTACACCCAGACTCAGGACTCCAACTACTGGACCTACCCGATGATGGGGTTCATCGACAAGGGCCTCACGCCCGGGCAGTCCTACACCTACACCATCAAGGTCACAGACCCCTCCAACAACGTGCTGACCTTGCCGGCGATCGAACAAGGTCACGATCAGCAACGCCACCCAGAGCGCCTACGCCAAGGATGTGACTCGACGACGGCGCCACTGACTTCTGGCGGCTCGGTGAGGCCTCTGGTTCGGCCGTCTACGACTACGCGGGCTTCAACGACGCGACGGCCAGCACCGGCGTCACACGGGGCGCCGCCGGCGCCGATCACGGATGACACCGACAAGGCTTCGACCTTCAGCGGCGCGGCCGACGGCATCGTGACCGAGAACTCGACGCAGGCGACGACGCCTTCGTTCACCATCGAGTCGTGGGTCAAGACGACCAGCACGTCCGGCGGCAAGATCGTCGGCTACGGCGACTCCAAGACCGCCGACAGCGGGTCCTACGACCGTCACGTCTACATGGACAACGCGGGCCACGTGTTCTTCGGCGTCTACCCGAACGCGGTGCGCACGGTGAGGAGCGCCGGCACCTACAACGACGGCAACTACCACCACATCGTCGCCTCGCTGAGCTCGACCACGGGCATGGCGCTCTACATCGACGGCAAGAAGGTGGGTTCTGACCCGAGCACCACAGTCGGCGCAGGACTACACCGGCTACTGGCGCATCGGCGGAGACAACCTCAACGGCTGGGACAACCAGCCCACGAGCAACAAGCTCGCGGGCACATCGACGACGTCGCGATCTACCCGTCCGCGCTGACGCTCGCCCAGGTCGCAGAAGCACTACACGGACTCGGGCAGGACACTGACTGGCGCTGCACCCAAGCCCACCGATGCCTACGGCAAGGCGATCTACGAGGACAACCCCGACCTGTACTGGCGGCTCGGCGAGAGCAGCGGCTCGACGGCCCTGGACTCGGGTCCGAACGGTGAGAGCGGCAACTACTTCGGCGGCGTCACGAAGGGCGCGGCGGGTGCGATCCCCAGCACCACGGACACGGCCGCGACGTTCGACGGGAGCAACGGCGGCGTGTCCTCAGCCGACACCGTCACCAACCCGACCGTCTACTCCGAGGAGCTGTGGTTCAAGACCACGACGGGCCAGGGCGGCAAGCTGATCGGCTTCGGCGACCAGCCGAACGGACTGAGCGGCGGCTACGACCGGCACGTCTACATGGAGGACAGCGGCAAGCTCGTCTTCGGCACCTGGACCGGGCAGACGAACACCATCACGTCGAGCGACACCTACAACGACGGCACCTGGCACTACCTGGTTGCGCGCCAGGACGGCAACGGCATGGAGCTGTTCGTGGACGGGGCCAGCGTCGGCACGAACCCGCAGACACAGGCTCAGGACTACACCGGGTACTGGCGTGTGGGTGGCGACAATGACTGGGGCGGTAGCAGCCCCTGGTTCAACGGCACCATCGACGAGGTGGCGGTCTACTCGAAGGCGCTGAGCAACTCCGACATCGCCTCGCACTACGCCCTCGGCACCGGTGGCAACCCACCACCTACCAACCACGACCCGGTGGCGGCGTTCACGTCGAGCACCTCCAACCTGACCGCGTCGTTCAACGGGACCGGCTCCTCCGACCAGGACGGCGACTCGCTGACCTACTCGTGGAACTTCGGTGACGGCCCCACCCTCGGCTCGGGCGCATCTCCCAACCACACCTACACCTCTGCTGGCACCTACCACGTGACGCTGACGGTCGACGACGGGAAGAGCGGCACCAACTCCATCACGCACGACGTGACCGTGACGGCGGGGAACCACAACCCGGTGGCGGCGTTCACGTCGAGCACCTCCAACCTGACCGCGTCGTTCAACGGGACCGGCTCCTCCGACCAGGACGGCGACTCGCTGACCTACTCGTGGAACTTCGGTGACGGCCCCACCCTCGGCTCGGGCGCATCTCCCAACCACACCTACACCTCTGCTGGCACCTACCACGTGACGCTGACGGTCGACGACGGGAAGAGCGGCACCAACTCCATCACGCACGACGTGACCGTGACGGCGGGGAACCACAACCCGGTGGCGGCGTTCACGTCGAGCACCTCCAACCTGACCGCGTCGTTCAACGGGACCGGCTCCTCCGACCAGGACGGCGACTCGCTGACCTACTCGTGGAACTTCGGTGACGGCCCCACCCTCGGCTCGGGCGCATCTCCCAACCACACCTACACCTCTGCTGGCACCTACCACGTGACGCTGACGGTCGACGACGGGAAGAGCGGCACCAACTCCATCACGCACGACGTGACGGTCACCGCACCAGGCGGCCCGACGCTGCTGGCCTCCGACGACTTCGGCGGCACGGTGTCGAGCGGCTGGGCCCCGATCAACCCGGGCGGCCCGTGGACCCTGACGGGTACCAAGGCCGACTTCAAGGAGGGGTCCGGCGTCGGGACGATGACACTCTCCGCCAAGAGCGCGACGCGTACGGCGGCCCTCCCGGGGGTCTCCTCGCAGTACGGCGACCTGCTGGTCACGGCGAGCCCACAGCAGCTGGGAACAGGTGCCGGGACCTACGTGACGCTGTTCGGTCGCGTAGTCGGCACGGCGAGCTACCAGTCGACGCTGGTCTTCAAGGCCGATGGAACGGTGACGCTGAACCTGGTGAGAGTCCAAGCGGGGACATCGACCACGTTGGTAGGCACCAAGGTGGTCCCCGGACTCACCTACGCGGCCGGAGACAAGATCAACTTCCGGATGCAGACCCTGGGCACTTCACCGACCACGGTGCGGGCGCGGGTGTGGAAGGGCGGGACCGAGCCGACCACCTGGACGGCCTCGGCGACCGACTCGACGTCCGCGCTGCAGGCGGCCGGGTCCATCGCGCTCTCGAGCTACCTGTCCGGGTCGGCGACGACCGTGCCTACGGCGGTCACCTTCGACGGGCTGCGGTTCAACGACACCGGGGGGCAGTAACCATGGATCAGGGATCAGTTATGACCATGGGCTATCGGCCACGGCGTAGGTAGCGTCTTAGAAGCAAGTCCGTCGGGGGGATCAAGCCGCAACCAAGAAGCTCTGTGGGTCCTCCAATGGTTCAACGCGTCAGGCCGGCGCTCGTCGCCGCACTCGTCATCATGCTGGCATGGGGGGCAGGGGGCTTCGGCTCGATCGCTGCGCATGCCGACACCGCACCTCCTGCCGGCACCCCGGCCACCGTCGCGGCCGACCGGCTGCCGACGTGGCAGATCAACGGTGTGGTCTGGGACCAGGCCGTGGCCGGCAACGCGGTCTTCGCCGGCGGCAAGTTCACCAAGGCCCGCCCCCCAGGTGTCGGGGCCGGAGGCGCAGGAGAGGTGACCGCGCAGAACTTCTTCGCCTACGACGTAACCACCGGAAACCGCATCGCCTCCTTCGCGCACTCCGTGAACGGCCAGATCCTGGCCGTGACCGCCTCCCCGGACAAGACGCGTGTCTACATCGGAGGCGACTTCACCTCGGTCGACGGACAGGCCCGTGGCCACCTCGCCGCGATCGACGCCGCCACGGGCGCGCTGGTGCCCGACTTCAAGCCCTCCGTGAACGGGCAGGTCGCGGCGATCGCGGTCTCTGCCTCGACGGTGTACGCGGGAGGCAACTTCAGCACGGCAGGTGGCGCCACCCGGACGCGCCTGGCGGCCTTCAGTCGCACGGACGGCTCGCTCGTGACCACGTGGGCGCCGTCCGCTGACGACAAGAAGGTGCAGGGCATGGCTCTGAGCCCGGACGGCTCGCGACTCATCGTCGGCGGCCGCTTCAGCACGCTCAGCCATGTCTCGGCCAGGGGCATGGGGTCGATCAGCACGGCACCGGGCGCGGTCATCCTCCCGTGGGCCGCGAACCAGAAGATCATCAACGCCGGGGACAACGGCGGCATCACCAGCATCAGCTCGGACGGTTCACTGGTCTACGGCTCCGGCTTCGCCTACAAGTGCGGCACCTCTTGCAACTTCGAGGGGACCTTCGGCGCCGACCCGAACACTGGCGCCATCGTCTTCGTCAACGACTGCCACGGCGACACCTACGACACGTTCCCGCTCGGTCAGGTGCTCTACTCGGTCAGCCACGCCCACGACTGCAAACCGGTCAACGCCTTCCACGAGTCGAACCCCCGTGCGACCAACATGCGACATGCGCTGGCCCAGACGACGTACGCGACCGGGACCAACACCGGCCCCGACTCCTACGGCTGGAACTACAACGGCGTCCCGGACTCGACGCTGCTGCAGTGGTTCCCCGAGCTGACCAACGGCCAGTTCACCGGACAGACGCAGGCCGCGTGGACGGTGACCGGCAACCAGGACTACATCGTGCTGGGCGGTGAGTTCCCGAAGGTCAACGGCACCAACCAGCAGGGACTCGTCCGCTTCGCACGCCGGGACCTTGCACCCAACCAGAGAGGGCCGGTCCGAGCGACGGGTGCGCCCACGCCGACGGCAGCCATGCAGGGTGCCAGCACCGCGAAGATCACCTGGCAGTCGGCCTACGACATGGACAACGCGAGCCTGACGTACTCCGTCTACCGGTCCGGAACGGCCGACCCGGTCGGCACCGTCACCGCGAGCTCGAACTTCTGGACCACCCCGAACCTGACCTACACCGACCAGGGCGTTCCTGCGGGCACCTACACCTACACGGTCCGAGGCAGCGACGCGTTCGGGAACACCGTGAGCCTGCCCGCGACGAACGCGGTGACCTCGGGCGGTGGTGGGAACACTCCTCCCGTCGCTGCGTTCAGCACCACCTCGGACGACCTGTTGGCCCACTTCGACGGATCGGGTTCGTCCGATCCAGGCGGCAGCATCAGCGACTACAGCTGGGACTTCGGGGACGGGACTCCTGCCGGCTCTGGCCAGAAGGTGGACCACCAGTACGCCGCCGGCACGTACCAGGTGAAGCTGACCGTCACCGACAACGGCGGCGCCAAGGGATCCGTGACGCACCCCGTGACAGTGCCTGGTGGCGCGGGAGGGACCACGGTGGCAGCCGACACCTTCGGGCGGAACCTGGCGTCCGGCTGGGGCAGCGCCGACCAGGGCGGGACCTGGACGACGGGCGGATCCGCGTCGAACTACTCCGTCGGTGGCGGGGTCGGCACCTTCGCGATGCCGGCCGCGGGCGCCGGCCCCTCGGCCATGCTGAACGCCGTCTCGACGAGCAACGCCGACACCGTGGTCACCTTCAGCTCACAGAAGATGGCCACGGGTGGCATCTACGTCACGATCGTGGGCCGCGCGGTCGGCTCGGCCAGCTACCGCGTCACCGTCGGGCTCAAGTCCAACGGGAGCGCGACCATGGCCATCTCGAAGGTGGTCGGCACCACGACCACGACCATCGTGGGATCGACGACTGTCCCCGGCTTCACCTACGCCGCCGGCGACCGGCTCTCGTTCCGGTTCCAGGCACTGGGCACCACACCGACGACGCTGCGTGCACGGGTCTGGCACGCAGAGCTCCCAGAACCGGCGACGTGGCAGGCATCGGGCTCGGACAGCACCGCGGCGCTGCAGGCGGCCGGCTCCGTCGGGCTGGTCGGCTACCTGTCGAGCGCGACGAACAACGCACCGAGCCCGGTCACCTTCGACGACCTCGCGGTCACGCAAGGCAACTAAGGGGCAACCTAGGGGCAGCTAGCGGAGCTCCCCCATTCGGACCACGTGCGCTCCGGCGACCGGGCCGGTGGCGACATGCACCACGGGCAGCCCGGCCTCCAGCAGCGCCGCCCGAGTCTCCTGCGCCGCCGCCTGCGTCTTGGCGATCCCCACGATGGTCGGTCCCGAGCCCGAGACCTGCACCGTGTTGTGCCGGTGCTCGTGGACCAGGTCGAGCCGCTCGCGGAGGGCGGGGCGCAACGAGAGCGCCGCCTCCTCGAGGTCGTTGCGCATCCCGGCGGCCAGTCGGTCGGCGTTCCCCGACCGCGCCGCCTCGAGCACGTCGGTCGGGTCCGTGACGTGCCACCCCCGCGGGAGGTCGGGGCGCAGCCTGTCGTACTCGCGGTAGACCTCCGGGGTGGAGAGCCCCTCGTCGCTGGGTACGACGACCCACCAGTACGTGCCCCTGTCGCGCACCGGCTCGACGATCTCGCCGTGCCCGGTGCCGTGCGCAGTGCCGCCGAGCAGCGCGAAGGGCACGTCGCTGCCCAGCTCGCCCGCCAGCCGGAGCAGGTCCTCGTCACTGGTCTGCAGGTCCCACAGGCGGTCAAGGGCGACCAGCGCTGCGGCCCCGTCGGCGCTGCCTCCCGCGAGCCCGCCAGCGACCGGGATGCCCTTGCCGATCTCGATCCGTGCCGCCGCATCGACGTGGTGGTGGGCGGTCAGCAAGCGGCCGGCTCGGATGACGATGTTGCTCTCGTCGAGGGGTACGCCCGAGCAGTCCACGGGCCCCAGCGCGGTGACCTCGACGCTCCACTCCTCGGCCTCGGTGACGCGCACGTCGTCGTAGAGGCTGATCGCCTGGTAGACGGTGTTGAGCGGGTGGTAGCCGTCGACGCCGGGCCGTCCCACGATCAGCACCAGGTTGACCTTCGCCGGGGCGCGGACCATCACGGCGCGTTCGGCGCCCCGGTCGAGCGCGGTCACCGGAGCGCCTCGGCAATCGCCACGAACTCGGGCAGCCCGAGCTGCTCGCCGCGGGTGAGCGGCTGGATCCCCGCAGCCAGCAGTGCTTCCTCGGAGCGCTCCGCGGAGCCGGCCAAGGTGCGCAACGCTGCCCGCAGCGACTTGCGGCGCTGGGCGAACGCCGCGTCGACCACCGCGAAGACCTGCTCCCGGCTCGCCACGGTCGACGGCGCCGCGCGACGGGTCAGCGCCACCAGGCCCGAGTCGACGTTCGGTGCGGGCCAGAACACCTGTCGCCCCACCGACCCCGCCCGTCGTACGTCGGCGAACCAGGCTGCCTTGACCGACGGGATGCCGTAGACCTTCGAGCCGGGCGGGGCCGCCAGCCGGTCGGCCACCTCGGCCTGCACCATCACCAGGCTCCGCTCGAGCGAGGGCAGCAGCGCGAGCAGGTGCAGCAGGACCGGGACCGCCACGTTGTAGGGCAGGTTCGCGACCAGCGCCGTCGGCCCTGGTCCGGGGACCTCGGTGACCCGCATCGCGTCGGCACAGACCACCTCGAGCCGGTCGGCGAGGGCGGGCGCACGGTCCGCGACCGTCGCGGGCAGGGCTCCGGCGAGCAGCGGGTCGAGCTCGATCGCCACCACGCGCGCCGCCACGTCGAGCAGTGCCAGGGTCAGCGAGCCGAGGCCCGGACCCACCTCGAGCACGACGTCGCCGGGACCGACCCCGGCGTCGCGCACGATCCTCCGCACGGTGTTGGGGTCGATCACGAAGTTCTGCCCGCGCTGCTTGGTCGGACGAAGGTCCAGCGCGGCCGCCAGCGACCTCACCTCAGCCGGTCCGAGCAGCCGCGCTCCCTGGGCAGGCTCAGCGCTCACCTTGGGAGCGTAGGCGACCCCGCCGACGCAGCGTCAGCCGCGGGCTCCGCAGACCGGCCAGGCGCCGTAGCCGCCCGAGGCGTCGCGCACCTTCTCCGCGATCGAGATCTGGGTCTCGCGGCTCTGCTGGTCAGGACGCCCGGGGCCGCCGTAGGCGTGCCAGGTGCCGAGGTTGAACTGGAGTCCGCCGTAGTAGCCGTTGCCGGTGTTCGCCGCCCAGTTGCCGCCGGACTCGCAGGCGGCGATGGCGTCCCACACCCCGGTGTCGACGGTCTTGGTGCCCACCGCGACGACCGCGGGCGTCGCCGGGCGCAGGACGCGCTGACTGACCACCGAGCGCTTGACGAGGTCGCCGTTGCGGAAGCGGAGCTCGTAGGTGACGTCGCGGACGCCGTCGCGACCCTGTCGCAGGGTCTTGGTCTCCCCCGACATCATCGAGCCGTCCTTCTTCTCGGTGACCGGTGCCGGGACCACCTCGCGCGGCACGTGACGGGTGCGCACGCCGATCTTGGTGACCACGATGTGGGTGCCGTCGCGAACGATGGCGCCGCGCGAGGGCCGCACCAGGTCGTTGCGGTCGACGCCGGCGCGCAGCGAGGCCAGGTAGGCGCCGACTGTGGCGGCCGGGACGTTGTGGCGCACGGCCCGCCCGTTGCCGATCTTCACCGAGGCCAGCTTCGGCGTGGTCACCGACAGCGCCATGCCGGCGCGGTCGATCGTCGCGCTGCGGCTGACCGAGAGCGCGGCCAGGGTGGTGCGCACGCCGGCCTGGTCGAGGGCCGCGGCAACGGTGGTCGCGGTGGTCCACATGGTGCGCTTGACGCCGTCGACGCTGAGCGTCAGCGGTCGTCCGAGGCGTACGGCGATCCGGGTGCCGTCGTCGACGGGCGTGGTCACCGACGGGACGACGTCGTCGTGCGAGGTGGGCTTGATGCCGCGGCTGGCGAGGACGTCACCGACGTCGTGGCCGAAGGTGCGCACCTGCGTCGCGTGCCCGTCGACGGAGAGCGTGACGGTGCGCGAGAGGGTGGTGAAGGCGGTGGTGGTGCCGGCGACCGCAAGGGCGATCACCAGGCCGATCCCGAGGAGCAGCGTCTGACGGTGGGTGAGGTTCGCGAGTCGAGGGCGCACGTGACTTCCTGGCTTCGCAGTACCCGGGCCGCGGGGGTGGTGGCGCCGGACACACATCACCAAAACGGTCGCTGGTGCCGCATTCCCCCGAATGGCGCTCACCGGGACAAGTTGAGCAAACCCGCTCCCGGCCAACGGGCCAAGACCCTAGGCAAAAGGGGCAGATGTTGGCAACCCCGGCCAGCCAACACGCCGAGCGACACGCCCAAAATATGGGGCTACCCGCGGGTATGGCGTCTACATATGGTGGTCGGTCTCACATCCAGGCGCCACCGAAGGCAGCCTCGGTGTTGGCCTCCAGGGCCCGGCAGAGCACCTCCAGGTCGTCTCCTCGGGTGTGCGCCATCGAGCGCACGGTGATCGGCACGAGGTAGGAGGCGTTGGGCCGCCCACGGTGCGGCACCGGGGTCAGGTAGGGGGCGTCGGTCTCCACCAGGACCCGGTCCAGCGGCGTCATCCGCAGCGCCCCGCGCAGGGGCTCGGCGTTCTTGAACGTCACCGTCCCGGCGAAGGAGAGGTAGGCGCCCCGGTCCAGGCAGGCGCGGGCCAGCAGGGCGTCGCCGGAGAAGCAGTGCATCACCCAACGCTCCGGCGCCCCCACCTCGTCGATGATCCGGACGACGTCGTCGTGGGCGTCGCGGTCGTGGATCACCAGGGTCTTGTCCAGCGCCTTGGCCAGCTCGATGTGGGCGCGGAACGAAGCGTGCTGGGCCGGACGCCCCGCCTCGCCTGTTCGGAAGTAGTCCAGGCCGGTCTCGCCGACAGCCCGGACGCGGTCGCTGCTGCGGGCCAGCGACTCGATCTCGCCCAGTGCCTCCTCCAGGCGACCCTGCTCGTGCAGGACGGGGGCCTCGTTGGGGTGCAGGGCCACCCCGGCCACGATCGCGGGGTGGGTCTCTGCGGCCTCGACCGCCCAGCGCGCGCCGGGCAGGTCGCAGCCGATCTGCACGATGCGCGTCACGCCCACGGCGGCGGCCTGCTCGAGGGCCTCCTCGGTCGGGAGCCACGCGCCGTCCGGTCCGTCGGCGATGTCGAGGTGGCAGTGGTTGTCGATCACCGGGTGCGGCAGCGGCTCGGGCAGCTCCGGGCGGCTGCGGTCACGCCCGCCCTCGAACCGCGAGCGGGTCGGCCCGGTCACGGCGTCCCCCGGTGCACCGCGTCGTACACCACCCGCTTGGGGACGCCGGAGCGGCGGGCCACGTCCACGATGGCGTCGCGCCGCGGGACCCCGTCGTGCTCCTCCTCCGCCACCAGCCTCGCGAGGGTCGCCGGGTCGGTGACGGCGACCGGTCGCTCGGCACCGGCGACGACGATGGTCACTTCACCACGGACTCCCCCAGCCGTGGCGTCGACCAGCTCGCGCAGGGGACCTCGTCGTACCTCCTCGTGGGTCTTCGTCAGCTCCCGGCAGACCGCCCCGCGGCGATCAGCACCGAAGGTGTCGGCCATCGCGGCCAGGGTCGCGTGGGTGCGGTGCGGCGCCTCGAAGAAGACCATGGTCCGCTGCTCGGTGCCCAGCTCCGCGAGCCGGCGGGCGCGTTCCCCGGCCTTGCGCGGCAGGAAGCCCTCGAAGCAGAACCGGTCGACGGGCAGCCCGGAGACGGCCAGCGCCGAGAGGACGGCGGAGGGGCCGGGCACGCTCGTCACGGTCACGTCGCGCTCGACGGCAGCGGCCACCAGCCGGTAGCCGGGGTCGGAGACGCCCGGCATGCCGGCGTCGGTCACCAGCACGACACGCTGGCCCGCGGCGAGGGCCTCGACCAGCGACTCCGTGCGGGCGCGCTCGTTGCCCTCGAAGTAGGAGACGACGCGACCACTCAGCTCGATGCCCAGCGCCGCGGTCAGCCTGCGCAGCCGACGCGTGTCCTCCGCGGCCACCACGTCCGCCGCGGCCAGCTCCGCAGCGAGACGAGGAGAGGCGTCCTCGTAGCGTCCGATGGGCGTCGCGGCGAGCACGAGCACACCAGCCGGTCCGGACATGGATCCGATGATGTCAGCCGTACTGTTCTGCCCGTGAGCCTTCCCACCACGGTGCGTCGCGCACGCCCCGGCTCGCGCACGTCGGGACTCTCCCGGACCTCGACCGGACTGCTCGTCCCGAGTGCGGCGCAGCGAGCCCGCTCGGGCTCCGCGGACGACGACCGGCTCCTGGGCTGGGTCGGGACGGTCGCCGTCACCCTGCTGGCGGCCTTCCTCCGCATGTGGCACCTCGGCGACCCGCGGGCCTTCGCCTTCGACGAGACCTACTACGCCAAGGACGCGTGGTCGCTGCTCCACTTCGGCTACGCGCAGAACTACGTCGACGGCGCGAACGACGAGATCCTGTCCGGGCACACCACGGGGCTGTGGAACGGGACGCCGGAGCTGGTGGTCCACCCCGAGGTCGGGAAGTGGATCATCGGCCTCGGCGAGTGGGTCTTCGGGATGACGCCCTTCGGCTGGCGGATCTCCTCGGCCGTGGTCGGGTCGTTGATGGTGCTGGTGATGATCCGGCTGGCGCGCCGCGTCACCCGCTCCACCCTGCTCGGCCTCACCGCCGGCCTGCTGCTGACCTTCGACGGCCTCGAGCTGGTGCTCTCCCGGTTGGCCCTGCTCGACATCTACCTCGGGTTCTTCATCCTGTGCGCGGTCAGCTGCATGGTCGCCGACCGCGACTGGACGCGCGAACGGCTGGCGCGCGTCGTCCCGTCCGGGTCACGGCTGGACCCGTCCTCCTGGGGTCCACGGCTGCTGTGGCGGCCGTGGCGGCTGGCTACCGGGGTCTTCTGGGGACTGGCGGTCAGCACCAAGTGGACCGCGATCTTCCCGCTGGCCGTCCTCGGCCTGCTGATGTGGTTCTGGGACGCGGGCGCCCGCCGTTCCTTCGGCGTGGGGCGTGCCCTGTGGAAGTCAGCCGTCGTCGACGCCGCCCCTGCCGTGCTGTACGTCGTCGTGCTGCCGCTGCTGATCTACGTCGCCAGCTGGACAGGGTGGCTGTTGCACGCCGGCGTCTACGAGCACTACCTCTCCCGCAACCAGTACGGGCCCTACTGGGGCAGCTACGTGCGCCACGACGCGCACGGGTTCTTTCCCGAGCTGGGCCAGTCGTTGCGCTCGCTGTGGAACTACCACAAGGACATCTACGCCTTCCACACCGGTTTCCTCAACTCCAGCACCCACGTCTACCAGTCGAACCCGGCCGGTTGGCTGGTCCTCAACCGACCGGTCGGGGTGAGCGTGGACAACGGCATCAAGCCCGGCGACCAGGGCTGCGCCGCGGCGGCTGGCTCGACGTGCCTGCGCCAGGTGCTGCTGCTGGGCAACCCGGTGGTGTGGTGGTTCGGCTCGATCGCGGCGATCTGGTCGGCCGTGGCCTGGCTCGGCAAGCGCGACTGGCGCTACGGACTGGTGACGCTGGGCGTGCTCAGCACCTGGCTGCCCTGGTTGCGCTACGACGACCGGCCGATCTTCAGCTACTACGCGATCGCGACGCTGCCCTTCCTGGTGCTGGGCGCGGTGATGCTCCTCGGTGAGGTGCTCGGCCCGGCGGACGCGACCGTGGCTCGACGCGCGGTCGGCGGCGTGGCCGCCGGCAGCGTGGTGGTCCTGGCGATCGTGTGCTTCGCCTGGTTCTGGCCCATCTGGACCGACCAGCTGCTCACCAACCGGGAGTGGCTGAGTCGGATGTGGTTCCGACGCTGGATCTAGCGGAGCCGGCCGAGGCCAGGCTCAGGCGGCGACCCGAGGCCGCTCGTGAGGTCCTCGGTCGACGAGAACTCCCGGATCCCGCAGGCCTCGCTCGAGCACGACCATCCGGGCGACGGAGGCCATCACCATGGCAAGCCCGAACAAGCCGATCAAAACAACTGACATCGGCAAGACTGTCAACATGGCGACCCTCCCCGGTCTAGCCCTCTTCCCAGTACGGTAATCGAAACAGGTCTAAACCGGGACACAACTCTCGAGAAAACTTCAACTGGGCGGCCCAGTTGCGGACCACGTCATGGCCGGCCGTGAGACCGCGGCGAGCAGCCCCGTGCCGAGCCCGACCAGGGCGATCCCGGAGGAGCCCCAAGGAGGGTAGATGTGGAAGCGGTGCACCAGCACCGCCCCCAGCACTGCGAGCAGCCCCACCGCCGCTCGCACCCCGACCCGACGTACGGCGTCGAGGGTGACCAGGAGCGTCGCGAGGATCAGGGCCACCGAGCCGACGTGGCCCAAGGGTGTCCCGATCGCGAACAGGGAGCGCACCTCGTCGGGACGCGGTGTGCCCGCCGGCAGGTGGTCGGTGACGTAGCCGGCTCCGATCCCACTGAGCACGTCCAGTGCCGAGTAGGCGGTCGCGTAGACGAACGCCGCCACCACGGCGAGCACGCGCGACGGCGTCTCGCCGGCCCCACACCAGGGCCATCAGGGCGACTCCCACCAGCGGGAAGAAGAAGAGTCCGGCGACGTGCAACGTCCACCACGTGTGTGCTGTGCCCGCGTTCAGGTGCATCGGGTGCCACAGGCCGGCGACCCCGAGCACCAACCCGGGCAGTGCGCACAGGACCGCCTTCTGGGCCCGCGTCAGGATCATGGCGGCGACCCTACGTGGGGCCCGATGCGGAAGCCCGTGACCCCGTGGCTAGCCCACGTGTAGACCGGGCGTAACGACCTGGTTCCTCCAGGCGTTGTAGGGGTACCCGGGGGGTCCGGTGTGCGTGGACGGGGGTCGTGATGGACGAGAGGCACGAGTCGGCCGTGCAGGCCCCGCGACACGACCAGGCGCTCTCGTCTCCGACGCTGTCCGCGCTGCTCCCGCCCCTCCCTGAGTGGCCCGACCTGAACTGAGCGTGGGACGTGCGCGCTCCGTGGCAAACTCCGCGCGTGCGGATCGTCTACAGCAGCTTCGACGGGAGCTACTCCGACAACCCCCGGGCCGTCCACCGACGTCTCGCGGGATGCGGCTCGCTGGACCACGTGTGGCTGGCCGGGCGTCACCAAGCTGACTCGTTCCCGCCCGACGTCGACACCGTCGCGTTGGACAGCGACGAGGCGGTGGCGGCACTCGAGTCGGCCGACCTGGTGGTCGCGAACAGCCACATCGAGCTCGAGTGGGTCAAGGGTCCCGAGACGACGTACCTGCAGACCTGGCACGGGACCCCGCTGAAGCGGATCCACCACGACGTCCTCTGGGCTCCCGAGGGCCGGTTGGACCGACTGGACCGCGACGTCGCCCGGTGGGACCTGCTGGTGTCCCCCAACGCTGCGAGCACGCCGAGGCTGCGAGGGGCATTCCGCTTCGAGAAGGAGGTGCTGGAGATCGGCTACCCGCGCAACGACGTGCTCAGCGCGCCTGATCTCCAGGAACGCCAGGCACAGGTCCGCCAGGGGCTGGGCATCGATCCGGCCGCGACCGTCGTTCTCTACGCCCCCACGTGGCGCGACGACGAGGCCTTCCGTTCCGGGTCGCCGACCGTGCCGCTGGCGCTGGACCTCGAGGGACTCAGCGCCACGCTCGGTCCCGGCCACGTACTGCTCGCCCGGCTGCACCCGCTGATGAGCGGCCGCAGCCACATCCCCTCGTCGCCGGCCCTGCGCGACGTCTCCGGGCACCCGGACGTGAGCGAGCTGTACGTCGCCGCCGACGTGCTGGTCACCGACTACTCCTCGTCGATGTTCGACTTCGCGATCACCGGCCGCCCGATGGTCTTCTTCACCTACGACCTCGAGCACTTCCGCGACTCCGTGCGCGGGTTCTACTTCGACTTCCTCCCCGAGGCCCCGGGCCCGTTGGTCTCGACGGCGGACGAGCTGGCGCAGGTCCTGCTCTCACCGCCCGACTTCAGCGATCGGTACGCCGCGTTCAAGGAGAAGTACTGCTACCTGGAGGACGGTCACGCCACCGACCGGCTCCTGGATCGCCTGGGATTCGGCACGAGCTGCTGAGGGCCCTCGCAGCTGCCGTCCGAATGCTTGCTCCGCTCGCTGTCGGACCACAGAGGGTGCAAGACCAAGCTGTGCTCAGCACTCGCAGTTCCGTGACCGTGGTGGGACCCTGAGTTCCGGCCTGTTCGACACGTCGACCGAGCGGAGGGCCAGGATGTTCACGTCCCTGCCGCCGCTGGACAACGCGGTGCGCGCCGCGTACCTCGCCAGGCTCGGCGTCGAGGCGGAACCGCCGTCGGTCGAGTCGATGTTCGCTCTCATGCGACGACAAGCCGAACGAGTGCCGTACGAGACGATGTGGATCCAGTCTGGAGAACTGTGGGGCATCGACCCGAGTGAGTCGGCTCGGCGGGTAGCACTCACCGGGCGTGGTGGTTACTGCTACCACCTCAACGGGGCGCTCGGCATCTTGCTGAGCTCGCTCGGCTACGACGTGCGCGCCCACGTCGGAGGTGTCCATGTCTCCGCGGACCCCGAGCCCGATGCGTTCGGCAACCACCTGGTCCTGACCGTCGCCGGAATGCCGAGCGCGTCGAATCCGTCGGGCACCTGGTACGTCGACACCGGGTTGGGCGACGCTCTCCACGAACCGCTCCCGCTCGCCGCCGGGAGGTACGTCCAGGGCCCGTTCCGGTTGGGACTGGAGCGTGTCGACGACAACGGGTGGCACCTGACCCACGACCCCGCGGGCGGGTTCTCCGGCATGAGCTGGACGACCTCCCCCGCTGGACGGGCCGACTTCGAGGAGAAGCACGCCTGGCTCTCGACGGCACCCGAGTCGGGGTTCGTACAGGTCGCGATGGCAGAGCGCCGCGACGCCACCGGGGTCGACGTCGTCCGCGGCCTGGTCCTGGCGCGCATCGGCACGAACGCCTTCGTCGCCGAGCCGACCAAGAACAGGCAGGAATGGTTCGACCTGCTCGCCGACGTGTTCGGCATTCGCTTCGACGCGAGCCCACCGGGGGCACGCGACAAGCTGTGGGAGACGGTCCTTGCCGCACACCGGCGGTGGGCCGCAGCCAACGACGCGTGAGCATGCTGGCGCTCGGGTTCCCCGGGTCGCGCACCCGCCGCTTCTCTCTGCCGACGGACCGATCCCCGCGCTAACCGGCGCCGCGCTCCTAGCCGCGTCGGCGTCCCGGACCGGGCTCGTGGACAGGGCCGTCCTCGCCATCGGGCCCGTCAACCTCGCTGGACTCACCCGTAGGTGGCCTACGCATCCAGTCGGGGGCGCCACGGCGCACGCGCAACCTCCTGCTCATCGACCCGAGCGCAAGCCACACCACCACCAGGGCGAGCACCCAGACCCATCCCATGACGCTAGGCGCGACCGGTGAACGCCGGGACAACCGATGCCATGGTGACGCTCCTAGAGGGCATCACCCGGGTCCGGGGGTGAGAAACGTGGGTGACTCACACCCTACGGACGATGTGTCCCACTGACCACCCCCGCCCTGCGCCTGCCGGCGTCGTGGCGCGAAGGGCGTCAAGGACGAAGCCGCGTCCCGACAGCCCGGGTGCATATCGAGCAGGAGACCGGCGCCTACGCTGACGGGATGCCCTCGCGACGCACCGTCCTCGTCCTTGGCGGCGCGACCGTGATCGCCTCCTCGGCGGTGCTCAACGCACTCATCCACGACCACAAGGCCAACCACCCCGCCGCAAACGTGCTGCTCGAGCTGGATCTCTCCAAGGTGCCCCTGGGCCCGGTCACCGCCGCCAGTGCCGGGCTCATCTTCGGCAAGCAGAATCCGATCGCCGTCGACGACCAATGGCGGTTCAGCTCGATCGTCGCCGATCCCGACGGCCGCCGCTGGCTGCGCTGGTTCTCCAAGGCGAACACCGAGGGCGCTGACTTCGGTGTCAACCTCGCCATCCCCCTCGCGCGACGCGTCGACGAAGCCACGCTCGACATGGTCCTTCGCCTCTCTCCGGGCTTCGACCCCGCCTTCGGCGTCAAGTGGCCCGGCCCCTCGATGACGATCCCAGGCGGGACCGGCACGAGGGCCGGGAGCGGCAACGACCCGGGCGACGCGGACGCCTCCTGCCGCAGCATGCTCATCAAGCCCGTCACGGGCACCTTCCCTCAGCCCGCGCCGGAGCCCGAGCGCCGCGCCCTCTCACCTTCGAGGTGGCCGAGTACGGCTACCAAGTGGGCAACATCCAACAGATGCGGTTCACCAGGTTCGTTCCCACGCCGGGTGTGCCGTTCGCGCAGCGCAAGCGGATCAAGCTGAACAGCTTCGCCGGGGCCACCCCCAACGCCGATGGCGCGCTGCAGACGTGGTACGCCGACGAGGGCAGCCCACTCGCCCCCGGCCGCGACGACCCGGCCGAGAAGTGGCGCGTCCGCCGCGACGTCCGGATCAGCCACGTCTTCTGGTCGCAGCACCGGGGTGGGCCCAACGGCGACCCCCGCTGGGCCGCGCCGAATGACGGGTGGGTCGACATCGCCGACGGGCTGACGGTGACGACGTCGGCGCCTGCCCGCAATGTGGGAACCGCGTGACCTGACCCCGGGCCCCTCGTTGCCTCAGTCGAAGGCCGCTCCCGTTGCCTGCCACGGGGGAGGGCTCGTGGAGCGATCTTCACCCGGGTGCGCGCTGTCCTCCCCGACTGTGCACCCGAAGAGCCCCCGCCACCGCCGCCGCGGTCGGCGGGGGCTTTCTCGTGCGCCCAGGAGCGTGCAAAACAGTCGCCCCGGGTCGTAGCAACGGGGGGAGGCCACGACCGGGACGACTGCCCAGGTGGGTGTTCCCCTTTCACCCCACCCCTAACCACCAGCTGCCACGTACGTTGGACAGTCGACGGGCACTGGCCTGGCCGCACGAGCGCTCTCGGGGGGCTGGCCAGTGCCCGTCACTTCCTGCGTCGGTCGGACGCGCGCTGGACCGTTGGCATCGCCTTTGTCAGCGGCAGAGTGCGCTGCCCCCGGGAGTCGTGGTGGTGGAGCTGAGGGGATTCGAACCCCTGACCTTCTCATTGCGAACGAGACGCGCTACCAACTGCGCCACAGCCCCATGCGCCCAGCTGTTCACCGCCGAGCGCGAGGAAGAAGTTACCACCGGGGCAGGTTTGCTCCGAATCAGCGGCCCGAGTCCTCCGCGAAGTCGGCGGGGCGGAACTTGCCGTCCTGCAGGCGTCGCTCGATGTCCTCGAGGCTGTGCCCGGTCAGCTCGGGCAGGCGGCGCCACACGAAGAGCCACGCGGCCACGTTGAAGACGCCGTAGATCCAGAACACCTGCCCCACCCCGAAGAGGTCGATCATGGTCAGCAGCGACAGCGTGATCAGCAGGTTGGTGCCCCACAGGGTCGCGGACTGCACGCTGGTGCCGGCACCGCGTACGGCGAGGGGGTAGATCTCCGAACCCGTGAGCCAGCCCATCAGCTGCAGGCCACCGGCGTTGAAGAACATGAACACGATCAGGCACGCGACGATGAACGGCACGCTGCTCCGCCCGGCGTTGTCGGTCACGAAGAAGCTGCCGAGCACGAACAGGGCGATGGCCGCGCCCGGCACCATCAGCAGGGTGAGCCGACGCCGTCCGACGCGGTCCACGATCAGCAGCCCGACGATCATCATCACCAGGTAGGTGATGCCGAGCGCCACGCTGACCCGCAGTGCGGCGGAGGTGGAGAACCCGTTGTCGGTGAGGATCGTCGGGGCGTAGTAGATGATCATCTCGATGCCGGAGAGCTGGGTGAACGCGGCGATGCCGCACCCGACGATGAGCGCCGGCCGCACCCAGCCCTGACGCAGCCCGCTCCACCCGCGGTGGCTCGCCTTCGTCTCCTGCTTGCGCTCCTCGAGCTCGATGATGTCCTCGAGCTCGACGTCGATGTCGTACCCCTCAGGGCGCACCCGCTCCAGCACGTCGTGCGCCTCGTCGCGGCGGTCGCGCTTGACCAGCCAGCGCGGGCTCTCCGGCAGGCGCAGCTGCAGGAGCAGCATCAGCAGGGCCGGTACGGCGGCCGAACCGATCGAGATCCGCCAGTTCACCGACTCGCTCGCGCCGACGAGCGTGGAGATGACGATGCCGACGCCGATGGCCAGCTGGAAGCAGAGCACCAGTCGCCCGCGGATCTTCGCGGGTGCGAGCTCCGCGACGTACATCGGGACGGTCTGCGTCGCTCCGCCGACCGCGAAGCCGAGCACCACGCGTGCGCCGACCAGGGCAACCGCGGCAGGGGCGACCGAGCACAACAGGCTGCCGGCGATGAAGACCACGCAGATGAGCAGGATCGTGCGGTGCCGCCCCCACTTCTCCGAGAGCAGGCTGCAGCTGAGCGCGCCGATCACCGCACCGAGCAGGATGCCGGCGGCGATCGCCTGCTCCATGTTGTGCCCGGTGTCGAAGTCCTTGGAGATCTGCAGCAGGGCCCCGGAGATGATTCCGGTGTCGTAGCCGTAGAGCAGTCCGCTGACCGCGGAGACCACGGCCGCCATCAGCATCAGCCCGTTGAGGGCCTTGGGTGGTGCCTTGTCCGTCGAGGTCGTCGTGGCCACGCGGGCCTCCTGGTGCTGGGGTGACTGTCCTCGGAGGCGTACCCGCGGCGTACCGCGGTCACACGCGTCCGGGCGTCGCACGAGCCTGCCCCTGCCCGAACGGGCAGGCGATTCGCTGGATTCAGGCTCCGGCGGCCTTGCGCCGCTCCGCCGACGTGCCCGTTTCGCTGGGCGTCTCGGCCTCGCGGGCGAGGGCCGAGTCGCTGTCGTCGTGGCCCGAGCTCTGCATGCCGGTGAGCTCGATCGTGCGGACGGTACGACGCGCTCGCGCCTTGCTGACGTACGTCGGGAGCGTCATCGGCAGCGGGTCCCACAGCGACCCGTCGTCGGCCAGGACCGACTCCTCGACGGCAGTCTCCTCGTGGAGGGGTACGTCGACCTGCTCGTCGAAGGACACCGGGCGGGGCTGCTCGACGAGCTGGCTGGACTGCTGCCCGCCGGCCACGCGCAGCTCCTCGGACTCCATCGAGGTCACGACCTCGACCGGACGGCGCCGCGCAAGGGAAGAGCGCTGCGCTCGCCGGACCGAGAGCCGGGCCACGAGGAGGAACACGAGGATCAGTGCGACCGGCACGGCGGAGCTCCACCGCGGGACGACCGAGAAGTAGGAGAGCCCGGCGACCACCACGAGGGTGAGCACCAGGAGCGCGAGCACCCGGCGGCGACGCTGGGCGGCGGACCGGGCGGCTCGGACGGGGCGGACGGGGCGGAGAGGTGTCGACTGGTTCGTCGCCCCGACGGTCTCGACTGACCGCTCGCTGGCGCTCACTGCTCGACCACCGGTGGTTGCGTCCACCTGCCTCGAGGGCTTGCGGCGCAGGATCCGCACGCGCTCGGAGTGGCTCTCGACCAGGCGGTCGCTCGCCATCTCGTCGTGGTGCTTGAGCGCCTTGGGGATCAGGTAGACGGCCCACGCGAGGGCGAGCACCACGAAGATGACTGCTGACAGGTCCACGGCGCTGACGATACGAGCGGAATTAGCCCACGGAATGGACCAATTCCGGTGTGTCGTGAGATCACTACTGTGACTGGTGTGAATCTCCGGCGCCGGTGCGCTGGTTCAGACGGTGCACGACGCCGAGCGGGACCTCGTCGCGGGTGATCGCGAAGAGCACGTGGTCGCGCCAGTCGCCGTCGATGTGCAGGTACCGCGGGGCGTAGCCGATCTGCTGGAGACCGAGCTTCTCCACGACCCGCAGCGAGGAGGCGTTCTCCGGCCGGATGGCGATCTCGATGCGGTGCAGGCCGACCGCGCCGAAGCAGTGGTCGATCGCCATCGCGACGGCGCGGGTGGTGATGCCGCGGCCGGCGTACCTCTCGTCGATCCAGTAGCCGATGGAGGCGAACTGCGCCGATCCGCGCACCAGGTTGCTCACCGTGAGCTGGCCGACGAAGCGTCCGTCGTGCTCCACGACGAAGGGCAGCTGCCGACCGGCGCGGGCCTCGCGCCGCATCGCGCGGACCATGCCGCCGTAGCTGCGTGGCGCAGGGCGAGAGACCGAACCGGTGCGGGCCGGGGCGGTCGCGTCCCAGCGCCGGAGCCAGTCGGCGTTGGCGCGGCGCAGCTTCTGCCAGGTCCCGCGATCGCCGCGGGTGATCGGCCGGAGCCGCACGCCGCGCGACTCCAGGACGGCGGGCCAGCCCGGGCTCAGTGGTCGCTCCCGGCGCTGGGCTGTTCGTGATCGCCTCCGGCGATCTGCTCCACGGCGTGCCGGAGCAGGGGGACGACGATCGCGAGGCCGTCCTTGACCCCACCCCGCGAACCCGGGAGGTTCACCACCAGCGCGTCGCCCACCGTTCCGGCCAGCCCACGCGACAGCGCCGCCGTCGGCACTCCCTGGCTGGTGCCGTGGGCCCGGATCGCCTCCGCGATGCCGGGAACCTCGCGATCCAGCAGGGGCCGGGTCACCTCGGGCGTGCGATCGGTGGGCGTCAGTCCGGTGCCGCCGGTGGTCAGGACGGCGCGTGCCCCGTCCGCGACAGCAGCGGCGATGGCCTCCCCCACTGCCTCACCGTCGGGTACGACGACCGGCGACTCGACCTGCCAGCCGTCATCGCGCAGCGCCTCGACGACCATCGGGCCGGTGGTGTCGTCGTACACCCCGGCCGCGGCGCGGTTGGAGGCCACGATCACGGCCGCGCGCGGCCCCCTGCCCGACGGGTGCGTCACCGTTGGAAGGTACCGCTCTTGCCGCCGGTCTTCGTCTCGACGCGTACGTCGGTGATCACGGTCTTCTTGTCCACGGCCTTGACCATGTCGACGAGGGTGAGGGCCGCGACGCTGACGGCGGTGAGGGCCTCCATCTCCACGCCGGTGCGGTCGGTCGTGCGGACCGTCGCCGAGATCGAGACACCGTCGTCCTCGACCGCGAGGTCGACCGAGACCGCGGAGAGGGAGAGCGGGTGGCACAGCGGCACCAGGTCCGGGGTCTTCTTCGCGGCCATGATGCCGGCGACGCGGGCCACTGCCAGGGCGTCGCCCTTCGGGACGCCGTCGCCACGCAGCAGCGCGACCACCTCGCTGGAGACGAGCACCCGGCCGGTCGCGGTCGCCGACCGTGCAGTCACGTCCTTGCCGGAGACGTCGACCATCCGCGCCGCGCCGGCGTCGTCGAGGTGGGTGAGCCGGTCTCCACGTGGGGTGCTCATGCCGGGAGGTCCAGGAGCAGGACCGGCACCTGTTCGCCGGTCTCGGCGCGGGTGACGTCCTCGGCGAGGACGATCAGGGCGTCGGAGCGCGCCAGCCCGCCGATGAGGTGTGATCCGGCGCCGCCGACGGGGGTGGCGCGCAGACCGTCGGCGCCGAGGTCGATCCGGGCACGGAGCAGCTGCGTGCGTCCGCGCAGCGAGCGGACCGGCTGCTGCAGGCGCGCGGTGGTCAGCTCGCGGGGTCCCGCCTCGCGGCCCACGAGCCGATGCAGTGCCGGCACCACGAACATCTCGAAGGAGACGTAGGCGGAGACCGGGTTGCCCGGCAGGGCGAAGATCGGGGTCCGGTCCTCACCGACGAAGCCGAATCCCTGCGGCTTCCCGGGCTGCATCGCCACCTCGACGAAGTCGACGGTGCCCAGCCCCTCGAGTGCCTCCTTGACCACGTCGTGGGTGCCCTTGCTCACCCCGCCGCTGGTCACGACCAGGTCCGCGCGCACCAGCTGGTCGCTGAGCGCGTCGGCGAACTCCTCGGGGTCGTCGGAGGTGGCGGTCACCCGGTACGGCACGCCGCCGTGGGCTCGTACGGCGGCCGCGAGCAGGTAGCTGTTGGCGTCGTAGATGCTGTCCCTGCCCGTGGGCCGGCCCGGCTCGACGAGCTCGCTCCCGGTAGACATCACCACGACCCTCGGGCGGGGGGCGGTGGCCACCCGGCCCAGGCCGACCGCGGCGAGCAGTCCGAGCTGGCGGGGGCCGATCACCTCGCCGGCACGCATCAGCAGGTCACCCTTGGCGACCTCCTCCCCCGCGCGCCTGATGTGCTGGCCCTCCTCGGGTGCTCGGTGCACGACGACCTCGCGACCCTCTTCCTCGGTCCACTCGAAGGGCACGACGGCGCTGGCACCCACTGGGACCGGCGCGCCGGTCATGATGCGCAGCGCGGTGCCGGGGGTGAGCTCGAAGATGGTCGCCTGCCCGGCCGCGATCTCGCCGACGACCGGCAGGTGCACCGGTCGCTCGGCACCGGCGTCGGCCACGTCACGGAAGGCGACGGCGTACCCGTCCATCGCGGAGTTGTCGAACATCGGCAGCGGCACCTCGGCGCGGACGTCCTGCGCCACGGGCAGCCCGAGGGTGTCCATCAAGGAGTGCTCGAAGGGCTCCATCGGCTCGATCCGGTCCAGGACGCGCCGGAGGTACGCCTCGACGGGGATGGGTCCGGTCGTGGGCTCCGAGGGCATGGCCCAACCCTAGATGGGAAGCCCCTAGCCGGTCGTCTGGTCGGCCGTGGAGCCCCCGCCGATGACGGAGCCCTCCTCGACGCGACCGTGGTCGCCCTCGAGCCGGGCCTCGCCCTTGACCTTCACCCGCGCACCGAAGGTCCAGTCGCCCTTGACCACCAGCGACTCGGCCTCCTTCAGCGACGGCACGCCGGCCGGGAAGTGCTTGTCGAACTCCTCGACGACCTTGTAGTGCTCGTCGAGGTCCACGAACGGCAACGACTCCGGGATCTGGTCGAGCACGAAGTCGCGGCCGAGGTCGTAGGCGTCCGAGCGCAGCACCAGCAGGTCGTTGGTCGTCTTGACCGGGACGAAGCGATCACGCCCGACCTCGATGGTGCGCGAGTCGGGGAATACCTCGATCGCCGCACCCATCGCGGTCTCGACCTGGATCACCCGCGGACTCGAGGAGTCACCCGGGTCGACGTTCTTCTCGTTGCGGATCAGCGGCAGGCCGAGGATGCCGTCGCGCCGGGTGATCTCGTCGCGCATCCGGGTGAGGTCGAACCACAGGTTGTTGGTGGAGCAGTAGCGGTGGCGCTCGAGGTCCTGCAACGCCTTCTGGTCCTGGTCGGAGGTCTGGGCGGTCTCGCGCAGGATGATCCGCCCGTCGGCCTTGCGCTTGGCGAAGTGCCCGCCCTTGCGGTCCGAGGGGGTACGGCGCACGGCCTCGATCGCGAACGGCGCCCCGGACTGCGCGAACCATCCCGCCAACCGGGCATCGGGGACGGCCCCGAGGTTGTCGGAGTTGGAGACGAAGACGTAGCGGTACCCCGCGTCGATGAGCTTGTCGAAGAGCCCGTTGACCATCATCGCGGTGTAGAGGTCACCGTGGCCGGGCGGACACCACTCCAGCGACGGGTCACGGGGCCAGCCCACCGGGCGCAGGTTGTCGACCTTCAGCTTCGGCTCCCGGTTCTGCAGGAACTCCAGCGGGAGACCGGGCACGGCCAGGTCGTCGTACCGCGCCAGGGCCGCCAGGGTGTCGGCGGAGGTGCGGAAGCTGTTCATGAACATCAGCGGCAGGGTCGCGCCGTACTCACGACGCAGGTGCAGCACCTGTCGCGCGATCACGTCGAGGAAGGACAGTCCCCGGCGCACGCACAGCAACGACTTGGCCCTGGCCATCCCCATCGAGGTGCCGAGACCGCCGTTGAGCTTGATCACCGCAGTGGCACCGATCGCGTCGGAGGCGGTCTCCTCGTCGACCTCGCGCGTCGTCGATGGAGTCCATCTCGAGCGGCTCGATGCTGCTCTCCGAGATCAACCCGGTCTCGCCGTGCTCGAGCTGGCGGTAGTAGTGGGAGAAGACGTCGATGGCGACCGAGTCGACGCCGACGGCCTTCATCTTCTCGCGGGCCTCGATCAGCCCTTTCGACTTCATACCTCGATCGTAGGCTGGTCCCGTGCAGGAGTTGACAGGGACCGCGAAGCTCGCCTTGCGCGACCAGCTGCTGACCGGCCGCAAGCACCTCGGACTGGCCTCCGTGGGCCAGCGCGCGCGGGCGCTCGCGGAGCACCTGCTGGCTGCGCCCGAGGTACGCCGGGCCGCCACTGTGGCCGCCTACGTGTCGGTCTCGACCGAGCCCGGCACCGGCCCACTGCTCGAAGGGCTGCGGGCAGCGGGCAAGCGGGTGATCCTGCCGATCGTGCAGCCGGACTTCGATCTCGACTGGGCGGCCTACGACGACGCGGACGGCCTGCGCACCGCCCGCATGGGACTGCTGGAGCCCGTCGGTCGCCGCCTCGGTGTCGAGGCGATCGCCACTGCCGACGCGGTGCTGGTCCCGGGCATGGCCGTGGGTCGTGACGGGATCCGGCTCGGCAAGGGCGGCGGCTGCTACGACCGGGCGCTGGCTCGGGTGCCCGTAGGGACGTTCACCTGCGTGCTGCTCAACAGCGAGGAGGTCCTCGACCACGTCCCCGCCGCCCCCCACGACCGCGCCGTGACCGCCGTCGCGACCGAGACCGGCATCACGCGCTTCGCCGAGGGATTCGACGCTGACAGCGCGTCGCCCACCGCGTCCCGGCGTAGGATTGGCACTCGACAAAGCCGAGTGCCAGTTCCGAGGAGCGTCCGTGCCGACCTACCAGTACGCCTGCACCGAGTGCGGTCACAGCTTCGACGTCGTGCAGTCGTTCTCCGAGGACTCCTTGTCGGTCTGCCCGGAGTGCGGCGGCCGGCTGCGCAAGGTCTACAACGCCGTCGGAGTCGTCTTCAAGGGCTCGGGCTTCTACCGCACGGACAGCCGGGAGAAGAAGCCGTCCGGCGCGTCGTCCTCGGACGGCGGCGGCCAAGAGCACCTCCGGGGAGTCCGCCTCCACCGGCTCCGGCTCGTCGAGCTCCTCGGACGGCGCCTCCACCAAGAGTGCCCCGGCCAGCACGTCGAAGAAGACCACGGAGTCCACCAAGTCCTGACCGGGGCCGCCTCGACCCGGCCGCCTGTGGATGGCCGGAGCAGGAATCGCTTCCGGCGCCTAGGTTCGGGCGCCATGACGCCACTGCTGACCGCGTCCAGGCGACGGCTCGCCGGACTGCGTCGTCGACTGCTGCTCCATCGCCGTTCCCTGGCCGCGCTCTGCGCCGGGACAGCGGTCCTGGTCGGGCTGCAGGCGGTCTCCCCGGCCCCACCAGCCTCGGGTCGAGGTGTGGACCGCCTCGCGGGCGCTTCCGGCCGGCGCAGTGGTGCAGCGCACCGACCTGGTCCGGACCGAGTTCGCGCCGGGCAGCGTGCCCGACGGCGTCGGTGCGTGATCCGGCCGAGGTGGTCGGGCGCACCCTCGCCGCACCGGTGGCCCGCGGCGAACCGGTGACCGGTCTGCGCACGATCGGCCCGGGGCTGCTGCGGGGGTACCCCGGCGCCACCGCCGTACCACTGCGGATCACCGACGCCGACACCGTCGGCCTGCTCCGCGTGGGCGACCGGGTGAGCATCGTCGCGGCCGACCCCGAGGGCCGGAAGGTTCCCGACGAGCTGCTCGACGACGTCCCCGTCGTGGCGGTCCCGGCGGTGCCCCACGGAGGCCCGACGAGCAGCACCCCCGGGAGGCTGGTCGTCGTCGCGGTGGACAGCTCAGAGGCGACCGACGTGGCTGCGCGCGCGGCCGCCGCGATTCTCATCCCGGTGTGGAACAGATAGCGTCACCGCCATGACCGGTTTCAAGAACTTCGTCCTGCGCGGCAACCTCGTCGAGCTGGCGGTCGCCTTCGTCATGGGCACTGCCTTCGCCCTCGTCGTCACCGCCACCGTGAACCTGATCCTGGGCATCATCGGCAAGATCGGCGACCAGCCCGACTTCAACGCCTGGCGTCCCGGCGGCCTGCCCTTCGGGGCGTGGCTGACCGCCATCGTGAGCTTCGTGATCCTCGCCGCGGTGGTCTACTTCCTGGTGGTCAAGCCCTACACGGTGGCCAAGGAGAAGTTCTTCCCGGCCGACCCCGCGGGCACCCCGGCCGACGTGGCGCTGCTCGAGGAGATCCGTGACCTGCTCAAGGCCCAGGCCACCGGTCCGAGCGGACCGAGCGCGAGCAGCTCGCTCTGACCAGCTGCGCTCAGCCGTGGTGCGGCGGCACCTGACCTCGTAGCCACGCCTCTCGATCGCCCTCCGCCTCGTCGGAGGAGGGATCGAGGTCGTCGGAGGTCTGGCCGGGGAGGACGTCGCCGAAGATCTCGGCGAGCCGCTTGCGGCGCCGGCGAAGCTCCTCGGCGGTCGGCTCCGGCTGTTCCGGGGCCGGCCGTTCCTCTGGCGTCGGAGTCTCAGGCGGTGGCATCAGTGAGGCACCGGGCGACGGCCGCGTCCAGCCAGGTCGCGTCGAACTTCGGCCGGGTCGGCGACCAACCGGTCTGTGCCGCGAAGTGGTCGGAGGACACGCGCAACGACCTGGCCAACGGCTCGAGCCTGCCGCCGAGCAACCGCCGGCCGATCACCCCGAGGAACGGTGCCGCCGCGGTGTGCGCCGCCTCGGCGTACCCCTGGACCAGGTCCACGCGGAGCACCGGTTCGGCGCCGACGTTGTAGACGCCACTGGGTGCGTGCAGCGCCGCGAGCACCGCTGGGCCGAGGTCGTCGACGTGGACGACGTGGGTCCAGTCGAAGGGCTGGCCGATGCCGATGCGTCGCCCGGCCGCGGTGGCGCGGACGAGGTGGCGGGTCTGGGGATCGTCGCCGACGATCTGCCCGAAGCGCAGCACCACACCCATGCGCGAGTCGCAGGTGTACTCCTGCACCAGCGACTCCGCGACGGCCGTGGGCTCGTTCATCTCGGTGATCGCGACCGGGCTGTTCTCGGTGATCCACTCATCACCCTGCGGCGCGTAGAGGAAGCTGGCGCTCGCCTGCACCACCCGACGTACGCCGCCGCGCCGCGCCGCCTCGACGACGTTGGCCACTCCGGAGGTACGCAGCCGGTCGTCGCGTCGCCACGCCCGCGGAACCGCAGCGCTGTGCCCGACCGGGATGCTGGTGGCGAGGTTGACCACGCTGTCTGCACCCTCGAACGCCTTCTCGAGGGTGGCGACGTCGAGCACGTCCCCGCGCACGTGCTCCGCCCCGAGCTCCTGAACGGCGCCGGCACTGGTCTCGGAACGGGCCACGACCACGGGTTCGTGGCCGGCATCGACGAGAGTGGTGAGCGCAGCTCGTCCGATGACACCGGTTCCTCCGGTCAGCACGACCCTCACAGCGTCATCCTCGGGTAACGAATCGATCACAGCAAGCCGCGCCGGCCCGGGCGCGTCGGCGCGGGCCGCCGGTCACGCGCAGAGGCCGGCTTCGGCTGCCGCCTCCTTGCGTGCGGCCTCCTTCGCCTGGGCGTCCGGTGTCGCGCTGGGTGAGGCGTTGCCCGACGGCGTGGGGGACGCCGTCCCGCTGGGCTGCTTGCCGGGCTGGTCGCTGCCCGGGGACAGTGCGTCGGCCCCCAGCCGGCCCAGCGGCTTGTCGTAGCGGATCTTGCGCCACAGGTTCGCCGCGTCGGGGGCGAACTCGAGCCGGTTGGTGTCCGGCGGGTAGGGCTGGTTGGGCACGGTGATGAACTTGATCTTGTCCAGGCCGATGCCCTTGAGCGAACGTCCGAGGGAGGCCAGGTCCTTGAGGTGGGCGAACCCGGCGTCGGTCGACAGCGAGCTGGTGGCGGCGTCGAGGAACTTGTAGAGCCGGACCGGGTTGGCCAGGGTGCCGGCCGAGTACACCTTGGAGATCATCGCGGAGATGAAGGCCTGCTGGCGCTTCATCCGGCCGATGTCGCCGGTGGGCGCACCGAGGTCGTGGCGCACGCGCACGTAGTCCAGCGCCTGGTTGCCGTTGACCTTGTAGGTCCCCTCGGGCAGGTGGATGTGGCCGACGGTGTCGTTGACCTCGGTCGGCACGCAGACGGTGACCCCGTGGACCGCGTTGACCATGCCCTTGAAGCCGGCGAAGTTCACCACCACGAAGTGGTCGATGCTGATGTTGGTGAGGTGCTCGACGGTGCGGACGGTGCAGGTCGGTCCGCCCACCGCGAACGCGGCGTTGAACTGCCGGATGCCTCCGGGCAGCTCCTTCTTGCCGTTCTTCGACAGGCAGGTCGGCCGCTCCACCATCGCGTCACGCGGGATGCTGACGCCGTACGCCCGCTTCCGGTCGGCCGAGAGGTGCAGCAGGATCGTGGTGTCGGAGAGCCCCGGGGTCTCGCCACCGATGTTGGTGCCCTTGCGGTCGTCGGAGCCCATGATCAGCACGTTCAGCGGTTCCTTCGGACCGGACACCTTGGGCTTGTCGGGCCGGTCCTTGCCGAGGCCGACGTCGGAGATCTGGTGGATGTTGCCCTCGAGCTTCTTGTAGACCACCACCAGCGCGGTGGACAGCAGGAGCACGACGACGAGCGCGCCGATGCCGATCCGCTTCAGGACACGTCGTCGATGAGTACGTCGGTCAGGACGACGCGGCTCTTCCTCGGACAACAGGACCCCGATCTCGGATGGCGGACCCCCCATTGTGAACCTGTGATCGGGGCCGCCCAAATCCTGCCATGTTTGGCTGAAGGCCACCTGAGTAGGCGGCGTGCCAAGATGTACGCCGGCCCGATCCGGCCCCGCCCCAGTAGCTCAGTGGATAGAGCAGCCGCCTCCTAAGCGAAAGGTCGCCAGTTCGACTCTGGCCTGGGGCACCGAGTTGGGGCACCCATTTCTCGTCGGCACTATCTCGGCGTGGTCGTCGTGGGACCCCGGGTTGTCGTGGGGACGCAGTAAGGATTACCTTACTTAAGCAAGCCTTACCTTTCGCCATGACCGTCGAGCCGTCCGGAGTCACCGCCATGACGTCCTTCCCGCTGGGGAACTACCTGATCGGGTTGCGTGAGGGACTCGAGGCGAGCCTCGTCGTGGTGATCCTGGTGGCCTACCTGGTCAAGACCGACCGGCGCAGCCTGCTGCCGCGGATCTGGGCCGGCGTCGGGGTGGCCATCGTCGTCTCCTTCGCCTTCGGCGCGCTGCTCACCTTCGGGCCGCGGAGCCTGACCTTCGAGGCGCAGGAGGGTCTGGGCGGCACGCTGTCGGTGATCGCGGTCGGCTTCGTCACCTGGATGGTCTTCTGGATGGCTCGCCACGCACGCGGCCTCTCCGGCGAGCTGCGCGGCAAGATCGATGTCGCTGCTGATGCCGGCGGCACCAGCCTCGCCGTGGTCGCACTGCTGGCCGTGGGTCGCGAGGGTCTCGAGACGGCGCTGTTCATCTGGTCGGCCACCCAGGCGACCACCAACACCGGCTCCTCGACCCTGGTGCCCTTCCTCGGCGCCCTGCTCGGGATCCTCACGGCTGTGGCCATGGGGTTCGCCTTCTACAAGGGCGTGCTGAAGATCAACCTGGCCAAGTTCTTCCGCTACACCGGCATCATCCTGATCGTCGTCGCGGCCGGCGTCCTGTCGTACGGCGTCCACGACCTGCAGGAGGCCGGCGTCCTGCCCGGCCTGAACAACCTGGCCTTCGACGTCAGCAACGCGATCCCGCCCGCCTCGTGGTCGGGCACGTTGCTCAAGGGCACGCTCAACTTCTCCCCCGCCACCACGTGGCTGGAGGCCGCGGCCTGGGTGCTCTACCTGGTGCCGACGATGACGGTCTTCCTCCTGCGCACCCGCCAACCCCGTCCCGCGTCCACCTCTCCCGCCCCCCGTCAGCCTGCAGAAGCCGCCTGACCCCCGAAAGGCTCACTCCTGTGAACCGCTCCCGCACTGCCGCATGCGCCCTCGCCCTGACCGCCTTCGCCGCCACCGGCTCGGCGTGCAGCCTGACCCAGTCCAACGACACCGGGAAGGGCGCGAAGAGCACCGGCACGATCAACGTCGACTCCTCGAGCGGGACCTGCGACCTGACCGCGAAGAAGGCTCCGTCGGGCAACGTGGTCTTCAAGGTCAAGAACACCGGTGACCAGGTCACCGAGTTCTACCTCTACGCCTCCGACGGGCTGCGCATCGTGGGCGAGATCGAGAACATCGGCCCCGGGCTCACCCGAGACCTCGTGGTCCGCGCCCAGCCCGGCAAGTACGTCACGGCGTGCAAGCCGGGCATGAAGGGCCAGGGCATCCGCTCGGCGTTCCAGGTCACCGACTCCGGCAAGGACACCTCGATCAAGGGCGTCTCCCAGGCCGACATCGATGCGGCCACCTCGCAGTACGCCGCCTACGTCAAGGACCAGGCGCAGGAGCTCCTCGACGCGACCACCCAGTTCGTGAAGGTCTACGAGTCCGGCGACACCGCGAAGGCCAGGACGCTCTTCCCGGCCGCACGCGGTCACTACGAGCGCATCGAGCCGGTGGCGGAGTCCTTCGGCGACCTCGACCCAGAGCTGGACCTGCGCGAGGCCGACCTCGAGAAGGGCCAGGAGTGGACCGGCTGGCACCGGGTGGAGAAGGACCTGTGGCCCCCGGCAAAGGGGTACTCCGCCCTCGACGCCGCCGGGCGGAAGAAGTACGGCGAGAACCTGCTGGCCAACACCACCGAGCTGCACAAGCGCGTGCAGACGCTGAAGTTCACCGTCGACCAGATCGGCAACGGCTCCAAGGGCCTGCTCGACGAGGTGGCCGCCAGCAAGATCACCGGCGAGGAGGACACCTGGTCGCACACCGACCTCTGGGACTTCCAGGCCAACGTCGACGGCGCACGGGTCGGCTACGAGGGCCTCAAGCCGATCCTGGAGGTCAAGAACCCGGCGTTGTCGGCGCAGATCCAGGCGGCCTTCGACAAGCTGCAGCCGCTGCTCGACAAGTACAAGACCGCAAACGGCTTCGTCTTCTACGACAAGGTCACCGCGGCCCAGCGCAAGCAGCTCTCCGACGCGGTCAACGCCCTGGCCGAGCCGCTCTCCAAGATGACCGGAGCCGTCACCCTGTGACCAACCCGCACGACACGCACCACGAACCCGAGGAGAACGGCCGCGGCTCGTTCTCCCGACGACGCCTGCTCGGTGCCGCCGGTGCAGGCGCCTTGGCGGCCGGCGCCGCTGGGGTCGGTGGCTACGCCTGGGGCAGCTCCGGGGACGACTCGGGGGGTGGACCCGCGGCCGGCTCGGCGTACGCCTTCCACGGCCGCCACCAGGCGGGGATCACCACACCGGTCCAGGACCGGCTGCACTTCGCCTCCTTCGACGTGACGACCGAGTCGCGCGACGCGCTCGTCTCGCTGCTGCGCGAGTGGACGGCCGCAGCGCGACAGATGACGGCCGGCGCCATGGTGGGCGGCAACGCCCCGACGCCGTACGACGCACCGCCGACCGACACCGGTGAGGCCGAGGGGCTTCCGGCCTCGGGACTGACGCTGACCTTCGGGTTCGGTCCGTCGCTGTTCGGCCGCGACGGCAAGGACCGGTTCGGCCTCGCCGATCGCAGGCCGCGGTCGCTGAGCCCGCTGCCGCACTTCCCGGCCGACAACCTCGACCCCTCCCGCAGCGACGGCGACCTGTGCGTGCAGGCCTGTGCGGACGACCCGCAGGTGGCGGTGCACGCGATCCGCAACCTCGCCAGGATCGGGTTCGGCACCGTCGCGATGCGGTGGGCCCAGCTCGGGTTCGGCCGCACCTCCTCGACCTCGACCAAGCAGCAGACCGCACGCAACCTGCTCGGCTTCAAGGACGGCACGGCCAACCTGAAGGTCGAGGACCCTGCCAACGTGGACAAGTTCGTCTGGGTGCACCCGGGCGACGACCCGGCAGCCGACTGGCTGGCCGACGGGTCCTACCTGGTGGCTCGGCGGATCAACATGCGCATCGAGTCGTGGGACCGGACCAGCCTCAGCGAGCAGGAGACGCTCGTCGGGCGCGACCGCGGCGAGGGAGCCCCGCTCTCCGGCGGCAAGGAGTTCACCGAGCCGAAGTTCGACCTCCAGGGGCGCGACGGCCCGTTGATCGCGATGAACTCGCACGTGCGGCTGGCCCACCCGACGATGAACAAGGGCGTGAAGCTGCTGCGTCGCGGCTACAACTTCACCGACGGCTCCAACGACCTCGGCCGACTCGACGCCGGCCTGTTCTTCATCGCCTTCGTCCGTGACCCCGTCGAGCAGTACATCCCGATGCAGACCCGGCTCTCGGCCCGCGACGGCCTGATGGAGTACCTCCAGCACACCGGGTCCGGCCTGTTCGCCGTACCTCCCGGGGTGCGGTCTCGCTCCGGGTGGGTGGGCGAGACGCTGTTCGCCTGAGCCCGCGGTTTCACCGGCGGGCCGGTGAAACCGCGCCCAGTGCGCGAAACATCGCGCGCATCCGCAAGGTTCGGTCACACAGTGCGCCTCGGAGCCGCCGGTGACGCGGTTCTCCTAGGTTTCGAGGCCGTACCCACTCCGTCGCTGCGCGCCGGAGTGCGCGGCACCTCAACCTCTTCGCTGGTCTGTGGCGCGAGCAAGCTCGCGTCACAGGCTCAGACCTCTTCGAAGCGGATCCCGGCGGCCTGCAGGCGCCGGAGCAGGTTCTCGGCCATCGCCTGGGCGGTGGTGACCTGGCCAGCGGTCTGCGGGTTGTCGTCGAGGGCGAGGCAGAGCGCGGACTCGGCCAGCATCTTCGCGGTCTCGTCGTAGCCGGGGTCGCCGCCGGAGACGCGGGTGCGGACCGTGCGGCCGGCGCTCTCGCCGACGAAGTCGACGGTGAACCACGACTTCGCCCGGCGCTCGGGGGACGGGCCCGAGCCCTGCGGCAGCCGCTTCTTCAGGAAGTTGCGCAGGGGCGGCACCTGGGCCGCCACCACGACGCCGCCGACCACGGCCACCCCGCCGAGGGTGTAGCGAAGCGTCTTCAGGCCGGCGTAGTGGCTGTAGCGGAAGTCCGGCCCGTACGACGCCAGGGCAGCGCCGGAGCGGGCCACGACGAACGGGTCGATCGTGGGCATCGGGAGCAGGTAGAGGCCGAGCGTGGAGTCGCGGTGCGGCCTCCCGGCGACGGCACGCGACTTCCGACCATCGGGTCGGCCCTCCTTCTCGCGCCGGGCGACCATCGCCTGGCGCATCTGCCTGGCCCTGCTCATCGCCCCCATCGCGGAGGCGAAGGTGCCCCCCGAGGCCATCCCACCGGCGCGGACGACGCCGCGCAGCGTGATCGGCTCGCTCGAGCCGAGCTTGCTCACGGTGTACCAGGCGCCGAGGTCGTGCGGGATCGAGTCGAAGCCGCAGGCGTGCACGATCCGCGCACCCGAGGCGACCGCCGCGTCGTGGTGCTCGAGGTACATCCGGTCGACGAACTCCGGCTCGCCGGTCAGGTCGACGTAGTCGGTGCCGGCGGCGGCGCACGCCGCGACCAGCGGACCACCGTGCTCGAGGTACGGCCCGACCGTGGTGATCACGACGCCGGTCGACTCGGCGAGGACCCGCAGGGACGCCTCGTCGGAGCTGTCGGCCTGGAGCAACGGCAGGTTCTTCAGCTCCGGGTCGATCTCGGCGAGACGGTCACGGACCCCCTCCAGCTTGGCCTGGTTGCGCCCGGCCAACGCCCACCGCAGCCCCTGCGGGGCGTGCCTGGCCAGGTAGGCGGCGGTCAGCTCACCGGTGAAGCCGGTGGCGCCGAGCAGGACGATGTCGTGGTCGCGAGCAGCAGAGTCGGGCATCTGCCCATCCTGACGCACGATGGGAACCTCTCCGGCAGGACGTGCGTCACACCCCCATGAGAACCAGACTGCTGGGCACCCGCACCCGGTCGCTCACCCAGCGGCGCGCTCGCCGCGGCACTCACGCTCCTCGGCGCCCTGGTGCCCGGCTCGGCACCCAGCGGCGGGCCGACGGCCGGACCGGGCCTCACCCCGTTCGCCAGCTGCGAGGCGCTGCGGCAGTGGTACGTCGACCGCACGATCGGGCAGGTCGGGCCCGACGGCTGGTGCGCCCCGGTCTACGCGCTCCGCGCGCCGGTGCCGGCGAGGGATCGGGCCGCCTCGACACGGCCACGGCCGGTGCCGACGACGCGGTCAGCAACGGGTCGACCGGCACCAACACCCAGGAGGCGGGGGTCGACGAGCCCGACGTCGCGAAGACCGACGGCCGCATCGTCGTACGGGTGCGGGACCGGGAGGTCGTCGTCACCGACGCCCGCGGAGCCGTCCCGCGAGACGTGGCGACCTGGCACCTGCCGAGCGGCCTCGTCGCCGGCGGTCTCCTGCTCGTCGACGGCCACGCGCTGCTCACCGCGAGCCAGCCCCTCGGCATGGTGGACGAGGCGTTCGGGCCGGACATCGTGCGGAGCAACAGCACCGACCTGTTCGACCTCGACCTGACCGACCCGGCGGCCCCCCGGCTGGCCGGGCACACGACCTGGTCCGGGTCGGCACTGTCGATGAGGCAGTACGGCGACACGGTGCGCCTGATCACCTCGACCGGGCTGCCGGTCCTCCCGTTCGTGCACCCGGGCCACGGGATGCTCCACGCGCCGCGGCCGCCGCGCGCAACCGTGAGGTCGTCCGCACCGCCGCCATCGACAAGTGGCTCCCGTCGGTGCGGGCCGAGGGCAGCAGCAGCCGAGCTGTCGACTGCGGGCAGGTCTACCACCCGGCGTCCACGTCGGCACGGGACGCCACCACGACGGTGGGCGTGTTCACCCTGCGACCCGGGGGACGACTCCCCCGTCTCCTCCGTCGCGGTGACCGGCAGCGGCTCGCAGGTGTACTCCTCCACCGACCGGCTCTACGTGTGGTCCACCGACGCCGGCCTCCCGTTCCGCCACCCGATGGCGATCATCCGGCCGATCGCTCGCGCCACACACCGACGTGCACGCCTTCGCCATCGACGGCGACCAGACCCGCTACCTCGCCTCCGGCCGGGTCGACGGCGAGGCTCGGGACAGCTGGTCCTTCGACGAGCACGACGGCCACCTGCGGATCGCGCTCTCCTGGCCGAGGCGGTGGCCGGTGCGACACCCGGACGGCGACCACGGCCCCCGGCGACGACAACGGCATCGCGGTGCTGGACGTGCAGGGCGACCGCCTCGTCACCGTCGGACTGCTGCGCGGTCTCGGTCGTGACGAGGAGATCCAGTCGGTGCGCTGGTTCGACGACCTCGCCGTCCTGGTCACCTTCCGGCAGACCGACCCGCTGTACACCGTGGACGTCGCCGACCCGTCCCGACCGCGTGCCGTCGGCGCACTGCACCTGCCCGGCTTCTCCTCCTACCTCCACCCGATCGGCAACGGTCGGCTGCTGGGCCTCGGCACGGCCGCAAGCAGCGGAGGGCAGACGGAGGGGGCCAAGGCGGCGGTCTTCGACGTCGGGGACCCCGCCCACGCCCGCCAGCTCGGCGAGCTCGGCCTCGGGGCGCAGACGTGGCTGCAGGTGGCCAACGACCCGCATGCCTTCACCTGGTTGCCCGCGGGCGAGGGAGCCGGTACGGCGATCACGCAGCTCGAGGGGGCAGCCGACGGAGCCGTCATGGTGGCGCTTCACGTCGATGCGAACGGGAGCATCAGTGCACACGACCTGCGCGGTGCCGGCGGCTGGTCCCAGCGCGCCCTCCCCCTCGACGACGGCCGGGTGGCGCTGGTCGGCGACCGGGTCGTGCTCTGGACCCCGGGTCCCTGAGGAGCCGACGCTGTCCGAGCTTGTCGAGGAGCGTCTCGAAGGGCGCCCCGCTGCGTCGTACTCTCTCCACATGTGTCGCAACATCAGGACTCTCCACAACTTCGAACCTCCGGCAACGCGCGACGAGGTGCATGCCGCGGCCGTGCAGTACGTCCGCAAGATCAGCGGATCGACGCGGCCCTCCCAGGCGAACCAGGCTGCCTTCGACCAGGCGGTCGCCGACGTCGAGCACGCCACCCGTCACCTCCTCGAGCACCTGAGCACCAACGCGCCGCCGAAGAACCGCGAGGAGGAGGCCGCCAAGGCCAGGGCGAGGGCGGAGATCCGCTACGCACGCGGCTGATCTCGACTCTGCTCGATCCATGGACCTCCTCAGCGGCCGCACGGTGGTGCTCACCGGCGCCGGCCTGAGCACCGACTCCGGGATCCCCGACTACCGCGGTCCGGGGGCGCCCGTGCGGGCGCCGATGACCTTCCAGGAGTTCGTCGCCAGCGACGACAACCAGCGGCGCTACTGGGCACGCGCCCACCTCGGGTGGTCCCGGATGGGCGGGGCCGAGCCCAATGCCGGCCACCGGGCGCTGGCCAGGCTGGAGTCCCTTGGTCAGGTGTCCTTCCTGATCACGCAGAACGTCGACGGGCTGCACGAGCGCGCCGGCCAGCAGGCGATGGTGGCGCTGCACGGTCGGATCAGCGAGGTGGTCTGCCTCGACTGCGGCGCCGACGTGCACCGCACCGCCATGCAGCGGCGCCTTGCCGCGGAGAACCCCGGGTGGCTGGAGGCGCACGCGCACGTCGCGGCACGCCCCGACGGCGACGTCGAGCTCGACGAGACCGAGGGCTTCGTCGTACCCGGGTGCTCCGGCTGCGGCGGCCGGCTCAAGCCGCACGTGGTGTTCTTCGGGGAGAACGTGCCCCGGCAACGCGTGGAGCGGTGCTACGCCGCACTCGACGACGCGGACAGCCTGCTGGTAGCCGGCTCCTCGCTCACCGTGATGTCGGGCCTTCGCTTCGTCCGGTACGCCGCCAAGGCGGGTCTGCCCGTGGTGATCGTCAACCGGGGCCCGACCCGTGGTGACGAGCTCGCCACCCTCAAGGTCGAGGCGGGCTGCAGCGAGTGGCTCTGCGCCCTCGCCGAGCGAGCGGAGCTAGGCGGGCGTGACGAAGATGTGCTCGGCGGCCTCGGGCACGATCTCGGCCGTCTCGCCTGAGCTGCCCAGCAGCACGCCCTCCTCGGTGGTCACCGCCGCCACCACCTGACCGGGCATCGCGCCGGAGCGGCGCAGGGCCCCCATCAGGTTCTCGTCCTTCTGCATCTCCTCGCTGATCCGGCGCACCATCACCCGGCGGGACTCGTTCCCGACAGCCGTGCTCAGCGCCTCGACGCCCTCGCGGAACTGCTCGCCCCCGGGGGCCTCGCCGAGCTCTGCCAGCCCCGGGATGGGGTTGCCGTACGGCGACTCGGTGGGGTGGTCGAGCAGCTCGAGCAGTCGTCGCTCCACGGTCTCGCTCATCACGTGCTCCCACCGGCACGCCTCCTCGTGCACCAGCTCCCAGTCGAGCCCGATCACGTCGGTCAGCAGGCGCTCGGCGAGCCGGTGCTTGCGCATCACCCGCATGGCCAGGCTGGTGCCCTCGGGAGTGAGCTGCAGGTGCCGGTCGCCCTCGACGGTCAGCAGGCCGTCGCGCTCCATCCGGGCCACGGTCTGGCTCACGGTGGGCCCACTCTGGTGCAGCCGCTCGGCGATCCGGGCACGCAGCGGGGTGATGCCCTCCTCGACCAGCTCGTAGATGGTCCGGAGGTACATCTCCGTGGTGTCGATCAGGTCGCTCACGCTGTCATTGTTGCCCATGCCGCGCGAGGCCTGCAGTGTGTGGGGCGTGAGGGACACCCTGCTCATCCCTTCCCGCTACCGCGGGCCGGCGCGTTCGGCCAACGGCGGGTACGTCTCCGGTGCGCTCGCGCACGAGCTCGGCGACACCTTCGCGCGTCCGGTGGCGGTCAGGTTGCACCAGCCCCCGCCGCTCGAGGCGAGCATGCAGCTGACCCCCGCCGACGACGGGTTGAGCCTGGGCTTCGGCGGCGCGCTCGTCGCGGAGGCGTCGTACGTCGACCAGGAGATCGAGTCGGTCGAGGCGGTCTCGTGGACCGAGGCGGCTGCCGCCAGCGAGTCCTATCCCGGCCTGCGGTCCCACCCCTTCCCGACCTGCTTCGTGTGCGGGACCGAGCGCGACGACGGGTTGCGGATCTTCCCCGGTGAGGTGGCCCCGGCCCAGGAGGGCAGGACCCGGGTGGCGGCGCCGTGGACACCGGACGCCAGCCTGTCCGCCGACTGGCACGAGTACGACGAGTCGAGCCGCCGGGCCTGCCTGGCCTCCACCTGGGCCGCTCTCGACTGCGCCGGCGGGTGGGCGGGCGACCTCACCGAGCGGCTGATGGTGCTTGGTGAGATGACCGCGACCGTCGACGACCTTCCGGTCGTCGGGGAGCCGCACGTGGTGACCGCCGAACGACGCGGGAGCGAAGGTCGACGCACCTTCACCGCCGCGACCCTGCACGACTCGGACGGCCGGATCGTGGGCCGTGCCGCCCATACCTGGGTCGCGGTCGATCCCGACCGGTTCAACGGCTGATCGCCCGCAGACGGGGGCTCAGCGATCCGGCTCCTCCAAGGAGGCGTTGTAGCGTCCCAGGGCCGTGACGAAGTCGTCCAGGTCGTCGGTCTCCCACCCGGCAAGCCGTTCGCGGAGCTCCTCGCGCCGAGTGTGCATGATCTTCTTCAGCCGCCGCTCCCCCTCCTCGGTGATCGCGAGGATCGCAGCCCGCCGGTCCTCCGGGTCGGGCGTGCGCTCGATCATCTCGAGCTCGAGCAGCGCCTGCACCTGGCGGCTGACGGCGCCCTTGTCGATGGAGAACTGACCGACGAGGTCGCTCGCCCGTCGCGGCCCGGAGTCGTGCAGCGCCACCAGCATGGAGTAGGCGACCGGGGAGAGGTCTGGGTGGACCATCTTGGCTCGCTCCGCGATCACCCGGCGCAGGCGTCGTACCAGCACACCCATCTCGTGCTCGAGCGAGCGGAGGGTCTCGTCGTCCACCACGCCGACAGCCTACAAACAGCAGCGACCCGCAGGCGTGGCCCCTGGTGGGGGCCGCCCCGGTGGACGTGACGTCCGGGTCGCCTGCGGGTCGGGTGACTGCTTGAGATTCGCCAGCGCGCCACACGGCCACTGGCTGGTGCGCTGCTAGCGGGCAGCCACCTCACGCGTCCTAGAAGAACTCATTCCTCGGACCACCTCCTTTCCCGTGTGCCACCACCGTAGAACGCGAACGGCCCGGACTCAACGAGGTATTGGTGTGTTCCAGCAGGAGGGGCTGGGGTAAGAAGAGCCCATGAGCGATCAGCAGCCCGAGGGCGCCGGCGAGGACAGCAGCAGCGACGACAGCCAGGACTCACGCGGCGACGTCGAGACGGGCGAGCAGGGCGAGATCACCGACGACCAGCTGCCTCCCGACGTGCGCCCGGAGGAGGACAACCCCCTGGCCAAGCACCCCGACCAGACCGGCGAGAAGGACGACGAGATCGGCGCCGACACCGAGGGCGATGCCGACACGGCTCCGCTCACCCAGGAGGACGCGGACTACGGGCACCCCGGGGAGGGTGCCTGACCTCAGCCCGTGACGGCGGCGGTGAACTGGGCGTCGTACAGGCGGGCGTAGGCGCCACCTGCGGTGAGCAGCTCCTCGTGGGTGCCCTGCTCGACGATCGCGCCGTCCTCCATCACCAGGATCAGGTCGGCGTCGCGGATCGTGGAGAGCCGGTGGGCGATCACGAACGACGTGCGGTCGGTGCGCAGGGCTGCCATCGCGTGCTGCAGCAACAGCTCGGTGCGGGTGTCCACCGACGAGGTGGCCTCGTCGAGGATCAGCAGCGCGGGATCGGAGAGGAAGGCCCGGGCGATGGTCACCAGCTGGCGCTCACCGGCGGAGAGGTTCGATCCCTCCTCGTCGATGTGGGTGTCGTAGCCGTCGGGGAGGGAGTGCACGAACCGGTCGACGAACGTGGCCTGCGCGGCCTCGAGGATCTGCTCCTCGGTCGCTCCCGGGTGGCCGTAGGCGATGTTGTCGCGGATGGTGCCCTCGAACAGCCAGGTGTCCTGCAGGACCATCCCGATCTGGCTGCGCAGCGCCGAGCGCGGTATCGAGGCGATGTCCACCCCGTCGAGGGTGATCCGTCCGGAGTCGACCTCGTAGAAGCGCATCACCAGGTTGACCAGCGTCGTCTTGCCGGCGCCGGTGGGCCCGACGATCGCGACGGTCTGGCCGGGCTCCGCGACCAGGGAGAGGTCCTCGATCAGCGGCCGCTCGGGGTCGTAGGAGAACGAGACCCGCTCGAAGCTGACCTGCCCGCGGCGCTCCGCGGCACTGACGGGCGATCCGTCGACCTCGGTGGACTGCTCCTCGGCGTCGAGGAGCTCGAAGACCCGCTCCGCCGAGGCGACCCCCGACTGCAGCAGGTTGGCCATCGAGGCGACCTGGGTCAGCGGCTGGGTGAACTGCCGGGAGTACTGGATGAAGGCCTGCACGTCGCCCAGCGAGATCGAGCCGCTCGCGACGCGCAGTCCCCCGATCACCGCGATCGCGACGTAGTTCAGGTTCCCGATGAACATCATCGCCGGCATGATCAGGCCGCTCACGAACTGGGCGCCGAAGCTCGCCCGGTAGAGCTCCTCGTTCTCGCGGGCGAAGACCTCCTCGACCTCCTGCTGGCGGCCGAAGACCTTGACCAGAGCGTGTCCGGAGAAGGTCTCCTCGATGTGGGCGTTCAGCTTGCCCGTACGACGCCACTGGTCGATGAACATCCCCTGCGAGCGGCCCATCACCTGCTTGGTCACGATCATCGAGAGGGGCACGGAGATCAGGGCCACGAGGGCGAGCAGCGGTGAGATCCAGACCATCACGCTGAGCACCGCGACCACGGTCAGCAGCGACGTCATCAGCTGGCTCATCGTCTGCTGCAGGGTCTGGCTGACGTTGTCGATGTCGTTGGTCACGCGGCTGAGCAGCTCGCCGCGCGGCTGCCGGTCGAAGTAGCTCAGCGGCAGCTTGTTGACCTTGTCCTCGACCTCCGCCCGCATCCGCAGCACGGTGCCCTGGACGACGTCGTTGAGCAGGTAGCCCTGCAGCCAGGCGAGCACCGAGGCGGCGACGTACACGCGAGCACCACCAGCAGCACGTCGCCGCACGGCGCCGAAGTCGACACCGCGGCCGGGCGTCACGTCCATGGCGGAGACCAGCGTCGCGACCTTGTCCTCGCCCCTGCTGGCGCAGCGCCTCGACGGCCTGGGCCTTGGTCTCCCCTGCCGGGAGCCGCCCGCCGATCACGCCGGAGAAGATCAGGTCGGTGGCGCGGCCGAGGATCTTCGGCCCGATCGCGGTCAGGCTGACGCTGAGCACGGCCAGGGCGACGACCGCCAGCGCCTTGACCCGGTCGGGCGCCATCCGGCCGACCAGCCGCCGCGCCGACGGCCCGAAGCTGGAGGCCTTCTGGCCGACCATGCCGCCGCCGAACGGGCCGCCCGGCCGGGACCACCGACGGGGGCCTGGACGCGCTCGGTCTCCTTCAGCTGGGCCGGCTGGGTGGTGCTCATGCCGCCTCCTCCGCGCTCAGCTGGGACTCCACGATCTCGCGGTAGGTCTCGCAGGTCTCCAGCAGCTCGTGGTGGGTGCCGCGGCCGACGACCTCGCCGTCCTCGACGACCAGGATCAGGTCGGCGTCGCGGATCGTGGAGACGCGCTGCGCCACGATCACCAGGGTCGCGTCACGCGTGACCGGCCGCAGCGCCGCGCGGAGCCGGGAGTCGGTGGCGAGGTCGAGGGCGCTGAAGGAGTCGTCGAAGAGGTAGATCTCGGGGCGCTTGATCAGCGCCCGCGCGATCGCGAGCCGTTGCCGCTGGCCACCGCTGAGGTTGGTCCCGCCCTGGGAGATCGGTGAGTCCAGGCCCTCTGGCATGGCTTGCACGAAGTCGCGCGCCTGGGCGACCTCGAGCGCCGTCCACATCTCCTCGTCGGTGGCGTCGGACTTGCCGTAGCGCAGGTTGGAGCGCACCGTCCCGGAGAAGAGCCACGCCTTCTGCGGCACCAGCCCGAGGGTGGACCAGAGCAGGTCCGGCTCGAGGTCGCGTACGTCGACCCCGTCGACGAGCACGCGGCCGCCGGTCGCGTCGAAGAGCCGGGGAACCAGGTTGACCATGGTGCTCTTGCCGGCACCGGTCGAGCCGATCACGGCGACGGTCTGCCCCGGGTGCGCCTCGAAGGAGACGTTGCGCACGACCGGCACGTCGGCACCGGGGTAGGCGAACTCCACCTGGTCGAAGACCAGCGTGCCGCGCTCCCCCACCGCCGTCACCGGCTCGCTCGGCGCTCACCACGGAGGAGTCGGTGTCCAGGACCTCCATGATCCGGTCGGCGCAGACCGCCGACCTCGGGATCATCATCAGCATGAAGGTGCCCATCATCACCGACATCAGGATCTGCATCAGGTAGGCGAGGTAGGCCGTCAGCTGCGCCCACCTCCATCTGCCCGCTCTCGACGCGGTGCCCGCCGAACCAGAGCACGGCGACGGAGGAGATGTTGGCGACCAGCATCACGGTGGGGAACATCCCGGCCAGCCACCGGCCGGCCCGCACCGAGACGGTCGTCAGGTCACCGTTGGCGACGGCGAACCGCTCGGTCTCGTAGGGCTCCCGGACGAACGCGCGCACCACCCGGACGCCGGTGATCTGCTCGCGCAGCAGGCGGTTGACCTCGTCGATGCGCGTCTGCATCGCCCGGAAGCTCGGCACCATCCGGCTCACGATGAAGCCGATGCAGATGACCAGCACGGGCACCACGATCGCCAGCAGCCAGGAGAGGCCGAAGTTCTCGCGCATGGCCATCACCACGCCGCCGACCATCATGATCGGCGCCGCCACCATCAGGGTGCAGCTCATCAGCACGAGCATCTGCACCTGCTGCACGTCGTTGGTCTCGCGGGTGATCAGGGAGGGCGCGCCGAACTGCTGCACCTCGCGCTGCGAGAAGTCGCCCACCCGGTGGAAGATCGCGGAGCGGACGTCGCGGCCGAAGCTCATCGCCGTACGAGCGGAGAACCACACCGCGGTCACCGAGCAGGCGATCTGAAGCAGCGCCACACCGAGCATCACCATGCCGGTGTGGAGGATGTACGACGTGTCGCCGGTCGCGACACCTTTGTCGATGATGTCGGCGTTCAGGCTGGGCAGGTACAGCGCCGCCACCGTCCCGGTGAACTGCAGCGCCACGACGGCGGTCAGCCAGCGCCGGTAGGGCTGCAGGTGGGTGCGGACGAGTCGGAGCAGCATCAGCGCTTCCTCCTCAGCAGGCCGTCGAGCAGCAGGTCGGCGATGTCCGTCGGGGTCAGCAGGCAGCTCCAAGGCCGACGTCGAAGCGGCCCGAGCCGAAGACGAGGCTGCGCAGTGCGGTCGCGGCCACCTCGGGAGCCACTGACAGCTCGTCGCGATGCGGCCTCGAACATGGTGGTCAGCCGGGACGTTGAGGTCGTTCTGGGCCGCGACGACGAAGGCCGGCGGTCCGGGCTTGGCACCCCGGGGCGGGGTGGTCTCCCCCTCCTCGGCCATCAGGTAGCGGCGGGTCGCGACCATCACCGTCATCGTCAGGTGCATCCGCGCCTGGATTCGCTGGGCGACCACCACCACCTTGGCGCGGAGGTCGTCGATCCCCTCGATCGCCTCGCGGAAGGTCCGCTCACCGTCGGCGGGGTTCATCGCCTCCTCCGCCACGGCGAGCATCAGCTCCCGCTTGTCGGTGAAGGCCCGGAAGATCGTCCCCTCGGCGATGCCGGCGGCCTGCGCGATCTCGCGCGTGCTCACCTCGCCACCCCTCTCGGCGATCAGCGGGACCAGCGCCGCGACGATCGCGCGGCGCCGGTCTTCCGGCGCCAACGCCGTGGCTCGAGGGGTCATGCAGGACATCATAAGTGAGTGAGTACTCACTCACAAACGGTTTTTACGGCAAGTTTCCCCGGGCGTCCGGGAAAACTGAAGCCTGGCAGGCATAACTTTGCCCGCCAGGGTTCGGATTACCCGGACGCCCGGGTAAACCTCCGGCGGCTCACGGGGCGAGGCGCTCGATGCTCCAGGCCGCGTCGTCCCCCGCGCGCCGATAGACCAGCCGGTCGTGCATCCGCCCCTTGCGGCCCTGCCAGAACTCCACGACGTCGGGGACGACCCGGAAGCCGCCCCACTGCGGGGGCAGCGGGACCTCGGAGCCGGCGAAGCGGGCCTCGACCTCGGCGTACCGCTGCTCGAGCTCGTCGCGACCGGCCACCTCCTCGGACTGCGGCGAGGCCCAGGCGCCGAGCTGCGAGCCCCGCGGGCGGCTGGCGAAGTACGCCTCGCTCTCCTCCTGCGAGACCCGCTCCGCGCGGCCCTCGACGCGCACCTGGCGCTGCAGGTCGTGCCAGGGGAACAGCAGCGAGCACGAGGGGTCGGCGTCCAGCTCGCGGCCCTTGCGGGACTCGTAGTTGGTGTAGAAGACGAACCCGCGCTCGTCGACGGCCTTGAGCAGCACCATCCGCGTCGAGGGCCGCCCCTGCGCCGAGACCGAGGCGACCACCATGGCGTTGGGCTCGTGCACGCCGGCGTCGACGGTGTCGCCGAGCCAGCGGCGGAACATCGAGATGGGGTCGGTGGCGAGGTCCGGCACGTCAAGGCCGGCGTCGCCGTACTCACGCCGCAGAGCGGCCAGGGTGCCGGGGTCCGGACCCGGGTCGGGACCGGGGTCGTGGTCGTCGCCGGGACGAGGGGAAGCCGCCATGGTCCCAACCTATGGCGCACCTGTGCACCCCTGTAGGCGGATCGGGGCCGACCGTGCAGAATGCCTCGCATGACTGAGGTACATCACGGGCTCGAAGGCGTCGTCGCGTTCGAGACACAGATCGCGGAGCCGGACAAGGAAGGCTCCGCGCTGCGCTACCGCGGCGTCGACATCGAGGAGATCGTGGGGAGGATCCCCTTCGAGAAGGTCTGGGGCCTCCTGATCGACGGTGAGTACGAGCCCGGGCTGCCTCCCGCGGAGCCGTACAACATCGCCATCCACACCGGCGACGTGCGCGCCGACGTGCAGGCCGGCGTCGCGATGCTGGCCCCGATGCTCGGGATGGGCCAGACCTACGACATCTCCGACGAGCGCGCGCGCCTGGACCTGAGCCGGGTCGCCGTGATGGTGCTGTCCTACGCCGCCCAGTCGGCGCGTGGGCTCGGCAAGCACGATCGTCCCGCAGCGCGAGGTCGACCAGGGCTGCCTCGCTCGCCGAGAAGTTCCTGATCCGCTGGAAGGGCGAGGCCGACCCGGCCACGTCAAGGCGATCGACGCCTACTGGAGCTCGGCCGCCGAGCACGGCATGAACGCCTCCACCTTCACCGCGCGCGTGATCACCTCCACCGGTGCCGACGTGGCCGCGGCCTTCTCCGGCGCCATCGGCGCGATGAGCGGCCCGCTGCACGGTGGCGCCCCTCCCGCGTCCTCGGCATGATCGAGGACGTCGAGAAGAGCGGCGACGCGAAGGCCTACGTCAAGAAGCTGCTCGACGACGGCGAGCGCCTGATGGGCTTCGGCCACCGCGTCTACCGCGCCGAGGACCCACGCGCGCGGGTGCTGCGCCGTACGGCCAAGGAGCTCGGCGCACCCCGCTACGAGGTCGCCGAGGAGCTGGAGAAGGCCGCTCTGGCCGAGCTCAAGGAGCGACGGCCCGACCGCGTGCTCGAGACCAACGTGGAGTTCTGGGCGGCGATCGTCCTGGACTTCGCGGAGGTGCCGGCCAACATGTTCACCTCGATGTTCACCTGCGCCCGCACCGGCGGCTGGTCGGCGCACATCCTCGAGCAGAAGACCACCGGCCGCCTGATCCGCCCCTCGGCCATCTACACCGGGCCCGGCGAGCGCAAGGCCAGCGAGATCAAGGGCTGGAACGACGCCTGGGGCGACACCGACGCGAGCGACGAGCCCGTCGGCGGCGCCGGCGACCAGGACTGAGCCTCTCCCCACTTTGATCCGTTGTCCGCTAGCGGGCAGGGTGGGGGCATGACCCAGACCGTTGACGCCCTTCTCACCCGCGGCCCCAAGGAGCCCTTCGAGCGCAGCACCATCGAGCGCCGGGACCCGGCAGCCCACGACGTCGTGATCGACGTCAAGTACGCCGGCATCTGCCACTCCGACATCCACCAGGGACGCGAGGAGTGGGGCGCGGCCCTGTTCCCGATGGTTCCTGGCCACGAGATCGCCGGGATCGTCCGGGAGGTCGGCGCCGAGGTGTCGAAGTACGCCGTCGGCGACCGGGTGGGTGTCGGCTGCTTCGTCGACTCCTGCCGCGAGTGCGAGAACTGCCAGGCGGGCGAGGAGCAGTACTGCCTCAAGGGCGAGGTGCCGACATACAACGGCAAGCAGTACGACGGGGAGCCGACCTTCGGTGGCTACAGCCGCTCGGTCGTCGTCGACGAGAACTACGTGCTCGGCATCCCCGAGGGCGTCGAGCTCGACGTCGCCGCGCCCCTGCTGTGCGCAGGCATCACCCTGTACTCGCCGCTGAAGCACTGGGGCGCCGGACCGGGCAAGAAGGTGGCCATCGTCGGCATGGGCGGCCTCGGCCACATGGGCGTGAAGATCGCGCACGCCCTCGGCGCGGAGGTGACCGTGCTCAGCCAGACCACGTCGAAGGAGGAGGACGGCCGCCGCTTCGGCGCCGACCACTACTACGCCACCAGCGAGAGGCAGACCTTCAAGGACCTCCGCAACAGCTTCGACCTGATCGTGAACACAGTCGCGGCGAACCTGCCGGTCGACCGGTACCTCTCGCTGCTGCGGCTCGACGGCGCGCTGGTCAACGTCGGCATCCCCAGCGACCCCGACTCCTTCCAGGCCTTCTCCCTGGCCGGCATGCGCCGCAGCATGGCCGGCTCGAAGATCGGTGGCATCCGGGAGACCCAGGAGATGCTCGACTTCTGCGCCGAGCACGGCCTGGGCGCCGAGATCGAGACGATCGGCGTCGACGAGGTCGACGAGGCCTGGGACCGCGTGGTGAACAGCGACGTCCGCTACCGCTTCGTCATCGACATCGCCAGCTTCGACAAGTAAGCCAACGACGGCGACCCTTCGAGACGGGCCTTGACGGCCCTCCTCAGGGACCCGAACGGTCGGGTCCCTGAGGAGGTTGCGCAGCAACCGTCTCGAAGGGCCCGCCCTCAGCCGGCGTTCACGCGGAGAGGAGTCGGCCGAAGCAGCGGGAGAGCGGTGAGTCGCGGTAGTAGCCGAAGCCGGGGACCGGGGTGTAGCCGCTGGAGAGGTAGAGCGCGATCGCCTCGGGCTGCACGATCCCGGTCTCCAGCACCATTGCCTCGGCTCCGGCCTCACGAGCCGTGGTCTCCAGGTGCGCCAGCAACAGGCGAGCCAGGCCACGACCGCGGGCTTGCGGTACGACGTACATCCGCTTGACCTCGGCCGCGCGGGCGGCGCCTGCCAGGACGACGTCGCTGCGCAGCCGCCACGCCCCGGTGGCGACGGGCTCGTCGCCGAGGTAGCCGACGAAGAACGCCCCGGCCGGCAGCTCGAAGTACGACGGGTCGATGGGTGTCTCGTCGGGGCTGCCGTAGAGGGCGACGTACTCGCCCTGCACCTGGGCGACCAGCCGGGCGGCGTCCGGGTGCGTGATCGGCACCCTCTCGATGCGCCAGCCCGACGGAGTCGTCATGCCGCGCACCCTAGGAGTCGGTCAGCCGGCCTGACGCACCGGCCTCCGGGCGTCGTCCTCGGGCTGGAAGAATGCCCAGCGTGACCGACATCGTGCTCCCCGACGAGATCAAGCCCGCCGACGGCCGTTTCGGCGCCGGCCCCTCCAAGGTGCCGGCGGGCGCGCTCGACGCACTCGCCGCGACCGGTGTCTCCCTGATGGGCACCTCGCACCGCCAGGCGCCGGTACGCGCTCTGGTGGGCCGGGTGATCGAGGGGCTCACCGAGCTGTTCCGCCTGCCCGACGGCTACGAGGTCGTGCTCGGCAACGGCGGCGCCACGGCGTTCTGGGACGTCGCCACCTTCGGGCTGATCCGGGAGAAGAGCCAGCACCTGTCCTTCGGGGAGTTCTCCTCGAAGTTCGCCAAGGCGGCCGCAGTCGGCGCCGTTCCTGGCCGAGCCCTCGGTGATCACCTCCGAGCCCGGCTCGCGCCCCGAGCCGGTGACAGAGGAGGGTGTCGACGCCTACGCCTGGGCGCACAACGAGACCTCGACCGCGGTGATGGCGCCGGTGCAGCGGGTCGGCGACGCCGACTCGATCGTGCTGGTCGACGCGACCTCCGGCGCCGGCGGGCTGCCGGTCGACCTCACCGAGGTGGACGCCTACTACTTCGCCCCGCAGAAGGCCTTCGCCTCCGACGGTGGCCTGTGGATCGCGCTGATGTCACCGGCCGCCCTGGAGCGGGCGGCCTCGATCGCCGCGAGCGAACGGTGGATCCCTGCCTTCTTCGACCTGCCCACGGCCATCGACAACTCGCGCAAGAACCAGACCTACAACACCCCGTCGGTGGCCACGCTGTTCCTGATGGCCGAGCAGCTGGACTGGATGAACAGCAAGGGCGGCCTCGAGGGCATGGTCGAACGCACCACGGCCTCCTCGGACGCGCTCTACGGCTGGGCGGAGAGGACGTCGTACACCACGCCGTACGTCGCGGACCCGGCCCACCGGTCCCTGGTGATCGGCACGATCGACTTCGACGAGGCGATCGACGCCGACGCGGTGGCCGCCACCCTGCGGGCCAACGGGATCGTGGACACCGAGCCGTACCGCAAGCTCGGCCGCAACCAGCTCCGCATCGCGATGTACCCCGCGATCGACCCCGCCGACGTCGAGGCGCTGACCCACTGCATCGACTTCGTCGTCGACGCCCTGTAATTCGCCGAGCGGGGCTTTGTTGCACGCTCAGGCCCGGCGAGCGGGGGTCTTCGTACAACTCAGAGGGCCGAGCGGGGAGGTTTCGCACGGCGGCGCGGGGGGCCAGCGTTCACAGATCCCCCGGTCGTCACGTCCTGGCGCGCATAGATGCCCCGGTCGGCGCGTCTCGGCGTGCAGAGATACCCCGCTCGGCGAAATTAGAGGGCAGTCTGGATGCGGTCGTACGTCGCGTCGTCGAAGGCGACCAGGCGGGACTCCTCGACCGCCGTCTCGGTGGAGCGGAGCGTGTCGACGGCGGCCGCGATGGCGTCGTCCTTGGGCCACCCGTAGATGCCGGCCGAGACCAGGGGGAAGGCGACGGTGCGGGCGCCCGAGCTCGTCGGCGACCCGCAGCGCGTTGGCGTAGCAGGAGACCAGCAGCGAGCGGTCCCGCTCCCCGGCCGTGAAGTTCGGCCCGACGACGTGGATCACCCACCTCGCAGCCATCTCCCCGGCCGTCGTCCAGCCCGCCTCGCCGGTGGCCAGGCCGTGCGGGAAGCGTCGTACGCAGTCCTCGAGGACGGCGGGGCCACCGGCGCGATGAATGGCGCCGTCGACACCGCCGCCACCGCGCATGGCCCGGTTGGCCGCGTTGACGACCGCGTCGACCTGCTGCTCGGTGATGTCCCCGCGGACCGCGGTGAGCCTCATCGGCGTCTCCTTCGCATCCCAGGCCGAGGGCCGCTCCCCCGGCCAGGATGACTGCCGGCACCGCCCACCACCAGGTCGAGGCGCCACCGGCTGTCGGTCGCGGGCGCGGGGTTCTCCGAGTCCGCGGACGGGGTGGGCGTCGGTGAGGCCGTGGGAGGGGGCGCGAGCTTCGCCTCGAGGTCGGCAGGCAGCGCCACCTGCAGCACCGCCGAATCGCGCCCCTCGGAGCTGAGCCGGATCCGGCCGTCGCGGCCGACCGAGATCCCCTCCCCCTGCGGCTGCGCCGGCAGCGGGAAGCCACCGAGTCGCTCGGAAGCCGGGGAACGTGTAGAGGCCGGCCATCGCCGTAGCCGCGGATCAGCACGTGCCGGTGGTCGGGCAGCATCGCCGCGTCGGTGGCGAACTCGCGGACGTCGCGCGACCCGCTCCAGCCGGTTGGGCCTGCTCGTGCTCAGGTGTCGTCCGGTCCGGTAGACCGATCCCCCGGTCAGTCCCTTGCTGACGACGTAGACCCGGCCGGAGCGGTCGGTGAACATCGACTCGGCGTCGTGCGGCCCGTCGGGGTACACGAGGCGGTACGTCGGCGGCGTCACGTCGAGATCGCGCGCCGCGACGGGTGCCAGGTAGAGGCTGACGGATGCGCGGCTCGCGGTGTTGTCGCCGATGTCACCGACCCAGACGCGCGAGCCCCCGGCGGGCGCGAGCGCCTCGATGTCCACCGCAGGCACACGCAGGTGGGTGACTCCGACGGTCCTGCCCGTCCGGGAATCGACCGAGAAGAGGTCCGGGGCGTTGCCCGAGTCGTTGGCGGTCACCATCCGTGGACCGAGGTCGACGAGGCTGCTGGCCTCGACGATCCGGGGGTCGGTGAGCCGGAAGACCCGCCCCGTGGTGGCTCCGGTCGCCGCCGAGGGCACCAGCAGCGCCGCGGCCAGAGCGGCGGCCGCGAGCAGCCGGGTCACGCCTGGTCGCTCCCGTGCTCCAGGAGCCCGGCGAGGTGTGGCCGCAGGTGCCAGGCCGACACCAGGGCGTCGTACTCCTCGCGGCGCTCCGGGGTCGGCGGGGCGCCGGTGTGCACGGCGCGCAGCAGGGTGTTGCGCGGCGTGTGGGTGCTGTCGACGAACTCCGAGACGTCGACGCGGTAGCCCTGGAGCCGCAGGATCGCCGCCCGCAGCGCGTCGGTGAGGGTGTCGGCCAGCCGCTCACGCAGGATCCCGTCACGGACGAGCGGTTCGTGGCCTGGGGGCGGCGTGGTCCCGCGCAGCTGGGCGGAGATGTCGTGGTGGCAGCACGGGGCGGCCAGCACCAGGTCGGCACCCCAGCCCACCGCCCGCGCCAGGGCGTCGTCGGTGGCGGTGTCGCAGGCGTGCAGCGCGAGGACCACGTCGGGCGGCTCCTCCAGCCGTACGTCGGAGATGCCGGCCGCCACGAACGACATCTCGTCGGCGAGGCCGAGCTGCCCGGCGACGTCGGTGTTGTGCGCCCGCGACTGCTCCTTGACGTCGACCCCGGTCGTGTGGACCGGGTAGCGCTCGCGCAGCCACGCGTGCGCGGCGAAGGTCAGGTAGGCGTTGCCGCAGCCGAGGTCGACGACGCGGAGCGGGTGCTCGGTGGTCGGTGTCCGCAGCGTCCCCGAGCGCTCGGCGTCGCCCACTGCCGTGGACAGCGCCCGGACGAACTCCTCGACCTGGCGGAACTTCGCCTGCCGCGAGGGCTTGACCCGGCCGTCCTGGCCGGCGATGCCCAGGGCGAGGAACATCGGGTGGTCCTCGGGGAGCAGTCGCTGCTTGGTGCGGTCGTGCTCGCGCGGTGCCGGCGTCCGCCCTCCCGTGCGCGCGCTGTGCAGCAGGGGCCGGCCCTTCTTGGTCACCCGCAGCTGGTGGGTGGCGTCGGTGGTGTCCACGTGCCAGTTGGCGAACGGCATCGCCAGCAGCTCGTCGAGGATCGTCGCGGGCTCCTCGTGGTTGCTGGTGTGCGCCTGGGTGTCGTCGTAGGCCGTGACCTGGAGGCGCCTGCCGGCCTTGAGGTCGACGTACCTCAGCTCGACGCGGCGCCACCTCGGCTGCTCCTCACCGCGACGCCGGCCGGTGGCCAGGGCTCGCACGAGGCGCTCCTCGTCGAGGACCGCCGTGCGGAGCGTCGCCAGTGCCTGGTCGAGCTCGGTCACTTGAGCAGGGCCGTGAGGACGACGATGAGGATGAGCCCGCCCAGCGCCACCGGGATGACCATGCGGCGGAAGCGGGGATTCACGTCGCGAGTCTAGGCATGGCGCGGATTCAGACCCGGCCTCAAGCGGCCAGCAGCTCGTCGGCCGTCTCCTCGTCCGACGGCGCCACCCGGCGACCGAAGGGGAACCACGGGCCACGGCTCAGCCCGCGGTAGACCAGGACCGCCAACCCGATCCCCAGCAGGGACATCAGGCCGCCCCCGATGAGGGTCCAGCGCGCACCGAAGGTCGCGCCGACCCAGCCGACGACGGGGGAACCGATGGGCGTGCCACCCATGATCACGGTCATGTAGAGCGCCATCACCCGCCCCCGCATCTCGGGCGCCGTGCTCAGCTGCACCGTGGTGTTGGCGGCGTTGAGCATGGTCAGCAGGCTCAGCCCGAGCAGGGGCGTCAGCGCCGCGAAGGCGAGGTAGGACGGCATCAGGCCGAGGATCACCTCGACGGTGCCGAAGGCCAGGCCGGCGAGGATGACCAGCCGCGGTCGCGGCCGGCTGGTACGCCGGGCGCCGAGGAGCGCGCCGGTCAGGGACCCGACCGCGAGCGTCGTGCCGAGCAGGCCGTACTCACTGGCGCCCTTGCCGAAGATCTGGGTGGCCATCAGGGCCGAGGTCATCTGGAAGTTCATCCCGAACGTGCCGGCGAAGAAGCCGGCGATCAGGACCATCTTCAGGACGGGCCGGTCCCGCACGTAGCGGACTCCGTCGCGGATCATCCCCTTCGTGCGCGGCGGACGCTCGATCGGGGTGAGCTCCCAGGGCCGCATCAGCTGCAGCGCAGCGATCACCGCGAGGAAGCTGAGGCCGTTGAGCGCGATCACCCACCCGGTGGCCTCGACGCCGGAGCCCAGGGCCGCGATCAGGACGCCGGACAGGGCCGGGCCGACGACGCGGGCGAGGTTGAAGGTGGCGGAGTTCAGGCTGACGGCGTTGGTCAGGTCGTCGGGCCCGACCATCTCGCTGACGAACGCCTGGCGCGCAGGAGCGTCGAAGGCGGCGCCGCAGCCGAGCAGCAGCGCGGAGAGGAAGACCATCCACGGCTGCGCGATGCCGGTGATCGCCACGAGGGCCAGCCCGATGGACGTGACCCCCATCCACGCCTGGGTCAGCTGCAGCAGGCGGCGCTTGTCCATCCGGTCCGCGATCAGGCCGGCGTACGGCGAGAGCAGCAGGATGGGCAGGAACTGCAGGCCGGTGGTGATGCCCAGCGCCGTGCTGGCGTGGGCGGCGTCGGGGTGCAGCTGCAGGACCAGCCAGTCCTGGGCAACCCGCTGCATCCAGGTGCCGGTGTTGGAGACGACACCGCCCATGGCGTACAGGCGGTAGTTGCGGACGCGCAGCGCGCGGAAGGTGGGGCTCACGTGGCTCGTTTCAGGAGGTGGCAAGTTTCTGGATCAGGGGGGCGGCCTCGCGCAGCAGGGCTCGCTCAGCGGGAGTGAGCTCGCGCAGGCGCTGGGTCAGCCAGGCGTCCCGGCGGCGACGGTCGGCCAGGAGGATCTCGCGGCCCTGGTCGGTGATGTCGACGAGCACCTGCCTGCCGTCGGACTCGTTCGGGCGGCGTACGACGTAGCCGTCCTCGACCAGGCAGTTGACGGTGCGCGTCATCGACGGCGGCTGGACCCGCTCGTGGGCGGCAAGCGCGCCGACGGTGCACTCGCCCTCGCGGAACAGGATGCCCAGCGCGCTCAGCGAGGCGACGCTCAGCGGGTTGCGGGGATCGCGCTCCGCCCGCAGGCGTCGCGAGAGCCGGGCGACCGAGAAGCGGAGCTCGCTGGCGAGCCCCGAGTCGGTGCGGGCGGCAGATTCCACGGTGGGCATGTAGTTAGCATAACTCATTACCCATGCTAAGTATTTCTCGCGGGTGTGCTGGATCGGACAGGGTGGGCAGGCAGAACTGAACCCTGGCGGGCACAGTTTCACCTGCCAGGGTTCGGTTTACCCGGGCGCCCGGGTAAACCCCCGTCTCAGGTCAGCAGGTCGGTCAGCGGGTGGATCGCGAAGTAGACGACGAACAGGGCGCTGATCACCCAGAGCAGCGGGTGGACGTGCCGCGGCCTTGCCCTTGACGATCTTGATCAGCACGTAAGCCACGAAGCCGGCGCCGATGCCGACCGTGATCGAGTAGGTGAACGGCATCAGCACGATGGTCAGGAACGCCGGGATCGCGATGTCCACGTCGTCCCAGGAGATGCCCTTGACCTGCTGCATCATCAGGAACCCGACCAGGACCAGCGCTGGCACGGCGGCCTCGCTGGGGATCACCTGGACCAGCGGCGCGAGGAAGATCGAGAGCAGGAACAGCACTCCGGTCACGACGGAGGCGAGGCCGGTGCGCGCCCCCTCCCCCACACCCGAGGCCGACTCGATGTAGGAGGTGTTGGAGGAGACACCCGCGGCGCCACCGGCGGCCGCCGCGACGGAGTCGACCACCAGGATCCGCCGGGTGTTCGGCGGCGCGCCGTCGGCCTGCAGCAGGCCGGCCTCGGCGCCGATCGCGGTCATCGTGCCCATGGTGTCGAAGAAGTCCGCGAGCATCAGCGTGAAGATCAGCAGGATCGCGGCCACCACCCCGATCTGGGAGAACGAGTCGAACAGGTTGAACTGGCCGAGGGTGCCGAAGTCCGGGGTGTCGAAGACCGAGTCGGGCAGCTTCGGGACGGTCAGGCCCCAACCGGTCGGGTTCTTGGCGCCACCCGCACCGAAGTGGCCGATCGACTCCGCGATCACGGCGATGATCGTGGTGGCGACGATCGAGATCAGGATCGCGCCCTTGACCCGTCGGACCCACAGCGTGATCACGAGCGCCAGGCCGATCACGAAGACCAGCACCGGCCAGCCCTGCAGGCTCCCCGAGGGGCCGAGCTGAACCGGCACCGTGGTGTTGGACGCGTCGGGGATGCGCCGTACGAAGCCCGCATCGACGAAGCCGATCAGCGCGATGAACAGGCCGATCCCGACCGAGATGGCGATCTTCAGCTGGGCGGGTACGGCGTGGAAGACGGCTTCACGGAACCCGGTGAGGACGAGGACCAGGATCACCAGGCCCTCCAGGACGACGAGGCCCATCGCGTCGGCCCAGGTCATCTGGGAGGCGATCGAGAACGCCACGAACGCGTTCAGCCCCAGTCCGGTGGCCAGGGCCAGCGGGAAGTTGGCCACGACCCCCATCAGGATGGTCATCACTCCCGCGACCAGCGCCGTACCCGCAGCGATCATGGCCAGGTTGCCCGGCGGGGAGGCGTCACCCAGGAACTTCCCGTCGGCGTCCTGCGCGAACCCGAGGATCAACGGGTTCAGGACGATGATGTAGGCCATCGTGAAGAAGGTGACGACCCCACCGCGGACCTCACGTCCGACGGTCGAGCCCCGCTCGGTGATCTTGAAGAACTTGTCCACGCGCGAATCCAACCAGAACCCGTGTTTCGCGCGCGTGACGCCACGTCGCATCTCATCGGCGCCGGCGTCGTGCTTGGATGACCTCATGCGGCCGGAGGACGAGCAGCCGACGGTGCACGAGATCGGCAACCGGACCTTCATCGTGGCCCCGGTGGAGCCCCTGGACCTCGACGGCGTCCGCACGATGCAGGTCGGCACGGCCCTCTGGGCGATCGGCTTCGTGGTGCTCTTCCTGCTGCGCCACCGGCTGGCCGACCACGACCACGAGTGGTGGGTCGGGGTCGCCGCGGCCGGCTTCGTCCTGGGCCTGGTCGGGTGGGAGCACACGACTCGCCGTCGCCGCCATCGCCGGAGGGCCGAGAAGTGACCCGCACCGTGTACTACACGGCCACGACCCTGGACGGCTACATCGCCGACGAGCACGACTCGCTGGAGTGGCTGTTCACCCAGGACATCGACCAGGAGGGGCCGGGCGGCTACGAGCCGTTCATCGCCGGGATCGGGGCGATCGCGATGGGCGCCACGACCTACGAGTGGGTCCGGGCACATCTGGAGCGCTCCGGGGAGTCGTGGCCCTACGACCTACCCTGCTGGGTGTTCACCCACCGCGAGCTGCCCGCCGTGGCCGAAGGCGTCCGGTTCGCGTCCGGCGACGTGCGCGAGCACCACGCCGCCATGGCCGAGGCCGCCGGGGACCGCGGCGTCTGGGTCGTGGGTGGTGGTGACCTGGCCGGCCAGTTCGCGGACCTCGGGCTGCTGGACCAGGTGATGATCTCGATCGCACCAGTCACCCTGGGCGCGGGCCGGCCGCTGTTCCCGCGCCGGTACGACCTCAAGCTGGTCGGAGACCTCGCGCAACGGCGACTTCGTGGTCGCGACGTACGACGTCGTGGGGGCGCGGAGCGACTAGGGCGTCCGCCGGGCGAGCAGGGTGGAGTCGTCGATCTCCACGGTCACGCCGTCACGGGTCGCCGTCCTTGGCCGCTGCTCGACCACGAGGACCTCGAAGTCGGCAGGGAGGGCCGGCAGCAGGTCCTCGGCCAGGAACATCGCCCTCCGGTGGCTGTCGCTGAGCTGGGTGAAGAAGACCTCGGACGGCGCGTGGCCCACGACCAGCAGGTGTCCGCCCGGCGCGACGGCCTCGGCCAGACGCCGGGTCACCTCGACCATGCCGCCGTCGGGTGGGTGCAGGAAGTGGGTGGTGACCAGGTCGAAGGAACGCCCGCCGGCGGCGAAGGTCCGGGCGTCGACCTGCCACCAGTCGGTGCGGTCGGCGACCCCGGCGTCCTCGGCATGCTTCGCGGCGCGAGCCAGCCCCTTGGCCGAGAAGTCCGCTCCCGTGGCCTGCCAGCCCTGCTGGGCCAGCCAGATCACGTCGCCGCCCTCGCCGCAGCCGACGTCGAGCGCGGTACCTGGCGTCAGCCGGGACGCCTCGGCGACCAGCTGCGGATTCGGGTCGCCGCTCCAGACCTTGTCCGCCCCCGAGTAGCGCTCCTCCCAGCTCTGCGGCTCGAAGAAGTCCTCGTCCTGTTCCTCGTCGTGGTGGTGCTCGTGACCACTCATCGTGGATGTCCTCTCAGACTGCGCGTAGATAGCGATTCGTCACCCGACTCTGGACCAGCCTGCCGACCGGTCCCCCGAGCTTCGCCAGCAGGGTCGCCGGGCGGGAGAAAGCGGTGATCGCGAACCTCACGGTGTCATCCTCGAGGTGCTCGACCACGAAGGACTCCTCGCCACTCTCCGGATGACCGGGCAGCGTGCCGTAGGCGAATCCTCGCCGCCGGTCCTCGTCGACGACGTACACGACCCGCACCGGGGCGCTGACTCCCAGGACGCGCCAGCCGAGCCGCAGCACCGCGACAGCACCCTCACCCACCGACGGGCTCGACGCGCGCACCGAGACCCCGGCCCGCCGATGCATCTCCCAGGCCAGCAAGGTGCCTGACAGCCGCCTCGAAGCGCTCGTGGCCGCTGCCCACGACGAGGGTGCGGTGCAGCTGGTGGTACGAATCAGGCAGGTTTCCGCGCGTACGGCCGACCTCTTGGTAGGTGAGCGGGCTGTCCAGGAGCTCCTGGAGCTCCGCACCCTCGAGCACCGCATCGCTCACCTGCTCGGGCACGGCTGGTCCTCTCGTCGACGACACCATCGGTGAGCCTAGCCACGCGGCGATCTAGGTTGTCGGCATGAGCGATGGCGCCACGGACTTCGACGTCACCGAGTTGCTGCTGCACCAGCTCCAGCAGGCTCGGGAGGACCTGGTCGCCAACCTCGACGGCCTCGACGAGTACGACGTGCGGCGCCCGATGACGCCGTCGGGGACCAACCTGCTCGGGCTGGTCAAGCACGTGGCCTCCGTCGAGCTGGGGTATCTCGGCAGGTGCGTCGGACGCCCCCTGGACGTCCAGCTGCCCTGGGACACCGAGGACCTCTACACGACCGGGGCCGACATGTACGCACTGGCGACGGAACCACGTGACTGGCTCATGGGCCTGTACCGACGGTCCTGGGAGCACGCCGACGCGAACGTGCGGCTGCTGGGACTGGAGGCTCCCGCCGAGGTGCCCTGGTGGCCCCCAGAGCGTCGAGCGACGACCGTGGGTCGGCTGCTCGTCTACATGCTCGACGAGACCTCCCACCACGCCGGACAGGCGGACGTCGTGCGCGAGTCGATCGACGGTCGCGGCGGGTCCGACCACGACGCCTTCGGCGATGCCGCACGGTGGAACGAGTACGTGGCGGAGATCCAGGCGCAGGCCGATCAGTTCCGGACCGAGTGAGCGTGTCGGGATAACCTCAGGGCGCCGCGAAGAGAGGGAATCGCGATGGGCGACCCCGACGAGATCACCTGCATCCACCCCGAGGACCGCACCCTTGCCGACCCCACGCCGGGGAAGGCGCGTGAACAGGCCCTCGACATCGACGGCCTGTGGTCGGGGGTCGTGCGCACCGAGCCCGGAGTGGCTTCCGGCTGGCACCACCACGGCGACCACGACACGTCGGTGTACGTCGTCGAGGGCCACGTGCGTATCGAGTTCGGTCCCGGAGGTGCGCACGCCGCTGACGCCGGACCCGGCGACTTCGTACACATCCCCAAGCACGTCGTACACCGAGAGGTCAACGCAGGATCGACCACCTCGCAGGAGATCATCACCCGCTCCGGCACCGGTCCCCTCACCATCAACGTCGAGGGTCCGGCGGCCGCCTCAGGATGAGACCCATCAGCTCGGCTGCCAGAGCTCGATGCGGTTGCCCTCGGGGTCGGTGACCCAGCCGAACCGGCCGACGCCGTCCATGTCCTGGGTCTCCTCGGAGACGTCCGCGCCCTTGGAGCGCAGCTGGGCCAGCATCGCGTCGAGGTCGCGGACGCGGAAGTTGAGCATGGTCTGCTGACTGCTGGATCCGAAGTAGTCGGTCCCTGACTCGAAGGCCGCGAACACGGTGACCCCGGCCTCCGGACGCCACAGCCCGTTCTCGTCGGCGTCCAGGCCGAGGCACTCGCGGTACCAGGCGCCCAGTGCCGCCGGGTCCGCAGCCCGGATGAAGTAACCGCCGACTCCCAGGACGCGCTCCATGCCGCCATCCTGCCCCTGTGCCAGCATCGGGTCCATGCGGGGTGAGCGCCGGCTGCGAACACGCACCGACGAGTCGAGGGCCTTCGCCGAACGCGTCCAGGTCGTGATGCAGCTGACCTCGCGCCTGAACGCGCTGGAGTTCGACGACCTCGAGGGACGCAACGCGCTGCTCGGCGAGATCCTGGGCAGGCCGGTCCCCGAGACCGTCACCATCTACCCGCCGTTCTACAGCGACCACGGGCTCGGCATCGAGCTCGGCGAGCGCGTCTTCGTCAACCAGGGTTGCTACTTCCTGGACTTCGGCGGCATCAGCATCGGCGACCGGACGATGATCGGGCCCCAGGTCACGCTCAGCACCGCAGGACATCCGGTGGAGCTCTCCGAGCGGTACGACTTCCTGACGCACGCGCCAATCGTCATCGAACCGGACGTCTGGATCGGCGCCGGCGCGACGGTCGCGCCCGGGGTGACGATCGGCCGCGGGTCGGTGGTCGGGGCGGGGACCGTGGTCGCGCACGACGTACCGCCGATGAGCGTGGTGACCGGCGCCGGGCTCGTCGAGCGGAAGCGGCTCCGGTCCTAGCGATCCTCGAGGCCCGTGCAGCGGCTCAGCTGGTCAGGCCCAGCTCGGCGAAGGTGTCCAGGTCGTCGGGGAAGGTCCTCGCCCTCGGCGAGGTGGCGAGCTGTCGGGTGAAGAGGTGGGCAGCCTCCGGTCGCCGGGAGGGACCCTCGAGGTGGTACCGCGCAGGTAGCAGGGGTCCGAGCAGGATCGCCTCGGCGAGATCCTCGTGGTGGCGCGGATCGGGTTCGACCCCGAGTGCCTCGGCCAGCAGGCCGGCGAACACGTGGTGCGGCTCCACCTCGGGCTGGTCGTGGGAGATCTCCGGGCCGGGATGCGCCGTCTCGGGCAGGCCGTCGGTCCAGGTCGCCACGGCGAGCATCGCCTGGAGCTCCAGCAGCGGGAAGTACGGGCCCTGGGCGAGGAACAGGCCGACGGCGGCGAAGCCCGGCAGCGCAGGGTGGGTGGTGCGGAGGTGCAGTCGCAGGTCGGGTCCGGCCACGGTCCTCACGGCGTCGGGCAGGTACGGCACGTCGAGCTCGTAGCCGGTGGCCATCAGCAGTACGTCGACCTGCTCGGTCGTTGCGTCGGTGAAGGTGACCGTGTGGCCGTGGACCGACTCGATCGCAGGACGACTGGTGATCTGGCCGGCCGCGACCTGGGTCAGGTAGTCCTGGCACAGGGAGTTGCCCGCCCTGAAGATGTCGTGGTCGGGTTCGGGAGCCCCGTAGTCGCGAGGGTTCCCCGCGACCTCCACGACATGGCTCCGCAGCAGGGCGCCGGCGCGATCCCGCGGAAGGAAGCGTCGTTGGAGGGCGCCGAGGCGCGTGTACCACTGCCAGTCGGACGGGGTGTCGTCCACCCGCTTCTGCAGGACGTAGCGCGGCTTGCGGTAGGCGGAGACGACGTCAGTGGTGGACGCGAGGTCGGAAGCGATCTCGAGGCCACTGATCCCGTTGCCGTAGACCAGCACCCGCCGGCCGCGGAAGTGGTCTGGCCCCGGGTAGTCGAAGGCGTGCAGGGTCTCGCCGGCGAAACCGGCCAGACCGCCGGCGAGCCGTGGCCGCCGGAAGCGGCCCGAGGCAGCGACGACCGCGTCGAAGGGCTCGTCGTCGACGTACCAGCCCGGACGGACCTCGTGCACGGTGGTGGCGTACCTGATGCGCTCGGCGATCCCGAAGGTGTCGGCGTACCGGTGCAGGTAGGCGTGGATCTGTTCCGCCGCCGGGTGGAGCGGGAGGTCGGGCTCCGGCGGAAGGTCGTAGAACGCGGTCATCGTGCGGCTGGTGTTGGTCGGCATCCCGGGCCACACTCCGCTGGCCGGCCCGTCCACCTTCCACTGGCCGCCGAGGTCGTCGGCGGACTCGAGCACCGTGACGTCGAACCCCGCCGCGAGAAGGTGCTTGGCGGTGACCAACCCCGACGGCCCGGCTCCGATCACCGCGACACGAGCACCCGCCTCGAGCAACACCTCGACCGCCCTAGAACTCCTCGAGGTCGTCGCGGCTGAGCGTGTCGAAGACGTGGTCGGGCATCGGCGGCGGCAGCTGCTTCTTGCGCAGCTGTGCCTCGGAGTGGGCACCGCAACCGTGGTTCAGGGCGACCACCCGGCCGTCGTCGTTGGCGAACTCGTTGGCGCACACGCCGAACATCTCCGAGAGAGGGCCGGCGATGCGGACCAGGAACCCGCAGCCGACACAGCGGCCCGGCGCCGACTGCGCGAGGGGGACGTCGGGGCCCTGCTCGCCGTCGTACCAGCGCTGGGCGGCCAGGTCACGGCCCTCCAGCGAGAGCGTGCGGGAGCGGCCGAGCCCGAGCTCGTCGACGGCGTTGCGGGCGACGTCGTCGAGGTCGTCGCCGGCGAGGTAGGTGGGGACGAGCCGGGGGTCGTCCTCGTCGGCAGGGAGCAGGTCACCGGGCGAGAGGTCGCCGGGCTGGATCCGGTCGCGCCACGGCACCCAGACGGGCGCGGTGATGGCCCCCTCGCTGGGAAGCAGCACGACCTCGTCGACCGTGACCGTCTCCTGGCCGGGCGCGTGCGCCACGATCACGGCCCAGACCCAGCCCAGGTAGCCGGCCTGGGTGCAGGCGAAGCGGTGGCTGACCACACCCGCTTCCTCGGGTTCTGCGCCGAGGTGGTCCCCGACCACGTCGGCACCGACCTCCTCGACCAGGGCGGCGCGCGCCGCCTCGGCCGCCTCGAGGGCGACCGGGTCGGGCACCGGAGGGGACCCGGCGTCGGCCGTGGTCATCCTCGGATCGAGCGGAGTCGGGATCACGCGACGATTCTTCCTCATCGGCATGGGCCGTGTCTCATCCACCCGGATGGTTGGCAGGATGGCGGCATGGACGACGAGCCAGGCGCGACCGAGCCGACAACGGCTCACGGTCGGGCCCGGCGCGCCGCCTCCGCCACCGGGCGCGCTGCCTCGGCCACCGGGCGCGGCGTACGACGCGCCGGGCGGGCGACCGGCTCAGCAGCGTCGTACACGATGCGCCAGGCGCGCCGCGCCTCGCACGCCGAGGGGGCCGGGGAAAGCGGGCTGTTCCGGCTGATCGAGCTGCACGCCATCAACGCCGCCGGCGACGCCGCGGTCGCGATCGCCCTGGCCGGCACGCTCTTCTTCGCCTCGCCCGGAGAGGCACGCGGCCACATCGCCCTGTTCCTCGGCCTGACGATGCTGCCGTTCGCCGTCGTCGCCCCCCTGCTCGGCCCGTTCCTGGACCGGTTCAGCCACGGGCGCCGCTGGGCGATCGGCTCGACGATGGCGCTGCGGGCGTTCCTGTGCTGGCTGATGGCAGACGCGGTCGCCGCGAACTCGATCGGGATGTATCCCGCCGCCCTGGGCGTGCTCGTCTCCTCCAAGGCGTACGGCGTCGCACGGGCAGCGACCGTCCCCCGCCTGCTGCCGAGCGGACTGACCCTGGTCAAGGCCAACAGCCGGATCTCGCTGGCCGGCGTGGTCGGCGCCGCGCTCTCCGCTCCCCTGGCCGCCGGTGCTGCGACGTTCGGGGTCGAGTGGGTGCTGCGCTACGCCACCGTCGTCTTCGCCGGCGCCACCATCCTGTCCATCCTGCTGCCGGCCCGCGCCGACGCCACCGCCGGGGAGCTCCCGGTGAGCCTGAGCGGTGACCGGAAGAAGTTCCGGGTCCCGCCGCCGGTGGTCTTCGCGCTGCGGTGCAACGCAGGGCTGCGGATGCTCTCGGGCTTCCTGACCATGTACATGGCCTTCCTGCTTCGCCAGCACCCGCTGCCGGGGTGGGAGGACCGGACGACTCTGCTGATGGGGCTGGTCATCGGTGCGGCCGGGCTCGGCAACACCGTCGGGATCGCCCTCGGGTCTGTGCTCCGTCGCCTGACCCCGTCGCTCACGGTGGTCATCGCCCTGGTCGCCGATGCCGCCGCGGCCATCGTCGCGGCGGTGTTCTACGGGTTGATCCCGGCGGTGGCCCTCGGCCTGACCGCTGGTGTCGCCCAGGCGCTGGGCAAGCTCTCCCTCGACGCCACCATCCAGCAGGACGTGCCGGAGCGGAACCGGACGTCGGCCTTCGCGCGGTCGGAGACGCTGCTGCAGCTCTCCTGGGTCGTGGGCGGGTTCATCGGCATCGCCGTACCGCTCAAGCTGGGCGACACCTGGCTGCCGTCCCTCGGCCTCGGGCTGCTCGCCGCCCTGATGGTGCTCTGGACGGCCTTCGTGCTGCTGCGGCGGCACGCGGGATCTGACACGCCGCAACCACAGGGGTCAGCCGTTCACCAAGGAGCGCCGCCGGCCTGAGACACCGCCTGCCACCAGCCCCGTCACTGCGCCGACAGCGGCCAACGCGACCGGCGGGAAGACGTAGCCGCTGAGGACGTACCAGACCGGCACGTCGATGAGGGGCAAGTGCCACAGGAAGACCACCATCGCCAGCACCACACCGCAGACGAGACCGGCGACGGCTCCTGACGCGGCGTCGAAGGCTCGCCCCCGCGCGGCTGCCGTCAGATCGGCCGGGACGAGTGCGACGACGTTGAGGAAGGACGCGAGCACACCGAGGAACGAGATTCCCGCACCAAGGTCTGCGAGGCCGGTGTCGATCTCAACGGTGAGGAGGGCCGCCACGAGCGCGGTACCAGCCACGAGCACCCCGAGCCCGGACGCCGCTGCTCACGACGGCCACCAGGGCGATCGCGTACGGCGCGATCCAGGACAGCCCCCAGAGCCAGAACACGGAGTCACCGAAGTCCCCGGCCATGACGTGTTCCACCGGGTCCCACAGCGCGGTGGCGACGGCGAGCAGCACCGCCACCAGCAGGCAGACCAGCACCCGGCGGTCGCGCAGCACGGCTCAGAGCTCGAGCTCGTCGGCCAGTCCGCGGAGCAGCTTGGCGGTCGGCCCGGCAGTCTTCGCGTCGGGGTGGCGACCGGCCCGGTAGGAGCCGCCGACGCCCTCGAGGAGCCTGATCAGGTCCTCGACGATGGTCGCCATCTCGTCGGGGTTCTTGCGCTGGGCGGCACGGCGGTTCTGGGCCACCGACGGCGGTGCGTCGAGCACCTGGACCTGGTGGGCCTGGTCGCCGCGGCGGCCGGAGAGGACGCCGAACTCGACACGAGTGCCCGCCTTGAGCGTGGTGACCCCCTCGGGGAGTGAGGAGGCGCGGACGTAGACGTCTTCACCGTCCTCGCGCGAGAGGAAGCCGAAGCCCTTCTCGGCGTCGAACCACTTGACCTTTCCGGTGGGCACCGCACTGCCTTTCTCTCGTCTTCTGGCGACTGCTCAGGGTACGCGGGCCGCCTTCGGCCACGCCATGCGGTTCCCGGCCGCGGTCAGCGGAAACGCTCGGGTTCCGGCAGCAGCTCGTTCATCGACCCGGACCGGAAGCCCAGCGGGTCGACCTCGGCCTCGGTGAAGCCGGCGGCGCGCACGACGTCGAGGTGCTCGACCGCGGCCGCCACGAGGTCGCGGTCGACCTCGACGCGCGCCCGGTCGCCGAGGTCGCGTACCCGCAGGTTGCCGACCTGGTGGCCGTCGGCACGCAGCGCCTCGCGCAAGGCCGCCTCGGCATGCTCGACGCGTGCCAGCCCCGCCGGGGTGATCTCGATCCCGTAGGCGATCCGCGAGCTGAGGCAGGCCGCCGCAGGCTTGTCCCACGTCGACAGCCCCCAGGCCCTGGAGGCGGTGCGGATCTGCTCCTTGGTCAGACCCGCATCCAGCAGCGGAGTCACCGCGCCGCGCTCCGAGGCCGCAGCGATCCCTGGACGGAACCCGGCTCGGGCGTCGTCGGCGTTGGTGCCGGTGGCCACCGCGTCGTACCCCTGTTCGCGGGCGAGCGGGCCGAGCACGTCGAGGAGCTCTGCCTTGCAGAAGGCGCAGCGATCGCCGTCGTTGGCCCGGTAGCCCTCGCGCTCCAGCTCGTGGGTGCGCGGGGTGAGCACCTGCACGCCGAGGCTCGTCGCGAGCTCGTGGGCAGGACCGCGCTCGGCCACGGGCAGCGAGTCGGAGTAGGCGGTGGCCGCGGCGACGCGCTCGGGGCCGAGTGCGCGGACGGCGGCCGCGAGCAGGAACGCACTGTCGGCTCCGCCGCTGAACGCGACCAGCACCCGGCCCAGCGAGCGGAGGTGCGCCTCGAGGGACGCGAGCCGTCGCTCGAGCACGTGCGCCTCGAGCCAGGCGGGGAAGGCGGTCAGGTCGGGCAGGACGACATCGGTCCCCGCTGCCTCGAGCTCCTCGCGGGTGCAGCCGCCGGTGAGCACGGAGACGCTGGTGACGCCGGCGGCCTTCGCCCCCTCGACGTCGTGGACGTGGTCACCGACGTAGATGCTGGCCCCGTGCCGGCTCAGCACCTCCCCCTTGCCGGCGCCCCAGACGCGTCCCTCGACGACGTCGACGTCGAGCCCGAGGTGGTCGACGTGCAGCTGGGCGTTGGGGGTGTGCTTGCCGGTGACCAGCACGATGCGGCCGTGGTGACGTCGTACGGCGGCAAGGGCCTCGGCCACTCCGGCGAGGGCGGGCGTGGGCGCGACCGCGAGATCCGGGTAGATCTCGCGGAACCGGTCGCCGGCCGCCTCCAGTTGCTCGGCAGCAAGGTACGGCTCCAGCAGCAGCTCGAGCGGAGGCCCGAGCCTGGAGGTCATCTCGGCGGTCGGGAACTCCACCCCGAGCTCGTCGCCGAGCACGTCCAGGGTCGCCGCGAACCCCACGACGGTGTCGATCAGCGTCATGTCGAGGTCGAAGCCGACCACCAGCTGATCACTCATCCGGACCAGGGTTCGAGCGAAGAGTGACCGGGGCCCTCACCCGGCTCTCAGCCCGACCCCCTAGCCTGCCGATGTGCTGATCACCAACCACGTGGCGCAGGGCGCGGTCATCGGCGCGTTGGCTCCCGGGCCCGTGAGCGCGTTCGTGGTGGGGGTGGCCTCGCACTTCGCGGTGGACTCGATGCCGCACTGGGGGGTGCCGGACCACGAGGTGTTCCTGAGGGTCGCGGTGCGCGACGGCCTGGTCGGGCTCGCGGCGATGGCGTGGCTGACGCGCGCGGCCTCACCCGTACGCCGGACGAGCGTGTTCGCCGGCATGCTCGGGGCCTGCCTGCCCGACGCCGACAAGCCGAGCAACCTCTTCTTCGGCGCTTCGCCCTTCCCCGGGGCGCTGGACCGCTGGCACGGCGAGATTCAGCGCGAGGAGCCCCAGCGGATGCCCCAGGAGATCGTCCTGGCCGCCGGCGGGGTGCTGCTGGCGACGCTGCTGGTCAGGCGCTCAGGCCGGTTGCGCGGCGGCCTTCCCGCCCGCTGAGTCCTCGGCGGTGAGGGGCGTGGCGATGTCCTCCAGCGACTTGCCCTCGGCCTTGACCCCCAGGGTGGCCTCGACGATGCCGCCCGCGATCATCAGGGCCGCGCCGATGAAGTAGCCGATCGCGATCGCGGTGATGTCCTTGGTCGCCGACGCGTTGTCGATCAGCTTGCCGAAGAGCAGCGGACCGGCGATGCCGCCCGCGGCGGTGCCGATGGCGTAGAAGAAGGCGATGCACAACGCTCGCGTCTCCATCGGGAACACCTCGCTCGCCGTCAGGTAGGCGGCACTGGCCCCGGCGGAGGCGAAGAAGAAGATCACGGCGCCGAAGACGGTCAGCGACACGGCGTTCAGGTCGCCGAGCACGATCCCGGCAACGGCGAGCAGGAAGCCCGACAGCACGTAGGTGCCGGTGATCATCTTCACCCGGCCGATCCGGTCGAACAGCGGGCTGAGCAGGAGCGCGCCCGCGAAGTTGCTGGCCGCGAAGACCGCGAGGTAGTAGCCGGTCTGCTTGACGTCGAAGAACGTCGACAGCGTGTCGCCGTAGGTGAAGAAGAAGGCGTTGTAGAGGAAGGCCTGCCCGACGAACAGCGAGAAGCACAGCACCGTCCGCTTGGGGTAGAGGGTGAAGACCGTCCTCGCGATCTCCCCCATCCCGATCGTGCGTCGCTGTCGGATCGTGATCTCGTCGTCGACCTCGGGCAGGTCTGCGCTGGTCTCCTCGCGCACGGTCGCCTCGATCTCCCGGACGATCCGCTCGCCCTCCTCCTCCTGGCCGTGGATGAACAGCCAGCGGGGACTCTCCGGGACGTTGCGGCGCACGATCAGGATGCCGATCGCGAGGACCGCCCCGAGGCCGAAGGCCAGACGCCAGCCCCAGGCCTGGTCGATGAAGTTGGGGTCGAGCAGCGGGATGGTCAGCAGCGCTCCACCGGCCGCACCCACCCAGAACGAGCCGTTGATCGCGACGTCGACGCGGCCGCGGTACGCCTTCGGGATCAGCTCGTCGATCGCGGAGTTGATCGCGGCGTACTCCCCGCCGATGCCGGTGCCGGTGAGGAACCGGGCGGCGAAGTACCAGGTGGGGTTCATCGAGAACGCGGTGAGCACCGTGGCGACCAGGTAGAAGGCGAGCGTGATCAGGAAGAGCTTCTTGCGCCCGAACCGGTCGGTCATCTGGCCCCAGAAGAGCGCGCCCAGGCAGGCGCCGGCGACGTACGCCGCCCCGGCGAAGCCGATCTGCGAGCTGCTCATCCCCAGCCCGGTGCTCTCCGGCTTCAGGGCGTCGCTCATCGAGCCGACGATGGTCACCTCGAGCCCGTCGAGGATCCAGACCGTGCCGAGCCCGATCACCACCAGCCAGTGCCACCGCGCCCACGGCAACCGGTCGAGCCGGGCCGGGATGTCGGTGGTGATGCGTCCTGTCTCGACCGAGTCGGCCATGTGTCCTCCCAGATGTGCGCGATCCCCGGAGGACACTTACCCGAGGTGTCGCATGCCACAAACGATCAGGTCAGGCGCGCCCGGACCACCTCGTCGAGCACACCGAGGGGCAGCGAGCCCGAGTCGAGCACCGCGGAGTGGAAGTCCTTGACCGCGAACCCGCCCCCCTGCCGTTGCTCGGCCTCGGCGCGCATCCGCTGGATCTCCAGCCGGCCCACCATGTACGACGTGGCCTGGCCGGGCGAGACGACGTACCTGTCGACCTCGGGGCGTACGACCCCCTCGGCCAGCGGCGAGTTGTCGACCATGTAGGCGACCGCCTGCTCGCGGCTCCAGCCCAGGGCGTGCAACCCGGTGTCGACGACCAACCGGCAGGCACGCATCGAGTCGGCGGAGTACATCCCCATCCGGTCGACGGCCGCGGTGTAGAGGCCCATCTCGTCGGAGAGCCGCTCGGTGTAGAGGCCCCATCCCTCGGCGTAGGCCGAGTTGTGCAGGTGCTTGCGGAACTCCGGGACGTCGTCACCGAGCTCGGCGGCGATCGCGAGCTGGAGGTGGTGACCGGGGATGCCCTCGTGGAAGGCCATCGACTGCAGCTCGAAGGTGCCCCAGGCGGTGGGGTCGCTGACGTTGACGAAGAAGGTGCCACCGCGGCTCCCGTCGCCCGCGGGCGGGAAGTAGAACGCCTTCGGCCCGGAGAGCGTCGACTGGACGGCGCACGGAGCCTGGGGCAGCACGTCGAACCAGCCGGGCATGGCCTCCCACGCGCGTGCCATCGCCTCCTCGGAGGCCTCGATGAGCTGGTCGCCGGTCTCGAAGTGCAGCTTCGGGTCGCTGCGCATCGCCTCGAAGATCTGGTCGAGGTCGTCGGTGCCGACCACCTCCGGACCGAGCGCGCGGTACTCGTCGGCCAGCTTCTCGATCTGCGCCAGCCCGATCTCGTGGATCTCCTGGGCGGTCTTGTCCGTGGTGGTGAAGAACTGCAGCGAGGCGGCGTACGCCTCGTCACCGCCGTCGACCCAGCTCAGGCCGGCACGCTCGTCCGGGCGCGCCAGCGGCAGCACCTCGTCACGCAGCACGTCGCGGTACGCGGCCATCCCAGGACGGACGTCGGACTCGATCGCCGCACGCAGGGCCGCCTTCCAGCCGTCGACGTCGAGGCCGTCGGGGGGCGAGGTGGTCTGCAGCAGGGGATCGTCGGCCACGGGGGTGGAGAGCAGCCCGTCGAGCTGGGTGATGGTGTCCCTGACGGCGAACTCGGCCGGCACGCGCTTGCGCGCGACGCCCTCGCGCTGCCGCTCGGCCAGGTCGCCGTAGAAGCGGCCCAACCCGCGCAGCTTGTCCACCAGCGCTTCCGCGACCTCGGCAGTGGGCAGCGCCAGCATGCCCATGACGATCGGCATGTCCACCTGGATCCCGAAGATCGGGTCGGCGGCGAACTCGGCCAGTCGTTGCCGGCTCAGGGTGGCCCGGCTGGTGGCGTCGGCGACGAGCACGTCGCGGGTGATCCGCTGCTGGTCGGTGAACCCGTTCTCGTCGAGCTCGCCGGCCCGGCGCACGAAGTCGTCCAGCGCGTCGATCTGCTGGTCCTCGGCGGCGCGGGTGGCGTCCTCGAACCGAGCGGCCCGGGTGTAGTCGCCGATCAGGTGAGCGTGCGTGGGTTGCTGGTCGAGGTACCAGCTCCAGTAGTCGCCTGCCAGCTGGTCGATGCCGGTCTCCTGCTCGCTCACTCGCTGCCTTCCTGGTGGGGGTCCTGTCGGTCGAGACCCAGCTTCGCGCTGGTCTCCTCGCGCATCTGCACCTTACGGATCTTGCCGGTGACGGTCATCGGAAACTCATCGACCAGCAGCACGTAGCGCGGGATCTTGTAGTGGGCGAGCTTGCCGGTCGCGAACTGCACGTACCCGTTCGGCGTCGAGGGACTCGCCGCCGTCACGCAGCTTGATCCAGGCCGCCAGCTCCTCGCCGTACTTCTCGTCGGGCACCCCGATCACCTGGACGTCCTCGATGTCGGGGTGGGTGTAGAGGAACTCCTCGATCTCGCGCGGGTAGATGTTCTCGCCGCCACGGATGACCATGTCCTTGATCCGGCCCACGATGTTGCAGTAGCCGTCCTCGCGCATCTCCGCCAGGTCGCCGGTGTGCATCCAGCCGTCGTCGTCGATGGCCTCGCGGGTCTTCTCCTCGTCCTGCCAGTAGCCGAGCATCACCGAGTAGCCGCGGGTGCAGAGCTCCCCCGTCTCCCCGCGCTCGACGGTCTCCCCCGTCGCGGGGTCGACGACCTTGACCTCCACGTGCGGGTGCACCCGCCCGATGGTGGCGGTACGGCGGTCCAGGTCGTCGTCGGCCCGCGTCTGGGTCGAGACCGGCGAGGTCTCGGTCATCCCGTAGGCGATCGACACCTCGGCCATGTGCATCTCGTTGACGCAGCGCTTCATCACCTCGACCGGGCAGATCGATCCGGCCATCACGCCGGTGCGCAGGGAGGAGAGGTCGTGCTCGGCGAAGCGTCGGGTGGTTCTGCATCGCGATGAACATCGTCGGCACGCCGTACAGGCCCGGTGCAGCGCTCCTCGGCGACCGCGCGCAACGTGATCTCGGGGTCGAAGCCCGGAGCCGGGATGACCATGGTGGCGCCGTGGGAGGTGCAGCCGAGGTTGCCCATCACCATCCCGAAGCAGTGGTAGAAGGGCACCGGGATGCAGAGCCTGTCCTCCGTCGGTGAAGTTGATCAGCTCGGTGGTGAAGAACCCGTTGTTGAGGATGTTGACGTGGCTCAGCGTGGCGCCCTTGGGGTAGCCCGTCGTGCCGCTCGTGTACTGGATGTTGATCGGGTCGTGCGGGGTGAGACTTGCCATGCGCTGGGCTACGGCGTGGTCGCCTTCTGCTTTTGTCCCGAGTCCGGAGCCGCCGGCGACCAGGTCGTCCCAGTCGGTGGTGCCGATGTAGACGACCCGCTCGAGCGGACCGCCACCCGCGGCGCTCAGCTGCGGCCAGGTCTCCTCGACCATCGCGCGGTAGTCGCTGGTCTTGAAGTCCGTCGCGGCGATCAGCAGGCGCAGCCCGGACTGGTTCACGGCGTAGGAGAACTCGTGGGTGCGGTACGCCGGGTTGACGTTGACCAGGATCGCGCCCACCTTCGCGGTGGCGTACTGCGCGATCGTCCACTCGGCGCAGTTCGGGGCCCACACGCCGACCCGGTCGCCCTTCGCGATGCCGGCCGCCATCAGCCCGCGGGCGAAGGCGTTCACGTCGGCGTCGAGCTCGGCGTAGGTCCAGCGCCGGCCGCTGGCCACCTCGACCAAGGCTTCATTGTCGGGGTGCGCGGCGACGGTGGCCTCGAAGTTCTCCCCGATCGTCTGCTCGATCAGGCCCGGCTCGCTCTCCCCCACCGCATAGGACTCCATCCAGCGAACCTATGCGAGTGCCTGGGGACCAGCAATGGCGTCAACGCCCCGCGACCACCACGTTGTCGTAGAAGACGTCGGCGCCCTGACCCGCAACGAGAAGTCCGACACCGTCCGCCACCTCCCAGGCGTAGTTCTTGACGCCCTCGGCGTAGGACAACGCCACTGTCGGCTTGCCGTTGATCTGCACCTTCACCGCGGCCGCGGGGCCACCGGAGGAGGTGTCCTGCTCGCAGCTCAGCGTCAGGTGGCTCTTCTCCCCCGGTTTCACCAGTCCCCCGGCGTCGTCGCTCTTCAGCGGCTTGAAGGCGCCGGTGTACTGGTCGAAGAGACCGACGGTGACCTTCTTCGTCTGGACGTAGACCCCGAACCCGGCGATCTGGCCGTTCCCCACGGGGCGCGTCCAGCACGTCGCGCCCCAGGCGGCGTCGTCGGGAAAGGTCTTCGCCATGGTCGCGTCGGTGTCGACCTGGACGGCGTGGTCGGCGGAGAGCTCACTGACCTTGACCGGCGCGGTCAGGCTCCACGATCCCGTCTGCCGCGCGACGAGGCGGTAGCTGCCGTCGAGGTAGGGGTCGCGCCCCGCGAAGTGCCCGTCGTCGTTGACGTCCGGCCACCCGTCGGAGGAGGCGGCGAAGTCGTAGCAGCGTGCGTCGGTCGCGCACTCCGGGGAGGGAGCAGGCGTCGTCCCCTGGTCGGACGGCTGACCCGGGTCGGAGGCGCCGGGTCCCCCGGAGCCGCCGCACGCGGACAGGGCGGCACCCACGAGCACCAGCACGCTCGTGGCCACAGCCACCCGCACCGTCATCGACACCTCCGCGGGAACAGATCCCGCCGGAATCTAGCAGCGAGCACGGACACCGGCCGCCGAGTCGACCAGATGGCTAGAGCGAGACCACCACTCCGGCGATCGCCGCGTTGGCCAGGTTGGCGAGCGCGCCGGCGAGCAGGGCCAGGAGGCCCAGCCGGGCCACCCTGCTGCGCAGTCCGGGCACCAGGGCGGAGTAGGTGCCGATCTGGATGGCGATCGAGGCGAAGTTGGCGAACCCCGCCAGCGCGAAGGTCACGATCACCACGGTCACCTTCGAGAAGTCGCCGACGTGGGGGCCGAAGGAGGCGAAGGCGACGAACTCGTTGAGCACGGTCTTCTGGCCGATGAAGGAGCCCGCGTCGACGGCCTCCGACCACGGGACGCCCAGCAGCCATGCCAGGGGTGCCATCACCCAGCCGAGCAGCTTCTGGAAGGTCAGGCCGTCGATGCCGGTCCACCCGCCGGCGGCGGAGAGGATCCCGTTGGCGAGGGCGATCAGCGCCACGAAGGCGATCAGCAGCGCTCCGACTGTCACCGCGATGCGTCCGCCGGCGAGGGCACCACGGCCGATCGCGTCGATCAGGTTGGCCGACTCCTCGTCGCGGACGGCGCGGACGTCGAAGCCCGACGGATCCTCGTCGAGGGGCTCCTCCGCTCCCTCCTCGGTGGTCCGCTCGGACCTCTCCCGCGCCACCCACTCCGGTTCGGGCGTCGAGTCCGGCCAGACGATCTTGGCCATCAGCAGTCCGGCGGGAGCGTTCATGACCGTGGCCGCGAGCAGGTACTCCAGCGGCGCTCCCAGCAGCGAGTAGCCCACCAGGGTCGAGCCGGCAGCGGCGGCGAACCCGCCGGTCATCAACGTGAACAGCTGGCCGATGCTCAGGCGACGCAGGTACGGCGCGATCATCAACGGCGCCTCGCTCTGGCCGAGGAAGATCACCGTGGCCGCGAACATCGCCTCGACCTTGGTGACCCGGAGCAGCCAGGAGATGGCGCCGCCGATGACGAAGGTGACCCACTGGATCACTCGCAGGTAGTAGAGCAGGCCGATCAGGGCGCCGAGGAAGATGATCACGGGCAGCACCTCGAGGGCGAAGATCGTGTCGCTGTCCTTGCCGACCTTCAGCAGTGGACCGAAGACGAACGTGGTCCCCTCCTCGGCGTACCCGATCAGGGCCTGGACCTGGTCCGCCGCCCACTTCAGCGCGTCCTTGCCCGGCCCCCAGCGCAGCACCAGGAACGCGAAGCCCACCTGCAGCCCGAGTGCCGTCGCCACGGTGCGCAGGCTGATGCCTCGCCGGTGACGGGAGAAGGCGACGGCGACGAGCAGGAGGAACGCCAGCCCAGCAGGCCGCGAAGAGCACCCATGCCTCTCCGTGCCCGTACGACGCGTCCGGGAAACCGGCAGGCCGGACGTGGGAGACGGGTCGTGGCCGCATGGGTGAGACTGGGCACGGAGGCAGTCGACGTGGACCAGGTGCTCGCGAGCCACCCCGCTCGCCGCTCGATCGTCACCGTGGCCTGCATCGCTGCGAGCGTGGCGGCCGTGGTGGCAGTGCTGTCGGTGCCCGGGTGGCTGCTGGCGGCGAGCACGGCAGGACCGGGCCGGCCACAGCTACCGACGCCCACGCCGCAGGAGGAGACCATCGGCACCCGTGGCTGGGGGGTGCAGGAGTGCCCCGGGAAGGCCGCCCGGTGCCAGGTGCCCATGGTGATCAACCTCGCCGGTGCCGCGTTCCTGCACGTCGGCGGCCACCGGCAGTCGGTGCGTCAACGCGACGTCGCCAGCCGGACACTCGTCACCAGCGTCCGCGCGGCGTCAGGTCGACGCTGGCTGCTGGTCGGCGCGATCGGCGCCAGCTCGGCCTCGGCGCTCAGCGTGCAGCTCGGGGACGGGGAGCCGTCGGCCTTGCTGCCCGGCACGCTGACGTTCCTCTCCGTGCCCACCAGCCGGAGCCGCGTGCAGGTCACCATCGCCGACTACGGCCGTCCCGCGGCGAACGAGGTGCTCAGGGTGGAGGAGTACGACGCCGTGAGGTAGCCGTGGCCCAGCCCCCCGGGACGACCCGGTCGACGTAGGCGACCACCTGGTCGTCGTCCCAGCCGCGGGACTCCTTCAGGCCGGTGGCCAGCATCTCGACGTACGACGGGGACGGTCGCGTGTGCTCGACGTGGTCGATGCCGTGCGGTGAGGTGAACAACAGCATCGGGGCGCCGTCGAGGCGCCCGACCTCGACGAGGGTCTCGTAGCGACCGGGGCCGACGTGGTGACGTCCACCGTCGATCCCCCGGACGACGACCTCCTCGAGGGGGTCACCCTCCTGCGGGATCCGGTACATCTCCTGGGCGGCGATGTCGGCGAGCTGCGCTGCCGTGACCAGGTAGCCGCGGGCGGCCGTCGGGCCGCCGTCGGCGTCGTGGTCGTAGAAGGCGACGCCCCCACCCCACTGCGGGGACTCGCCGGCGAAGTACAGGGCGCCCGGCAGGTCGACCGGCACGCGTGCGACGCGGCGGCGTGCCGTCCCGTGCCCCGGGGTTCGCGCGGCTCCCACCCGGGGGGATCCCGCCGGCGAGGTACGCCCCGAGCCGGGCGCTGGACATGTTCGACCCGTAGCTGACGTACCAGACGTCCCCGTCCCGTGGCAGCGCCTGGGCGTTCTCCTCGGACACCCGGCAAAACTAACGCCCCGTAGAATTGTGCGGATGTCCGTACGGAGCGCAGCCGAGGGTCCCACCACGGGTCCGCGCACCCTCGCCGACCAGCTCCGGGGATGGCCCGACGACCGGCTCGCGGCCCTGCTCGAGGCCCGTCCCGACCTGGCGGCGCCGGCGCCGCACGACTCGGGCCAGCTGGCCGCGCGCGTCGTCGTCCGTGCGTCGGTGCTGCGCGCCCTCGACCAGCTCGACACCCTCGAGCTGCTCGTCCTGCAGCACCTCGTCCAGGGCGAGGACCTCGACGCGGTGCCGGCCGCCGAGACGTCGGTGGAGCGTGCCCTGGCGCGCCTGCGCGAGCTGGCCCTGGTCTGGGGCGAGCCCGACCGGCCGGTGGTCGTCGTGGGCGAGGTCCTCGGCGTCCCGCCGGGGCCACCCGCGGACGAGGTCGACCACCTGCTCCAGGACCTCGACGACCAGGAGCGTGCGGTGCTTGCGCGGCTGCACCAGTCGGGCGCCCTGGGGCGGTGGAACGGCGGTCCCGGGGCCACGGCATCGCTGGTGGCACAGGGGCTGCTCGCACGCCGCGACGAGCGCCACGTGACCCTCCCCTGGAGCGTCCGTCGGGCCCTGCAACCCGACGACGTCGACCGGCCTCCCGCACTGGCCACCTCCGAGCGCGACCAGTCCCTCGTCGACCGGGCAGCTGCCGGCGCCGCCTTCGAGCTGGTACGGCGCACCGAGCTGCTCCTCGACCGGTGGGGCACCCACCCCCCGGCTGCCCTGAAGGCGGGTGGACTCGGTGTCCGCGAGCTGCGCGCGGCGGCGACGCTGCTCCACGTCGACCCCGACGTCGCCGCACTCGTCATCGAGACCGCCTCGGCGGCAGGTCTGCTCGACCAGGGCCTGAACCCCTCGATGACCGACGACAGGGACGCAGCGTGGCTGCCCACCGAGGCCTACGACGCCTGGCTGGCATCCCCCGTCGCCGACCGCTGGACGGTGCTCGTCCGCGCCTGGATGTCGGGGCCGCGGCAGGTGTCCACGATCGGTCGCCGGGTCGCGGACAAGCCCGTGAACGCGCTCGCTCCCGACCTCGCCCGTTCCTGGCTGCTCGACCTGCGTCGCGACGTGCTGCGGCAGCTGGTGGCCCTCGACGAGGGCGCGGTCCTCGCGGCGGGCACGGGCGTGCCGTCCCTGCTCGAGCGACTGCACTGGCTGCGACCCCGCCGCCCCGCGGCCCGGCTCGAGGAGGCTGCCGCCCAGGTCGCCCAGACCGCGGTCCTGGGCATCACCGGGCTCGACGGGCTCTCCTCCTTCGGCCGGGCACTGGTCGAGGGTCGCGACCCGGTCCCCGGGCTGACGCAGCTGCTGCCGGCTCCGGTCGACCACGTGCTGCTGCAGGCGGACCTGACCGCGATCGCCCCGGGGCCGCTGGAGCAGGAGCTGGCCCGCAGGCTCGCGCTCGTGGCCGACGTGGAGTCGCGAGGCGGCGCCACCGTCTACCGCTTCGGAGCCGGGTCGGTACGCCGCGCGTTCGACGCGGGGTGGACGGCCACGGAGGTGCACGACTTCGTCCGGGAGACCTCACGCACTCCCGTGCCGCAGGCGCTGAGCTACCTCGTCGACGACGTCTCCCGCCGCTTCGGCACGCTGCGCGCGGGCCAGGCCGAGTCGTTCCTCCGCAGCGACGACGAGACGCGCGCTGGCCGAGCTCATGCACGCGCCGGGAGCCGAGTCCCTGCGCCTGCGCCGGATCGCGCCCACCGTCGTGGTCTCCGACGTACCGCTGGCGACGCTGCTCCCCCGCGTCCGCGAGCTGGGCCTGGCCCCAGTGGTCGAGGCCCTCGACGGCACCGTCCGCGTCGCGCGCCCCGACGTCTACCGGGCCCGGTCGATCCGCCGGCGTACGACGGCGTCCGCGGCAGCCCGCACAGGGGCGCGCACCGCCGCGGTCGTCTCGGCGATCCGGGTCGGCGACCGCTCGGCCGCGGCACGCCCGTCGCGGGTGGTCAGCGCCTCCAACCCGACCGACGTGGTCGCGCTCCTGCGCCAGGCGGCCGAGTCGCACGAGGAGCTGGTCATCGGCTACGTCGGCAACGACGGCACCGTGGCCGAGCGCACGGTCAGTCCCGAACGCGTCGAGGGCGGCCAGCTGACCGCCTGGGACGAGCGCAGCGACTCCTCGCGCACCTTCGCCATCCACCGGATCACCGCCGTCTCCCGCTCGGCCGCCTCGTGAGGACCATCGGCCTGCTCGGCGGGATGAGCTGGGAGTCCACGGCGATCTACTACCGGCTGGCCAACGAGCTCGTGCGTGAGCGGCTCGGGGGCCTGCACTCGGCGCGGCTGCTGCTGGCCTCCGTCGACTTCGCCGAGATCGAGGAGATGCAGGTCGCCGGCGACTGGGACCGCGCCGGCGCCGTGCTGGCCGCGGAGGCATCTCGCCTCGAGCTGGCGGGCGCCGACTTCCTGCTGCTGTGCACCAACACGATGCACAAGGTGGCCGGCGCCGTCGAGGACGCCGTCTCGATCCCGCTGCTCCACCTCGGCGACGCCACGGCGCGGGCCGTCCTCGCCTCCGGGACCACGTCGGTGGGCCTGCTCGGCACCGGCTTCACCATGTCGCAGGACTTCTACCGCGCCCGGCTGGAGTCGCACGGGCTCACCGTGATCGTCCCCTCCCCGGAGGACCAGCAGCTCGTCCACCGGGTGATCTACGACGAGCTCTGCCTCGGGGTGGTCCGCGAGGAGTCGCGCGCGGCGTACGTCGAGGTGGTCGGCCGGCTCGTCGAGCAGGGTGCCGAGGGCGTCATCCTCGGCTGCACCGAGATCGAGATGCTGATCGGTCCCGAGGACGTCGAGGTGACCACCTTCCCGACCACCCGTCTGCACGTGGAGGCCGCCGTCGACCAGGCCCTCCTGCCGGACCCCTCCGTACACTCGGCCCGACATGACTGATGGCCCCCTGATCGTCCAGTCCGACAAGACCCTGCTCCTCGAGGTCGACCACGAGCAGGCCGACGCGTGCCGCAAGGCGATCGCCCCGTTCGCCGAGCTCGAGCGCAGCCCGGAGCACATCCACACCTACCGGCTGACGCCGCTCGGGCTGTGGAACGCACGCGCCGCCGGCCACGACGCCGAGCAGGTCGTCAACGTCCTGCTGACCTTCAGCCGCTACGCCGTCCCGCACGCACTGCTGGTCGACGTCGCCGAGACGATGGCGCGCTACGGGCGGCTGCGCCTGGACAAGCACCCCACCCACGGGCTGGTGCTCAGCAGCACCGACCGCGCCGTGTTCGAGGAGGTGCTGCGGAGCAAGAAGGTCGCCGGGATGCTCGGCGAGCGGCTCGACGACGTCCCGGAGTCCGAGGGCTCGGTCGCGGTGCACCCCAGCCAGCGCGGGAACCTCAAGCAGGCGCTCCTCAAGCTCGGCTGGCCTGCCGAGGACTTCGCGGGCTACGTCGACGGCGAGGCCCACGCGATCGCGCTCGACGAGGCCGACTGGTCGCTGCGGGCCTACCAGAAGGAGGCTGCCGACTCGTTCTGGCACGGCGGCTCCGGGGTCGTGGTCCTCCCCTGCGGTGCCGGCAAGACCCTGGTCGGAGCGGCCGCCATGGCCCGTGCGCAGGCGACCACGCTGATCCTGGTCACCAACACGGTCGCCGCCCGGCAGTGGAAGTCCGAGCTGCTCCGCCGTACCACCCTGACCGAGGAGGAGATCGGCGAGTACAGCGGTGCCCGCAAGGAGATCCGGCCGGTGACGATCGCCACCTACCAGGTGCTGACCCTGCGCAGGAAGGGCGTCTACCCCCACCTCGAGCTGCTCGACGCGCGCGACTGGGGCCTGATCGTCTACGACGAGGTGCACCTCCTGCCGGCCCCGATCTTCCGGATGACAGCCGACCTGCAGGCGCGTCGCCGCCTCGGCCTGACCGCCACGTTGGTGCGTGAGGACGGCCGTGAGGGCGACGTGTTCAGCCTGATCGGCCCCAAGCGGTACGACGCCCCGTGGAAGGACATCGAGTCCCAGGGGTGGATCGCGCCCGCCGACTGCGTCGAGGTCAGGGTGACCCTGCCCGAGGGCGAGCGCCTCGCCTACGCCACCGCCGACCCCGAGGAGCGGTACCGGCTGGCCAGCCTGCACCCACGCCAAGACGCTGGTGGCCGAGCGTCTGGTCGAGGAGCACGCGGGCGAGCCGACCCTGGTGATCGGGCAGTACCTCGAGCAGCTCGACGAGCTCGCCGAGCACCTCGGGGCCCCGGTGATCAAGGGCGAGACGTCGGTGAAGGAGCGCGAGCGGCTCTACGCCGCCTTCCGCGAGGGCGAGATCGACCTGCTCGTGGTCTCCAAGGTGGCGAACTTCTCCGTCGACCTGCCCGAGGCCGCCGTGGCCATCCAGGTCTCCGGCAGCTTCGGCTCCCGCCAGGAGGAGGCCCAGCGCCTCGGCCGGTTGCTGCGGCCCAAGCGCGAGGCGAAGACGGCGCGCTTCTACACGATCGTCAGCCGCGACACGGTCGACGCCGACTTCGCCCAGAACCGGCAGCGCTTCCTCGCCGAGCAGGGCTACGCCTACCGCATCGTGGATGCGGCAGACCTGTGAAACGCCCCGCCTCGTAGGCTTGATCGGTGACTGCGACGCCTGAGGTCCTCCTCCTCGAGAACATCCACCCGGCGGCGAACGAGGTCTTCGAGCGCCACGGGTACGTCGTGCACACCCGCTCGCACGCGCTGTCCGAGGACGAGCTCATCGAGGCCGTCCAGGGCAAGACGCTGCTCGGCGTCCGCTCCAACACCAACGTCACCGAGAAGGTGCTCGGCAACGCGCCCGACCTCCTCGCGGTCGGCGCGTTCTGCATCGGCACCAACCAGATCGACCTCCCCGCCGCCGCCGAACGGGGCGTCGCCGCGTTCAACGCGCCGTACTCCAACACGCGCAGCGTCGTGGAGCTCGTCATCGGCGAGATCATCGCCCTGGCCCGGCGCCTGCCCGAGAAGACCCAGAAGATGCACGCCGGTGTCTGGGACAAGTCGGCCCAGGGCAGCCACGAGGTGCGCGGCCGCACGCTCGGCATCGTGGGGTACGGCAACATCGGCACCCAGCTCGGCAACGTCGCCGAGGCGCTCGGCTTCCGGGTGATCTTCTTCGACACCGCCGACCGGCTGGCCCACGGCAACGCACGTGCGGTCGCGAGCCTCGACCAGCTCCTCGAGGAGGCCGACGTCGTGACCCTGCACGTCGACGGCCGGCCGGGGAACGCCGGCCTGTTCGGTGCGGAGCAGTTCGCCCGGATGAAGCCGCGCTCGATGTTCATCAACGCCTCGCGAGGCATGGTCGTCGACGACCTGGCACTGCGGGAGAACATCCTCTCCGGCCACATCGCAGGCGCCGCCCTCGACGTGTTCCCGGTGGAGCCCAAGGCACAGGGCGACCCGTTCGAGTCCGCACTGCGTGGGCTCGACAACGTGATCCTCACCCCCCACGTGGGCGGCTCCACCCAGGAGGCGCAGGGAGAGATCGGCAGCTTCGTGGCCGGCAAGCTGACCCGGTACCTGACCGGCGGCAGCACCGAGCTCTCCGTCAACCTGCCCGAGGTGGCGGCGCCCCCGCTGGGGTCCGGCTCCCGGGTGGCGCTGCTGCACCGCAACGTGCCCGGCGTGCTGGCCTCGGTGAACAAGGCGCTGGCCGACCAGCAGGCGAACGTGACGGCGCAGTACCTCTCCACCCGCGGCGAGCAGGGCTACGTGGTCACCGACATCGAGACGCCGCTGCCCGCGGCCACGCGTCGACGGGCTCCGCCAGGCCGAGCCCACGATCTGGCTGCGGACCTTCGGAGCCTGAGCAGCAGCCCTACCGGCCGACCTGCGCCGCGACCAGGGCCCGGCGCAGGAGCGGCGACATCCGGTCCACCGACCGCGCGGTCAACCGGCCGCCGAGGTAGAACGGCTGCGGTGGCGCCACCCGGGAGCAGACGCGGTCGGCGCGGGTGCCGGCCAGCCGCCGGGGCACGCTGCCGCTGCGCAGGTAGGCGGCGACGGTGTTGTCCACGCACGGGACCCCGGACAGCGAGCTGGCGTGCGTGGTGCCGCCGAGCCCGGCCACCAGGGAGGCGCGCGGGAACAGCCGCCGGACGGCGAGGGCCCCGGAGTACGGCGTGGCCGCGTCGCGGGTCTCGTTGATCAGCAGCATCCTGGCGGTCACGGCGCTGCCGGAGACGTGCAGCCGTGCGTGCCGCGGCGCGACCCAGCTCAGGCACGGGGCGTTGAACCAGGTGTTGGCCCAGGTCTGGAACGGGGCCACGCGGTTGAGGACACGGGCGTCGCGCAGGGTGCGGGTGCCGTCCGCCCACGGGACGTCGCTGCACTGCACGGCGGCGTAGACGGCGTAGGCGTTGTCGTCGGCCGGGTTCTCCCTGCGGTAGCGGGCGTAGAGGGCACCGCCACGGTGGTGCTTGACCAGCGCCGAGTAGGCGCGACCGATGCCGACCCAGTCGAAGACGTAGTAGGCCGCGCCGAGCATGGCGTCGCCGAGCTCGTCGGGCCCCAGCCGCCCGCGCACCGCCGGATGACGTGCCAGCCGGCGCAGCTCGCGCTGGTACCCACGCCGGATGGCGCGCCACCGGTGACCGAGCTTGAACGCGTGCGGGTGCGCGGCCAGGTAGCGGAAGTAGACGTTGATGTTGCCCTCGAACGCGCGTTCCTGGTCCAGGTTGGCGGCGTACCAGACCCGGCCCGGGTTGACGACGCCGTCGAGCACGAACCGGCCGACCCGGCTGGGGAAGCGGGTCGCGTAGACCTGGCCGAGGTAGCTGCCGTAGGAGTAGCCGTAGTAGTTCAGGGTCGTGGCCCCCAGCGCCTGCCGGATCGACTCCATGTCCAGCACGGTGTCCAGCGTGGTCAGGTGCCGCAGCAACGTGCGCTTCGCCGCGGTGTCGGCGCAGCCCGCTGAGTAGTTGCGGGTCTTGGCGATCCAGAACCGCGTCATCCACGCCCGGTGGGGGACGTAGCTCGGACGGTCGTCGCCGAAGTAGCCGCGCCGGCAGCGCAGTGAGGGCGAGCTCGCGGCCACACCGCGAGGGTCGAAGCCGATCCAGTCGTAGGAGGAGCCGACGCCCCCGGGCACGTAGTCCCCGATCGCGGCCGTGGTGCGCCCCGCCGCCCCGGGACCGCCCGGGTTGACCAGCATCGCGCCGCGGTACGTCGAGCCGGTGTGCCGGAGACGTGACAGGGCCAGGCGCACCTTCGGCCCGGTGGGGTCGGCATGGTCGAGCGGCACCAGCAACGAACCGCACTGCAGCCCCAGGTACGACAGCTCGGGGTCGGCGCACGAACCCCAGGTGATCGTCGACACGGGCGGCGGCACCGCCGTCGCGGGAGCCACCGAGGTCGGCACCACCAGCACGCCGACAGCGACGAGCACGGCGACCGCGAGGGCAGCTGGACGAGACACGTGGGACCTTTCCGGGAGGCCCGAGGAATCTACGTTCCAGGAGACGCCGGGTCCAACCGGGCGTCCACAGGCCTCACGCCCGGTCAGTCCACCGGGATCCCGAGCGCACGCGACAGGGCGTCGTCGACCAGCATCCGCCACGAGCGCACGTGGTCGACGTCGACGGAGGCACGGGTCCACGAGCTGCTGGACCGTGCCGAGGACCCGATCGCGAATCGTCGTACGCCGACACGGATCAGCCAGGGCACCAGCTCAGGGGTCAGTCCCCCGCCCGCGAGGAGGAGCTGCGCCACCCGGCGGATCGGAGCGGCATCGCGAGATCAGCTCGTCGGCGCCGTGCTCGATCCCGCGCGTGGACCCGGCCGAGACCACCGACTCGAGGCCGGGCAACGACATCACGTCGCGCCAGGCGTGGTCGGCGTCGAGCGCGGAGTCGAAGCCGTGGAAGATCCAGCGAGCGCCGTCGAGCTCGGCGCACAGCTCGGCGCAGCCCTCGAGGTCGACCTCGAGGTCGCGGTCCAGGAAGCCGTAGGCGAGTCCGGCAGCACCGAGCTCGAGGTAGGTGGCGCCAGTCTCCACGAGGTCGTTCTCGCCCTCCCAGGAGTGCGGTGTCTCGGGATCGCTCAGCGCCACCCACACCGGCAGGTCGGTCTCGCGCACGACGGCCGAGACCACGGACGGCTCGGGCGAGTGGTGCCCCTCCTCCGGGTCGGCGCTGAGCAGCAGGCGATCGGCCCCGCCGGTGGCCGCTGCCTCGGCGTCGCGGGCGTGCAGCACGACCACGGCCAGCTCGGCCGTCGTCGCGGGCTCGGGCTGGCGGGTCACAATGGACATCGTGCCAGCCCCAGACGACAGAGCGATGGACGTGGTGATGCGGGCCCGCGCTCTGGTGCTGCACGACCTCGAGAGCACGGGGGTCGCCGACTCCGCGTCCGTCTCGGCGCTCGAGTCCGCGCTGGCCGCCCGCGGGTGGTGGCTCGAGCAGTGGCAGGAGGGGCGCGCGTTCGTGGTCGGTCTGGTGGCCCAGGACGTCCAGGACGCCCTGCTCGAGAGCAACGGCCGCTGGCCGCTGTGCCGGGCCTGCGACCTGCTGGAGCCGCACGCCCTCTACGTCCATCCCGACCTCGGCGGCCCGGACCCGACCTGGGTGTGCGAGCAGGCCGGCATCGAGGTGGCGCCGGTGGGTGAGCTCTAGGCCGGCGTGATCAGCGCAGGTGCTCGGGGCGCAGCACCGGCACCCACAGGGTGTAGCGGTCGGCGCGGTAGACGCTGCGGGTGACCTCCACGACGTTCTCGCGGCAGAACGCGCGCCGGGAGATGTGCAGCACGGGTGAGCCGGGCTCCAGCTCGAGGAGCTCGGCCTCCTCCTCGGTCGCGATCCCGGCGAGCACGGAGTCCTCGCCCCAGGTCGGCATCAGGTCACGCACCGCGAGCCAGGTGTAGAGGCTCGAGGGCAGCTGCTCGTCGAGGAAGTTGCTGAACAGCTCCAGGGAGAGGTAGACGTGCTGGATCGTCATCGGCACGCCGTCGGCCAGCCGCAGCCGCTGCCAGTGTGCGATCGGGGTGCTCTCCTCGATCTCGAGGGCACGCGCGACGCCAGGACCGGCGCTCTCGCGCCGCGCCAGCAGGGTCTTGGACTCCGGGCGCTTGCCGCGGCGCTCCATCTCCTCGGTGTACGACGAGAGGCGCATCTGCATGTCGATGAGCGGCTTGGTCACGAAGGTGCCGCGGCCGGCGACCCGCTCCAGCAGCCCCTGGGCCACGAGCGCGTCGATGGCGTGCCGGACCGTCATCCGGGCCACCCCGAACTGCTCGGCCAGGTCCCGCTCGGACGGGGCAGGTGTCCCCGGCTCGGCGCTCACGATCACCGAGCGCACGTACTCGCGCACGAGGACGTGCTTGCGGCCTCGCCGCGACGTGCTCCTGCCGGAGTCGTCTGTCACCGGTCACCCCTCTCCTCTGGTCTACACCAGCAGAACCTAACCAGAGTGTGGGGTCCATGGGGACGCAATGGTCCGAAAATCTCAGGCTCTCGAGATCGAGGCCAGATCAGCCCGATCACTCCGTCCCGATGGCCTTCAGCACGTCGAGGCGAGCCGCCCGCCGGGCCGGGAACACCGCCGCGAGCACGCCTGCGACCGCTGCCACCAGCAGGAAGATCACCAGCTGGGTCCACGGGACGGCGAGGTCGGTGAGGCCCTGGTCCTTGAGGGCGCTCACCACGGTGGTGCCGAACACGAGGCCCAGCAGCGTGCCGAGCACGCCGCCGAGCACGGCGACCACGACCGACTCCAGCCGGATCATCGTGCGCACCTGCCGGCGATCGACCCCCACGGCACGGAGCAGCCCGACCTCGCGGGTCCGCTCGATCACCGAGAGCCCGAGCGTGTTGACCACCCCGAGGATCGCGATGATCACGGCCAGGCCGAGAAGGCCGTAGAGGAAGTAGATGAACTGGTTGGTCTGCTGCTTCTGCTCCGCAGCGAACCCCTGGGGGTCCTTCACGGTGACGGTCGGCAGGTCCTTGACCACCTTCTCGATCCCGTCGCGGACGGTCGGCGTGCTCGCTCCGGGGTCCTTGGTCACCATCACCATCGCGTCCAGCGGGGTCAGGCCACCCTTCTGGAGGGTGTCGGGCGTGACCACGTAGTTGCCGGGAAGGGCCTGGGTGGAGGGGAACAGCGCGACCACCCGGAGCTTGAGGTCTCGCGCCTGGAACTTCATCGTGACCGTGTCGCCCAGCCCGAATCCCCTCGACTTCGCCTCCGACTCCGAGATCGCCACCGTGCCCGGTCTCAGGTCGGCGAAGGAGCCCTTGACCGTGGGGACGGTGAACGCGAGCCCGAAGGCGGAGGGGTCGATCCCGAGCGTGTACGCCGTACCGCCCCCCTTGAGCTTGGGGAAGGCGCTGCGCAGCTCGGTCACACCCGAGACTCCGTCGAGGCCGCGTATCTCCTTGGCGACGTCGGTCGAGAACGGCTGCCCCACCACGTTGGAGACGATGAACTGGGAGGTCACCACGTCGTCGACGGCGGCATCCGTGCTGGCCGAGGCCGAGGCGCCGAAGATCGACGCCATCGTCATCAGGGCCAGCCCGATCATCAGGGCGCTGGCGGTGGCGCCCGTACGGCGCGGGTTGCGCAGGGCGTTCTGGGTCGCCAGCCGTCCCACCGAGCCGAACCACCGGGAGAACAGGGCCCCGAACAGGTGCAGCACCGGCTGGCCGATGAAGGCACTCATCAGCGTGACGCCGACGAAGATCAGCAGCACTCCGGCTCCGAGGGCGATCAGGGCCCACTTGCCGTCCCCCCTCAGCCCCACCGCCATCAGCCCGGCGCCCACCACCACGAGGAGGACGCCGATCAGCACGCGGCGACGCAGGGTGGCCTCGGGCAACGCGACGTCGTCGCGCAGGGCCGCGATCGGGGGGATCCGCGAGGCGCGGCGCGCCGGGAGCAGCGCCGCGAACGCAGTGACGCCGACCCCGATGACGTAGGACCACAGCACCGCCGGCCACGTCATCGGGAACGCGCGCGCGGCTGAGGTCGAGCCCGAACCGGCCGAACAGCCAGCGCAGTCCGAGCGCGATCAGGTAGCCCAGGGCCAGGCCGACGGTGGACCCGACGAGCCCGACGATGAGCGCCTCCAGGAGCACCGCTCCGTTGACCTGCCTGCGCGAGGCGCCCATGGCGCGCAGGAGGGCGAGCTCGCGACTGCGTTGGGCGACGAGGATCGAGAAGGTGTTGATGATCAGGAAGATGCCCACGATCAGGGCGATCCCCGCGAACACCAGCAGGAAGGTCTGCAGGAAGCCGAGGATCCGGTCGAGGCTCTCCTTGCTCTTCTTGACGCTGGCGTCACCGGTCCGAGCGACCACGCCTGCGGGCAGCACCTTCTGGGCCGCCTTGGCGAGCTCCGCCTGGGAGACGCCCTTCGCCGCAGTGAGCGACACGCTGCTGTAGACGTCGTGGCCGTCGTAGAACAGCTTCTGCATGGACCGGCTGTCGAAGACGGTCATGGTGGCGCCGTTCAGGCCCCCCGACCCGAACTCGACCAGGCCGGTGATCCTGGCCTCCCTGACGGGAGGCTGGCCAGGAGTCGCCAGCTTGACCTTGTCGCCGATCGTGAAGTGACCCTTCTCGGCGGCGTCCACGTCGAGGGCGACCTGGTCCGGGCCGGTCGGGTAGTCGCCCTTGCTGAGCTTCAGGATCGGCTTGCCGGTCAGGGACTTTGCGTCCGTCGGGTTGACGGCCAGGCCCGGTGGCCCGTTGCCACCGATCACCTTGCCGTTCTTGCCGATCACGAAGACGGTCTGCAGCGTGTTCTGCGGACTGGCCGACTTGACCTCGGGCAGCGCCTCGAGATCCTTCACGACGCTGGCCGGGAAGGTCCGGTTGTCCTGGCCGGAGTCGAAGTCGTTGGCACCCTTGTACGCCACCTCCGCGTCGGCGGTGCTGCCCTCGATGATGTTGTCGAAGGCTCCCCCCATGGCGTTGGTGAAGACGAGCGTTCCGGCGACGAACGCGACCCCGAGGACGATCGCGAAGGCCGAGAGGAGCAGGCGCAGCTTGCGGGCGACCAGGTTGCGCCAGGTCACGGTCAGCACGTCAGTCGTCCTTGGTCGGCGCCGGACCGGGCACGGGAGGCACGCGGTCCGCGAGCTCCTGCATCTTGTTCAGGACCTGCTCGCGGTCGGGGTCGCGCAGCTCGTCGACGATCCGGCCGTCGGCGAGGAAGACGACGCGGTCGGTGTACGCCGCGGCGACCGGGTCGTGGGTCACCATCACGGTCGTCTGGCCGTGGTCCTTGACGCTGGAACGGAGCAGGGAAAGCACCTCGGCGCCTGAGCGTGAGTCGAGGTTGCCCGTGGGCTCGTCGGCGAAGACGATGTCCGGCCGGCTGGTCAGGGCGCGGGCCACGGCCACCCGCTGCTGCTGGCCGCCGGAGAGCTGGTTGGGCCGGTGCCGGAGCCGGTCGCCGAGGTTCACGGTGGCGACCACGGTGTCGTACCACTCGCGGTCGGGCTTGCGGCCGGCGATCGACAGCGGCAGCAGGATGTTCTCCTCCGCGGTCAGCGTCGGGACCAGGTTGAAGGACTGGAACACGAAGCCGATCCGCTCGCGGCGCAGGTGGGTGAGCCGCTTGTCCGAGAGCCCGCCGATCTCGGTGTCGCCGACGAAGACCTGTCCCGAGGTGGGGACGTCCAGCGCGGCGCAGCAGTGCATCAGCGTGGACTTGCCGGACCCGGATGGACCCATCACCGCGGTGAACTCACCCGCGAGCAGGTCCAGGGTGACCCCGTCGAGGGCGCGGACCTCGGCGTCGCCCTTCCCGTAGACCTTCGTGAGGTCGACGACGTGCGCCGCCACCGTCCCTGCCACCGTCTCCGCCGCCGCCGTCGTCATGGGTCAACGGTGCCAGTCATCTGGGCATCGCCGCCTCGGGGATCGCCCGGAGGGCCACCCCGTGTCGTGGGCCGTTCGGCTCGCTGGTCCGGCGGGGGCATCAGCTGTCGACGGCGTGCCGGTGGTTGAGCATCGTCGTGCGCGCGCGGTGGCTGGCGAGGATGACGCGCAGCCGCTCGACGAGCTTGCCCTGGGTGTCGCCCTTGTTCAGGAAGCCGTGGGCGCCGAGCTCGAGAGCCTTCTGCGCCGCCCTGCTGTCGCTCCCGAAGCCGGACAGCACGACGACGACGCTCGCCGGGGACAGCTTGCGGATCTGCGGCAGCGCCTGCAGGCCGTCCATCACCGGCATCGCGATGTCGAGCAGCACGACGTCGGGCAGCTCCTGCTGCGCCACCTCGACGCCGGCACGGCCGTCGGCGGCCTCACCGACGACGGTGAAGTCGTCCTCGCGGTCCAGCGCCCGCTTGATCAGCGCCCTGAGGTCGTCGGCGTCGTCGACGAGGACGACTCGGGCCGGGTCCACAGTGACCGTCAATTCGGGTTCCTCTGTCGAGCGTCCCGAGAGGACATTCGGACGCTTCACCGTACTGCCCGCTCAGGAGCGCGGTGCGAAGACGCAGAACTCGTTGCCCTCCGGGTCGGCCAGGACCGTCCAGCGCGGCATCTCCCACAGCCGGGTGGCGCCCCGCGCCAGGAGGTCGTCCACGTCGCCGTACACGTCCCAGTGCAGGCGGTTCTTGACCGTCTTCGGTTCCGGCACCGGCCCGAAGACGATCGACTCGAACGGCATGCCGGGCACGCCGGTGAGCCAGCTCCAGGGTTGTCCCTCGTTGCGCACCGGCACGTCGAAGACCTCGGCCCACCACCCGGCGATGGCGGCTGGGTCGGCCGAGTCGACCGCCAGCTCGTAGGTGCGGTACGACGGGACCTCCTCGCGCACGAACACGCAGAACTCGCCCCCCTCGGGGTCGAGCATCACGGTCCAGGGGTCGGCGGGGTCCTGGTGGGGCGCCCGCGTCGCGCCGAGCGCGACGACCTCCTCCACCGATCCCGCGTGCACGTCGAGGTGGACCCGGTGCTTGACCGTCTTCTCCTCCGGGACGGGGCAGATCGCGATCCCCATGCCCTCCTCGGTCCCCTGCACGTCGCCGACCCCTCCGTCGTCCCCCTCGACGTACTCGCAACCCGTCGCCGCTGCCCAGAACCGGCCCAGCACCTCGGCGTCGCCGGAGCTGTCGAGGCAGAGCTCCTTGAACGTGGTGGTCATCACTCACTCCTCTCAGGTCGGGCTCATCCTGCCCCGGTAGCCTGCTCGCATGCCTGAGCAGACCCCGACGAGAGCCTGGGGCCACGGCTTGGCGACGGTGACCGACGACGGGACCGTGCTCGACACCTGGTACCCCTCACCCGAGCTCGGCTCCCCCTCCGGCGGAGGCGGTTCCCGACGCCCTCGACTCGCTGGCGCGCAAGTACCCGGAGCGTCGCGTGCACACCGAGGTGGTCACCACGGAGATCGACCTGGCCAGCCCGCCAGAAGGCGCCGCCGACGTCTACCTCCGGCTGCACCTGCTCAGCCACCGCCTGGTGCGCCCGCACGGTCTCAGCCTCGAGGGCATCTTCGGCCAGCTGGCCAACGTCGTGTGGACCAGCGTCGGTCCCTGCGCCGTTGCGGGGTTCGAGGAGGTGCGTGCCACCCTGCGCGCCGACGGTCCCGTGCAGGTCTTCGGCGTGGACAAGTTCCCACGGATGACCGACTACGTCGTCCCGACCGGTGTCCGCATCGCCGACGCCGACCGGGTCCGGCTCGGTGCTCACCTGGCCGAGGGCACCACCGTGATGCACGAGGGCTTCGTCAACTACAACGCGGGCACCCTGGGCGCCTCGATGGTCGAGGGCCGGATCAGCTCGGGCGTCGTGGTCGGCAACGGCAGCGACGTGGGCGGGGGCGCGTCGATCATGGGCACCCTCTCGGGCGGCGGCAAGACGGTGATCACGGTCGGCGAGCGCTGCCTGATCGGTGCCAACGCCGGGATCGGCATCTCCCTGGGTGACGACTGCGTGGTCGAGGCCGGCCTCTACGTCACCGCCGGCACCAAGGTGACCGTCGCGGACCTCGACTCCGAGCCCCGGGTGGTCAAGGCAGCCGAGCTCTCCGGGGCGAGCAACGTGTGGTTCAGACGCAACTCGGTGACCGGCACCGTCGAGGCCGTTCCGTGGGCCGGCGAGGGCATCGCACTGAACGCGGCCCTGCACAGCAACTGATGCGACTGCGGACCATCGCCCTGCTCGTCGCGCTCGCCGTGGTGGTCGGCGTGGGCGTCGCCTTCTGGCGCGGCTCGGGGCCGCTGCCCGACCCCGAGGGCTGCCGCGCCAGCGTCGACGGCCACACCGTGACCCTCGACCCCGAGCAGGGCCGGAACGCCACCCTGATCGCCGCGATCGGCGTGCGTCGGGGCCTGCCCGCCCGCGCGGTCTCGATCGCCCTCGCCACGGCGTACCAGGAGAGCAAGATCCGCAACCTCACCAGCGGCGACCGCGACTCGCTCGGGCATGTTCCAGCAGCGCCCGTCCCAGGGCTGGGGCACCCGGCAGGAGATCAGCAACCCGTACTACTCGATCAACGCCTTCTACGACGTGCTCTCGCAGATCAAGAACTACCAGACGATGCGGATCACCGACGCCGCCCAGAAGGTGCAGCGCTCCGGCTTCCCCGAGGCCTACCAGGACCACGCCCCCGACGCGCGCACGCTCGCCTCGGTGCTCACCGGCTACAGCGCGGGGGGCAAGTTCACCTGCGTGGTGCACCAGCCCACCGGCAAGGGCTCCGGTGACCGCGTGGTCCGGCAGGTCCGGCGGGCGTACGGCGCCATCGACATCGCCCGCACCGGGACGCGGCAGGACGTCGCGCTCGAGGTGAGCGGCGCCACGGGCCGGCGCCTGGGCTGGTCGGTCGCCCAGTTCGTCGTGGCCCACGGAGGCGACCTGCGCCAGGACCTGGTGGCCTTCGACGGCAAGCGCTGGCGCACCGGCCGTGCCTCCGAGGACGGCTGGACGAAGGGCTCGGAAGGATCCGCCACCCGGCTCGTCGTACAGATGGGCTGAGATCCCGAACCGGACAGGGTGGGCAGCCAGAACTGAGCGTTGGCAGGTGAAGTTCTGCCTGCCCAGGTCCGGTTTACCCGGGCGCCCGGGTAAACCTACGACGCCCGAAGCCGCTCGGCCGCGGCGGCCACCCGCTCGTCGGTCGCGGTGAAGGCCACGCGCACGTGCTGCTCGCCGGCCCGGCCGTAGAACGAGCCGGGCGCGACCAGGATGCCCCGGTCGGCGAGCCAGGCCACGGTGTCCCAGCACGGCTCGTCGCCCTGCTCGGTCCGGCGGCTGGCCCACAGGTACAGCGACGCCTCGGAGTGGTCGATCCGGAAGCCCGCTGACTCCAGGCCGCTGCGCAGCGTGGCCCGCCGAGCGGCGTAGCGGGCGTGCTGCTCGTCCACGTGGTCGTCGTCCTCGAGGGCCGCGACCATCGCGTGCTGCTGGGGCCCGGGCATCATCAGGCCGAGGTTGCGACGTACCGCCAGCAGCTCTGCGACCACGGCCGGGTCTCCGGCCACGAAGGCGCACCGGTAGCCGGCGAGGTTGGAACGCTTGGACAGCGAGTGCACGGCCAGCAAGCCCTGGAGCGACCCGCCGTTGACGTCGGGGTGCAGCACCGAGGTGGGTCGCTTCGACTGCTCGGCCTCCCACGCGCACTCCAGGTAGCACTCGTCCGAGACGAGCAGGGCACCGCGCTCGCGGCACCAGTCGACCATCTTGCGCAGGTGCTCGGGGGGAAGCACCCGGCCGGTGGGGTTCGACGGGCTGTTCACCCACACCAGTGCCGGCCGGCGCGGACCGAGGGCGGTGAGCGCGTCGGTGGCCACGGTCTCCGCGCCCACGAGTGCGGCACCGACCTCGTAGGTCGGGTAGGCGAGCTCCGGCTGGACGACGAGGTCACCAGGCCCGAGGCCCAGGAACGTGGGCAGCCCGGCGATCAGCTCCTTGGAGCCGACAGTCGGCAGCACGGCGCCGAGATCCGGACCGACGACGCCGAAGCGGCGAGCCAGCCAGTCCAGGCAGGCCTGCCGGGTCTCGGGCAGCCCGATCGTCTGGGGGTAGCCCGGTGAGTCACCCGCGGCCGCCAACGCCCGCTGGACGACCTCCGGGGTCGGGTCCACGGGAGTGCCGACGGACAGGTCGACGATCCCGCCGGGGTGGGCCCGTGCCTTCTCGGCGTACGGCACCAGGTGGTCCCAGGGAAAGTCCGGGAGCCGGTCGGAGACCTGGCGGACGAAGGTCACTCGGTGCAGCTCACTCCTGGTTCTGTGGCGGCAGCGCGGCGATCATCGGGTGGTCCTTGTCGATCTCACCCATCTTCGCGGCGCCGCCCGGGGAGCCCAGGTCGTCGAAGAAGTGCACGTTCGCGTCGTAGTACTCCTTCCACTCCCCCGGGGTGTCGTCCTCGTAGTAGATCGCCTCGACCGGGCAGACCGGCTCGCAGGCACCGCAGTCGACGCACTCGTCGGGGTGGATGTAGAGCATCCGCTTGCCCTCGTAGATGCAGTCGACCGGACACTCGTCGACACACGCGCGGTCCTTGAGGTCGACGCACGGCTGGGCGATGACGTAGGTCACCTGGATCCTCCTGGATTCGTGGGTCCGGTCGCGGACGAGGGTCAGCCTAGTATCCCACCGTGGTTGGCGATTCCCTCGGTCCGCACGTGGTCGGCAGAAGGGTCGTGGTACGACGTGTCGTGCCCGGTGAGCGCGGCCCCTCGGGAGGTCCCGCGCTGACCGACGTGCTCGGGACCTGCGAGTCCTGGGAGGGCGGCGTGGTGGCCGTGCGTACCGAGCACGGCGAGCTGGTCCGCTTCCCCACCAGCGACATCGTCGCGGGCAAGACGGTGCCGCCACGCGCCTCCTCGCCTCGGGACCTCGACGCCGAGGAAGCCGACCGACTGGCCCACCCGGGTTGGCAGCCGGTGGAGCAGGCGGACCTGGGACAGTGGCTGCTTCGCGCCTCTGGCGGCTTCTCCAACCGCGGCAACTCGGTGCTCGCCCTCGGGGATCCCGGACTTCCGCACCGGGGAGGCACTACGCCAGGTCGCCCGGTGGTACGACGCGAGGGGGCTGCCACCTCGTGCCCACGCGCTGCCCGGATCCACCGCGGCCGGCGCCCTCGAGGTGGCCGGTTGGGATCGCTACGAGACCACCGTGCTGATGCTCGCGCCGCTGACCCGCGCGCTGCGGCACACCCCGCCGACCGAGGTACCGGTGCGACATGACGCGGTGCTCGACGAGGGGTGGCTGGCCACCGACGAGCGAGCCGCCCGTCACGGTGACGCCGCCCGCCAGGTACTTGAACGGAGTCCTCGAGGGTGGCGAGGTCACCTTCGCCACCGTGCGCGGGCAGGACGCCTCCGTGACCGCGCGGGGCCGTGGAGTCGTCCACGCCGGCTGGCTGGGTGTCTCCTCGTTGTGGACGGCCCCGGACCACCGCGGGCGGGGCCTGGGCTCCGCGGTGCTCCGCTCCTTGCTGGAGTGGGGCTCCGAGAGAGGTGCCTCGACCACCTACCTCCAGGTCGTCGAGGCCAACACCGCGGCGCTGGCCCTGTACGAGGCCCGCGGGTTCGAGCGGCACCACGACTACGCCTACTACGTGGCGCCCGGGTGACCTGCTCCCGCGGTCAGCTGCGCCTCGGGGGGCCGCACCGCACGGCGTCGGCAGCCCGGTAGTCGGTGTGGAAGGTCTCCCGGCGCAGCACCTTGCCCGAGCCCGGCTTGCGGAAGACGCGGACCACGGTCACACCGAAGCCCGGTGACCCGCTGCTGCGCTGGCAGCTCCGCGCCTGGTCGTAGCGGACCACAGGCTGCTGCACGCCGGTGCGCGGCCCCGTCAACGCGGTGACGTCCCAGCGCTTCGTCGACCACATCGAGACCGTGACCGATCCGCTGTGCCGAGGGGTCGCCTGCTGCACCCGGACGCCCATCAGCACGCCGTACGGCGAGTCGTCGCTGAACCGCAGGTCGTCCGAGGGCCAGACGACGGTCGCCTCGCGCCCTACCGGCATGCCCGCGGAGTGGACCGCCGCGGCGGTGTGCTCGACGTCGTCGAGCCCGGCGAAGAACATCGCGTTGAACATGGCGGTGGCGAGTGGTGAGACCCCCGCGCCGGCATCCTTCGCGGAGACGCCGTCGGCGACGACGTAGCCGTCGGTGAACCCGTTGGCACGAGTGCGTGCGCCGAGCGCAGAGTTGAGGCTGAACGTCTCCCCCGGCCGCAGCAGGGTCCCGTCGACGAGGTGGGCGGAGCGGACGAGGTTGGCATTGCGGTACGCCGCGTAGGGGAACGTGGCGGTGTAGGTGCTCACCATCCGGCGAACTCCCAGGCGCTGCGCGGCCGCCGTGGTGAACGACGGCTGCCGCACGTGGCCGGGTACGACGACCCGGCGGGCCGCCCCCCGGCGGACCAGGGCCTGCGCGAAGCCCTGCTCGAGGGCGTCGCCGTCGGCAGCGACACCGACCCGGGCAGGGACCACGACGGGCGCCCCACCCTCGAGCTCGATCCGGGCGTCCTCCGGCTCGGCACCCACGGTGCTGGCGACCGGCGCGAGGGCCTGCATCAGCACGCCGGCGTCCACCTGCGGCACGAGGTGGCCGTCCTGCACGCGCACCGACACCGCACGACCGAACAGTCGGGGCGGGGCCACGATGCGCTGGCCACCGAGCAGGAGCGTCACCGGCCCCGACATGGCCGGTCGGCCGAAGGTCCCGAGCGTGCGGTTGACCTCGTCGGCGGTCACCACGGGCTGCTGGATGCGCATCGGCAGCTTCTGCGAGCCGGCGTGCAGGTAGCGACCGACCAGCAGGGCACGGGCGCCCGACCGGTCGATGACCAGGCCGGGCCGACCGGCCACCCCGAGTGCCCGGCCGTCGGTGAAGGCGATCGACCCGTCGACCGGTGGCTGCGGGATCCCCTGCCCGAGCGCGTCCAGTGTCGTCTGCATCTTCTGCTCGTCGACGGTGACCACGGCCTCGTGGCTCCCGCCGCCCGTGACCACGTCCCAGAGCCGCTGCGGCGACCAGCCGTGACCTCCGCCGGCGGCGACCACCGAGGCCTCGTAGTCGATGTCCAGGCCGGCCTGTGCCGGGTCGACCGATCGGGTCCGGCCGTCGCCGTAGGAGACGGTGATGGGCTCGCGGGCGCGCCCGGCGAGCTCACGGCGCAGCTTCTCCTCGGCCGCGACCGGGGCGAGTCCGGCGATGCTGACCCCCTCGACCCGGGCACTGCGCGGAGCACGGTCGCCGGCGTAGAGGAACACCGCGACCCACGCAGCGCCGACGAGCAGGGAGAGGGCGAGGATCGTCACGGCCGCGACCTTGCCGCCGAGCGGCACGGTGTCGTCGTGACGGCTCACCGCTGGCTCACCCCAGCCCGGCGAAGAGGTCGTGCTCCAGCCCGTCCGGTCCAGGCACCGGCGTGCCCTTGGCTATCCGGAAGAACTCGGTTCCCCAGATCTCGCTGCCCTTGTTGTTCGACAGTGCGAAGAACGGGCCGTCCACCGCGATCTGCGTCGGGTAGGACCGCAGGGCGTTCATCTTGGCCGCGGCGTACTGCTCCCCGTCGACGGAGGTGCTCAGCAGGTCGTCCTCGACGATGAACGGCGGCAGCGGTCCGTCGGGATCCATCCCCTCGAACGAGGTCGTGTCCCCTGCCGCTCGGAGGTCGCGCAGGCTCTGGCGCATCCGACTGGCCGACATGGCTCCCCAGTAGACCTTGGCGATGTCGTGGGCCTCACCGAGCTCGGGACGGTACGACGGCACGGCCGCCAGCGCGGCGCCGTACGTCGCGACGCGGTGGGCCTGGATGTGGTCGGGGTGGCCGTACCCACCGAACTGGTCGTAGGTGACCAGCACCTGGGGCCGGACCTCCCGGATGACCTCGACGAGGTGGGTGGCGGCCTCGGTCAGGTCGGCGTGCCAGAAGGCGTTGTCGTGCACATCGTCAGCCGCGATCGCGTAGCCGTCCTCGTGCCACTTCATCCCCGAGTCGCGGTAGCGCTTGAACCCGCCGAGCCAGCGATGGTCGGTCACCCCCAGCGCCTTCATCGCGTTGGCGATCTCGTTCCGGCGCTCGTCGGCCAGGGAGTCGTCCTTGTCGGCTGCCAGGTGCTCCAGCTCGGGCACCAGGATCTCGCCCATCTCCCCGGCCGTGCAGGTCACCAGCGTCACGCCCACACCCTCGGCGACGTAGCGGGCCATCGTCGCGCCCTGCCCGATCGACTCGTCGTCGGGGTGCGCGTGCACGAGGAGGATGTGCCGGCCAGTGCCACCAGTCATGGGCAGATGCTAAGAGCCAGTGCCCCCGATCCGGCGGCGCCTCACGGCACTACCTTGGGCCGCGTGACGATCCACCTGCGTCGCACCGAGGAGAACGCGGCCGCCATCGACGCCGCCGCGGATCGTCTTGGCGCGCGCGTGGGGATCGAGGGAGTGCTCGCGCACCTCAACCGACAAGCCGTCCGGGCGCGGGTGCCGGGGCGGGCCGTCGACTGGGGCCTGTCGTGGAACGACGCCGACGTGGAGACCCGGAAGTGGTGGCCGCAGGGGATCACGACGTCGGCCGACGCCGGCCCCGGCCACCCAGGCGGGGACGACGACCGCCGGATCCTGGTCACCAGCTGGTACGCCAAGACCGCCGGTGGCCGCAACCTCGGCAGCCGGATCAGCGTCCTCGACCTCGACTCGCTCGCCTACCGGCACGTGCTCCTCGTCGAGGCCGCGCAGGCGGAGGACGGCAAGCCCGCCCTGCGACCTCTGCTCGTCCATGCGGGCGGGCTGGTGTGGTGCGGCCCGTACCTGCACGTCGCGGGCACCCGGCGCGGCCTGCTCAGCTGCCGCGTCGAGGACGTGATCCGGGTGGACTCGACCGACGACGCCCTGGGCTACCGCTACGTCCTCCCGGTGAGGTTCGGGTACGACGCCCGCGCCGAGGAGGGCACCGAGCAGATGCGCTACTCGTTCCTGTCCCTGGACCGCGGGGCGGACCCGCCCGCCCTGGTCGCAGGTGAGTACGGCAGGGACGAGATGACCCGCCGGCTGGTCCGCTACCCGCTGGATCCGCACACCGGCCACCTGGCCGCGCACGAGGACGGCTCCTCGCGACCCGCCCGTCTCGACGAGGAGGGACTGGGCCACATGCAGGGCGCGGTCGTCGTGGACGGCACCTACTACGTGACCGCCAGTCGGGGGCCGCGCACCGCCGGACTGCTGCACGTCGGCCGGCCGGGCAGCTGGCGCACCGTCCGCCGGGCGCTCCCGCCCGGCCCCGAGGACATCACCTACTGGCCGGCCACCGACACCCTGTGGTCCCTCTCCGAGCACCCCGGCCGCCGCTACGTCTTCTCGATCAACAGAAGCGCGGTGTGAGCCGGCCCTTCGAGACGGTCGCAGCGCGACCTCCTCAGGGACCCGGCAGTCGCCGGTCCGGCACCGGGTCCTTGAGAAGGGACGAAGTCCGGCCACCCGGGTCCCTGAGGAAGGACGAAGTCCTGTCTCGAAGGGCCCCGCTCAGCGAGGAAGCAGTGCGAGCTGGCGCGACTGGGCGACCAGCCGGCCGGTGGAGTCCCACACCTCGCAGTCCTCCTCGAACTGGCCACCGGAGACGTTGTGGGTGGCGTGCCGCACGATCGCCCACCCGGGAGCGGGCCTGGCCCGGACGTGGGCGGTGAGCTCGAGGGTCGGCGCCCAGCCCGGTCGGCCGAGGTCGAAGGTCGCGGGTGGCAGTGCGTCGACGACCATCAGCAGCGCGACGGGGTCCAGCGGCCGGTCGTCGGCGAGCTTGAACCATCCCTGGATGACGCCGTGCCCGGACGGGACCCCGGTGCGCCAGCCGGCGTACGCCGGGTCGATCCGGGTGCCGAACCGTTGCAGGAGCGGCGCGACCAGCAGGAGCTCCTCGCCGGCGTCCGCGGCGTCGAGGCACTCCTCGACGGGTGGCAGGTCGGGCGGCGGGATCTGGCGCTCGACCTCGCCTGGCTCGCCCAGGCTGCCGTAGACGCCGAGCAGGCTGACGCGCTCGACCTCGAAACCGTCCTCGTCCTGCACGAGGCTGGCCGCGATCGTCGTACGACGGCCCCCGACGCGCACCTTCCGCAGGCGGACGCGCGCAGGGCCAGGACGCGAGGGCGTCAGGAAGTAGGCGCTCACGCTGAGCGGGTCGGGCTGGCCGAGGTCGGCGAGCTCGGCACGCAGGGCGTTGCCGGCCACGGCGAGGACGTAGCCGCCGTTGACGCCGCCTCCCACGACCCATCCCTGGTCGAGGTGCGCGTCGTAGACACCGTCGTCCGAACGGGCCACCGCGATGCCGCGGTCGAGCTCGTAGTCCATGCGGCGGAACCTACCGACGCATGGCTCAGGCGTAACCGGCGGGCGTCCCCCAGACCGGCGAGCGAGAGCTGCCGTCGTGGATCACGGGACAGTGCGTGCCGACGAAGTTGGTGGGCATGCAGCGGTTGCAGTGGATGCACAGGGAAGGGGTGGTGGCGTCGGCGGCGATCCGGTTCACCAGGTCGGGCTCGCGCAACAGCGCGCGGCCCATCGCCACGAACTCGAAGCCCTCCGCCATCGCCAGGTCCATCGAGGCGCGGTCGGTGATCCCGCCGAGGAGGATCATCGGCAGGCCCACCTCGGCGCGGACCTTGCGAGCGTCCTCGAGCAGGAACGCGTCGTGGTAGGGGTACTCGCGGATGAAGCGGGCGCCCGCGAGACGCATCACCGTCTTCATCGGCTGCGGCATCACGGCGACGAACTCCTTCACCGGGGCGCCGCCCTTGAACAGGTACATCGGATTGAGCAGCGAGCTGCCCGCGGTCATCTCCAGGGCGTCCACGGTGCCGTCCTGCTCGATCCACTGCGCCGTCTGGACGGCCTCCTCGACCGTGATCCCGCCACGCACGCCGTCGGAGAGGTTCAGCTTGGTCAGCACGGCGATGCGGTCGCCGACCGCGTCGCGCACGGCGCGCAGGATGGCCCGGCCGAACTTCGCCCGGTTGACCAGGGAGCCGCCGTACTCGTCCTTGCGGTGGTTGATCTTCGGGCTCAGGAACGCGCTGGCCAGGTAGCTGTGGCCCAGGTGCACCTCCACGGCGTCGAAGCCGGCACCGATCGCCCGGACGGCTGCAGCCGCGTGGGCGCGGACGATCCGGTCGAGGTCGGCCGGTCGCGCCTTGCGGGAGACGCCACCGGAGATGTTCGGGAAGCGGGTGCTCGGCGAGAGCGCCGGCAGCCCGTTCCCGCGCGGGTCCGCGACCGGTCCCGCGTGGCCGATCTGCGCGGAGACGGCCGCGCCCTCCTCGTGCACCGCCGCCGTCAGGGCGCGCAGCCCCGGCATCGCCTCGTCGGTCCACAGGATCTGGTGGGGCGAGGTGCGGCCCTCGGGCGCGACCGCGCAGTAGGCGACCGTGGTCATCCCCACGCCACCCTCGGCGTAGGCGCGGTGGAAGTCGACGAGGTCGGTGGTGACCAGGGAGCGGTGGCTCAGTCCCTCGTACGTCGCCGCCTTGATCACCCGGTTGCGCAGGGTGAGCGGGCCGAGCCGGGCGGGCGAGAGCACGTCTGGAATTCCTGCAACGTGTTCCACTTTTCCAGCCTATCCCCGCTCGGCGCGCGGCGTTGAGATCGTCCTTCTCATCCACCCCTTTTGCGGGTAATTTGTCGCCATCGGCCCGGGGACGCGGGATCGATGCAACTGCGAGGACGCGACTCTTGACCAGCCCCGCCGAGAGCCCGCCGCGACAGATCGTCGACGACGTGCTCCAGATCCTGTCTGACCCCGACGACCGCGACCTCGTGGAGGTCGTCGAGCTGGCGGCCAGCATCTGTGGTGCCGACGCCGCCGGCATCGCCGTCCGGCGCGGCGATGACTACCACGTCAACATCGCCTTCGGTGTCCCGCCGCAGGTCTACCCCGCCGAGGACGCGTTCTGCCGGTTGACCATGGGCAGCGAGGAGGTCTTCGCCGTCGAGGATGCCTGGGCAGAGCCCGAGTTCGCCTCCGCGGACCGCCGCCGCGGGACCCTGGCCTCCACGCGGTTCTACGCCTCGGCGCCGGTGCGCGCCCCCAACGGGGTGATGGTGGGCCGGTTGTGCGTGATCGGGGACCAGCCCAGGCGGCTGACCGAGATGCAGGTGCGTGCGCTGGAGACCCTCGGACTGAGCGTGTCCAAGCTGATCGAGCTGCGGTTCGTCCGCTCGGCGCGCCCCGGGCTGGACTGGTTGCTCTCGCACGACGCGACCACCGTGCTCAAGCAGCTCACCGCCGAGGTCAGCCACGACCTGCGGGTGCCCCTCGCCGCCGTCGTGGCCAGCCTGGAGCTGCTGGAGGACCACCTCGGCGACGGTGCGGACCCGATGACGAACATCCTGCTCCAGCGGTCGAGGTCCTCGGCCGGCCGGATGAGCCGGATGGTGGAGCACCACCTGACCGCGGCCACCTCACCGGCCGGGACCACCCCCGGTGAGACCGACCTGAACCTCGTCGCCCGGCAGCTGGTCGCCGACTGCGGCAGCGTGCTCCAGTCGATGGGCGCGTCGGTCGAGGTCGAGCACCTTCCCGTCGTACGCGGCGATCCCGACGAGCTCTACCGCGTGCTGCAGAACCTGGTCACCAACTCGATCAAGTTCGGGCGTCCCCACGTGCCGGTCCGGGTGCGGATCACCGCGCGCCCGGTCCCCGAGGGGTGGCGCGTCGCAGTCGTCGACAACGGCGTGGGCATCCCGCCGGACCGGCGCGCAGACGTCTTCTCGTTGTTCAGCCGCGCGCACGTCGGCGGCGACGGTCACGGCATCGGACTTGCCACCGTCGCCCGGATCGTCGCGGCCAACGGTGGCCGGTGCGGGGCAGAGGAGCCCTTCGACGGCGGCACCGAGATCTGGTTCACCTTCCCCGAAGCCTGATCAGCACGAAGCGTCCGCTGACGCGTGCGCGCCGCCCCCGTGGTACCCACCGACGGACGGGGTCGCCCCCGGACCCGACCCCGTCCGCCCCCCATGCGGGTACAGGGGCCTCAGTCCGCCACCAGGCGCGGGATCGGGCGCACGGCGGCGACCTGCGCACCCAGGGAGCCCTGCTCCTCGCGCGGGCGAGGAATGCCCGCGCGCGTCCACGGAGCGGGGTCCTTCGGGGCGGCGTCGACCTCCGGCGCGGGTAGCTGCCACTCCTGCCGGTACGCCGGGTGGTCGGCGAAGGGGAGAGCCATCACCCGCAGAGCCGTGCACGGCCGGGTCTCCTCCTTGGGGCAGACACCGCACCGGGTGATCGTCGTCGTGCCGCTGAGGGTCACCACCGTCATCGTCCGGTCGTTGTGCCGCTCGATCTCGGCACGAAGGGCATCCGGACCTGCGCTGTCACCGTCGGGCCGATCGGCCCCCACGGCGTAGCGGAGCAGGAACTCCTGGATGGTCAGGACCCGTGTGCCAGCCACAATGACGCTCCTCGAGAAGATGCAGCGTCACCCAGGGTCCGGGGGTGAGATAACTGGGCCAGCCTACGGCGAAGGTGAACGACTCGGCTAGACGCGTCTTTTCAGATCGAGGAGCCGGCTAACCGGCGACGACGAGATCCGTGATCTTCTGCACCAGGTTCCTCGCCGACATGCTCTTCTCCACGAAGAAGTCCGCCCCCGCGGCATACGCCTCGGTCTGCACCCGCCGCGAGCTCAGGCCGGTGAGCACCACGATGGTGGCCTCGGGGCAGGAGCTCCTCACGACGGGCACCAGTGCGAGATCCGACTCGCCGGGCAACCGGGCGTCCACGACGACGACCTCGGGCGGCTGGGTCTCCAGCAGGGGCTTGAGGCCCTCGAAGCTCGTCGCCTGGCCGGCCATCGTGAAGGCGCCGGAACGTTCGAAGGCCCTCCCCAGCAGGTACGCCATGTCGCGGTCGTCCTCGATCAGCACCAGCGACCTCAGCCGTACCGGGACGCGCAGAGACGGCTGGAGAGCCTGCGGCGGCACCGCCAAGGTCTGTGCGCATGAACCAAGCCTATGTGACAAAAGGGATATAAAAGGCGAATTCCGCCGGTCAGTGAGCGAGCCAGCCAGGTGTCCGCGGTCGCTCGGTCGCCGTACGGTGAGGCAGCGGCGCGCGCAGGGCGTGACGAGATGATGGAAGAGGGCGCGTGATGGCCGAGCAAGAGACCGCTCTGCAGGCACTGGTGGACGCCATCGAGGCCCTGGCCAGGACGGTCGCAGCGGATACCGGCGGAGCGTCGTCAGGCCTGAAGCACGCCGCAGCCGCCAACCACCTCGCCGAGGCCTACGCGTGGCTGGCGGCGCCTGACCAGTCCCACGGCGGCGGAGCCGGTATCTCCGACTAGTGCCTCCACCGTCCGGAGCCGATGACCGGCGGACCCCTAGAGCACCAGGTCGCCGTCGACCACGGCTCGTGAGACGTCATGGATGCGCGCTCCGTGCTCCCTGGCGTGCTTGCGGAGGCTGATGAACGCCTCGTCCACGCTGCACTGTCGCTGGGTGGCGAGCACGCCCTTGGCCTGCTCGATGACGAGCCGGGTGTCCAGCGCCTGTTGCAGCTGCTCGGCGGTGCGTTGCTGCTGCCGTGCCGACGACGCGTGTGCGAGGTAGCCCGTGGCGATGCTGGCGAAGATGCCGGCGACCCGCAGGTCCTCGTCGGACCAGCTGCGCAGCTGGCTGTCGTAGAGGTTGACCGCCCCGATGGCGGACCCTTCGGCCATCATCGGGATGCCGGCCACGGCCCGGATCCCCGCGGCCTTGGCTGCGACCGTGTAGTCCGGCCAGCGGTCGCTGGCGTCGCCCGTGGCGATGTCCGCCACCGCGACGGCGGTTGCTGACTTCACGGCGTCGATGCACGGGCCCTTCTGCGAGCTCTCCTGCACGTGCTCGAGGTTGGCGATCGCTTCGACTGCAGCGGTGACGAAGCGCTGCCTGCCACCGTCGACCAACGTCACGCCCGCGCCGCTCAGGCCGAGGGCCTCGGCCATCTCCTCGGTCAGGTTGTGCAGGACGTCACCGATGCCGTACCCGCTGGTGAGGGCTGCGGCGAACCGCTCCAGACTGTCGAGCAGCGCCTCGGGGTTGGCCACGACACCTCACCCTTCGTGAACCCGGCCGCGGACGAGGTTCCGCGCGATCCGCACGCGGCGACGCGGCCGGTGGGCTGATCATCGCACCGCACCAGGAGGTCCGGTAGACCCGAACTGCCTGGTCAGCGAGGCCGGCGGGGCGAGCGACCTCTCACACGTTGAAGCGGAACTCGACCACGTCGCCGTCCTGCATCACGTAGTCCTTGCCCTCCATGCGCACCTTGCCGGCCGCGCGGGCGGCGTTCATCGTGCCGGCCTCGACGAGGTCGTCGAAGGAGATGACCTCGGCCTTGATGAAACCCTTCTGGAAGTCGGTGTGGATCACTCCTGCGGCCTCCGGGGCGGTCGCACCGCGGCGGATCGTCCAGGCACGCGACTCCTTCGGGCCGGCCGTCAGGTAGGTCTGCAGGCCGAGGGTCTCGAACCCGACGCGGGCCAGGACGTCGAGACCGGGCTCCTCGACCCCCATCTCCGCGAGCATCTCGCGGGCCTCCTCGTCGTCACCGAGCTCGACCAGCTCGGACTCGAACTTCGCGTCGAGGAAGATCGCCTCGGCGGGCGCGACGAGCTGCGCGCATCTCGTCCTTCAGCGCCTCGTCGGCCAGCTCGTCGGCGTCGCAGTTGAAGACGTAGATGTAGGGCTTGGCGGTCAGCAGGGAGAGCTCGCGCACCAGGGCCGGGTCGATCTTCGTCGCGATCACCGGCGTGCCGGCCTCCAGCGCCTGCTGCGCCTCGCGGGCAGCGTCGAGGTGGGCGACCCGCGACTTGTCCCCCCGCGCCTCCTTCTCCAGGCGCGGGACCGCCTTCTCGACCGTCTGCAGGTCGGCCAGGATCATCTCGGTCTGGATCGTGGAGATGTCCGAGGCGGGGTTGACCTCGCCGTCGACGTGCGTCACGTCCTCGTCGCGGAAGACCCGCGTCACCTGGCAGATCGCTGCCGCCTCGCGGATGTGGGAGAGGAACTTGTTGCCCAGCCCCTCGCCCTCCGAGGCCCCCTTGACGATGCCTGCGATGTCGACGAACTCGACCGTGGCGGGCAGCTGCCTGGCCGAGGCGAACAGCTCGGCAAGCACGCCCAGCCGGGGGTCCGGGACGGCGACGACGCCGACGTTCGGCTCGATCGTGGCGAAGGGGTAGTTGGCCGCGAGCACGTTGTTCTTGGTGAGGGCGTTGAAAAGCGTCGACTTCCCAGCGTTGGGAAGTCCGACGATGCCGATCGTGAGCGCCACGGGCGGCGAGTGTACGGCGCTGCGACCGTCCCACCGAATCGGCGCCGGAGCAGCCTGCCGGTCCTGGCGGCCGAGTGTGGCCTGCGCCACACCGGGTAGTAGACAGGGAGCACGAGCACCTGCCCCACACCACGCACGTCGACGTACGCCGAGAGGGCGATCGTGACCAACCTGGCCGACAACCTGACTGCCACCGCCAAGAACCACCCTGACCGCCCCGCCGTGCGACTCGACGACATGACGCTGAGCTACGCCGAGCTGCAGGACGGCGCCCGCCGCGTCGCCGCGCTGCTGAGGGACAAGGGCGTCGGGCCGGGCGACCGGGTCGGGCTGGTGCTGCCCAACGTGCCGGCGTTCCCGGTCCTGTTCTACGGCGCGCTGGCGGTGGGGGCGGTCGTCGTACCGATGAACCCGCTGCTGAAGGGCCGCGAGGTGAAGTACTACCTCGAGGACTCCGGCGCCTCGATCGTCTTCGCCTGGAAGGACATGGCCGAGGAGGCCGGCAAGGGCGCCGACGCTGTCGGCATCGAGTGCGTCGAGGTCGACCCGGCCGGCTTCGTCGACCTGCTCGCGCAGCACGAACCTCACGAGGACGTCGCCGAGCGCGCGGACGACGACACCGTCGTGCTGCTCTACACCTCCGGCACGACCGGCCAGCCCAAGGGCGCCGAGCTCACCCACGCCAACATGGTCACCAACGCCGCGGTCAGCGCCGAGACCCTCGTGGAGCTGAGCGAGGAGGACGTGGTGATGGGCTGCCTGCCGCTCTTCCACTGCTTCGGGCTGACCTGCGGGCTCAACGCCGCGGTCCTCAACGGCGCCTGCCTCACCCTCGTCCCCCGCTTCGACGCCAAGAAGGCGCTCGAGGTGATCGGACGCGACAAGGTCACCGTCTTCGAGGGCGTCCCGACGATGTACGCCGGGATGCTGCACGTCGAGGACCCGGAGTCCTACGACGTCTCCAGCCTGCGCACCTGCATCTCGGGCGGCTCAGCGATGCCCGTGGAGGTGATGAAGAGGTTCGAGAAGACCTTCGACTGCATCGTGCTCGAGGGCTACGGGCTCTCCGAGACCTCGCCGGTCGCCTCGTTCAACCAGCCGGACATCGAGCGGAAGCCGGGCTCGATCGGCGTGCCGGTACGGGGCGTGGAGATGAAGGTGGTCGACGACGACGGCAAGGACGTCGAGCAGGGCGAGGTCGGCGAGATCGCGATCAGGGGCGAGAACGTGATGAAGGGCTACTGGGGCAAGGAGCAGGAGACCAAGGAGGCGATCCCCGACGGCTGGTTCCTGACCGGCGACATGGCCAAGCAGGACGAGGACGGCTACTTCTTCATCGTCGACCGCAAGAAGGACCTGATCATCCGCGGCGGCTACAACGTCTACCCGCGCGAGGTCGAGGAGGCGCTCTACGAGCACGACGCCGTGGCCGAGGTCGCCGTGATCGGCATCGAGGACGACGACCTCGGCGAGGAGGTGGGCGCGGCCGTCGCGCTCAAGGACGGCCAGCAGGTCGACGAGGAGGAGCTGCAGGCGTTCGCGAAGGAGCGCCTGGCGGCGTACAAGTACCCGCGATCGGTGTGGATCGTCGACGAGCTCCCGAAGGGACCGACCGGCAAGATCCTGCGCCGCGAGGTCACCGCGCCCGGCGCGAAGGAGGACGCCAAGTGAGTGCCCAGACCTCGGCCGAGGCCCGGATCCACGAGGCCGACCAGGATGCCGACCAGGCCGCCGGGGAGAGCAGCAACGAGCTGGCGGCACCGCTCGACCTGCTGCTCGCGGACGCGACGAGCAACCCGCTGCGCCGGTTCGTCCCGGGGATGTCGGGGGTCAGGTTCACCGCCAACCTCGCGCGCCACCCCGCGCGCGTGGCCGGCCGCACGATCGGCCTGGCGGCCGAGCTCGCCAAGATCGGCGTCGGCCGCTCCGAGATCGAGCCCGACGAGAAGGACCGGCGGTTCGCCGAGGAGGGCTGGGCCAAGAACCCGCTGCTCAAGCGGACCCTGCAGAGCTACCTGGCGTGCGGCGAGGCTGCTCGCGGGCTCGTGGCCGATGCCGACCTCGGCTGGGGCGACGGGCAGCGGATGGGCTTCATCGTCGACAACCTCGTCGAGGCCTCCGCCCCGAGCAACAACCCGTTCCTGAACCCCAAGGTCCTCAAGCGCGTCGTCGACACCGGCGGCGGCAACCTCGTGGAGGGAGGCCGCCGGTTCGTCCGCGACTTCGCCAGCGCGCCGCGGGTGCCGTCGATGGTGGAGCCGGACGCCTTCGAGGTCGGCGTCGACATCGCCGTGACCGAGGGGTCCGTGGTGCTGCGCACCGACGTCTTCGAGCTGATCCAGTACACCCCGCAGACACCCAAGGTCCGCACCGTCCCCCTGCTGATCGTGCCGCCGACGATCAACAAGTACTACGTGATCGACCTCGCTCCCCAACGCAGCCTCGTCGAGCACCTCGTCGCCGGCGGCCAGCAGGTCTACTGCATCTCGTGGCGCAACCCTGATGCACGGCACGCGGACTGGGGGCTGGACACCTACGGCCAGGCGGTCATCGAGGCGATGGACGCCGCCCAGTCGATCTCGCGGCAGGACAAGATCGCCCTGCTGGGCATCTGCTCGGGCGGGATGATCTCCTCGATGCTGCTCGGCCACCTGGCCGCGATCGGCGACCTCGACCGGGTGGCCGCGTTCAGCCTCGCGGTGACGGTGCTCGACCAGGACCAGGCCGGGCTGCCGAGCGCGCTGCTGTCCCACAAGGCAGCAGCCGCCTCGACCCGGGCGTCCGCGGAGAAGGGCTACCTCGACGGCAAGATGCTCGCGGAGGTCTTCGCCTGGCTGCGGCCCAACGACCTGATCTGGAACTACTGGGTGAACAACTACCTGCTCGGCTACGCGCCCAAGGCCTTCGACATCCTGTACTGGAACGCCGACCCGGTGCGGATGACGGCGGCGATGCACCGCGACTTCATGGACCTCGCGATCAGGAACGCGCTGACCGAGGCCGGGGCGTCCGAGATGCTCGGCTCGAAGATCGACCTCGGCAAGGTCGACACCGACTCCTACGTCGTGGCCGGGATCGCCGACCACCTGTGCAAGTGGGAGTCCTGCTACCAGACCACCCAGCTCCTGGGTGGGGAGTCGAAGTTCGTGCTCTCCACGAGCGGGCACATCGCCGCGATGGTGAACCCTCCCGGCAACCCCAAGGCCAGCTTCCAGACCGCTTCGAAGAACCCGGCGGACGCGCAGGAGTGGCTCTCCGCGGCGAGCAAGGTCAAGGGCAGCTGGTGGGACGACTACGTCGACTGGCTCGCCGCGCGCACCGGCCCCGAGCGGAACAAGCCGACCCGGATGGGCTCGGCGAGCTACGAGCCGATCTGCGACGCGCCGGGCACCTACGTCCATGACCGCTGAGCCGGCGGTCGAGATGGCGACCGACCGCGTGCGCACGATCTCCGTGCGCGGCATCCAGGCCAGGGTCTCGGTGCGCCCGGCGAGCGGGCGGCTGGTCGACGAACCGCCGTTGCTGCTCTGCAACGGGATCGGCGCCAGCCTCGAGGCGCTGCAACCCCTCGTGGACGACCTCGACCCCGACCGGGGCGTGGTCCGCTTCGACGTACCCGGGGTCGGCGGCAGCGCGCTGCCGCCGCTCCCCTACCCGATCGCTGGCCTGTCCTCCTGGGTGACTGCGCTGATGGCCAGGCTGGGGCACCGCGAGTTCGACGTCCTCGGGCTCTCGTGGGGCGGCGGTCTCGCGCAGCAGCTCGCCGTCCAGTCGCGCCGACGGGTACGCCGCCTCGTGCTGGTCGCCACCGGCACCGGCGCGCTGATGGTGCCCGCCCACCCACGTGTGCTCGCCAGGATGTCGACGCCACGGCGCCACCGTGATCCCGAGTACGCCGCGAGCATCGCGGCCGAGATCTACGGCGGCAGCATGCGCACCGACCCGGAGCGCGGCGCCCGGCTGCTCCACGCCACGACGCGGTCGGGACCGAAGCGGGGCTACTACTACCAGCTGGCGGCGATGACCGGCTGGAGCAGCCTGCCGTTCCTCGGCCTGATCAGGCAGCCGACGTTGGTGATGGGTGGCGACGACGACCCGATCATCCCCTCGATCAACCCACGGATGCAGGCGGCGCTGATTCCCCGCGCGCGGCTGCACCTCTACCACGGAGGGCACCTGGCGGTGCTGACCGAGAGCGACGAGCTGGCGCCGGTGATCGAGGCGTTCCTCCATGAGTGACCTCGAGGACCTCGACCTCGAGGACTCCCCCTTCTCCGACTTCCTCGGGTTCGAGCTGCTGCTCGAGGACCGCGACCGTCAGCTGCTCAGCGACGTGCGAGCGTTCATGACCCGCGAGGTGGAGCCGGTGATCAACGACTACTGGACCCGCGCGGAGTTCCCGCACGAGCTCGTCCCCGGCATCGCTGGGCTGGGGATCGCCGGGCTCGCCTTCGACGGACCTGGATGCCCGAATCGGGGCGCGTTGGTCGACGGCATGGTGGCGATGGAGCTGGGCCGCGTCGACCCGTCGATCGCGACCTTCATGGGGGTCCACGGCGGCCTCGCGATGGGCTCGATCGACCTCTGCGGCTCCGACGAGCAGCGCGAGCGGTGGCTGCCGGCGATGGCCCGGATGGAGCTGATCGGCGCATTCGGGCTGACCGAGCCCGAGCACGGCTCCGACATCTCGCAGGGCCTGTCGACGACGGCGCGGCGCGACGGGGACGAGTGGGTGCTCAACGGCGAGAAGAAGTGGATCGGCAACGCCGCGTTCGCCGACCTGGTGGTGATCTGGGCGCGCGACGAGGAGGACGAGCAGGTCAAGGGGTTCGTCGTCGAGAAGGACACCGACGGCATGACCTTCGACAAGCAGGAGGACAAGATCGCCCTGCGGGTCGTGCAGAACGCCGAGATCCACCTCGCCGACGTACGCGTGCCGGAGGCGAACCGCCTGCAGAAGGCGCCGACAGCTTCCGCTCCACCGCCGACGTGCTCCGGGTGACCCGGATGAGCGTCGCGTGGCAGGCGACCGGGTGTGCGCGCGGGGCGTTCGAGCACGCGCTGCGCTACACCAAGGCCCGCAAGCAGTTCGGTCGCCCGATCGCCTCGTTCCAGATGGTGCAGGACCTGCTGGTCAAGATGCTCGCCAACGTCACGGCGTCGACCGCGATGAACGCGCGTGCCTCGCAGCTGCAGGACGCCGGGCTGCTCAAGGACGAGCACGCGTCCCTGTGCAAGGCACACGCCACGGTGCGGATGCGGGAGGCCGTCGGCTGGGCCCGCGAGGTGCTCGGTGGCAACGGCATCCTCCTGGAGCACCACGTCGGCCGGTTCGTCGCCGACGCCGAGGCGATCTACTCCTACGAGGGCACGCGGGAGGTCAACACCCTCATCGTCGGCCGGGCGATCACCGGTGAGGCCGCGTTCACCTGAGGGGTCCTACCGGGCGGCGCGCTTCGCCGCGTCCTCGACGCACAGGGTTGCCCAGGGCAGCGCCTCGAGACGACCCTCGGGGATGGGGCGCCCGCACACGTCGCAGCGGCCGTAGCTGCCCTCGTCGAGCTTGACCAGCGCACGGCGTACGTCGATCTCGGTGACCTGGAGCTGGTCGGCCACCGCGACCTGCGAGAGCCGGTCGACCGCCATCTGGGTGCCGTCGCCGACGCGCTTGCCGAAGGAGATGTTGCTCTGCTCGCTGGGGGGCGCGGACATCGTCGCGAGCTGTTCCTCGATCTCGGAGAGCTTGGTGCTCAGGGTCTCGCGGGTCTGGTCCATCCCGCCAGCATGCCTCGGTTGCCCCACGACCACGTCAGCAGCGTCACCGAGAACACCAGGGTCAGCAGCACGATCAGCCCCTCGAACGCACCGCCTCCGCCCTTGAGGAAGATGCCGTGCTCGAGGTCGTAGAGCAGGTCCATGCCGAAGAGGTACAGCCCCGCACTGCCCGCGCACAGCAGCCACAGCAGGGCGCTCTCGCGTCGGCCGGTCAGTGTGACCAGGGCGAGCACGCACACCACGCCCAGCCAGAGGTCGGCCAGGGGGAAGGCGTTCTCGAACTCGTAGTACGCCTGCCGGTGCTCACTGGCGATCCAGTCCCGCTGGGTGAACCAGATCGACCAGTAGGCAACGTCCAGCAGGATCGCGATGACCAGCATCACCTGGACCGTGCGGCGCATGGTCAGGGCGCCTCGTGCGCCCACAGCGCCGAGGCCTTGGACGAGATCAGCTCGAGGCGTTCGGCGGGCCCCAGCGCCTCGACCTGGGCAGCCAGCTCAAGCGGGTAGCCGACCAGCTCGCCGGTGTCGGGCACGGGCACGACGGAGTGGACGATGCGGTCGTCGTAGACGTGCATCACGGTGACCGCCTGGTGGGCATCGGTCGCGGACAGGAAGCGGTCGGACGGAGCCAGGTCCGCGGTGTAGCAGGTCGCCGAGGCCACCGAGACCGGCACGCCGGCGAACGTGGAGTACGACGAGAAGTGGAAGTGGCCCCCGATCACGCCGCGGACGTCGGTGCCCTCGATCGCCTCCGCCAGCAGGTGCTGGTCGTGCAGCTCGATCAGCGCGGCAGCACGGGTCATCGGCACCGGGATCGGCGGGTGGTGCAGCGCGACGAGGGTGCCGCAGGGTGCTGGTCGTCGCAGCTGCCCGCGCAGCCAGTCGAGCTGGGCCGTGGACAGCTCGCCGTGGTGGTAGCCGGGGACGCTGGTGTCCAGGGCGATGATCCGCAGGCCGTCGACGTGGTGGACGCGGTCCTGGGTGGCCTCGTCGAGCACCTCCTCGTCGAACAGCTCCCGGGCGTAGTGCTCGCGCTCGTCGTGGTTGCCCATCACCCAGACGACCTGGGCGCCGAACGCAGCGGCCGCCGGCTCGACGATCTCGCGCAGCCTGCCGGTAGGCCTTGGGCTCGCCGCGGTCGGCGAGGTCGCCGGTGAACACGATCGCGTCCGGGCGGCACCTCGAGCCGCGCCAGCCGGGAGAGCGCACGGCGGAGGTTCTCGTGGGTGTCGACGGCGCCGTACAGCGGTCGCTCGGCCAGCAGGTGCGGGTCACTGACGTGGGCGATGACGTGGGTCGGGAGCGGGTGCTGCCCCAACGGGATCACGACTCCGAGCGTAGGAGTCCCGATCGGTGCTCCTGGGACGACACGCATAGTCTCCTGGCGTGCGTGTCGCCACCTGGAACGTCAACTCGCTGCGCAGCCGGATCGGCCGGGTCGAGGCGTTCCTGCAGCGCCACGACGTCGACGTGCTCGCCGTGCAGGAGACCAAGGCGCGCGAGGAGCAGCTGCCCCTGATGGGCCTCTCGGCGATGGGGTACGAGGTCGCCGCGGCGGGGGTCGACCAGTGGAACGGCGTCGCCGTGATCAGCCGGGTCGGTCTCGAGGACGTCGAGGTCGGCTTCCCCGGCCAGCCCACGTGGGGCGAGCCCGCGGCAGCCGAGGCGCGGGCGATCGGCGCGACCTGTGGCGACGTACGCCTGTGGTCGCTCTACGTCCCCAACGGCCGCAAGGTCGGCGACCCGCACTACGTCTACAAGCTCGACTGGCTCGCGCGGCTGCGCGAGGCCGCCCGCTCGATGACCGGCGACGTCGCGCTGGTGGGCGACTGGAACATCGCCCCGCAGGACGACGACGTCTTCGACATGGCGCAGTTCACCAAGAGCACCCACGTCACTCCCCCGGAGCGTGCGGCCTTCCAGGGATTCCTCGACGACGGGTACGTCGACGTGGTGCGGCCCTTCGCTCCGGGCCCGGACGTCTACACCTACTGGGACTACTACCGGCAACGCGCCGAGCGCAACCGCGGGATGCGGATCGACTTCATCCTCGGCTCCCCCACGCTGGCCGAACGCGTGACCAACGCGTTCATCGACCGCGAGGAGCGCCTGGACGAACCCGGGGCCTCGGACCACGCCCCGGTGGTCGTGGAGCTCGGCTGAGGTGGCGAGCACAGGAAACTGCCCCTTCTCATAGGAAGTTTCCTGTGAGAAGGGGCAGAAAAGGTTCATCCCATGGGAAACCGTCCTCCGGTGGGGCACGCCTGGACGACGTTGTCGGTGGGGGTGTCACCGTCGGGGCATGTTCCTTCCCCTGGTGACCGGTCTCGTCATCGGGGTGCTGCTCGGCGGCGTGCTGGCGCTGCTGTGGACTCGACGTGCCGGCGACCCCGGTGTGCTGCGCGCCCTCGACGCCCGCGGCGACGACCAGGCCGTGCTCCGGGCGGGCATCGACCGGCTGCACGAGCGGTTGATGGACGTCGAGCAGCAGCGGGCCTCGTGGCAGGGGCAGCTGCACCAGCAGGTCGACGACATGCGCCACACCACCGACCTGCTCCGCCGCGAGACCGGGGCGCTGTCCACCGCGCTGCGCAAGCCGCACGTCCGCGGGCAGTGGGGCGAGCTGCACCTGCGTCGGGCGGTGGAGCTCGCCGGGATGGTCGAGCACTGCGACTTCGAGGAGCAGGTCCACCTCACCCGCGAGGAGGGACACCAACGCCCCGACATGGTGGTGCGGCTCGCCGGCGGTCGCTCCGTGGTCGTCGACGCCAAGGTGCCGCTGGACGCCCACCTCGACGCGCTCGCGACGGACGACGACCAGGAGGCGGCAGCCCACCTGCTGCGTCACGCCCGCCAGCTCCGCAGCCACGTGGACGCACTGGCGGGCAAGGCCTACTGGCGATCGTTGCCCGGCACTCCGGAGTTCGTGGTGCTGTTCGTGCCGGCCGAGTCCTTCCTCGCCGCCGCTCTCGACGCCGACGCGTCGCTGCTCTCCTACGCCGCCGAGCGCAACGTCGTCCTCGCCACCCCCACCACCCTGATCGCCCTGCTGCGCACCGTCGCCCACGGGTGGACCACCGAGACCCTGGCCGAGCGCACCCGCGAGATCCACGAGCTCGGCCGCGAGCTGCACGCCCGGCTCTCGGTGATGGGCGCCCACCTCGACCGGGTCGGCCGCTCGCTGAAGAGCGCGGTGGAGGCCTACAACGGCGCGGTGGGGTCGATCGAGAGCCGGGTGCTGGTGACCGCCCGGCAGTTCGAGGACATCGGCGTCGTCCGGGACCCGCTGCCACCGGTGCGGCCGGTCGAGGAGGCGCCGCGCCCGCTCACCGCTCCAGAGCTGCTGGAGGCCGTCGCCGAACAGCGGCCTGACCTGCAGGAACTCCGGGAGGGACCCTCCGGCGAGTCGCGCCGATCCAGCGCCTGACCCGGCCTACGGTGACCCCGTGACCGCACCCACCCTGTGGGAAGAGGGCCGGATGTCCGGCAGCCGCGTCACGCGGCTCGCCGCCCTGACCGGTGTGCTGGTGCTGTCGCTCGACCTCGTCGTCAACGCACACCCCTCGATCCTCTTCGACGTCGGCTTCGTGGTCATCTGCGTCGGTGCCGCCCTGGCGGTGCGCCCGGCCGACTTCTTCCGGGTGGGGGTGCTGCCGCCACTGCTGCTCCTGGGCCTGATGACGGTGGTGGCGCTGGTGCACCGCGCCTGGCTCGGTCCCGCGGGCAACGGTGTGCTGCAGGCCGTGGTGTCCGGGCTCGCGCACCGCGCCTCGGGGCTGCTGGTCGCCTACCTGCTGACGCTGACCGTGCTGGCGGTGCGACAGCACGTGGTTCGCCAGCACCGGACCCGCTCGCGCACGGCTCAGCCGAACCGCGCGACGTCCCCGGCGCCCACCCGCTCGACCACCGGCGAGCCGTCGGAGAAGTCGACGACCGTGGTCGGGTCCGAACCGCACTCACCGGAGTCGATCACCGCGTCCACCTGATGGTCCAGCTGCTCCTTGACCAGCCAACCGTCCGTCATCGGTGACTCCTCTCCCGGGAGCAGCAGCGTGCTGGACAGGATCGGCTCGTCCAGCGCCTCGAGCAGTGCCTTGACCACCGCGTGGTCGGGGATCCGCACCCCCACCGTGCGCTTCTTCGGGTGCATCAGCCGGCGCGGCACCTCCGAGGTCGCCGGCAGGATGAACGTGTAGGGACCGGGCGTGGCCGCCTTGATCGCCCGGAACGCCGCATTCGAGAGCTGCACCAGCTGGCCGAGCTGCGCGAAGTCGGCACAGACCAGCGTGAAGTGGTGCCGGTCGTCGAGGCGGCGCAGCTGCTTGATCCGCTGCAGCCCGTCGCGGTTGCCGAGCTGGATGCCCAGCGCGTAGCCGGAGTCGGTCGGGTAGGCGATCAGCCCGTCGCGGCGGAGCAGCTCGACCATCGAGGCGATGGCCCGCGGCTGGGGGTCGACCGGGTGGACGTCGACGTACCGTGCCACGGGCTCAGCTGCCTTGCGCCGCCGCACGCAGGTCGCGGCGCAGCTCCGGGGGCAGAGCGAAGATCAACGACTCCTCGGCGGTGTGCACCGCCTGGGCGTCGGGATAGCCGCGCTCGGAGAGGAATGCCAGCACCCCGTCCACGAGGACGTCGGGCACCGAGGCACCCGAGGTGACGCTGACCGAGTCGACACCGGCCAGCCAGGCCTCGTCGATCTCGCTGGCGTCGTCCACGCGGTGCGCGGCCTTGGCGCCGGCCTCGAGGGCCACCTCGGCCAGCCGCACGGAGTTGGAGGAGTTGGCCGAGCCGACCACGATCACCAGGTCGGCGCCGGAGCTGATCTCCTTGATCGCCAGCTGCCTGTTCTGGGTCGCGTAGCAGATGTCGTCGCTGGGCGGGTCCAGCAGGCTGGGGAAGCGCTGCCGGATGGCATCGACGGTCGCCATCGTCTCGTCGACCGACAGGGTCGTCTGGGAGAGCCAGGCCACCTTCTCCGGATCGCGTACGACGATCCCCTCGACGTCATCGGGGCCCTGCACGAGCTGGATGTGCCCCGGGGCCTCGCCGGAGGTGCCCTCGACCTCCTCGTGCCCCGCGTGGCCGATCAGCAGGATGTCGTAGTCGTCGGAGGCGAACCGTCTCGCCTCGTGGTGCACCTTGGTGACCAGCGGGCAGGTGGCGTCGATCGTCTTCAGCCCACGCGCCTCGGCCTGCTCGTGCACGACGGGCGAGACACCATGGGCGGAGAAGACGACGGTCTCGCCCTCGGGCACCTCGTCGAGCTCCTCGACGAAGACCGCTCCGCGCGCCTCGAGGTCGGCGACGACGTGCTTGTTGTGCACGATCTGCTTGCGCACGTAGACGGGGGCGCCGTAGAGGTCCAGCGCCTTCTCCACGGTGATCACGGCGCGGTCGACGCCCGCGCAGTAGCCGCGCGGCGCGGCCAGGCGCACGGCGCGGTCCGCCTGCTCCGGCGAGAGGACGGCCGGGGTACCGAGATCGGTCATACGGCAAATGGTAGGTGCCGGGCCTTAGGGTCACCGCATGCCGTTGGAGACCTCACCCGAGCATCCGGCGCCGGTACGCCAGATCTCGCAGGCGATCGCCTCCTGGGTCGACCGCCTCGGAGCCGTCTGGGTCGAGGGACAGGTGGCGCAGATCAGCCGTCGGGGCGGCTCCAACACCGTCTTCCTCACCCTGCGCGACAAGCTCGCCGACGTCTCGGTCGCGGTCACCTGCCCGCGCGGGGTCCTGGACGGCCTGCCCACACCCCTGGTCGAGGGCGCCCAGATCGTGTGCCACGCCAAGCCCTCCTTCTACACCCCGCGGGGGAGCATCTCCCTGCAGGTGCGCGAGATCCGGCTGGTCGGCGAGGGCGAGCTGCTCGCCAGGCTCGAGCGACTGCGACGACTGCTGGCGGCCGAGGGCCTGTTCGCCCCGGAGCTGAAGCGGCCGCTGCCCTTCCTCCCGCGCGCCGTCGGCCTGGTCACCGGCCAGGGATCGGCCGCGGAGCGAGACGTCGTCGAGCATGCGCAGCGGCGCTGGCCCCGCGTCCGCTTCTCGGTGCGGTACGCCGCGATGCAGGGCGTCCACTCCGGCAGGGAGGTGATCGAGGCGATCGGTGCCCTCGACCGCGACCCGGACGTCGACGTCATCGTCGTGGCGCGCGGCGGCGGCTCCGTCGAGGACCTGTTGCCCTTCTCCGACGAAGCCGTGATCCGCGCGGTCGCGGCCATCACCACGCCCCTGGTCTCCGCGATCGGGCACGAGCCCGACTCCCCGATCCTCGACCTGGTCGCCGACGTACGCGCCTCCACACCGACCGACGCCGCCAAGCGGGTGGTTCCCGACGTCGCCGAGGAGGCCCAACGGGTGCTGCAGATGCGCGAGCGCGGTCGGCGCAGCGTGCGCGCCCTGGTCGAGCGCGAGACCCACCAGCTCGAGGCGCTCCTGTCCCGCCCGGTGCTCGCCGATCCCCGCGGCGGTCTGCAGGACCGTCTCCTCGAGGTCGGCGACCTGGCCGGGCGCGCCCGGCGCTCGGTGGGTCACCGGTTGGACCGCGAGGAGCGCGACCTGGTCCACCAGCTCGCCCGCATCCGGGCTCTCTCGCCGCTAGCCACGCTGCGCCGCGGCTACGCCGTGCTCTCCGACGCCGAAGGTCGTGCCATGTCGAGCGTCGCGACGCTCGAACCCGGCCAGGACCTCCACATCCGGGTGGCCGACGGCCGGATCGGGGCCACGGCGACCGCGGTCGAGCGGATCGACCTGCTGCCCGACACCGAAGAAGGGGACGACGATGAGTGACCTCTCCTACGAGGAGGCCCGCGACCAGCTGATCGAGGTGGTCCGCACCCTCGAGCAGGGCGGCACCAGCCTGGCCGAGTCGCTGGCCCTGTGGGAGCGCGGCGAGGAGCTCGCCGGGGTCTGCCGCAAGGCGCTCGAGGGCGCCCGCGCCCGCCTCGACGAGGTCATCGAGCCCGCGCCTCGAAACCAGGCCGACTAGCCCCGCGGAACCGGCGGTGGCGGCAGGGTCGCCACGAACGCCCGGATCGTCGCATCCGGCGCCGAACCGCCGACGAGCTGGGACTCAGGGGTCTGGCCGCCGCTGCGGGGAACCGACCGGCCCAGGGCGTAGTCCCCTCCGGCGTCGGTGAAGACCTGCCACCTCTGGCCGTCGAGGTCCACGTCCTTGCCCCGACTCGCGTCCTGGTCGACGTAGCGGTGGACCAGGCCGTCGAGGTCATCGGTCGACTCGTCGATGCCGACGTACTTCCCCTTCGAGGTGAGCAGGCCGAGGTGCCAGGCGGGCTCCGCGCCGGGCAGGTACGACACGCTGGTCGCCTTCCAGCCCGATGGCAGCGACCCCGACGGCGCCAGCACCTGCAGCTTGTTGTCGGCCCGGGCGGCCTGGTAGGAGATGTGCCAGTCGACCGTCGGCACTGCCGTGGGCTCGTTGTCGCGGGTGAGGCCACGGAAGGCGACGAAGGCGACGACGGCGAGCACGGTCGCCACCATCGCGCCCAGCAGTCCGCTGGCGCTGCGCTGGTAGGACCCGCCGCCACGCGCCTGTGCCCGGGGTGTGCTCACGAGGTCATCCTGCCAACCCCTGCGAATCGGTAGGCTGGCCGGCATGTCAGAGCGACACCGTCCCGAGTCCCTCTCCGTCGCCCCGAGCTACCCCGACCGGAACCTCGCCCTCGAGCTGGTCCGGGTGACCGAGGCGGCGGCGATGGCGGCGGGACGGTGGGTGGGCAAGGGCGACAAGAACGGCGCCGACGGAGTCGCGGTCAACGCGATGAGGGTGCTGATCTCCACCGTCGGCATGCGGGGCACGGTCGTGATCGGCGAGGGCGAGAAGGACAACGCCCCGATGCTCTACAACGGCGAGGAGGTCGGCTCCGGCGAGGGGCCGGAGTGCGACGTGGCCGTCGACCCGATCGACGGCACCACGCTGACCGCCAAGGGGATGGCCAACGCCGTCTCCGTCCTCGCGGTCTCCCCCCGAGGCTCGATGTACGACCCGTCGGCCGTCTTCTACATGGAGAAGCTCGTCACCGGCCCCGAGGCCGCCGACCTCGTCGACATCCGCTACCCCGTGGCCGAGAACATCCACCAGGTGGCCAAGGCCAAGGGGGTCAAGCCCGAGGACGTCGCCGTCGTGCTGCTCGACCGGCCGCGGCACGAGCAGCTCGCCGAGGAGATCCGGGCCACCGGCGCGCGGATCAAGTTCATCGTCGACGGCGACGTCGCCGGCGCGATCATGGCGGCCCGCGAGGGCACCGGCATCGACCTGCTGCTCGGCGTCGGCGGTACGCCGGAGGGCATCATCGCCGCCTGCGCCCTCAAGTGCCTCGACGGCGTCATCCAGGGCCGGCTCTGGCCCACCGACGACGAGGAGAGGCAGCGCGCCATCGACGCGGGCCACGACCTCGACCGGGTCCTGTTCACCGACGACCTCGTCTCGGGCGACGACTGCTTCTTCGTGGCGACGGGGATCACCGACGGGGAGCTGATGCAGGGAGTGCGCTACAAGTCCGGCGGTGCCTCGACCCACTCGCTGGTGATGCGCTCGCGCAGCGGCACCATCCGCTCGATCCACTCCGACCACAAGCTCTCCAAGCTGCGCGCCTACGCCGACGTCGACTTCGAGCGCTGAGCGTCGTCACGGAAGAGTTGCGGCAGAGCATGGTCGTCGTCGTCGGCGAGTCCCTGATCGACGTCGTCGTCGACCCCGACGGCGAGTCGGAGGAGGCTCCGGGGGGTTCTCCGCTCAACGTGGCGGTGGGGCTGTCCCGGCTCGAGGTGCCCGCGACCCTGATCACGCAGGTCGGCTGACGACGAGCGCGGCGCGAAGGTCGTCGCCCACCTGACCGGAAGCGACGTCGAGGTCATCGCCGTACCACCGCGCAACGGACGCACCTCCACCGCGATCGCACGCCTGGACGCCCGAGGGGGCGCGCGCTACGAGTTCGACCTGGAGTGGAGCCTCCCGCGCCAGGAGCTGCCACCCTGCCTCGCGCTGCACGTCGGCTCGCTCGGCACAGCGCTGGACCCGGGGCGCGCGAGCGTGCTCGACCTCGTCGAGCAGGCTGCAGCTCGCGAGGTCTTCATCAGCTACGACCCGAACCTGCGGGAGCCCTTCGTCGAGGACCGGGAGCGCACCTGGCAGGAGGTGCGGTCGATCGGCGCACGGTGCACCCTGGTCAAGCTCAGCGACGAGGACGCCGACCTGCTCGTACCCGGCTCGGACCCCGAGGAGGTGGCCCGGACGCTGCTGGCCGGAGCTCGCACCGCCCTGGTGCTGCTGACCCGAGGTGGGGACGGAGCGACTGCTTTCGTCGAGGGACAGGAGGTGAGCGCACGGCCCCGTCAGATCGAGGTGGTCGACACCGTCGGTGCGGGCGACGCCTTCATGGCCGCCACGCTGGCCCAGCTCAGCGACCTCGACGCGTTCCGGTCGGGTCCACCCGCCGATGCCCGTGCGCTCGAGCGCCTGGTCGCGGGAGCCGTCGAGGTGTCTGCGGTCACGTGCGAGCGACGCGGAGCGAACCCGCCTCGCCGGCAGGAGCTGCCGGCCGGGTGGCCCGCATGAGCTGCTGCTCGCGCAACGCAGCCAGCACGTGGTCCATCACCAGCGGGTCGATGGCCATGCCGCAGTGGCTCGTGCGCACCTCGACCGCCGTCGCGGCCGGGTCGAGGCAGGCGCGCCAGTCGACGATGCCGTCGCGCTTGCTGTAGATCGCGGTGAAGGCGACGTCGGGATCGAGCGGCGCCTGGCTCTCCTCCCAGCTCAACCGGGCGCACTCGCCGCCGACGCAGTCGGCACTCATCAGTCCCCGCACCCCGGCGCGGGTGAGCTTGGCCAGCATGGCGGCGTCCCAGGCCAGCAGCCGGTGGATGGCGCCCGGGGCCAGCACCGGGCTGCCCATCGCGACGATGCCCTCGACGAGGTCGGGGCGGCGGGCCGCCAGCCCGCGGGCCAGCATCCCGCCGAGGCTGTGGCCCACGATGGTGACCTTGCGGTCGCGTCGGACCGCGATCGACTCCAGCCTGCGCTCCAGCCGGTCGGCGGCCTCGCGGGTGCAGCCGGCGTTGACGTGGAACTGGGCGCGATAGGTGCGGAAGCCCTCGTCGCGGAGGTGCAGCGACATCGCCCTCAGGGTGCCGTCGCCGGCCATGAAGCCCGGCACCAGCAGCACCGGGTCGTGTGGCGCGACCCGGTTGGCCGCGGCGTACGGCACTCCCGCGCGAGCCCGTGCCTCGGCGCGGCGACGACGCACCAGCCGGGCGCCTTCGGTGACCGTGCTCATCTCGCGCGCCAAGGCCCGGACCCCGCTGGGGCCGGCAAAACCCTCGGGGCTCAGGAAGGAGCCGATCGGTGAGCTCACGAGATGGGACGGTAGCGTTACCGGTGAGTTTCCCCACGCATTTAGCCCGACATATCCCCTTAAACGCGAGGTTGGTCTAGTTGTCCGTGCCTGTCTCCGCCGAGCTGTTCGCACCGGTTTCCCCCGGTGTGGAGCTGTGCTACCAGACCTTCGGCGATCCCGACGACGAGCCGCTGCTGCTGGTGATGGGTCTCGGTGGGCCGATGACCTGGTGGGACCCCGACCTGTGCACGAGCCTGGCCGAGGCCGGCTTCTTCGTGGTCCGCTACGACAACCGGGACACCGGTCGGTCGACCCGGCTCGAGGGCCGGGTGACCCGGCGGGCCCTGGTGCAGGCCTTCATCGGACGACGTGGGGCCGCGCCGTACACCCTCGACGACATGGCCGCCGACGCGTTCGGGCTGATGGACCACCTCGGCTGGTCCAGCGCCCACGTCGTCGGGGTCTCGATGGGCGGCATGATCGTGCAGACCATGGCCATCGCGCAGCCGAGCCGGGTGCGCTCGATGACCTCGATCATGTCCACGCTCGGACGCCGCTCGGTCGGTTGGCAGCACCCCTCGCTGCTGCCGATGCTGATCGCAGAGCGCAAGGCCGGCCGGGCCGCCTACGTCGAGAGCTCGGCGAGGCTGTGGAAGGTGATCGGCTCACCGGCGTACCCGCAGGACGACGCCACGGTCCGCAGCCGGGCCGAGGAGACCTTCGACCGAGGCGTCTCCGCCAGCGGCGTGATGCGCCAGATGCTGGCGATCCTGAACCAGCCGAACCGCTCGCGCGCACTCGCCTCGCTGCGGATGCCGACCGCGGTCGTGCACGGCAGCGCCGACAAGATGGTGCACATCTCCGGCGGCCGGGCCACGGCCCGCGCCATCCCCGGCGCCGAGCTGCTGGTCGTCGACGGGATGGGGCACGACATGCCGCCGGAGCTGTTCGGCACCTTCACCGAGCTGATCCGGCGTACGGCGGACCGGGCCGGCAACCAGCCCGCCCGGTCCACTCGCTCTGCCTAGCCCTAGCCGGAGATCCGGTCCCCGGAGCCGGCGTCGAAGACGTGCACGCTGCGCGGGTCGGTGGTCACGTGGATCACGTCGCCCTTGTGCACGGCGTCGCGGCCCGAGACCCGCACGATGATGCTGTTGGGGGTGCCCTCGACGCCGCTGGTTCCGTAGACGTACGCGTCGGAGCCGAGCTCCTCGACCACGGTCACGTCGACCGGCAGGCCGCCGTCCTCGGCGCCGACCAGGCGCCACGACTCCGGCCGCACCCCGACGACGATCTCGCCGTCGGCCTTCTTGGCCGCGCTCTCGTCGACCGGCACGACGTAGTCGCCCACCTTGGCCTGGCCTTCGTGGACCGTGGCCGACATCAGGTTCATCTGCGGGCTGCCGATGAAGCCGGCGACGAAGAGGTTGACCGGCTTGTCGTAGAGGTTCAGCGGGGTGTCGACCTGCTGCAGGTAGCCGTCCTTCATCACCGCGACCCGGTCACCCATCGTCATCGCCTCGACCTGGTCGTGGGTCACGTAGACGGTGGTGACCCCGAGGTCGGCCTGGAGCTTGGCGATGTCGGTGCGGGTCTGCACGCGCATCTTCGCGTCGAGGTTGGACAGCGGCTCGTCCATGCAGAACACCTGGGGGTTGCGCACGATGGCCCGACCCATGGCGACCCGCTGGCGCTGGCCGCCGGAGAGGGCCTTCGGCTTGCGCTCGAGGTACTCGGTCAGGTTGAGGATCCTGGCCGCCTCCGCGACCCGCTTCTGCCGCTCCTCGGGCTTCATCTTGGCCATCTTCAAGGCGAAGGCCATGTTGTCCGCGACGGTCATGTGCGGGTAGAGCGCGTAGTTCTGGAAGACCATCGCGATGTCGCGGTCCTTCGGCGGAAGGTTGGTGACGTCGCGGTCGCCGATGAAGATCTGGCCCTCGTTGACCTCCTCGAGGCCGGCCAGCATGCGCAGGGTGGTGGACTTCCCACACCCCGACGGGCCGACGAGGACCATGAACTCCCCGTCGTTGATCTCCAGGTCGATGCCGGGCACCGCGGGCTTGTCGGCCCCGGGATACCAGCGCTGTGCCTTGCGGAAGCTGATCGTTGCCATCTGTTCAGTTCTCCTTCGATGTCCTCACCGGCAGGTACGTGCCGGACGATCCGTTGTAAGTGACGCCGCTCACACTAGGTGCTGGCCTGCCGGATGGACAGGCCCGTGCTCAATCGATTCAGCACCCGGCGTGACCTCCAGTCCCGCGCCGTCCGAACGCCATCGGACCGGCACCGACGGCGCCAGCCCGCCGACGAAGCGACCGTCGCCGTCGGTGTTGCGGAACCCCAGGAGGTACGACGCGCCGGCGCGCTCGACCACGTGCGCGGCGTAGCGGCGCTCGTCGCACAGCCGAACAGCGGCACCGACGTCGACGGCTGAGCCGGGCCGCTCCACCGGCACCGACCACACGCCTCCGGAGCCGGGCGCTGCCCCGGGCATCTGGTCGGCGAGGCAGGAGAACACCAGCGCCCACCGCCCCTCGACGCACACGACGGAGATCACCTCGAGCCACTCGAAGCGGCCGGTCGGGACGCTCAGCGGCGGACCCACCTCCCAGGTCGACAGGTCGGTAGACGTGGCATGGCCCACGACGCCGCACCCCGGGGACCCCGAGGCGTCGCGGGCGGTCACGTAGAGGTGCCAGGTGCCGTCGTCGTCGCGGACCGCCCATGGGTCGCGCCAGGCCTCCTCCGGCCAGGCGGCACAGGTCCGCTGGTAGTGCGCGGGATCGGCCTCGAGGACCATCGACGTGCGCTCCCAGCTCTCGAGGTCGGCCGACCGCGCGCTGCCGATGCGCTGCACCCGGCCGTCGTCCCGGCGCGAGAGCCCGGTCGTGAACAGCCACCAGCCCGTGCCGTCGTGGACGGTGCAGCCCGTCCAGCCGGCGAGGTCGTCGAAGCCGGCCAGCGGCTCGGGCAGCGGCGCCGGATGGCTCACCCAGTCCACGAGGTCCGGGGAGCTGGCGTGGCCGATCCGGGCGTGCCGGTGGCGCAGCTCCGGGTCACCGAGCGACTTGGGCGCGTGCAGGAAGAACAGGTGGTGGCGCAACCGCGGCTCGTCGTACACCCACCAGCTGTCCCACACCCAGGAGCGCGGTCAATCGACGTCGCCGGCCACGGACGCCCCCACGTCGAGAGCCAGGGGCAGCCGGGTGACCCCGCCGCTCGCCCAGTCGAGGCTGAGCAGCTGCTCCACCGCGAGGGTGCCCATGGCCAGGAACGGCAGTGCCAAGGAGGTGACCCGAGGCCGCAACCACGACGCGAGGTCGGAGCCGTCGAAGGAGATCACCGAGACGTCGTGGGGCACGTCGAGGCTCGCCTCCGCGAGCGCCTGGTAGGTGCCCATCGCGACACGGTCGTTGAGGCAGACCAGGGCGTTCGCCCGGTTGCCGGCCCCCAGCCACTTGTGCACCGAGTCGCGGGCGTCCTGGACGGTCCAGCTGCACGGGATCACCCCGGTCAGGTAGGACCCGGCCTGGTCGAGCGCCAGCGACAGGCCGCGCAGCCGGTCGTGTCCGGCGGTCGATCCCAGGGCGAAGTCGTCGCCCACCACCCAGACGTCCTCGCGCAGCCCGGCCGCCAGCAGGTGCTTCCCCGCGGCGCGCCCCCCGGCCTCGTCGTCGGGCAGCACGGCAGGCAGGCCGACGTCGGGGTCGAGGCAGTTGAGCAGCACGGTGGGTCCCTCGTGCAGCTGCTCGGGGACACTGACCAGCGATGCCGCCAGGGTGAGGTAGACGATCCCGTCGACCTGGCGGTCGCGCATCTCCTCGATCAGCAGGTCCTCCGTGGCGCGGTCGCCGAGCGACTCACCGATGACGAGCAGGTACTCCAGTGACCTGGCCGCGGCGCTTGCGCCGGTGAGCATCTGGCTCGCGAAGGCCCCGCTCGCCACGAAGTCGGAGATCACCCCGATGGTCTGGGTGCTGGAGCGCCGCAGGTTCTGGGCGCTGCGGTTGGGTCGGTAGTCCAGCTCCTCCATCGCCGCGCGGACCTTGGTCTCGGTCTCGGAGGAGATGCGCATCTGCTCGGTGCGCCCGTTGAGGATGTAGGACGCGGTCGTCACCGAGACCCCCGCGAGGCGCGCGACGTCGGCGAGCGTGGCTCGCTTCACCCTCGGCACGCGCCACCTCCTTGAGTGTTGGCGCCGAGCCGCTCGGTCCGTGTCCAGATCGTTGCTTGACAGTGAGCCAGCCCGACCCCGTAGTGTGCTGAAGCGATTCAGCATGTGGCGCCGGTCACACTAATCCGCGATCGCACACGTGTCCAAGAAGCTGGAATTCCCCGAGGAGCAGATGATGCGATACCCAAGGCGAGCCCGGACCTCGCTTCTCGCGGTGGGCGCCATTGCCGCCGCGTCCGTCCTTGCCGCGTGCGGCAGCGGCGGCAGCGGCGGCAACAGCAAGACCGTCACGATCTGGACGCAGCAACGACCAGCCCGTCATCGACGGCTTGAACAAGGTGCTGGTCCCCGAGGCCAAGAAGAAGGGCATCACGGTCAAGTTCAAGAAGGTCAACGACATCAACACAGCTGGTGATGACCAGCATCCAGGCCAACAAGGCGCCGGACATCGCGATGATCCCGCAGCCGGGCGTGGTCGATGACATCGTCAAGCGCAACAAGGCCTTCCCGCTCGACAACGTCGTCGACATGAGCGCCCTGAAGAGCAGCATGACCGCCGGCACGCTCGAGGCCGGCACCGTCAAGGGCAAGCTCTACGGCCTGCTGCTGAGCATGAACGTCAAGAGCCTGGTCTTCTACAACAAGAAGGCCTTGGCCGCGGCCAAGATCACGCCGCCCACCACGCTCGACGAGCTCGAACACCCTGACCGACAAGATCAAGGTCCAAGGGCAGCTACCCCTGGTGCATGGGCATCCAGGACCCGGGCGGCGCGTCCGGCTGGCCGGCCACCGACTGGCTGGAGGACCTGGTGGCGCGCTACGGCGGCGCCAGACAAGTACAACGACTGGGTCTCCCACAAGATCAAGTTCGACGACCCTGTCGTGAAGCAGGCCGGCCAGGAGATGGAGAAGCTCCTCTTCACCGACGGCAACGTCGCCGGTGGCGCCAAGGGGGCGGCGAACAACAACTGGCAGACCGTGGCCAACCCGATGTTCGCCTCCAACACCAAGCCCGGCTGCTGGATGCAGAAGCAGGGCAACTTCATCACCGGCTTCTACCCCAAGGCGGTCCAGTCCGACCTCGACAGCAGCGTCGGCGTCTTCGGCTTCCCGCCCGCGGAGTCCGGTGGCGACAACCCGACCGTCGGTGGTGGTGACCTCGCCACGCTGCTGAACAACAGCAAGAACGCCCAGGAGGTCATGAAGCTGATGGCGCAGACCAACCTCGGCACCGAGGCCGCGAAGTCCGGGGCCTACATCTCCCCCCACAAGGACTTCGACACCAGCCTCTACCCGAACACGATCGTCAAGGGTGCGGCCGACGTGGCCTACAAGTCGACGTCGTTCCTCTTCGACGGCTCCGACGCGATGCCGGCCTCCGTCGGCGCGGGTTCGTTCTGGAAGCAGATGGTGGCCTGGTTCGCCGGCGAGGAGAGCCTCGACACGGCGTTGAGAGACATCGACGACAGCTGGCCCACCAGCTAGGTGTCACGGGTGCGGCCCGGCACGTGTTGCCGGGCCGCACGCCCCTCATTCCCACCAGTCGTCCGGGACCAGGGAAAGGCCTGACATGGCTCTGAAGATCCTCGATCGCACTGCTCACCGTCGTCGGCGGCATCGGCGCTGCGATCCGCTGTTACTGGGTGCTCAACAAGATCGCCGAGGCGCTGCCCGGCAAGGCCGAGCACCGGTTCAAGCCCTACGTCTACATCCTGCCGGCGTACGCCGCGATCATCTTCTTCCTGATCTACCCGGCGATCCTGACGGTCATCAACTCGTTCAAGGACTCCACCAGCACCAACTGGGTCGGGTTCGCCAACTTCCACAGGCTGCTCAGCTCACACGACTTCCAGCAGACCCTGCTCAACACGCTTGCTGTGGATCATCATCGTCCCGACGGTGACGGTGATCATCGGGCTCGCGGTGGCCACGCTGGCCGACAAGCTCAGCCCGACGGGCGAGAACATCAGCAAGACACTGATCTTCATGCCGATGGCGATCAGCTTCGTCGGCGCCGCCACCATCTGGAAGTTCGTCTACGCCTACAGCCCCACCGGCAACCAGATCGGGCTGCAGAACGCGATCATCACCAAGCTCGGGCACTCGCCCGTGGCCTGGCTGAGCCTCAGCCACTTCCACGTCAACAGCCTGTTCCTGATGGTGATCCTGATCTGGATGCAGGCCGGCTACTCGATGGTGCTGCTCTCGGCGGCGATCAAGGGCGTGCCCGAGGAGACCCTCGAGGCGGCGAGGATCGACGGCGCCGGATCCGGCTCCCATGTTCTTCCGGATCGTGGTCCCCCAGATCAAGGGCACCATCATCACCGTCTTCATCACGGTGCTGATCACGGTGATGAAGATCTTCGACATCGTCTACGTGATGACCAAGCGGCAACTTCAACACCAACGTCGTCGGCACCGAGTTCTTCAACCAGCTGTTCAAGTTCTTCGACTACGGCAGCGCGTCAGCGATCGTCGTGCTCCTGATGATCGCCGTGATCCCGGTGATGTGGTACCAGGTGCGCAACTTCAGGCGGGAAGAGGCACGTCTGATGGCAACCACCGCAGCTCCGGCCGACATCGAGACCCCGGCCAAGTCCCACAAGGAGAAGACGCCGCGCAACATCGGCCAGGCCCCGTGGCTGGTCCGGATCGTCCTCGGACTGATCTGCTTCTTCTGGGTCGTGCCGGTGATCGGCACCTTCATCACCTCCTTCCGCAGCGAGCAGGATGCCAACGCCACCGGCTGGTGGACGGTGATCACCAACCCCAGCCTCACGTTCGGCAACTACAAGAACGTCATCGTCGACGCCGACCTCGGCAGCGGCGTTCATCAACAGCCTGGCGATCACGCTGCCGGCGACGTTCATCCCGATCCTGATCGCGGCGTTCGCCGCCTACGCGTTCACCTTCATGCGCTTCTGGGGCCGCGAGTTCCTCTTCGTGATGGTGGTCGGCCTGCTGGTGGTGCCGAACTACGTCTCGTTCGTGCCGATCCTGAAGATCTACGCAGCCATCCACCTGGCCGGCCAGTTCCCAGCGGCCTGGTTGGCGCACATCGGTTTCGGGATGTCGTTGGCCATCTACATCCTGCGCAACTACATGGCCACGCTTCCGCGCACGGTGATCGAGTCGGCCGAGATCGACGGGGCCAGCCACTTCCAGACCTTCTACCGGCTGATCCTGCCGATGTCGGTCCCGGCGCTGGCCTCGTTCGCCATCTTCCAGTTCCTGTGGGTGTGGAACGACCTGCTCGTCGCGCTGGTGTTCATCCAGCCCGGCGACAACGCGCCGATCACGGTGGCCACGGCCCAGCTCGTGGGCCAGCAGGGTCAGAACTGGAACCTGGTCACGGCCGGCGGCTTCTTCTCGATGATCCTGCCGATCATCGTGTTCCTCGCCCTGCAGCGCTTCTTCGTCAGGGGCCTCACGGCGGGCGCCGTCAAGGGCTGAGGGGTCGCACCCGGGTCCATGTCGTTCCCACAGGACCCGGGCGACCGGGTCACCGCTCTGGAGCTGGTGCGTGACCAGGACGGCTTCCCCGTCCTGGTCACGACTGCTCTCCTCGGCGGCAGCGCCTCCGTCCCGCTGCTCCCCCAGGGCCCTGGGCTGCCGCTGCTCGGGGAGCACTCGCGCGGCCGCTACACCCGGCCGCACCTGCGTGGTCATCGCAACGGCGGGCGCGACTGGTCGACGAAGTTCTCCTGCACCTCGATCGAGCAGGACGCCGACCGGCTGCGCATCGAGCTGGCCGACGACGCGGCGGCCCTCGAGCCTGCTCTTCGAGGCGGAGTCGCTGCCCGGCGGCTCGTTGCGGCTGCGCCACAGGCTGACCAACGACGGTCCCGACGACTACCTGCTCGAGGGTCTCGAGGTCGTCGTACCCGCCCCGGACCACCTCGTCGAGGTGCTCGACTTCACCGGTCGCCACGAGCACGAGCGAGCCCCCCAGCGGCACGCGGTCACCGACGGTCTCTGGCTCCGGGAGTCCCGCGCCGGACGGCCGGGCCTGGGGTCCGCAACGCTCGCCGTGCTCGGCTCCCCCGGCTTCTCCACGACGTACGGCGAGGTGCTCGGCGTGCACGTCGCCTGGAGCGGCAACTCGGTGCTCCGCGTCGAGCGCGACGCCGCGACCGGCACCACCATCGGCGGCGGCGAGCTGCTGCTGCCCGGCGAGATCCGGCTCGGCCCGGGCGAGAGCTACTCGACCCCGTGGGTGCACGTGGTCGCGGCGAGCGACGGGCTCGACGGGCTCGCGGCGGCACTGCACACCCACCAGCGCAGCCTGCCTGCGCATCCAGCCGCCCAGCCGGTGGTGCTCAACGTCTGGGAGGCGGTCTACTTCGACCACGACCTCGAGCGGCTGACCGCGATCGCCGACCGCGCCGCCGCCATCGGCGTGGAGCGCTTCGTCCTCGACGACGGCTGGTTCCTGCGCCGGCGCGACGACACCAGCGGCCTCGGCGACTGGTACGTCGACCCGGCGGTCTGGCCCGAGGGCCTCGGCCCCTTGGTGCGAGCACGTGCGCGGCCTGGGCATGCAGCTCGGCCTGTGGATCGAGCCGGAGATGGTCAACCCCGACTCCGACCTCTACCGCGACCACCCCGACTGGATCCTGTCTGCCGGCGGCCGGGTGCCGTTGCTCCATCGCCACCAGCTCGTGCTCGACCTCTCCCGCGACGAGGTGCGCCAGCACCTGTTCGAGCAGCATCGACGCGGTGCTCTCGACGTACGACATCGACGCGGTGAAGTGGGACCACAACCGCGACCTGCTCGAGGCGGGGAGCTCCGAGCTGGGCGGGGCGCCGGTCGTGCACCGACAGACTCTTGCCTTCTACCGGCTGCTCGACGACCTCCGCGCGGCGCACCCGACGGTCGACTGGGAGTCCTGCGCGTCGGGGGGCGGCCGGGTCGACCTCGGGGTGATCGAGAAGGTGCAGCGGTTCTGGGCCTCCGACATGACCGACGCCCTGGCCCGGCAGCAGATCCAGCGCTGGACCACACAGCTCCTCGCGCCGGAGTACGTCGGCGCGCACGTCTCGGCGCCGACCGCGCACAGCACCGGCCGCACGCTGCCGCTGGACTTCCGCGCAGCAACTGCGCTGTTCGGCTCCTTCGGCATCGAGTGGGACCTGACCGAGGCCGGACCCGACGAGCTCGAACGCCTGGCGGACTGGATCGCGCGCTACCAGCGGCTGCGACCGCTCCTGCACGGTGGCCGGGTCGTCCGGCCCGAGTCACCGGACCCGGCGGTCCTGCTTCACGGCGTCGTCGCCGCCGATCGGGCCGAGGCGCTGGTCGCGCACGTGCAGCTCGACGAGCCGAGCCACAACCGAGGCGTCTTCGTGCACGTTCCCGGCCTGGATCCCTCCTCCGTCTACGACCTGTCCTGGGAGGGGCCGGTCGATCTCGAGCCGGTGAGCCACTCCTCTGCGCTGCCTCCCGCCGGACCGACCGACGGCGTCGGGGTGACCGGCGCCGCGTTGGCCGCCCAGGGGTTCTGGGTGCCACGTCGCCGGCCGGAGACCGTGACGCTGGTGCGGCTCACGCGGGTCGACTAACCCGGCAGCATCCGGCGTCGCGACTCCCCCGGCTGCGACTTGCGGCGCACGGTGACGGCGCCCATCAGCGCGATCCCGGTCACCCGCACCAACGGCGAGTCGGGGCGGAGCTGCGCCTCGACCTTGTCGCGCCCCTGCTCGAAGGTGCCCATGATGCCGATGCCGTCGACGATCACGCGCGTGTGCGCGTCGACGTACACGTCGATGCTGCCCATCACGCTGCTGGCGCGGATCACCGTCTCCGGCCTGGCCAGCACCGCCTGTCGCAGGTCGAGCACGACCGAGCCCATCAACGCCAGCGCCGAGTAGCTCTCACCGGGGTCCCACGCACCACGGCGGACCGAGCTGCTCATCACGGCCACGGACCGCTCGTAGCGCTCCACCGGGCCGGGCGCCCCCACCACGTGCGGCGCGGGCTGCCCGGACCGACCGGCGACCGGCAGGTCGGCGGTGATCGGGACCAGGTCGGCATAGGTCTTCGCGGCGTACGCCGCCCCGAGCCGCTCGTCGAGCTCGCCCAGCTCCAGCCGCCCGTCGCCCGCGGCCTCGCGCAGCAGCTCGGCGACGCGGTGCCGGTCGGCGTCGGAGATCCGCATCTGGGAGCGTTCGTCCCAGGCGTCGAGCTCACCGGTCATGGGACGAGGTTAACCAGCCGGGACGTCGCCAGCCCTAGCCGCGGCCACTGACTGACTGTACAGTTAGCGAATCGTACGGCGAGGAGTCAGCATGGCCACCCGCGAGCCGGTCCGGGAGACGTTGCCCGGGCCCGCCTACCACTCCGAGGAGATCTACCAGGTCGACCGGGAGCGCGTCTTCTTCCGCAACTGGATGTGCGTCGGTCGCGCCGAGCGGCTGCCAAGGCCCGGGTCGTGGATCCGCGTCGAGATCGCCGGGGAGAGCATCCTGGTGGTCCGCGGCAAGGACGATCAGGTCCGCGGCGTTCTACAACGTCTGCCGCCACCGCGGCTCGCGGCTGTGCGACGACGAGCAGGGACAGACCCGCAGCACGCTGCGCTGCCCGTACCACGCGTGGAACTACGCCCTCGACGGGTCGCTGCGCAGCACCCCGATGATCGAGGCCGACGAGATCGACCGGGAGAACACCGGGCTCTGGCCGGTCCACGTCGACGAGTGGGAGGGCTTCGTCTTCGTCAACCTCTCCCGCGAGGAGCCCCGGCCGCTGCTCGAGCACCTCGCCGACCAGCAGGACGACGTGCTCGGGCATGGCCCGGGTGGGGCTCAGCGACCTGCGGACCGCGCAGACTCGACGGTCAACGAGGTCGCGGCCAACTGGAAGATCGTGCTGGAGAACTACAACGAGTGCCTGCACTGCCCGACGGTCCACCCGGAGCTGATCGACGGTGGTCCCGGCCTACCGCAAGGGCAGCATCTTCGAGGAGGGCCGGGAGGACGGCGGCGTCACATTGGCCGACGGTCGTACGTCGGTCGCGATGGACCCGCGCCTGCGCCTGCCCCTGCTCCCCGGGCTGAGGGACCACGATGGCCCGATGGCCTACTTCGGCGCGATGGTCTACCCCTCGATGTTCCTCGACGTCGACGGCTCCACCGCCGTGGCGACGCAGGTGTTCCCCACCGGGACCGCGCAGCTGCCGCCTGGTCACCGAGTACCTCTTCGCCCCCGAGGCGATCGACGACCCCGACTTCGACCCCACGCCGGTGATCGAGTTCAACGAGCTGGTCACCCACCAGGACAACGAGGCCTGCGAGCGCGTGCAGGTGGGGGTGACCTCGCGGGCCTTCGACCACGGGGTCTTCCCGGCGAAGGACTCCTGGGTCCACGGCTTCGACCAGCGCTACCTGCGCGACGTCGAGGGCGACTGACCCGACCCTGCCGGTACGACGCGCGCGTCCAGGGCCACTGTCCCGGACGACGTGGCCAGCAACGGGTTGACCTCGAGCTCGACGAGCTCCGGGTGCTCGGCCGCGACCCGGGAGACGGCGCTGACCGCGCCGGCGAGCGCTTCCAGGTCGACGGGGCTGCGGCCCCGGACCCCGCGCAGCAGGGGCGCGCCACGGAGGCGCATCAGCATCTCGCGTGCCTGCTCGGCGTCGACCGGCGCGAGCGCGCACACGGTGTCGGCCAGGACCTCGGTGTGCACGCCGCCGAGGCCGACCATCAGGACGGGACCGAACGTCCGGTCCCGCACGCACCCGGCGATCACCTCGACACCGGAGCCGAGGTCGGCCATCGCCTCCACCGAGACCGCCGGTGGCGCCAGCCGGGCCACGAGGTCGTCGTAGGCGGCCAGGGCGGCGGCTTCGTCGGGCAGGCCGAGCACGACGCCGCCGGAGTCCGACTTGTGCACGGCACCGAGCGCCTTGAGCACCACCGGGAAGCCGGTGACCGCGAGGGCACCGGTGAGCCCAGCGCGGTCGTGCACCGTGCGAGCGGCCGGGAAGACCACCCCGGCATCGGCGAACAACGCCCGAGCTCCGTCGTACGACGGGTCGGCGAGCGGCACGGCCGCAGGTGGCAGCTGCTCGTCGAAGGCCGGCAGGGAGAGCGCGACCACCCCGGAGAGCACCCGGCACGCGGACTCCAGGTGGCGGTGCACCGGGATGCCCGCTGCGCGCAGGATCTCCGAGCTGGGGCTCAGCGGGAACATGGTGTGCACGACGACCGGCCGGCCGGTCGACGCCACGGCGGCGACCATGTCGCGGGCTGCGGTCAGCTCCAGCTCGTGGACACCTCCTGGCTGGGTCGAGTACCCGCCGAAGTAGCCGCTGAGCAGCACCCCGTCGACCTCGTCCGCCTCGAGCAGCGTGGCCAGGGCGCGCGCATAGCTGCCTGGGTCGAGGTCGCCCGCGCCGGCCAGGTCCACCGGGTTGGCCACGGCCGAGCCGTCCCACAGCCCTGCGCGCAGGAGCGCCCGGGTCGGCTCCTCCAGCATCGGGGTGTCCAGCCCGACGGCTGCGAGCGCGTCGGCCGCCATCGCACCGTGGCCGCCTCCGTCGGTGAGCACCGCCACCCGCCGTCCCGCCATCCGCCGCTCCCCCACCAACCCCTCGAGGAGGTCGGCCATCTCGGTGGGGCTGCCGACCCTGCGCACCCCACCTGCGGCGCAGGCGGCGTCGACCACCTGGGAGGGGCTGGTCATCGACCCGGTGTGCGAGACCGCGCTCCGCACGGCCGCCGCGGAGCGCCCGGGCGACAACAGCACCACCGGCTTCCCGGCCCCGGCGAGTGCGCGTGCGGCGGCGACGAAACCCCGCCCGTCCACGACGTCCTCGGCGTAGACCGCCACGGCCCTGGTGCCCTCGTGGTCGACGCTCGCCCACATCAGGTCCACGACGGTCACGTCGGCCTGGTTGCCCACCGAGACGAACCGCGAGACGCCCAGGCCGCGCTCGACCAGCAGGCCGGCGAGGTCGAGCACCAGGTTGCCGCTCTGGCTCAGCACCGTGACCTCCCCCGGCGGCAGCAGGCCGTGGCTGAGCTGCAGGCCGGTGCCGGTGTCGGCGATCCCCAGGCAGTTCGGCCCCACCAGCAACGCTCCCCCGGCACGCGCCGCGGCGACAGCGGCGGCCTCGGTCCTGGCGCCGTCCGCGCCCAGCTCGGACAGGCCGGCCGTGATCGCCACGACCGCCCGGGCGCCTGCTGCAGCGGCTTCGGCCACGGTGGCGACCAGCGCGGCCGCAGGCACGCAGACGACCACGAGGTCGAGGGGCTGCCCCAACCCGTCGCGCGCCAGCGCCAGCGAGCGGTACGTCGGCCGGCCGAGCACCTCGCCACCTCGCCGGTTGACCAGCGCGACCGGACGGGCACCACCGGACTCCAGGGCGCGGCGGGACAGGATGTGCCCCCACTTGGCCGGGTCGTCGCTGGCGCCGACGACCGCCACCGAGCGCGGGTCGAACAGTGCCGACAGTGCTGTCCCCGCGCGGCCCGGTGACCCTTGACGCGTCACGGGCGCGAGCCTAGCATCGCTGACTGACTGAGCAGTCAAGAAGGGAACCCACCTCGAGTGAAGGAACCCAGCCGCCGTGACCTGGCCGCCGAGGAGGCCCGGCAACGGATCCTCGCCGCCACCGCCGACTGCCTGGTCCGCGACGGACTCGCGCAGGTCCGGATGGCCGCCATCGCCCGGGAGGCCGGGGTCTCCTCCGGCCTGCTGCACTACCACTTCGACACCAAGGAGCAGCTCTTCGCCGAGGTGCTCAGCTACTCCGGCGCCGTCTCGACGGCGCTGACCGAGCAGGCCATGGAGCGCGCGGGGAGCCAGCCGGCGCAGCGCCTGGCCTCCTTCCTGGACCGGTGCCTGCCCAGCGACGAGCGCCTCACCCACGACTGGCTGCTCTGGCAGGAGCTCGACAACCTCTGCATGCGCCAGCCCCGGTTTGCCAAGGTCGGCGCCGACCTCTACGACACCCTCTACGCGAGCGTCGCCGCCATCCTGGTCGAGGGCCGGGAGCAGGGCGTGTTCGACCTCCCGGCCGACGAGGTGCGGATGGTCGCCGAGACGGCCGTGGCACTCTGCGACGGCCTGGGAGCGCGGGTGCTCGCCCCCGGCCCGGACCTGTCCCTGGCCGAGGCCCGCACGATGGTGGCCCACACGGTCGGCCGGCTGGTGGGCCACGACGGCCCGCTCCCCCACCCGGCCACGACCCTGCAGGAGGCCGGCCAATGAACCGGCCGGTGAGCCGACCCGCGGGCATCAGCCGTCGCTCCCTGCTGCGCGGCGGCCTCGCACTCGGCGCCACCGCCGGCGTCTCCCGCGCGGTCAGCGGTTGTGCCTACATCCCCGGCGACGAGCCGGCGGTGGTGTCGCTGCCGAAGTCGGCGAAGGCGAAGATCGACGGCGACCTCTACTACTTCAACTGGGCCGACTACCTCGACCCGGGCGTGCTGCGCCGCTTCCAGAAGGAGTACGGCGTCAAGGTCATCCAGTCCAACTTCGACTCGATGGAGGGGATGTACGCCAAGATCCAGGCCGGCAACCAGTACGACATCGTCTTCCCGATCGCCAAGTGGGTCGCGAAGATGCGCCAGGAGGGCAAGCTCCGCGCGATCGACCACGACCAGCTCACCAACGCCGACCAGGTCTTCTACTCCGGCTCCTACTTCAACCGGCCCTGGTACGACAAGGGGTCCGCGGTCTCGGTGCCGTTCACCGTCTACAAGACCGGCATCGGCTGGCGCACCGACAAGGTCGACACGATGACCGGGAGCTGGCACGACCTGTGGAACCCACAGGCTGCCAAGCGGATCTTCACCCTCGACGACCAGGACGAGGCGCTGGCCATGGGCGCGCTGCTGCTGGGCTACGACGTGAACACCACCAAGAGCTCCCAGCTCGAGGCGATCAAGAAGCTGCTGATCAGCCAGAAGAAGTACCTCCGCGCCTACTCCTCCGACGACGTGAACGACATGAGCCGGGGCGACGCCTGGATCCACCACATGTGGAGCGGGGACTTCCTCTACCTGCGCCAGGGCGTGGTCGAGCACCCCGGGAACTTCGACTTCGAGGCGCCCGAGGAGGGCACGCCGATCAACTCCGACACCTACGCGATCCCGGCCAACGCCAAGCACCCCGGCACCGCGATGGTCTTCATCGACTACCTGCTGCGCCCGGAGAACGTGAAGAAGAACATGGAGTACCTCTACTACCCGTTCCCGACGCAGGGCGGCGAGGCCTACTTCAAGCAGCTGGCCAAGGACGTCCCGTCGTGCGACGTCGACGTGAAGGCCCTGGAGAACCCCGACGTCTTCCGGTTGCTCAGCCCTGCCGAGGTGCAGAAGCGCACCGCCGTGTGGACCGAAGTGAAGGCCAGCTGATGGCCCGCGAGAGGAAGTCGGGCCAGCGCACCTGGCTGTGGGGCACGCTGCTGGCGCTGCCCACCGCGTGGATCGTGACGTTCTTCCTCTCCAGCATGGTGATCGTCGTGCTGCTCTCCTTCGGCCGCACCCAGCGCGACGGCCGACCGGTCTTCGGCACCCAGCTGACCAACTACGACGCCCTGTGGAACCAGGTCTACTTCGAGCTCTTCCTGCGCTCGCTGACCTACGCGTTGGCCACGACGTTGATCTGCGCCCTGATCGCCTACCCGGTGGCGTACTCGATCGCGCTGTACGGCGGGCGCTACAAGAACGTCCTGGTCGCGGCGATCGTGGTGCCGTTCTTCGCCAGCTACCTGATCCGGATGTACGCGTGGTCGGCGATGCTCTCCGACGACGGCGTGGTCAACAGCGCGCTGCGCCGTACCCACCTCAGCGACGGGGTGCAGTTCCTGAACACCCCGTTCGCCGTGGTCGGTGGCCTGGTCTACGGGTTCGTGGTGTTCATGATCCTGCCGGTGTACGCCGCGCTGGAGCGGATGGACACCTCCCTGATCGAGGCCGGCAAGGACCTCTACCACGGGCCGCTGCGCACCTTCTTCACCGTCACCCTCCCGGCGACCAAGGCCGGGTTGTTCGGCGGGATGCTGCTGGTCTTCCTGCCCGCGCTCGGTGACTTCGTCAGTGCCCAGCTGCTCGGCGGCCCGCGCACCTACATGATCGGCAACCTGGTGCAGCAGCAGTTCCTGGAGGGCCAGAACTGGCCGCTGGGCTCCGCGCTCACCGTGGCGATGATGCTCGGGCTCAGCGTCCTGATGGTCGTCTACCTGCGGGCCACCTCGAGCCGGGCACGGGAGGTCTCGTGAGCCGCCGCAACGGCCGCGGCCGGTTGGAGCGTCGTCCCGCCCTCGCCGTGGGCGTGACCGTGCTGTTCTTCGCGTGGATGTACCTCCCGATCGTCGCGGTGGTGCTGTTCAGCTTCAACAACCGCAAGTCCCTGGCGACCTTCACCGGGTTCAGCACCCGCTGGTACTCCGACTTCTTCCACGACGACACGCTGATCCGCTCGCTGACAGCCAGCCTCGGCATCGCCGCGGTCTCGGCGGTGGGTTCGCTGATCCTGGGCACGATGCTCGCTCTCGGTCTCGAGCGGATCACGTCGCGCCCCGGGCGCGCCATCGGTGCGGTGACGCTGCTTCCGCTGGTCACTCCCGAGATCGTCACCGGTGTCGCCGCACTGCTGTTCTTCACCGGGCTCGGCCTGAAGCTCTCGCTGCTGACGGTCACGCTGGCCGAGATCACCTTCTCCATCGCCTACGTGACGGTGATCGTGCGCGGCCGGCTGGCGGCGATGTCTCCCGAGGTCGAGGAGGCCGCGCGTGACCTCGGCTGCTCGCCGTGGCAGGCCGTCCGCCTGGTCACCCTGCCCACGCTGCTGCCTGCGCTGCTCGGTGCCGGGCTGCTGGTCTTCGCGCTGGTCTTCGACGACTTCGTGCTGGCCTTCTTCACCACCGGAGTGGACCCGCAGCCACTGCCGGTGCGGATCTACTCCTCGATCCGGTTCGGTGTCTCACCGGCCATCAACGCGGTGGGCACCCTGGTGCTCGGCTTCTCGGCACTGCTGATCGTCCTGGCACTGGTCCTGCCTCGCCTGTTCAGCCGCAAGTCCTCGACCCTGGACCTGATCACCGGAGGCGATGCCCGATGACCGCTGTGAGCCTGCGCGGACTGACCAAGACGTTCGGCGGCGACACCGTCGTCGACGACCTCGACCTCGACATCGAGCGTGGCGAGTTCTTCTCCCTGCTCGGCCCGTCCGGTTGCGGCAAGACCACCACGCTGCGGATGATCGCGGGCTTCAGCGATCCCACGTCGGGCACGGTGCACGTCGGCGACGAGGACGTCACGGCCACGCCGCCCCACCGGCGCAACGTCAACACGGTCTTCCAGAGCTACGCCCTGTTCGAGCACCTCGACGTACGCGGCAACGTGGCGTTCGGCCTGCGGCGCAAGGGCGTCGACCGGAGCAGCATCGACCAGCGGGTCGGTGAGGCGCTCGAGCTGGTCGAGCTCGGCGACCGCGCCAAGGACCGGCCCGCGCAGCTCTCCGGAGGCCAGCGCCAGCGCGTGGCCCTGGCCCGTGCACTCGTCAACCGGCCGCAGGTGCTGCTGCTCGACGAGCCGCTCGCCGCGCTCGACCTCAAGCTGCGCCACGCGATGCAGGTCGAGCTGAAGTCGATCCAGCGCGAGGTCGGCATCACCTTCCTGTTCGTGACCCACGACCAGGACGAAGCACTGAGCATGAGCGACCGCGTGGCGATCATGAACGGTGGTGTCATCGAGCAGTGCGGCCGCCCCGAGGACGTCTACGAGAACCCTGCGTCGATCTTCGCGGCCGGCTTCATCGGCACCAGCAACCTGATGGCCGGGACGTACGACGGGCAGGGCGTCGCGATCTGCCCGGAGCTGCGGATCCCGCTCGTCGACGGCCACGGGCTCACCGGTGGCGACCAGGTGAGCGTGGCGATCCGTCCGGAGAAGATCTGGCTCAGCGAGCTGACGCCGGCGATGGTGCAGGTGCCTGCCACGGTGGTGTCCTCGAGCTACCACGGAGCGACCACGCAGTACCTCGTCGAGGTCGCCGCCGGCGTGACCCTGACCGTGCTCGAGCAGAACCTCCCGCGGATGAGCGTCGAGGACCGCTGGACGCCGGGATCCCGGGTGCAGCTGGGATGGCTGCCCGAGCACACGGTGCTGCTGCGATGACCGATGTCGTCGTGGTCGGGGCCGGGCTCGCCGGCCTCAGCGCAGCCCGCGACCTCGCCGCCGCCGGGGCCTCGGTGATCGTGCTCGAGGCGCGCGACCGGGTGGGCGGGCGGGTCGAGCAGACCGAGCTCCCCGACGGCCGCCGGGTCCAGCTCGGGGGCGAGGTCGTCGGCAACTCCCACACCGCCTACCTCGGACTGGTCGAGGAGCTCGGACTCACCCTCGTCCCCTCCTACGTCGCCGAGCCCGGCGAGATCACCCGGCAGGTGCCGGAGTCGGTCGACATCGGCGAGCCACCGGCGTGGTTCGGCGACCTCGACGTGGCCTCCTACGACGTGGTCGAGGAGTCGCTGGAGAAGGTCGTCGCCGGGATCGATCCCGAGGACTCCTTCGCCCACCCGGACCTGCACCGGCTCGACCAGCTCAGCGTCGGCGACTTCCTGCGCGACGTCGGCGCCACACCCGCCGTCCTGCGGGCGATGGAGCTGGTGCACCTGAGCCTGTCCGACGGCTCGATCGAGCGGACGAGCATGTTCGCCTACGCCCGCAAGATCGCCGTCGGCGGCGGCACCGGCTCCTACGACGTCGAGCAGTGGGAGAACCTCAAGGTGGCCGAGGGATCGGCCACCGTCGCGGAGCGGATGGCCGCCGGGCTCGACGTACGCCTGTCCACCCCGGTCGCGGGCATCGACGTCGCGACCAGCGGGTGCACGGTCACCACCACCACAGGTGAACCGCTGCACGCCGAGGCGGTGGTGCTCGCCGTACCCGCCGGACCCGCCCGCGACCTCACGATCACCGGGGTCAGCGAGGAGCGGCTCCGCTCGCTGAGGCGCCAGCGGCACGCCTGGGCAGCGAAGTTCGTGGCGGCCTACGACCGGCCGTTCTGGCGCGACCGCGGCCAGAACGGGCTCGCCGAGAGCGAGGGCGTCATCGGCTCCACCTGGCCCCAGGGCGACGGCGTGCTCTCCGCGCTGGTGCCCCCGGAGCGCTTCGCGGCCTTCGTGTCGGGGGACGTCGAGACCCGCGAGCGCCGAGGCGCTCGCCCAGATCGCGGGGATGTACGGCGACGAGGCGCTCACGCCGCTGCAGACCTGGACGCGGTTGTGGGGCACCGACCCGTGGACCCAGGGGTACGTGACCAACTGGCGTCCGGGCGACGTCGAGGCGGTGGGACCGCTGCACGGCACCCACGAACCACCCTTCTACGTCTGCGGCTCCGACCAGTGGGTCGCGGGGTACATGGAGGGCGCCGTACGAACCGGACGCGCGGCGGCGAGAGCCGCTCTGGAGGAGGTGGGGTCTCGATGGACTTCGCGCTGAGCGAGGAGCAGAAGGCGATCGTCGCGACGACGCGCGCCTTCGTGGAGCGCGAGCTCTACCCGCACGAGGAGGAGGTGGAGCGCACCGGCGTGCTCCGCCCCGAGCTGGCCCGCCAGATTGCGGAGAAGGCGCTACAGGCGGGGCTCTACGCAGCGAACATGCCCGAAGAGGTGGGCGGCGCCGGGCTCGACACCGTGACGTGGGTGCTCTACGAGAAGGAGCTGGGACGGGCCGGCTACGCGCTGCACTCGGCCGTGGGGCGCCCCTCCAACATCCTGCTCGGCGGCAACGAGGCGCAGAAGGAGAAGTACCTCTACCCCAGCGTCCGTGGCGAGCGGCACGACTGTCTCGCTCTCACCGAGCCGGGGGCGGGGTCGGACCTGCGCGGCATGCGCACCCGCGCTGTGCGCGAGGAGCGGGACGGTCGGCCGGGCTGGCGGATCAAGGGCACCAAGCACTTCATCAGCCACGCCGACGTCGCCGACTTCGTGATCCTGTTCGCGCGCACCGATCCGGAGACAGAAGACACGGCCAAGTCGATGTCGAGCTTCCTGGTCGACCTCGACACCCCGGGCGTCCAGGTGCACGACGGCTACCGCAACGTCTCCCACCGCGGCTACAACAACAGCATCCTCGACTTCGACTGCTGGGTCCCGGACGAGGCCCTGCTCGGTGAGGTCGGCCGCGGTCTCGACCTGGCCGGCACCTGGCTGGGCAGCACCCGGCTGCAGGTCGCGGCCAACTGCCTGGGCCGGGCGGAGCGGGCGCTCGACCTCGCCGTCAGGCACGCCGCCGACCGGGAGCAGTTCGGCCAGAAGATCGGGCGCTTCCAGGGGATCTCCTTCAAGCTGGCCGACATGGCGACCGAGCTGCGCGCCGCAGAGCTGCTCACCCTCGACGCGGCCTGGAGGTACGACGAGGGCACGGCCACCGACGCCGACATCGCGATCGCCAAGCTCAAGGCCACCGAGATGCTGGCGATGGTCGCCGACGAGGCGATCCAGATCCATGGAGGCATGGGCCTGATGGACGAGCTGCCCCTGGAGCGGATCTGGCGCGACGCCCGGATCGAGCGGATCTGGGACGGGACCTCGGAGATCCAGCGGCACATCATCTCCCGGTCGCTGCTGCGCCCGCTGGGCTCATGACCGAGCCGACCGACAGCGACGTCGTACGCACGCGACGTGAGGGTGCAGTCCTCGAGGTGACCCTGGACCGGCCCAAGGCCAACGCGATCGACCTCGCCACGAGCAGGATCATGGGCGAGGTGTTCGCGGGCTTCCGCGACGACCCGGAGCTGCGCGTCGCCGTGCTCCAGACGGCGGGCGAGAAGTTCTTCTCCGCCGGCTTCGACCTCAAGGCCGCAGCCGAGGGCGACGCGGTCGACGGCGACTACGGCGTGGGGGGCTTCGGTGGCCTGCAGGAGCTGCCCGGCCTGAACAAGCCGGTGATCGCCGCGGTCCACGGCATGGCGGTCGGTGGCGGGTTCGAGCTGGCCCTCTCCTGCGACCTCGTCTACGCCACGTCGTCGGTGCGGTTCGGGTTGCCGGAGATCAACGCCGGCACGCTCGCCGACGCCGCGACCGTCAAGCTGCCCAAGCGGATGCCGTACCACGTCGCGATGGAGCTGCTCCTGACCGGACGCTGGATGGAGGCCGAGGAGGCGCACCGGTGGGGCGTGGTCAACGAGGTGCTGCCCGACCACGACGCCCTGATGACGCGCGTGTGGGAGGTGGCCCGGCTGCTCGAGTCGGGACCACCGCTGGTCTTCGCCGCGATCAAGGAGACCGCGCGAGCCGCCGAGGCACTCCCCTTCCAGGACGCGATGGACCTGGTCACCCAGCGGCGGCTGCCCACGGTCGACGTCCTCTACGGCTCCGAGGACAACATGGAGGGCTTCCGCGCCTTCGCGGAGAAGCGGCCCCCGGTGTGGAAGGGCCGCTGAGGACCCGCCGCTGATGCGCGGTGCGGCTCGCCCAACTCCACAAATGCGCAGTTGTCACGTAGCTACCGCGCAGTCACTACGTGACAACTGCACATTTGTGCGGCTGTACGGTGCCCGCGTGACGGAGTACGTCGAGGTCGCGCGCGCGGAGTCCGAGCGCGGTGAGATCGTGCTGCGCCGGCGGATCGAGGAGAACGCCGCCGACGCGCTGGAGCTCCGGGTCAACGGCGTCTTCGTGATGGACACCCACGAGACCTCCACGGAGACCGAGCTCGCCGCTGCTGCTCTCGCGCTGGTCGACTCGCCCCGCCGGGTCGTCGTGGGCGGGCTGGGGCTCGGGTTCACGCTGCAGCGGGTGCTCGCCGACCACCGGGTCGAGGAGGTGCGCGTCGTCGAGCTCGAGGAGACACTGATCACCTGGATGCGCGACGGCACCATCCCGCACGGGCGCGAGCTCCTCGCCGACACGCGGCTGCGCGTGGTCAACGCCGACATCGCGATGGCCGTCGCGGAGGCGCAGAGCACCTACGACCTGGTCCTGCTCGACGTCGACAACGGCCCCGGCTACCTCGTGCACGACGACAACGCCGGCGTCTACGAGCACGAGGTCATCGCCGGCACGAGGAGGATGCTCGATCCCGGCGGCGCGCTGGTGATCTGGTCCGCCAGCCGCGCGCCGGCACTGCAGCAGGTGATGGAGCAGGTCTACGGCAACTGCACCGAGCAGGCCTACGACGTGGTGCTCGGTCACCGCGGACGAGGAGTACCTCCTCTACTGCTCGCGCCGGACCTGAGTAACGTCGGCACCATGAGTGAGACCCGTACCGAGCGCGACAGCATGGGCGACATCGAGGTGCCGAAGGACGCCCTGTGGCGCGCGCAGACGCAACGAGCAGTCGAGAACTTCCCGATCAGCGGCACCACCCTCGAGCCCGCGCACATCGTCGCCATGGCGCGGATCAAGAAGTCGGCCGCCAAGGTGAACGCCGAGATCGGGATCATCAGCGACGAGCAGGCGAAGGCGATCGCCACGGGGGCCGACCTGGTCATCGGCGGCGAGCACCACGACGCCTTCCCGATCGACGTCTTCCAGACCGGCTCGGGCACCAGCTCCAACATGAACATCAACGAGGTGCTCGCCTCGCTGGCGAAGCAGGCGGGGGTCGACGCGCACCCCAACGACCACGTGAACGCCAGCCAGTCCAGCAACGACACCTTCCCCACCTCGATCCACGTCGCTGCGACCGAGACCACGACCAACGACCTGGTGCCGGCCCTCGACCACCTCGCGCAGGCCCTCGAGGCGAAGGCCGAGGAGTTCAAGGACGCGGTGAAGTCCGGCCGCACGCACCTGATGGACGCCACGCCGGTGATGCTCGGCCAGGAGCTGGGCGGGTACGCCGCCGTCGTACGACTGGGCATCGAGCGGCTCGAGTCCACCCTCCCCCGCGTCGCGGAGCTGCCCCTGGGCGGCACCGCCGTCGGCACCGGCATCAACACCCCCGAGGGCTTCGCGGCCCGGGTGATCGCCGACCTCGCCGAGGAGACCGGGCTGCCGTTCACCGAGGCCCGCAACCACTTCGAGGCGCAGGGCGGCCAGGACGCCCTGGTCGAGCTCTCCGGCCAGCTGCGCACGATCGCGGTCGGCCTGACCAAGATCTGCAACGACCTGCGCTGGATGTCCTCCGGGCCGACGACCGGCCTGGCCGAGATCCGGCTGCCCGACCTGCAGCCGGGGTCGAGCATCATGCCCGGCAAGGTCAACCCGGTGCTGCCCGAGGCCACGCTGATGGTGTGTGCGCAGGTGATCGGCAACGACGCCACGATGACCGTCGCCGGCGGCAGCGGCGCGTTCGAGCTCAACGTGATGCTGCCGGTGATGGCGCGCAACCTGCTCGAGTCGATCCGCCTGCTCGCCGCGGTCGCCCCCCTCCTGGCCGACCGCTGCATCTCCGGCATCGAGGCCAACGAGGACCGGATGCTCGCCTTCGCCGAGTCCTCCCCGTCGGTGGTCACCCCGCTGAACAAGCACATCGGCTACGAGGAGGCGGCCAAGGTCGCCAAGGCGGCGCTCAAGGAGGGCCGCACGATCCGCGAGCAGGTCATCGAGATGGGGTACGTCGAGCGCGGCGACCTCACCGAGGAGGAGCTCGACGCCGCCCTCGACGTCCGCTCGATGACCCACCCCGGCTGACCGGCGAGCGGGGGTTTCCTGCACGCTCCAGCTCGGCGAGCGGGGGCTTTTCGCACGCCCAGAACCATCGAGCGGGGGGTTGGTGCACGCTCCCATCCTCCAGCGTGGAGTTGTCGCCGTCATGGTCGACGCAACGGCGTACGCCAAAGCCCCGCTCGACCGCGTGGGGCGTACATCAAACCCCCGCTCGGCATACTCAGGCGTACACAAATCCCCCGGTCACGGTGCGGTGTGGGCGACGAGCGCGGGGATGACCTGGTCCCAGGTGGGCGGGGGCGGTGGCTCGTGGCCCATCCCCTCGACGACCAGCAGCCGGGCGCCGGGGATCTCCCGCGCGAGTGCCTCGCCGTGCGGGAGCGGGAACATCGGGTCGTCCGTGCCGTGCACGACCAGCGTGGGTGCGTGGATGTCGGCCATCGTCCGGGCGGGCCCGTCGTCACCGCCTCCGATCACCATCCAGTGGTTGACCACTCCCGAGTGCGGGTCGACGGAGCGCTCGAGCACCTGACGCGCGATCGCGCGGACGCGGTCCTCGTCGATGCCCAGCCCACCGGCGTACACGCGCTGCACGCGCACCTGCTCCTCCACCACGGCGTCCGGGTCGCTCCAGTCCAGGGCGCCGGCGTCCTCCTCCATCTGCTCACGCACGCGCGTCTCCATCGGCGGCAGCGGCCGTTGGTCGCGCCGCTCGAACGCGCAGGAGGTCGCTATCAGGGTGAGGCTGAGCACCCGGTCGGGGAAGCGCACCGCGAGGTCCTGGGAGATGCCGCCGCCCATCGAGACGCCGACCAGGTGCGCCGCCGCGATGCCCATCGCGTCGAGGAGCCGGAGCGGGTCCAGGGCGAGGTCGTCACCGGTGTAACCGGGCTCCCCCACCGGCCAGGTCGTCGACCGCCCGGTGTCGCGGTGGTCGTAGCGCACCACCAGCCGTCCCGCGTCGGCCAGCGCCCGGCAGAACGCCGGGTCCCACCAGTCCATCGACGACGTGACCCCGCCGAGCAGGAGGACGGCTGGGTCCTCCGGGTCCCCGAAGGTCTCCGCACACAGCTCCACCCCACCGCCGACACCGACCATCGTGACTGCCATGTGATCCCTGACCTCGATCGCCGCCGAGAATTCATCGGTACGGTGACGAGGTGACTGCCGCCGGGCGCCGCACCGCCATCGTCACGATGACGGGGTTGCTGGTTGCCTTCCTGCTGGTGTGGTCGGCCGGCACCGGTCCCACCGGTCTGGCCGAGGGAGTGCCCGACGGTGCTGTGGTCCACCAGGGGACGACCCGGAGCCAGGACTCGCCGCGGCAGGACGCTGCTCGACCGGCCAGCGACGCCTCGGCCGGCCACGCGAGCCGCTACCGCGGGCAGTGGCTGCACGACCTCGCCGGGCTGACCGCCCTGCTGATCGGTCTCTGGTTCCTCGGCATGCTGCTGCGCACCGTGGTCGACCATCGTCGGGCCGAAGCTGCCGGACAAGCAGCTCGTCGTCGACCTCGAGCCCCTGCCGGACGTCGGGGCGGGCCGCGAGGCCCTCGCCCGGGACCGTGATCGTCACCGCGCTGCACTGGGCTCGAGCGACGTCCGCAACGGCATCGTGGCGTGCTGGGTGCTGATGGAGCAGAGCGCCGCCGAGGCAGGCGTCGTACGGCGACCCGGCGGAGACCGCGACCGAGTTCGTGGTGCGCTTCCTGCACGCCCTCGACCTCGATCCGCGACCGGTGGCCGCGCTCGCCGGGCTCTACCACGAGGCGCGGTTCTCCACGCACACCCTGACCGAGGACGCCCGTGAGCGGGCGATCGCTGCGCTGGAGGCGATCCACGACGATCTCGCACGCCTCGCGGTGACCGGATGAGGCAGGAACGCCGTGCGTGGCTGGGGCGGCTGCTCGTCGCCGGCCTGGTCGGGGTCGGCGTCAACGCCGTGCTCAGCGGCCTCTCGGTCGACCACGACACGGCCCTGGTGGGGCTGCTCGCGGCCACGACGGTGGCGGTGGGCGTGCTCACCCTGGAGGCGCTGGACAACGCGACGCGGGTGCCGTGGATCGCCCGGCGCCCGGACACGCGTCCCGACCGCGGCGAGGACACCCGGACCGCGATGTACCGCCACGTCGTCGAGGCACACCTGACCTCACGCGAGGCCGACGACGCGGTGGTCTGGCAGCTGGCCGACCTGGCCCGGCGCAGGCTGCGGCAGGTGCACGGACTGCGCCCCCAGGACGACCCGGAACGCACCGCCGCGCTGCTCGGGCCGGTGCTGGCCGAGTGGGTCTCCCACGACCGCCGCGACCGCTACGTCCCCGGGCAGCGGCACCCCCGCTACACCGTGGCCGCGCTCGGCGAGGTCGTCCGACGGATCGAGGCCCTGTGATGGACACCGAGGAGGCGGGCGACCTCGCCGGCGCCGTGCTGGGGCGGGTCGCCTCGGTCGTGATCGGCAAGACCGCGCCGTTGCGGCTGGTCCTGGCCGGGATCCTCGCGGGTGGGCACGTGCTGCTCGAGGACTTCCCCGGGCTGGGCAAGACGCTGGCAGCCAGGTCGTTCGCCCAGACCCTGGGCCTGGAGTTCACCCGTGCCCAGTTCACCCCCGACCTGCTGCCCGCCGACCTCACCGGGTCGTTCATCTACGACCAGCGCGAGGGCGAGTTCGAGTTCCGGCCGGGGCCGGTGTTCACCGGCCTGCTGCTGGCCGACGAGATCAACCGCACCCCGCCCAAGACCCAGGCGGCGCTGCTCGAGGCGATGCAGGAGCGCCAGGTCACCGTCGAGGGCCGCACCTTCCCGCTCGCCGCGCCGTTCCACGTCCTCGCCACGGCCAACCCCGTCGAGTACGAGGGCACCTACCCGCTGCCGGAGGCCCAGCTCGACCGGTTCCTGCTGCGGGTCGCCTTCGGCTACCCCACGCCGGAGGAGGAGTACGACGTCCTGCGCAGCCGGGTCTCGCGACGTCAGGAGGAGGTGGTGCTCGAGCCGCTCATCGACGCAGCCGGGCTGCTCGCGATGCAGGCCGCGGTCGAGGAGGTGGAGGTCGACCGCAGCGTCGGGGAGTACTGCGTCGCCCTGGTCACCGCGAGCCGCCGTCACCGCGACGTGCTGGTGGGCGCCTCGCCCCGCGGGTCCCTGGCGCTGATGCTGTGTGCACGGGCGCTCGCCGTGATCTCCGGTCGCGACTACGTCCTCCCCGAGGACGTCAAGGCGGTCGCGCCGGCGGTGCTGGGACACCGGATCACGGTGAAGCCGGAGCTGTGGATGACCGAGATCACCGGCGCGGGCATCGTCGAGTCGCTGCTGGCGTCGGTGCCCACCCCTGCGGCCCGGGAGAACGAGAGGTCGAGGTAGTGGACCGCAGCCTGCACGGCGGCTGGCGGCTCACGGGGGCGGTCGTCCGGGCGACCGCGGTGGCCGTGCTCACCGCCCTGGCCGGGGTGGCGCTGGGGCGGGCGGACCTGCTGGTGCTGGCGACGCCGTTCGGGCTGATGGCCGCCCTCGCGCTCACCGGTGCGCCGCGCCGCGCCGTGACCGCTCGGGTCCGGGTGGGCGACCGGTGGCTCCACGAGGGGCAGAGCACCCGCCTGCACATCTCCGTGGACAGCGCCGAGGAGCTCGAGCAGGTGACCGCGACCCTGGCGCGGCCGGCGTACGTCGCCACCCAGCCCGCCTCCGGCGCGGTGTCCACGACCGTACGACGCGGAGAGCGCGACGTCGTCCTGGAGCTCGCGGTGAGCCCGCGGCGCTGGGGGCTGCGCTCGGCCGGGACGCCGATGATGGCGGCCACGAGTGCGTGGGGCGGCTACCGGTGGGGGCCGCAACGCCTCCCGGAGGCGACGATGATGGCGCTGCCGGAGACCAGGGCGTTCAGCTCCGGGGAGAGCCCGCACCCCGTGGGACTGATCGGCCAGAACCGCTCGCGCCGTGCCGGCGACGGCTCGGAGTTCCACTCGATCCGGCCGTTCCGGCCCGGCGACCGGCTGCGCCGCGTGAACTGGCGCACGACGCTGCGCACCGGCGAGCTGCACGCCGTGGGCACGAGCGCGCAGGAGGACAGCGCCGTCCTGATCCTGCTCGACGCGGTCACCGACGTCGGCGCCAGCGGCGGCGTGGACGGAGCGGCGAGCACCCTCGACGTCGGCGTCCGCGCCGCCTCGGGGCTGGCCGCGCACCACATCCGGGTCGGCGACCGCGTCTCCCTGAGGGTCCTCGGACGCACCGGGCAGGTGCTCGGGCCGGGCTCGGGTCGCCGCCACCAGCGCCGCCTCCAGGAGCTGCTCGCGCAGGTGCAGCCCGGGTGGCCGGACATGTTCACCACCAGGCGGCTGCGCGTGCGGGCCACGGCCGGCACGGTCGTGGTGGTGCTCTCACCGCTGCTGACCCCCGAGACCACCACGGTGCTGGTCTCCCTCGCGCGCCGCGGGCTCAGCGTGGTCTGCATCGACACCCTCGCCGAGGGCATCGCGCCGGAGCCTGCGCGCGAGGCCGGCTCGGCCGCCGCACTGGCCTGGCGGATGCGGCTGCTCGAGCGGGAGATGGAGGTCACCGAGGTGACCAGGCGCGGCATCCCGGTCGTCCCGTGGCGTGGCCCGGGCACGCTGGACCTGGTGCTGCAGCAGCTGGCGCGACGGGCCAGGTCGCCGCGGGAGGTCTCCCGGTGAGCCAGACCTTCAGCACGCCGGCGCAGCGACGCCGCCTGTACCCCGACCCGGTGCAGACGTTGCTGCGCCTGACGGTGGTCGCCGGTGTCCTGGCGGCGCTGGCCGCCGCAGTGGGGGCCGGCGCCCGTCCGTCGGGCTGGGTGCAGGGCGTCGTCGTCGGGCTCGCTGCCGTCACCGCGGTGCGGCCGGAGTCCGTGGCCGGGGTCGCCGCCCTCGGCGGGACCGCCTACGCGTGGGCGCTGTCCCCGGAGCCGCTCTCAGCGCTGGTGCTCGTCGTGGTGGCCGGGATGCTGCTCGTCCCACCTCGCCGCGCTGGTGGCTGCCCAGGGGCCGGCCTTGCTGCTGGTCGACCCGGGCCAGGTCCGGCTGTGGCTGGGGCGCGGCGTCCTGCTCTGGCTGGCCGCGGCCGCTGTCTGGGGCCTCGCGCTGGCGGTGGAGGACCACCCGGGCGGCCGCTCGGCGTACGCCGTCGGCCTGCTCCTGCTCACCGCGCTCGCAGTGGTCGGGACCCGGCTGATCGGGCGGCGCGTGGGCTAGCGGGTCCGGCTCAGTAGGTGCCGTGCGAGCGCTTGTACGACGCCGCGCCACATGCGGAGCCGTAGCGCTCCTTGATGTAGCCCAGGCCCCACTTGATCTGGGTGACCGGGTTGTTCTCCCAGTCCGGTCCCGGCCGAGGACATCTTGGAGCCGGGCAGGGCCTGCGGGATCCCGTAGGCCGAGGAGCTCGGGTTGTCGGCGTGGATGTTCCAGCCCGACTCCTGGCTCCAGATGGCGTCGATGCAGCCGAAGTCCGACGGTGACATCCCGAACTGCGGCATCAGTGCCTTGGCCAGGGTGCGCGGGTCGGCCGAGGAGAGGTCCACCGTGCGCGTCCGGGCCGGGCCGGAGGCGTTGGACAGGTTGCGTGAGCGCGCCAGGCTGGCCAGCGGGACCCGGTCCTGCGAGCGCGAGAGCCTCGCGGCGTCGCGGCCGGCGAGGTCGGCCTGGCTCAGCGGCCGGGCGGAGGTGCTGGGCACGCTGCCGGCGACCGAGAGGGCCGCGCCGGAGTCGGACGCCGGGAGCGTGGCGACGAGGACGCCGCCGCCGACGACCAGGCCGGTCACGGCCAGCGAGACGCGCGGACATCAGGGCGGCGAGGCGGGCTCCACGGCGCTTGCCGGTACGGCGTACGGGCGCGCTGCGGTGCTTGGCGGTGTGGTGCTCGGTCAAGGCGGGGGACCCAACGGTTGACGACATGGACGTCAGCCGCGCTCGAGCGGCACTGCTGTGTGCCACAGGGGACGCTGGGGGATCAGCGCACGAACGCGAGGGGAAGAGGCTCCACCAGAACACAGATTGCAAGGTGCTTGCAAACTCAAGCACGCGTGGGTGTGTCACCTCTCACAGGAGAGGCGCGGGTCACATGATCACGTGCTCCAGCATCTCGGTGACCAGCGCCGCGATCGGCGAGCGCTCGGACCGGGTCAGCGTGACGTGGGCGAACAGGGGGTGGCCCTTGAGCCGGTCGACGACCGCGACCACGCCGTCGTGGCGACCCACCCGGAGGTTGTCGCGCTGGGCGACGTCGTGGGTGAGCACGACCTTGGAGTTGGCCCCCATCCGGGAGAGCACGGTGAGCAGCACGTTGCGCTCGAGTGACTGCGCCTCGTCGACGATCACGAACGCGTCGTGCAGCGAGCGCCCGCGGATGTGGGTCAGCGGCAGCACCTCGAGCATGCCCCGGTCCAGCACCTCGTCGACCACGTCGGAGGTGGTGATCGCGCCGAGCGTGTCGAAGACCGCCTGCCCCCAGGGCGACATCTTCTCCGACTCGCTGCCCGGGAGGTAGCCGAGCTCCTGGCCGCCGACCGCGAACAGCGGCCGGAAGACCACGACCTTCTTGTGCGTACGACGCTCCAGGACCGTCTCGAGCCCGGCGCACAGAGCCAGGGCCGACTTGCCGGTGCCGGCGCGGCCGCCGAGGGACACGATGCCGATCTCGGGGTCGAGCAGCAGGTCGAGGGCGATCCGCTGCTCGGCGGAGCGGCCGTGGATGCCGAAGGCCTCACGGTCGCCGCGCACGAGGTGCACCCGCTTGTCGGCCCTGACCCTGCCCAGGGCGCTGCCCCGCTCCGACATCAGCACCAGGCCGGTGTGGCACGGCAGCTCGCGCGCCTCGTCGAGGTCGATCACCTGGTCGTCGTACAGCTCGTCGAGGTCGCCGGCGGTGACCTCGATCTCCTGCATGCCGGTCCAGCCGGCGTCGGACTCGTGGACCTGCTCGCCCTGGTACTCCGCCGCGTCGAGACCCACCGCCGAGGCCTTGATCCGCAGCGGGAGGTCCTTGGAGACGAGGGTGACGTCGTGACCCTCGTTGGCGAGGTTCTGCGCCACCGCGAGGATCCGGGTGTCGTTGTCGCCGAGGCGGAACCCGGAGGGCAGCGACGCGGGGTCGGTGTGGTTGAGCTCCACCCGGACGTTGCCGCCGAGGTCACCGATCGGGACGGGCTCGTCGAGGCGGCCGTTCTGCACCCGCAGCTCGTCGAGCATCCGCAGGGCGGAGCGGGCGAAGTACCCCAGCTCGGGGTGGTGCCGCTTGCCCTCGAGCTCGGTGATCACGACGACCGGGAGCACGACCTCGTGCTCCTCGAAGCGCCTGATCGCCGCCGGATCGGCCAGCAGGACCGATGTGTCCAGGACGAACGTCCTGCGGGTGGGCCCCAGATCTGTCTGGGAACCGGGCTGGATTCGGGTGGTGGAGCGCTTCGCATGTGCCACAGGTTCTGATGTCCTCCCGGGCCGGTCGCCGGTGCAACCGACACCGGAAACGTAAGCCGCCGAAGGTGTCGCCCGGGTAAGACACGCACGAATTACGCGCCGAATCTCCGGTTCCGCTCGGCGTAGGCGCGGACCGCTCGCAGGAAGTCGACGCGGCGGAAGTCGGGCCAGTAGGCCTCGCAGAAGTAGAACTCGCTCTGGGCGCTCTGCCACAGCAGGAAGCCGCCGAGACGCTGCTCGCCGCTGGTGCGGATCACCAGGTCGGGGTCGGGCTGGCCCTTGGTGTAGAGGTGCTCGGCGATGTGCTCCACGTCGAGCACCCCGGCGAGCTCCTCGAGGGTGGTGCCCTTGCCGGCGTGCTCGTGCAGCAGGGAGCGGACGGCGTCGGCGATCTCGCGCCTGCCGCCGTACCCGACCGCGATGTTGACCAGCAGCCCGTCGACCTCACGGGTGGACTCGGCGGCCACCTTGAGGCGCTCGGCGATGTCGGCAGGCAGCAGGTCGAGCGCCCCCACCGGGTGCAGCCGCCACCGCCCCTGCTCCGCGAGGGTCTCCACGGCGTCGGCGATGATGCCGAGCAGGGGCTCGAGCTCGGCCGACGGGCGGTTCAGGTTGTCGGTCGAGAGCAGCCACAGGGTGACCACCTCGACGCCGATCTCCTCGCACCAGCCGAGCATCGGCTCGATGTTCGCCGCGCCTGCGCGGTGACCGTGTGCGGTGTCGGCGCCGACCGCCTTGGCCCAGCGCCGGTTGCCGTCGAGCATGACGCCGACATGGGCCGGGATGCGCTCCCGCGGCAGGCGTCGTACGACGCGGGCCTCGTAGGCCGGGTACAGCACGCGCCGTACCGCTCGTTTCCAGTCCGCCACGGCGCCGACTGTACTCGCGCACCGCCCCCGTAGTCTGGCCGTCATGGCACCCGATCAACCCCTGCCCGCGCGGGTGTCGGAGCAGGCCCACGAGGCGGCCGACCACGTCATCGAGCGGGTGCGCGAGGTCAAGGACGACGTCAAGCCGAGGCTCCGCGGCTGGCTGCACGCGGCCACCACTCCCCTGGCCCTCGCGGCCGGGATCGTGCTGATCGTGCTGTCCCCGACGCTGACGACCCGCGTCGGGTCGGCGATCTTCGCGGGCTCGGCGCTGCTGCTGTTCACCGTCTCCACGATCTACCACCGCGGTAAGTGGTCACCGCGCACGTGGGCGTTCCTGCGGCGCTTCGACCACTCCAACATCTTCCTGCTGATCGCCGGCTCCTACACGCCGTTCACGCTGATCCTGCTCCGCGGCGACGCCCGGGTGATCCTGCTGACGATCGTCTGGACCGGCGCCGTGGCGGGGGTGTTCTCCCGCATCTTCTGGATCGAGGCGCCGCGCTGGATCTACGTGCCGATCTACGTCGCGCTCGGCTGGGTGGCGATCTTCTACGCCGGCGACTTCGCCAGCGCGGGCGCTGCGGTGATCACCCTGATCGCCGTCGGCGGCGGCCTCTACACCCTCGGTGGCCTGGTCTACGGCTTCAAGAAGCCGGACCCGTTCCCCAGCTGGTTCGGCTTCCACGAGGTCTTCCACACCCTGACGATCGCCGCCTTCGTGTGCCACTACGTCGCGGCCTCGATCGCGACGTACCGGTTGCGCTAGCGCCCTTCGAGACGCTTCGCTCCTCAGGAACCGGCCTGGATCGTCTCCTCGACGATCGAGCTGAGCCGGGCGGCCACCGGCCAGCCGGCGTAGTGGGCCACGAAGACGACGATCTCGCGCAGCGCCTCGTCGTCGAGCTCGCCGTTGCGGTACGCCGCCGGGACCTGCAGGCCGAGCACGTCCTGCCCGCCGTGCGTCGCGAGCATCCCGATCAGCAGCAGCCGGCGGTCGCGGTCGGAGAGTCCCGGCCGGTTCCAGATGTCGGCGAAGAGGTGGTCGGCGGTGTAGCGGAAGAAGTCGCCCTCCGCGTCGCTCATCTCGAAGCCGTAGACCTGCTCCATCCGGCGCAGGCCCTCGCGCCTGGTCTCGGAGATCTCGTTGCTCATGCGTCCGATAGTCCCAGGCCGGGACCGAGCCGCTCGAGGGCCAGTCGGGCGAGGGGTACGTCGACGCCGAGCCCGTCGGCGAGGCCGATCGCGTGCCCGAGGTCCTTCTCCCCCAGGGCCAGCACGTGGCCGAGGACGCCGTACCAGAAGTCGTCGGGGTCGACCGGCCCCGTCGTCGTGCGGTGCATGATCGCGCCCGGGCCGCCGGTGATCGCGTCGGTGTGGCGCACCACCTCGCCCAGCGCGCGCAGGTCGATGCCCGAGGCCTCCGCGAGGCGCTGAGCCTCGGTGACCGCCGCGAAGGAGACGAAGTGGATCAGGTTCCTGGCGAGCTTGAACCGGGTGCCGGCACCGACCGGCCCGGCGTGCACGATCTGGGTGCCGAGGTGACACAGGACCTCCTCGGCCCGGGCGAAGTCCGCGGGCTCACCCCCGACCATCACGGCCAGCGTCCCGTCGGACGCCCCCACCGGCCCACCGCTCACCGGGGCGTCGAGGAGGCGCACCCCGCGCCCTGCGGCCAGTGACGCCAGCTCCTCCGGGGTCTGCGGGGCGAGGGTCGAGTGCACCACCACGACGAGCCCCTCGCGGGGATCGACGAGCAGGCCGTCGAGGACCTCGCGGACCTGGTCGTCGTCGCGGACCATCACGCAGACGACGTCGGCCTGAGCTCCGAGAGTGGCCAGGTCGGGCGCCACTTCGGCTCCGGCCGCGGCGAGCTCGGTGAGGGGCTCGGGTGCCACGTCGTACACACTCACGTCGTGGGGGGAGGCGGTCAGCCGCAGCGCCATCGGCCTGCCGATGTTGCCCAGCCCCACGAAGCCGACCTTCATGCCGGTTCCGCGATCAGCTTGGTCTCCAGGTACTCCTCGAACCCGACGACACCCATCTCGCGGCCGATGCCCGACTGCTTGTAGCCGCCGAAGGGAGCGTCCGCGTTGAACCACACCCCGCCGTTGACCGCGATCGTGCCCGTGCGGATCCTCGCGGCGACAGCCTTTGCGCGCTCCAGCGAGCCGGAGTCGACCGACCCGGAGAGGCCGTACGGCGAGTCGTTGGCGATCCGGACCGCGTCGTCGTCGCCGTCGTGCGCGATCACCACCAGCACCGGTCCGAAGATCTCCTCGCGTGCCACGCGGGAGGTGTTGTCGAGACCCGCGACCACCGTCGGGCGGATCCAGTAGCCGCCGTCCTTCGAGTCGTCGACCGTCCCGCCGGTGGCGAAGGTGCCGCCGTCGGCCTCGGCCTGCTCGAGGTAGGCGACGATCCGGTCGCGCTGTCGCTCGTTGATGACCGGTCCGCACACGGTCGCCGGGTCGGCGGGATCGCCGGCGCCGAGCATCTCCATCGTCTCGGCAGCCACCTGCACCGCCTCGTCGTACCGCGCCCGCGGCACCAGCAACCGCGTGGTCAGCGCGCAGCCCTGCCCGGCGTGGATGCTCACCGAGAATGCCGCGGTGCCCACCGCCGCCCTCAGGTCTGCGTCGTCGAGCACGATCGCGGCCGACTTGCCGCCGAGCTCGAGGAGCACCTTCTTCAGCGTCGGGGCGGCCGCAGCCATGATCGCCCTCCCGGTGGCCGTGGAACCGGTGAACGAGACCAGGTCGACCCGCGGGTCGCTCGCCAGCATCGCCGCGACCCCGTCGTCCGCGGGCGTGACGACGCCGAGGACGCCCGGCGGCAGGTCGGTGCGCTCGGCCGCCAGCCGGCCCAGCTCGCAGGCCAGCCACGGAGTGTCCGGAGCGGGCTTGAGCACGACCGTGTTGCCCGCGGCGAGGGCGGGCCCGACCTTGGCGAGGTTGATCTGGTTCGGGAAGTTCCACGGCGTGATCGCGGCGACCACCCCCACGGCTTCGCGCCGGAGGGTGCGGCGGGTGGGGATGCCCATCGGCTCGGCGACGCCGAGCTCGCTCTCCCAGGGGTACGACGCCGCCAGCTCGACCGTCCAGCCGAACGCCTCCACCGGCACGTCGTACTGCGGACCGGTGGTGAGGAACGCCGGTGCACCCGCCTCGGCGATCGTCAGCGCCCGCATCGACTCGCCCTCCTCGACCAGGGCGCGGTGGAGCTGGCGCAGGCAGTGCACGCGGAGCTCGTGGTCGGTCGACCAGTCGGTCTCGTCGAAGGCGCGGCGGGCCGCCGAGACGGCTGCGTCGAGGTCCTCTGCGGTGGCGTCGGGCGCCTCGCCGATCCGCCTACCGGTCGCGGGGTCGATGATCGGGAACGTCCTCCCGCTGGAGGACGCGACGAGCCTCCCGTCGACGAGCATGCGTGGCGGCGGGCTCAACGCCCCACCACCCGCACCGGCAGGTGCGCGAAGCCGCGCACGTTGGCGGAGTAGAAGCGCACGGCCGCGTCGTGCTCCGCCTCGATCCGCTCGGCCCTGCGCACCAACGAGGTGAGCACGACCCGGGCCTCGAGCCTGGCCAGGTTGGCGCCCAGGCAGAAGTGCCGGCCGCCGCCGAAGCTGAGCAGCTGCTGGAGCTCGCCGGGGTCGCGATCGAGGTCGAAGCGGTCGGGATCGCTGAAGACGCGCTCGTCGCGGTTCGCGGCGCCCAGGCCGAGCAGCAGCTTCGACCCGGCCGGAGCGGTCACGCCGTGCAGGGTGAGGTCCACGTCCAGCAGCCGCGCGAGCAGCTGGGTCGAGGTGTCGAAGCGCAGCGTCTCCTCGACCCAGGTGTCCACGAGCCCGGGGTCGGCGAAGACGCGGTCGCGCTGCCGGGGATCGGCGGTCAGGTGGAAGACCGCGTTGCCGAGCAGCTTCGTCGTCGTCTCGTTGCCCGCCACGACCATCAGGAACAGGAAGGCGATGATCTCCTGGTCGCTCATCCGGTCGTCGTCGTCCTCGACGGCGAGCAGGGCGCTGGCCAGGTCGTCGCCCGGCCGCCTGCGCTTCTGGGCCAGCAGGTCCGCGTAGTAGCCGAAGAGCTCCATCGCCGCCTCGATGCCGACGACTGGGACGTCGCGCAGACCCGGCTCCCGGTGCACCAGCAGGTCGGCGAGTCGTCGTACCTCGTCACGGTCGGCGCGTGGGACCCCGAGCATCTCGGAGATCACGTCCATCGGCACCTTGCCGGCGAGGTCGCCGACCCAGTCGATCTCACCGGCCTCCAGGCACTGCTCGAGGTAGTGGTCGGTGATCCGCTGGATCTGCCCCTCCAGCCCGGCGATCCGGCGGGGGGTGAAGCCCTTCGAGACCAGCCTGCGCAACCGGGTCGACTCCGGCGGATCCATCGCCAGGAACGACATCGTCCTGTGCGCGTGCCGCGTCCAGGCGCTCGCGTCGAGCGTGACGCCCATGCGGCTGCTGAATCCCTTGTCGGTGCGGAAGACCCGGTTGACGTCGTCGTGCCGGGTCAGCACCCAGAAGTCGTGCTCCTCGTTGTGGTGCAGCGGCTCCTCGTCCCGCATGCGCTGGTAGGTCGGGTACGGGTCGTCCTGCAGCGCGTAGTCGTAGGGGTCGAAGGTGAGGGTGCTCATGCCGTGCCTCTCGCGATGTCGCCCCGCATGATCACGTCCACCACCGAGTCCAGCCGGGTGCCGAGGTCGGCGTAGGTGATCATCCCGACTCCCGCCTGCAGCAGGGCACCGGACAGCACCAGCACCAGGGTGTCGAGCAGGTCGGGGTCGGCGTCCTCGCCCAGGGCCGTCCGGAAGTCCTCGAGGAACTGCGCACCGATGCGCACCCGGAGGCGCGCCACGTCCGGGTCGCCGCCCAGCAGCGCGGGGGTCACGGCTGCCGCGAGCTCGGGGGCCGCGGACAGCCTCTCCGCGAGTCGGCGGGTGACGCTCTGCACCCGCCGCACCGGCGTACGACCGCGCGGGACGAAGCCGTCGTCGGCGACCAGGTAGCGATGGAACAGCTCGGCGAAGAGGTGGTTCTTCGAGGCGAGGTAGGTGTAGGCGGTGGCGGGCGAGACCCCGGCCCGGTTGGCCACGGTCCGGATCGTCAGCGCCTCGTGCCCGACGGCCCTCAGCTCCTGCTCCCCCGCGACCAGCAGCCGCTCGACCGTCTCCGCCTGACGGGGGTTCAGGCGTTGCCGCGGCGCGGTGGACAACTGACTGGACACATGTCCAATCTAGAACACGTTCTTGTCTGCGGGCAAGGGTCCGCGATAGAACGTGGGGCATGCCCAAGGTCTGCGTCATCGGCGCCGGCTGCTCGGGGATCACCACGGCCAAGCGACTGCGTGAGCACGGCATCGAGTACGACCACCTCGAGATGTCCGACGACGTCGGCGGCAACTGGTACTACGGGAACCCCAACGGCCGCTCGGCCTGCTACCAGTCGCTGCACATCGACACCTCGAAGACCCGGCTGCAGTTCGAGGACTTCCCCACGCCCGCGGACTGGCCGGACTTCCCGCACCACTCGCAGATGCACCAGTACTTCCGCGACTACACCGACCACTTCGGGCTTCGCGAGAACATCGAGTTCGGCGTGAGTGTCGAGCGCGCCGTACGACGTGATGATGGCGGCTGGGACGTCAGCCTCACCACCCCCTCGTCGGTCGAGCCTGTCGAGACCCGGCGCTACACCGACCTGGTCGTGGCCACCGGCCACCACTGGGACCCGCGCTTCCCCGACTACCCCGGCGAGTTCGCGGGTGACCTGATCCACAGCCACGCCTATCGCGACCCGTTCGACCCCGTCGACATGCGCGGCAAGACCGTGATCGTCGTGGGGATGGGCAACTCGGGGCTCGACATCGCCAGCGAGCTCGCCCAGCGCTGGCTGACCAAGAAGCTCTACGTCTCCGCGCGACGCGGGGTGTGGGTGCTCTCGAAGTACCGCGACGGGCAACCGGCCGACAAGATGATGGCCCCACCCGACATCCCCCGGGAGGTCGGCCTGAAGCTGGCTCGCGAGAAGATCCGCGCCACGGTCGGCAGGATGAGCGACTACGGCCTGCCGGAGCCCGACCACGAGCCGCTCTCGGCGCACCCGTCGGTCAGCGCCGACTTCCTGACCAAGGCCGGATCGGGCGACATCAGCTTCCTGCCGGAGATCGCGCGGCTGGACGGCCGCACCGTGCACCTTGTCGACGGCAGCAGCGTCGAGGCCGACGTGATCGTCTGCGCGACGGGCTACCGGATGAGCTTCCCGTTCTTCGACGACGACGAGACCGAGCTGCACCCCGACTCCGAGCACCGCTACCCGCTGTTCAAGCGGATGATCAAGCCGGGCGTCGACCACCTGTTCTTCATGGGGCTGGCGCAGTCGTCGCCGACGATCGTCAACCTCGCCGAGCAGCAGAGCAAGCTGCTGGCGAGGCTGCTCACCGGCTCCTACGCGCTGCCGTCCGTGGCGGACCAGGAGCGGATCATGCGCGAGGACGAGCAGGCTCACCTGGCGCAGTACTACGCAGCGCCGCGACACACCATCCAGATCGACTTCGGCCGCTACGTCGTCGACCTGCTCGCCGAGATCGAGGCCGGCGAGGCGCGGGCCCGGGCCGGGTCCGCAGCGTCATGACGACCTTCGTCTCCCGCTTCGACTTCCGCGCCCCGGGCGCCGACCGCGCGACGCGTCAGGAGCTCTACTCCCGCGCGCTCGAGCAGGCGGCCTACCTCGACGAGCACGGGCACGACGCGATCCTGGTCAGCGAGCACCACGCCTCCGACGACGGCTACCTGCCCAGCCCCCTGGTCGTCGCTGGGGCCGTGTCCGCCCGCACCACTCGCGTCCCGATCACCGTCTCCGCGCTGCTCGTGAACTTCTACGAGCCGGTCAAGCTCGCCGAGGACGTCGCGGTGCTCGACCTCCTCAGCGCGGGACGGGTGAGCTACACGATCGGCCTGGGCTACCGCCCCGAGGAGTACGCCCTCTTCGGCCAGTCGTGGGAGACCCGCGGCGCCGACATCGAGCGGCGGATCGAGCTCCTGCTCGCGCTGTGGCGCGGGGAGGCGGTCGAGCTCGACGGCCGGCAGGTGAGCACCACCCCACTGCCGTTCAGCGACCCGCACCCGTTCCTGTTCTACGGCGGCGGCTCCCCCGCCGCCGCGCGCAGGGCGGCGCGGCTCGGGCTCAACTTCCAGCCCAACGTCGCCGACAAGGCCCTGCGCGACCTCTACCTCGAGGAGTGCAGACGCCACGGCCGGGAGCCTGGGTTCGTCCTCCTGCCCCCGCCCGGCCCGGGGACGGTCTTCTGCGCCGAGGACCCGGACCGGTTCTGGGCGTCGTACGGCAAGCACCTGCTCGCCGACGCGATGGCCTACCGCGCCTGGTCGTCGCCAGGCGCCACCAACTCGCTGATCACTGACGACTCGAGCACGGTCGAGGAGCTCCGCGCCGGAGGCCGCTACGTGGTCCTCGACCCCGACGAGCTGGTCCGGCAGTGCCGGTCGAAGGAGCTGCGCGCGGTCTCCAGCCACCCGATGTGCGGCGGCCTCCCACCCGACCCGTCCTGGGAGAGCCTCCGCCTGATCTGCGAGCGCGTCGCCCCCGCGCTGCGTAGTCCGGGTCCCTGAGGAAGGACGAAGTCCTGTCTCGAAGGGCCCGGACCCTTCGAGACGGGCCTTGACGGCCCTCCTCAGGGACCCGGGCGGCCGAGCTGCGCCACCAGGTCCTCGACGGTGGTCACCGGGCGCTCGCAGACGAAGTTGCGGCACACGTACGCCGCGGGCTTGCCGTCGACGACGTCGCGGTCCTGCATCAGCGGGATCGCGCTCTCCCCCGGCGCAGCGGCCACCACCACGGACCCCAACGGCGCGTTGCGGCGGGCGGCGCGCTCCAGGGCGTCGCGCTCCGGCCCGGACGGGCCGACGACGGCGACCTCGACCGGTCCGTCCAGGGCGGTCACCGCGGCAGCCAGCGACCAGCCCGCGAAGCGAGGGCTGCGGTCGGCCAGCAGCCGGCTCACCTTCAGGGCTGCCTCGGCAGCGTCGCGGTGCCGACCCGAACCGGTCAGTGCGGCGTACGCCAGCAGGGCGTGGATCACCGAGGAGTGTCCGCTCGGGCTGGCGTTGTCGGAGGGGTCGCGCGGCCTGGCCAGCAGCGTCTCGGCGTCGTCCGCGGTGTCGTGGAAGCCTCCGTCACCGGCGTCGAACCGGGTGAGCACCGCCTCCAGCAGCTCACCCGCACGCTCCAGCCAGGTCGCGTCGGCCGTCGCGCAGGCGAGCGCCAGGAAGCCGGTGGCCAGGCAGCCGTGGTCCTCCAGCACCCCGGCGTGCGTCCCGGCCTCGCCGTCGCGCGAGACCCGCAGCAGCCTGCCCTCCTGCAGGTGACGGCGGCCAGGAACTCACCAGCCCGGCAGGCGGCGTGGACGAGCTCGGGGGCGTCGAGCAGGGTGCCGGCGTCGACCAGGCCGGAGATGGCCAGGCCGTTCCAGGCCGCGACGACCTTGTCGTCGCAGGGCGGGGCGCACCCGCTGCGACCGGACGTCGTTCAGCGCGAGCCGCACCCGTTCCCAGCGGAGGTTGTCGTCGGGCGCGGCCTGCATCTGCAGGGTCGACGTCCCGTGCTCGAAGGTGCCCTCGGACGTGACGGACAGCAACGTCGTGGCCCAGGCGGCGTCCTCGGGCCCGACGGCCTCGGCGATCTGCTCGGGGGTCCAGACGTAGTAGGTGCCCTCGGCACCCTCGGAGTCGGCGTCCAACGCGCTCGCGAACGCGCCCTCGGCGGTCAGCAGCTCGGCGAGCATGAAGTCGGCGACGCCGAGCGCGATCCGCCCGGCCTGCTCGTCGTCGTACTTCGCGGCCCAGCGGGCGTAGACCGACATCAGCTGGGCGTTGTCGTAGAGCATCTTCTCGAAGTGCGGCACCGTCCAGGTCCGGTCGACGGAGTACCGCGCGAAGCCCCCGACCAGCTGGTCGTGGATCCCGCCCGGCGGACATCGCGGCCAGCGTCTTGCCGACCATCCCGGTCGCGGCGTCGTCCGCGGTGGTCGACTCGTCGAGACCCGCAGCAGGAAGTCGAGGATCATCGAGGGCGGGAACTTCGGCGCCCCCCCGAACCCGCCCCACTCCTGGTCGAAGTCACGCCGCAGCAGCTCCACGGCGGAGGCCAGCGCGGCCTCGTCGAACGCGGCTCCCCCGCCGAGGTCGGCGGTGCTGGTCAGCGCCTCGCGGATCCGCGAGGCAGCGCCGGCGACGTCGTCGGGGCGCTTGGTCCAGGCGTCGGTGATCGCCTCGAGCAGCTGGCGGAAGCTCGGCTGCCCGTGCCGGGGCCGGTCGGGGAAGTAGGTGCCGGCGAAGAACGGGCTGCCCTCGTGGTCGAGCACGCAGGTCATCGGCCACCCGCCGTGCCCGGTCATCGCGACGGTCGCCTGCATGTAGACCGCGTCGACGTCGGGCCGCTCCTCGCGGTCGACCTTGACGCTCACGTAGTGCTCGTTGAGGTACGCCGCAGTCTCCTCGTCCTCGAACGACTCGTGCGCCATCACGTGGCACCAGTGGCAGGCGGCGTACCCGACGCTCAGCAGCACCGGCACGTTGCGCTCGCGCGCCTCCGCGAACGCCTCCGGGGACCACTCCTGCCAGTCGACGGGGTTGTCCTTGTGCTGCAGGAGGTACGGCGACGTCGCGTGAGCGAGGCGGTTGGGCATCCACCCACTCCATCACACGGATCCAGCGCGGGCCGGGCCGGTCGAGGCCCGGATCACCAGCTCGGTGGGCAGCACCCGCGCGGGCTCCTCGGTCGTCAGCCGCGGCATCAACCGGACGAGCGCCTCGACCGCCCGGGCGCCGGCGTCGTCGGTGCGCTCGGCCAGGGTGGTGAGCGGTGGCTGGCAGAAGTCGGTGCCGAAGATGTCGTCGAACCCGACGACGCTGACGTCGCCCGGCACCGACGACGCCCCGCTCCACCAGTCGGCGCATCAGCCCGATGGCCAGCATGTCGTTGTGGCACACCACGGCGCTGGCGCCGTCGGCGATCAGTGCGTCCGCAGCGGCCGGCCCGCCGGCGAGCGTGGGCTGGAACGGCCCGAACCTGCTCGCCTTCAGTCCCAGGCGCCGCGCGGCGGTCCGCAGGCCGTTCCAGCGCCGCCGGCCCGACCACGACTCGGCCGGTCCTCCGGCGAACACGAACGAGCGGTGACCGTACGACGCGAGGTGGTCGACGATCTGCCGCGTGCCGCTGTCGAAGTCGGCCACCACGCAGGCGATGCCCGGCACCGCCCGGTTGACCAGCGCGACCGGGCTGCGTTCGGCCACGGCCCGCAGGTCGTCGTCCGGCAACCGCGACGCGCTGAGCACGAACCCGTCGACGGCCCGGGCGAGCCGGCGCACCATCGCGCCCTCCTGGGCCGCGTTCTCCTGGGTGTCCCCCAGCATCAGCGTCAGCCCGGCTGCCGCTGCCGCACGCTCGGCACCCTTGATGATGCCGGCGAAGTAGGGGTTGGTGATGTCGGGCACCAGCAGCCCCACCGTGCGGGTGCGCCCGGACTCGAGCGCCTGGGCGGCCGGGTTCGGCTGGTACCCGAGGCTCTCGGCGACCGCGAGGACGTGCTCGCGAGTGCGGTGGTTGACCCGGCCCGGCCGGGTGAACGACCGGGACACGGTCGACGGGGCGACGCCGGCGGCGGCCGCCACGTCGGTGATCGTCGCCGGGCGGGGTGGGCGCTGCGGATGCCCCGCTGGCTGGGTCACGGCACCAGTGTGGCAAATCTTGGCAAACGATTGCCACTGTGACTGCGGTCACCCTAGTTTCGACTGCCATGGCCGACACCGAGATCATCAGGACACCCGAACAAGGCCGCGCTCGCGGCGTGGATCGGCAGTGCGCTGGAGTACTACGACTTCGCCATCTACGGCACCGCCGCGGCACTCGTCTTCCCCGACATCTTCTTCCCGTCGGGCAACGACACCGCGGCGCACGCCGCGTCGTTCGCGACCTTCGGCGTGGCCTACGTCGCCAGGCCGATCGGGTCCTTCTTGATGGGCCACGTCGGCGACCGGTTCGGCCGGCGCAAGGTGCTGCTCGGGACGCTGCTGATGATGGGCGTCTCGACGTTCCTGGTCGGCTGCCTCCCGACGTACGGCCAGGTCGGGGTGCTGGCGCCGATCCTGCTCGTGCTCCTCCGGCTGCTTCAGGGCCTCTCCGCCTCGGGTGAGCAGGCCGGGGCCAACTCGATGTCCTTCGAGCACGCTCCCGACGAACGACGCGGGTTCTTCACCAGCTTCACCCTCAGCGGCACGCAGGGCGGCCAGGTCCTCGCCCCGGCCATCTTCCTGCCGCTCGCCGCCGTGCTGTCCGACTCGCAGCTGCAGTCGTGGGGCTGGCGGGTCCCGTTCTGGATCAGTGCCCTGGTCGTCCTGGTCGGGTACCTGATCCGGCGCAACCTCGACGAGACTCCCGAGTTCCAGGTCGAGGCCGAGAGCGACGAGGTTCCTCGCACGCCACTGGGCGAGCTGTTCCGCCACCACTGGCGCGGCGTCCTGCGGGTGTTCTTCGCGGCGTTCATCGCCTCGGTGAACACGATGTTCGCGGTCTTCGCGCTGAGCTTCGCCACGTCCGACGACATCGGGATCGACGACACCCTGATGCTCTGGGTGGCGATCGTGGCCAACGTGGTGGCGATCCTGGCGATCCCGGCCTGGGCGACCCTCTCCGACCGCGTCGGTCGCAAGCCGGTCTTCATCACCGGGGTGATCGGCAGCGGGTTGCTGACCTTCGCCTTCCTCGGCGCCATCGCGCACGCCAACGAGGTCCTCGTGATGGTCTTCGGCGTGCTGCTCGCCGGGGTCGTCTACAGCATGGCCAACTCGGTGTGGCCGGCGACGTACGCCGAGTACTTCCCGACCAGCGTCCGGCTCTCCGGGATGGCGATCGGCACCCAGTTCGGCTTCGCCCTGGCCGGGTTCTCCCCGACCATCGCGGAGTCGTTGCTCGGCGGCGACCCGGACAACTGGACCAAGGTGGCCCTCTTCTTCGCCGCCGCCTGCGCCATCTCGGCGATCGCCGTGGCGAGCGGGCCGCGCGGGACGCACGAGGTGCCGACGCACGAGATCGGAGCCCGCCGCGCACCGCGCGCCCGTGTCGCCTCCAGCATGGCGTGAGCGCCGGCGTGAGCAGCCTGCGCGCCCACGACGAGGCCGAGTCGTTCGTGCTCGGCCTCGTCGGCATCGACATCGAGGCCTCGCTGACGCCGGCGATGCAGGTCCGTGAGGGCCGCGAGCAGGGACTGACCGTGAGCTACCGGATCATCGACGCCGGCAGGCGCGGTGTCGGCATCGAGGGACTGCCGGCGCTGCTCGACTGGGCCGAGCACCTCGGCTTCGACGGCCTGAACGTGACCCACCCGTTCAAGCAGGCCGTCGTGCCCCTGCTCGACGACCTCTCCGAGGACGCCGAGGACCTCGGTGCGGTGAACACCGTCGTGTTCCGGGACGGCCTGCGTCTCGGGCGGAACACCGACTGGTCCGGCTTCAGCCGCGCCTTCCAGCAGCACCTGGGTGGCGCCGAGCACGACCGCGTCGTGCTGGTCGGAGCCGGCGGGGCCGGGGTCGCGGTCGGCTACGGGTTGCTGGCCCAGGGCGCGTCGTACGTCGCGGTGCACGACGTCGACGTCGCGCGCGCCGACGACTGCGCCGTACGCCTGGCCAAGCGGTACGGCGAGGACAGGGTCGGCGTGGCGCTCGACCTCGCGCCCGCACTCGCGGCCGCCGAGGGGATCGTCAACGCCACCCCGCTGGGCATGTACGGCCATCCCGGGTCGGCGGTGCCCGAGGAGCTGCTCCGCGAGGACCTCTGGGTGGCCGACGTCGTCTACTTCCCTCTCGAGACCGAGCTCGTCGCAGCAGCGAGGCGCCGCGGCTGCCGGGTGATGACCGGCGGCGGCATGGCCGTGCAACAGGCCGTCGCCGCCTTCGAGATGTTCACCGGTCGTCCCGCGGACTCCGAGCGGATGAGCCGGCACTTCGCGGAGCTCACCGGCTGATGCGTACCGGCATCGCGACGGTCTCGCTCAGCGGCCTCCTCGCCGACAAGCTCCCCGCCATCGCCGCGGCCGGCTTCGACGGCATCGAGGTCTTCGACAACGACCTCGTCGCCTCGCCGCTGTCGCCGCGCGAGGTCGCCGCCCGGTGCGCCGACCTCGGCCTGGCGATCGACCTGTTCCAGCCGGTGCGCGACGTCGAGGGTGTCGCCCCGGAACGGTTCGCGGACGTGCTCCACCGGGTGCGCACCAAGCTCGAGGTGATGGCCGACCTCGGCGCGACCACGTTCCTGGCGTGCTCCAACGTCGCGCCCGGCGCCCTTCCCGATCGCGACCTCTCCGCCGAGCAGCTGCACCAGGTCGGCGCCCTCGCGGCCGAGCACGGCGTCACGGTGGCCTACGAGGCGCTCGCCTGGGGACGGCACGTCAACCGGTTGTCGGACGCGTGGGACCTGGTCCGGCGTGCCGACCACCCGGCGGTCACCCTGGCGGTCGACACCTTCCACCTGCTGGCCCGCGGCGACGACGGCTCGGCCCTCGACGCCATCCCCGGGAGCCGGATCGGGTTCCTGCAGGTGGCGGACGCACCGCTGCTGGACATGAGCCTCCTGGAGTGGAGCCGCCACCACCGTTGCTTCCCCGGCCAGGGGATGCTCGACGTCGAGGGCGTCGTGGCCGCCGTGCTCGCGGCCGGGTACGACGGCCCGGTCTCGCTGGAGGTCTTCAGCGACGTCGTCCGCGAGACCGACCCACGGCGTACGGCGCAGGCGGCGATGCGCTCCCTGTTGTTCCTCGAGGACCGCCTCGCCGGACGGCTCACCGGTCCGGCCGCCCAGCAGGTCACCGCGGCCGCACCTCCGCCGAGCCGGACCGACGCCGCGTTCCTGGAGCTGTCGTGCCCGCCGGAGGACGCCACGGTCCCCGCCGTGCTGGCCGGGCTGGGCTTCGGCCTGCGCCGGTCGGCACCGCAGCAAGCCGGTCTCGTGGTGGCGCAACGGCGGCGCTGACGTCGTCGTCAACGAGACGGCCGGAGGTGCGACACCCGCCGCGGCGCTGGGCGTCGTGTGCCCGGCTGTCTCGGACGTGGCCGACCGCGCGAAGGCACTGCTGTGGCCGGCCGTGGCCACCACCCGAGGACGCGACGAGGCCCCGCTGCCCGGCATCAGCGCCCCGTCGGGGCTGCACGTCTTCGTCAGCGGCGAGGCCGCCGGCGCGTCGTACTGGAAGCGCGACTTCACGCCGGTGGACACAGAGCACGGCGACTTCCTGACCGGCATCGACCACGTCGGTGCGGCACTCTCGCGCGACGACCTCGACGAGGAGGTCGGCTTCTTCCGCACGGTCTTCGACCTCGCGCCCGGACCGGTCGAGGAGTTCGTCGAGCCGCACGGCCGGTTGCGCAGCCGTGCCCTCCGGCCAGCTCGCGGGGACCTGCGGATGGTGCTCAACGTGGAGGAGACCGCACCCGGACCGAGCCCTCGCACCGGGGTCACGCAGGTGGCGTTCGCGTGCGCCGACGTGCGAGCGGCCGTGCGTGCCCTGCGCTCGCGCGGTGTGGCCCTGATGGCGGTGCCGGACAACTACTACGTCGACCTCGAGGCGCGCTTCGGGCTGGCTCCCGAGCTGCTCGACGGACCTACGTGCCCACCACCTGCTCTACGACCGCATCGGGAACGGCGAGCTGCTGCACGCCTACACCGACGTGTTGCCCACGGGCTTCTACGTCGAGGTGCTCGAGCGGCGCGGTGGGTACGACGGCTACGGCAGTGCCAACACCCACGTGCGGCTGGCGGCCCAGCGGTAAGCCCCTGCCGCTCAGTCGTCGAAGGACGGCTCGCGACCCTCCTTCCGCGCGGCCACGGCCTCCTCGAAGTTGCCGGTGAGCAGGCGCACGTAGAGCTGGCCGAGGCCCTCGGCCTGCATGTGCGCCTGCAGGCTGCTCGCGTCGAGGCTCGACCACAGCGTGCGCTTGGTCAGCTCGACACCGGGCCGGCTCCAGCCGGCGATCCGGGTGCCGATCGCCACGGCGTGCTCGATCAGGTCCTCCTGGGGCAGCACCCGCGAGACCAGGCCGACGCGCTCGGCCTCGGCGGCATCCACGTCGCGGCCGGTCAGCATCATCTCGGCGGCGCGGGAGGAGCCGATCGCGCGCGGCAGCAGGTAGCTGAGGCCGAGCTCGCTGGCCGTCAACCCGTTGTTGATGCCGGCCGCACGGAAGAACGCGCCCTCCGCTGCGACCCGGATGTCGCAGGCGAGCGCGAGGCACAGCCCGCCGCCGATGGCGGGACCGTTGACCGCCGCGATCACCGGCTGGTGGAGCCCCCGCAGGCGCCAGCACCACCTCGTCGAGGAGCTCCATCGCGCGGAGGGCGACGGTGACCTGGGTCAGGCCGGCCACGTGGGGCATCCGGCCGCGCTCGCCGCTCTGGTCGGCGCCCGAGCAGAACCCCCTGCCGGCCCCGGTGAGCACGACAGCCCGCACGTCGTTGTCGTCGCCCACCTCGCGAAGCGCGTCACGCAGCGGGAGCATGACGTCGAAGGACATCGAGTTCATCCGCTCGGGGTAGTTCAGGGTCACCAGCGCCACGCCGGGCGCCGGGTGGTCGAGCAGGACGCGGTCGTCGTTCATGCCGGACGACCGCGGACCATCGAGCCACCCTAGCCGTCGCCGGGAGCTGTGACCTGGGACGCACGGGCTATTGAGCTGCTCGGAAAGGGGCACCGGACCACATGACCATCGCTCCAGGACGCAGCACCTTGAGGACCACCGGCGTGCGCTCGCGGGCTCGCGAACGTCCCGATGTCGCCCGGCTGGCCCGGCCGGTCGGACCCCCCTCGTGGGTGACGGCGGTTGCCGAGCTGGGCTCGGGACTGGCAGCGGCGCGGCTCGTGGCAGCGGCGCCACGCCTGCTCCGCGTCCCGCCCGGCGACGGCCACACGGTCGTGGACATCCCCGGCTGGAAGGCGCCGGAGGTATCGCTGGCGCCGATGCGGGCCTACCTGCGCAGCCGGGGGTACGACGCCCGCAGCTGGGGGTTCGGCACGAACACCGGCGACCCGCGTCGCGACGTCGAACGCCTCAGCAAGCACGTGCGGCGGCTGGTCGACGACGGCGGATCGGCCGTCTCGCTCGTTGGTTGGAGCCTGGGCGGAGTGATCGCGCGCGAGGTGGCCCGGCGTCATCCAGAGGCAGTGCGCCGGGTGATCACCTACGGCACGCCGGTCGTCGGCGGTGCGCGCTTCACTGCCGTCGCGCGGACCTACAGCCCCGGGGACAGCGACGCCGCGAGCAAGGTCGCCGAGCGCCTCGACGCCGAGTCGCCCATCACCGTCCCGCTGACCGCGGTGTTCACCCGCCGCGACGGGATCGTCGCCTGGCAGGCCTGCATCGACCGGTTCTCTCCGGACGTCGAGCACGTGGAGGTCGGCTCGACCCACATCGGGATGGGGCTCGACCCCGACGTGTGGGAGATCGTCGCCCGCCGCCTGGCAGTGGCGTCAGGCCAGGCAGTCCCGGATCGCCGTCACGTAGGCCCGTGACCGGTCCGAGCCGATGATGCCGGGGGCCATCCGGTTCATCATGTAGCTGATCGTCGTACGCGAGTCGAGGTCGCAGACGATCACCGAGCCGCCCCACCCACCCCAGTAGCAGGCCTTGCCCTGCGGGACGTAGGGGAGGGTCTCCGTCTCCGGCAGGGCCATCCCGATGCCGAAGCGGAGGCTCACGCCCAGCACGAGGTCGGGGCCGTGACTCTGCTCGTCGAAGACCAGGTCGATGGTGTCCTGCGAGAGCAGCCGCACTCCACCGGACTCACCCCCGAGGGAGAGCGTGCGCAGCACCTGCGCGACCGAGCGTGCGTTGCCGTGGCCGTTGATCGCCCCCATGTCGGCGCGTCGCCAGTCGGCGGTGTTGGCGCTCTCCGCGTCGGCCGCCGGGCCGGTGAAGGTCTTGAACATCGGACTCTCCGGATCGAGCGCCGCCAAGTCAATGCCCAGCGGGGGCGGCGGTACGACGGGGGCGATCCGGTCCCAGTCCTTCTCATCGGCACCGATCTGGAAGTCAGCACCCAGCGGCCCGGCGATCTCCTCGGCGACGAACTCCTTCAGGGGACGGCCGCTGACCCGTCGTACGACCTCGCCGACCAGGTGGCCCTGGTTCTGCGCGTGGTAGCCCGACGCCGTGCCCGGCTCCCACCAGGGCGCTTGGGCGGCGAGGCGGCTCGTGGACTTCTCCCAGTCGTACATGTCCTCGGTGACGAACGGCTGCTCCCACCCGGAGACGCCCGAGGTGTGGCTCATCAGGTGGCGGACCTCGACCTCGTCCTTGCCGTTCCGAGCGAACTCCGGCCAGTACGACGCGACCTTCTCGTAGGGGTCGAGCAGACCGCGGTCCACGCAGATCAGGGCCGCCAGCGTGGTCACCGTCTTGGTCGTCGACCAGACGTTGACGATGGTGTCCTCGGCCCAGGGCTCGGTCTTCGCGGTGTCGCACCAGCCGCCCCAGACGTCGAGCAGCGTCTCGCCGTCGACGTCGACCACGATGCTCGCGCCGAGCTCGTCACCGTGGTCGAGCTGCTCGGCGAGCACCTCCTTGACCGGCGCGAGCCGCGCGTCCGCCCGCCCGTGGATCTCCGCCATCTGCTCTCCCTCGCTCGCCGATGCTGCGTCGACCCTGTCGGCAGCAGGCGTACGGCGCAAGGGTTGTCGAAGCTTGTCCACAGATTCGCCCCGGGCATTGCATCGACAAACTCGTGTCCGATAAAATCGAACACATGTTCGAGATCGTCACCGAGCTTGAGGCCCGGGCCAACACCGATGCAGAACGCCTCGCCGCGATGACCAAGCTCGAGCGGCTGAAGTCGGAGGCCGCGGCGGGGCAGGCCCTGCTTGACCGAGGCGTTCGAACACTCTCAGCGAGCTGCCGCTCCCCCGCTGAAGTCTGCTGCCGAGGTGTCGCGCAGCATCTGTGCGCAGGTCGCACTGGCCCGGCAGGAGTCCCCCAGCCGCGGCCAGCGGCACGTGGGGGTCGCGCTCGCGCTGGTTCGTGACATGCCGGGCACGTTGGCGAGCCTGGCCGCCGGCACGATCAGTGAGTGGCGCGCCACCTTGGTGGTGCGGGAGACGGCGGTGCTGACCCGCGAGGACCGGCAGGCCGCCGATCGAGAGCTGCGCGGCCGGCTCGAGGGCGCCGGCGACCGCCGGGTGGCTGACCTCGCCCGCTCGATCGCCCAGCGGCTCGACCCAGGGGCTGCGATGCGACGCAACCGGAAGGCCGAGGGCGACCGACGGGTCAGCGTGCGGCCCGCCCCCGACACCATGTGTCATCTCACCGGCCTGCTCCCCGTCTCGCAGGGCGTCGCGGCCTTTGCTGCCCTCCGCAAGCAGGCCCTCGCCTCTCGCAACGCCGGCGACACCCGCGCAGTCGGACAGCTGATGGCCGACCTGATGTACGAGCGCCTCACCGGCGCCAGCGCTGCCAGCGCGGCCAGCGGGCCGAACGTCGAGATCCAGCTGGTGATGACCGACCGCACCCTTCTGGGCCGCTCCCAGGAGTCCGGCCTGCTCCCCGGTTACGGTCCCGTACCCGCCGCCCTGGCCCGGAGGCTGGTCCGAGAGGCCGACAGGGCCTGGCTGCGGCGCCTGTACGCCGCGCCACTGACCGGCGAGCTGGTGGCGATGGACTCCCGTCGCCGGACCTTCTCCGGCAGGCGTCGAGATCTCCTGGTCCTGCGTGACAAGACTTGCCGCACGCCCTGGTGCGACGCCCCCGTCGCGCACGTCGACCACGTACGACCGGTGCACGACGGCGGCCACACCACCCGGGACAACGGTCAGGGGCTCTGCGAGGCGTGCAACTACGTCAAGGAGTCGCCCGGGTGGCGGGTCGACCTCGTCCATGTGCGCGGCCACGTCCTCGAGATCACCACTCCGACCGGTCGACGCTACCGGTCGAGAGCTCCGGCCCTGCCGGGCACCGACCCCCCTGGTTCGGCCGAGGAGAAGCTGCGTCGGCTGCGCGACGACGTCGCCTGAACGAGTGCGCGAGCTTCTGTTTGACTGCTTGCATGCCGCGCAGTCTCACCCTGATCACCGGAGGCACTCGAGGGATCGGGGCAGCGACCGCGATCCGGCTGGCCACGGACGGGCACGACCTCGTCCTGGGGTACGCCCACGACGACGAGGCCGCGAACGCGTGCCGGGGCTCCGTCGAGGAGCTCGGAGCGCGCTGCCGCGTCGTGCGCAGCGACATCTCCACCGAGCAGGGTGTCGACGCGCTCTTCGAGCGTGCGCGATCCTTCGGGCGCCTGACCGGCGTGGTCAACAACGCCGGAGCCACCTCGCACCTCGGGACGCTGGCGGAGACACCACCGGACGTGATCAAGCGAACCGTCGACCTCAACCTCGTCGGAGCGCTGCTCGTCGCGCGTGCAGCCGTCCGCGCGCTGAGCACGTCGTACGGCGGCGACGGCGGAGTGCTCGTCAACGTCAGCTCCGGGGCGGCGACCCTCGGCTCGCCTGGTGAGTACGTGCAGTACGCCGCCGCGAAGGCGGGCGTGGACGCCATGACGGTGGGACTGGCCCAGGAGGTCGCCGACGGCGGGGTGCGGGTGGTCGGGGTAGCGCCCGGCATGGTCGAGACCAGGATCCACGAGGACGCCGGCGACCCCGAGCGCCTGTCCCGGCTGGCGCCGAAGATCCCGCTCGGTCGGGCCGGGGCACCCGAGGAGGTCGCCAACGCGATCGCGTGGCTGATCAGCGACGAGGCGTCCTACGTCACCGGAACGACGCTCCGAGTCGCCGGGGGCCGTTGAGAAGCGCGCGACGCCCTAGGGTGACGACTGCGCACCACCCGAGACCCCGAGGACTGCCTTGTCGAACCCCCATGACCCCGAGCCCGTGACTCCTGCGGTGCCGGGCACGCCGCCCCCGCCCCCACCCACTGCGGGCCAGGTGGCGCCGGCCTACGGGTGGACACCGGCAGGGCCGCCGCCGCTGGGGAAGGTGCGCGAGACAGGGACGTGCGTGCTCCTCACCATCGTGACGCTGGGCTTCTACAGCTGGTACTGGTACTTCAAGACGCACGAGGAGATGAAGCGTCACACCGGCACCGGCCTCGGCGGTGGCGTCGCGCTGATCCTGGCGATCTTCGTCGGCATCGTGATGCCGTTCCTGACCTCCAACGAGGTCGGCGCGATGTACGAGCGGCGCGGCCAGGCGAAGCCGGTCAGTGCCGCGACCGGCTTGTGGGCCCTCCTGCTGGGATGGTTCTTCTTCGTCGGCCTGATCGTGTGGTTCGTGAAGACCAACGGCGCCCTGAACGCCTACTGGCGCTCGCTCGGCGCGAGCTGACGCCTCAGGAGCCCAAACCCTCGGGCACCGCCAGCCGCGGCACCCCGCCCAACCTGCGCTGGAAGCGCACGTGCTCGCCGTGGGCGTCGAGGACCTGCCACAGCGTGGAGTGCGCGGCCCACGGCAGCGGCTCGTCACCTTGGTGCCAGGACCCGCCGAAGCCGATCCAGACCGGCGTCCACTCGGCGGCACAGTCCCACTCGCCGCGGTGGCGCTCCACGAGCGTGCGCCGCACCTGGAAGGCCTGGCGCGGACCGTCGGCGCAGATCGGCGCGGTGCGCACGGGCCAGACGAGCAGGTCGAGCGCCATCAGGGTCAGCTCGAGGTCGGCGAGGGCGCGCGGATCGACCAGCACGGTGGCGACGTTCTCGTGTGGTGCGCGTCTCACGCACGGCACGCTAACCCGCTGCACCCACACTCGTCACGCATGCGACACAGGTGCGCGCTGTCGGCCTGGCCTCGAGCCGCGCCGGCGCGATGGGCCGACCACAGGCCTCGCAGGTCCCGTACGTCGCCCTCGCCACCCGCTCCAGGGCGGCGTCGATCTCGGCCAGACGTCCCTGTGCGTGCCGCACGAGCGCGTCCACCTGCGAACGCTCGAAGGCGATCGTGGCTCCCTCAGGGTCGTGCTCGTCGTCGGCGTTGGTGTCGCGCGAGGCCGCCACGACCCCGGCGAAGTCGTCGGTCAGCGCAGCGAGACGACGAAGCGTCTCGTCGCGCTCGGCCAGCAGCAGCTCTCGTGGATCACGCACCCGTCCTGTTTATCGCTCTGGTGGTGACTGAGAAGGTGGAGGGCATGGCAGCGACCACTCCGACGTACACGCTCAACGACGGCAACGAGATCCCGGCGATCGGGCTCGGCACCTATCCGCTCGACGGTGACGAGGCCGTCACGGCCGTGGCCGGCGCGCTCGAGGCCGGCTACCGGCTCGTCGACACCGCGGTGAACTACGGCAACGAGGAGGCGGTCGGCGAGGGACTGCGACGCTCCGGGCGTGCCGCGCGAGGAGCTCCGGGTGACCAGCAAGCTGCCCGGCCGCGACCACGGGTACGACGACGCGATCGCCTCGGTCCGCGGCTCGGTCCAGCGGCTCGGTCTGGAGTACCTCGACCTGCACCTGATCCACTGGCCCAACCCCAGCGTGGACAAGTACGGCGAGGCCTGGCGCGCCCTGGTCGACCTGCAGCAGGAGGGCCTGGTCCGCTCGATCGGCGTCTCCAACTTCACCCCCGCCCACCTGCGCCGGATCATCGACGAGACCGGCGTCACGCCCGCGGTCAACCAGATCGAGCTGCACCCGCGCTTCCCGCAGGAGCAGATGCGCCGCGTCCACGACGAGCTCGGCATCCGGACCGAGGCCTGGAGTCCGCTGGGCAAGCGCGACGCGGCGTACGACGAGCCGGCGGTCGCCGAGCCGGCCGGACGACTGGGAGTCACCCCGGGCCAGGTGATCCTCCGCTGGCACGTGCAGATCGGCTCGCTGCCGATCCCCAAGTCCGGCAACCCCGAGCGCCAGCGGCAGAACCTCGACGTCTTCGGCTTCGAGCTCACCGCCGACGAGGTCGCCGCGATCACCGCGCTCGGCAACCCCGACGGCCGGCTCTTCGGCGGCGACCCGGACACGCACGAGGAGATGTAGCCGGCCCCAGGGATTCAGCCAGGAGCTCAGCCGAGCCCGCTGACCGCGCGCGCCACCAGGAGGAGGGAGACGAGCAGTGCAGCGCTGGCCTGGATCCCCATCAGCACCTTCGCCCGCGAGGTCAGCGGCATCGTGTCCGTGGGGCTGAACGCGCTCGAGTTGGTCAGCGAGACGTAGAGGTAGTCCACGAAGATCGGGATCCAGCCGGAGGACTTGCTCGACCCGCGCGCCACCTCGCTGACGGCGTCGTCGTTCTCGTCCTGGGAGAAGCGCCAGTCGGCCGCGGGGATGTCCTCGCGTCGCTTGCGCCGCCGGGCGACCGGTCCGCCGCGGTCGAGCTCCCAGTACAGGAGGGCGAAGCCGATCACGTTGGTGACCCACACCTGCATCGCGCCGAGCAGCAGGTTCTCGCCGCTCTCCTTCGTCGTCGACAGCGCCGCGATCAGCAGCCCCAGCGAGACGAGGTTGGTCACGATGACCACCGCGGCCAGGACCGCGGAGAGCAGCCGGGACCAACGCGTCTCCCGCGTCATCCTGCGCGGGTTGGTGATCACCAGCGCGACGAGCAGCAGCACCTCGATGACCGGGATCACCAGCCGCGCGGTGAACAGCAGCGACGGACGGCATCAGTGCGTAGACGACGAGGGCGACGACCACCGCGAGCGCCGGCGGGAGACGGTTCTCACCCGCCGCCACCCGTCGTCCGGACAGCTCGTCCGCCGCGTCCGTGGAAGCCACGAGGTCAGCAGAACACAGGCGGGGCAGCAAAACCGCGACCCCCGAGGCGTGTGCCTCGGGGGTCGCGGGATGTTGCGTGTCGCTGGGTCAGCGAGTCACTTGCCGGCCGTGGTGCTCACCGTGATCTTGGCGATCCCGACGAGCAGACCAGCCTTCACGGCGTCGGTCTTGAAGACCTGGTCCAGCAGCGGCGCTGCCACCGGGGAGATCTCCACCTTGGTGCCCTCGAGCGTGGCGGTGCCACTACCGCTCTGCAGCGGCTTCAGGGTGCGGCCGTCGAGCTGGAACACGTAGGCGTTCGGTGCGGCCAGCTTGCCGTTCACGCTCACGTCGCCGTAGACACGGGAGACGCCCGGGTCGACGTTCAGGTTGGTGATCGACACCTTGGTGCCGCCGGCAGTCAGCGAGAGACCGGAGCCTTCGTGCTGGATCTGGCCGATGACGTACGGCGAGACGGTGCCGGGCTTGAAGACGGTCACGTTGCCGCCGGTGATCGGGAAGATCAGCGCGCCGTTGGCGAGCTTCGCGGTGCCGATCGTGCCGGGCGTCAGCTTCAGCGAGGTGAGTGCGTCCACGAAGCCCTGGTCGAGGGTGACCTGGGTGTTGTTGCCGGTCAGCGAGGGGATCGAGGCGACCGGCTTGGGCTTGGAGGCCTTCGTCGAGCTCGAGGAGCTCGAGCTGCTGTCGTTGGTGCTGCCGCACGCGGCAAGCGTCAGGGTGGCGGTGGCGGCAAGGGCCACGGCGGCCAGGCCCTTGCGGGACTTGCCAGTGAAGATCGAGTTCATGGGGAAATACTCCGTTTGTTAGGAACGAGCGGACATGAGTACTTCGCCACGGCCCAGTGCACGGATTGGTGTCAGTTGCGGATGCGCTCGTTTCCCTCGTCGTACAAGGGTTTTCGCGACACCGTGACCGCGTGCCGCTCGCCTGCGACGTCCACCTCGTACTGACCCTCGTCGACCCAGGCCGGGGTCGATCGGTGAGCCGTCGGGGTCCCAGACCCAGGCCAGCCCGACGCAGCAGCCGAAGGTGTCGCTCCACGCAGCCGAGGTCACCTGGCCGGCCGCGCGCCCCGCTCGCAGGACGAGCTCACCGCCCCACAGCATCGGCTCTGGATCCTCGACCCGGAAGGAGACCAGCCTGCGCAGCGGACCGGACCGGCGACGCTCCTCGACCGCCTCGCGGCCGAGGAAGTCGACGTCGGTGCGCAGCTTGCAGGCGAACAGCAGACCGGCCTCGACCGGGCCGACGTCAGGGGTCAGCTCGCGGCCGAAGGCGCGGTAGCCCTTGTCCAGGCGCAGGGAGTCGATGGCGTAGTAGCCGCCGCGGCGCACGTCGAGCTCGGCACCGGTCGCGAGCAGGTCCTCGTAGACGCCGACGGCGAACTCGGTCGGCACGTACAGCTCCCAGCCGAGCTCACCGACGTAGGTGATCCGGGTGGCGCGCACGGTGGCGTGACCGAGCGAGATGACCCGCGAGGTGGAGAACGCGAAGGCCTCGTCGGAGAGGTCGGCGTCGGTCAGCCGGGACAGCAGTGCCCGTGACGAAGGGCCCATCACCCCGAAGACCGCGAGCGATGACGTGACGTCGACGAGGTCCACCGCGGCGCCCGGCGGCAGGTGGCGACGCATGTGGTCCTGGTCGCGCTCGGTGGTGGCTGCGCTGGAGACGACCAGGTACTCCTCGGGCCCGGTGCGGGTCACCGTCACGTCCGACTCGTAGGTCCCGCGACGGTTCAGCATGCCGGTGTAGACGGTGCGTCCGACCGGTACGTCGACGTCGGCGGTGCACAGCCACTGCAGTGACGTCGCGGCGTCACGTCCTCGCAGCAGGTACTTGGAGAACGAGGTCTGGTCGAAGACCGTCACCCCCGTGCGCGTGCTCGCCTGCTCCGCCGCCGACCAGGGCAGCCAGTTCTGCTTGCCCCACGAGTACTCGATCTCCGGTGACTCGCCTGCAGGGGCGAAGTAGTTGACGCGCTCCCAGCCCATCTTGCTGCCGAACCCGGCGTTGGCCTCGACGTGCAGGTGGTGCACGGGCGAGCGCCGGAAGGGCCGGGCGGTGCGCATCTCGCGGTTGGGCCACGGGATCTCGTAGTGCAGGCCGAGCACCTCACCGACCCGGTCGCGCAACCAGGAGACGTTGCCGTTGAAGTCCGCGAAGCGCCGCAGGTCGACGCCGGTCAGGTCACTGGTCGGTTCACCCTCCACGATCCACTCGGCGAGCGCGCGCCCGGCGCCGCCCGCCGACGCGATGCCGACGGAGTTGAAGCCCGCCGCCACGAAGAACCCCGGCACCGAGGGTGCCTCGCCGAGGATGAACTGGTTGTCGGGGGTGAACGACTCCGGCCCGTTGTAGAACTTGCGGATGCCGGTCGTCTCGAGCGCGGGCACCCGCAGCAGGGCGTTGTCCATCAGCACCGAGAAGTGCTCCCAGTCCTCCTCCAGCAGCTGGAACTCGAAGGGGTGGGGCAGCTCGTACGGCGACACCCAGGGCTTGGCCTCCGGCTCGAAGCCGCCGACCACGAGACCGCCCACCTCCTCCTTGAAGTAGGTGTAGCCGTCGGGGTCGCGCATCACCGGCAGGTCCGGCCGGACCCCGTCGAAAGGCTCGGTCACCACGTAGAAGTGCTCCGCCGAGTGCAGCGGCACGGTCACCCCGACCAGGGCGCCCACCGCGGCCGCCCACTGACCGGCGCAGTTGACGACGTACTCGCACTCGATGTGACCGGCGTCGTCGGCGGACTCCCAGCCGACGCCTCGGATCCGGCCCTCGGCCGTCTCCACGCTCGTCACCCTCGTCTTCTCGAAGACCTTCGCGCCGCGCCTCCGTGCGCCCTTGGCGAGCGCGGAGGTCAGGTCCGTCGGGTTCGCCTTGCCGTCGCCGGGCAGCCAGATCGCTCCGACGAGGTCGTCGACGCGCATGACCGGGTACCGCTCCCCCGCCTGCTCAGGCGTCAGCAGCGCGCACTCGAGGTCGAACGCCTCCGCCGTCGCCGCCGTACGACGCAGCTGGGTCATCCGCTCGGGCGTGCGCGCCACGATCAGGCCGCCGCACTGCTGGTAGCCCGAGGAGAGGCCGGTCTCCTCCTCGAGCCCGGCGTAGAGCTCGGTGGAGTACTGCACCAGCCGGGTGCCGCTCTCGGAGGCACGCAGCAGGCCGACGAGCCCGGCGGCGTGCCAGGTGGTGCCCGACGAGAGCCGCCCCTGCTCGAGCAGCACGACGTCGTCCCAGCCGAGCTGCGTGAGGTGGTAGGCCACGCTCGTGCCGATCACGCCGCCGCCGATGACGACGACGCGGGCCCGGTCGGGAGGGTTCACCTCACGTCCTCGAGCAGCTGCCGGAAGCCGGGCCGCTCCATCTCCGCGACCGCCCACTCGTAGTGCTCCATCGCCCATTCCCAGAAGTCGTAGTCCAGCGGGCTGACGGCGTTCTGGATGAACCCCCACAACGACCAGCCGTACTGCGAGACCACGGCCTGGAGGCGGGCGCGTGCCACCTTCTCCGGTCGGGCGCCACCGAAGTACGCCGTGACCATCTCCTCGAGGTGCTCGTCGTCGAGCCGGCACTCCGCCCAGCTGTTGCCGATCTCGAAGCAGGCGTCGTTGTTGCCGGAGTAGTCGTAGTCGATCAGCCAGACCTTCTCGCCGTCGTCGATGAAGTTCTCGGCGAGCAGGTCGTTGTTGCACGGCACGGTGCCCTCGTCGTGGACGGCGAGGGCACTCTTGATGTCGGCGAAGGTGCCGGCGTGGTCGTCGTACCCGTCGGCGATGCGGAAGCCCTGGTCCTCGCAGCGCTGGCGGTAGCGCGGCTGGCGCTTGAACATGTCGAAGTCGTTGACGAACCGCGGGCCTTCGTGGAGCTGCCGGATCGCCTGCGCCGCGCGCGTCGCGAACCCGTCGGCCCGGAAGGCCTCGTTGCTCAGCGTCACGCCGTCGAGGAAGCCGATCACCAGCAGGCCGAGGTCGGGACGACTCGCGAAGACCGGGGCGCCCACGCCCGCCTCGGCCGCCGCGCGCGAGTTCGCGGCCTCGGCCTCACGGTCGATGTCGAGGTCCTCGGCGTTGTCCTCGCTCACGCGGACGACGTAGACGCCGTCGGGGGTGGTCACCTTGACGTTGCGGTTGGTCAGCCCGCCGGAGAGGTCCTCGAGCTCGCGCGGCCCCCGCGCCAGGACAGGGATCTGCGCGAGGCGCTCGTCCAGCTGACGCTCGGTCAGGGCGAAGACCGACATAGCCGCACCCTAGGGCGTCAGCGCGCGGGTACGGCGGCCTCGGCGAAGCGTGGGGACAGCGCGTAGCGCAGCAGCACGACGTCGCCGATGGGTCGCACCTCGGCGAGGGTCGCGCGCCGACCAGGGTGGAACGGGAACCGGCCGTTGCCCACGAACCGGCTCGCCCGGGAGTCGCCGACGAAGAACGGCGCCACCACGAGCTGCAGCTCGTCGGCGAGGTCGCCGGTGAGGAACTGGGTGAGCACGTTGCCACCACCCTCGACCATCAGCCGGCGGATCCCCCGGCCGTGGAGGTCCTCGACGACGCGGTCCAGCTCGACCCGGTGGCCGCCGTCGACGACGGTCGCCGTCCCACCGAGTCGGCGGCGCAGCCGACCCGCGACACCGCCGGGGCAGTAGACGAGCCGGTCGTCGCCGCCGGTCGTGAAGAAGCGGGCGGACGGGTCGAGGTCACCGCGCCGGGTCAGGGTCACCCTGACCGGCGACGCGCTCCGCCCCTCGGCGATCCGCCTGTCCCGGAAGGCCTTCGAGCGGACCAGCAGCCGCGGGTCGTCGGCGCGCACCGTCGCGGCGCCGACCAGGATCGCGTCGGACTCCGCACGGACGGCATCGACGCGGGCGAGGTCGTCGGCGTTGGAGAGCAGCAGCCGCTCGCCGTTGCCGGCGTCGAGGTAGCCGTCGATCGACAGGGCGCAGCTGAGCAGCGTGTAGGGACGATCAGGCATGGACCGGTTCCTTCCGGCGGTCACCCAGGAGCACGACGGCGCCGGGCAGGGTGGCCACCAGCGACATCACGCCGTACACCACGGCAGTGGCGACGCCGGCACTCGCACCGAGCCCGCGACGCCGCGAAGGCCCACGCCGCCATGCCTTCCCGCGGTCCCCAGCCGGCGACGTTGGCGGGGATGCTCATCGCCACCAGCACGACGAGCGCGAGCGGCAGCAGGCGCGGTAGCGAGGCGTCGACGCCCGAGGTGTGCGCTGCCACGACGAAGGTGAGCACGTAGCCGGAGATCGCGAGAGACGAGGCCAGCACGAGCAGCGGCCGGTGCAGGAGCAGGAGCAGACCCAGGACGCAGACCGCCACCAGGACCGGCACCGGCAGGTGGATCGGTGACGGGAGCAGCAGCAGGGCCAGCGCGGTCAGCGCCAGCTGCACGCCCTGGCCGGTGAGCCGCTCGAGGGCGACCGGTCCGAGCCCGTGCCGCGTCGCACGGTGCACGTCCCCCAGCACCCCACCCGGCAGCGTCGAGTTCAGGAACTGCGAGCGGTAGTAGGAGACCACCGCCTCGCGCACCGTCAGGTCGTTGCCGCGGCTTCGCGCGACCAGTGACCAGCGCCAGGCACAGCACAGGGTCGTCGGGATGCCGATGAGCAGCCCAGCCACCACGGCGGTGGCATCGACGGTGCGCAGCCCGTCGAGGAACGGGCCGGTCCCGAGCCGCCAGACCAGCAGCACCACCACGACGACCCCGCCGCCGAGCCGGAGCCTCGACCAGGTCCGCTGGCTCACGTCGACCACCCCGGACAGCGCTCGCGCGACCTCGATCGCCGTCTCGTCCCAGCCAGCAAGGCTCGCGCGTCGCGAACGCGAGGCGGACCGCAGCGACGCCCGGAGCGCAGGCTGCTCCAGCCAGCGGCGGATCGCGTCGGCCAGGGCTCCTGGGTCGTCCGGCGGCACCAGCAGGCCGCCACCGTCGCCGAGCGCCTCGGCCACTCCACCCACGTCGGAGGCGACGACCGGGACGCCGCGGGCCTGGGCCTCGACCACGACCATGCCGTAGCTCTCCCGACGCGTCGGCAGCACCAGCAGGTCGGCGGAGTCGTACGACGCCGCGAGATCCGGCCCGACCCGCGGACCGGTGAAGGTCGACCCGCTCGTCCGCCCGGAGGGTGCTCGCCCACCCCGGGTCGCGGGTCAGGCTGCCGACGCAGGTGAGGCGCCAGTCGAGGTCGTCCAGCTTGGCCAGCGCCTCGAGCAGGACGTCGTGCCCCTTGTCCGGGATCGACCGCACCCACGCACAGCAGCGCGCTCGAGGAGCCGCTGCCGGCGGCGAGCGGCGCTCGGTCCACCCCCGGCCGGACCACGTGTGCCGGACGGCGCAGCTGTCCGGCTGTCCACGCGCTCGTCGCGATCACGGCCCGTGCGGTCGTCGAGCAGCGGACCGTCGTACGGCATGTGCAGGAGGAGCACGATGCGCAGGCGTTGCCGGTGGCCCTCGGCGCGGTCGGCGACCAGGCCGTCCACCAGCGTCAGCCCGTCCGGCGGGATCGTGTCGGCGGCGTGGTGCACCCAGACGTCGCGGCCCAGCAACCGCAGCCCCTCGATCACCCGGAGGTCGTAGTGGTTGCCGCCGCTGGGCTCGCGCGGGTCGTCGAACCCCTCGGGCACCAGGAAGTGCACCGAGCTCATACCGGACGCTCGTAGCTCGCCCACGCGACGTGGGACTCGTGCAGGGTCACCGCCAGGGTGGCGATCCCGCGTGCCGGACTCCCCCAGCTCGCCGGCGTGGATGCGCTCGGCCAGCCGGTCGGCGACGAGCTGGGCCAGCACCTCGGTGGTGGTGTTCACCCCGGGCAGCTCGTCGTCGAGGTTGCGGTAGGTGAGCTCTCCCACGACCGCACGCAGCGCCTCGGTGGCGCGGCCGATGTCGACGACGATCCCGTCGGCGTCGAGCGTCTCGCGCCGGAAGGTCGCATCGACGAGGTACGTCGCCCCGTGCAACCGCTGCGCCGGGCCGAAGACCTCTCCGCGCAGCGCTGTGGGCCACCATCAGGTGCTCGCGCACGGTCACGCTGAACATGAGGTCCTCCTCGTAGGTCACGCCGTGGCACAGCGCGGGCAGCTCGCCGCTCGCCAGCCGCGGCAGCACCGAGGGCAGCTCCTCGAACGGCGACTCCCCCGTCAGCAGGCAGTCGTACGACGGGTCGCGCAGCAGCTCGAGCGCCAGGGCCAGCCGCTCCGCCGTGCTGCGCCGGCCGCGCCTGGCCGGTGCGACCGCACCGACCTGGCTGGCCCGGATGGACAGCCGCCCGGAGTGGAAGGCTCCGCCGAGGGAGAGAGTGACGTCTTCGTCGCCGTACCAGCTCAGCTCGACGACGCTGCCCTCGGCGGCCAGCAGGTCGAGGGAGCGCTGCAGACCGGCGCCGGTCGCGCTGGTGTGCACGACGAGGTCGCGCCCGTCCGCCGCCTGCTCGGGCAGCGCGAAGTCGACGCCCAGGGCGTCGGCCACCGCGGCGCGGGTCGGGTCGACGTCGACCAGCTCGACCCGCACGCCCGGGAACTGCGCGAGCAGCCGCGCCACGCAGCAGCCGACCATGCCCGCGCCCACCACGCTGACCCGGTCACCGGGCAGCACGCCGGCGTCCCACACCGCGTTCACGGCCGTCTCCACCGTCCCGGCCAGCACCGCCCGGCTCGGCGGTACGTCGTCGGGCACCGGGCAGGCGGCCGCCGCCGGCACGACGTACTCCGTCTGGTGCGGGTGGAGGCAGAACACGGTGCGTCCGCGCATCGCCCGCTCGCCGTCCCTCGACGACGCCGACGCTGAGGTAGCCGTACTTCACCGGGCCGGGGAACTCCCCCTCCTGGAAGGGCGCTCGCATCGCCGCACGCTGCGACTCCGGCACCCGACCGGCGAAGACCAGCGTCTCGGTGCCGCGGCTGATCGCCGAGCGCAGCGCGCGCACGCGCACCTCACCCGCGTCCGGGTCGCGCAGGGCGACCGGACGGATCTCACCCACCCCAGGCTCTCGGAGCCAGAAAGCACGTGCCATGAACCCGCGGAACCCCTTTCTGCGTCCTCACCCTCGACAGCTCGTCAAACCCTTGAACGGAGGTCGCGTGCACGCGGTTCAAACGCCCGTGCTGCCGACGGTGGCGCAGGGCCCGGCCAACCAGGTCACCCTCACCCGGGCACTGCTCTCGCTCGCGGTGGCGCTGATGGTCGCCGTGGCGCCCGCGGTGGCCGTCCCCGTCTCCCTGCTGGTGGGTACGACGGTCCTGGCGCTGGCGCTGGACTGGGTCGACGGGCAGGTGGCCCGACGCACGGGCACGGTGACCGAGTTCGGTGCGCGCTTCGACATGGAGGTCGACGCGTTCCTGATCCTGGTGCTCAGCGTGTACGTCGCCCGCTCGTTCGGCCCGTGGGTGCTGGCGATCGGGCTCGCCCGCTACGCGCTGCTCGCCGCCGAGCAGGTCTGGCCGTGGCTGCGCCGCCGCGTGCCTGCCGCGGTACTGGCGCAAGGTGGTGGCCGCGATCCAGGGCGTGGTGCTCACCACCGCTGCGTCCGACCGTGCTGCCGCACTACCTGGCGGCCGTCGCGCTCGTGGGTGCGCTGCTGCTCCTGGCCGAGTCGTTCGGCCGCGACGTGCTGTACCTGTCCAGAAGCAGGCCGGCCACGCGATGAAGGTGTTCACGGTCCTGGCGCTGGCGCTGGTGTGGCTGGCCCTCACCCTGCCCGACCGGCTGGAGAGCCTCACGCCTCGACGTTCGCGCGACTGCCGCTGGAGCTGGTGGCGCTGGTCGCCGTCGGGCTGCTGCTCCCCCGCCGCGCCGGCACCGTCGTCCTGGTGGCAGCGGGCGTCCTGCTGGGCGCGCTGACGATCCTGAAGATCCTGGACATCGCCTTCTTCGAGGCGCTGCGGCGTCCCTTCGACCTCGTCGTGGACTGGCACTACGCCGGCTCGACCGTCGGCCTGGTCCACGACTCGTTCGGCAACGGGCTGGGCACCGCGATCCTGGTCGTCTTCGGCCGTGGTGATCGTGGCCCTGCTGACCCTGCTGCCGCTGGCCTTGCTGCAGCTGCGTCGCGGGACGGCGGAGCACCGGCGCACGACGCTGCGCGCAGTCGCGGTGCTCGTGGTGGTCTGGCTGCTGCTCGCCCTCTCCGGTACCGGGCTGGCCACGGCCAGCACGTCGTCGTACGCCGAGGGCCAGGTGGCCAGGGTGCCGGCCCTGCTGCACGACGAGCACGTGTTCCGGCGAGCCACCACCCAGGACCCGATGCGCGACGTGCCGGGCGACCAGCTGCTGCGCGGCCTGCGCGGCAAGGACGTCCTGCTCGTCTTCGTGGAGAGCTACGGCCGGGTCGCGGTGCAGGGATCGAGCTTCTCGCCCGGCGTCGACGCGGTCCTCGCCGACGGTGACCGCCAGCTCGCCGGCGCCGGCTTCCACTCGCGCAGCGCCTTCCTCACCTCCCCGACCTTCGGCGCGCTCAGCTGGCTGGCGCACTCGACGCTCCAGTCGGGGCTGTGGGTCGACGCGCAGCAGCGGTACGACGCGCTGGTCACCAGCCACCGGCTGACCCTGGCTCGCCTGTTCGCCCGCGCGGGCTGGCGCACGGTCAGCGACGTACCGGCCGACACCCACGACTGGCCGCAGGGCCGGTTCTACGGCTACGACCACTTCTACGACTCGCGCGACGTCGGCTACCGCGGCCCGCGGTTCGGCTACCCGACGATGCCCGACCAGTTCACCCTCGACGCGCTCGACCGGCTCGAGCTCGCACCGGACGCGAGGGCGCCCGTCTTCGCCGAGATGGACCTGATCTCCAGCCACGCGCCGTGGTCGCGCACGCCGCGGATGGTCGCGGACAGCTCCGTCGGCGACGGCTCGGTGTACGACGGGATGCCGGCCACGCTGCCGTCGGAGAAGGACATCTGGCCGTCGCCGACGAAGGTGAAGGCGGCGTACGGCACCTCCATCGAGTACTCGATGCGGTCGTTGATCTCCTACGTGGTGCACCACGGCAGCGACAAGACCGTGCTGGTCGTGCTGGGCGACCACCAGCCCGCCACGATCGTGTCGGGACGCGACGCGGACCACGACGTGCCGATCAGCGTGATCGCCAAGGACCCCCGCGTGCTCAGCCGGATCGACTCCTGGCACTGGCAGGACGGGCTGCACCCCTCCCCGACGGCACCGGTGTGGCGGATGGACCGGCTTCCGCGACCGATTCCTCCGGCGTACGCCCGATGAGCCGCACAATGAACCTCGTGCCCGGTCCACACGTTCCCAGGGGTGTGCCCGGCAACGAGGTCACCCTGATGCAACAGCTGCACGACGAGCACGCCGCTGCGCTGTGGGGCTACTGCCTGCGCCTGACCGGGCACGACCGGGCCAAGGCCGAGGACGTCACGCAGGAGACCCTCCTGCGCGCCTGGCGGCACGGTGCGGTGCTGGACAGCCCGCGCCCGGCGGTCCGGTCGTGGCTGTTCACCGTGGCTCGCAACATCGTCATCGACGAGTGGCGCACCAAGCGGGCGCAGAACGAGTTCGCCGTCGCCGAGGTCCCCGACCAGGGCACCGACGACCGCACCGACCAGCTGCTCCTGTCGTGGGTGGTGGCCGACGCGCTCACCCGGCTCTCCCCGGAGCACCGCGCGGTGCTGCTCGAGTGCTACTTCCGCGGCCGACCGGTCGCCGAGGCGGCCCATCGGCTCGGCGTGCCCGAGGGCACGGTCAAGTCGCGCACCCACTACGCCCTGCGCGCGCTCAGGCTCGCCCTCGAGGAGCTGGGGGTGACCCGATGAGGTGCGAGCACGCCGAGCAGGACGGCGCCTACGTCCTGGGAGCCCTGTCCCCCGCCGAGCGGCTGGACTTCGAGCGCCACCTGGCCACGTGCGAGGAGTGCGCCCGCTCCGTGCGCGAGCTGGCCGGGCTGCCGGGACTGCTCTCGCGGGTCGACGCCGCCGTCCTCGAGGAGCCGTCCGACGCCGCCGCCCCGCCGGTGCCCGACGCCCTGCTGACCAACCTGGTGCGCGAGGTGAGCCGCACCCAGCGACGCCGCCGCTTCGTCACGGCCGGCCTCGCGGCCGCGGCGATCCTGGCGATCGCCGCGCTGGCGTTCTCCGCCCTGCGCGGCCCGGACGACCGCCCACCCACCGGCTGCCGCCGCTCGCTCCGGCTCTGGTGATGACACCGATCGGTGACGTGCCGGTGCACGCCCGGCTGGCCCTCGAGCCCGTGACCTGGGGCACCAAGCTGAGCCTCGCGTGCACGTACGCACCCGAGGCCGGGTGGACGACCGCCTCGCACGCGCCGACGTACTCCCTCCTCGTGCGCACCCGCGACGGCCGCACCGAGACGGTCGGCACCTGGCGGTCGGTGGAGGGCCGCACGATGCGGCTCGACGCGGCGACGGCGGCCAAGCGCGCCGACATCGCCTCGGTCGAGGTGCGCACCGCCAACGGCCGGCCGATCCTCAGGCTGGTCGGCTGACCGAGACCGTCCCGCCCTGTCTAGGGTTGGCGGATGGCTGAGACAACTGGGGCAACGGGACTCACCGTGGCGGTCACCGGCCCGACGGGGACGTTCGGACTCGCGCTGATGCCGCTGCTGCAGGACGACGACCAGGTCGCTCGTGTCATCGGCATCGCCCGCCGCCCCTTCGACCCGGCGGGGCGTGGCTGGACGAAGATGGAGTACCGCCAGGGCGACGTCCGCGACGCCGACGCACTGCGGACCGCATTCGAGGGCGCTGACGTGGTCGTGCACCTGGCCTTCCTCATCCTCAGCGGCGGACGGAAGACGACGCAGGCGATCAACGTCGAGGGCACCATCAACGCCTTCCGCGCGGCAGCGGACGCGGGGGCCGAGCGGTTCGTCTACGCGTCGTCCATCGCGGCGTACGGCTTCCACGAGGACAACCCGATCGGCATCACGGAGGACTGGGCCACCCGACCCGCCGACCGGCTCTTCTACGCCCAGGAGAAGGCGGAGCTCGAGCACCGGCTGCAGGACGAGGCCGCGGAGCACCCGCAGACCGCGCTCTACCTGCTCCGCCCCCCGATCGTCCTCGGTCCCGACGCGGTCGGCGCCAAGGTCGACGTACCTGCTGCGCTGGCTCCGGTCGTGAGCGGAGTGGGCGCCGCGCTGCGCCGCCTCCCCGGGTTGCCGGTGCTAGTGCCCGATCTGCCGCTGCAGCTGATCCACCAGGACGACGTGGCCGAGGCGCTGCGTCTGTGCGTCGTGGGCGCCGGCCCGCCCGGGGCCTACAACATCGCCGCCGACGACGTGGTCACCGGCGCCGACGTCGCTCGCGCACTGGGTTTCCGCGCGGTGAGCGTGCCGGGCAGAGCCCGTCTCCGCCGCGGCCCGAGCCGTCGCGAAGATCCCCTTCCTCCCCTCGGCAGCACAGTGGGTCGAGGCGCTGAGCCACCCCGCGATCATGGACACGACCAAGGCCAAGACCGAGCTCGGGTGGGCTCCGAGACACAGCGCAGTCGAGTCACTGAGGGCCACCTTCGACCAGTCGGGGTGAGGGACACCCCACCCATGCCGCCCCTCACTCGAGGAGGTTCGCGCGCAGGAACCGCACCTCCTCCTGGTCGAGGCGAGCCTGCACGCGCCGCAGCGCGATGTCGTCGATGCGCTGCTCGTCGCGCAGCGAGAGGAGCGCCTCGCGCCGCCGGCCGATGAGCGCGAGCGACAGGCTGCGGTACTGGTCGTCGTGCTCGACGACCCGCTCACCCTCCGTGCCCGCAGCGGTCAGCAGCCTGCGTTGCTTGTCGAGCTCGTGACGCACGCGCTCGACCACCATCTCGCCGCTGCCGAGCTCGGCGGCCGTGGTCTCGAGCGACTCGATTGCTGCGTCGAGCGTCTGGACGTCGGCGAGCTGGACCTCGTCGTCGACCGAGGTGTCTGCGGGCAGCCGTGCGAACCGCACCACCGACGGAAGCAACAGCGCCTGCAGGAGGGTCAGCACGATGACGCCGCACGCGATCAGCACCAGCAGGTCCCGGTCCGGGAAGGGAGTGCCGGAGTCGAGGGTGTGCGGGACCGCGAGCACCGCAGCCAGGGACACGGCGCCGCGGAAGCCAGCGACTGCATTCACCGTGCGCTGCCGCGCGGGTACCCGCCGCAGCCGCTGGGCGGGACGGCGATCGAGGAGCCGGATGATGTACGGGGTGGTGTACAGCCACACCCACCGCACCGCGATCACGACTGCAGTGACCACGAGGATGTCGACGAGCGCGCGCAGCACCGAGGTGCTGTTCAGCCCGCGGAGGGCGGCCTGGGCCGAGATCCCGACGAGCACGAACAGCGAGCTGCTGAGCACGGTCGTGGACAGTGCCCAGAACGGGACGACGACCTGCCGGGTCGCCGCGGCGGTGATCCGCGGCGTCACCTGGCTCATGAACAGCCCGCAGACGACGACGGACAGCACGCCGGACGCGTGGACGGAGTCGGCCAGCAGGAAGGCGGCGAACGGCGTCACCAGCATCGCGATGCCCTCCAGGGTCGGGTCGTCCATCCGGCGGCGCACCGCCCAGCTGACCAGTCCGCTCAGCGCCCCGGCGAGCGCGCCCCCGACGTAGGCCACCACCAGCAGCCACGTCACGTGCCACCCGGTGAGGGGCTCCTCGCCGACCGTGACACCGACGGCCAACCCGTACAGGACGAGGGCCGTCCCGTCGTTCACCAGGCTCTCGGCGCGGAGCACGGTGACGGTACGGCGCGGCAGGTCGCGGGCCAGGACGCCGACCGCCGTCGCGTCCGTCGGCGCCAGCGCGGCCCCGAGCACCCAGGCCGGCCCCCAGTCGAGGCCGAGCCCGTGCGCGGCAGCGGCGACCGCGGCGGCGGTGGCCGCGACCAGCGCCGTGCTGGTGAGGACCACGACCCGCAGGTTGTTGCGGATCTCGCGCAACGAGGTGGTCAGGCTCTCCCAGTAGAGCAGTGCCGGGAGGAACAGCAGCAGCACGGTCTCGGGCGGCAACTGGGCTCGCCGCAGGTGCGGCACGAACCCGATCAGGACGCCGACGACCACCAGGAGGATGGCCGGCGCGATCGGGTATCGGCGCCCCAACGCACCGCACGCGACCAGGGCAACACCGAGCACGACGACCATCTCGAGTCCAAGCACGGCCCCATCCTGTCCAGCCACGGGCCTGACGGCCAGATCGGACCTGCAGCGGGACAGCTACTCCCAGCCCAGCATCGAGAAGACCTCATCTCCCAGCAGGTGTCTGACCCGCGTCCTGTCGGACGGACCCACCTGATTGAGCAGGTGGGCGACACCCTCAAGGGCGCGCACGTCATCGTCGGCAGTCGCATCCTCCGGACGCTTCTCGATGAACAGAACGAGGTCGCGAAGCGCCTCGCCCAGCAGTCGCGTCAAAGCGTCCTCAGGCACGCATCAACGCTACCGCCGAGCGTTCGCTCATCGGCTTGGGCCTCCTGGCCCCGTCGACCCCTAGCATCGGTAGATCGGGAACCAGATGGTCCCGAAACGGATGAAGGGCGGTCGGCATGCGCAAATCCATCGTGGTCGTTGTCGGAGGGGTCGTGGTCGCAACCTCGGCAGTCGCAGGACGGGCCATGGCTTCGGCGCCAGGGCATCATCGCGGTGCGACGTTCACCGTCGTCGAGCGCGCCCTCACTGACACCACCGCCGACACTGGGCCGGTCGGGGACAGCCTGGGCGACGTGCTCGCATTCGCCAACCCGATCTTTGACGCGAAGAACAAGCGCAAGATCGGCACCGACAACGGTTCGTGCATCCGAACCGCTGTCGGCAAGAGCTACGAGTGCACGTGGACCACGTCGCTGCCCGGAGGTTCGATAGTCGTCTCCGGTCCGTTCCTGGACGCCGGCGACTCAATCCTCGCCGTCACCGGGGGCACCGGCAAGTACCGCAGGGCGGGTGGACAGATGCGCTTGCATCCTCTCAACGCGGCCGGCAGTGCCTACGACTTCAAGTTCTCGTTGCGCCGTACGCACTGAGCTGAAGGGCTGGGCGAGCGTGGTCGCCCCCGCGCAGGGAGCATGCCGCTGGCCCCGCCGAAGCGGGGTGCGGGGCGGGGCAGCTATGGCTGGAGCGCGTGCGGCGGCAGCGGTCGACCGCGCCGCTCCGGTGCGGTGACGTCGGTGGTGCCGGTCCCGTCCACGAGGTAGGAGTAGCCGTGCGGGCTGGCCCACACATAGGTGCCCGGCTCCAGCGGGACGTAGGACCATGCGCGTGGGTCTTCAACCGGTGATGTCGCCGGCAGAGCGGGGCGAGGTTGCAGCTGCACGTCGGACCGTCGCGGTCATGAGCCACGACGTGGTCCTTGTCGCAGCGTTTGGCCGGCCGGGAGCACCAGGGAAAGACGCAGGTGTGGTCGCGCAGCTCGGTCTGCGCGGCGAGGCGGTCGGGCACCTCGTACTGCTCGACCTGGATGTGGTCCTCGAGATCGATGACCGGCTTGAGGACGATCTGGGCGTCTGGTCGTCCGCACCACTGCCTCACCTTCTCGACCGTGACGACCTGACGGGCGTTCTCCACCCGGGCCAGGTCGAAGCAACCGCTGGCTCCGGAGCGGAGAGCCGCCTCGGACAGGTGCACGTAGAGCACCACGCTGCGAGCGGGCGGCCTGGCGTGCTCGGCGGACTCATCTCCACGCGGGAGATCGAGGAACAGGTCGCCACGAGCCAGCGCGCCGAGCGCCTTGGACCGGCGTACGTCGAGGCTCTCGGTCGACCCCAGGTCGGCCATCTGTGCTGCGCCTGACTCGAGGGCGGCCTCGAGGTCGAGGGCGTCGGCCAGGTCGAGCTCCCCCTCGAGCCGACTGGTGCCCCAGAAGCTGATCTGGTCGTGCGAGATCGACACGTGACGCTGGTCCTCGGCCCGGTCGGCGTCCTGCTGCGCCCGTTGCGGGTCGAACCTGGCGATCGCCTCGGCCACCAGCCGCTGCTGGGCGGCGAACGACGTCTTGTGGAGGTACGCCGCCAGCTGGCTGTCCAGCCACGCCGCGGCCTCAGGGCTAAGCGTCATGGTGTCCTCGGCCAGACGTCGCGCCCGCCAGGCGGGCAGCTTCCCGGCCTGCACCCGCGCCCAGTGCCTGGGCAGCCGGTGCGCCAGCTCCAGGGCCTGTCCGATCAGCCGCTTGCCGCCATCGGTCGTCATCCCGAGCGCGGCCGCGAACTCCGGCACAGCGAACTCCGCGATCTCAGGGGCGCCCGGCCCGGCCAGCGAGACCGCGCCCTCACCCATCGGCCAGCACGCGGCGTCGTGGATCGACTCGGCCGGGTGCTGCATCGCCCACGTCACGGCGGCCGCCAGCACGTCGGCCTCGGCCCGGTTGGCCTCAGCCCTGCGGGACCGGGCGAAGGCCAGCACGGCGGCGGCACAATCCGGCTCCACCGCGTGGCCGAGGAGGGTGCTGGTCATGCAACGAATTCAAGCAGGGACCACTGACAGTGGTGGTCCCGCGCTCCCCAGGGACGCGAGCTACTGCTTGCGCTCCGGGCTGGGCCCGAAGACGCCCTTCGCGGCGTTCTCGTTGGCCCGGCGCAGGTGCTTGACGAGGCTGAAGCCGAGGATCGCCACAGCCACGCAGAGGCCGGCGAACACGGCGAAGGCCGTCCAGCCGGCCGTGACGTCCTTGGCCGCCGGGGCCGGGTCGACCGCGCGCAGGAGAGCCATCAGCGGGTACATGCCACCAGTCTCTCAGGTGGCCAGATCGGCGCGGTCGCGGATCCCCGCGAACAGGTCGTCCTCGGGCAGCTCGGTCTCCACGCTGGTGCGCGCGAGCTCGTACTCCTCGGTCGGCCACACCCGTTGCTGCAGCTCCATCGGCGCCCGGAAGAAGAACCCGTCCGGGTCGATCTGCGTCGCGTGCGCGATCAGCGCCTGGTCGCGGACCGGGAAGTAGTCGCCGCACACGACGCGGGTGGTGATCCGGGCATCGTGCGCCGGGTCCTCTTTCCACTCCTCGAGGCGCTCGGCGAACGGCGACTCCAGCCCCTCGGCCACGAGCGCCTCGTGCAGCGCCACCATCCGGGGACGGTTGAAGCCGTGGTGGTAGTAGACCTTCAGCGGCTGCCACGGCTCCCCGGCGTCGGGGAACCGGTCCGGGTCACCGGCCGCCTCGTAGGCGGCCATGGAGACGTTGTGGCACTGGATGTGGTCGGGGTGCGGGTAGCCGCCGTTCTCGTCGTACGTCGTCAGCACGTGCGGCCGGAAGCTGCGGATCAGCCGCACCAGCGGCTCCGCGGCCACCTCGGGGTCCATCAGGCCGAAGCACCCCTCGGGCAGCGGCGGCTTCGGGTCGCCCTCGGGCCAGCCGGAGTCGACGAAGCCCAGCCAGTCCTGGGTGACCCCGAGGATCTCCCGGGCGGCCTCCATCTCCTGGCGCCGGATCTCGGTGATGTTCTCCAGGACGTCGGGGCGCTCCATCTTGGGGTTCAGGATCGACCCGCGCTCACCGCCGGTGCAGGTGACGACGTGGACGTCGACGCCCTCCTTGACGTACTTCACCGTCGAGGCAGCGCCCTTGCTCGACTCGTCGTCGGGATGGGCGTGCACGTGCATCAGCCTGAGCATGCCGGCCATCCTATGAACAGGTTTGCGAGGATCTGCGGGTGAGCACCAGTACGCCGGAGATGGCCGACCGCTACGGCCGGCCCAGTGCCGCCCGCCGACGAGTGGTGATCGGGGTCTCCGGGGTGGTCGGCGTCGTGGCGCTGGCCTGGGTGCTCTGGGCGGCGTACGTCCAGGGGACGCCCGACGTCCAGTCCTCGCTGCGGACCTTCCACGTGGTCGACAGCCACACCGCCCGCGCGACGGTCGTGGTGAAGACGCGCCACGACGGCGTCCGCGCCAGCTGCGTGGTGCGCGCCGACGCCGCCGACCACTCGGTGGTCGGCGAGGTCACGTTCGCGGTCGCCGGCCCGGGTGGCACCACGACCCACCAGGTGACCTTGCGCACCGAGCGCGCGGCCGCTGCTGTCGAGATGGTCGGATGCACCGCTCCGGGCCAGAAGCAGCCTCGCTGATAATCTTGTCTACTTGCCCGACCGGGCCCGCGACCACGACCAGCGACTCCAGGGAGCGACCACATGACCGAGACGTCCCCGAGCAACGCCGTCTGGCTGACACAGGCCAAGTACGACGAGCTCAAGGCCGAGCTCGAGGCTCTGCGCGGCCCCACGCGCTCGGCGATCGTCAGCCGGGTCAGCGAGGCACGCGACGAGGGTGACCTGAAGGAGAACGCCGGCTACCACGCAGCCCGCGACGAGCTCGGCAAGATCGACGGGCGGATCGTCCAGCTGACCCAGATGCTCGAGCGCGCCAAGGTCGGCGAGACCCCGGCGGACGACGGTGTCGTCGAGCCGGGCATGAAGGTGATCATCAACCTGATCGACCACGACATGAAGCAGGAGTTCCTCTTCGGTGCCCGCGAGATGGCCGGCGACGAGCTGAAGGTCTTCTCCCCGCAGTCTCCGCTGGGCGAGGCGATCAACGGCAAGCAGCGTGGCGACACCGTGGAGTACGAGGTGAACGGCAAGAAGGTCAAGGCCGAGATCCTCGACGCCGTTCCCTACACCGGCTGAGTTTCGACAGGCTCAACCACCGTCACTCGATGATCCGGTAGCCGTGGTCGCGCAGCCGCGACATCACCGCGTCTGCGTGCTCGGGTCCCCGCGTCTCCAGCTGGAGGGCCACCTCCACGTCGCCGATGTGCAACGTCGTGGAGGTGCGCTCGTGAGCCACCTCGAGGACGTTGGCGCCCGACGCGGCCAGCTCGGAGAGCAGGTGTGCCAGCCCTCCGGGCCGGTCGGGGATGACGCAGTGGAAGTTGAGGTAGCGACCGTTCCCGGACAGGCCGTGCCGGATCAGGTGGCCGAGCAGCAACGGGTCGACGTTGCCGCCGGAGAGCACCGCCACGATCGGAGTGCCGAAGCGCTTCGGCTCGTCGAGCAGCGCGGCCACGCCGGCGGCGCCCGACGGCTCGACGACCATCTTGGCCCGCTCGAGCAGCAGCACCAGGGCGCGTGAGATCGACTCCTCGGAGACCGTGAGCATCTCGTCGCAGTGCTCCTGGATCGCGGCGAACGGCAGGTCACCAGGCTTCGCCACGGCGATGCCGTCGGCCATCGTCGACATCCGCTCCAGCGCGACCGGCGCTCCCGCGCGCAGCGACTCGGGGTAGGCCGCTGCCTCCTCGGCCTGCACGCCGACGACACGGACGCCGGGGCGCAGCGCCTTGACCGCCATCGCCACCCCGGCCAGCAGGCCGCCGCCACCCGTCGGCACGAGGATGGTCTCGACCTCGGGCGCCTGCTCGAGGATCTCGAGCCCGACGGTGCCCTGTCCGGCGAGGATGTCGGGATGGTCGAAGGGGTGGATGAACACCGCCCCGGTCTCCTCGGCGAACGCCTGGGCGGCGACCAGCGCCTGGGTCAGGTACTCGCCCTCGAACAGCACGTCGGCGCCGTACGCCCTGGTCGCGTTGACCTTCGGGATCGGCGCACCCTCCGGCATGAAGACGGTTGCGTTGATCCCCAGCATCTGCGCGGCGAGCGCGACGCCCTGCGCGTGGTTGCCCGCCGAGGCGGCCACCACCCCGCGGGCGCGTTCCTCCGGGCTGAGCCGGGAGAGCCGCACGTAGCCGCCGCGGATCTTGAACGAACCGGTGCGCTGCAGGTTCTCGCACTTGAGGAGGACGGGGCCGTCGACCAGGGCCTGCAACCAGCGGGACTCCTCCATCGGGGTCCGGATCGCTGTTCCCTCGAGGATCGTGGCTGCGGCCTCGAAGTCGGCGAGGGTGGTCGTCATGCTCACACCCTAGGAGTGTGCGGGCGAACACGCCGCCACACGCTGGGCGGTTGCGCCGGACAACTGCGAGAGCGGACAATCGAGGGTGCACGAGGGCTCACGCCCTCCTGCTAGGGGGCTGGGACGGCGGAGGTGCGTCCGGGGGGTATCTCCGTCGACCCGGGGCCTCAGGCCTCGGGATCGCCGCCCGCGGTGCCCTCTGGCTCGTCCGCGTCACTGTCCGCGTCGTCGGTCGGCGCGTCCTCGGTGTCACCCACCACCCCTTCGCTCCGGTCGTCGGTGACCCCCTCACCCACGGCCGTGTCGGCCGCGAGGTGCTGCACCACCGCGTTGCGGAGGCGGCGAGCGGTACGGCGACCAGGGCGCCGGGGATGCCGGCCACCAGCACCCCCATGGCGATCGCGAGGATCACCCCGAGCGGGTGGACCGAGACGAAGCGCCCCATCAGGAACGGCTGCAGCACGTGCGCCTCGATCTGCTGGACCAGCACGATGACGCCGAACATGATCAGGGCCTTGAGCGGGCCCACGGCCACCAGCGCGACCAGCACCGCCACCGAGCCGGAGACGAAGGCGCCCACGAGGGGCACGAACGCCCCGATGAAGACCAGCACGCCGATGGCGCTGACGAACGGCACCCCGAGGACGAGGGCACCGAGCATGATGCCGAGGGCGTCGGTCGCGGCGACCATCACCGTCGCCCGGACGAACTGGGTGAGCGAGGCCCAGGCCACGCGGCCCGACGAGTCGGCCTGGCGACGCCCCGCCCGGGGGAAGATCCGCACGAGCCACGCCCAGATCAGGGCGCCGTCGGCGAGGAAGAAGTACGTCGCGAACAGCACGATGAACAGGCCTGCGAAGACGTGGCCGATCGTGGCACCGACCTCGCCGAGCCGTCCGGCCGCGTCCTTGCCGAAGCTCTGCAGCTGGTCCTGCGCGCTCTGCAGCCCGGAGTCGAGCTGCGCGTCGGTCACGTGCAGGGGGCCGGTACGCAACCAGGACCGGATCTGGTCGATGCCGCTGCCGACCTGGTTCGAGAGGTCGCCCGCGCCGGAGGAGACCTGGTTGCCCACGAAGGTGAACAGCAACGCCAGCACGGCGATGCCCAGCAGCACGACCAGCAGCGCGCCGAGCTTGCGGCGGAGGCCGAGGCGCTCCAACCACGCGACGACCGGCATCACCAGCGCAGCCAGGAACAGGGCGATCACCAACGGGAGCACGACGACGAGGAAGAAGTTGAGCAGCCACAGGACCACTCCGGTGGCCGCGCCGATGATCAGCAGCCGCCAGGCCCATGCGGCGGCGAGATCGACCCCGTAGGGCACCTGCGCGGGCCGGAAGTTGGTGGCCCCGGCCAGCACCACCTGCTCGTGCGCCCGGCGCTCCGCCTCCATCTCGCGTCGCGGCGGCGCGCAGCTCGGCCCAGCTCCTCAGAAGTCGGGGGTCTGCTCGCACGCGGCAAGGCTACGGGCAAGCACCGCCGCCGCCGACCGGTGGCGCGGCGCCAGCAGACCGATCGCCGCAAGGACGTAGTCGCGGTCGACCACCACCCGCGGGTGCTCGGGCTGCTGCCACCCCTCCGGCGAGACACCGACCGCACCTGCCAGCACCGCGCCAGCCTCGGTCGGCGCCGCGTGCCGGAGGACGCCGCCGGAGCCCACGAGCAGCACCACCTCGCGCAGGTCCTTCCCGGTGCGCTCGACCACTCGCCCGTCGGGACCGACCACCACGCGGGAGCGGCCGACGTGGCGTCGTACGGCCAGGGTCGCGGCGGCACTGCGCCAGGTGCAGGTCCGCCTCCCGCTCGAGCGTCCGTGGTCGGCAGGAACGACGGGTCCTCGGCCCGGAGCTCGGCGGCCTCGCGCAGGTGCGTCGTCGAGCAGTCCGGCCTCGACGCCGGCCTCCCACGTGCTCAGCGCGCTCCACCGCATCCCGAGGTCGCCCTCGACTGTCCGGGTGACCGGCGTGCTGGCCACCACCTCGCGCGACAGGCCGGCGTCCTCGGGGTCGAGGGGGACGACGGAGTGCACGTCGGTGGTGGCGCCTCCGATGTCGACCACCGCGACCGCACGCCCCACCTCGGCGGCCAGGAGCTCGACGCCGGTGAGCACCAGGTCCGGCGTCGGGCCCTGCACCATGGCAGTGAAGTCGGCACGGCTGCTCAGCCCCTTGCCGCCGATCACGTGCCGCAGGAACACCTCACGGATCGCTCGGCGCGCAGGCTCCGGCGCCAGCACGCCGATCTTCGGCACGACGTTGTCGGTGAGGACGTACGGCGTCCCGCCACCGGCGAGCAGCCCTGCTACCCGCTCAGCCGAGTCGGCGTTGCCGGCGACCACGACCGGCAGCGCGCACCCGTGCCCGGCCAGGAAGGCGGCGTCGGCCTCGAGCACCTCGGCGTTGCCACCGTCGGTGCCGCCCACGAGCAGCACCAGGTCGGGGGACGCGGCCTGCAGGTCGGCATACGCCTGCTCGTCGAGGCCGCCCGCCGAGACGACGGCGACCTTCCCGCCGCTGGAGAGCGCGACCCGCCGGCCGGCCTCCGCCGTGACCAGTGCCTCGGTGCCGACGACCGCGATCCGCAGGCCGCCTCCGGCGGACGAGCAGGCCAGCACCTCGGCGTCCGCGGCCGCCGGGTGCGCCCGCGCGAGCTCCTCGCGGCAGGCATCGACGCCGTCGAGGACATCGGTGGCCAGCGTGGTCGGGTGGCTCGCGGTCGCGAGGAGCTCGCCGTTGTCGGTGTCGACGAGCGCGGCCTTGGTGAACGTCGAACCGACGTCCACGCAGAGGACCGGGAGCACTACCTCTAGCTCGCCTCGGACGATGACCAGCGCCGCCAGCAACAGGCAGACCAGCATGGCCAGGCTGAGCGTGTGCGCTGCCGGGCCGCGGCCCACGGGGCGACCGGTCCGGATCGCCTCGTCGACGCGGCGGAACTGCACGTAGCCGCCGAACGCCGCGACCACCCCGGTGAGGAGCAGGGCGACGGCGAGCACGACGGAGATCGTCGTCGTCGAAGAAGTGCGACACGGCGATCGCGCCCGCCACCAGGCCGATGGCGGTGCGCTGGTAGGCCAGCAGCGTCCGCTCGTTGGCCAGGGAGAACCGGACGTCCGGCTCGATCCGGGTCCTCGGCGGCAGTCGCGTCGGGCTCAGCCAAGAGCCCGGTCCAGGTCGGCGAGGAGGTCCTCGGCGGTCTCGATGCCGACACTGAGCCGGATCAGGTCGTCGGGCACCTCGAGGTCGGTCCCCGCCACGCTGGCGTGGGTCATCCGGCCGGGGTGCTCGATCAGTGACTCGACCCCGCCGAGCGACTCCCCCAGCGTGAACACCTCGGCCCGCCCGCACACGTCCAGCGCTCGTTGCTCACCCGCGGCGACGCGGAAGGAGACGATCCCGCCGTACCTCTTCATCTGGCGGCGGGCCACCTCGTGCCCCGGGTGCTGCTCCAGCCCCGGGTAGTAGACGTCGCCGACCGCCGGGTGGGCGGTGAGGAAGTCGACCACCTTCTCGGCGTTCTCGCAGTGTCGGTCCATCCGCACGCCCAGCGTCTTCAGCCCCCGCAGCACCAGCCAGGCGTCGAACGGGCCGGCCACCGCACCGATGGCGTTCTGGTGGAACGCGATCTGCTCGGCCAGCTCGAGGTCGCGGACGACGAGGGCGCCGCCGACGACGTCGGAGTGTCCGCCGGCGTACTTGGTCGTGGAGTGCACCACCACGTCGGCCCCGAGCGTCAGCGGCTGCTGGAGGTACGACGAGGCGAAGGTGTTGTCGACCACGAGCAGCGCGCCGGCGTCGTGGGCGACCGCGGCCAGCGCCTCGATGTCGCCGATGTTGAGCAGGGGGTTGGTGGGGGTCTCGACCCAGACGATCCTGGTCCGCGGCGTGATCGCCGCGGCCGTCGCCTCGAGGTCGTGCACCGGCGCGGTGGTGTGCTCCAGGCCCCAGCGCGAAGCGACCTGGTCGACCAGCCGGTAGGTGCCGCCGTACGCGTCGTCGGGGATGACGACGTGGTCTCCGGGCACGCAGACCGTGTGCAGCAGGGTGTCCTCCGCAGCCAGGCCGGAGGCGAAGGCGAAGGCGCGTTCGCCCTCCTCCAGGGCGGCGAGGTTGCCCTCGAGGGCCGTGCGGGTCGGGTTCGCCGAGCGGCTGTACTCGTAGCCGCCGCGCAGACCTCCGACGCCGTCCTGCTTGTAGGTCGAGGTCGCGTAGATCGGGGGGATCACCGACCCGGTCAGCGGGTCGGGCTCGTAGCCCGCATGGATCGCGCGGGTCTCGAAGCCTGCCTTGTTCGCGTGCTCCTGCGTCACACCCGCGAGGCTACGCTGGGAGACATGTTCACCCGCAGCAAGGCCACGCTCCCCACCTCGGACGAAGCCCTCAAGGGCCGCCCGCAACGCTGGTTCGACCTCGCCGAGCGTCACAAGGTGCTCGACGCGCCGCTCGTCACCGACGAGGTGCCGGACGGCTACGAGGTCGCGGTCTTCGGGCTCGGCTGCTTCTGGGGCGCCGAGGAGATCTTCTGGCAGGTGCCCGGCGTCTGGTCGACCTCCGTGGGCTACGCCGGCGGCTACACCGAGAACCCGTCGTACGAAGAGGTCTGCAGCGGGCGCACCGGCCACACCGAGGCCGTCCGCGTCGTCTACGACCCCGCGAAGGTCGACTACGCCGACCTCGTCGCCAGCTTCTACGAGGTGCACGACCCCACCCAGGGGATGCGCCAGGGCAACGACATGGGCACCCAGTACCGCTCGGCGATCTACTTCACGACGCCGGAGCAGGAGAAGGTCGCCCGCGAGGTCACCGAGCGCTACCAGCCCGAGCTGACCAAGCGCGGGTACGGCGAGATCACCACCGAGATCAAGCCGTACGAGGGCTACTACTACGCCGAGGACCACCACCAGCAGTACCTGGTGAAGAACCCCTTCGGCTACCGCTGCCACTCCGCCACGGGGATCAAGGTTCCGCGCGACTGACGAGCCCCTCGATCAGGGGAGACCGGGCTCAGGCGGCCCGGGGCGACCATCCGGGCAGCAGCTCGGCGACGAGCGCGTCGGTCTGCGGTGCGGCGCCGACGACCGAGCCGTGCTCCTCGATGGCGTCGTACATGCGCGAGGCCACCTTCTCGATCTCAGCGCGTCCACCGAACCGCTTGGCCAGCAACAGGCGCGAGCGCCACAGGTCCTCGTTGGCCGGGAGCAGCGCCAGGCCTCGCTCGAGCGCGGACGCGGCCGCCTCGACCTCGCCCCGGTCCGCCGCGTGCTCGGCCAGGGCCTGAGCGGTGAGCCCGACGACGAGCGCCACGTCGTCGATCACGGTGGTGCCGACCAGCCAGGAGTAGCGGCCGGGCGGAGCGTCCTCGAACGGTGTGCCCCGCACGAGGTCCAGGGCCAGGCGCAGCTGCGTGTCGCGGGCACGCCCCTCCTCGGGGGCCTGGTTCAGCGCGGCGCGGAGCTGCGTCCAGTCCAGCGACAGCGCACCGGGTACGACGGACCAGACCCCTGCCTCCAGGCGCAGGACCGGCGCACCGTCGGGGGTGGAGCCGAACCAGGCGCCGAGCTGGCCGAGCGTCGCGTCACGGACCGCGTCGTCCACACCGCGGGGCCACATGGCAGCGGTGATCCGGTTGACGTGCAGTCCCTCCGGGTGCAGGGCGAGCAGGCAGGCGAGCTCGGTGAGGAACTCCCTGCGCTCGGCCTCGAGGGGCCCGGGAGCGTGGACGGTGATCGGGCCGAGGACGCCGACCCGCACGACGGCGGAGTCGACGACCGATGCGTGCTGCTCGGCCTCGAGGGTCTCCACGACCTGGTCGAGGCTCACCCGCTGCGCGTCGGGCAGCTCTTCGCACAGCTCCCTCAGCGACTCCACGGCCGACACGTCGAGCACCTGGGGGGTGACGTCCAACCCGTGCAACGGTGAGACCAGTCGAGCGTCGTCCCGGACCGTCAGCCGCATGCTGGCCTCCGGCGTCTCGCCGACCACCACGACGCCCAGAGCGACCTGGGGGTCGGCGGCCAGCGCGGCCAGGCGGGAGAGCTCCTCGGGATTCGGTACTCCTGAGCACACCACCAGGTGGTAGGCCCAGGTGATCGCCCCGGGGGCGCCGCACCGGGCAGCGCGGGCGCTCTCCAGGCCCGCCTCCCGACAGGCCCCACGCTGGTAGGTCGCGAGGTTCTCCAGGCTCTCCAGGACCCGACCGAGGTCGTCGGTGTGCCGCAGCCGGTGCGGCGCGAGCGCGCCCAGGTCGGCGGAGGCGAAGTTGACCAGGGTCACCACTCGCTCGTCCGCCCACGGGTGGGTGGCGGTGTCGAGGGCCAGGCTCATGGCGACGCCGCGGGCCGTCACCCCGTCTCCCCCGATGCAGACGACTCCGGGCACCGACTCCAGGTCGACGAGCGCGAGCGACCCGTCGTCGCGCCGCCCCAGGGCGACCAGTCCCGGCAACGGCGCCGGGCCGTGGCCCGAGACCTCCACGTCGCGGTCGAGCGTCCAGACCTTCGAACCCGTGGCGATCCAGCCGGCGGGGGCCGGGCCCACCTCGTCCTCGAAGGCGACGGCCACGCCTGCGCCACTGAGCGAGACGGCGGAGGGTGCAGGCACCGCGCCGGTGCTCAAGCCGCGGAGCCCACGATCCAGCCAGCCGGCGACCGAGCCGTCGGCCTCGGCTCCCAGCGCAGCGGCGGCCTGCGCGGCGCCTCCGCGGCCGGGACCACCCTCTGGTCCGCCGTCGGGACCACCGTCGGGGCCGGCGCCCGCCAGCCGCAACCGGGAACCCCAGAGCTGTCCGAACGAGGCAGAGGCGCGACGACGCCGCAGACCCAGGGCCAATCCAGCGAGGGCGACACCGCCGGCCACCCCGAAGAGCGGCGCCAGACCGGGGGCGAGCAACGCAGAGCCCTCACCGGCCCGGGCAGCCTCGTCGTCCGGTGCCGCCAGGTGAGCTGTGTCCGGGGAGGTCTGCGAGGCCGAGCCCTGGGCGGAGGAGGTCGTGGTGCCGCCGACCATTGCGGCCGCGTGGTCGACGACCTTCAGGCCCGGTCCCTTGGCGTCGTTCGGCATCTTCATCACCCAGCCGGGACGGATCAGGTCGGCATCGCGCAGGACGCGACCGTCGGCCTGCACGACGTCCTTGTTGAGCTCCCAGATCTCCTTGTACCGCAGCCCGGAGCCGAGGTAGCGCTCGGCGATGTCCCACAAGGTGTCGTAGTTCCTGTTGTGCGGCGGCTTGACGTCGTAGAACGTCGTCACACCCTGCGCGACGTCCCTGCGCGTCGCTCGATCGAGGTCGTCAGCGGCCGGACGGCTGTGCGCGCCGCCCGCGTGGGCTGCGCCGTGGGCCTGGTGCTGGACGGCGGGCTGCAGCCGGTCGGCGGTGACCGAGGTCGCTGCCGACCGGGACGAGGCCGAGTCCGGCGTGGACGCAGCCATCGCGGGCCCCACCGTCACCCCGGCGGTGCCGACCAGCAGCAGGATGGTGGCGACGAGCCGTCGGGCCAGGGTCTGCGTGCCCAGCCCCCCACCCGGCACGTGGGGCGCGGCCGCTCCGCGGTGTCCGCGTCCGGCCACCGCCTCGACGAGAAGACAGATGACGAAGTGCGCCCAGGCCAGCCAGACCACCACGGCCAGCAGCCCGAGGACCGACTCGGGGGTGACCGGCCGGGTCAGCCACTCGACGCTGGGCGGGCTGTCGGGCCAGGGGGTGCCGAAGGCGCTGAGCAGTGCCAGCGGCAGGCCGACGACGATCAGGATGGTGCCGACGAGGGCCGCGACACCGGAGGCGACCTCCACGCCACGCCTGCGCTGCTGCGAGCCGGGGAGCCTTGTTCCCGCGGTGTTGATCGACATCGTCTGCTTCCTCCCTGGAAACTGGTCCCGGAAACCGGCTCAGTAGATGACCGTGGGCGGGTCGTTGGCGCCCTGGACCTCCTGGACCGGGACGATCTGGCGCACCCGCATCGTGAAACCGCTGCCCAGCTGCTGCATCGCGCCGCCACCGCCGTAGGTCACCCGCCACTCGACCTCCACGGAGGCGTAGAAGGCGTCCTTGACGTTCGCGGGGATCTTGTCGGTCGCGTACTTGCGGGCGGAGGCCGAGGATCGCGGGAAGGTGATCTTGCAGGCGTCGGCGGGCTGTTCGCTCGGCTTCGCACCTTCCTTGTACGGCGTGTCCGCCGGGCAGGTCGTCGAGGGGATGCCCTGCTGGTGCGGGTCGATCTTCACCTGCTGCCCGGTCGCCCGGATCACGAGTCCGTTGCTGGAGATCTGCTTGTACGGCCCCCCGTCGGCGCGGCCGGCGTAGGGCCCCTCGGCGACGACGGACTTGTCGGTCGGGTCGACCCACCGGAAGGTGAAGTACGTCGGGTAGCCCACCACCGGGGTGGAGTTCGGGCGGGTGCGCAGGAAGGGCACCGGCAGCTGAGCCGACCCCGGCCTCGACGTCGTGCCAGATGAAGTCGGTGATGCCGTTGTGGTGGTCGGAGACGTCGGTCCCCTCGGGGACCCAGACCACGTTGACCGACACGGTGCGGCGAGGGCCGCCGTCGTAGGTGTCGAAGTCGACGTTGTCGATGCAGGTCATCAACATGTAGCGACCCTGGCCGTCGTGGTTGTCGTACGGGGTCGGGAGGCTCTTGGGCACGGCGCTGTAGCGGCACCGTTGGAAGGTCTGCTTGCCGAACCGCTCACGCAGCGTCTGCACCGTCCCGCTGTCGCCACTGACGCAGTAGGAGCCCATGCCCGCGCCGTTGGCGTAGACCGAGCACGACATGGCCGGGGTCGAGTAGCTCGCGTACTGCGTCGGCGAGCTCTGGGTGCTGCTCGACGGCGCCGAGGAGGTGCCTCCGCCACCGCCGCAGTCCTCGCCCAAGCCGCATGCCTGGGCGGACGGCCCGACGAGCACCGTCACCGAGAGCGCGAGCACGCCTGCGAAAGCTGTCGTTGCTGCGCACCGAACGGCCCGCAGCCTCCCCCCACGTCGCACTGGATTCGCGCCTTTCTCGATCTGCGTCTGATCTGGGCACCAGAAGTCTGCCCGCTGCCGTCAGGGACAAACGTCTCCGGCTCGAGTCCTCGAACCGGCGCGCCTCACGCCGGTGGGCCACCCGGACAGGTGCCGCTGACGGCGAGCTTGCTCAGCTTCCAGGCCGCACCCGTCTTGCGCAGCACCGCGCTCGACTTCTTCCACTCCTTCGCGATCGTCCCGAAGGGCTTGCCGTTGCTCTGGTAGAAGTCGACCGAGGGCCGCCAGGCGCAGAACACGACCGTGCTGGTGGCGCCCTCGTTGCGGACCGAGCGCACCCGCCAGTAGCCCAGCTTCCTGGTCCTGAGGTTGTTCGCCCGCGCCTGCTGCAGCGCAGCCGGAAGCTCGGTGCGGGCCGAGCCGGTCAGCCTGCCGAGCAGCCCGGGCACGAGCTTGCCGGCGTTGAGCGAGGCCTGGAGGTCCTCGAACAGCTGCTTGGCCGCGAGCACGGCCGGCTCGGCGGCGTACTGGTCCCAGTTGAGGATCTTCACCGTGACGCCGTGCTGTCCCTGCGGCTGGGTCGCCGGCGTGGGGGTCGGCGTCGCGCTCGGCGTCGGCGTCGAGGTCTGGCTGGGACTGGGGTCGGACGTCGGCTTCGCCTCGCCGCCGCACGCGCTCAGGCAGACCGTCAAGGCGGCCAGCAGGGCGGCGAGCGGGGCCACCGCTCGGAGCAGCTTCATCGTCCTGCACTTCCTTGGTGAGTCATCTGCGGGCGGGCAGTGGATGTATGTCGCGATTGTCGCATGTGCCGCGGCGGCAGAGCATCAGCCGCCGGCCGGCTTCTTGCAGTACGGCGGGTTCGGCGGCTTGGTCGGCTTCGGCTTGGGTGGCTTGCCGGGCTTCCCCGGCTTCCCCGGCTTCCCCGGCTTGGTGGGTTTCGGTTTCGGGGTCGCCGTAGGCCTGGGTGTGCACGGTGCGACCGTCTCGTCCGAGGGTGGTGGGGCCGTGGGTGGCGCCGAGGGCTCACCCGGCTCGACCACGTCCGGCGGGCCGACGGTGGACTGCTTCCCGCTGTCGGCCTCGGAGATGCCGCTCACCGGACGCGCCAATGCCCTGCCGGTGGAGGAGAGCACCGACCGGTCGATCAGTCCGAGCAGGATCGACTTGACCTCCACGTGCGTGGTGACGCTGACGGCCGAGAAGGTGCCTCCCGCCTCGTGCACCGTCGTCATCGCGGGCCGGCACTCCGTGAGCTGAGCGTCGGCACCCATGGCCTGGCGGCAGTACTCCCCCGCCGCCTTCAGTGCTTCGCCCGGGAGCAGCTCGAGCTTGGGATCGCTGATGTCGACGACCTGTGATCCCGCACGCGCAGACTCCTGCGCGTAGGCGACCGCCCGACCCTTGGCGTTGAGCTGACGCCCGCCGTCGATGACGAGGGCGGCGAGCAGCAGGATCGCCAGGGCCGCGATCACCGCGAACGGGGTGATCGATCCGCGCTCGTCCCGATCCCTCATCGGTAGCCCCGGTAGCGGTCGAGCGGGCTGGTGAAGGTCCGCGTGATGCGTACGTCGCCCAGGGGCAGCGGGGCCACCTCGCTGAGGTCCAGCGTGCACTGCACGGTCACGGTCACCGAGTCGATCTTGAGAGGGTCGTTCGGGTCGGGCAGGCCGAAGGCGGTGCGGGTCGGCTTCGCGTCGCCCTTCGCGCGTGCTCCGGCAGGAGGACGGCGCGTCGTCCATCATCTCCTTGACCACTCCGTCGACCACGCCGGGCACGGCGCTGCGGCTGTTCTGCGCGGTGGACGCCCGGGCGGCGTCCCGCGAGGCCTGGTCGACCAGGTTCTCGGTCTGGGCGTAGCGCGCGAAGGCGATGATCAGCATCAGCAGCAGGAGCAGGAACGGCGCCAGGATGACCATCTCCAAGGTCGCCGTACCGTCCTCGTCGCGCCCGCGCGCTCGAGCTCACGGTGAGTCCCGGGTGTCGCCGCGGAACTGCTCGAGGGTGGCGCTGGCGGACTGCTGCACCTCCACCTCGCCCCCCAGCGGCATGGCGATCTCGCCCACGACGACCATCGTGACCCGGCCCGTCTTGGTGTCGATGGAGCCGACCGCGGTGGCGTTCTTCAACCGGCCGATCTTGGAGGCATAGGCCTCGGTCAGCTCCTCGGCCGAGGAGACGAAGGAGTCCGGGTCGGAGTTGTTGCCGGCCAGGCGGAGGTAGGAGACACCCTCGCGAGCCGAGGACTGGGCGGTGTCGGTGGCGAAGAGGTACAGGGCGCCCTGGATGATCACGAAGATCGTCAGCAGGAAGATGGGTGCGACGATCGAGAACTCGACCGCGCTGGTCCCGGCCTCGTCCCGGTGACGGGACCTGCGGCTGCGGTCAGCTGTTGGAACCCTGCTGGATCTTGGAGGCATTGTCCTGCACCACGCCCTGGATGACCTTGGCGATGAGCAGTGCCAGCAGGACGACGACGGCAGAGATGATGGCCCACTCGATGGCCGAGGCGCCCAGTTCCGAGCGCCCCTCGCGCCGCGCACGCTCCGCGCGCCCTCGCACGAGGGTGACGAACATCTGGGCGTGGAACAGCAAGGGCGACACGGGAACCTCCGAGTGATGAACATCGGCACTCACGCCAGTTGGCTGATTGCCGGATATGCCAAGAATACCAAGAACGCGACGCACATGAGCAGCTGCGCCATCAGCATCGACTGGGAGCTCTCCCCGGCCGCACCCTCGACGTCGACGAGCTCCTTGCGGCGCATGCTCTCGGCGCGCGCCGACAGCGACAGCCGGATCCGGGCGCCCTCGTCCCCGGCCAGGGCCAGGGCCGCGGCGAGGTCGCGCAGCTCGTCGATGCCGAGGTCGCGACCGAGCTGGGCGATGCCCTCCCACGGCGTCCAACCCATCAGCCGGGCACCGGAGAGCGCCTGCCTGATCCGCACCATCGCCCAGTGGTCACCGAACGACGAGGCAGCCATCAGCGCCTCGGGAAGACCCCGCCCACCGGCGAGGTTCATGGCCACGAGGTCGAGGAAGGCCCCGGTCACGTGGCGGAAGTCGCGACGCCGGGTCTCGGCCTCGCGGTGCAGCGCCACGTCGGGCAGGAGGAAGCCCACCAGCCCGGCCGCGACGGCCGCCACGATCGGCACCTCGACAGTGGTCCCGTAGCCCAGGAGCCAGAGCACCAGGGGGAGCCAGATGAAGGCGCCGAGCGCCAGCAGGGCCTTGGTGCCGAGGTGGGTGGTCAACGGCCGGCTCATCACGGCCAGGTCCTCGCGGGTCCGGGACAGGTTCCAGCCCCGGGCCGCGGCCTCCGAGGCCAGTCGGTCGCCGATGCTCTCGCGCGCCCAGCTGAGGCGTCCGTGCCGCGCGTCCGCGGCGCTCTGGGTCATCGCCCGGCGGCCGGTGCGGGCACCGTCGAGGCGGGTGAGCGTCGCGGTGACGCCCGGGACGGGCCGGGACAGCAGCACCACCACCATCAGGATGCCCACGCCCAGGCACGCGCCCGCCGCCATCGACCAGATCACGAGGCGGCCCGCCCGCTGTCCCCGGAGCTGAGGAACCGCTCGGGCTCGGAGACCCCGGAGAGGCTGCGCAGCCACACGACGCTCACGGCGAAGGTGGCGAGCACACCGGCCAGCACGATCTGGCCGACGAACGTGCCGTACGGCTCGACGTAGGCACCGTTGAAGACGACGAGCAGTGCGGCCACCGCCACGATCACCCCCACCACGATCTGCACGCTCCGGCGGGTGCTCCGGCGGCTCGACTCGACCCTGCGGCGTACGTCGAGCTCGTCACGGGCCGAGACCGCCAGCGCGGACAGCACGTCGCGAAGACCCGGCCCGCGGAGGCGTGCGTTCAGGATGAGGGCCGCGACCACCAGGTCGGCGGAGGCGTCGTCGAGGTCGTCGGAGAACTTCATCAGCGCGTCCGGGAGCGGCTCCCGCACGCGCAGGCGATCGACCAGCAGGTTGAGCGACGGACGGATCGAGGGTGCCGCGTTGACCGCGGTCGCCGGGATCGCCTGCTCGAGCCCGACGGCGCCGGCGATCGTGTCGCGCAGGGCCTCGATCCAGATCGCCAGGCCCTCCATCCGCACGATCGCGGCGCGCTCGTGCCGTGCCCCTCCGAAGATCCGGTCCCAGAAGCCCACGAGGATCCCGACGGCGACGGCGAGCACCACCCAGCGCGAGACCACGAGGGTCGCGACCCCGGCCAGCACCCCGGCCAGCAGCAGCCGGCCGCGCAGCCGCGACGTCGCCAGGTTGCGGCGGCGTCGGCCCGGGAGCCGTGGACTGGGTGGCCGGTGCCCCGCGGCGCAGCACGGCGAGCACGACCAACAGGCAGCCGAGGCCGAGGACGGCGCCGGCCGTGGCGGCGAGGGCGACGCGGAACTGCTCGACCATCAGGCCCACTGCCCGTGGACGAGCGGCTCGTAGCCGTGCTCGCTGAGCTCGTCGATGCACGAGACAGGAGCGTGGGCAGCCGCCCGACCGTCCGGTCCGGGGGCGAACACCTCGCTGGAGAGCACCTGGCCGTCGTGGCCGACGACCTCGCGGACGCTCTCCACGACGCGGCTCTGGGTGCCTCCGGTCGCGTGGTCGTTGCGCTTGCGCAGGAAGACCACGAAGTCGAGGGCCCCGGCGATCAGCATCGTGGTCGCCTCCAGGGGAAGCCGCTCGCGGCTCTGGATGGCGTAGGTGCCGATGCGGTTGAAGACCTCGAGCGAGGAGTTGGCGTGGATGGTCGAGAGCGACCCGTCGTTGCCCTGGCTCATCGCGTTGAGCATCGTGACGATCTCGTCGCCGAGCACCTCGCCGACGATCACCCGGGAGGGGTTCATCCGCAGCGAGCGGCGCACGAGCTCGGCCATCGAGACCGCGCCCATCCCCTCGGAGTTGGGCAGCCGCTCCTCGAAGGCGACCACGTTGGGGTGCAGGTCGGCGTACTCGCCGAGGCCGAGCTCCAGCGCACGCTCGACGGTGATCAGGCGCTCGGTGCTCGGGATCTCGTTGGCCAGGGCGCGCAGCATCGTCGTCTTCCCGGCGTTGGTGGCGCCGGCGATCATGATGTTCTTGCGCGCCCCGACGGCTGCCCTGAGGAACGCACCGAGGTCCTCGGACATGGTGCCGCCGGCGACCAGCTCGTCCAGGAAGACCCGCCCCAGGCGCGACTTGCGCACCGAGACTGCCGGACGCGAGCACACCCCCATCACGGCGGAGAGCCGCGAACCGTCGGGGAGGCGAAGGTCGAGCTGCGGGTTCGCGGCGTCGAAGGGCCGGCTCGACAACCCCGAGTGTGCGGCCAGGACCTGGATGAGCTCGACGAACTCCTCGTCGTTCTCCGCCACCGGGGCGTGCCGCTCCTCGCGCCCGTCGTGGTACTGCACGAAGACGTCGTCGCAGCCGTTGATGTCGATGTTCTCGACGTTCGGGTCCTCCAGCAGGGGCTGCAGCCGCCCCACGCCGAAGAGGGCCGAGTGGATGGCCGAGGCGACCTGGGCCTCCTCCTCCGGCGACACCGGCGGACGGCCCTCGCTCACCTCGAGGCGCGCGTGGTCCTCGAGGACCTGCACGATGAGCGAACGGGTGAACTCCCGCTCGTCCTCCGGCGACATCGGGGCCACGCCGTTGATCTGGTCGCGGCGCCGCTGTTCGCTGAGCCGGTCGGCCACCTGGGCGCGCAGTGTCCTGACGAGCTGGTGGTCAGTCATCGGGCGGACGTCTCCTGATCGGTCTCGGGCTCGGTCGAGGTCGGTGCCTCGACGAAGTACGCCATGGTGCGTTCGGCAAGCTCGGAGACGATCGGGCGCGCCGACCTGACCAGCCGGGTGCGCTCGGGGTTCCCCTTGACCTGGCCGAGGAAGAACGCGGCTCCCGCGTCGTCGTGCGCCAGGTGGTGCACGCCGACGCGCTGCGCGACCGACCTGGTGAACACGTCCTCGATCTCGCGCACGGCCCGAGCCCGGTTGAGCGGCGAGACCACGAGGACGTAGGTCGGCACCCCCCCACCGGTCTTCTCGTAGACCCGGCGCATCCGCTCGCGCAGGTGCACGACGCTGCTCGGCACCGTGTCGACGACGAAGGCGACGGCGGAGGCGTAGCGCAGCAGCGCGTTCTGCGGGGCTGTCGGCGCCCACGCGGCCAAGGTCGGCGATGACGTCGGTGCCCGCGAGCCCGGAGAACAGCCGGCCGAGGTCCTGCCAGTGCGTGATGCCTGCGGTCTGCTCGGCGCTCGCCACGCCGACGATCACGTCGAGCCCGCCCACCACCTGCTGGGAGTGCTCGGTGACCAGCCGGGAGTGGAACGAGCGCCGCCCGGCGGCGACGAGGCTGAGCAGCCCGACCTGGGGGTCGAGGGGCTGGCCGGAGTTGGAGGGCATCCGCAGGGCGATGTCACCCCCGGACGGGTCGCACTCCACGACCAGGCTGGGCCTGGGCCACAGGGCGCCGATCAGCATGCTGGTGGTGGTGACCCCCGGAGCGCCCTTCGCGGAAGCGACGGCCAGCAGACCCATGCCTCATCCCTCGCAGGTCGAGCGAACCGCAGAGCTCCCGCTGGAGCCGACGAGGGCGGGGGTCACGGACTTGTCCTCGATCGCCTGGGAGACAGCCGAGAGGCAGGACACGTCGATGGTGACCACGATCGGCACGGTGTCGTCGGTGCCGCCGGAGAGGGCACCGCCCTGCTTCGAACGGCCGACGGAGACCAGCTCGGCCAGGATCGCCTGGCGGGAGCCCTGGTCACCGGTGCCGATGTCCAGGGCCATCTGGGCGCCGGGCTGCAGCCCGCGGACGAAGGGCGTGTTGTCGACCGGCAGGGTGAGCTGCGTCTGTCCCTCCTTCAGGCCGCTCTTCTTCGACAGCATCGAGGGAATCAGCACTGTGCCGGGCAGCAGCCGGGTGGTCGCGGTCTGCCCGACGACGGTGTCCTGCTTGTCGGTGGGGATGGCGCCGGAGAAGTTCTCCGGCAGGCTGACCCGGGTCAGGTCGTCGGAGGTGATCTGCGCTCCCTGACTGACCTCCTGGTCGACCGAGATGAAGTAGGAGCGGTGCCCGGCCTGCACAGCCAGCCAGGCGGACGCGAGAGCGCCACCGACGATGAGCAGGATCGCCAGTCCGAGGATGAGCGGCCGCGACTCGCGGGTGCGGGGAAGCCTGGAGGCCGCCGGCGGGCGCGTACTAGTCGTCGTTGCCATGTACTGCCGTCATCCCCTTGGAATCTCGTGGGCACCCGTTCGGGACGCAGGTCAGATCCCCCGGGCCTCGCCCGAAAAGGGTATACGTCCCAAAGTCCTGTTTGGACCGAAGTTGGTCAGGGACTCTTGCTGGCCGATGCCGACGCAGAGCTCGGTGCCGGCGTCGGTGTGGGCGTCACGTTCGACTGCTGCTGTTGCTCGCGCTCCTGGCGCTTCTCGTTCTCGTTGGTCTTCTGGAAGGCCGCCGTCACCGCCAGGCCCGCCACGATGACGGCGACGGCGATGATCCCCACGACCACGGCCGGCCAGGTCCGGACGTGGTCACGCCAGTTCCGCTGGCTGCCGTGGAGCAGCGCGGAGCGGAGCTGGCGCCGGCGCATGGCGTCGGCCTCGAGCACGTAGCGCTCGGCGTTGGGGGTGTTCTGCATCCCCAAGGTCGGGCCGCCCGGTGGTGGCTCGCTCATCGGGTCCGGGCCCCCGCCGCCACGGCAGCGGCCACTCGCAGCATCGCCAGCCGCGTCTCGGGCGAGACCCGCTCGGGGTCGTACGGCGCCCCGCGGGCGAGGTCGTCGTCGGGAGGCAGGAGAACGACGGCGAGCGGGGTGCCCGCGCCGGCCACCTCTCGCAGCGCGTCGTGGTAGGTCTCCTCGTGGGGACACACGACGACCTGGAGGGTGCTGTCGGCAGCCGCTGGGTTCACGTAGCGCAGCCGGTCGAGCGCGGCTCCGACCGAGGCAGCCCCCGACCGGCCCGGACCGGTGACGAGCACGACCTGGTCTGCCCGGGCGAGAGCGGCACGGCTGCCCTCGCCGGGGTCGTTCCCGACATCGAGCAGGTGGAAGGCGTGGCCCTCGCCCAACCGCTCGAGCAGGCCCGCGACGTCGCCTCGCGTCACGGTCTCGTCCCACCCGGCACCGTCGACCAGACCGAGACCGCTGCTGTTGCGCGGCGGCGTGGTGGCCTCGGTGTGCTGCAGGAGGGAGGCCACCGACGCCGGGGACGTCGCCCCGTAGAGCTCGCCGAGGGACGCGGTCCCGGACTGCACGTCGACGACCACGGTGTGGTCCTCACGCATCGCCATGAACGCCGTACCGACGGCGACGGCCACTGTCGTGCAGCCTGCGCCGCCCTTGCCGGACAGGAAGGCGACCACGCGGCGCTCGCTCTGCCGCTGCCGGACCGTCTCCACCAGGTCGCGCTCACCCTGCGCCGACACCGCCGCGTCGACGGTCACCAGGCCCTTGCCGACCGAGCGCAGCAGCCGCGACGTCGACCTCGGCGGCGCCACGACGGGTCGCGTCCGGGCCAGGAGCTCTTCCAGCCGCGTGGTCTGCCTCGACGGCGGTGCCTCTGCCACCGGCGTCGGGGCTGGGGGCGGTGGCGTAGGACCGGGTCCGTCAGCGCCCGGGCGCAGCTGCACCACCGACGCGCCTGCCCCGTCGTCCGGGTCGGGGGCCCCGTCCGCGGCAGCGTCACGGGCACGCGGTGGCTCGGGACTGTCGCTGAGGCCCAGACTGCGGGGATCAATGCCCATGCGGGCCAGATCGGCTGCCGCCCCCTGTGCCCGCCGCTGGCGCTGCGCGGTCCGACTGACGTCGTCCTCCTCTGGTGGCTCGTCGTCCTCGCTCACGAGATCAGTCCTCCCATCGCCCCGTAGATGCCCATCGCGCCGCACGCCACGACCAGCAGGACGACGACCGCGATGAACTCGACGACGTTGAGCGTGCGCTTGACCCGGGCGCGGGTGATCTCCGACATCGGCACCGTGACGAGACCGAGGCCAGCGGCGAGGACAACGGCCGGAAGCAGCGCGAGGTAGGGCAGCAGCGCATCCTGCGCGGTGGCCACCCGCACCAGGACCAGGCCGACGAGCACGACCCCCGCGAGCCTGAGCAGGACCATGTGCTGAGTGCGGGAGAACAGGCGCGCACGCAGGACCACTGTCGCGGCGAGGGTCAGTGCCAGCGTCCGGTCCCACGGCAGGTCGTTGAGCTCGAGCGCGGCGCCGTCGCGCACGACGACCAGGGCCACGCCGGCCAGGGAACCGACGAGCAGCGCGTTGCTCGCGCGGTAGCGCCGGCGGAGCGTGGCCAGGTCGAGCCGACCGACGTGCCGCACCCGGTAGTCGGCACTGGCGAGCCCACCCACCGAGAGCGAGACGCGCGGAAGCACTCCGACGGCCAGCACGGCGAGCACGGGCACCGCCCGGATGGCCTGCAGGGTGTCCTGACGGGTCTCCGGGCTGAGCAGACCGACCACCGCCACCACGATCTCGGCCACGGCCACGACGACACCGAAGGCGGCGTGCCCCGTGGCGACCGGGGTGAGCAGCACGGCGAGTCCACCGACGGCCGCCAGGGCCAGCACGGCCGCAGCATCGCGACCCCACCCGCCGGCGCCGAGCGAGGAGGCGACGGACTCACCGGACACGGCGCCCCAGAGCATCGCGGCGGCCGCGGCGCACTGCGCGTCGATGTCGCGGGCGAAGCGGACCGACCACCAGGTCGTGACCAGCAGGACGGCGACGACCGCGAGCGCCGTACCCGGGGCGTCGACGCCGGAGAGCCAGGAGCCGACGCCCCGCCAGCTGGCGGTCAGGCTGGCCAGCCCCAGCAGGCTCAGGGCGGCGGCGCCCACCAGGACCACGAACGAGGCGGAGGTGGCGGTCGACCAGACTCCCCCGGACGCGTCGACGCTGTCCTCGACCGCGTCCCGGACGTCCTCGACGGTGGCCGGGCGCACGTCGTCGTGCTGCAGTCGCAGCTCCAGCACGTCACCGTCGAGCACCCCGGCATCGGCCAGCGTCTGCGACAGCAGCAGCGAGGACCCGCCCAGCCGGGCCAGCGTCCAGGTCGCCGGCTGCGCGTCGGGACCGTCGGGGGCGGCGAAGTGCATCAGCTGCGGCAGCACGTCAGAGAGCGGCAGCGAGCTGGGCAGGGCCAGGTCGATGGTGCGGTCGGCGCTCACGACAGTGACCCGGCTGTAAGCCGTCAGCACGTGTCCCCCTCGCCTGCTCTGCACACTCTGGGCACTCTTCGGCCGTCCGTCTCGGCGCAGATGAGCATACTTTGACCAGGCGTTCCCCGAGACGAGACGAGACACGACGGCGACATGACCACGACTCTGGTGAGACGACCGGCGCGCATCGAGCCGCCGCACGTCGAGACGACACCGTTGTCCATCGCGCCGCCCCCTGGTCGCGGCCAGGCCGCGCCGGCCATGGCCGGGGCCAGCATGATGATGATGCCGATCATGAGCGGCACCGGCTCGTTGACCGTGGCGATCACCCAGCGTGACCGGCCGATCGTCGCGGTGGCCGCCTTCCTCGCCCTGATCGGGTCGATCGCCATCGGCGCGATGATGATGATCAGCCAGCGCAGCGGCGTGAAGCGACAGGTGCGCGAGAGCCGGGAACGCTACCTGGACTACGTCGAGGCCCTGCGGCACACGGTGCGCGACCAGATCAGCGGGCAGCGGGCCGAGCAGACGTGGCGGCACCCGCGCACCGACGAGCTGCTCGACGTCGCGCGCGACCCGGCCCGTCGCTGGGAGCGCCGTCCCGGGCACCCGGACTTCCTCGACATCCGTCTCGGCACCGGATCGGTCCCGCTCGCGGCGGGCCTCACCCTCGACTTCGACACCGGCCCGCTGAACGACTTCGATCCCGTGTGCCTGCAGGCGGCGCAGGAGCTGCGCCAGCGCTACTCCCACCTCGGCGAGCAGCCCATCGTCCTCGAGCTGGGGGGCGTCGGTCAGGTGAGCGTCCTCGGTCCGGCCCCGCTGCGGCGGCACCTCGCGACGAACCTGCTGCTGCAGGCGGTCGCCCTGCACAGCCCCAACGACCTCAGCGTCGCGCTCGTCCGCGGCGACGCGACCGCGCCGGAGTGGGACTGGGTCAAGTGGTTGCCGCACGTGCAGGAGGCCCAGCTGCTCGACGGCGACCTACCCGCCCGCAGGGTGGCGTCGTCGGTCTCCGCCATGGCCGAGCTGCTCGCGCCCGAGCTCGAGTCACGGCTCGACCGCTACCAGCGGGCCCGCGGCGGCCAGACCTCGCCGGCGTCGCACCTGCTCGTCGTCGTGGACGACGAGGGCCTCCCGAGCGGCCAGGGACAGCTGACCAGTCCGGACGCCCAGGTGTCCCTGGCCGAGCTGGGCGTGCACGTGGTCTCGCTGCTCGACGCCGCCCAGCACGAGCCCGAGGTCGTCGACGAGCGGGTGCACGTGGGCTCCGACGGTTCCGTGCGCCTGGACTCCCGGCCGGACCCGTTCACCCTCGACATCCCCACCGAAGGGCTGGCGGCCACGATCGCGCGCATCCTGGCCGCGCTCCGTCTCACCGTCGAGGAACGGTCCGAGGACGGCCTCAGCCTGACGATCGGGCTGCCCGAGATCCTCGGCGTCAGCGATCCCGCGCACGTCGCCCTGGACCAGACCTGGCGCCCCCGGCCGCTGCGTGACCTGCTGCGGGTCCCCATCGGCGTCGGTGCCACCGGGAGCACGGTGATGCTCGACCTCAAGGAGTCTGCCCACGGCGGCATGGGCCCGCACGGCATGGTCGTGGGCGCCACCGGCTCGGGCAAGTCCGAGATGCTGCGCACGTTGGTGAGCTCGCTGGTCATCGGGCACGACCCCGAGCGGCTCGCCCTGATGCTGGTCGACTTCAAGGGCGGCGCGACCTTCGCGCCGATGGAGGGACTTCCGCACGTCGCCGGCATGATCACCAACCTCCAGGACGACCTCACCCTCGTCGACCGCATGCGGGACGCGCTGTACGGCGAGATGCAGCGCCGCCAGGAGATCCTGAAGAAGGCCGGCAACCTCCCCAACGTCACGGCCTACCAGGAGCGCATCGACGCCGGCGAGGACCTGCCTGCGCTGCCGCATCTGCTGGTCATCGTCGACGAGTTCTCCGAGCTGCTGACCGCCAAGCCGGACTTCGCGGAGCTGTTCGTGGCCATCGGCCGCATCGGCCGGTCCATCGGGGTGCACCTGCTGCTGGCGACGCAGAAGCTGGAGATGGGCAAGATCCGCGGGCTGGAGTCGCACCTGTCCTACAGGATCAGCCTGCGCACCTTCTCCGAGGGGGAGAGCCGCGACGCCATCGGGGTGCCCGACGCGTTCCACCTGCCCCCCGAGCCGGGCTCGGGCTACCTGAAGGTGGACACGACGGTCTTCGAGCGGTTCAAGGCCGCGCTGGTCTCCTCGCCGTACGTGCCCCCGCGGGAAGGTCCGCGGACGACGGTGCCCGTCGTCCCCTACGTCGCCGTCAACGGCCTCGGGGCGTGGATGGCGCAGCGAGCCGCCGACGAGGGGGCCGAGCACGACCCCTCGTCGGTCGTCGCGGAGGTGCTCTCCTCACCGAAGCAGAGCAGCGTCCTCGATGTCCTGTGCGCGCAGATCGTCGACACGGGTGCCCCCACCGTCCGACCGGTGTGGCTGGAGCCCCTGCCGCACCAGCTGCCCCTCGGCGACCTGCTGCCGGTCGACACCACGGGGGCGCCCGGCACCTGCGCCGCGGTGCTCGGGATGGTCGACGACCCGTCCAAGCAGAGCCAGTTCCCGTTGGAGTGGGACTTCACCGGTGGCGGGGCCAACCTCGTGGTCACCGGCTCCCCGCAGACGGGCAAGTCCACCCTGGTGCGCACGCTGATCCTGTCCGCCGCGATCCGCTACGCACCGGGCGACGTCGTCTTCTACTGCATCGACTACGGCGGCGGGTCCCTGGCGCCCCTGAGGGAGCTGCCGCACGTCGCTGCCGTCGCCACCCGGGTCGACCCGGAGCGGATCACCCGCACCGTCAACGACGTCCGCTCGGCACTCGACCAGCGCGAGGCGCTCTTCCGCGAGCAGGACTTGGACTCGATGGCCGCCTACCGCCGTGCTCGTGCCCGCGGCGACCTCCCCGCGGAGGCCACCGGTGACCTGTTCCTGGTCGTCGACGGGTGGGGCACCTTCCGCGACGAGTACGACGACCTCGACTACGCGATCGCGGACCTCGCGGCCCGCGGACCGAACTTCGGGGTGCACGTGGTGGTCACCGTCACCCAGGCGATGCAGGTCCGGATGCGGATGCAGGGCTCGATGGGCGGCCGCCTGGAGCTGAGGCTGAACGACATCTACGACTCCGAGTTCGACCGCAAGGTGATGGAGCAGATCTCGGCCGACGCCCCGGGGCGTGGCATCACGGGCTCGCGCACGGCCGCGCTCCTCTTCCAGAGCGCCCTGCCGGCGCTGCGCGCCGACGAGGACGCCGATCCTGCCGAGCTGCAGCGTGAGCTGGTCGCGGCCGTCGCGGAGAAGTGGGGCGACACAGGCATCGCGAAGGTCGAGGTGCTGCCGGCGGTGGTCCGGACCTCCGACCTCCCTCCGGTGGAGAGGGGCGACACCGGCATCCTCGTCGGGCTCTCCGAGCTCAACCTGGGCCCGGCGGAGATCAACCTGTTCGGCGCCGACCCGCACCTGCAGGTCTACGGCGACGGCGAGACCGGCAAGTCCAACCTGCTCAAGCTGCTCGTCTGGAACCTCGTGCGCAGCCACACCCCCGACGAGATCGGGATCATCACCGTCGACTTCCGGCGTTCGCTGCTGGACGTGGTGCCCGAGGACTACCGGCTCGGCTACATCACCAGTCACGAGCAGGCCGCCCAGATGGCCGCGGAGATGGCCGAGGCGATCCGGCAGCGCCTCCCCGGCCCGGACGTCACCTCCGAGCAGCTGCGCAACCGGACCTGGTGGTCGGGCCTGGAGGTCTTCGTCATCGTCGACGACTACGACCTCGTCTCCTCGACCACGAAGGGCAACCCGCTCACCCCGCTCCTCGACCTGCTCCCCCAGGGCCGCGACCTCGGGTTCCACCTGGTCCTGGCACGTCGTACGGGCGGCATGTCGCGCGCCGTCTTCGAGCCGCTGATCCAGAGCCTGATCGACCTCAGCGCGCCGGGCTTCATGTTCTCCGGCGACCGGCTCGAGGGCCGGCTGATCGGAGGCCACCTCTCCCAGCGGCTCCCGCGCGGCCGGGCCATGTTCGTCACCCGGGACGGGTCGGCCTCGCTCGTGCAGACCGCGCTCGTGGAGGACGACGAGGACTGACCAGGTTTGGACGCCCACGAGGGCGGGCATGCATCATTTGACCTGCAATCGGGGCCTGAGCCCAGCTGAGACGAGCTCCGACCGGATCCACCAGAGGGAGTTGCAATGCCTGCCGACCGCGTATCGCTGACCGAGGGCTACCAGGGTGCCCAGCAGAAGAACCAGGCAGTCGGGCAAGAGGGAGACAACGTCTCCGGGATGGCCAAGAAGCAGCACGGCCACACCGAGGCGTTCTCCTCCGCCAACAAGGGCGCGCTGGCGTCGCAGGGTGCCAACGGATCGACGGCGACCGCCAACAGCCTCGCCGCCGGCAGCAACCTGCACACGACCAACGCCGACAACAGCCAGCAGTTCCTGCGCCAGACCGCTGGTCACGAGGAGAGCGGCGCCCACGTCCAGGCAGGTGAGTCCCGCTCCGTCGAGACCTCCGCGATGGACCTGAACAGCAAGATCAACCGCGCCTGACCAACCGCCTGAGCCTGAGCCGCCTGACCGGGCGACCCAGCCAGCACACACCGAGGGGAACAGCGACATGAGCAACGGAGACCAGGTGCGCGTCGACCGCGCTGCCTACCAGACCCACCGTGACGACACCCACGCCAACATGGCCAACTTCCGCGGATCGGCCGACAACGTCGACCGCCAGCAGGCCCACCTCCAGAACATGACCGAGGGCGGCGTCGGCAGCGAGGAGTACGGCCAGGTGCGTTCGCACGGGCGGCACGCGGCCGAGGAGATCAACACCAACTCCACGAAGCTCGCGAACCGCACCTCCGAGACCGCTGACGAGTTCATCGGCAACGTGCGCGGCGCGGCGTCGAAGAACATCCGTCCCATCGGCTGAGGCCGAACGACATGGGCTCCGACTCCGGTGCCATCGGCGTGGAGGTGACCGGCCTCCACGGGACAGGCCGCACCATCTCCGGCCGGTCAGCCGGGGGCGAGGCTGCCGCCAAGGGCCTCAAGGAGGGTCTGCACACAGCGGGTGGCTCCATCGGCCACTTCGTCGTGCGCAGCGCGGTCACCTCCTTCGTCAGCGACGAGGTGGTCGAGCCGGCCAACAAGCTGCCGGTCCAGCTGACCGACGGCGGGGTCAACGTCTCCAACGTCGCCTCGACCGCACGGGAGAGCGACAACGACGGCGCGGCGGCCCTGTCCTCCCCGATCGCGGACAGCAGCGGCTTCAGCGCCCGGATCAACCGACAGGTCTGAACGGGCCTCGCGATGCGCGGCCAGGTGATCGATCAGGGGGAACAGCGCAGTGGCAGTGGAACGCACGGACGGACCCTTCGAGTACTACCAGGACATCCACGGCGGGGTCACCGGTGACTCGATTCGTCAGGACGCCCACGATCCAGGCCTGAAGGCCGCCACGATCGGTGCCCTCGCCGGCGAGCTCGAGGGTGATGCGCGGCAGGTGGCCGGCCAGCTCTCCGGCGACATCACCGCGGATGTCCAGGCCAATCCCCAGACCGCCTCGGAGACCGCCAAGAAGCTCGCCGCCAAGGGCAACTACGCGGTCGGCCTGATCATGAGCTTCGCGGACATGGTCGACGCCTTCGACACCACGGTCAACACCCTCAACCACCGCTACAAGTCCGAGCTCGCCACGGCGATGCGTTACGCCGGGCAGGCCGCGGCCGCGACCAAGGACCCCAACGACGACAAGCAGGTCACCGAGGCGAAGATGGGCCCGGCCGTCAAGGCGAGCCTCCAGCCCGAGTACGCCGCAGCGGTGAACAAGCTGGACAACGACGCCGACTCGATCGCGACCAAGTTCAAGCAGGGCCCCACCGACGCCAACGTGCGCGAGCTGATCAAGGCCGGGCTGATCCCGCTTGCCGCCGCCGCGTTCTACCCGGGTCTCGTGCTCAGCGCCGCCGACAAGGAGGCGTACTGGCGCAGCACCGTCGGCAAGATGTCGCCCCAGGAGCAGATCGACTGGATCAACGCCCACAAGGACAACCTGCCCCCCGAGCTGGCCCCGGCGATCCTGCCCTCGGTCCAGGAGCAGTACGCCGACCAGATCGCGGACGCCATCAAGAAGGGCGGGACGGTCGACGAGTCGACCGTCAAGCTGATGACGTTCTTCGCCAAGGAGGCGCCGTACGCCCACGAGCTGTTCTCCAAGGTCTCGCCGCGTGACTTCGCCGCCGAGATCGAGGACTTCAACAACGACGTCTTCCCCGACCCCAACAGCCACCAGGGGACCGACAAGGACAAGCTCGAGGTCTACAAGCAGTTCCTGAACGCAGCAGGCGGCACCCTGGCGACGTACTCCATGGCCACCGGTCAGTACGCACCTCCCGGCGGCGCGAAGGGCTTGGCCGACCAGTGGTACGACGCGATCACCGACGACGACCACAAGCAGGACGCCTCGGCGCTGACGTTGATGATCAAGTCCGGTGGCGCCTACGACCACGCCGAGTACAACCACGAGTTCCTCGGCAACCTGACCGGGCGCGTGTACGACTGGGAGCGCTCGCAGGACGGTGCCGTCTGGAGCCCGCGCGACGGCGACCAGATGTGGGACCCCAACCACCCGCCGGAGCTGCAGGGCCACGCGGCCGGCAAGGGCGGCTCCTACGCCACCTACGACGGCGGCATGAAGGCCACCGACGGCCTGGCGAACCTGCTCGGCGGCATGGCCGAGTCGCCGGACGCCGCCAAGGACTTCTTCATGGGTCGCTACGAGGGCGCTGACCCCGACGAGAGCATGAAGGACCGGATGGACTACCTCGTCGGGGGTGGCGACGAGCGCACCTGGGACGGCGACGACGGCAGCGACGACGGCGACGGCCTGGGCCTGGCGCTCGAGGCGGCCACCGTCGGTGAGGACCACCGCACCGTCGAGGGCACCGAGATCGCCAGCCAGCTGATGCAGAACATCGCCGAGCACGGCGGCAAGGGCGACGGCACCTTCACCCACGAGTGGCACATCGGCCCCGAGATGACCGACAGCCTGGGCGCGATCGCCTCCGGCTACACCGGCGACATCTACGACCAGCTCGCCGACGGCGCGATGCACCCGGGCGGCGTGCACCTGAACCTCGGGGACGACCCCGACGAGACGTTGAAGAAGGTGCTCGGCGAGCTCGGCCGTCCCGAGGACAAGACCGGCCTGGAGACCCTCACCAGTGCGATGCTCCTCGAGGGCAAGGGCCACTACAACGACCAGCTCGCCGCGGTGCAGGGCCCGCACAGCCTCGACGCACTGGACGGAGCGGGCCTCGAGGGCGTCCAGCAGCGCAACGGCAAGGTGATGGGGCTGCTGCTCAACGAGGGGCTCGAGCTTGCCTCCGACGAGGACAAGTCCGAGAAGGCGCGCGAGGAGATGATCTCCCGTGGCATCGACGTCGTGGCCGGCTTCATCCCCGGGGCGGGCGAGGGCGCCAGCGAGCTCACCAAGATGACGGTCGACACCTTGAAGGACCAGGCGATCGAGCAGATCAAGCAGGGCATCGAGTCCCAGCCCGACACCGACGCCTACCTGGACAACCAGGTGATGCCGATGGACCAGAAGATCCAGGCGAACGCCATCGACTCGCTCATCGAGCACGGCTACCTCGACCCGCAGGACAGCCACAAGCTCGGCCACTTCGACGGCATCGGGGACGCGGCGCTGACGCCCGACCACAAGCACCTGAACCCGATCCTGTTCTCCCACGAGAACCCCGACGACATGACGCCCGCGCAGCGGCAGGAGCTGTCTGCGGCCAGGGCGGCCTACGCCGACTACAACGACACGCCACAGAGCAACCAGGTGCTGGACCTGACCGGCCAGTCGGAGTTCATGAAGTACTTCGTGGACCCGACCGAGTGATGGCCGTCCGCGCCCGCTTCCGCTCGACGCCGCCCCGACCATGGGCGGCTGCGGGCTCGGCGGGCCTGCTCGCCGCCGTGGCTCTGCTGGCGGCCGGGTGCCAGCAGGACGACAAGGCGTCCGCGGACCCGGTGGCCGGCTCCTCGAAGTCATGCGGGCTGCTCAGCGACTCGTCGCTGAAGTCCCTCACCGGCGGGACGAAGGTCAGGTCCAGCGGCCAGATCGGCTCCGCCGAGGCCCGGGCGAACGGCGGGATGAAGTGCCAGGTCTTCGACGCAGCGACCGGCAAGCCGCTCCTGGTGATCAGCGTCAACGACGTACCCAAGGGCTCCACCAACGCCTCCTTCCGCGCGATGGTGGTCAAGGAGCGGACCTCGATCCCCGGGTGCACCACCCGCGCGAACCTGCCCGACGACGGCTACCTGTGCGCCCAGGCCGACCAGACCCTGGCGGCCGCGGCGACGCCGAAGCGGCTCATCCGCTTCCTCGCCACCCGCGACGCACGCACCCACCTGACCAAGGACAACGCACCCAAGCTCATCGACGAGGTGAGCACCAGCGTCGAGAAGTACGACGCTGCGCACTCGTGAGCCCAGCTACTGCTTCTTCGAGAGCAGCTGGATGACAACCTGGCCCTTGCAGGTTGCTGAGTCGCGGATCGACCAGCGTCCCCGGTAGCCGTTGCCGGTCCAGTTGGCCTCCGCGTCGTGCTCCTCGGTCTCACCGTCGGTGATCTTGAAGCCCTGGTCCTGTGCCGTGCCGTTGAACACGGCGAGCACCTGCTTGAGGTCTGCCTCGACGACGGCGGTGCCGATGGCGCCGTCGGCTCCCCGGTCCTCGACGTCGAAGAGCACCGCGCCCTTCGGCAACGGGAAGCCCTTCGCGAAGTTCGCCGGTGGGGTCCCGGAGTAGGGCTTGGCATCGGCGACACAGGTCTTGGTGTCGGCCGCGCGCCCGAACGAGTCCTTGCCCTTGTCCTTCTCGCCCTCGCGCTTCGCCTCGCTCCCACATCCGCTCGTCAAGAGACCCACGACCGCGACGGACGCCACCAGCTGCGCCTTGGTGGTCACCTCGTGATCTTGGCGGTCAGCTTGTTGTCACCCTCGTTGGACTCCGCGATCAGGTTGCGCGGGTCGATCGAGCCGACGATCGTGTGGGTTCCTGTGGCAGCGGGCCAGTTGAAGGAGAGGGTCGTCGACGCGCCGACAGCCAGCTTCGTCCCGGAGCTGCTCGCGACCAGCTTGTTGTTGTCGATGACCGCGGTCTCGAAGCCGTTGACAGCCACCGGTCCGGTGTTGGCCACGGTGATGGTGCCGTAGATGCGCCCGTTCGACGTGCGCAGCGTCCCGGTCTTCGCCGTCAGGTTCGGCTTCGCGTCGTAGGCGGAGAACAGGGTCTGTCCGGAGCTCTGTCGAGCGATGGTGGCGTACGCCGCCTGAGCATCGGCAGGGCCGGCGCCGCTGGTGTGGGAGCTGGTCGTCACGCAGGCGTTGATGCACCCGTCGGCGTAACCCACCTGGACCCGGCCGTGGTCATCGATCGTGGCGTCGATGAAGTCGAGCAGGTTGCGGTCGTTGCCGCACGTGGTGCCGCCGGTGCAGATCGAGCCGCGCTGGACGGGGTCGCTCGGAGTCGCGTCGCTGGTCTGCCAGGTCTTGCCGCCGTCATAGGTCGTGGAGACGTAGAGGTGCCAGACGCCCTTGAAGTTGGTGGCGTCCTGGTAGTTGCCGCCGGTGGGTGTCCCGATGAAGACCACCGCCGCGCGGTCGTCGTCGCCGGCGACCGCCGCCGGGAAGACCGCGTTCTTGATGCCGAACTCGGACCCGAGTGGCTGGTTGTTCGTCCACGTCGTGCCCTTGTTGCGGCTCACGGCCACACCGGGGCGACCATCGGCGCCGACGTAGCCGAAGTAGACCGTGCCGTTCGCCCCGACTCCCACGGAGGGATCGGCGTCGCTGGGGGTGCTCCCGGGCACCTTGTGCACGGTCCAGCTGCCGCCGTTGTCGGTGGAGGTGACCAGGGCCGCGTTCTCGCCGCAGCTCTTGTTGGGCAGGTACGCCGTACCGTCGGGTGCGACCTTCAAGTGGCCGTGAAGGCCCCCGCAGTCGAGCAGGCTGTAAGTCGGTACACCGTTGCCGAACGTGGTGCCGCCGTCGTGGGAGGCCGCACAGAAGGCCGTGGCGATGTCCTGGCTGCAGTAGTAGACGGCGTCGGGGTAGCTGATCGTCGGCAACGGCCCGATGCCGCTGCTGGGGTAGGCGCCGCCGCCGATGGTCTGGTGGTCGACCCCGCTCGGGATGCCACCACCCGTGGTCGGGTGCCACGACCCACCGTCGTTGTCGGTGTAGCAGGTCGCCGAGTTCACACCGGTCAGCTGCGACTCGAAGGTACGACCGGTCTTGTGGTCGGTGAACAGGATCGGATCCAGCGACCTGAGACTGCCGGCGACGCACCCGTTGGCGGCCTTTGCCGAGACATCGCCCCAGCTCGCCTTGGCCGGCTTCACCGAGTCGTCGAACTTCACCTTGTAGGTCGAGAGGTAGGCCTGGTACAAGGTCGCTTTGGTCTTGAAGTTGGTGCCGATCGAGGGCTCGCCCGCGTTGTTGGCGTCGGTGAAGGTGGACGGCGCCTTGTAGTTGGCGAAGCCGGGTCGCGGCGAGGTTCCGGGAGGTGGCGCCGCCGGCTTGGCGACCAGCGAGGCGGTGGCGGAGTAGCTCTGACCCAGCGGGGTGAAGGGCACCACGCGCACCGTGTAGTCGCCGCTCGTGGGAGCTGCGAGGACGGTCTCCGGATCCGCGCTCGAGGCGGCCGACGCGACGGTGTTGCCACTGGCGTCGAGCAGGTAGACGTCGAAGTCGGCAGCGGTGTTGGACCACTTGACCTGGATCCGCAGCTGGTGGGTGTCGCCGTAACCGGCCGGGGTGCGCACGTGCAGCGTGAAGTCGTCGCAGGCCTGCGGAGCCGTGCACAGCGGGGTGCCGGTGGCGTTGCCGGTGGCGTTGGGCACCGTGAACGGGCCACCGGTCCACGACGTCGAGAGTGCCGAGGTGGAGATGGTCCCCTGGGTCGGAGAAGCAGCGTCGCTCCGGCCGCTGAGCCGCAACCAGGCCGCTCCCAGCAGGAGCAGCAGGACCATCGAGATCCGTGTCGTGCGAGAAGCCAAGAGGCTCATGCCCAGTCCCTCCAGCGGTGGTCGGGTCGGACGGAAGCCGTCGAGGATGCACCCGTGGCGGACATCTTCGTGCTCCGACGCATGCCCGGACAAGACCGTGTTCACCCAGCGAACCGCTGGTCCAACGCTGGAGCACGCCATTGTCGGTGGCCCGGCCAGGACGTGCCCCAGCAGGTGCACCTCGACGTGATGGTCCGCGACTAGACCCGGCCGCCATCCGTTCTGCCTCTGCGTCCAGTGCTCGACGCGCGGGGTGCGTGAGCACTGTCACGCCGCGCTGATTTGCCCCTGCTGGGGCAACAGGCAGACTGTCCGGCATGAGCGACCAGACTCCGCCACCTGACGGCCCCGAGCAGCGGCCCGACTCGGAACCCATCCCCGAGTCCGGCAGCGACCCGACGCCGGCGACCTCGGAAGCTGTTGCTCCTCCCCCTGGCAGGCCCAACCGGGGCAGGCTGCTGGCGATCATCGCCGCTGTCGTCGTGATCGTGCTGGTCGCCGGTGGTCTCGTGGGCTTCCTGTTGCTCAGGAGCAACGCCCACAAGCTGGTCACCCCCTCGACCGCCGGGTCGATGAAGCGGGACACGGCCAAGGAGAAGACCTTGGCCACGCAGCTGCAGCAGGCCGAGGCTCAGTTCAAGACCCAGGGCCAGGGCAAGTGCGCCAAGAAGACCAACTACGTGAAGTCGGCGGTCTACACCCAGGCGGACAAGAAGCGCGGCCCCGAGGGCTCGCTGGTGTTCCTGGGCGCCAAGCTCACCAAGGAGCAGGTGCCGACCACGTGGCGGACCAACTGCTTCACCAAGCAGGCCAAGGCCAACGGCATGACCGTGACCAACGTCAACGCCGGTGACGGGGGCGGCAAGGCCGTGTGCGCCTCCATCACCTCCCCCCAGAAGATCGTGGTCTGCGCCTGGGGCACCCCCGACACGATCGGTGAGCTGGTGCCGACGGTGGCCGGGTATGACGCCAAGTCGCTGTCGAAGATCATGCGCTCCGTGCGCAGCGACGTGGAGCAGGGCGAGTAGCCCTCGGTGCTCACCCGGTGGGGTCGCGTCCTCGACCCCGACCAGCCGCTCCCGGAGTACCCGCGACCTCAGCTCGTCCGCGAGCGCTGGGTCAACCTCAACGGCCGTTGGGAGCACGCGTTCACCCGTGACGACCGCCGGCCGGCGACCTACGACGGTCCGATCGTGGTGCCCTTCTCCCCCGAGGCGGAGCTGTCGGGTGTGGGGCGCCAGCTGCAGCCCGACGAGTGGCTCTGGTACCGGAGGACCTTCGTCCGCCCGGAGGGCGAGCGGGTCCTGCTCCACTTCGGTGCCGTCGACCAGTCCTGCACCGTCTGGGTCAACGGTGTCGAGCAGGGTGCGCACACCGGCGGGTACCTGCCGTTCTCCTTCGACGTCACCGCGGCCCTCGTGGACGGCGACAACGTGCTCGAGGTCCGGGTGCGCGACCTCTCCGAGACCGGCGTGCACGCCAGGGGCAAGCAGCGGCTCGACCGCGGGGAGATCTGGTACACCGCGCAGTCGGGGATCTGGCAGACCGTCTGGCTGGAGCCGGTCCCGCTCGAGCACGTCGAGCGCCTCGTGCTCGTCCCCCACCTCGAGAGCGGTGAGCTGGAGGTGACCGTGGTCTCCTCGTCGGTCGGGCGAAGTCGAGACCACGCCACCGTCGAGCTCGCCGGCACCACCACGACCGTGCCCGTCGGTGTCGCGACGCGCCTCCCGGTCCCCGAGCCACGAGCCTGGACCCCGGAGGACCCCCACCTCTACGACCTCACCGTCACGCTGGGCGAGGACCGGGTCTCGTCGTACGCCGCGATGCGCTCGTTCGGGGTCTCGACCTCTCCCGACCGGCGAAAGTGGCTGACGCTGAACGGCGAGCGGTTCCCGCACGTCGGCGTGCTCGACCAGGGCTACTGGCCCGACGGACTGCTCACTCCGCCCAGCGACGAGGCGATGGTCCACGACATCGAGACGATGGCGGACCTCGGCTTCACCGTGCTGCGCAAGCACGTGAAGGTCGAGCCGCTGCGGTGGTACTACCACTGCGACCGGCTCGGCCTGGTGGTCTGGCAGGACATGGTCAACGGCGGTGGCCGCTACCGCTGGCTGACCTCGCAACGCCCCGCCCGCCGCTCGACGCCCCTCCCGGACCGGCTCCACCGGCTCTTCGGGCGGGCCGACCGGGACGGACGCGCGGAGTTCCGCCGAGAGATGCGCGAGACCGTCGAGCTGCTGCGCAACACCGCCTCCGTGGCGGTGTGGACCGTGTTCAACGAGGGCTGGGGCCAGTTCGACGCCAGGACACTTGCGCGCGAGGTCGCCCTCCTCGACCCCGGCCGGACGGTCAACCACGCCTGCGGATGGGTGGATCAGGGTGGCGGCGACTTCCGCAGCTTCCACTGCTACCTCGAGCCCTTCGAGATGCCCCGCAGGCGGGGCCGTCGGGTGCTCGCGCTGACCGAGTACGGCGGTGCCAGCATGCGGGTCGAGGGGCACGACTGGTCCGACCTCGCCAGTACCGATCGAGTCTGGGGCTACCTCCACCTCGAGGACCAGGACGCGTTCACGGCGCAGTTCGCGGCACTGCACGAGCCGCTCGTGCAGGCAGCGCACGAGGGCCTCGCCGCCACCGTCTACACCCAGCTGAGCGACGTCGAGGACGAGCTCAACGGGTTGCTCACCTGGGACCGCGAAGTGCTCAAGCTCGACCCCGACGCGGTGCGCCGCACCACCGCAGCGCTGCGATCGGCCATGATCGACCCATGACCGTGCCGGCAGCGGCCCGCAAGGAGGTCGCCGTCATCACCCTGGCGCTCGGCGTCCTGCTGCTGGTGCTCGCCCCCCGGTACGGTCCCCATCGCGACGAGCTGTACTTCGCGTCCGCGGCGCACCGGCTCGCCTGGGGCTACCCGGATCAGCCGTCGCTGGTCGCGGTCCTCGCGCGGATGAGCCAGTCGATCGGGGGCCACTCCCTGGTGATGCTCCGGCTGCCGAGCCTGCTCGCGGTGTGCGCCACGGTGGTGATGTCGGCGGCCCTCGCCCGGCTGCTGGGCGGCGAGCGGCGAGCGCAGGTGCTGGCCGCCGTCCTCCTCGCCACGAGCGCCGTGATCGTCTTCCTCGGCCACCGCCTCACCACGCAGACCATCAGCGTGGCGGCCTGGATGGCGCTGGCACTGGTCGCTGCCCACGCGCTGCTCGAGGACCGCCCGCGGTGGTGGTTGCTCGCCGGGGCGGTCGCCGGCATCGGCCTCAACGCCAAGCACGACATGGCGATCGCCCTGCTGGGCCTGATGGTCGGTGTCGCCCTGACGCCGGCAGTCCGGCATCACCTGCGCTCGCCGTGGTGGTGGGCCGGTGGCGCCGTTGCCCTGCTCCTGTGGCTGCCGAACCTGGTCTGGCAGGCCCAGCACGGCTGGCCGGTGTTCGCGCTCTCCGCCGAGATCCGCGACGAGTACGGCGGCGCCGGCGGTGCCGCCCAGTACCTCGTGCTGACACTGCTCGTGTTCAGCCCGCTGATGTCGGTGGTGTGGATCGCCGGCCTGGTCGGCCTGCTGCGCCGAGCCGAGTGGCAGTGGGCCCGCCCGCTGGCGTGGATCTTCCTGGTCACCTTCGTCGTCTTCCTGGCGACCGGGGGCAAGGCCTACTACCTCGCCGGCGCGATCCCTCCCCTGCTCACGGCCGGGGCCGTGATGACGGCCCAGCGGGTGCGGCGCCTCGTCCCGGTCGCGGTCGTCCTGGCGCTCTCGGCGGCAGTGGCCTGGCCGGCCGGTCTGCCGCTCCTCCCGCCGTCGACCTACGCCCGGTCCTTCTACCCCGCGCTCGACGACTCCGGCCTGGAGTCGATCGGCTGGCCGCAGCTGGTGACCCAGGTGCGCCGCGCGCTCGCACCGCTGCCACCGGGAGCCGTCGTCTTCACCGGCAACTACGGGGAGGCAGGTGCCCTTGAGTGGTACGGCGTCCCGGCCCACGTCTACAGCGGGCACAACGGCTGGGCCGACTTCGGGCCACCGCCCGACGGAGCGGGACCCGTCGTGGTGCTTGGCTACCGCGACCCGAGCTCGGACTTCACCGGCTGTCGCCGGGTCGGCACGGTGCCGACGGTCGACGACGCCGACAACGAGGAGCACGGCGGCGCGGTCTTCGTGTGCACCGGTCCGAGGAGTCCGTGGTCGCAGGAGTGGAAGAGGCTGTCGCACCTCGACGCGTGAGCGCACCGCCCAGGGGCGGGAGCGGGTTCTGGCTCAGGCCGCCGAGTCCACCCATTCCTGACCGATGACGCGCGGTGCCGCCCGCCCCCCGGTCAGCTCGGCGACGATCTCGTCCACGACCGCGCGGGCTCGCGGCGGCACGGCGAAGCGCAGCAGGGCCTCGCCCGTGTACTCCACCCCCAGCACCCGCGCTCCCCGGGAGCGCAGGTCGTGCTCGAGCCTGCCCACCTCGGCGATGTCGACCTCCACCTCGCACAGGTCCTGCAGCACCCGCTCCAGCACCCCGACGTCGTCGAGCGCGGTCCGCGTCACCTCGCCGTAGGCACGCGAAAGCACGTCCGGGCCGAGCCATGAGTCGCCCGACCACCTCGAGACCACCGCCACGACGTCGCTGAGCTCGCGACCGCGCAGCTCCCCCAGGATCGGGGCTCCTCCGATCCCTAGAGGCTCGCCCTCGTCACCGGCGTGCTCGTTCGCCCGGTCCGGACCGAGCACCCAGCCCACGCAGTGGTGCCTGGCATCCCAGTGCGTACGCCGCGCCCGCTCGAGCACGCTGCGCGCGTCCTCCTCGTCGGCGACCCTGGTGAGCGCGCAGGAGAACCGCGAGCCGAGCACCTCCAGCTCGGTAGCACCGTCCTGCGCGATCGTCCGGTACGACGTGACCCTCACATCAGGAATTTAGCGGGACCCAGGATGATCGGTTCATGCGTGTTGTCAGCCTGCTGCCCTCGACGACCGAGATCCTGTTCGCGCTCGGGGCCGGCGACGACGTGGTCGGGGTGACCTTCGAGTGCGACCACCCGCCCGAGGCGCGGGAGCGCCGGATCGTCTCGACGAGCGCGATGCCGGAGGGGCTGGACGCTGCGGCGATCGACGACTACGTGGTGGCGGCGATGCGCGCCGGCGAGGACCTCTACCACCTCGACGAGGGCGCGCTGGCCGACCTGGACGCCGACCTGGTGGTCACCCAGGACCTGTGCGCCGTCTGCGCCGTTGACGTCTCCGTGGTCGACGACGCACTCGCGCACCTGGGTTGCACCGCCGACGTGCTCACCGTCGACCCGCACACCCTCGAGGAGGTGCTGGACTCGGTGGTCACCCTCGGGGTGAGGACCGGCCACCGCCCCGAGGCGGAGGCGCTGACGGCGTCGTTGCGCGCCCGGTTGGACCTCGTCCGTGCCGAGGTCGCTTCCCGTGACCAGGAGGCCCCGCGGGTGCTGCTGCTGGAGTGGACCGACCCGCCGTACGCGCCCGGCCACTGGGTCCCGGAGATGGTGCAGCTGGCCGGCGGAACCGCCAGCCTCGGCCGGGCCGGCGCGAAGTCGGTCAGGGTCACCTGGGAGGACGTCGTGGCCAGCCGCCCGGACCTCGTCGTGTGCGCCCCGTGCGGCTACGACCTCGAGGCGTCGACGGCGGCGGCGCTGGCGCTGGTGGCGTCCGGCCGGCTGCCCGAGGGCCTCCCCGTCTGGGCGGTCGACGCGAACGCCTCCTACGCACGGCCGGGGCCCCGGCTGGTCGACGGCGTCGAGACGCTGAGCAGCATCTTCGCAGGTCAGGAGCCCGATCCGGGGTCCGCGCACCGCGTCAGGTGAGGCGGTCGGGTCGAGTGGTGGGACGGCCTTGGGGTGCCATCCCACCACTCTCGGTCCGGGGTGCGAGAAGTGGAGGGACCCGCTCACGCGGGTCTTCCCGAGCCCTGGACCTCAGCATCAGGCCCCCGTTGGGTGCGCGGGCTCCATGCGTGCGTCCAGCGTAGGTTCCCGGCGTCCACAATGCGAGAGAACCCTGGATATTGATCCGGACATTTCGGGCTCCGGCGAGCGCGCAGACCGGACCACGGCGCAGGTCGCCGGGTCCCTGAAATATGCAGCTACTCGGTGCCGACGTAGCCCAGCAGGTCCTGGCGGGTGAGCACCCCGATGGGCCGTCCCTCCTCCTGCACGAGGACTGCGTCGGCCTCCCGGAGCTCGGCCATCGCCTCCGCCAGGGCGGACCCTGCTCCCAGGGTCGGCAACGGGGCGTCCATGTGGTCCCCGACCCGATCGGCCAGCCGCGCCTCACCGGTGTAGAGCAGGTCCAGCAGCCGGCGCTCGGAGACCGAGCCCGCGACCTCCGCAGCCATCACCGGCGGCTCCGCCTGGACCACGGGCATCTGCGAGACGGCGTACTCCTGCAGGATCTGGACCGCCTCGGCGATGGTCTCCGAGGGGTGGGTGTGCACCAGGGCCGGGATGTCGCCCTTCTTCGAGCGCAGGATCTCGCCGATGCTCTTCTCGGTGGCAGGACCGCGCAGGAAGCCGAACCGCGCCAGCCACTCGTCGCTGAACACCTTGGTGAGGTAGCCGCGACCGCTGTCGGGCAGCAGCACCACGATCATCGCCTCGGGGTCGTCGAGCTCGCGGGCCAGCTGCGCGGCGGCGTGCGCGGCCATCCCGGAGGAACCGCCGACGAGCAGCCCCTCCTCGCGCGCCAGCCGGCGGGTCATCTCGAAGGAGTCGGCGTCGGAGACCTCGATCACCCGGTCGGCGACCGAGCGGTCGTAGGTGTCGGGCCAGAAGTCCTCCCCCACGCCCTCGACGAGGTAGGGGCGCCCCGAACCTCCGGAGTACACCGACCCCGCCGGGTCGGCCCCGACCACGACCACGCCGGGCCCGTCCCGCTCGGCGCCCCGCTCCTTGAGGTAACGGCCGGCACCGCTGATCGTGCCGCCCGTACCCATCCCGGTGACGAAGTGGGTGATCCGCCCCTCGGTCTGCTCCCAGATCTCCGGCCCGGTGTCCTCGTAGTGCGAGCGCGGGTTGTTCGGGTTGCTGTACTGGTCGGGCTTCCAGGCGTTCTCGGTCTCGCGGACCAGCCGGTCCGAGACGCTGTAGTAGCTGTCGGGGTGGTCCGGCGAGACGGCCGTGGGGCACACGACGACCTCGGCGCCGTAGGCCTTGAGCACGTTGCGCTTGTCCTCGCTGACCTTGTCCGGGCAGACGAAGACGCACCGGTAGCCGCGCTGCTGGGCCACCAGCGCCAGGCCGACACCGGTGTTGCCCGAGGTGGGCTCGATGATCGTGCCCCCGGGCTTCAGCTCACCGCTGGACTCGGCCGCCTCCACCATGCGTACGGCGATCCGGTCCTTCACCGACCCGCCGGGGTTGAGGTACTCCACCTTCGCGAGCACCAGGGACGCGGTCTCGCCGACGGTGCCGGACAGCCGCACGAGCGGGGTGTCGCCGATCAGGTCGAGCACCGAATTGGCATACGTCATGCGCCCAACCTACCGGCCACCTAGGCTGCGATCGGAGCACCTTCGCGGCCGCCAGATGCAAGCGCGACACGCCTCTTCCTCGCACCAATTTTCACATCAACCCCACGCGACCCAGAAATTGGTGCATACTTCCCAGCGATTCCATTACCTGATCGCCATCGCGATGCGAGGGAGACACGCCGAGATGACCGTCACCAGCTCGAGGTCCGTGGTCCGTGCTGCACTCGGGGTGCTCGTCCTCGGTATCGCGCTGAGTCCGACGCTCGTCAGCGCGCCCAGCCAGGCCAAGGCGAAGAAGTCCTCGCTGCCGCAGTTCCGCGCGCAGTCCGCGCCGAACACCTTCTATCCCCTCGGTGCCAGCAAGCGCGTCAAGGACCGGAAGACCTGGAACCGCCGGAAGCACCTGGGCACCGACATCAGCACCCCCTGCGGCAGCACGGCCCGCGCCGTCCACCCCGGCACGGCCCAGGTCGCGACCAACCCCGCGTGGGGCGGCAAGGTCGTCGTGCGCGTGGTCAGCAACCACAACGGGCTGGTCACCAGCTACGGCTTCCTGTGGCGCGCGGCGGTGCAGCAGGGCCAGATCGTGCAGTCCGGGCAGGCGCTGGGCACCGTCGGTGGCCAGCCGCGCACCGGCCGGTGCGCCCTCTACTTCTCGGTCTGGGGCGCGGGCCGGTTCGTCAACCCGACGCCCTGGCTGAACGCCTTCGTCGGCAAGCCCGCCCCGGTGCGGTACCTGTTCGGCAACACCGGGTTCACCGTCGCCTCGTTCAACATGCTCGGCGCCAGCCACACGCCCAACGGTCGCTACGCCGCCTACACCTCACGCACACCCCGAGCCCTGGCCCTGCTGAAGTCACGCGGGGTCGACGTGGCCGGGCTGCAGGAGTTCGAGCAGAGGCAGGCCGACCTGATGCTGCGCGACACGACGTTCAAGTCGCAGTTCGGCGCCTTCAAGGGCGGCAAGCCCGACTCCCGCAACGCGATCATCTGGCGCGACTCCACCATGCAGCTCCTCAGCAGTGACCTGCTGCCGATCAAGTACTTCAACGGCTCGATCATCCAGATCCCGATCGTCCTGCTCCGGCAGCGCTCCACCGGCCGGACGGCGTACTTCATGAACACCCACAACCCGGCGTCGGGCGTCTTCGGGTACGGCAACCAGGCGCCGTACCGCAACTACGACATCGGGGTGGAGAAGGCCAAGATCGTCCAGCTGCGGGCCACCGGCCGTCCGGTGTTCTTCACCGGCGACTTCAACGACCGCGGTGCGGCGTTCTGCCCGCTGACCGCGAACAAGCTGGCCATCTCGGCCAACAGCATCCCGAGCGTGACCTGCGCCTACCCCAAGCAGAGCTCCATCGACTGGATCTTCGCCGCCGGCCAGGCACGGTTCTCCTGGTTCAGCTACGACCGCTACTCCAAGGACGCCAAGATCAGCGACCACCCGATGATCCTGGCCCGGGCACACCTCCAAGACTGATCTTGGCTACCGGTCAGTAGCATTACCAGCATGAGCCGGGTAGCCGCAGCGCGCAGACTGGCCGCTGCGGCGGCCTACGGCGGTGGTGGGCTCGGCCTGCTCGGTGGCTCCCTCTACGGCCTGCTGCGCGCCGAGGCACAACTGGCCCGCCGCAACATCGGTGAGACGTCCGGGCGGGTCCCGGACTCCACGGGTTGGTACGGCCGCGGCCGTCCTGCGCCGGCGATCAAGATCGCCCTGCTCGGCGACAGCAGCGCGGCCGGCTACGGGGTCACCAGCATCGAGCAGACGCCCGGGGCCTGGCTCGGGTCAGGTCTGGCTGAGCAGGCGAACCGCCGGGTGCACGTGCGCGAGCTCGCCCACGTGGGCGCCCAGTCCAGCGACCTGGTGGACCAGGTGACCGCAGTACTGCCGATGGAGCCCGACGTCGCGGTCATCCTGATCGGCGCCAACGACGTCACCCACTCGGTGCTCCCCGCGGCCTCGGTGCGCTTCCTCTCCGAGTCGGTGCGACGCCTGCGTGACGCCGGCGTGGAGGTCGTCGTGGGCACCTGCCCCGACCTCGGCACGGTCGCCCCGATCCCCCCGCCACTGCGCCAGATCGCCCGGTTGTGGTCACGGCGGCTCGCAGCGGCGCAGACGATCGCCGTCGTCGAAGCCGGTGGCCGTACGGTCTCGCTCGGCTCCCTCCTCGGCCCGGAGTTCGCCGCGGCTCCTGCCGTGCTGTTCGGGCCTGACCGGTTCCATCCCTCCGCCGCCGGTTACGAGCGGCTGGCGCGCACGCTCACCCCGTCGGTGCTGGCCGCCCTCGGCCTCGGTGAGCAGGAGGAGGAGGCACCGCGAACCGGTCGCGGCGAGGGCGTGATGTCGATCGGGTACGCCGCCGCGAAGGCGAGCCAGAATCCCGGGACCGAGATCGACGGCACCGAGGTCGGCGGCGCCAAGCGCGGTGTCGGCGGCCGCTGGGTGACGCTGATGCGCCGCCGGTTGCTGCCCACGGGCGCCGCGGAGACGCCCGCCGAGGAGCACGCCGGTGAACCGCAGGTCGGGGCCGAGCAGGACGACGCCCCGACCACCGAGGCGGCCGGGGCGTCCTAGGAAGGTCAGTTGCCGCGCAGGATCGCCAGCAGGCGGAGCAGCTCGACGTAGATCCACACGATGGTCACGGTGAGGCCGAAGGCCGCCCGCCACGACTCGCGCTCCGGCAGCCCGGCAGCGATGCCGCGCTCGACGAAGTCGAAGTCGAGGATCAGCATCAGCACGCCGAGACCGAGCCCGACGATGCTCATCACCAGGCCCAGGCCGCCGAACCCGTTGAAGCCGAAGTCGGCGTGGAAGAAGCTCAGCACGACGTCGAGCAGGCTGACGGCCACGAAGCCGAACAGCGCCGCGACCACCCAGGTACGGAACTTCTGCCCGACCTGGATGTTGAAGAACTTGTAGGCCGCGAGCGTGCCGCCCACCGCCGCGATCGTCCCCACGACGGCGCCGATGACGAGACCGCCGCCGAACTGGGCCTCGAGCACCTTGCTGAACGCGCCGACGAACACGCCCTGGAGGGCGGCGTAGGCGATCACCAGGCCGGGGCTGACCACGCGCTTGAATGAGTTGACCATCGAGAGGGCGAAGCCGCCGAGGGCGCCGACCATCGCCAGGGTGTAGAGCCCCGGCAGGGCACCCTCCGGGTCGGTGGCGATGTCGCCGGTGAGCAGCCACGTCAGGGCGGCACCGAGCACCACCACGAGGAGGGTGAGGCCGGTCTTCTGGACCACGGAGTCGATCGTCATCCGACCGCCGTCGACGGTGGGGTCGAGGTGCGTGCTGGGGGCGCCGGGCACGCCCGTGCCCCAGGTGGCGGGGCTGCTGGCGTAGGCGTTGCCCTGTCCGTCTCGGCCGTTGAATCCTGCGGACCGTGCGAACACCGGGTTGCTGCTCTGCATGGCGTCCTCCTTGGATGCCGGCGCCCAGCTCACCCCGTGTGGGTCAGCTCTGGCGCGTGCGCGTGACCCCGGATGCTACCGGCGTCATCAGGTCAACGACTGGCGGCAGAGCCGTGTTCCCTGCTCAACGAGGCGTGATCGTGATGCTCACCGGCCGGCTCGAGGCGGCTCTGACCAGCACGATCGACCCGCTCTTGGTGGCCGTGGCGCCGGTCACCCTCACGTCGTACCCGTGCGGCGAGGTGAGCGGGCTCACGAAGACCTGGGTGGGCGCCTTGATCGCGCAGTTCGGCAGGTAGCGGAAGGTGAACCGGCCGCTGGCCGGGTCGTAGTGGTAGGCCTGCGGCGTGCCGGCGACCGCTTGGGGGTAGGTGCGGACGAGCTGGCGCAGCTTGTCCACCTTGACCGTGGAGAGGTCGGCGTCGTCGGTGAACAGGCCCTGCGAGGCGTCCGCTGTGGTCGGGTCGTCCCAGTGCTTGTAGGCCCAGTAGGTCCAGCCCATCAGGTTCTCGTCCGCCGTGGCGGCGTCGATGCCGACCGCCTTGACGTCGTCAGTGGCGCCCCACTCGGTCATCAGGGCGGCGGCGTCCATCCGCTTCGCCTGGACGATCGCGCGGGTGTTGCGGTCCTGGCTGAAGGCGTTGCAGTTGTCGGTGTTGCTGCCCGGGACCCCCTGGCTGGCCAGGAAGACGTCGGGGCAGTAGTTGTGGAAGCTGAAGCCGAGGTTCTTCTCCCCCGACACCTTGGTGTAGTAGCTGTCCAGCTTCTGGCCGCCGGCGAACTGCTGCGGCTCCCACCAGACGAGGTTGTGCGGGTCCTGGGTGCGGACCGCCTCGAGAGCCTGGGTCATCGCGGGCTGCAGCTCCGTGGGGTACGACGAGGGGCAGCCGGTGCTCAGGCAGGTGGGCCATTCCTTGCCGGCCCACGGCTCGTTGAACAGGTCGTAGCCCATCGACCACGCCTGGTTGCGGTAGTGCTGGGCGATCAGCTTCCACGCCCCGGCCCAGTCAGCGAGCAGGTTGTCGTGGTTGCCCCAGAAGTCGTCGAAGACCTGCGAGACCTCCGGCGTCCAGTAGCCCGTCGGGAACGGCACCTTCTGGTAGGGCGTGAGGGCGTACGGCAGCGGCCGCTTCGCCGCGTAGGCCGGCACGCCCTCGCCGCCGTACTGCTCGTTCCACATGTCCTGGTGCATGTCGAGCAGCGTCCACACCTGGTTCTCGGCCAGCAGCCCGGTGACCCGGTCGAGCCGCTGGAAGTACGCCGGGTCGGCGACTCCGGGCTGCTTCGGGGTGACACCCGCCCAGAGCACCCCGAGCCGGGCCCCGTTGAAGCCGTACTTCTTGAAGAACGCCGCGTCCTTGGCGGTGAAGCCCGCGGCCGTGTCCGGTGGCGCGTACGGCGCCCGCTTCCAGACGATGTTCAGGCCGTGCACGATCACCACGCGGCCGTACTGGTCGACCAGGAACCGGCCCTGCCGGTGCAGCCGCGGCGTGGTGTCCGCCGCGTGCGCGGGCGCCGAGATCCCGACCAGCACGACAAGAGCAGCGAGCAGCGCAGCGAGTCTCTTCACGGAAACTAGAACGAGTTCTCGTTCGAGGAGTTACCGGGGGTTCCAGCGAGTCGGGCGGCCCGGTCGGTGAGCAGCAGCCAACGCGAAAGCGTTCCGGTGGGACCGTTTTTGCAGCGCAGGGCCCGGGCAACTGGTCTAGCCGGGTCTCCATGCCTTCCGGGGAATCCGCCTGAAACGGTCTTTTCATCTCAAAATATGCGAAAGACTGTTCCACGAACCACGGCGCTTCCTTTCGGCGGCTCCGCACCCCTCGCGTAGGAGTTGCGCCATGTCCAGATTCAAGAGCCGGAAGCTCGCGATCGTCGCCGGAGCCACCTTGGTACTCGGTGGCACAGGCATTGCCTACGCCTACTGGAGCGCCGGCGGCTCAGGCACAGGCTCCGCTTCCACGGGTACCAACGTCGCCATCACTGCCGTCCAGACGAGCACGGTCGCGGCCATGGGCCCGGGCGACGTCGCCCAAACCCTGAGCGGCAACTTCACGAACACGAATAGCGGTCCGGTCTACGTGACCTCAGTGACCGCCAGCATCTCCACCGTGGTCAAGGCCGCTGGTGCGCCGGCAGGGACCTGCACCGCCGCCGACTACACCCTGGCTAACACCGTGATGGCGGTCGGAGTCCAGGTGCCAGCCGGCACCGCGCAGGGCGCCTGGTCCGGCGCCACCCTCAAGTTCAACAACAGCGCGACCCTGAACCAGGACGCCTGCAAGGGCGCCACGGTCAACCTCGCCTACACGATCAGCTGATCCATGGCCTGACGCGCGGGATGCGAGTCAGCCACCTGGGGGGAGTCAGTGTCGCTGGACTCGGAAACGTCGCAGCACAGACGCCCCGCGTCTTGGCACCGGCTTCGCCTCGCTGAGCGTCGACGGCCGAGCGGCAGGTCCGCCGTCTCCCTGCTGCTCGACCCCGGCCCGTGGCAGTCACGCTAGACCGCGCTGCGCTTCGCTTCAGTGCCTCGGCATTCCGCGTGCGCATTGGCCGCACGTGGGCTGCTCGAGAGGCCGCGAAACGAGACGGCTGCAACGACAGCGAGGCTCGCGCTCAGCCACGCGGCGGCCGTCACGCCCGTGCGCTGACGAGCCCGCGTGCGCTCGCGTGACCACCTCGCGCCTCCCGCGACGCCAGGTGGGGCGACGATCCCCCTGCCCGACGTAGCACGCCGAGAGCGATCTGTCTCTGCGATCTCCCCGACGATGGCTCAGGAGATGTTGAAGGCGTTGCTGGTCGCAAGCGTCAGCACCCCGCTCGTGGCCTTGAGCGTGTAGCCGGTTCCGATGAGGTTGATCTTGCAGCCGGCGAACGTCGCGACCCCGGAGACCGCAGGCAACGGGTTCGTCGTGCAAGACATCACCGCTCCGCTGGTTCCGGTCCCCGCGGTGATGGCCAGCGTGACGCTGGCGGAGCTGGAGGTCACCGTGTTGCCGCCGGCATCCTGGATCAGCACCTGGGGCTGGGAGGTCCAGGCCACTGCGGCGTTGCCGCCGTTGGGCTGGACCGCATAGCCCAGCTTGGCTGCGGCTCCGACGGCGACGCTGAGGCTGCTGCTGACCGTGCTGGTCAACCCGGTGGCGGTGGCAGTGAGGGTGTAGGTGCCTGCCAGATCGATCTTGCAGCCGGCGAACGTTGCGACCCCGGCCACCGCGGCCGACGGGTTGCTCGTGCAGGTCAGCACGGCACCACTGGTCCCGCTCGCGATCGTCAGGGTCACGCCGGCAGTGCTGGTGGTCACGGTGTTGCCGTAGACGTCCTGGATCGCCACCTTCGGCTGAGTGGCCCAGGCGACCCCTCCGGTGCCACCGCCGGGCTGGACCGTGAAGCCCACCTGGGAAGCGGTCGCCGCGGCCACGTTGAAGGTGCTGCTCGTGGCACTGGTCAGCCCAGTCGAGGTGGCACTGAGGGTGTAGGAGTTGGCGGACTTGTTGATCGAGAGGTTCGAGAACGTCGCCACCCCGCCGCTCACCACCGCCGAGGCCGTTCCCGACAACGTGCCACCCCCGGGGTTGGCCCCGAACGCCAGGGCCACCGTCGCGCCGCTCGAGGTGACCGTGTTGCCGCCGGCGTCCTGCACCGCCACCGTCACCGCCGGGCTGATCGACGCGCCGGCGATGACCGAGGTCGGCTGTGCGGTGTAGACGAGCTTCGTCGCCGGACCCACCACCACGTTGAAGCTGGCGCTGGTGGCCGAGGTCAGGGCACCTGACGTCCCGGTCAGCACATAGCTTCCGGACTTGTCGATCTTGCAGCCGGCGAACGTTGCGACCCCGGCCACCGCGGCCGACGGGTTGCTCGTGCAGGTCAGCACGGCACCACTGGTCCCGCTCGCGATCGTCAGGGTCACGCCGGCAGTGCTGGTGGTCACGGTGTTGCCGTAGACGTCCTGGATCGCCACCTTCGGCTGAGTGGCCCAGGCGACCCCTCCGGTGCCACCGCCGGGCTGGACCGTGAAGCCCACCTGGGAAGCGGTCGCCGCGGCCACGTTGAAGGTGCTGCTCGTGGCACTGGTCAGCCCAGTCGAGGTGGCACTGAGGGTGTAGGAGTTGGCGGACTTGTTGATCGAGAGGTTCGAGAACGTCGCCACCCCGCCGCTCACCACCGCCGAGGCCGTTCCCGACAACGTGCCACCCCCGGGGTTGGCCCCGAACGCCAGGGCCACCGTCGCGCCGCTCGAGGTGACCGTGTTGCCGCCGGCGTCCTGCACCGCCACCGTCACCGCCGGGCTGATCGACGCGCCGGCGATGACCGAGGTCGGCTGTGCGGTGTAGACGAGCTTCGTCGCCGGACCCACCACCACGTTGAAGCTGGCGCTGGTGGCCGAGGTCAGGGCACCTGACGTCCCGGTCAGCACATAGCTTCCGGACTTGTCGATCTTGCAGCCGGCGAACGTTGCGACCCCGGCCACCGCGGCCTTCGGGTTGCTCGTGCAGGTCAGCACGGCACCACTGGTCCCGCTCGCGATCGTCAGGGTCACGCCGGCAGTGCTGGTGGTCACGGTGTTGCCGTAGACGTCCTGGATCGCCACCTTCGGCTGAGTGGCCCAGGCGACCCCTCCGGTGCCACCGCCGGGCTGGACCGTGAAGCCCACCTGGGAAGCGGTCGCCGCGGCCACGTTGAAGGTGCTGCTCGTGGCACTGGTCAGCCCAGTCGAGGTGGCACTGAGGGTGTAGGAGTTGGCGGACTTGTTGATCGAGAGGTTCGAGAACGTCGCCACCCCGCCGCTCACCACCGCCGAGGCCGTTCCCGACAACGTGCCACCCCCGGGGTTGGCCCCGAACGCCAGGGCCACCGTCGCGCCGCTCGAGGTGACCGTGTTGCCGCCGGCGTCCTGCACCGCCACCGTCACCGCCGGGCTGATCGACGCGCCGGCGATGACCGAGGTCGGCTGTGCGGTGTAGACGAGCTTCGTCGCCGGACCCGCCACCACGTTGAAGCTGGCGCTGGTGGCCGAGGTCAGGGCACCTGACGTCCCGGTCAGCACATAGCTTCCGGACTTGTCGATCTTGCAGCCGGCGAACGTTGCGACCCCGGCCACCGCGGCCTTCGGGTTGCTCGTGCAGGTCAGCACGGCACCACTGGTCCCGCTCGCGATCGTCAGGGTCACGCCGGCAGTGCTGGTGGTCACGGTGTTGCCGTAGACGTCCTGGATCGCCACCTTCGGCTGAGTGGCCCACACGACCGAGCTGGAGCCACCCCCCGGATCGGTGATGAAGCCGACCGCAGTCGCCGTGCCGGGGGTCACCCCGATGGGCACCGAGCTCGTGCGGGAGGGGTAGTCGAGATCGGTGACCGTGACGTCCTGGCTCGGACCCGTGTGCAGTTCTATGCCGTTCGTGAAGGTCGCCGTGCCGCCGTCGCCAGGGAGGAAGGTGTAGTCCGACGGCAGTACCGGAGACCCCGGGTCGGCGCTTTGAAAGTGGACGGTGCCGGTGTACCCACTCACCTGCACACCCGCACCGTCCCTAGCGGTCACGGTCACAGTGAACGGCGAACCGGCGATCACGGTAGTCGGCGCGGTGAGCAGGAGGTTCACAAGACTGACACTGGTCGCCGCACTCGGGATGCTCTGCGCCGTCCATGACCCGACGACTGCCGTGACGGAGTAGCTGTAGGTGCCGTTCGGAACCCCCGCGTCGCTGCACGTGGTCGTTGCCGCGGGCAGCAAGACCGCCGGGGAACTCGAGCAGGCGGCGCTCGCGGTGCTGCCGACCCAGCGCTGCACGTAGTACCCATCGACCGCCCCGCCGTTCGGTCCGGCGGTGGGGTCCCAGCTGACCGGGACGGTCGCACTGTCCGTGCTAGCGGTGGCGACGACGTTCGTGGGAGCGCTGATTGTGCCGGTGCCGGCGTTCCCAATGCCCACCCCGGAGCTCGTCCAGTACGCATGGGCGACGCCCGCAAGCACACATGCTCCCGCAACGCCGGCCAGCAGCGCCAGAAGGCGGACCGGTGTGTGTGGGGAGAGGGACAACCGACGCATCGCGGCACTCCCTCCAGGCATGTGGCCACATGGACCACCGGGCGGATGGCACGAGCGTCCAGGCAGGCGTGTTCGACGACAAGGATGCCTGCCCCAAGAATAGGGTATTTATGGATACACCAGACTTTTTCATCTGTAATAGCCGTAACTGCCTAGGATTCGTGATAAGCCGCCTCAATCGCTGACGCCCAGGATCCACGTCGTCGTGCCCCGGGTGGGGGTCGAACCCACACTGTGCGGTGTTTAAGACCGCTTCCTCTGCCGATTGGGATACCGGGGCGCGGTGGTCAGTGTTTCAGGCCGGCCACCTCGGCCGCCCGGCCTAGGACGGCGTCGAGCATGGGTTCGGTGAGCTTGCCGGTGAAGGTGTTCTGCTGCGAGGGGTGGTAGCAGCCCAGGACGGTCAGCTCGCCCAGCACGACCTCCACCCCGTGGCCGAACTTGGGCCGGGGGCGGGGGGCGGGGAGGCCGGTCGCGGCGAGCGCGCGGAAGGAGGCGTCCCAGCCGAACCCGCCGAGCGCCACCACGACGCGGACGTGCGGCAGCACCAGCGCGAGCTCCTCGAGGAGGAACGGCGCGCAGGTGTCGCGCTCCTCGGTCGTCGGCTTGTTCTGCGGGGGGGCGCATCGCACGGCGGAGACGACGCGAGTGCCGCGCAGCTCCAGTCCGTCGTCGGCGCGGATCGAGGTGGGCTGGTTGGCCAGTCCGACGCGGTGGAGCGAGGCGAACAGCCAGTCGCCCGAGCGGTCGCCGGTGAACAGCCGGCCGGTGCGGTTGGCGCCGTGGGCGGCCGGGGCGAGGCCGACGACCAGCAGGCTGGGCTCGGCCGAGCCGAAGCCGGGGACCGGACGGCCCCAGTACGTCTCGTCGGCGTACGACGCGCGCTTCTCGCGCGCGACCTGCTCGCGCCACGCCACGAGTCGTGGGCACGCCCGGCAGGAGACGATCCGGGCGTCCAGCGCTTCGAGACGGGCCTGGCTGCCCTCCTCAGGCACCGGGGACGGGGTCAACGCCCGACCATGGACCAGGCGATCCCGTCGAGGATGTCGTGCTCGGAGACCAGCAGCGAGCCGACCGTCGTACGGCGCAGGACGCGGTCGAGGATCAGGCCGCCGGCACCGATGACGTCGGCGCGGCCAGGGTGCATGTATCCCAGGGCCTTGCGCTGCTCCACCATCATCGAGAGCAGCTGGGTCACCTGTCCCTGGACGGCATCGGGTCGCAGCACGCTGCGGTGGATGAGCTCGGGCTCGTAGTGCTCCAGGCCGAGCACTCCGGCGGCGATCGTGGTCACCGTCCCGGCGACGCCGATCACGGACGCCGCACGACCCAGGTCGACCGTGCTGGTGTCCAGGGTGGCGTCGATGTCCTCGACCGCCTCGCGGATCTCGTCCTTGGTCGGCGGATCCGTGTGCAGGTGGCGCTCGTTGAGGCGCACCGAGCCGATGTCGAGGGAGTGCGCCGCCTCGACCGCGCCGTCACCGGTGCCGAGGATCAGCTCGGTCGAGCCGCCGCCGATGTCGACGACCATCAACGGCTCCGGCAGGGGCGGCAGGTCGCGGACCGCTCCGGCGAAGCTGGTGCGCGCCTCGTCGTCGCCGACCAGCACCTCCGGCTGCACCCCGACGCGGTCGCGGATCCCGGCGACGAAGTCGTCGGCGTTCTCCGCGTCGCGCGCGGCAGAGGTCGCGCAGAACCGGATCTGGTCGACGTCGAGCCCACGCACCTCCTCCATGTACTCCTCGACCGCCGCGAAGACTCGCTGCAGCGACGCCTCGGCGATCCGGCCGGTGCGATCCACTCCCTGGCCGAGCCTGACGATCCGCATCTCGCGGACGACGTCACGGCTGGTGCCCGCGGCGAGGTCGAGGTCGGCGACGAGCAGGCGCAGCGAGTTGGTGCCGCAGTCGAAGGCGGCGACGCGGGTCATGGTCTCGATTCCGCTCGACCATCAGGGCCCGCTCGACCATCAGTCGCTACGCACGGGCCGGCTTCCCACCACGCACCCAGGGCGTCGAGCACCTCGTCGCCGAGCGGGTTGACCCCGCGGCCCTGCGCCAGGGACTGGCCGGCGAGCACGTGCAGGCACTTGACCCGCTCGGGCATGCCGCCCGCCGAGACGCCGCTGATCTCCGGCACCTCGCCGACCTCGTCCTCGATGGCGCCGCGGGCGGCCAGGTAGGACTCGTGGGCCAGGCGGTACGACGCAGCCAGCTCGGCGTCCTCGGCGAGGCGCTGCGTCATCTCGCGCATCATCCCGGAGGCCTCGAGGGTGCCGATCATCGAGCTCGCACGGGGGCAGGTCAGGTAGAAGGTCGTGGGGAACGGAGTGCCGTCGTCGAGCCGCGGCTCGGTGGCCACGACGTCGGGCAGGCCGCAGGGGCACCGGTGGCCGACGGCGTGGATCGACCGTGGCGGACGTCCCAGCTGTGCCTGCACCACGGCGACGTCGTGGGCGTCGATGGTCACGGTTGGATCTTCGTCGCCGGCGTCGGCTTCTTCCTGGGATGGTCGGCGGCCTCGAGGGTGCCGTACACCTTGTCCCACCACGACTCCGGGACCGTCCGGGCGACCGAGCTCGGGTCCGTGAGCGAGTCGCTGCGTTCGAGCGGCTTCCCGTCCTTGCCGATCACCTGGTACGCCGTCTCCCCCGGCAGCACCCAGCCGAACCGCGCCCGGGCCTGCTGGCGCACGTACTCCGGGTCGTCCCAGCGCCTCTTCTCCCGCTCGAGCGCCAAGATGTCTGTCTGCGAGCTGACGATCTGTGCCCGCAGGTCGCTGATCTGCCCACGCTGCTGGAGATAGGCCCGCATCGACGAGGCGTAGGAGACCACCAGCACGGCCGCGACCAGCACCAGGATCGCCATCCGGCTGGTGAACCGCGGCCGGCTCGCCGTCGCCGTCTCGGCGCGGGCCCGCTCGGTGCCGCGCCCACCGGGACGGCTGACCTGGCGCGCACCGCGCGCCGGTCCCGACGAGGTGGTCCGGCGGGACCCCGGCTGCGGCGTACGACGGGTGGGCATGGCTCGAGTCCGGTCAGCCCTGGTAGCGCGGGAAGGCACCGCGTCCGGCGTAGCGCGCCGCGTCGTCGAGCTGCTCCTCGATGCGCAGCAGCTGGTTGTACTTCGCCACCCGCTCGGAGCGGGCGGGGGCGCCGGTCTTGATCTGGCCGCAGTTCGTCGCCACGGCGAGGTCGGCGATCGTGGTGTCCTCGGTCTCCCCTGAACGGTGGCTCATCATGCAGCGCATGCCGTTGCGGTGCGCCAGGTCGACGGAGTCGAGGGTCTCGGTCAGCGAGCCGATCTGGTTGACCTTGACCAGCAGCGCATTGGCCTGGCCGCCGCTGATGCCGCGGGCTAGGCGCTCGACGTTGGTGACGAACAGGTCGTCGCCGACGAGCTGGGTCTGCTCGCCGAGCTCGTCGGTGATCGCCTTCCAGCCGTCCCAGTCCTCCTCGTCGAGCGGGTCCTCGACGGAGACGATCGGGTAGGAGGAGACCAGGTCGGCGTAGTAGGCGATCATGTCGGCCGACGACCGCTTCTTGCCCTCGAAGGCGTACTTCCCCTTTTCGCAGAACTCGCTCGCCGCCACGTCCAGCGCGAGGCCGAAGTCGGTGCCGAGCTTGAAGCCGGCCGACTTGATCGCCTCGGCGATCAGGTCGAGGGCGGCGCGGTTGCTGGACAGGTCGGGCGCGAAGCCACCCTCGTCACCGACGCCGGTCGCGAGCCCCTTCTGCTTCAGCACCGCCTTCAGGGCGTGGTAGACCTCGGCGCCCTGCTGCAGCGCCTCCCGGAAGGTGGCCGCACCGATCGGCGCGATCATGAACTCCTGGATGTCGACGTTGGTGTCGGCGTGGGCACCGCCGTTGAGGATGTTCATCATCGGCACGGGCAGCAGGTGCGCGTTGGGGCCACCGACGTAGCGGAACAGGGGCAGCCCGGCACTCATCGAGGCCGCTCGCGCCACGGCCAGCGAGACACCGAGGATGGCGTTGGCGCCGAGGTTGGCCTTGTTGGGGGTGCCGTCGAGGTCGAGCATGGCCTGGTCGACGAGGCGCTGCTCGCTGGCGTCGAGCCCGATGATCTCCGGCTCGATCTGGTCCTGCACCGCGGCGACGGCCTTCTCGGTGCCCTTGCCGCCGTACCGCTTCCCTCCGTCGCGCAGCTCGACGGCCTCGAAGGCGCCCGTCGAGGCGCCGGAGGGCACGGCCGCCCGGCCGACCGACTCGTCGTCGAGGAGGACCTCCACCTCGACCGTGGGATTACCCCGCGAGTCGAGGATCTCCCGGGCGATGACGGTGTCGATGGAAGCCACCCGAGAACCCTAACCGTCGGCCGGCGCTATCCCGGGAAGGCCCGCCCACGCTCCTCACGGGTCCAGGCGGCGTACGGCGTCGCGCAGGGCCTGCTCCGGGTCGACACCCTCGGCATGTGCCTCCGCGACGAGCGCGAGCAGGCGGTCGCCCAGGTCACCGGAGGAGCCCACGTCGCTGGCCGCGGGCCGTCCCGCCCGCTCGAGGCGGTCGAGCACCTTGGCCGCCCGGGCGAGCGCAGGCAGCGTCGGCGGGATCCCGTCGAGGAGGCTGGTGCGCTGCTTCTCGGCGGCCTTGATCCGCTCCCAGTGCTCGTTGATCTCGGCCGGGTCCGTGGCCTCGACCTCGCCGAAGACGTGCGGGTTGCGGCGGATCAGCTTCTCGCGGAGCCCGGCGGCGACGTCCTCGATGTCGAAGCGGCCGGTCTCCGCGGCGATGGCTGCGTGGAAGTAGACCTGGAGCAGGACGTCGCCGAGCTCCTCGGCCAGGTGCTCGTCGTCGATCTCCCCGTCGGACGACTCGATCGCCTCGATCGTCTCGTAGGTCTCCTCCAGGAGGTGCCGGGCGAGCGTGCGATGCGTCTGGGCGGCCTTCCAGCCGCACTCGGCACGCAACCGCGCCATCAGCTCGACGAGGGCGACGAGGTTCGACCCTTCCTCGTCCACGTCGATCAGCCTGGCTTCTGATCAAGCACAGCGCTGGTCAACCCCTCTGGTCAACCACAGCGCTGGCCGGCCGGCAGGCCGGCGACGAAGGACGCGCTGGGTTGCGCCTTGCTGGCCGACTTGGCGAAGGAGCTGACCGGCTTGGACACCGACGAGTCACCCTCCCCGGGCCAGCCGACCTTGCCCGGCGCGTACGCCGGGTCGGTGTCGATGCTGGCGTCCTTCTTCAACCACGTCTCACGCTTGGCGTAGCCGGCGTTGAGCACCTGGTCGGCGTTGGCCGCGGTGGCGGTCGTGCCGGTCGTCGCCTCCCCGACCTGCTCGACCATGTCGCGACCGCGGGCCCACTCGTGGAAGACCTTGCTGAGGTAGCCCTGGTACCTGCTCGGCAGCGCCTTGATCAGCTGCTCGACCTGGGCGTAGTCACCGGTCACCTGCGTCTGACGCGGGTGCAGGCCGAGCGAGGCGCCGTAGTCGAGGTTGAGCCGGATGTCGATCAGCAGCCCGAGCGCGCGCTGGGTCAGCTGCTTGCGGGGCACCGCCTGTCCCTGGCCCTGCTTCGAGGCCGTCTTCACACCGGCGCACTGGGCGGCGGCGAGGTCGTCGACCTGCTGCCTGGTGATGGTGTGCCCGTTGACCACCGACGCCGCGCCCGGGGGCAGCGAGTCGCCGCAGCCGGTCAGGGAGAGCAACCCGGTCACAGCGGCGGCGGCGAGCGCGAGTCGTCGGGTCCTCACGTGGCTTTCCCCTCCTGCGGCGGGCTCTGCGGGTCGATCACGGCGTCGATCACGTGGCGAGCCCAGTCGAGCAGCTCCTCGTCGCGCGGGGGTCCAGAGGCTGATCCAGCGCCGAAGGCGGCCGGTTGGGGTCGCGGCACCAGCATCGTACGCACGGGAGCCTTGACCAGGCTCTTGGGGTAGAGCCGCTCGAGGCGCACCACCCGCGACTCGGGGAGGTCGACCGGGTGGAACCGCAGGTACTTGCCCTGCAGGGTGATCTCGGAGAGCCCGGCGGCACGGCAGCGGGCCCGGAAGCTGGCCACGGCCAGGAGGCGTACGACGGGACCGGGCGGTTCGCCGTACCGGTCGACGAGCTCCTCGCGGAGCAGCGCAACGTCGTCGTCGGTGCGCACCTCGGCGAGCCGCTTGTAGATCTCCAGGCGCAGGCGCTCGCTGCCGATGTAGTCGTGCGGCAGGTGCGCGTCCAGCGGCAGCTCGATCTTGACCTCGACCGGCTCCTCGACGGTCGTGGTGCCGTCGGCCGACGCGCGGAACTCCTGCACGGCCTCGCCGACCAGTCGCACGTAGAGGTCGAAGCCGACGTCGGCGATGTGGCCGGACTGCTCGCCGCCGAGCAGGTTGCCCGCCCCGCGGATCTCGAGGTCCTTCATCGCGATCGCCATGCCGCCGCCGAGGTCGGAGTGCTGGGCCAGGGTGGCAAGGCGCTCGTGGGCGGTCTCGGTCAGCGGCTTCTCGGAGCGGGTAGAGGAAGTAGGCGTAGGCGCGCTCGCGGCTGCGACCGACCCGCCCGCGCAGCTGGTGGAGCTGGGAGAGGCCGAGGGTGTCGGCACGCTCGATGATCATCGTGTTGGCGTTGGAGACGTCGAGGCCCGACTCGACGATCGTCGTGCAGACCAGGACGTCGAAGCGCTTCTCCCAGAAGTCGAGCATCACCTGCTCGAGCTGGTGCTCGCCCATCTGCCCGTGCGCGGTGGCGATCCGCGCCTCGGGGACGAGCTGCTTGAGCTTCGCGGCCGCCTTCTCGATCGACTGCACCCGGTTGTGGATGTAGAAGACCTGACCGTCTCGCAGCAGCTCGCGCCGGATGGCCGCGGTGACCTGGCGGTCCTCGTAGGCGCCGACGTAGGTCAGCACCGGGTGGCGCTCCTCGGGCGGCGTCGCGATCGTCGACATCTCGCGGATGCCGGTGATCGCCATCTCCAGCGTGCGCGGGATCGGTGTCGCCGACATCGAGAGCACGTCGACCGAGGTGCGCAGCTGCTTCATCTGCTCCTTGTGCTCGACGCCGAAGCGCTGCTCCTCGTCGACCACGATCAGGCCGAGGTCCTTGACGCGGATGTCGGGGTTGAGCAGGCGGTGGGTGCCGATGACGATGTCGACGGTGCCCTCGGCCAGCCCGGCGGCGATCTCGCGCGCCTCCTTGTCGGTCTGGAACCGGCTGAGCGCCTCCAGCCGCACCGGGAAGCCGCTCATCCGCTCCGCGAAGGTCGCGTGGTGCTGCTGCACCAGCAGCGTCGTCGGCACCAGCACGGCCACCTGCTTGCCGTCCTGCACCGCCTTGAACGCGGCGCGGACGGCGATCTCGGTCTTGCCGTAGCCGACGTCGCCGCAGACCAGCCGGTCCATGGGTACGACGCGACGCATGTCGGCCTTGACCTCCTCGACCGTGCTGAGCTGGTCGGGGGTCTCGTGGAAGGGGAAGGCGTCCTCGAGCTCGGCCTGCCACGGGGTGTCCGGCCCGAAGGCGAAGCCCTTGGTGGCCTGGCGCGCGGCGTAGAGCTTGATCAGCTCGGCCGCGATCTGGCGCACGGCCTTGCGGGCGCGGCCCTTGCGCTTGGCCCAGTCGCCACCGCCCAGCCGGTCGAGGCTCGGCTGCTCGCCCCCGACGTAGCGGGTCACCTGGTCGAGCGCGTCGGCGGGGACGTAGAGCTTGTCCGGCGGGTGACCGCGCTTGGAGGCGCCGTACTCCAGGACGAGGTACTCGCGCACCGCGCCGTGCACCTCGCGCTGGCGCATCTCCACGAACCTGCCGACGCCGTGCTGCTCGTGGACGACGAAGTCACCGGCCGAGAGCTCCAGCGGGTCGATCTGCTTCTTGCGCCGCGCGGGCATCCGGCGCATGTCGCGGGTGGTGGCCTTCTGCCCGGCGATGTCCTCGCCGGTGAGCACGACGAGCGCGGGGTCCTCGAGGGTGAGCCCGTGGGCGAGGCAGCCCTGGGTGACCAGCACGACGCCGCGCTCGGAGGTCTCGACCGGTTCGACCGACGACGCGTCGATCAGACGAGCGGCCACGTCGTGCTCGGCGAGCACCTCGACCATCCGCTGCGCCGGGCCGTGGCCCTGGTGCACCGTGACCACCCGGCTCCCGGCAGCGAGGTGGTCGCGGATGTCGGCGACCGCGCGCTCGACGTCGCTGCGGTAGGCCGCCGCCGGCTGCGCGGCGACGGTGCGGACGTCCTCGCTCGTCGTCGTCCAGCCCGAACGGGCTGATCCCCCACCACGCCTGCCCCTGCTCCAGCACCCGCGAACGCACCTCGCCGATGCCGCGCAGCGAGGCGGCGCCCAGGTCGATCGGCGCCTGTCCCCCACTGGCCGCGGCAGCCCAGCTGGCGCCGAGGAACTCGTCGCTGGTGGCGACCAGGTCGTGCGCGCGGGTGCGGACCCGCTCGGGGTCGAGCACCAGCACGTGGCTGTCGGCCGGCAGCAGCTCGACGAGCAGCTCCATCTCCTCGACCAGGACCGGTGAGAGCGACTCCATCCCCTCGACCGCCAGGCCCTCGGCCAGCTTGTCGGTGATCTCGCGCAGCTGCGGGTGCTCGCGGCCGAGGTCGGCGGCGCGCCGTCGTACGTCGTCGGTCAGCAGCAGCTCGCGGCACGGTGGCGCCCACAGCCGGTCGAGCCCCCCAGCGTCCAGCTCGGTGGTGGTGCGCTGGTCGGCGACAGCGAACTTGCGGATCTCCTCGACCTCGTCGCCGAAGAACTCCACCCGCAGCGGGTGCTCCTCGGTCGGCGGGAACACGTCGACGATGCCGCCGCGCACGGCGAACTCGCCTCGCTTCTCGACCAGGTCGACCCGGGTGTACGCCGCCCCGGCGAGCCGCTCGACGATCTCCTCGAGCTCGACCTCGCTGCCCCGTCCGCAGCTCGACCGGCTCCAGGTCGGCGAGGCCCTTCACCTGCGGCTGCAGCACCGAGCGCACCGGCGCGACGATGACGCGCAGCGGACCGCGCGTCTCGTCCTCCCCGGGGTGCCCCACCGGATGACGCAGACGTCGCAGGACGGCGAGCCGTCGGCCGACGGTGTCGCTGCGGGGGCTGAGCCGTTCGTGCGGGAGCGTCTCCCAGGCCGGGTACAGCGCCACCAGACGCCGGGTCGAGCAGGTCGGCGAGCTCCTCGGTCAGGTCCTCGGCCTCGCGCACGGTGGCGGCGACGACCAGGACGGTGCGCCCGGCGTCGACCAGGCCCTTGACCACGAAGGGGCGCAGGGCCGCCGGGCCGGTCAGGTCGAGGGTCGCCAGGCCCTCCCTGGCGTCGGCCATCGACTTCTGGAGGACCGGGTTGCGCAGGACCAGCTCGGCGAGGCCGGCGACACTCACAAGATCCCTCTCGGCATGCAGGAAGTCCCCCGTTCGGCTCGAAGGGGGGTGCTCCCAGTCTAGGAGGGGCCACCCACAGGAGCGCTCAGCTCCCCGTGCAGACATTTATGTCTTGACAGGCATATACGCTTGCACGGCATATTGGGCGCATGAACGACACGATGTGGGCCGCGCTGGTGGACCCGAAGCGGCGGGCCCTGCTCGACCTGCTCACCCAGGGTGAGCTCTCGGTCGGCGAGCTCGTCGGCCGGCTCGGGCTGACCCAGCCGCAGACCTCCAAGCACCTGCGGGTGCTGCGGGAAGCGGGACTGGTCCGCGTCGAGCAACGAGCGCAACAGCGCATCTACGCGGTCGACCCGCGGCCGATGGTCGAGCTGGACCGTTGGCTGGCGCCGTACCGCCGGCTGTGGAACGACAGCCTCGACCGGCTGGGCGACCACCTGACGACACAAGGAGAGCAGTGATGCAGAAGACCGATGAAGGCACCTACCTCGAGGTCGAGGGACGTCCGGCGGTGAGGTTCGAGCGGATCTACCCGCAGAGCCTGGAGCGCGTCTGGCAGGCCATCAGCGAGCCGGCCGAGATCAGCCAGTGGTTCCCCTCCCCCGAGGTGAGCATCGACGTCGAGGCTCGAACCATCACCCTGGCCGGTGACCCCTACGACCCGGACGCGAGCACCACGAAGGTCCTCGTCTGGGAGCCGCCGCACCGCTTCTCCTTCGAGTGGCAGGACGACGTCCTGCACTTCACGCTGAGCGAGCACGAGGGGGGCACCCGCCTCGAGCTGGTCAACCTGCTGGCCACCGACGGCGCCGCCTCGCGCAACGCGGCAGGCTGGGAGATGTGCCTGGGCCACCTCGACCGGGTCGTGGCCGGCACCTGGGCCCCGTCGCCCGACGACGGCAGCATGGCGCAGTTCCTCCCGGTGCTGAACAAGTACAAGGACCGGGGCCTGCCGGACGACGGCTGGCTGCCCGACGAGCCCGCCTGAGCCGGCACCTCAGCCGGCCCAGGGCCCCTCGGGTGCCTGGACGCGCGCCTCGTCGGCCTCCTGGTCGGTGGCCTTCTCCTGGCTCTGCCGCTCGGCCTCGACGCGGCGCAGGTAGTGGTCGACCTCGTCGGTGAGCCGGGCGGTGTCCCAGCCGAGCTCGCCGGCCATCAGCTCGGCCGCGGGCCGGGCGGCCAGCGTGCCGCGGTCGAAGGTCTCGATGGAGAGGCGGGTACGACGCGTGAGCACGTCGTCGAGGTGGCGGGCACCCTCGTGGGTGACGGCGTAGACGACCTCGGCCGCCAGGTAGGGCTCGCCGCCCGGCAGCGGCCGGGCCAGCTCGGGGCGTGCGGCGACGAGCGCCAGCACCTCGTCGACCAGGCCGCCGTGGCGGCCGAGCAGGTGGTCGATCTGCGCGACGTCGAGGCCGCTGGCGCGGGCGAGTGCGACCCGCTGGTTGGTGCGGGTCTCGAAGCCCGCGGCGCCCACCAGGGGGACACGGTCGGTGATCGAGGGCGTCGCGCCGCCGGCCACGAAGGGGGCTGCCGCGTCGACCGCGTCGCGGGCCATCACGCGGTAGGTGGTCAGCTTGCCGCCCGCGATCATCACCAGCCCCGGCGCAGGGACGGCGACGGTGTGCTCGCGCGAGATCTTCGACGTCGGCTCCGTGGCGCCGCGCAGGAGCGGTCGCAGGCCGGCGTACACCCCTTCGACGTCGGCGTGGTCGAGCGGCGTGCGCAGGATCTTGTTCACGTGCTCGAGCACGTAGTCGATGTCGCGACGTGAGGCCGCCGGGTGGGCGAGGTCGAGCTCCCACGGGGTGTCGGTGGTGCCGATGATCCAGTGCCGGCCCCACGGGATGACGAAGAGCACCGAGGACTCGGTGCGGGTGATGAAGCCGCACTCGCTGCGGATGCGGTCGCGGGGCACGACGAGGTGCACGCCCTTGCTCGCCTCCACGTCGAGGGCACCCCTCGCCTCCGGCGAGCCGCCGAGCATCTCCTGGATCTCGTTGGTCCACACCCCGCCGGCGTTGACCACGACCTGGGCGCGCACGTCGATCACGCGGTCGTTCTCGAGGTCCTCGACCCGCGCACCGACCACCGCCTCGCCGTCGCGGAGGAAGCCGACGACCTTGGTGCGCGAGGCCATGTGCGCGCCGAAGTCGGCGGCCGTGCGGGCGATGTTCATCACCAGGCGAGCGTCGTCGACCTGGCAGTCGTAGTAGCGGATCGCGCCCACGAGCTCGTCGGTGCGGAGGTCCGGGGCCAGGCGTGCGAGACCGCGGCGCATCAGGTGCCGGTGCCGCGGGACGCCCATGTCGCTCTGCCATCCCTTCGCCGAGCCGACAGCCGCCATCGCGTCGTAGAGCAGCAGTCCGGCGCCGACGTAGGGCCGCTCCCAGGTGTGGTGCAGCGGGTAGAGGAACGGCACCGGCCGGACGAGGTGGGGTGCGACGCGCTGGAGCAGGAGACCGCGCTCGTGCAGCGCCTCGCGCACCAGCGCGAAGTCGAGCATCTCCAGGTAGCGCAGGCCGCCGTGGACCAGCTTCGAGGAGCGCGAGGAGGTGCCGCTCGCGTAGTCGCGCTGCTCCACCAGTGCGGTCGAGAGACCCCGCGAGACGGCGTCCAGGGCCGTGCCCGCACCGACGACACCGCCTCCGACGACGAGCACGTCGAGGACGTCGCGCTCCATCGCGTCCAGTGCCCTCGCGCGCGAGTCCGGCCCGAGGTCACCGGTCACCGCCACGCGGCCAGTGTGTCAGGGGCGTCCGACGAGGTTGGCCGGGCGTTGCCGCGGCGGCCCCTGGACCACAGCCGGGGTCGCCGACCGCTGCGGCGCCGCGACCTCCGCGCGGCGAAGGAACGGGCAGGCGTCCAGGAGCGCCCGGTGGTCGAAGGTGATCGGACGCGCGTCGAAGTCCAGCGTGTCGCGGAGCCTGGCCGCCGTCACCGGCCTGGACATGTCGAACTTCTGGGGGTTGCGGAACTTGTCGACCGAGGAGAAGTAGTCGAAGAACTTGAAGGCGCCGCCCTCCGCACCCTTGGCCATCCTCCAGGCGCTGGGGATGCCGTAGGCGTCAGCCATCACCAGCCCGTGCAGCGAGCCGGTGACGATGAAGCGGCAGGACAGCATCGCCTCGATCACGCCCTCCACGTCCGTGGTCCCGAGGTCGATGAGCCGCACGTCCGGCCCGAGCTGCGCCTCGAGCACACGTCGTTCGGACCAACGCGCCACGACTCCGTAGGTGTGCGTCTTGCGCACGCGGGGAGCGAAGTAGGCCGGGACCAACAGGGCAGGGTCGCCGAAGACCTTGGGCACGGTGATCCCTTGCGCACGCAGGCGCACCCGCGACAGCGGCCCCCGGACGCCTGAGTAGCGAGCCTCGGCGGTGAACTCCGACGGGTCCTCGGTGCCGAAGGAGCCGGCGCCCCACACGTGTGACTGCGCGCTGGTGTGGCGGAGGATCGAACCGATGGCGACGTAGTGCGGCTCGTCAGGGTCTGCGGCGACGACCTCGCGACCGGTCATCTTCGCGATCAGCCAGGGCGACAGCACGTCGCCGAAGTTGTCCGCGTGGGTCCACCACAGGACAGGCACGCGACCGTCGACCTCGATCAGGTCGCTGACCTCGTACTCCGCGACCAGCCGGCGCAGACCCGCAGGACGTTGGCGCCGCGCGGCCAGCTGCCGCTCGCGCGAGGTCCGGTAGGCACGACGGAGGTGCGGACCGACGAATCCGCGCAGGGCAGGACGGATGGAGGGCACCGGCGTCTCCTCGAGGCGGCCGCGACGCACGGCCCCCGCGAAAAAACTACTCAACAACTAAACAAAAGGCGACGCCGACAGGCGGGTGGACTAGGTGACGACGACCTCGATGCGCTGGAACTCCTTGAGCTCGGTGTAGCCGGTCGTGGCCATCGCCCGCCTCAGCGCACCCATCAGGTTCATGGTGCCGTCGGCGACGCGCGAGGGCCCGAACAGGATCTCCTCGAGCGTCCCCACGCGGTCGAAGGCGACCCGCTCGCCGCGCGGCAGCTCGGCGTGGTGGGCCTCGGCGCCCCAGTGGAAGCCCTGGCCCGGGGCGTCGGTGGCGCGGGCCAGCGGCGAGCCGACCATCACTGCGTCGGCCCCGCAGGCGATCGCCTTCGCGATGTCGCCGCTCCGGCCGATCGAGCCGTCGGCGATCACGTGCACGTAGCGGCCGCCGGACTCGTCCATGTAGTCACGGCGCGCGGCGGCGACGTCCGCCACCGCGCTGGCCATCGGCACCGCGACGCCGAGGACCGTGCGCGTGGTGTGCGCCGCTCCCCCGCCGAACCCGACCAGCACTCCGGCCGCGCCGGTGCGCATCAGGTGCAGGGCGGCCTGGTAGGTCGCACAGCCACCGACGATCACGGGGACGTCGAGCTCGTAGATGAACTCCTTGAGGTTCAGCGGCTCGGACTTCGCGCTGACGTGCTCGGCGCTGACCGTGGTGCCGCGGATGACGAACATGTCCACGCCGGCGTCGACGACCGTCTTCGCGAACTCCTTGGTGCGCTGCGGGGACAGGCTGCCGGCCACGGTCACGCCCGCCTCGCGGACCTGCTGGATGCGCCGGGTGATCAGCTCGGGCTTGATCGGCTCGGCATAGATCTCCTGCATCCGCGCCACCGCGTCGACCCCGGGCCGCGAGGCCACCTCGGCGAGCAGGTCGCTGGGGTCGTCGTACCGGGTCCAGAGTCCCTCGAGGTTGAGCACGCCGAGGCCGCCGTGCTGACCGAGCGCGATCGCGGTCTCCGGCGACATCACCGAGTCCATCGGCGCGGCCAGGATCGGCAGCTCGAAACGGTAGGCGTCGATCTGCCAGGCGGTGGAGACCTCCTCCGGGTCGCGCGTCCGGCGGCTCGGGACGATCGCGATGTCGTCGAAGGAGTAGGCCCGGCGCCCGCGCTTGGCTCGCCCGATCTCGATCTCAGTCACGCGGGGAGTCTTTCAGATCGAGGTGCATCACGAGCAGGTCGACGTACTCACCGCTCGGCAACCGGAAGGCGCCCGGGACCACTCCGACCGTCTCGAAGCCCAACGACTGCCACAGGCGTACGGCGGAGGTGTTGGTGGAGACCACGGCGTTGAACTGGATGCCGCGGAAGTCGTGCTCGCGGTGCCACTCGACGGCGTGCTCGGCCAGCGCCCGGCCGATGCCGCGACCTCGCGCGGCCGAGCCGACCATGAAGCCGGCCGTGCCGACGTGTGCCCCCTGGGCAGGGCGGTTGGGGCCCATCTTGGCCGAGCCGAGGACGGTCTCCCCGTCGACGGCCACGACGACGTGCTCCCCGCTCCAGAACTCGCGGGTCTGCGCCAGGGACACCGGGACGTCCATCGCGTAGGTCTCGCCGGCCGAGGCGACCTCGACGACGATCTCGTGCACCTGCTCCCAGTCGCGCTCCTCGATCGGACGGACGAGGGGCGAGCTCAGCGCCACGAGTAGTTGGGGGCCTCGGCGGTGATCTGGACGTCGTGCGGGTGGCTCTCCTTGAGCCCCGCGGAGGTGATCCGCACGAACCGGCCCTTGTCGCGGAGCTCGGCGATGGTGTGCGCGCCGACGTAGAACATCGACTGGTGCAGGCCGCCGATGAGCTGGTGGGCGACGGCCGAGAGCGGGCCGCGGTAGGCGACCTGGCCCTCGATCCCCTCGGGCACGATCTTGTCGTCGCTGGCGACGTCGGCCTGGAAGTAGCGGTCCTTGGAGTAGGACTTCTTGCCGCGGCTGGACATCGCAGCCGAGGGAGCCCATGCCGCGGTAGGACTTGTACTGCTTGCCGTTGACGAAGACCAGCTCGCCGGGGCTCTCCTCGCAGCCGGCGAGCAGCGAGCCGAACATCACCGACTCGGCGCCGGCGACGAGGGCCTTGGCGATGTCGCCGGAGTACTGCAGGCCGCCGTCGGCGATCAGCGGCACGTCCGCCGGGCCGCAGGCCAGCGAGGCCTCGTGGATGGCGGTGATCTGGGGGACGCCGACCCCCGCGACCACCCTGGTGGTGCAGATCGAGCCCGGTCCGACGCCGACCTTGACCGCGTCGACGCCGGCGTCGATGAGCGCCTGCGCGCCCTCGCGGGTGGCCACGTTGCCGCCGACGACCTGCACGTGCCGGGTCGCGCGGTCGTGCTTGAGCCGGCGCACCATGTCGAGCAGGAGGCGCGCGTGGCCGTGGGCGGTGTCGACGACGAGCACGTCGACCCCGGCCTCGACGAGAGTCGTGGCCCGCTGCCACGCCTCACCGAAGTAGCCGACTGCAGCGCCGACGAGGAGACGGCCGTGGTCGTCGTTGGAGGCGAGGGGGAACTGCTCGGACTTCACGAAGTCCTTGACCGTGATCAGGCCGGCGAGCCGGCCTGCCTCGTCGACGATCGGCAGCCGCTCACGCTTGTGCTTGCGCAGCAGGGCGGTGGCGTCGTCGCGGGAGATGCCGACCGGCGCCGTGATCAACGGCATCGGGGTCATCACCTCGTCGACCTTGGTCGAGGCCCACTCCGCGACCGGCGTGAAGCGCAGGTCGCGGTTGGTGATGATCCCGAGCAGGCGGTCGTCGACGTCGACGACGGGGAGTCCGGAGACGCGGTACTCACCGCAGATCTGGTCGAGCTCCTCGAGCGTCTTGTCCGGGCCGATGGTCACCGGGTTGGAGATCATCCCGGTCTGGGTCCGCTTGACGAGGTCGACCTGGTAGGCCTGGTCCTCGATGGACAGGTTGCGGTGCAGGATGCCGATGCCGCCCTGGCGGGCCATCGCGATCGCCATCCGCGACTCGGTCACGGTGTCCATCGCGCTGGAGATCAGCGGGGTGCGCAGGGTGATGCCGCGGGTCAGCCGCGTGGCCGTGTCGACCTCGCTGGGGATCACGTCGGTCTCGCCCGGGAGCAGCAGGACGTCGTCGTAGGTCAGTCCCAGGGCGGCGAACTTCTCAGCGAACCGGAGCTTGGGACCTCTGCCGTCATGGACCGAGTCTAACGGCGCCGTACGACTGGTCAGCGCACGCGGGCGGTGGGGCCGGCCGGGGTGGCGACCCGAGCCTGCACCATCCCGTCGACGGACTTCATCCGGGCACGCACGCCCGCGTGCAGCAGCCAGGGGACGAACCCCTCGTCACCGGTCGGAGCCGCGAGGACCACCTCGTCGACGCCGCGGGAGGCCGCCTGCGTCACGGCGCGGGTCAGCAGCCCCGTACCGATGCCGAGGCGGCGCCAGGCAGGCGCGACCTCGACGGTGAGGTGCTCGCCGTCCGAGGACGCCGCACCGACGACGTGCCCGCCGATGCGCGCCAGGACGCCGCTGCCGGTCTCGTCGTAGGTCACGGTGTCGGACGACTGCGGCCCCACCGCGCCGATTCCCTGCGCGAGCGAACGCAGAGCCTCGGCGCGCGAGTGCTCGGTCGCGGTCCACTTCTCGGGGTGCGGCCCGAGGAGCTTCTCGAGCACCACCGGCAGCAGCTCGGGGTCGGAGACGACGTCCTGGGCCGCGGTCAGCCACCGGGTCGGCTGGTCGATGAGGTCGTGAGTGGTGCAGGGTTCGACGCTCACCTCGTCCCCGCCTGCACCACTCACGAGATCGGAGACCGCCTTGGCGGTCCAGTCCTCGGGAGCGCTGATCACCAGCTCGTCGGTGACCCGGCCCAGGTCCGGGAAGATCTGCAACCCGAGGATGTTCAGGCCGGCCTCGCCGCAGCGTGCGGCGAGCAGGGCCAGCGCCCCGGGCCGCTCGTGCAGTGACGCACGGACTCGGTAGAACATGTGCGTCACTGTGACGCCGGTGTGTTGCACGCTCGCTGCGCCGACATTTCGTGCAGATGACAAAACCCGTCCCGGCCATCTGGGGCCACACTGGTCGGGTGGACGCCGAATCCCGGGTCCGGGCGGCCTTCGAGGCCGTTCCCCGGTCCCGGTTCCTCCCCCGCGCGGCGCGTGGGCGGGCGTCGTACGACGGACCGATCCCGATCGGGCGGGGTCAGACGAGCTCGCAGCCGCAGGCGGTCCGCTCGATGCTGGAGCTGCTGGAGGTCGAGCCCGGCCATCGCGTCCTCGACGTCGGTGCCGGCTCCGGCTGGACGACTGCCCTGCTGGCCCACCTCACCGGGCCGGGAGGGGTCGTGGTCGGCGTCGAGCTCGAGCCGACGCTGACGGTGTTCGGCGCCGGGAACCTCGAGGGCACCGGGTACGGGTGGGCCTCGATCCGGCAGGCGGATCCGGGGATCCTGGGCGTGCCCGAGGAGGCGCCGTACGACCGGATCCTGGTCTCCGCGAACGCGATGTCGCTCCCCGGCGAGCTCGTGGGCCAGCTCGGCGACGCGGGCCGGATGGTCATCCCGGTGAGCAGCACGATGCTGCTCGTCGAGCGCCACGGGGAGGAGGTCCGCACCTCCGAGCACGGCGCCTACCGGTTCGTGCCACTGCGCTGAGGCACGCTAGACGACCAGGGAAAGCAGCAGCACGAAGACCAGGCCGGTGACCGAGAGCACCGTCTCCATCAGCGACCACGACTTGAGGGTCTGGCCGACACTGAGGCCGAAGTACTCCTTGACCAGCCAGAAGCCGGCGTCGTTGACGTGGGAGAAGAACACCGAGCCGCAGCCCACGGCCAGGACCACCAGGGAGACCTCGGTCGAGCCGAGACCGTCGACGAGACCGACCATCAGCCCGGACGCGGTGATCGTGGCGATCGTGGCCGAGCCGGTGGCCAGGCGGATCAGCACGGCGAGCACCCACGCGAGCAGGATCACCGAGACGTTCGCACCCTTGGCCCAGTCGGCCAGCAGGGTGCCGATCCCGGTGTCCACCAGCACCTGCTTGAAGCCACCGCCGGCGCCCACGATCAGGAAGATGCCCGCGATCGGCGCGAGCGAGGCACTGAGCGAGCTCGAGATCGCCGCGCGATCCATCCCCGAGGCGCGGCCGAAGGTGAACATCGCCACGACCACCGCGACCAGCAGGGCGATCAGCGGGTTGCCGATGACGTCGAAGCCCTGCTGGACCTTGTTCTTGTCGTCGTCGATGACGATGTCGGCGATCGCCTTGGCCATCATCAGCAGGACAGGCAGCAGGACCGTCGCCAGGGTGAGGCCGAAGGCGGGCCGGCGTCCGCCCTCGTGCTCGTCCTCGCGCCGCTCGAAGTAGTCCGGCGGCTCCACGTCGACCCATCGCCCCGCCAACCGGCCGAACAGCGGACCGGACACGATCACCGTCGGGATCGCCACGACGACGCCGAGGATCAGGGTCCGGCCGAGGTCGGCGTGCAGGGTGTCGATGGCCAGCAGCGGTCCGGGGTGCGGCGGCACCAGGCCGTGCATCGCGGAGAGGCCCGCCAGCGTCGGGATCCCGACGGTGATGATGGAGAGCTCGGCCCGGCGGGCGACCAGGTAGATCACCGGCATCAGCAGCACCAGGCCGATCTCGAAGAACATCGGCAGCCCGATGATCGCGCCGACGCCTGCCATCGCCCACGGCAGCCCCGCCCGGGAGGCCTTGGTGACGATCGTGTCGACGATCTGGTCGGCGCCGCCGGAGTCGGCGAGCAGCTTGGCGAACATCGCGCCCAGCGCGATCAGCGCGCCCACCGACGCGGCCGTCGTACCGAAGCCGGTGGAGAAGCTGGTGATCACGTCGTTGACGTTCTCCCCCGCCACGATGCCCACGGTCAGGGCGCCGAAGATCAGCGCCAGGAACGGGTGCACCTTGAGCAGGGTGATCAGCACGACGATCAGCGCGATGCCCAGCAGGGCGCCGATGACCAGCTGCCAGCCGGCGGCGACGGGGTCGGTCAGGTCGGGGGCTGCCGCGAGAGGGACCACGACGCTCACTCCATCGTCTCGCGGGGGTGCTGGTCAACGTAGGCCTGCACGATCGCGTCCACGCTCTGGTCGACGTCGACGGCCATCCCGTGCTCCTCGGGGGTCAGCGGCTCGAGGGTGGCGAACTGGGAGTCCAGCAGCGACGCCGGCATGAAGTGGCCCGGCCGGCTGGCCTGGCGACGGGCGATCACCTCACGGGTGCCGTGGAGGTGCAGGATCTCGATCCGAGGCGCCTGCTGGCGCAGCTGGTCGCGGTAGGCGTGCTTGAGGGCCGAGCAGGTCATCACCCCGCCGTCGGCGTCGTGCTCGGCCAGCCACGTCCCCACGGCCTCGAGCCACGGGCGCCGGTCGTCGTCGTCGAGCGCGTGCCCGGCCGTCATCTTGGCGATGTTGGCGGGCGGGTGGAAGTCGTCGGCGTCCGCGAACGGCACCCGGAGCCGCTGCGCCAGCGCCGCCCCCACGGTCGACTTCCCCGACCCCGACACACCCATCACCACGACCAGCGGGGGGTGGTCCATGTGTCCTCCGAGTGCGGTGGGCGGCGGCCAGTTTCCCAGGGTAGGAAGGGAAACTGCCCCCTCCCACAGGAAACATCCTGTGCGAGGGGGCAGTAAAGGTTCATCCCATGGGAAACCGGCGGTCAGCCGGCCACCCGAGGTCAGACCTCAGTGGCCGTGACCGTGCCCGTGGCCGTGTCCGGCGGCGGACTCGTCCTCTTCCTCGGGGGCCTCGACCACCAGGGTCTCGGTGGTCAGCAGCATGCCGGCGATCGAGGAGGCGTTGGTCAGCGCCGACTTGGTCACCTTGACCGGGTCGAGGACGCCCTGGGGGACCAGGTCGCCGTACTCGCCCGTGGCGGCGTTGTAGCCGTTGCCGGCGCCGAGCTCGCGGACCTTGGAGACCACCACGGCGCCCTGCTCGCCACCGTTCTCCGCGATCCAGCGCAGCGGCTGGTCGGCGGCACGGCGGACGATGCGGACCCCGGTGGCCTCGTCACCGGTGAGGCCGAGGCCGTCGTCGAGGACGGAGACGGCGTGCACGAGGGCCGAGCCGCCACCGGCGACGATGCCCTCCTCGATCGCGGCGCGCGTCGCGGAGACGGCGTCCTCGATGCGGTGCTTCTTCTCCTTCAGCTCGACCTCGGTGGCCGCGCCCACGCGTACGACGCAGACTCCGCCGGCCAGCTTGGCGAGACGCTCCTGGAGCTTCTCCTTGTCCCAGTCCGAGTCGGTGTTCTCGATCTCGGCCTTGATCTGGTTCACCCGGCCGGTCACCTCGTCGGACTTGCCGCCACCCTCGACGATCGTGGTGTTGTCCTTGGTCACCACGACGCGGCGAGCGGTGCCGAGCACGTCGAGACCCACCTGGTCGAGCTTCAGCCCGACCTCGGGGGAGACGACCTGGCCACCGGTCAGGGTCGCGATGTCCTGCATCATCGCCTTGCGGCGATCGCCGAACGCCGGGCTCTTGACCGCGACGGCGTTGAAGGTGCCGCGGATCTTGTTCACGACCAGGGTCGAGAGCGCCTCGCCCTCGACGTCCTCGGCGAGGATGAACAACGGCTTGCCGGCCGCGATGACCTTCTCCAGCAGGGGCAGCAGGTCGGAGATGGCCGAGATCTTGCCCTGGTGGAACAGGATGAACGGGTCGTCGAGGACGGCCTCCATCGACTCCTGGTCGGTGACGAAGTACGGCGAGAGGTAGCCCTTGTCGAACTGCATCCCCTCGGTGAACTCCAGCTCGGTGCCCATGGTGTTGGACTCCTCGACGGTGATCACGCCGTCCTTGCCGACCTTGTCGAATGCCTGGGCCAGCAGGTCGCCGATGACCTCGTCGCGGCTCGACACGGTCGCGACGGCGGCCATGTCGGCACGGTCGTCGACGTCGCGCGCCTGGGCGGAGAGGGCGTCGTTGACGGCGGCTGTCGCCTTGTCCATCCCGCGCTTGAGCGCCATCGGGTTGGCGCCGGCGGCCACCGCGCGCAGGCCCTCGTGGACCATCGCCTGGGCCAGGACGGTGGCCGTCGTGGTGCCGTCGCCGGCGACGTCGTTGGTCTTGGTCGCGACCTCCTTGGTCAGCTGGGCGCCGAGGTTCTCGAAGGGGTCGTCGAGCTCGATCTCACGAGCGACGGTGACACCGTCGTTGGTGATCGTGGGGGCTCCCCACTTCTTGTCCAGGACCACGTAGCGGCCGCGGGGGCCGAGAGTGACCTTGACGGCGTTGGCGAGCTTGTCCACGCCGCGCTCGAGACTGCGGCGGGCGGCCTCGTCGAACTCCAGAATCTTGGGCATGCAGTGCCTCCTAGAGAAGAGATGGGTCCTGACGTGCCCGGCGCCCGGCTGGCAAAGTCGCCAGCCGGGATGCCAGGTGCGTCAGGAGACGACGGCGAGGACGTCGCGCGCGGAGAGGATGAGGTACTCCTCGCCGGCGTACTTGACCTCGGTGCCGCCGTACTTGCTGTAGATCACCTTGTCGCCGACGTTGACGTCGAGCGGGACGCGGTTGCCGTTGTCGTCGATGCGGCCGGGGCCGATCGCCAGGACCTCGCCCTCCTGGGGCTTCTCCTTGGCGGTGTCGGGGATGACCAGACCAGACGCCGTGGTCTGCTCGGCGTCCAGCGGCTGGACGACGATCCGGTCCTCGAGGGGCTTGATGTTGACCGACACGTTGTCGACCTCCACTTTCTGCACAGTTGGGGTGTTGGCTTCGCCGTACTGGCTACGAATCATTGGCAGACTCACCGGGAGAGTGCCAACCCCGAAACTAGCACTCTGGCCCGGCGAGTGCCAGCGAGGGTGCCGGACTGCGAAGATGCCCCGGTGGAGCTCGAGGACGTCCGCTGGTTGCTCACCGGCGAAGGCCAGCGGTTGCTCGAGCTGGCCGGTGAGACCGAGGGCGACGACCCGCTCAAGGCCCACGAGCGGCTGCGGCCGCACGCCTCCGCCGCACACGTGGCAGCGGCGCTGACCCAGGTCGAGCTCCGGCGGCGGGCCGAGACGAAGTTCGGCGAGCTCGCCGGGCGGATGTACTTCACGCCCGAGGGACTCGAGCAGGCCACCCGGCTCCCGGTCGCCGACCACCGCGCGGCCAGGATCGCCGCCACCGGGCTCGACACGGTGGTCGACCTCGGCTGCGGGATCGGTGGCGACCTGATCGGGTTCGCGCGGGCGGGGCTGACGGCTGCGGGGGTCGACCGCGACCCGGTGCGGGTGGCGGTCGCCGAGGCCAACCTCGCGGCTCTCTCCCTCGGCGGCGCGGTCCGGGTGGCCGACGCGAGCGAGGTCGACACGGTGCCCTTCGACGTCGCGTACGCCGACCCGGCCCGTCGTACCGCCCGAGGACGCACCTTCGACCCGGCCGGGTTCACTCCCCCGTGGCCGTTCGTGGAGGCCCTGCTGGCCCGCGACGCCTGCGTGAAGCTGGCGCCCGGACTGCCCCACGACCTGGTGCCTGACGAAGTCGAGGCGGAGTGGGTCAGCGACCACCGCGAGGTCAAGGAGGCGGTGCTCTGGTCGGGACGACTCGCGACGGCCCGGCGCCGCGCGACCGTGATCGGCGACGGCGGGCTGGCCACCCTCACCGAGGAGGACGACCCCTACGCCGGGCAACCCGCTCCGGTCGGCGGGCTTGCGGCGTTCCTCTACGAGCCGGACGGCGCCGTCATCCGTGCCGGGCTGGTCACCGCGGTCGCCGATGGTGTCGGGGGCCGCCTGCTCGACGAGCACATCGCCTACGTCGTCTCCGACGACTCGTTCCGGACGCCGTTCGCGCGCTCCTACCGCGTGCTGGAGAAGCTGCCCTACCGCGAGAAGCAGCTGCGCGCCGCACTGCGCGAGCGTGGGATCGGCCGCCTGACCATCAAGAAGCGCGGCGTCTCCGTGGTCCCCGAGGAGCTGCGCAAGCGGCTCTCGCTGCGCGGTGACGCGGAGGCCACCCTGGTGCTGACCCGGGTGGACGGTCGCGGCACCGCCCTGCTGGTGGACCCGCTCGACGGGAGCACCTCGACGGGCGCACCGCGATGAGCGAGTTCCCGCGCGAACGGCCGGCGACCGTGGACCCGACGACGACCGACGCCGAGGCCGACCACCGGCGCTGGGTGGCGCTGCTGGTCTGCTGCAGCGCCCTGTTCATGACCCTGCTCGACGTCAGCGTGACCAACGTGGCACTGCCCGCGATCGGCGACGCCACCGGCGCGGGCAACTCCGAGCTGCAGTGGGTGGTCAGCGGCTACACCCTCGCCTTCGGGCTGGTGCCCGTCCTCGCCGGTCGGCTCGGTGACGACCACGGACGGCGCCGGATGTTCCAGGTGGGCATCGCCGGGTTCGCAGTGACCAGCGCCCTCTCCGGGCTCGCGCCGACCGCCTCCGTGCTGATCGCGATGCGAGTGCTCCAAGGCCTCTTCGGCGGCCTGGTCAACCCGCAGGTCTCCGGGTTGGTGCAGCAGATGTTCCGCGGCAGCGAGCGGGGTCGTGCGTTCGGCGCGCTCGGCACGACCGTGGGACTGGGTACGGCGCTCGGCCCGTTGGTGGGCGGGTCGCTGATCGCGCTGGGTGGCCCCGACCTCGGCTGGCGGCTGGTGTTCTTCGTCAACGTCCCGGTGGGCGTCGTCGTGATCGCGCTGGCCCGTCGGTACCTGCCCCACGCGCCGCCGGTCGGGCGCCACCGGCTCGACGTGATCGGCTCGGCGCTGCTCGGGTCGGCCACCTTCTGCATCCTGTTCGCGTCGGTGGAGTACCGCGAGATCGGCTCTCGCGTGTTGCTCCTCGCTGTGCCTGCTGCGGGACTGCTCGTCGGGTTCTTCCTGCGCGAGCGACGACTGACAAACGAGCGCAAGGACCCGCTCGTCGACCTCCGGCTGTTCCGGCGGCCGTCTTACACCGCCGGCGTGCTGGTCGCACTGGCGTTCTTCCCGGCCACGGCCGGGCTGCCGCTCGTCCTGGCCGTCTACTTCCAACGCGGCCTGGGCTACAGCGCCCTCGACTCCGCGCTCGGTGTCACCGCCTTCGCGGCGGGCAGCGCGGTGGCCGCCCAGACCGCGGGTCGCTTCGTCAGCCGGATCGGCCGCCCGCTCGTGGTCGCGGCGTGCCTGGTCTTCGGCCTGGGCGCCCTCTCGATGGCGCTGGTCGCCCGCACCGTGCCGGTCGAGCACGCGACGCTCGCGCTGGCCGGACCACTGTTCCTGATGGGTCTGGGGACCGGCGGGCTGATCACCCCCAACCAGGCACTGACCCTGGTCGACGTCGATCCCGTCGTCGGCAGCACGGCGGGCGGGGTCCTGCAGACCGCTCAGCGCGTTGGCCTTGCGATCGGCCAGGCGGTGATCGGCTCGGTCTTCTTCGGCGCCGTCGCGGGCTCGGGTGCAGCCTCCTACGCCCACGCCCTCGGCGCCGCAGTCACGGCAGCACTGGGCTTCGTGGCCGTCGCGACAGTCATCGCCGTCCTCGAGGTCCTGCGCGAGAGGCGGTCGGCGTGAGCACTGCGCGACGGCCGAAACTCATGACCCTGGGCCTGATGCTGCTCGCGCCGGTCGTCGGGGAGTACCTGCTCGGCAACACCCCCATCTCGCAGATCGGCGCGCTGCTGCTCTACCTGCCTCTCTACGGTGCCGGCGCCGTGGTCGTCCGCGAGTGCGGGCGGCGGCTCGGGGGGTGGCCCACCATCGCGCTGTTCGCCGCGGCGTACGCCCTGGTCGAGGAGGCGCCGGTCGACCAGATGGTGTTCAACCCCGGCTACCTCGGGCTGAGCTCCTTCGACACCTACGGCGAGATCCCGGGACTCGGGATCAGCGGGACGCTCGTGCTCTACAGCCTCGCGCTGCACACGGTCTGGAGCATCTGCGTGCCGATCGCCGTCCTCGAGTCCTTCGACCCCACGCCGTCGCAGCCGTGGCTCGGGAGGCGCGGTCTTGCAGCCATCGCGGCTCTCTTCGTCCTCGGGTGCGTGTCACTCGGCGTCCTGCAGGCGAACGACCAGGGCTTCGTGGGGACACCCCTCCAGTTCATTGCCTCCGCCGTGGTCATCGTCGTGCTGGTCGTCGCAGGAGTGCTCGTCGGGCGCCGGCCTGCACCGGACACGGTCCCCGGTGAGCCGCCGCGACCGGTCGTCCTCGGGCTGGCCGCCTTCGCCCTGACCAGCGCCTACTGGTTCGGCTCCGGTGTCCCCGGCCTGCTGCTCCAGACGGCCTGGCTGGCGCTTGTGGTGGTCGTGGGTGTCTTGGCGATCCGACGCTGGTCGCGTCGGGCCGGCTGGGACGGTCGGCGCCAGCTCGCCCTGGCGGCTGGCGCCGCCGCGACCTACGGCCTCTGGTTCGGGCCGGCCCAGGCGGTGGAGGCCGGCACCGGCCCCTCCGAGATCCTCCTCGGAGCCGTCGTCTTCGGCCTGCTCGTCGTGGCGGTGCTCGTGGCGGCGCGGCGTTCCCTGGCCGTTCGGGCGCATGGAGCGTCCTGAGCCACGGGCGCGGAAGAATAGGTCAGAAAAATTCTCCGTGTCCTGTGCGAAAGCCCAGGTCAGGCGGTAGTTCTGTCGGTGGTCGCTGCTTGAATTCACTCATGAGCAGCCAGCTGACCGAGGTGCCCCAGCACCCGGTTGCGGCGTTCGCCGAGCGCCTCGACACCCGGCTCGACGACGTGGGCCAGATGGGTCTGACGACCATGCGGCCGGAGGAGATGCGGCAGACCCTGGTCAGGCTCTCCACGACCAGGGCGAAGCAGGACGCGATCTACCTGCGCCTGCTCGCTGAGGCCGAGGCGGCCGGTGTCTGTCTCGAGGCGGGCGCGGCCGACGCTGGCGGGTTCGTTGCCAAGGAGACCCGGCAGACCCGCCGGGAAGCGCGGTCGGACCTCAAGCTGGCCAAGAAGCTGTCGGCGATGCCGGTGCTCGCGGACGGGATGACGACGGGCGGGGTGAACACAGCGCAGGCACGAGCGATCGTTCACGCGGTCGACTCGCTGCCCACGTCGGGCGAGTTCGCCGTGGGTCCCGAACAGCGGACCCAGGCCGAGGCCCACCTGGTCGATCTGGCGGCGACTCACGACGCGGTGGCGCTGGCAGCGCTGGGTCACCGGATCTTCGAGGTCGTCTGCCCCGAGGGGGCGGAGGCCTACGAGGGCAAGCTGCTCGAGGCCGACGAGGCCAGGGCTGCCCGCAAGACGACCTTCTCGATGTCCGAGGACGACCAAGGGGTGTGCCACGGGAGGTTCCGCATTCCTGCGCTGCAGGGCGCGATGCTCCGCAAGGCGATCCAGGCGCTCACCAACCCGGTGCGTCACGACACCAGCCGTGGCTCGGGCATCGACCCCGACCTGCCCCAAGCGGTGCGCGAGGGCATCGGGCTCGGCCAGGTGATCGAGGCCATCGACGCGCACTGGGTGCCGTCCGCGGGAGGTGTCGGCGCCACGGTCGTGGTGACGATGACGATCGACCAGCTGATGGACCAGCTCGAGTCGGCCGGCGTCTGCACCCTCGACACCGGCGGCCGCATCTCAGCAGCCCAAGCACGGCGCCTGGCGTGCCGGGCGGGGATCATCCCGGTCGTGCTGGGCGGCAAGTCCGTGGTCCTCGACGCCGGGCAGAAGTGTCGGTTCCACACCGAGCCGCAGCGAGTCGTGATGGGTGTTCGCGACCGCGGCTGCACCGCGGAGGACTGCGACGTCCCGGCCGCGATGTGCCACGCCCACCACGACGTCCCGTTCAGCCAGGGCGGCGCGACCAGCGTCGCCAACGGCCGGTTGCTGTGCGGGCACCACCACCGCCGCATCCACGACCCCCGGTTCACCCACGACAAGCTCCCCAACGGCAAGGTCCGGTTCCACTCCAGAAGGTGAGGGAGCAGCGCGGGCGGTGAGGCTGGACGTCACCCCGGGTTCGCGCAGATATCGAGGTGGAACCGTCGCCACCAGCCACACGCCGTTGTCTGAAACCGTGAACTCGTGGCCCTCGGCATGCATCGCCCCTGCGTCGACGAGCAGCACGACGGCGTCGCCTCGGCGCGCGCCGACACGCCTTGCGGTTTCCACGTCCGGGGACAGATGCACAGCATGGCGTCGACCGGGTCGCAAGCCTTCGGTGAGGATCGCGTCGAGGTTTCGCCGCGGCGTCCCGTGAAAGAGCCGATCAGGCGGAGTCGAGACTGCCAGCCCGAGGTCTACCGGCACCGAGTGGCCCTGATTGGCCCGAATGCGATTGGTCGAGGTGTCGAGGGCGAATCGCTGCTTGTCGCTGGTGCTCACCACGCGAGTCAGCTGATCAGACGGGATCGCCTTGCCGTGCTGCGCCAGCGCCGCCAGCAGAACGTCGACATCCACCCAACCGGCTGGATCAAGGGTGACCCCGAACCGACCAGGAGCATGGCGTAGCACCAGGGACAACAGCTTGGAGACGTGACGATCGTCCACGGTGACAGTGTGACCTCGGAACCCGGACCGAGTCGTCGGTCCATGCCGCTGATGGTGCGCGGACGTATCGATGCGCCGATGGCCAGTTGCGGCATCATGAAGAACATGCCGGTGACCCGAGGATTCTTCCGCCGTCGACCCGAGGGGCCCGCTGGACGGCTGCCTCCGGGTCAGTACGACGTGGGCGGCGGCTGGCCGGTCCTGACCGCCGAGGCGACGCCGAAGGTGCACCTCGACTCGTGGACCATTCGCGTCGACGGGTTGGTGGACCAGCCGACGACCTGGACGTGGCAGCAGGTCCAGCAGCTGCCGCGCTCGACGTACACCGGCGACATCCACTGCGTCACGACCTGGTCGAAGTTCGACGTGGCGTTCAGCGGGATCAGCGTCGACGACCTGCTGGCGGCAGCCGGCCCCAAGCCCGAGGCGGCCTTCGTGATGGCCCACTCCAGCACCGGCTACACCACCAACCTGCCGTTGAGCGACGTCACCGACGGCAAGGCGTGGATCGTGTGGGAGTACGGCGGCAAGCCGCTGGCGCGCGAGCACGGGGGCCCGGTCCGGATGCTGGTGCCGCACCTGTACTTCTGGAAGTCCGCGAAGTGGATCAGCCGCCTGGAGCTGATGAGCGAGGACCAGCCCGGCTTCTGGGAACGCAACGGCTACCACGACCGTGGCGACCCCTGGCGCGAGCAGCGCTACCAGGGCGACGCGTGAGCTCCACCTCGACTGCGTCAACGGCCTGGACGACGGGACGGATCATCTCCAAGGAGCTGCCGACCCCGACCACGGTCCGACTGCGGATGCAAGTCGAGAACCGCCAGCGGCACTGGCCGGGCCAGCACTACCTGATCCGGTTGCGCGCTCCCGACGACTACACGGCCCAGCGGTCCTACTCCCTCGCCTCCGACGACAGCGACCCGCTCGTCGAGTTCCTCGTGGAGAGACTGCCCGACGGCGAGGTCTCGGAGTTCCTGGCCGACGTCGCCGAGGTGGGCGACGTCCTCGAGCTCCGCGGCCCGATCGGACGCTGGTTCCTGTGGGACACCGAGACCCCGGCGCTCTGCCTGGTCGGCGGGTCCGGCGTCGTCCCTGCCGTGGCGATGACCCGAGCGGCGCGACACGTCGGCCGCCCGGAGCTGGTCCGGGTGGTGGCGGTCGGCCGCAGCCCGGAGGAGCTGCCGTACGCCGACGAGCTCAGCAGGAGCGGCGCGACGATCGCCTACACCCGCCACGAGACGGACGTGCGCGCGGCGGGCCCACCGACGGCCGAGGAGCTCAGACCACTTCTCGCGGGCAGTGAGCGGGCCTACGTCTGCGGCTCGTCCCGCTTCGCGCAGCTTGCCGAGGGACTGCTGCTGGAGTGCGGATTCAGCCCACAGGCGATCCGGGTCGAGCAGTTCGGCGCCACCGGCTGACGTGTGCGGATGCCGCGGGACGCGACCGGTGACGTTCGTCACCTTGCTGCTCGCCGGCTTCACCTGCTTCGACGTCCTCGTCTACCGAGACCCAGCCCCTGCAGAAGCCAGGCTGTTGTACGACCTGACCTTCGGGCTGCTCGCGATGAGCGGCATGCCGACTGCGGCCGCGCTCACGGCCTTCGCTATCTCCGTGTACACCCACCGGATGTTCGATCGACTGAGCGGGCACCTCGCAGCCGCAGCAGCCGGTGCTCACGTGCTGCTGCTCCTGTCGTTCATCGTCGGCAGCGGCTTCTTCTCCCTCGAGGGTGCAGTCATCACCGTGGTACCCGCGTTTCTCTGGATCTGGATCGCGTACACGGGAAGCACGCTCACCACGCGCGCCTCTCGGTGACCTCACTGCGGGCGGCCCAGGTTCGCTCATTGCAGAATGAGGCGTGGTGCGGTGGTGGAGGGGCTTCGTCTCCCGGGAGCTGGCGCGCGTGCGCCGCGACGGCCGCGCCTCCGTGCTGTGGTCGTTCCGCATCACCATCGCGGCGACGGCCAGCTACCTCGTAGCCTCCCTGTTCTTCCCCGACACCCAGCCGCTGCTCGCGCCACTGACCGCGATGCTCGTGGTGCAGGTGACACCGCTCTCGCTGCTCGCCAGCGGGGTCGACCGCGTGGTCGCGGTGGTGGCCGGCGTGGCCGTGGCGGTCGGGTTCGCGGCCGTCGTACCGCTGAGGTGGTGGAGCCTCGGCGTACTGATCCTGATCTCCATCACCATCGGCCAGTTCCTGCGCCTGCGTTCCAACCTCGTCGAGGTGGCGATCAGCGCCATGCTCGTCCTCGGCGTCGGAGCGATCGGCGCGGAAGCGGCCGCATGGCAGCGGATCGCCGAGACCCTGGTGGGCGCCGCGGTGGGCATCGTCGCCACGCTGGTGTTCCCGCCGAAGGTCGCCAGCTCCGACGCCGGCCGTGAGATCCACGGCCTGGCCGCCGCGGTCAGCGAGCTGTTGATGCGGGCGGCCGGGGAGCTCGAGGCGATGGCCGACGGGGAGCCCCGGAACCTGTCCGGGGCGGCGCGGGAGTGGCTCGACGACGCGCGGCGGATCACCCACGACATCCCGGTGGTGGGTGCCGCCCTGCTCCGGGCAGAAGAAGGGCGCCAGCTCAACGTGCGCGCCGTCCGTACGCCGCACGTCGAGGCCGGCCTCCGGCAGGGCCTGGAGGCGCTCGAGCACACGGCGGTGGCGATCCGCGGCCTGATGCGCTCGGTGGCCGACGCCGCCGACGGCGACTGGCTCGACGACGACTCCGGTCGCCAGGTGCTGCGCGACCTCGCCGAGACCTTCGGCAGGCTGGCCGCCGGCGCCGCAGCGTTCGGCGAGCTGGTCCGCCACGAGGGCGACGTGCAGACCAGCCTGAGCCGGGAGGACATCGCCCGGCTCCAGGAGGCGCAGGACGGCATGCTGCGAGCCCGGGACCAGCTCGACGAGGCGATGGGCCGAGAAGCCTCCCCTGACGTGCTCGAGCTCTACGCGGCCACCCGCTCCACGGTGCGGCGGCTGCAGCACGAGCTGGCCCTGGACGAACGGGTACGCCGGCAGCTGCGCCTGCTCCCTCCGCGCCGCCTGCCGGCCCGCCACCACGTGCGACGGCGGCCCACTGGCGACCTGCTCCCACCTGCCGGCCCGGACGACGAGACCCAGGAGCTGCCACGGCTGCCCGACGAGCCGTCGGAGCGGGACGTCGACTGAGAACCGCAGACGACCGACCGGCTACCGTCGCGGTCGTGGCAGACGACCGGAGTCGGATCGACGAGGTCGTCGGCACGTTCTTCGCCGCCTTCACCTCCGGCCCCGACGTCGAGGGGCGCCTCGACGCGCTGCGTGAGGTCCTGCTGCCGGAGGCGCTGATCGTGCGGACGTGCGGCGCGCGGGTGTCCTACGACGTCGCCGGGTTCATCGAGCCTCGTCGGGAGCTGTTGACGAGCGGACGCGTCACCGACTTCCGCGAGTGGGAGGTGGACGGCACCACCGAGGTCTACGGCGACGTCGCCCACCACTGGTGCACCTACGGCAAGTCCTGGGTGGAGGACGGCGAGCAGCGCACGGGCGCCGGAGCCAAGTCGATCCAGCTGGTGCGCACCGGCACCGGATGGCGGATCAGCGCGGTGGCCTGGGACGACGAACGCTGACCGTCGTACGGCGGCCCGGCTAGAGGTTCTGCTTCTCCGCGCCGATCGTGGTGTCCTCGCCGTGGCCGGTGTGCACCACGGTGTCGTCGGGCAGCGCGAACAGCACCCGGCGGATGGACTCCTTGATCTCGTCCTCGTCGCTGTAGGAGCGCCCGGTCGCGCCCGGGCCGCCCTTGAACAGGGTGTCGCCGGTGAACACGCAGCCGAGGTCGTGCACGTAGAGGCAGATGGCACCGGGTGCATGGCCGGGTGTGTGCAGCACCTTGATCGCCGCACCGCCGACGGAGATGGTCTGGCCGTCCTCGAGGTCGACGTCCCAGAGGTGGTCGGTGTGGGTGAGCTCCCACAGCGGGCGGTCGTCGGGGTGCATCAGGATCGGCGCGGTGACGCGTTCACGCAGGGCGGGGGCGACGCCGACGTGGTCGTCGTGGGCGTGCGTGGCGATGATCGCCTTCACCTGGCGGCCGCCCACGACCTTCAGGATGTCGGCGACGCTGTGCGGCGCATCGATGACCACGCACTCGTCGTCGTTGCCGATCACCCAGATGTTGTTCTCGACGTCGTGGGTCTCGCCGTCCAGGGAGAAGGTCCCGCTGCTGACGGCGTGGTCGATGCGCACGGAGGTCATGCCGCGACCCTACGCAGCGCGGCGTCGCCGCCGGTACCGGAGCAGGGCCAGCACGAGCACCAGGCCGATCACCGTGCCGATGGTGTCGGCCAGCGCGTCGTGCCAGTCGCCGTCGCGGTCGATGGGCAGGGTCGTCTGGAGCACCTCGCTGAGACCGGCGTACACGAGCAGCCCCGACGCCAGCGCCACCACGGGTACGCCGGCCAGGACGCCCGTCACCGCCAGGGCGCCGAACAGGGTGACGTGGACGAGCTTGTCGCTGACCGCGACGTCCGGGGTGTCCGAGCCGGGTGAGAACAGCACCACGAGCGAGGCGAGGCAGACCAGGGCGAAGAGGAGCTTCAGCGTTCCGGCCCTCAGAAGATGACGACCGAGCGGAGCACGTCGCCGTGGTGCATCTTCTCGAAGGCGGCCTCGACGTCGCCGAGCCCGATCTCCTCGGTGACGAAGGCATCGAGGTCGAGGCGCCCCTGCTGGTAGAGGTCGACCAGCATCGGGAAGTCGCGGCTGGGCAGGCAGTCGCCGTACCAGCTGGACTTCAGCGAGCCACCGCGGCCGAAGACGTCGATCAGCGGGATGTCGGGGATCTTCATGTCGGGGGTCGGTACGCCGACCAGCACGACCGTCCCCGCGAGGTCGCGGGCGTAGAAGGCCTGCTTCCAGGTCTCGGGACGGCCGACCGCGTCGATGACGACGTCGGCGCCGTACCCGTCGGTGAGGCCCTGGATCGCCTCGACCGGGTCGGCGTCCTTGCTGTTGACCGTGTCGGTGGCGCCGAGCTTGGTCGCGGTCTCGAGCTTCCGCGGGTCGATGTCGACCGCGATGATCTTCGAGGCACCGGCCAGGGCGGAGCCCGCGACGGCGGCAGCACCCACTCCCCCGCAGCCGATGACGGCCACGCTCTTGCCACGGCCGACGTTGCCGGTGTTGATCGCCGCGCCGAGGCCGGCCATCACGCCACAGCCGAGCAGCCCGACGGCGGCGGGCCGGGCCGAGGGGTCGACCTTGGTGCACTGACCCGCAGCCACGAGCGTCTTCTCGGCGAACGAGCCGATGCCCAGGGCAGGCGAGAGCTCGGTGCCGTCCTCGAGCGTCATCTTCTGGGTGGCGTTGTGGGTCGCGAAGCAGTACCACGGCTCGCCCCGCTTGCAGGCCCGGCAGTCGCCGCAGACCGCGCGCCAGTTCAGGATGACGAAGTCACCAGGGGCCACCTCGCTGACGCCCTCCCCGACTGCCTCGACCACGCCAGCCGCCTCGTGCCCGAGCAGGAACGGGAAGTCGTCGTTGATCCCGCCCTCGCGGTAGTGCAGGTCGGTGTGGCAGACGCCGCACGACTGCACCTTCACCAACGCTTCGCCCGGCCCGGGGTCGGGGACGTTGATCGTGACGAGCTCGACCGGGGCGCCCTTGGAGCGCGCAATGACGCCTTGTACCTGGTGCATGGCACCAACCTAGGCGACGACCTGAGTGACCGGCATCGAGGAGTCCGCGGGGAGGTCGAGGTGGGACGGGGTCCGGCCCCGAGCCACCATCTCCGAGCCGAGCGCCGCGACCATGGCGCCGTTGTCCGTGCACAGCCCGGGCCTGCGGCACCCGCACCTCGATGCCGTACGACGACGCACGCTCCTCAACCAGCGCCCGCAGCCGGGAGTTCGCAGCCACTCCCCCGCCGACCAGGATGTGCTCGATGCCCTCGGTGCGGGCAGCGTCCACCGCCTTGCGGGTCAGCACGTCGCACACGGCCTCCTGGAAGGACGCGGCGACGTCGGCGACGGGGACCGGTTCGCCGGAGTCCTCGCGGGCCTGGACCCACCGCGCCACTGCGGTCTTCAGCCCGGAGAAGGAGAAGTCGAAGCGGTGCCGCTCGAGGTCGCGCCCCGAGCTGAGCCCGCGCGGGAAGTCGATGGCCACCGAGGACCCCGACCGGGCGGCCCGGTCGATGTGCGGGCCGCCGGGGAAGGGCAGCCCGAGCAGGCGCGCCACCTTGTCGAAGGCCTCACCCGCGGCGTCGTCGATCGTCGCGCCGAGCGGTTCCACCGAGGAGGTCACGTCGCTGACCCGGAGCAGCGAGGAATGGCCGCCCGACACGAGGAGGGCCAGGCACGGGTCCGGCAGGGCACCGTGCTCGAGCTGGTCGACCGCGACGTGGGCGGCGAGGTGGTTCACGCCGTACAGCGGCTTGCCCAGCGCGATCGCCAGCGACTTCGCGGCGGCGACGCCGACGAGGAGCGCGCCGGCCAGGCCCGGCCCAGCGGTCACGGCCAGGGCGTCGACGTCACCGAGACTGATCCCTGCCGTCTCGCAGGCTCGCTGGATCGTGGGCACCATCGCCTCGAGGTGGGCGCGGGAGGCGACCTCGGGCACCACGCCGCCGTACCGTGCGTGCTCCTCCACCGAGGACGCCACGGCATCGGCGAGGAGTGCGTGGCCTCGCACGACACCGACACCGGTCTCGTCGCACGAGGTCTCGATGCCCAGGACGAGCGGTTGGTCGGTCACGACGCCATGATGCCCCGCGTGGGTTAGGTTGCCGGAGTCGCCTCATCCACTCTCGGGAGCAGGTCTCATGTCTGGACGTACGTCTCTCCTCGCTGCGAGTGCTGTCGCGCTCGCGCTCACCGTCACGGCCGCGCCGGCCACGCCGGCCACCGCCGCGACCTCGGCCGGCGGGCAAGTGCTCGCGCCCCGAACGCACTTCACGATGAAGCCCGACGGGTCCAGCGGGCTGACCCAGGGGGGTGAGGGCATCCCCAACATCGACGTCGTGAAGTCGACGATCCGCACCTACTACAAGGCGACCGGCGGCATCGCGGACAAGAACTCCTCGCCGTACATCACCCAGATGCGGCGGATCCTCCAGCACCAGTCGCGCTACCTGCACCGCGCGAAGAAGCAGGCCCGCAGGCACCACCAGCGGCCGGCGATCGTCCTCGACGCGGACGACACCACGCTGTGGACCTACGACATGGAGGACGGGGCGATGCACTTCAACTTCGACCCCGTGCTCCAGAACCAGTGGGTGCAGGACGAGCGGTTCCCCGCGACGCCGGGGATGGTGCGCTTCGTCAACCGGGCCAAGCGGATGGGCTTCAAGATCTTCGGTCTCACCGGCCGCAACGACGACCAGAAGGCCGCCACGCTCGCCAACCTGCACAAGGTCGGATACCACGCCTTCAACCGGCGCACCTTCTTCACCAAGTGGACCGGCGTCGGCGCCAGCCAGAAGCCGCGCTACGTCCACTGCGCGACCGCCACCTGCACCACCGTCGAGTACAAGGCCGGAACCCGTCGGCACATCGAACGCCTCGGCTACCGCATCGTGCTCAACGTCGGCGACCAGTGGAGCGACCTGCAGGGCGGGCACGCGGCTCGCGCGCTGAAGCTGCCGAACCCGACGTACTTCCTGCCCAGCCCCGACCTCGACGGGAGCCCCGCCGGGCCACGATTCTCCCCGAGGGCCCGCTTCACGATGAAGCCCGACGGCTCCAGCGGGCTGACGCAGGGCGGTGAGGGCATCCCCAACATCGACATCGTGAAGTCGACGATCCGCACCTACTACAAGGCGACCGCCGGCATCGCGGACAAGGCGTCGTCGCCGTACATCAGCGAGATGAAGACGCCTCACGGCGAGGCTGCGCTCGAGCCTCGTCCAGTCGTGCACGCAGGCGAAGGCGGCCGGCAAGAACCCCGCGGTCGTCTTCGACGCCGACGACACCACGCTGTGGACCTACGACATGGAGGACGGGGCGATGCACTTCAACTTCGACCCCGTGCTCCAGGACCAGCAGTGGGTGCAGCCGGAGAGGTTCCCGGCGACGCCCGGGATGACCGCCGTGGTGAACGCCGTCGACACCGCCGGCTGCACGGTCGTCGGGCTGACGGGGCGCAACGACACCCAGAAGGCCGCGACGCTGGGCAACCTGGCCAAGGTGGGCTACCACGGCTTCTCCAGCCCGCTCTACTTCACCAAGTGGGTCTCCGGCTCCACCCCGGGCAGCACGCGCCCGTGGATGACCGGAACACCCTGCGCGGACGGCGTCTGCACGACCACGGAGTACAAGTCACTGACCCGGGCACACGTGGAGGATCTCGGGTACGACGTGGTCGGGAACGTCGGGGACCAGTTCAGCGACCTGCTCGGTGGCCACGCCGACCGTGCGGTGAAGCTGCCGAACCCGACCTACTACCTGCCCTGAGGAGACCCGGAGACCGATGGACCTGCACGGTGATGCACAGGCGATGAAGGACGACCTGGTCCGGTTGCGCCAGGAGATCCACCGGGACCCGGAGGTCGGGCTCGACCTGCCGCGGACCCAGGAGAAGGTGCTGCGCGAGCTGGACGGTCTCGGGCTGGAGATCTCCACGGGCGAGGCGACCACGTCGGTGACGGCGGTGCTGCGCGGCGGCGCTCGCGACGAGGCGGATCCGCGGACCGTGCTGCTGCGCGCCGACATGGACGCCCTGCCGGTCGCGGAGGAGACGGGCCTGGACTTCGCCTCGACCAACGGCGCCATGCACGCCTGCGGCCACGACCTGCACACGGCCAGCCTGATCGGTGCCGCGCGCCTGCTGTCGCAGCACCGGGACCATCTTGCGGGCGACGTCGTGCTGATGTTCCAGCCCGGCGAGGAGGGCTGGGACGGCGCCGGCGTGATGCTCGAGGAGGGCGTGCTGGACGCGGCCGGGCGGCGGGTCGACGCGGCGTACGGCACCCACGTCTTCTCCAACACCTTCGGCAACCACCAGTTCGCCAGCCGGCCCGGGCCCGCTGATGGCGGCCTCCCACGGACTGTTCGTCACCGTGCGCGGGCAGGGCGGGCACGGGTCCACGCCGCACAAGGGTCGCGACCCGATCGCGGCGATGGCCGAGATGATCACCGCGCTGCAGACGATGGTCACCCGTCGCTTCGACGTCTTCGACCCGGTGGTGGTCACGGTCGGGATGGTCCAGGGCGGCACCCGACGCAACATCATCCCGGACACCGCGCGCTTCGAGGCCACGGTGCGGCGCTTCTCCGAGGCCAGCAAGGAGCGCCTGCGCGAGACCATCGGGGAGACGCTCCAGGGTGTTGCCCGCGCCCACGGGGTCGAGGTGGACATCGACTACGGCGACGAGTACCCGCTCACCGTCAACGACGCCGCCGAGGTCGACTTCGCGGCGGACGTGGTGCGCGAGGTCTTCGGCCAGGAGCGGTACGACGACCTGCCGGACCCGATCACCGGCTCGGAGGACTTCTCGCGCGTGCTCGCCGCCGTACCCGGCGCCTTCGTCTTCCTCGGCGCCACGCTGCCCGGCCTCGACCCGGAGACGGCACCCTCGAACCACAGCCCCCGCGCGGACTTCGACCCCGCCGTCCTGCCCGACGAGACCACCCTCTACGCCGAGCTGGCGGTCCGGAAGCTCGCCGCGCTGCTCGGCGCAGTCCCGACTAGACCGACTCGCTGGCGCTCGCTGCTCGACCAGCCCGCTGGTCGCACACGTCGTCGGTGAGCGACAGTCGAGACCTCAACCGGGAAACTGACGCTCGCCCCGCACCCCTTGCCCAGGGCCAGCCGCAGGACGATGGCGGGGGCGCCGTCGGCGTAGTAGCGCTCCCGGCGGTCGATCTCCACGAAGCCGGCGTCGGCGTAGAACGCGAGCGCCGTCCGGTTGTCCGCCCGCACCTCCAGCAGCATCCGGTCGGCCTCGGTGCGCGAGGCGGCCTCGACCGCCGCTGCGAGGAGCAGCGCCCCCACGCCCTGACGGCGGTGCTCGCCGGCCACCGCGATGCGCTGCAGCTCCGCGATGTCGCCGGCCGCCGAGGTCACCGCGTGCCCGACCACCTCGTCCCCGTCGACCGCGACGAGGTAGGACACGGTCGGCAGGGCACCCGTGATCCCCTCCCTGACCAGCGCCTCGCTCCAGGCGTCGTCGCCGAGGCAGGTGGACTCGAGCCTCACCACGGCGCGCAACGTCTGCGACGCCGGCGGGCCGGACCTGCGTCACCCGCTGACCCGGTCGAGCAGCTGCAGCAGGTCGTGCGCGGCCAGCTCGACCTCCTTGTGCCGCCACTCCGAGGCGCGGTAGACGCAGGCGATCAGCCCGGTGCGGTGGACCCGGCGCAGGTCGCCGTAGACGAAGGCGTAGCGGGCCTTCGTCTCGTCGTTCGCACCCTCGGTCAGGCCGAGGTGCCAGGCGGCGTACTGCTCCCAGGTGTGGTGCTCCAGATACGTGTTCTGGGCCTCTGCCTGGGGCTGCACCTCCCCCCAGTCGCTGTCCAGGACGTACTGCCGGTTGCGGATCAGCTTCTCGGCGTGCGCGACGGCGTCGGGATTCACGGTGTAGGAGGCCACAGCACATCTTGCGAAATCGCAGGTCCCGACGGCAATCCGGAATGTCGGTGGGCCCGAACTCCTGATGTGCCTCATCTATGTGTCTGGGAAGGTTAGTCCTGTGGACAACACCGTCCCGGAAGCCGAGGGCTCCCCGCGGACCACGCCGAGAGCCCAGGTCGGCGCACCTCTCGCAGAGCTGCTCCGGCGCTCCGGTCGCGGCGACGAGGCCGCCTTCGCCGAGCTGTACGACGCGGTGGCGGCGCGGGCCTACGGTCTCGCCGTCCGGGTGGTGCGGGACCCCGCGCAGGCCGAGGAGGTCGCCCAGGAGGCGCTCCTGGAGATCTGGCGCACCGCCAGCCGCTTCGACGAGAAGCTCGGCAGCCCCGTCTCCTGGATCCTGACGATCGTGCACCGCAAGGCCGTCGACCGGGTCCGCTCGGCCGAGGCGAGCTCCCGGCGCGACACCACCTACCTGCAGCAGAGCGGCACCCGCGAGCACGACTCGACCGCGGAAGCGGCGAACGCCTCGATGGAGGCGCGCAGGGTCCGCCAGGCGATGCAGAGCCTCACCGACGTCCAGCGTGAGGCGTTGGACCTCGCCTATTTCAAGGGCTACACCCACACCGAGGTCGCAGCGATGCTCGACCTGCCGCTGGGGACGGCCAAGACACGCATCCGAGACGGACTCATCCGCCTCCGAGACACGATGGGAGTGGGACAGTGACCAAGTCTCGAAACGGCTCCATCCATGCGCTGTCCGGCGCCTACGTCGTGGACGCCCTCGACGACGCCGAGCGGGCCGCGTTCGAGGAGCACCTGCCGGGTTGCCACGACTGCCAGGCGGAGGTGTCCAGCCTGCGCGAGGCCGCGGCGATGCTGGCCGACGACGCCGCACTCACCCCGCCTGCCTCGCTGCGCGCGAACGTGCTCGCCGGCATCCGCACCGTGCGCCCGCTGCCTCCGGAGGTCGGAGCGACGGAGCCGGCGACGAGTCCGAAGGGTGCCGTCGCGGAGGTGGTGCCCCTGCGTCGGCACCGGTTCCGGATGGCGCGCCCTGGCCGCGGCGGCAGTCGTCCTGGCCGTCCTCGGGATCGCCGCCGTCGCCGCAGCCCTGGCGCGACGAGCCCGGGCCCGGTCTCGCAGGTCAGCGCCGCCGACCAGGTGATGGCCGCCGGGGACGCCAAGCACGTCAAGGTGAGCTTCCCCGACGGCGCCACCGCGACCGTGATCCGGTCGGAGAAGCTGGGCAAGGCCGTGGTGGTCACCGAGAAGATGCCGCGCCGCGCCGGACGGCAAGGTCTACGAGCTCTGGCTGCGCAACTCGGCGGGCCGGATGGTCCCGGCCGGGCTGATGAAGGGCTCCGGCGACCAGAAGCAGCTCCTGCAGGGCGACGCCGCGAACGCCAACGCCGCGGCGATCTCGCTCGAGCCGTCCGGTGGCTCCAAGGAGCCCACGAACGAGCCCATCGCTCTCTTCGACTTCGACCAGGCCGGCGCATGACGCACCCCGACCACGTTGCCGTCGTGGGCAGCGGCGTCGCCGGGCTGCTCGCGGCCCACGTGCTTTCGCGCCGCAGCAAGGTGACGCTGTACGAGGCCGACACCCGGCTCGGCGGCCATGCCGACACCCACGTCGTCGAGCACGCGGGCCAGGAGTTCGCGATCGACACCGGGTTCATCGTGCACAACCTGCGCACCTACCCGCACCTGCTCCGGCTCTTCGACGAGCTCGGGCGTCGCCACGCAGGACTCCGAGATGTCGATGTCGGTGCGCGCCGACGAGCCCATCGACGCCTTCGGCGGCCTGGAGTACGCCGGCGCGCTCGGTGGCTCCGGCCTGTTCCCGACGTGGCGCAACGCGCTGCGGCCGTCGTACCTGCGGATGCTGACCGAGATCCCGCGGTTCCACCGGATGGCGAAGCGAGTGGTCTCGACTGGCTCGACCACCAAGACGACGACCAGACCCTCGGTGAGTTCCTCGAGGCCGGGCACTTCTCCCCGCTGTTCCGCACCCACTTCATGGAGTCGCTGGTGGCCTGCGTGTGGTCCTGCGACCCGGCGGTGGCCCTCGAGTACCCCGCGCGCTACCTGTTCCGGTTCCTCGAGCACCACGGGATGCTCGGCGTCCTCGGCTCGCCGCAGTGGCGCACCGTCACCGGCGGCTCGCGCGAGTACGTCACCCGGGTCGCGGCCGGGCTGGTCGCATCCGGGAGCGAGGTACGCACCGGCACCAAGGTGACCTCCGTGCTGGAGACGGCCGACGGCGTCGAGGTCACCGACGGCAACGGCAAGGTCGACCGCTACGACGCGGTCGTCCTGGCGACCCACCCGCACCAGGCCCTGAGCATGCTGGCCGAGCCCACGCCGGCGCAGGCAGAGGTGCTGGCCGCGATGCCCTTCTCGCGCAACACCGCGCAGCTGCACACCGACACCAGCGTGCTGCCCCGGCTCCCCCGCGCCCGGGCGTCGTGGAACTACCTCCGGCGGGCGTCGACAAGCTCGACCACCGGGAAGGGCGCCGACCCGGTCACCGTCACCTACGACCTCACCCGGTTGCAGCGACTCCCGGTCCCGGCGGACGGCACCCGGTTCCTGGTCACCTTGGGGGGCCAGGACCTCGTCGACCAGTCGAAGGTGCTCGACACGATGGAGTACGAGCACCCGCTCTACACGCCGGAGTCGGTCGCCGCGCAGGGCCGCCTGCCCGAGTGCGACACCGAAAGGGTGGTGTTCGCCGGGGCGTGGAGCGGCTGGGGCTTCCACGAGGACGGCGCCCGTTCCGGGGTGGAGGCGGCCCGCCGGCTCGGCGCGGAGTGGTCGCTCCCGGAGCAGGAGACCGCGTTCGTCCCGGCGCCGCTCGAGCCCACGACCTACGCGAGCACGATCCGCCACACCCGCCGCAAACCGATCAGGCGCAGCTTCACCCACCACCAGCACACGTGGCTGGTCGACCTCGACCACCTGCCCGACCACGGCGCCCTCCGGCACCTCAAGGGCAGCTTCGAGGCGCGCGACCACCTCGGGGATCCGGAGCGCGCGATCAAGGCCAACGTCGAGCGGTTCCTGGCGCTCAACGGCGTCGAGAGCGACGGTGGCCGCATCGTGATGGCTGCCAACGCCCGGGCCTTCGGCTACTGCTTCAACCCGATCAGCGTGTTCTGGTGCCACCGCCGCAGCGGCGAGCTGGCCGGCGTCGTCGTCGAGGTGCACAACACCTACGGCGAGCGGCACGCGTACCTCGTCCACCCCGACGAGCAAGGGCGGGCGCAGACCGAGAAGGAGCTGTACGTCTCGCCGTTCCACGGCACCGACGGCTACTACGAGATCGCGGTCCCCCGTCCTGCGGAGCGCCTGCACGTCTCGATCACCCTGCACTCCTCGGACGGCCGCAGCGACGCCGGCGCCGTGTTCAGCGCCTCGCTCGACGGGACCGTCACCAAGGCTTCACCGTGGCGCGCGGCTCCTGCCGCGCTGCGCGGCGCACTGCTCATCCGGGCACACGGCATCTGGCTGTGGGCCCGCCGACTCGGGATCCGGCCTCGGCCCGACCACCCACGACAGGAAGGCGTCTGATGACGACGACACCCTCCCGCCCCAGCCTCGCCTGGGCGGGCCTGGACACCTATCCCAACGGCTTCAAGGCCGACGTCGCGTCCAGGATCGCCCGGCGGCTCTTCCGAGGCGCCGTACGCCGGCTGCCGGTGACCGTGACCGAGCGGGCTTCGACGAGGCGCGCGGGGCTGACCTCGACCACCGAGATCGGCACCGGCGGCCCGGCCATGACGATCAACCGCCCCGACGAGTTCTACGCGCGCATCGGCCGCGACGGCCTGATCGGCTTCGGCGAGGCCTACCTGACCGGGGCGTGGGAGGCCGAGGACCTCGGCGGCTTCCTGACCGTGCTGGCGGCCGACCTGCCCCGGCTGATCCCCGAGCCGCTGCAGAAGCTGCGCAAGGCCTACGTGCGCCGGCCGCCGAAGCACCAGCGGAACACCCAGGACAACACCCGCGACAACATCGCGCACCACTACGACCTGTCCAACGAGATGTTCCGGGTCTTCCTCGACGACACCCTGAGCTACTCCTCGGCCCTCTTCGACACCTCGGCCGTGGGCCGGGGCGCACTTCCTGAGGCCGCACCGCCCGAGGGCAGCAACGCCGAGAGCCTGACGGTTGCCCAGGAGCGCAAGATCGACCGCCTGCTCGACCAGGCCGGCGTGACCGCGGGCACCCGCGTGCTGGAGATCGGCACGGGCTGGGGTGAGCTCGCGATCAGCGCGGCCCGTCGCGGTGCCACGGTGCACTCGGTGACGCTCTCGAGCGAGCAGCTCGAGCTCGCCGAGCAGCGCATCTCCGCCGCGGGGTACGCCGACCGGGTGCACGTCGAGCTGAGCGACTACCGCGACGTCTCGACCGGCTCGACCAGCGGAGTCACCTACGACGCCGTGCTGTCGGTGGAGATGATCGAGGCGGTCGGCCACGAGTACTGGTCGACGTACTTCCAGACGATCGACCGGCTCCTCGCTCCCGGCGGCAAGGTCGGGATCCAGGCCATCACGATGCCGCACGACCGGATGCTGGCGACCCGGCACACGTGGACCTGGATCAACAAGTACATCTTCCCCGGTGGCTTCCTGCCCTCGGTCGAGGCGATCGACCAGATCACCCGCGCCGACACCAGCCTGCGGGTCACCGAGCAGCTGTCCTTCGGGCAGCACTACGCGGAGACGCTGCGCCGATGGGACACCACGTTCATGGCCGCGCGCGACGAGGTGCTGAGCTTCGGGTTCGACGAGACCTTCCGGCGGATGTGGCACTTCTACCTCGAGTACTCCCGGGCCGGTTTCGCCTCGGGCTACATCGACGTGCAGCAGCTGGTGCTCGAGAGGCCTCGCGGGTGACGGCTCAGCGGCTCGAGGCCGCGCTGCGCCCGTTCGTCGGCGGAGAGCTGCCGGTGCGGCTGCGTGCCTGGGACGGCACCGAGGCCGGTCCCAGCGACCAGCCGCTGGTCGAGCTGCGGTCGCGGGACGCGGTCCGGCGCCTGATGTGGCACCCGGGCGAGCTCGGTGCCGCGCAGGCCTACGTCACCGGCGAGCTCGAGGTGCACGGTGACCTCGACGCCGCGCTCACCCACGTCTGGTCGGTGGCCGCGGACCGCGGGCTCTCGGGCGTCCGCCCGTCGCCGTCGGCCTTCGTCCGGGCCCTGCGCACCGCCCTCGGCGTCGGCGCGGTCGGGACCCCGCCGGCACCGCCGGCCTCGCAGGCCCGCCTGCGCGGGCGACTGCACAGCAAGGTCCGCGACAGCCGCGCCATCAGCCACCACTACGACCTGTCCAACGAGTTCTACTCGCTGATCCTCGAGCCGCAGATGGCCTACTCCTCGGGCTACTACACCTCCGACGACCCGTCGTACACGGTGGAGGACGCGCAGCGCGACAAGCTCGACCTGGTCTGCCGCAAGCTCGGTCTCCAGGAGGGGATGCGCCTGCTCGACGTCGGCTGCGGCTGGGGATCCCTGTCGCTGCACGCCGCCCAGCACTACGGCGCGCTGGTCACGGGCGTGACGATCGCGGCCGAGCAGAAGAAGTTCATCGACGCCCGTATCGCCGAGCGCGGCCTGGAGGACCGGGTCGAGATCCGGCTGCAGGACTACCGCGAGATCCCCGAGGCGCAACCGGCTCGACTGGCCGAGCAGATTCGATGCCGTCGGGTCGATCGAGATGGGCGAGCACGTCGGGGAGAAGAACTACGCCACCTACGCGCAGGTGCTGCACGACGCGGTGCGGCCCGGCGGGCGGGTGCTCATCCAGCAGATGTCCCGAGCCGGTGGTCGCGACGGCCACCCAGGGGGCGGTCCCTTCATCGAGTCGTTCATCGCTCCCGACATGCACATGCGCCCGGTCGGCGAGACGGTCGCCTTCCTCGAGCGCGCGGGACTCGAGGTGCGCGACGTGCACGCGATGCGCGAGCACTACGTGCGCACGGTCGAGGGGTGGCTGGAGAACTTCGAGGCCAACCGCGAGCGGCTCACGGCCCTCGTCGGTGACGAGGTCGTCCGCGTCTGGCGCCTCTACCTGGTCGGCGGGGCGATGGCCTTCCGCGACGGCCGGATGGGCGTCGACCAGATCCTGATGGTCCGCCCGGGAGCAGCGCACACGTTGCCCGCCGTGAGACTGGACTGGTGAGACTCCGCCGATGAGAAGGTCGTGACCGTGCTGGTGGTCTTCGTCTCGAGCCTGGTGGCGATCGCGGTCCTGATGACCGTGACCGCGCTCGTCGCCCGCGCGCATCGGACGAGTGGTGATCGTCGACGTCGTGTGGGGACTCGGCTTCGTCCTCATCGCCCTGGTCAGCGCCCTGGTCGGAGACACCTCGATCCGCTGGTGGCTGTTCGTGCTGGTGGCGGTCTGGGGTGCTCGACTCGCCTGGCACGTGGGACGCCGGGTCCTGGCCACCTCCGAGGAGGATCCGCGCTACGCGACCCTGCTGGAGGGCAGGCCGTTCTCCTATGCGGTGGTCCGGGTGTTCCTCACCCAGGGGGCGGCCATGTGGTTCGTCTCCTTGCCGGTGCAGGTGGCCGCGGGGACCCACGAGGGTGGGTGGACGCCGCTGGTCTGGCTCGGCTCCCTGCTGTGGTTGGTGGGGCTCGTCTTCGAGTCTGTGGGCGACCAGCAGCTGGCGTCCTACCGCAGCGAGCCGAAGGACTCGCGCCCGCAGGTGATGGACCGTGGCCTGTGGCGCTACACCCGCCACCCGAACTACTTCGGCGACGCCTGCGTGTGGTGGGGAATCTGGCTCGGCGGGCGCAGGAGCGACCTGGTGGGTGCTGGTCACCGTCCTCTCGCCGCTGGTGATGACCCTCTTCCTGCTCTTCGCCACCGGCGCCAAGCTGCTGGAGAAGACGATGATGAAACGGCCCGGCTACCCCGAGTACGCCGCCCGGACCTCGATGTTCTTCCCGCTCCCACCGAAGAAGTCCTAGCCGCGCCTTCCGCCGGTTGAGGTGCGACCCGCGGTCCGGACTCCCGCACCGCACCAGGTTTCGAGGCCCTCGCTGGCGCTCGGGCACCTCAACCGCGAGCGAGATCCGCTGGTTGAGGTGCGAAGGCCGCCTGGCGGCCTGAGCCTCGAAACCCGGTGAGCCGACCGGGGTCAGCTGACCCGCTTGGGCTTGCCCGGCTCGGCCGCGTCGGGACGGCGCAGGTAGAGCGGGGCAGGTGGCAGCAGCTCGAACCGCTCGCGTCGTACGACGTCGCAGAGCACGGCCGCCGACGGGTGCTCCGGGTCCCGGGCGTCGAGGAACGTGTCCGGGTAGAGGCGGGCGCCTCGTCCCACGGTCGGGACGTCGGTCGCCTCACCGGGCTTGACGACCTCGGGTCCCGACACCCGCCGACCCCCGGCGTACGAGGCGAGGTAGACCTCCTTGCGGCGCGCGTCCGTGGCCACCGCGAACTCGGCCAGGCCCTCGTCGACGGCCGCTGCCGCCAGCACGTCGAGGGAGCAGACGCCGTGCACCGGGACGTCGAGGGCGAAGGCCAGGGTCCGCGCGGTCACCAGTCCGACGCGCAGACCCGTGAACGGGCCCGGCCCGACGCCGACGGCGATCTCGGTCAGGTCCGCGGCCGTCGCGCCGGCCTCCTCGAGCACGCGCTCGATCCCGGGCGCCAGCATCTCGCCGTGCCGCATCGACTCCTCCGACTCGTACGTCGCCACCACCTGCGCTCCGTCGTGCAGCGCGACGGTCACGTGGGGCGTGGCGGTGTCGAAGGCGAGCAGCACTCCCGGAGTCTAGGAGGCGCTCAGAAGCAGCTCAGAACAGCTGGTCGCGAGGGCGTCCGCGGAAGAGCTGGCAGGACGCCGCGACGAGCACCGCCGCCAGCATCCACGGCACGACGTAGTCGACGGGGTTCGCCGCCACCGGGCCGTCGAGCGCCATCCGGTCGAAGGCCGTCCCGCGGTCGAGGAAGAGCGTGGTGCCCACGGCGAGGAGGGCGCAGCTCACCAGCAACATCGCGATGCCCAGGAGCAGTCGGGCCGGCGCCAGCGTCCGCATGCGTTCCACGGTAGGCATCTCCGTGCCCCGCCGCAGGCGAACGCGGCAACTCTGCGCGCCGCATCGCGGCTCAGACCTCGAACTCGCGCCAGCGGGGGCCGACGGGCGTGATGGTGAGCTCGCGCACGTCGTCGTCGCGGCGGTGCAGGTCGAGCTCGAGGCGGTCCGTGGACAGTGCCTCGGCCAGGCCCTCGCCCCACTCCACCACCGTGACCGCCTCCTCCACGTCGGTGTCGAGGTCGAGGTCGTCGAGCTCGGCCGAGCCGCCCAGGCGGTAGGCGTCGACGTGCACCAGCGCGGGGCCGATGCCGCGCGAGGGGTGCACCCGGGAGATCACGAAGGTCGGCGATGTGACCGCGCCCCGCACACCGAGACCCTCGCCGATCCCCTGCGTCAGCGTCGTCTTGCCGGCGCCGAGGTCACCGGTGAGGATCAGCAGGTCGCCGGCGTGCAGCCGCGCCGCGAGCGAGCGGCCGAAGTCGTAGGTGTCGCTGGGGGTGGGGAGGGCGACCGATCGGGGCAGCAGCCGCACCATCAGCACCCGGTTGCCCTCCCGGTGCGACTCGGCGTACCCGAGGTTGCGCCAGAACCGCACCGTCTGCGGGAGCTCGACCCGCGCCTCGATCTCCAGTCCCGTGTAGCCGCTCTCCTCGGCGATCTCGCGGGCCCGCGAGGCCATCTGTGCGGCGACGCCGAGCCCGCGTACGTCGGCCAGCACACCTACGCGGCGCAGCCCCAGCAGCCGTCCGCGGGGGTCGAACATCAGCGCGCCCACGGGCTTGCCGTCGTGCTCGACGAGGAGCCCGCCGTGCGCGTCGAGCGCGGCTCGGACCGACTCCTCGCTCTCCTCGAGGGCGGTGGCGGGCGGGTCGAGGGGCGGCCGGTTGGCGAACGCCTCGTGGATGACGGCGAGCACGTCGGCCGCGCGCGTGCCGTCGACCCGGTGGATCTCGGTGGTCATCGGCCCGTGGCCGCCGAGGCGCCGTCGGCGAGGGAGACGATGGCGGCGTTGACCCGGTCGCGGTCCTCGAAGATCACCATGTGGCCGGACCCCTCGCACTCGACGAGCGTGGCGCCGGGGATGTGCTTGGCCAGCTTGCGACTGTGCCCGATCGAGGTGAGCTTGTCCCGGGTCCCGCAGATCACCGTGGTCGACACGTGCGAGAAAGGCTCGAGGTAGTCGAACTTGTCCAACGCCGAGAAGGACGGGAAGAACTCGGCGAGCACGTCGAAGGAGGTCCCCGCGAGCATCTCGTCGAGGAACTCCACCTCCGAGGCGGGCACGAACTTGCTCCCGAAGGCGAACTGGTCGGCCACCAGGAACCCGATGTTCGACCCGGGGCGGCGTGCGGAGTCCACCAGCTCCGGCGCCTTGGCCAGCGCCGCCACCAGGCGCGGCGCGACGAGCTGCCCGAGCCCGTCGGGGATCCAGCGACTCAGGGTCCGGTGCACCTGGAGGCCACCGGCGGTCGTGGAGATCAGCGCGACGCCGCGCACCCGTTCGGCGAAGAGCTCGGGGTGACGCTCGGCCATCGCGATGATCGACATCCCGCCCATCGAGTGGCCGACGAGGACTACGTCGTCGGCCGGGGCGAGCTCCTCCAGCACACGCACCAGGTCCTCGCCGAGCTGGTCGATGGTGGCGTGCTCGCGGTCCGAGCGGCCGGAGCGGCCGTGCGAGCGCTGGTCGTAGAACACCATCCGGTACCGGCCCCGCAGGGCCTCGCGCTGGAAGTGCCAGCAGTCGAGGTTCAGCGCATACCCGTGCACGAAGACGAGAGTGGTCCCCCGCCGACGACGCCTCCCCTTCTCCGCGGCGTACGGCGCCACCTCGTCGACCTCGGCGTGGAGGGTGACCCCGTCATCGGTACGGACCTCGACGGGGTCCGACCGCAGCGCGCCCAGCCGGTCGGCCTCCGCGGCACCGTCGCGTCGGGCCTTGACGACGCGGCGCTCGACGACGACCCCGGTGGCGACGGCTGCCAGCGCCGCAGCGCCCAGCCCGCCCGCGGCATAGGCCAGGGAGCGACGTGTGCTCACCCGCGGTCCTCGCTGTCCACCCACAGGCGCGTGGCGCGACCGCCCATCCGGGAGACGATCTCGTACTCGATGGTCCCCGACCAACGAGCCCAGTCGGTCGCGGTGGGCTCCCCGTGGGCACCTGTGCCGAGGAGCACCACCTCGTCGCCGGCGTTCGTACCCGGCGCCGCGACCACGAACTGGTCCATGCAGATCCGGCCGAGCACGGGCGCGCGCGCGCCGCGGGTCTGCACCTCTGCCTTCGACGAGGCGTGCCGCGGCAGCCCGTCGGCGTACCCGATCGGCACCAGCGCCACCCGCATCGCCTCGGTGGCCACGAAGGTGTGCCCGTAGGACACGCCGTCACCTGGTTGGAGGTCCTTGGCCAGCACGGTGGTCGCACGCACCGTCATCGCGGGCACGAGGCCGAGGTCTGCGGTGGACACGACGTCGGGGGCCGGGCTGAAGCCGTACAGCGAGATGCCGAACCTGACCAGGTCGTGACGCGCAGCCGGGTGCAGGAGGGCGCCTGCGGAGTTGGCCAGGTGGCGGACCTCGGGCTCGAGACCCGCGTCGGTGGCCAACCCGCAGGCTTCGTCGAATGCCTCTTGCTGGCTGGCGTTCGCCGGGTGGTCGGGCTCGTCGGCGCACGCGAGGTGCGACCAGAGCCCGGTCACCACCGCGGTCCCCTCGTCCTGGGCGATCCGGGCCGCGGTGACCAGCTCCAGCCAGTCCCCGCGAGGAGCGCCGTTGCGGGACAGGCCGGTGTCGAACTTCAGCTGCAGCCGCGCCGCCTGGCCGGCCTCGCGCGCGCCGCGTACGACGTCGTCCACCTGCGCGCTGCTGGAGGCGGTGACGTCCACGTCGCCGGCCACGAGCGGCGCGAAGTCCGCGCCCGGGGCCACCAGCCAGCACAGCAACCGACCGGTGTCACCCGCGGCCCGCAGCGCCAGCGCCTCCTCCCGGGTCGCCACCCCCAGCCACTCGGCCCCGGCCTCGCGCGCTGCCCGTGCCACGGGCACCATGCCGTGCCCGTAGGCATCGGCCTTGACCACCGCCATCATCGCGGGCGCGGGTGACGAGCCCTCCGAGGCGAGCTCGCGAAGCCGGCGAAGGTTGCCGCGGATGGCCGCGAGGTCGACCACGATCTCCGCGTGCGGGCTCGGCGGCGGACCGGAGGACACGGTCACGACGTGCCTTCCAGGTCGCGGACCACGGCCGGTACGGCCTCGGCCACGGCGCCGGCGGTGACGGGGCCGCCGCCGCTGGCGAGGGTGGCGGCGGCACCGTGCAGCCAGGAGCCGGCCGATGCGGCGTCGAAGGGGTCGAGACCCGCGGCGAGCAGCGAGCCGATCACGCCGGACAGCACGTCGCCCGCACCGGCGACCGCGAGCCAGGGCACCCCGCTCGTGGTCACCCGCACGCGGCCGTCCGGGCGGGCCACCAGCGTGTGCCGGCCCTTGAGCAGCACCACGGCGTCGTAGGAGTGCGCCGCACGGCGCGCGAACCCGAGCTGGTCGGCCTCGACCTCCTCCCGCTCCACGCCGAGCATCCTGGCCAGCTCACCGGCGTGCGGCGTCAGCACCAGTCCGGCCGGGCCGCGGGAGACATGGCTCAGCGCGTCGGCGTCGACGACGGTCGGCACCCCGTCGGCGAGCGAGTCCGCCAGTGCCTGCTCGGCGTCGGCATCGCCGCCGGACCCCACGACCCACGCCTGCACCCGCCCGTCGGAGACCACGATCTCCGGGTGCCGGGCACGCACCGCGTCGGCGGCGGAGCCCTGGTAGCGCACCATCCCGGCGAGCCCGGTCACGGCACCCGAGGTGCACAGCACGGCCGCGCCGGGGTACGTCGCGGAGCCGGCCCGGACGCCGACCACGCCGCGGGTGTACTTCTGCTCGTTGCCGCTCGGCACCGGGAGCAGCGCGGCCACGTCGGCGGCCTGGAGCGCCTCGACCGGCGCGAGCGGCAGGTCGAGCCCGATGTCGACGAGGTGGACCACCCCCGCTGCCTGTGCGGCGGGGTCCACGAGGTGGGCGATCTTGTGGGTGCCGAAGGTGACGGTGAGGTCCGCCCGCACGTGTGGCCCGTCGAGCCGCCCGGTGTCGACGTCGACGCCCGAGGGCACGTCGACCGCGACGACGGGCACCTGGGGGAACAGCGCCAACGCCCCCTGCGCCTCGGGCTTCAGACCAGGGCGCCCACCGATGCCGACGATGCCGTCGACGAGCACGTCGGGGTGGTGGGCATCGGCCGCGGCGACCACACGTCCGCCGGAGCCGCGCAGGGCAGCAAGACCCTCGGGGTGGGTGTGCTCGGAGAGCAGCACCGCCTCGACGGCCGCGCCCCGGCGGGCGAGCAGCGATCCCGCCCAGAGCGCGTCGCCGCCGTTGTCGCCGCCACCGACGAGCAGCAGCACGCGGGCGCCGTACACCTGTCCCAGGAGGTCCGCGACGGCCACCGCCAGGCCCGAGGCGGCCCGCTGCATCAGCGCCCCCTCGGGCAGCTGTGCCATCAGCGCGGCCTCAGCGGCACGCACCTGCTCGACGGTGTGGGCCCACCTCATGCGGTCACGCTAGCGGGGCCCTCGAGCACCACGAAGGCCATCGCGAAGCCACCGTCGTGGCTCATCGAGAGGTGGCTGTGCGCCGCGCCGAGACCCGCCATCGCCTCCGTCAGGGTGCCCCGCATCTCGAAGCGGGGCGGCGGGCTGACGATCTCGACGTCGTGCCAACCCAGTCCGCCGGGGGCGCCCAGCGCCTTGGCCAGCGCCTCCTTGGCCGCGAAGCGGGCCGCGAGCGAGTGCACCGGGAGCACCGCCTCGCGCGGGGTGAACAGGCGGTCGACCAGGCGCGGCGAGCGCTCGACCGCGGCCTCGAAGCGCGCGAGGTCGACGAGGTCAGTCCCGACGCCGAGGATCATCAGCGCTCACTCGACGGTGACGGACTTGGCCAGGTTGCGGGGCTGGTCGACGTCGTGGCCCATCTGCGTGGCCAGCTCGCACGCGAACAGCTGCAGCGGCACCGTGGCCACGATCGGCTGGAGCAGGGTGGGTACCACCGGCAGCCGGATCATGTGGTCGGCGTACGGCGTCACCTCGCTGTCGCCCTCCTCCGCCAGCACGATGGTGCGGGCACCACGGGCCCGGACCTCCTGGATGGCGGAGATCATCTTGTCGTGCAGCTGGTCGCGACCGCGGGGCGGGACCACGCAGAAGACCGGCAACCCCTCCTCGATCAGCGCGATCGGTCCGTGCTTGAGCTCGCCGGCCGCGAACCCCTCGGCGTGGATGTAGGCGAGCTCCTTGAGCTTCAACGCACCCTCGAGGGCGACCGGGTAGCCGGCGTGACGGCCCAGGAACAGCACCGACCGCGAGCTCGCGTGCTCGTGGGCGAGGTCGTAGACCGCCTGCGCCCCGTCGAGCACCCGCTGCACGTGTGCCGGCATCTTCTCCAGCTCGCGGACCACGGCGGCGATCTCGTCGCCGTACTTCGTGCCGCGGACCTGCGCGAGGTAGAGGCCGAGCAGGTAGCAGGCCACGAGCTGGGTCAGGAAGCCCTTGGTCGAGGCGACGCCGATCTCCGGGCCCGCGTGGGTGTAGATCACGGCGTCGGACTCGCGCGGGATGGTGGAGCCGTTGGTGTTGCAGATCGCCAGCACCTTGGCCCGCTGGCGGCGCGCGTAGCGGATCGCCATCAGCGTGTCGGCGGTCTCCCCGGACTGGCTGATCGCGATGACCAAGGTGTTGCGCGTCAGGATCGGGTCGCGGTAGCGGAACTCGTGCGCCAGCTCGACCTCGCAGGGGATCCGGGTCCAGTGCTCGATGGCGTACTTGGCGACCAGGCCGGCGTAGTTCGCCGTGCCGCAGCCGATGATGACGATTCGGTCGACGTCCCTCAGCTCGTCCTCGGTGATCCGGACCTCGTCGAGCTGGAGCTCACCGGCCTCGCTGTGCCGGCCGAGCAGCGCGTCGCTCACCGCGACCGGCTGCTCGAAGATCTCCTTGCGCATGAACCAGTCGTAACCGGCCTTCTCGGCCGCGGAGATGTCCCAGTCGACGTGGTACGGACGGGCCTCGACGGGCCGGCCCTCGAAGTCGGTCACCACCACGTCGTCGCGGGTGATCGTGACGACCTGGTCCTGACCGAGCTCGAGCGCGTCGCGGGTGTGCTCGATGAAGGCCGCCACGTCGGAGCCCACGAAGTTCTCCCCCTCCCCCAGCCCCACGACCAGCGGCGAGTTGCGCCGCGCCGCCACCACCCGGGAGGGGTCGTGGGCGTCGACCGCGACGAGGGTGAAGGCGCCCTCGAGCCGCCGGCAGACCGACTGCATCGCCTCGGGCAGGTCGAGGCCGTCGAGGACCGCCGCCTCGAGCAGGTGGGCGGCGACCTCGGTGTCGGTCTCCGAGCGGAGGTCGTGCCCGGCCCGCTCCAGCTGGTCACGCAGCGAGGCGAAGTTCTCGATGATCCCGTTGTGCACCACGGCGACACGGCCCTCCTGGCCGAGGTGCGGGTGCGCGTTGATGTCGTTCGGGGCGCCGTGGGTGGCCCAGCGGGTGTGCCCGATGCCGGTCGTGGCAGGCGGCAGCGGGTGCTCCTCCAGCGCCTTCTCCAGGTTCGCCAGCTTGCCCGCGCGCTTGTCGGAGGCGAGGGTGCCGTCGCCGCCCACCAGGGCGATGCCGGCGGAGTCGTAGCCGCGGTACTCCAGGCGCCGCAGGCCCTCGATCACCACGTCGCGAGCGCTCTTCTCGCCGACGTAGCCCACGATCCCGCACATGGCAGGCAGTCTAGGTGGGCGCGGCACCCGTGCCCGCGCACCCGGCACTAGGGTCGCCCCATGTCCAACGGCGACCGCGGGAGCGAGGGCTCGCCGTACGTCGAGCTGGAGCGCCAGGCCTGGGCTGCCCTGGGGCGCGAGACCGAGCAGGGCCTGACCGCCGAGGAGATCGACCGCCTCCGGGGCCTGGGCGACGAGCTGGACCTCGAGGAGGTGCAGCAGGTCTACCTGCCGCTCTCCCGGCTGCTGAGCCTGTACGTCGAGGCGGCCGGTGACCTGCACCGGGCGACCGAGGACTTCCTGCACCAGCGCCAGCCACCCCGGACCCCGTTCGTGATCGGGCTCGCCGGATCGGTCGCGGTCGGGAAGTCCACCACCGCCCGCGTGCTCCAGCACATGCTCGCCCACTGGCCCGAGCACCCGCGGGTCTCGTTGGTGACGACGGACGGGTTCCTGCTCCCCAACGCCGAGCTCGCCCGTCGCGGGCTCCTGCAGCGCAAGGGCTTCCCGGAGTCCTACGACCGCAAGGCACTGCTGAAGTTCGTCATCGACATCAAGTCCGGCAACGACGAGGTCGAGGCGCCGACCTACTCCCACCTCAGCTACGACGTCGTCCCCGGCGAGAAGGTCGTCATCAGCCACCCCGACATCGTCATCGTGGAGGGGCTCAACGTGCTCCAGTCCGCCGGGGTGCGCCAGGACGGCCGCACCGGCCTCGCGGTCAGCGACTTCTTCGACTTCACCGTCTACGTCGACGCGGCGACCAACGACATCCGGCGCTGGTACACCGACCGCTTCGTGCGGCTGCGGGAGACCGCGTTCCGCGACCCGGCGTCGTACTTCGCCCGCTACGCCTCCCTCTCCCACGCCGAGGCCGTCGCCGAGGCCAACCGCATCTGGGACGAGATCAACGGCCCCAACCTGGAGCAGAACGTCAAGCCGACCCGTTCGCGGGCGACGCTGGTGCTCCGCAAGGACCACGACCACTCGGTGCGCTGGGTACGGCTGCGCAAGCTCTGAGCGCATGCTCGTCGCTCAGCGGTGCTGTGGCGCCCCGACCGGTGATGCCACCACGACCGCCAGTCGCTGGTAGCCGCCCTCGGACCGGACGTACGGCGGCGCGCAGGTCACCAGGGTCAACCGCGGAGCGCCGGAGAAGGAGGAGACCCACCGCGCCTTCGCCAGCCGGTCGCGTGCGATCAACCGCCGCGCGGTGACCCGGAACTCCTGCCGCAGGTGCGGCGAGGTGACCACGAAGCTCGCGCCGCGGCGCACGCTCAGCAGCACCACGAACGGCCCCAGGCCACGGTCGACGGCATCGACGTGGGCCGCCACCAGCATCGAGCCGAACGGGTCACCCAGACGCGCTCCACCTCGCCACCACCCCGCGCGGCGCAGGCTGTCGGGGATGGCGAGGCTCCGGTCGAGGCCCGTGCGTGTCGGGACGATCCGCACGACCTTGCCGCCAGGCAGCCGCAAGGACGCCGGAGGCTCCGGCACCACCGAGGTCGGCAGCCGCTGCGCCTGCTGCGCCGGCGCGGCAGGACCCTCCACCTGGAGGGACGGGGGGGCCGTCGGGGTGCCGGATGGTGACGCGGACGGCGAGGCGGACGCGGACGGCGGTGCCGGGTCGGTCGAAGGCGCGGGTGAGCGTTTCTCGGCCGCCTGCTGCGCCTGGTCCGGGTCGCTACCGGAGGTGATCGCGCGCACACCCCAGGCCAGGATCGAGGGCAGCACCAGTGCCGCGAGCACCACCACGACCAGCTTCGTGCGGTGGCTGAGGTTCACCGGCCCCCGCCACGCGCGCCGGAGCCGGCACGTGTCCTGCCGGGCAGTGAGCCGAACCCGTGCAGGACACCGGTGGCCAGGCCCGCGCTGCCGGTGTGGATGCGAAGAGGCGTGACACTGCCGTCAGCCGCGAGCCGTTCGACGTGCGCGACGACCGACATCCCCTGGCCCGCGGGGTTCCCCACGGCGTACGCCAGGGTCACGGTGCCCGCGGCCAGGTCGACCGGTATCGGGCCGAGCACCGGCTTGCCCGTGCTGCCTGCCGGCCGGATGGCGACCCGGTGCGTGCCGGCAGGAACGTCTGCCTGCGCGAACTGACCGTTGCTGATCTTGCTGAACACCTTCGCGCCGTCGACCCAGATGTCGGCGGCACCGACCTCGGCCGTGTGCGCCAGCAGCACGCGCGCCTTGCCCTGAGCGATCATCTCGGTGGGCGTCCGGTAGACGCTGACCATCGGGGTGCCACCTGCGGCGGCAGGCGCGTGCAGCACGACGTCGTGCACGGCGCCGGGCTTGACGGTGACGCTGGCGGCGGTTGTCGCCGCCCCGACGAAGCGCACCTGGTGCATGCCGGCGGAGAGGCGCAACGGGCCGAGCACCTTGCCCAGCGCCACCCGCTGTCCGACCGTCTTCCCGTCGACCTGCACCTCGACCGGGGGGCCGGGCAGCGCCTGGACCACGTCGACGACGCTCGTCGAGCTCGTCAGCGTCTGCGGCGAGTGCTCAGCCACATCCGTCGCTCGGACCACCTGGGCGGCGGCGGGGATCCCGGTGGACCTGGCGGCGTCCTGGGTCAGACCCGCGGCGATCACGCCGACGACGAGCGCAGCAGCGACGACCAGCACGTCACGTGACGACCACTCACGTGATCGATGACGACCCCCCACGGCTAGCCTCCCTCGTGCTCGACGCGGCTCGTCACACCGTACGGTCGCGCCAGGAGCGATGCAAAGCGCGGCGGGTCCCCGGACCAGACCCCCGCGGATCCTGCGCTGGAACTGGCTGACGGGACGTGACGGCGTGCCGGGACTCCTACGATGAAGGCGTGGACGCGGCCCAACCGGGGGTGCCAGCCGTCGTCGGGGAGGGCGACCCCAGCACGAGCTCGCCCCACACCCCCGATGGACGGTTGCACCAGTTGCAGGAGGAGCTCCGGGCTGCCCTCGAGCGCCTCGACCTGGCCTCGACGCGACGCCACCTCGCCCGCCTGGAGCTGCACGCCGAGCACGTCGACGCTGCTGGCCCCGGTCGCGCCACGTTCTTCGCGCGGGCCTGCCGCGCCATGTTCGCGCTGACCGAGGGCGATCTCGTCGGCGCCGCGTCGATGACCGACGAGGCCGCCCGGATCGGCACGCGGGCCGCTCTTCCGGAGGCAGCGGCGGTGGTCCGCACGCTGCGCAACGACCGCGCACGCCAGCTCGGCGACCGGGAAGGGATGGCCACGGGAGCCGCCCAGTGCGAGGCGCACGCCGCCGTGGAGAGGTCGACGGCCGCCCGGGCGGAGGCGGCTGTGCTCTGGCTGGCCAGCGGGGACGTGGCCCGGGCGGGCCGCCTCGTCGACACCTTGCAGCCGCGGCTCGAGCACCTGCCCGACGACGACGAGAAGCTGCTCGTGCTGAGCCGGGTCTGCGAGGCCGCGGTCGGCACGGGACGGCGGGTGGCCGCATCGACCTCGGCGCGGCTGCTCGAGCCGTTCGCCCACCGCGCCGTGGTCGCTCCAGGGGCGACGGCGTTCGGCGGCGTGGTGGACGACTTCATCGCCCTGGCCACCGGCGACCGCGAGGCGGCCGCACGCGCCCGGACGTCGTACGAGCAGCTCGGGGCCTGGTGGTGGGCCAGGAGACGGGCCCTGGACGTGCAGCCGTCCACGAGCTTCCCGCGGGTGCTCCACCTGCACCCCTCCCACCGCAGCTCCGGAGTGCCGCAGTGGTGCGTCGGGCCGGACGGCCACACCCGCCAGCTCACCGCGATGCCCGGGCTGGAGTACCTCCGCCAGCTCCTCCACCAGCCCGGGCGGGACCTGAGCGCCGACGAGCTGACCCGCGCCGACGCGGCGCCGGACCCTCGGCGACGGATCACCGTGCGTCAGGCCATCGCCACCGCGCTCTCCCGCCTGGACATGGTCGACCCCGAGCTGGGCGGGGAGCTGCGGGCGACCATCCGCACCGGCCTGACCTGCCGGTACGACCCCGATCCCCTGCGACCGACGGCCTGGCACCTCGAGACCGACGTTTCCCACGCCGCCCACGGTGCGCGCTGATCCCCTCCTCCTGGGCCTCCCCACGCACCGCTGCGGACACTACTGTCGGCACATGGCCGAGATGAGCATGAACAAGGTGATCCACGGGGCGTTCCGGCGTGATCTCGCCCGGTTCGTCGATGCGCTGACGGCGTTCCGGCCGGGTGACACCGAGCGGGCACAGGGCCTGGCGCGGGCCTGGGACAACTTCGACAAGCAGCTGGTCGACCACCACGAGGGCGAGCACGAGATCGCCTGGCCGGCCCTCGAGTCGATCGGCGTCACGCCGGAGACCATCGCGCAGATGGACGCCGAGCACACCACGATGTCCATCGCGCTGGTCCAGGCCCGGGAGGCCGTGCACGGGCTCCTCCGCTCGCCCGACGACGCGACGCGGCAGGACGCCCTCCACGCCGTCGAGCGCCTGCGTGAGGTGACCATCACCCACCTCGACCACGAGGAGCAGGTCATCGAGCCGGCGTACCTCGAGCACGAGAAGAGCCCCGAGATGGTGGCGATGGGCAAGAAGTTCGCCAAGGCCGGTCCCGTCACGGGCGGGATCTTCTTCGCCTGGGTGCTCGACGGCATCAGTCCTGCGGAGCGGGAGGCACTCGGCACCACGGTCCCCGCGCCGGTGCTGGCCGTGCTGACTCGCGTCTTCGGACGTGGGTACACCAAGAACGTCGCGCCCGTCTGGGCAGCCTGAGGGAGAGAGCATGAGCCTGCGCACCACCCCGCCGTTCCGCGGCGACCACGTCGGCAGCCTGTTGCGGCCCCGGCCCCTGCTCGACGCCCGTCAGGGACATGCCGAGGGCAGGGTCTCGGACGACGAGCTCCGGGCGGCCGAGGACGCGGCGATCGACGAGGTCGTGCGCCTGCAGCAGGAGGCCGGTCTCCGGACGGTCACCGACGGCGAGTTCCGCCGTACGTCGTGGCACATGGACTTCATCTACCAGATCGAGGGCGTGCGCCGGACCGAGCAGCAGCTCGAGGTGCACTTCCACAACGCGCAGGGCGACCTCGACTTCACCTCGGCGGGTCTCGTCGTCGACGCACCGGTGCGGATCGAGGAGCCGATCTTCGCAGCGGCCTTCGACCACCTGCGTTCGGTCGCGCCCGAGGGCATGACCCCGAAGCTGACGATCCCCTCGCCGAGCATGGTCCACTACCGCGGCGGGACGGCGGCGATCGACCCGAGCGTCTACCCCGACGAGGACCAGTTCTGGGACGACCTGTCGGCGGCGTACGCCAACCAGGTGCGGATGATCGCCGACCGCGGGTGCACCTACCTCCAGCTCGACGACACCAGCCTGGCCTACCTCAACGACCCGGAGCAGCGCGCGAACGTCGCCGCCCAGGGCCGCGACGCGGAGCACCAGCACGAGCGCTACATCCGCCAGATCAACGCCGCGATCAAGGACCGGCCGGAGGGCCTCTCGGTCACCACGCACATGTGCCGCGGCAACTACCGCTCCTCGTGGGCCGCCTCCGGGAGCTACGACTTCGTCGCCGAGGCACTCTTCGGCGAGCTGGACGTCGACGGCTTCTTCCTCGAGTACGACGACGAGCGCTCCGGTGGCTTCGAGCCGCTGCGCTTCGTGCCCCCGGGCAAGCAGGTCGTGCTGGGCCTGGTCACCACCAAGAGCCCGGTGCTGGAGAGCAAGGACGACCTCAAGCGCCGGATCGACGAGGCCTCGAAGTTCATCGACCTCGACCAGCTGTGCCTCTCCCCGCAGTGCGGGTTCTCCTCGACTGTGGAGGGCAACAACCTCACCCAGGACGAGGAGGTCGCCAAGCTGCGCCTCGTGGTCGAGACGGCCGAGGAGGTCTGGGGCTAGTCCCGACGAGCCGCTGCCCTCGGTAGGGTTTCGCACCATGCGCGTCCTCGTCACCGGCGGAGCCGGATTCATCGGCAGCCACTACGTACGAAGCGTGCTGACGGGCGCGTGGGGCGGACCCGAGCCCACCGAGGTCGTGGTGCTGGACAAGTTCACCTACGCGGGCAACATCGAGAACCTCGAGCCGGTCCAGGACGACGAGCGACTCTCCGTGGTCGAGGGCGACATCCTCGACCGGCCCCTGGTCGACCGGTTGATGGGCCAGGTCGACACCGTGGTGCACTTCGCGGCCGAGAGCCACGTCGACCGCTCCATCCTGGGCGCGGCCGACTTCGTGATGACCAACGTGGTGGGCACGCAGACGCTGCTGGACTCCTCGTTGAAGCACGACATCGAGAAGTTCGTGCACGTCTCCACCGACGAGGTGTACGGCTCGATCGAGCAGGGCAGCTGGGACGAGCAGCAGCCACTGCTGCCGAACTCGCCGTACTCAGCCTCCAAGGCGTCCAGCGACCTGTTCGCCCGGGCCTACCACCGCACCCACGGACTGCCCGTGTGCCTGACCCGGTGCTCCAACAACTACGGGCCCTACCAGTTCCCGGAGAAGGTCATCCCGCTGTTCGTCACCAACCTGATGGACGGCGCGACCGTGCCCCTCTACGGCGAGGGGGCGAACGTTCGCGACTGGTTGCACGTCGACGACCACTGCCGCGGCATCCACCTGGTGCTGGCCGGCGGCCGGCCCGGCGAGATCTACAACATCGGCGGCGGGACCGAGCTGACGAACAAGGAGCTCACCGGGCTGCTGCTCGAGGCCACCGGTTGCGGTTGGGACCGGGTCGAGCGAGTGACCGACCGCCTCGGTCACGACCTGCGCTACTCCGTCGACATCTCCAAGATCAGCGCCGAGCTCGGCTACTCCCCCCAAGTCCAGTTCACCCAGGGCCTGGCGGACACCGTCGAGTGGTACCGCACCCACCGCGACTGGTGGGAACCCCTCAAGGCCCGCGCCGCACTGCAGCGCTGAGCGCGAGGACGAGGAGTCAGGTCAGCCCGCGGGTGAACGCGGCGCAGTCCTCGTAGGTCGCCAGCAGGCCCTCGTCGCGCACCTCGGCGAGGGTCGGAGCCGCGGCGTCCTTCGCGGAGAGCTGGTAGTCCAGGTCGCGGCCGTGGCGGTCCTGGGTCGGCCAGTCGATGGCCAGGTCGGAGTCGAGGGGATGCACGCCGTGCTCGCGGCCCGGCGCGTACTGGGCCGAGCAGAGGTAGGCGATCGTGGTGGCCTCGTCCAGGGCGAGGAACGCGTGTCCGAGTCCCTCGGGCAGGTAGACGGCGCGGCGGTCGACGTCGTCGATGAGCACGGAGTCCCACTGCCCGAACGTGGGAGAGCCGGTCCTCAGGTCCACGACCACGTCGAGGGCCGCACCGTGCACACAGGTGACGAATTTGGCCTGGCTCGGCGGCAGCTGGGCGAAGTGGATGCCGCGCATCGTGCCGACGCCCGAGACCGAGCAGTTGGCTTGAGCAAGGCGCATCGAGTGGCCCGTCGCCTCGGCGAACCGATCCTCGCGGAACCACTCGAGGAACACGCCCCGGTCGTCGCCGTGCTGCACCGGCGTGATCTCGAGGGCACCGGACACGGACAGCTCGCGGACCTTCACGAACAGGCAGGCTACCGATCGCTACCCTCGGGCGCGTGACATGGATGGTGACAGGAGCGGCCGGGATGCTCGGGACCGACCTGCGCGGGGTTCTCGACGGGCACGACCTCCCGCACACCGACGTCACCCGAGGCGACATCGACCTGACGGACGAGACCGCCGTCATGCGTGCCGTCGCGGGCCACGACGTGGTGGTCAACTGTGCCGCGTGGACCGCTGTCGACGACGCCGAGGAGCACGAGGCCGAGGCCTACACGGCCAACGCCGTGGTCCCGGGCCTCCTCGCGCGGGCGGCCCGCGCGCATGACGCGCGCCTCATCCAGGTCAGCACCGACTACGTCTTCGACGGGAGGGCCTCGACGCCGTACGCCGAGGACGCTGCGCTCGCTCCCCGCTCGGCCTACGGCCGCACCAAGGGTGCCGGGGAGTGGGCCGTGCGGGCCGAGGCGCCCCAGCACGCCTTGGTGCTGCGCACGGCCTGGCTGTACGGCGCCCACGGCGGATGCTTCCCCAGGACCATCGCCCGCGTCGCCCGCGAGAAGGGTGGTCTGGACGTGGTCGACGACCAGGTCGGGCAGCCGACCTGGACCCGGGACGTGGCAGAGCTGATGGTGCGGCTGGTCCAGGCGGACGCCCCGGCCGGCACCTGGCACGCCACGGCCGCCGGTCAGGCTTCGTGGTGGGAGTTCGCGCGCGCGGTGGTCGACGACCGCCGGCCTCTCAGCCGAGATCGTCCGCCCCACCGGCTCCGACTCGTTCGTGCGCCCGGCTCCACGTCCGGCGTACAGCGTGCTCGGTCACGACCGGCTGGTCGAAGCCGGTGTCGAGCCGATCGGCGACTGGCGCGAGCGGTGGGAGGAGGCCGGCCCCTCAGTGCTGGCCGCGCAGTAAGCCCAGGAGGTACTCGCCGTAGCCGGACTTGCGCAACGGCTCGGCCCGCGCGCGCAGCTCCTCGTCGGAGAGCCATCCCCGGCGCCAGGCCACCTCCTCCGGCGCGCCGAGCTTGAGACCTTGCCTGGCCTCGATCGTCTTGATGAAGTTCCCGGCGTCGTTGAGCGAGTCGAACGTCCCCGTGTCCAGCCAGGCCGTGCCACGCTCGAGCACGTCGACGCGGAGCCGCCCCTGCTCGAGGTAGTGCCGGTTGACGTCGGTGATCTCGTACTCCCCCCGGGCCGAGGGATTCAGGTCGCGCGCGATCCCGACCACGTCGTTGTCGTAGAAGTACAGCCCCGGCACGGCGAAGTTGCTACGAGGCTTGGTCGGCTTCTCCTCCAAGGAGATCGCCCTGCCGGATGCGTCGAACTCGACCACGCCGTAGGCGGAGGGCTCGGAGACCCAGTAGCCGAAGATGCCCGCACCGTCGATGTCTGCGTAGCGGTCCAGGTTGCGTCCGAAGCCGGGGCCGTAGAAGAGGTTGTCACCCAGGACCAGCGCGCTGCTCGAGGTGCCGATGAAGTCCGCGCCGATCGTGAAGGCCTGGGCGAGCCCGTCCGGGCTCGCCTGCTGCGCGTACTGGATGTCGATCCCGAACTGCGACCCGTCGCCCAGCAGCCGCTCGAAACCCCTCCGCCTCGTGCGGCGTGGTGATCACCAGCACGTCCCGGATGCCCGCCAGCATCAACGTCGAGAGCGGGTAGTAGATCATCGGCTTGTCGTAGACCGGCACCAGCTGCTTGCTGATCCCCAAGCGTGATCGGGTGCAGCCGGGAGCCGGTGCCGCCCGCCAGGATCAGTCCACGCATGCGCCGATCATGCCAGCGAGCGGACCTCCCGCCGGTGCTTTGCCCGAAGTCAGAGCGCGAGCTGACGGGCCACGACCGTGGCGAGCCGCTCGGCGATCTCACCGGCGGCGTCGGCTGTGGCGGCCTCGACCATCACCCGGACGAGGGGCTCGGTGCCGGAGGGCCTCAGCAGCACGCGGCCGGTCTCACCGAGCTCCGCCTCGGCCTCGGCGACAGCGGCCGCGAGCGCCGCGTCGTCGTCGGCGCGGGCCTTGTCGACACCGGGCACGTTGACCAGCACCTGTGGCAGCCGGGTCATCACTGCGGCCAGGTCGGCCAGCGGACGGCCGGTCGCCGCCATCCGGTCCAGGACGTGCAGCGTGGTGAGCAGCCCGTCGCCCGTCGTCGAGTGCTGGCTCATGATCACGTGGCCCGACTGCTCGCCGCCGAGCGTGTAGCCACCGGCCTTCATCGCCTCCAGGACGTAGCGGTCGCCGACCTTCGTCTGCAGCACCTCGACGCCGGCAGCACGCATCGCCAGGACGAAGCCGAGGTTGCTCATCACGGTGGCCACGACCGTGTTGCGGTGCAGCGTTCCGGCCTCGTTCATCGCAAGCGCGAGGACGGCCATGATCTGGTCGCCGTCGACGACCTCGCCGTCGCGGTCGACCGCCAGGCACCGGTCGGCGTCGCCGTCGAGGGCGAAGCCCGCGTCTGCGCCGTGCTCGAGGACCGCCTTCTGCAGCACCTCGGTGTGGGTGGACCCACAGCCCTCGTTGATGTTCAGCCCGTCGGGCTCCGCGCAGATCGCGACCACCTCGGCCCCTGCGTCGCGCAGGGCCTTCGGCCCGACCTCGGACGCGGCGCCGTTGGCGCAGTCGAGCACGACCTTGAGCCCGTCGAAGCCGGTGCTCGACGGTGCCGACGAGGTAGGCGGCGTACTGGTCGACGGTGCCGTTGTGCGGAGTGACCCGACCCACGGCGCCGCCGGTCGGGCGGTCCCACTCGGTGTCCAGCACCGCCTCGATCTCGCGCTCCAGGGCGTCGTCGAGCTTCACCCCGCCGTGGGAGAGGAACTTGATGCCGTTGTCCGGCATCGGGTTGTGCGAGGCGCTGATCACCACGCCCACGTCGGCGCCGAGGAGGTCGGTGAAGTACGCGACCCCGGGAGTCGGCAGCACCCGCAGGCGTACGACGTCCACACCGGCCGAGGACAGGCCCGCGACCACCGCGTGCTCCAGGAACTGCCCGGAGATGCGGGTGTCGCGGCCGACCACCGCCAGCGGGCGGGGTCGGTCGTAGTCGCCGTGGTCGACGAGGACGCGGGCCGCCGCGACACCGAGGTCGAGGGCGAGCTCGGCCGTGAGCTGGCCGTTGGCCAGCCCACGGACCCCGTCGGTGCCGAAGATGCGCGTCATCGAAACCGGCTTCCTGAGGAGCGAGCGCAGCGAGCGTCTCGAAGGGCTAGCGCTTGCTGAACTGGGGCGCCTTGCGGGCCTTCTTCAGACCGGCCTTCTTGCGCTCGATGACGCGGGCGTCACGAGTCAGCAGGCCGGCCCGCTTCAGGCCCGGACGGTTCGCCTCTTCGTCGATGGAGTTCAGGGCCCGGGCCACGCCGAGACGCAGGGCGCCGGCCTGGCCGGTGATCCCGCCGCCGTGGATCCGCGCGATCACGTCGAAGCGACCCTCGAGCTGGGTGGTCACGAACGGCTCGTTCACGACCTGCTGGTGCAGCTTGTTGGGGAAGTAGCTGGGCAGGTCGCGACCGTTCACGGTCCACTGGCCGGAGCCGGGGACCAGCCGCACGCGCGCCACGGCCTCCTTGCGGCGGCCGGTGGCCGCGGCAGGGGCGATCGTCGCCGGTCGCTCTGGAGCGTCGGCGCTGGGCGCGCTCTCGGAGGAGTACGCGACGCCCTGCTCGTTGACCTCGAAGGTCTCGGCGTCGTCCTGGGGGCCGGTCTCGGTGTCTACGGCGTCAGCCACGGTGTTCCTTTGCGGGTTCGTCTCGGGAGATGAAGATGTCGTCACTGGGAGATCTGCTTGATCTCGAAGGGCTGGGCCTTCTGGGCGGCGTGCGGGTGCTCCGGTCCGGCGTACACCTTCAGCTTCTTCAGCATCTGGCGGCCGAGGCGGTTCTTGGGGAGCATCCCCCACACGGCCTTCTCCACGGCCTTGCGGGCGTCCTTCTGCAGCAGCTCACCCATCGGGGTGGCCGAGAGGCCGCCGGGGTAGCCGGAGTGGCGGTAGGAGAGCTTCTTGGTGGCCTTGTCACCCGACAGCGACACCTTGGCGGCGTTGATGACGATCACGAAGTCGCCGGTGTCGACGTGGGGGGCGAACATGGGCTTGTGCTTGCCGCGCAGCAGGTTCGCGACCTGGACGGCGAGACGGCCCAACCGGACGTCGGCGGCGTCGATGACGTGCCACTCGCGCTGGATGTCGCCGGGCTTGGGCGTATACGTACGCAACGTCGTTTCCTCGATATCAGTTCGTGTCCGGTCCGGGCGGTCGCGCGGGCCGGTGGTGCTGCTGCGACTTCTGACGAACACTGCTCGAGTACGACCTGGTCCGGTTCACCGGACCGGCCGCCTGCGAGTCTGCGAGAGGGCCACAACGTGGAGCCCGCCCGCGGCAGGAGACGCGACCGCCCAGACTACCGGCGCTCGGTGCGGCAGGTCCAATTCACCCGCAAGTGTCAGCGCTGTGCACAGGGGAATAGGTTGACAAGGCGTACGCCGTTTCCACGGCAAACCCCCGAGCCCCCCATGAGCGTCTAGGAGCCGACGTGGCCGACAGCGGCGACACTGCCCAGAACCAGCAGAGCCTGACAGTCCGGGACAACCGGACCGGCAAGGACTACGAGATCGAGATCAGCGACGGCTACATCAAGGCCGGCGACCTGAGCCAGATCCGCGTCGACGACGACACTCCCGGCATCGCGACGTACGACCCCGGCTTCACCAACACCGCCTCGTGCAAGAGCTCGGTCACCTTCATCGACGGCGAGAAGGGGATCCTGGAGTACCGCGGCTACCCGATCGAGCAGCTCGCGGAGAAGTCGAACTTCCTCGAGGTCGCCTACCTGCTGATCCACGGCGAGCTGCCCACGAAGGAGCAGTACGACGGGTGGGTCCACGAGATCACCCACCACACGTTCCTGCACGAGAACGTGAAGACCTTCATGCAGGGCTTCCGCTACGACGCCCACCCGATGGGGATGCTGATGGCCTCGGTCGGCGCGCTGTCGACGTTCTACCCGGAGTCGGCCAACATCCAGGACGGCGACAACCGGCACATGCAGATCGTGCGGATGATCGCCAAGATGCCGACCCTCGGCGCCTGGGCCTTCCGCCACGCGCAGGGCAAGCCGTACGTCTACCCCGACAACGAGCTCAGCTACACCGCCAACTTCCTCTCGATGCTGTTCAAGATGAGCGAGCAGAACTTCGAGGCCGACGAGCGGCTGGTCAAGGCGCTCGACGTGCTGTTCATCCTGCACGCCGACCACGAGCAGAACTGCTCGGCCAACGCCGTCCGCTCCGTGGGTTCCTCGCAGGTGGACCCCTACTCCGCCGTGGCAGCCGGTGTCGGCGCCCTCTACGGCCCACTGCACGGCGGCGCCAACGAGGCGGTGCTGCGGATGCTGCGCCGCATCGGCGGCAAGGAGAACATCCCCGACTTCATCAAGGGCGTGAAGGACGGCAACGAGAAGCTGATGGGCTTCGGCCACCGGGTCTACAAGAACTACGACCCGCGCGCCAAGATCATCAAGAAGGCCTGCGACGACGTCTTCGAGGTCACCGGGGTCAACCCCCTCCTCGAGATCGCCCAGGAGCTGGAGAAGATCGCGCTCGAGGACGAGTACTTCGTCAAGCGCAAGCTCTACCCCAACGTCGACTTCTACTCCGGCCTGATCTACGAGGCCTTCCAGTTCCCGCCGGAGATGTTCACCGTGCTCTTCGCCATCGGACGCACCCCTGGATGGCTGGCCCAGTGGCTGGAGCTCGTGCAGGACAAGGAGCAGAAGATCGCCCGGCCCAAGCAGGTGTACACCGGCGACCGCGGTCTCGACTTCGTCCCGGCCGCCGAGCGCTGGGCGTAGCCCCGAGGTGGCTCGACGGATCGTCGTCATCGGCGCGGGCGGGTTCGGCCGGGAGATCGTCGAGCTGATCGAGGCGATCAACGAGTCGTCGACGGCCCCGGAGTGGGAGGTCCTGGGATTCCTCGACGACGGCCACCCGGATCGCCGGGTGCTCGAGGCCTACGGGATGGACCATCTCGGACCCGTAGAGGGGCTGGACGACCTGGACACCGACGTGGAGTACGTCATCGGCGTCGGTGCGCCACGGGTCCGCCGAGCCATCGACGAGCGAGCCCGCGCGAGCGGTAGGCCCAGTCCCGTCCTGGTCCACCCCAATGCGTGGATCGGTCGGCGGGCCGTGAGCCTGGGCCCGGGGACCATCGTGTGCAGTCATGTCTCGATCACGAACCACGTCACCCTGGGCCGGCACGTCCACGTGAACCTCAGCTGCACGATCGGCCACGACGCGGTCCTCGAGGATTACGTCACCCTCTCGCCGCTGGTCGCCGTCTCCGGCAACGTGCACGCCGAGCCACAGGTGCTCGTCGGCACGGGGGCCTCGTTGAACCCCGGGGTCCGACTCGGCAGGGAGAGCACGGTTGGTGCGGGGGCGGCCGTCGTCACGGACGTCCCGGAAGCCACCACCGTCGTGGGCATCCCCGCTCGACCGATCGGGGGCTAACGAGCCGGTCGGCCACCGTGGTGCCCGAAATACACAGGGCGACTGACATGCCGTCTAGGGTTCAGGCCGGGGCCCACCAACAATCCGACCCTGGAGAGCACCCGTCTCGTGACTTCGCGCACCAAGTCTTCCAGCAGCGGCGGCGCCCGCGCTGCCGACGGCCCGCCGGTGCCGCAGGGGTACGTGAGATCGGCCATCACCACGTCGTCCCTCACCGCGACGTACACGGCCCTCCTGTTCGTGATCACCGTCATCCTGGCCCGGCTCCTCGGTCCGCACGCCTACGGCATCTACGCCATCGTGATCTCGGTGACCGCCATCGTGGGGATCTTCGCGACGCCGGGGCTCGAGAACCTGCTCATCCGTGACGTCGCGGCCTACGACGTCACCGGCGAGCACGCGAAGGCCCGGGCGCTGATGCTGCTGAGCTCGAAGATCTCGATCTGGGTCGGACTCGCCCTGAGCGCACTCCTCGGACTCCTCGCCGTGGGCCTGCACGGCTGGGTCCTGGACGCGTACTCGGCGACCATGGTCATCGGGGCCCTCGTCATCCCCATAGCCGCCCTGTCACGGCTGCGGGCAGCGTCACTCGTGGGCTTTCGTCGCGTGATCCTGTCGCGGGTTCCCGAGCTGGTCGTGCGCCCGGTCTGCCTTCTCGCGCTGATCGGCATCGGCGTGGCCGTCGGGCTGCAGGCGACTCCCCAGGCGGCGATGATGGCGACGGTGGCTGCGTATTCACTGAGCTACCTCGTGGGCGCCGAGGTGCTGCGCAGGGTGATGCCTCCTGCCATCCGGACGGCGCGCCCGGATTACGACACCCGCAGGTGGCGGCGGAGCGCGCCGGCCTTCCTGGCACTCGCGGTCACCGACATCATGAACAGCCAGCTGAGCATCAGCCTCGTCGGCTGGCTGGACTCCGCCCGGAGCGCCGGGATATTCGCTGTGGCCAGCCGTGGCGCTGCATTCGTCGCCCTGGCGTTCGTCGGACTCTCGGCCGTGGTCGCTCCCAGGATCGCCAGGCATTGGCAGGTCCACGAGTACGACGCCGTCTCCAGACTGCTGCGGCGGTGCAGCCTGCTGTGCGCCGGGTTCGCCGTGCCGGTGGTAATCGCGATCGCGATCCTCGACACCCGACTGCTCGCCCTGTTCGGCAACGGGTTCCGCGAGGGCGCCACCGCGTTCGTCGTCCTGGCCGTCGGGTGGATGGCGTTCGCCGTCGTCGGCATCTACGCCACTGCCCTGCTGATGACTGGGGGTGAGAACCTCGCCGCCACCACCACCTTGATATCGCTGGCGACGGGTTCGGTGCTCAGCCTGGTCCTGATTCCCCCGATGGGTGCCACGGGCGCCGCGATCGCGTGGACAACCGGGATCGTCATCGCCCAAGGCTTCGTGATCGTCTTCTGGATCAGGCACCGCAGGCAGCAGATCCTCGTCTCTGCAGCGGCTCAGGGGGTCTGACGTGTGCGGCATCGCGGCACTTGCCGCTGACCCGGGGCAGCGTTTCCACCACGACGACCTCGAGGAGATGCTCGCGTGCCTGCACCACCGGGGACCCGACGCCACCGGGACGCACACCTGGACGGAGCCGCACGAGCGCGTTTCCAGCCACTGCTTCGTCGTGGGACTCGCCCACACCCGTCTCTCGATCCTGGACCTCACCCACGACTCCGACCAGCCGATGACCTTGTCCGAGGGCGACGTCGCCCTGACCTTCAACGGGGAGATCTACAACTACGTCGAGCTGCGTGAAGAGCTCCACCGCGAGGGGCACACGTTCACCACCGCCGGTGACACCGAGGTACTGCTCAAGGCCTACCTCCACTGGGGCGTCGGCTGCCTGCAGCGGCTCGTCGGCATGTATGCCTTCGTCATTCACGACGCGCGGTCGAGGACCGTGGTCGCGGCCCGTGATCCCTTCGGCATCAAGCCGCTGTACGTCGTGCGGACGCCGGTCGGCACGGCGTTCGCCTCGGAGCTCAAGGCGCTCCGGCGCCTCGGCGGGGTCGGTCGCTCGGTGGACCCTGCCGTACTACTGCGATACCTGCGGTTCGGCATCGCGCAGCACCGCCAACAGTCGATCTACAGCGATATCCGTGAGGTCGAGGCAGGCGGTTACGTCACGCTCGACCTGACCACCGGTGCGCGGGTCGACCGACGGCACTACGACGTGCGGGTCGACCCCATCCCGACGACGGCCCTCTCCGCGACGGAGGCGGCAGGCGAGTTCCGGACCAGGTTCCAACGCTCCGTCGTCCTGCACAGCAGGAGTGACGTCGCGGTCGGCACCGCGCTTTCGGGCGGCCTGGACTCCTCGAGCATCGTCTGCGCCGTCCGCGAGCACGTCGGCCCGGGCGCGGCCCTGCACGCGTTCACCTACGCGGCCACGGACTCCCCCGTCAACGAGATCGAGTGGAGCCGGTTGGCTGCCGAGAGAGCCGGTGCCACGCTCCACGTGGCCAGTCCCGATGCGGCCGACGTCGTCGCCGAGCTGGACGAGCTCGTAGGTGCGTGGGACGAGCCGGTGGCCGGGGTGACGGTCTACGCCCAGTACCGCGTCTTCCGGATGGCCCACGAGCAAGGTCTCAAGGTGCTGCTCGACGGACAGGGGGCGGACGAGATCCTGGGCGGCTACGACCGCTACCTCGCCGCCCGGGTCGCCTCGCACGTGCGTAACCACAGGTGGCGGGAGGCCGCCGCCCTCCTGGGGACCGCCCCCCGCCGCGCGTTGTCGCGGTCCAGGACCGCCGTGGAGGCGATGGACTACCTGTCGTCGGAGTCCGTGCAGGGGTTGCTGCGTCCGCTGGTCGGGAGAAGCCTCGTCCCGCGGTGGGTGGACGCCCGCTGGTTCGCCGACAAGGGAGCACGGCTCCCCCCGGTGCACCACACGAAGGCGCGCGACGTCCTGCGCGACCAACTCGTTAGCGACCTCACCGAGAACTCCGTACCGAACCTGTTGAGGTACGAGGACCGGAACTCGATGGCGTGGTCGGTCGAGAGTCGGGTCCCGTTTCTCGTCCCCGACCTCGCGGAGTTCTGCTTGTCGTTGCCCGAGGGGTACCTCGTCGACACCTCCGGCACCTCCAAGGCCGTGCTGCGCCACGCCATGCGCGGCACCGTGCCGGATGCCATCCTCGATCGCCGCGACAAGATCGGCTTCGAAGCGCCCTCGTCCTCGTGGTTTCGCGCCCTGGGAGAGGAACGGCAGCTCGCGTTGCTCCGGGAAGCAGCCGACGCTCTGCCGTTCCTCAAAGCAGGCCACGTCCAGCAGCTCTGGGACGCGGCCGGAGACGACAGGCGAGCCGGGGAGACGGCCTGGCGATTGATCTTTCTGACCCGCTGGGCGATCCAGAAGTCGGTCGAGCTCTGATGGCGGCGGTGAGCGGAGCCCCCGGCTCCGAGCACCGACGATGGCGGTCAGCACTGCTGCCCGTGCTTAGCGTCCTGGTGTACGTCGCCAGCCTGCACGTGATCTACGGGGTGCACATCGCACCGCATTTCGCGGGAGAGGGCCTGACCTACCGCGGGCCCAACCTCGCGGCGTACAGCGTGGTGCTCGCACTGGTCGCGGGTGTTGCGATCCTCCTGCCCACGCCGGTCACGCGGGTCAGCCAATTCATGCTGTGGGTCCTCTTCCTCGTTGTGGGCGCCCCGTCCGCGCTGATCGCGCAGTACTCCAGATCCCTGGACCCCTGGCCTGCCCTGGTGCTCGGTGTCATGATGGCGGCGGTCTTCGCGTTCCTCGCCCTGACGATCAGGCTCGTTCCGCCGGACCCGCGGATCCTCCGGAGACCTCGCGTGGTGCCGCACTTCTGGGTCGTCGTCGCGGTGGTCTCGGTCCTGATCTACGCCTATCTCTTCGTCGCGATCGTCGTGCACCTCTCCTACGTGTCGCTGGCAGACCCGTACGGAATGCGTGCCGAGTACGTCAAGCTGCTGGCGGGAGCACCCGGGCTCGGCTACCTCGTGCCGACACAGGCCGCGGTGCTCAACCCGGTGATCATGATCCAGGGCATGGCGCGTCGTCGTCCCTGGATCATGGCGCTGGGAGTCGCTGCTCAGCTGGTGCTCTACGCGACCACCGGCGAGAGGAGCATCGTCTTCTCGATCGTCGTCGTCCCCCTTGTCTTCGCCGCCTTCCGACGCCGCCAGATCGCCGGCGTGGCACTGGTCTGGGCCGTGGTGGTCGCTGCCGCGGTCGCCTGGTTCCTAGACACAGTTGGCAGCTCGCTGATCTTCACCTCCCTCCTCGTCAGGCGATTCCTGATCGTGCCTGGGGCGCTCACGAGCGCATACGTCGCCGCGTTCTCAGGAAGGCCCAAGGGATTCTTCTCCGACGTGATCCCGTTCGCCCCCTCGCACTACCGGGAGTCGTCGGCGCTGATCGTCGGGCGCCTGTTCAGCCACGAACCGGGCGTGAGCGCCAACGCGAGCTGGCTGGCTCATGGCTACTTCAGCCTCGGCTACGCCGGGGTCGCGATCGAGACAATGCTGGTGCTGGCCCTGCTCCTGGCGGCGGATGCGGTCACCCGGCACGTCCCGTTGCCGGTCGCCTGCGCACTCTTCACGGTCCCGATCATCGCGCTGGCGAGCAGCAGTCCGTTCACCACCATCCTGTCCCACGGCTTCCTCGTCGCCCTGCTCGTGGCCTTCACCATGCCGACCCTGCCGATCGAGGGCATCACCGCTCCCTCCGGCGTCAGGATGCTCGGGCGCTGGCTTCGCTCAGCACGCTCTCGAGCTCCGTGGCCAGGGCGTCGCGACTGAACCGGCCTCGTGCCAGCCGGCCGGCCCGCTCGGGTACGCCGGCGATCCACTCGCTGTCACGGAGTGCCTCGACGAGCTGGGTCGCAGCGAGGGCGTGGTCGAACGGATCTGTGACCAGCCCGATGCCCGCCTGCAGCGCCAGGTCTGTCTGCCACCCGTGGAAGTTCATCGCGACCGGCTTGCCGGCCGCAACCGCGTCGAAGAACTTGTTCTGCACCGCGTCCTTCCAGACGATGCGTGGCCCGGCGAACAATGCGTAGCTCAGGTCGGCCGCCTGGAGCCAGGGCGAAACCTGCGGCTTGGGGAGCTCGCCGAGCATGAAGAACGTCTCGTCGAGGACGCGGAGCGAGCGGGCCAGGCCTTCGACCCGGGGCCGGTCGGCACCGTCGCCGATCACGACGAAACGCACCTCCGGGTCGCGTTCCCGCGTGGCGGCGGCCAGGTGCGCGAGATAGCCGACGTCGTTGACCCGGCCGAGGGTGCCGGCGAAGAGGACCAACGGGCGCTCGCCGAGCCAGGGGTGGGTCGCTCGGACGGCTGCGGTGTCCACCCCCTCGCGGGGACGGTCACACCCGTTGGGGATCACGGACACCTTCTCCGGCGGGACACCGCCGGCGAGGATCTCCTCGCGCATTCCGGGCGCCAGCGTCACGACGTGCGCCGCGCGTCGGTACGTCAGTCGCTCGAGCGCCCGAGCCAGACGGATGGCCAGCGGATTGCTGAGGGCTCCGATCGCGATCGGCACCGCAGGCCAGAGGTCTCGGACCTCGAAGACGAACGGCCGGCGTCGAGCCGTGGAGGCGACCAGGGCGGGTACCGCGATCGTGAGCGGGGTGCTGGTGGCGAAGAAGACGTCACCGCCGAGCCGTGTGGCCCGGCTGGACGCGCGCGCCGCGAACTGCAAGAAGGCACGCACGCGCTGCCCGCTGCCCATGTAATTGCTGTAGGGCACTGGGGTCCAGTGCACGGTGATCCCCTGCTCGTCGGAGACGCGCCAGGCACGTCCTGACGCCTCGCTCCCCTGCTCGGAGGTGATCACGTGCACGTCGTGGCCAGCTCGGGCCAACCGCACGGCCATCTCGTAGGAGCGCGTCCCCCCGGTCATCTCCGGCGTGACGAAGTACTGGTGGAGGTAGACGATCCTCAAGAGGTCGCTGCCTCCCGGGCGGGCTGCTGGAACGACTCGACGAGCGACGCGACCGTGTCGACGTCGTCGTCCGAGAGGTGCTCGCCCATGGGAAGGCTCAGCACACGGGCTGACAGGGTTCTCGCGGTCCGGCAGTCGGAGTCGCGCCGCAACGCTGCGTACGCCGGCTGGTCCGGCAGGCACACGGGGTAGTGCACCCCGGTCTGCACCTCGTGCTCGCCGAGGAACTGTCCCAGGCCGTCGCGGTCCTCGCACTGCACGACGAAGAGGTGGAACACGTGGCGGGACCCGTCGGCGAGCACCGGCACGGTGAGGCCGGGGACGCCGTCGAGCCGCTTCCCGTAGAGGTGGGCGACCTCGATCCTCCGGTCCAGCCACACGTCCAGGTGATCGAGCTTCACGGACAGCACTGCCGCCTGGAGACCGTCGAGACGACTGTTCCGGCCTTCGAACTCGTGGAGGTACTTCTCCCGGCGGCCGTGGTTGGCGATCATTCGGCACTGCGTGGCGAGTGACTGGTCGTTGGTCGTGATCGCGCCGGCGTCGCCGTACGCCCCAAGGTTCTTACCGGGGTAGAAGCTGAACGCCCCCACGTCACCGACGCCTCCGACGCGTCGGCCGCCGACCTCGGCGCCGTGCGCCTGCGCGCAGTCCTCCACGATGCGGATGTCGGGACCGACGATGTCGCGAACGGCACGCACGTCCTGGGGATTACCGTAGAGGTGCACGACCACGACAGCGGCCGTGCGCTCGGTCACCTTGTCCCGCAGGTCGTCGAGGTCGAGGAGGTGTGTGCCGGGGTCGACGTCGGCGAAGACGACCTGCAGCCCCTGGGAGCTCACGGCCTCGCTGGTGGCGATGAAAGAGTTGGCCGGGACGATCACCTCCCCGCCTGGCGGCAGGTCCAGCGCGCGCAGGGCGATCTCTAGCGCGTCGGTGCCGTTGCCGACGCCGACCACGTGCTCGACCTGCTGGTAGTGCGCGAACTTCTCCTCGAAGGCCGCAACGTGCCTGCCCCCGACGAAGGAGGCGTCGCGCAGCACCTCCGCGATGGCAGCCTCGACCTGCGGGGCGATCGCGGCGAACTGGGACTGCAGGTCCAGAAACTTGATCACGATGACTCCAGAAGGCGGGCGGGGTTGCCGGCGTAGACGCCGGATGAGGTGATGTCGCGCGTCACGACGGCGCCGGCGCCGATGACGACGTCGTCACAGACGGTCACGGGCAGGAGGGTGGCGTTGGAACCGATCGAGACCCGGGACCCGATCGCTGGTCGCCAACCACTGGGAGCGGTCGCCCCGGGCGGGCCCGCCGGTGGAGAAGGTGTCGTTGACGAACATGACACCGTGCCCCACGAAGCAGTCGTCGCCGATCGTGACGAGCTCGCAGATGAAGGTGTGCGACTGGATCCGGCAGCGCTGTCCCACCGTGACGTCGCGCTGGATCTCGACGAAGGGACCGATGAAGGTCTCGTCGCCGATCTCGCACCCGTACAGGTTGACTGGCTCGACCACCTGGACGCCGGCGCCGAAGCGGACGTCCTTGATCCCGACCGACCGACGAGTCAGGACTAGGCATCGCGTACTCCCAGCCGGCACTCGCGCGGGCGGAAGCGGAGATCGACACGCCGTCCAGTCTCGATCGACTCGTAGATGGCGGTGATCAGCTCCAGGCTGCGGCGACCCTCGAGGCCGTCGACGAGCTGCTGGCGTGCCGTTGGACGATGCAGTCGACGACGTGCTCGTAGTAGGCGAGGTGTCCGAATCCGTAGACGTCGGGCGGGTTCACCGAGAAGTCGCGCAGCACGTCGGCGTCCTCCGCGACCGGTTCCACGAAGTTCCAGACCTGCATCTCGTTGACCGCGAACCCGCCGATCTCGACGGTCCCGCCCTCCCCAAGCAGGGACAACGACCCTTCAAGATCCTTGGGGCGAGTGGCGGTCGTCGCCTCGATCACGCCCGAGCGCGCCGCTCGCGAACTCCAGGGCCACCACCGCCGTGTCCTCGGTCTCGATGTCGGCCAGCGCCGTGCGGCTGATGCGCGAACACGCTCTCGACGTCGCCCATCATCCATTCCAGCAGGTCGACGTGATGGCTGGCCTGGTTGGTCAACACCCCACCGTCCATCGCCCAGGTGCCGCGCCAGGGGTCCTGGTCGTAGTAGGACTGCGGTCGGCACCAGCGCACGCGCACCGTGCCCATCACCAGCCGGCCGAAGCGGCCCGGCTCGAGGGCCTCGCGCGCCTTGACGACCGGGACGTTGAACCGGTTCTGCTTGACCACGAACAGACGGATCGCCTGCCGCGTCGCAGGCCCGGATCATCGCGTCCGCGTCGGTCAAGGGTCAGCGCCATCGGCTTCTCGACCACGATGTGCTTGCCGTGTTGCGCAAGGCCGACCACGTGCTCCCCGTGGAGGCCGCTCGGCGTCAGCACCGAGACGGCGTCGACGTCGACGTCGCGCATCATCTCGTGCATGTCGGTGAAGTGGGGCACCCCGAACTTCTCACCGGTCTCTCGTGCGCGGGACTCCACCACGTCGCACACCGCGGCCAGAGTCGCTCCGGCCACCTTGCCCGAACCCAGCAGCTCGGCGTGCCGGACCGAGATCCGGCCGCACCCGACCAACGCGAACTTCAGCATGCCGTTACCTGCCTCTTGCCTTGATGGAGCGCCGGACGCCGGACGACTGCCTGATGGCGGTGCCGAGGCGCTCCACGAGGGGCGCCACCTCGTCGTCCCAGGAGCTGAGTGCGGGGACACTCGCCCGGAATCGGCGTACGTCGTCGCGGTCGGTGTGTCCCACAAGCGTCGGCAACTCAGACTCGGGCGAGCCCAGGATCCAGCGATCCGCCTCGGGACCTAGCACCTTGCGCGCCTCGACCAGCTCGGTGCAGACCGGGGGCACCGACGCCATCAGCGCCTCCCACATCTTGTTGGGCGAGGAGAAGCGGTAGGAGTCGCTGGTCAGCTCCATCAGGGCGAACGCCACGTCGGCCTGACGCACCAGCTCGACGACGGAGCCGGGAGGGACCGGTGGCAACCAGTGCACCCGGCTGCTGCGAGCGCTGCTCTGCAGCACGGAGTCCTTGAGCGTGCCCTCGCCGACGAAGACCACGTGCGCTGGGCTGTCGGCGGGCAGTCGCTCGAAGGTGCGCAGGATGAGCGGGATGTTACGACCGCCCACCAGGTTGCCGGTGTGGATGTAGACCAGCTCGTCGGACGTGACTCCCATCGCAGCGCGCAGGTCGACTTCCACCGGGTCGGTCAGCGGCACGTTGCGTACCGTGATCGGTCGTTCGATGTCGAAGGCCGAGGCGTACCAGTCCGAGATGGTGTCGTTGACCGTCGAGACGACCGCGGCCCGGCCGATGAACAGACGCTCGACGAGCAGGGCGAGCCGGCCACGCAGCCCGGCCATGGCGGGGGTACGCGACTCGAGCTCGTGAGGGTTGTAGACAAGGGCGCACCGGTGGGTGCGAGCCAGGAACCAGCACAGAGGGAGGGTGGCGACGCTGTGCGCGCAGACCGCCGCGAGGTTCTCCTTGCGGTAGCGCAGCACCACCTGGACTGACCAGCGCGCGGCCGCGACCAGATCGGCCAGGAGGCTGCGCCGCCGCCGCGCCTCCCCCACGCGGACCACCAGGATCCCCGGGGACGGCCGCTCCTCGGCCGGCAGCCTGTCCGCCGCGCAGCCCACGATGTGGCAGTCGTCAACCAATCCGGAACGGCCGATGGAGCCGGCCAACCGGTGCAGCCGGCTCTCATTGACGATCGGCGAGCGGTAGACCAGGAGGCAGCGGTCGCGGCCGGTCATCGCGGGTACCAGCCGCGCCGGCGCAGGCGGTTCACGGTGCGCCGCAGCCACTGCACGCGCTCGTAGTTGTTGGGGTAGTCACGGAACGAGCGCACGGGGGCCGCAATGATCGCGGCGAGCTCCTCGGGGCTGAGCCGCAACTTCTTCAGGACCAAGTCCTGGTCCTGGCGCCGTTGCTCATCCGGGTACCCGCTGGACTCCAGCTCGGTCAGCGCCTGCGCACGCGACATCAGTCCGGAGTTGATCAGGTCCGAGAGGTGACCGCGCCGTTTGTCGATGCCGAACTTGGTCGGCAGGACGTAGCCCTGGTAATAGCGGGTGTAGATCGACTCGAAGTGCTTGGACCCGTAGGGCTCCCAGCCCAGCGCCGAGGCCAGCTCCGCCTCGGCGGCGTTCTTGTCGTAGTCGAGGTAGTTGAGGATCGAGACGATCCGCGTGCCTCTTGCCACGTTTCGGGCGAGCCCTCCCAGTCCGTAGTGCGGGTACTGCTTGAGCCGCCGGGTGCCGTGGGCACGTTGCACGGACCGGATGTAGCGCCAGTCGGAGTGGCCGTAGGACCACGACGGCACGTCGATGGCCTCCGACCTGAAGTTCATGCCGGAGAGGATGTACTTGATACCGCGCTCCCGGGCGACCTGCCAGACCGTGGCCTGGATGGCGTGGTCGGTGGGGATCTCACCGTCGGGGGTGGAGGCCAGCAGGAACGAGCGCTGCAGGTCGTAGAACTCGCGGAGGTCGAGCACCGTGGTGTGCAGGTCGATGCCAAGGGTGTCCAGGGTGCGCTCGATGTTCCTGACGGCGGTCTCGGAGTTCCACCCGTTGTCCAGGTGCAGAGCCAGCGGGCGGAGCCCGAGCTTCTTCGCCGTCATCGCCACGTAGGTGCTGTCGACTCCGCCGCTGACCCCGATCAGGCAGTCGTAGTCGCGTCCGCGGTGTCGCTTCTTGGCGTCCGCGACGATGGCGTCGAGCTGTCGCAGTCCGGCCTCGCCTGCGACCACGCGCGTGGGGAGCAGCTCGTCGTAGCGGCGGCAGTGGTTGCAGACCCCGTCGTGCAGCTTAAGCGCCGGGTCGTCCGCCACGCGCATGACGCAGCGTCGACACATCATGGCCTCGGGCATCATCCAGCCCCCTCGAAGAGGTCGAAGAGCGCTTGGTCCTGGGGATAGGTGATCAGCACTGCCCGATGCACTCCGTGGTAGACGAACAGGCTACCGGCGGCGGCGGCGTCCGCCCCGTGAGCCACGGCCGCGCGGAGGTCGTCGAGGTCGCGGGCACCGCCGTTTGCCACGAGCGGGACGCCGACGCTCTCGGCGACGGCCGTGATGGTGGCGAGGTCGTAGCCGCCGAACGTCCCCTCGCGGTCCACACAGGTGAGCACGATCTCCCCGACCCCGAGCTCCTCCAGACGCCGCGCCCAGGTCACGGGGTCGGTCTTGGAGCGGTTGCTGGCTCCCGAGTGCAGCACGACCTGGCGCCCGAAGCGGGTCGTGTAGTCGACGCCGCCGACCACCGCCTGCGAGCCGAAGGAAGCAACCACCCGCGAGACAAGCGCCCCGTCCTCGTGAGCACCGGTGTTGATCACGACCTTCTCGACGCCGAGGTCGAACAGCTTCTCCGCGTCCTCGAGGGCGCGCACCCCCCCGCCGTAGGAGACGGGGACGAACGCCTCGCTCACCACGTCCTCGACGAAGCCGAAGTCAATAGGACGTTGACCGCGCGCCGCCTGGATGTCAATGACGGAGATCTCGTCGGCCTCCTTCTCGTTCAGCAGCTTGACGGTGTTGATCGGGTCGCCGATGTACCTCGGCTTGCGGAACCGCGTCGTCTTCACCACGTAGCCGTCGTCGATCAGGATGACGGGGATGACGCGCGGCCTCATGGCGTCCACTCCGCGAACGCGCGGAGGAACTTCATTCCGTGGACGTGGCTCTTCTCGGGGTGGAACTGCGCCCCTAGGACGTTGCCGTGGGCCACCACCGCGGTGAGCTCGGAACCGTAGCTTGTCCGGGCGAGCACGATGTGGGGGTCGTCAGGCACGAGGTGGAAGGAGTGGGCGAAGTAGTACTTCGGCCGGTCGTCGACGCGAGCAAGGAACGACTCCTCGTCCACCCAGCTCAGCCAGTTCCAGCCCATCTGGGGCACGCGCAGGTCCGGGGCGCCCGGGATCCGCCGACAGTCGGCGGCGAGCAGACCGAGCCCGCTACTGGTCCCCTCCTCGCTCGACCTGCCGAGAAGCTGCATCCCCAGGCAGATGCCGAGCAGGGGGGTGCCGCGCGCCACAGCTTTGTGCACGGCCTCCTCCAGCCCCCGGTCCCGGATCCCGGCCATCCCCCGGTCGAAGGCCCCCACGCCCGGGAGCAACAGCCGCGAGGATCCCAGGAGCTCCTCCGGTGTCGACACGCGGTGGGCAGGTACGTCGATGCGCTTGAGCATGTTGAGCACGGACCCGAGGTTGGCCACGCCGTGGTCGATGACGCCGACAGGATCAGCCGTCACCGAGGCTCCCCCGGTGAGGCTCCGAACTCCGGCATGGTCGGCGCTGCCCTCGGCCGAGATGCCGCGCCTGCCCATCACCAACCGATCGTCGCCCACACGATCCTGGCGTCGAGCCGCTAGGCGACCGACGGTCGACGTACTCGACGTCCAGCCGGAGCCGGTCGTCCCACTCGACCTCGTTGCGGCCGCTGACCTGAGCCAGACCGGTGACGCCGGGCCGGACCTCGTGCCGCCGCGCCTGGTCGGGGGTGTAGCGGTCGAGGTACTGCACCAGCAGCGGCCGCGGGCCGACGAGGCTCATGTCACCCGCGAAGCACGTTCCACAGGGTCGGCAGCTCGTCGAGGCTCGTGCTGCGCAGCCAGGCGCCGAACGGCGTGAGGCGTTCGCGCGTCGGTGACCAGCGAGCGGCTCGGGTCCGGCTGCCGACCATGGAGCGGAACTTGACCAGCTCGAAGACCTTGCCGTCCTTGCCCGGACGCGGCTGCCGGAACAGCACAGGCGATCCGAGCCGGCGACGCACCAGCAGGGCGACCAGGGCCTGGATCGGCGCGGTCAGGACGAGCAGGGAGCTGGCGACGAGGACGTCGACCACCCGCTTGGCGGCGTCGTCGCTACGACCGCGCACGAGACACCCCTGCGTGCGCCAGGACGGTGGTCACCATGGAGAACTGCTCCTCGGTCATCCCCGACCCGGAGGGCAGCGTGAGCCCGCGCTCGAACAGCCGGTCCGAGGTCCCGTCGAGCGTGCCGCCGTGGCCGGCGAACACCGGTTGCTGGTGCATCGGCTTCCAGAGCGGCCGCGTCTCGACCAGTGCCGCCGTGAACTCGTCGTGCAGGCTGCGAGCCGTGAAGGGTGCCCGGTCGGGGTCGATCACCAGGGCGGTGAGCCACGCGTTGTCCTGTCGCGCCGCTGCGTCGCCGAGGACGCGGACGCCCGGGATGTCGGCGACGAGCTCGGCGTAGCGGCGGCGCCAGGACCGGCGGCGCTCGATCATCGCGTCCAGCCGCGCCAGCTGCGCTCGGCCCAGGGCCGCGAGGAGGTTCGAGAGCCGGTAGTTGTACCCGATCTCGGTGTGCTCGTAGTGGCTCACCGGCTCCCTGGCCTGGGTGGAGAGCTTGCGCACGTGCCGCGCGAGGTCGGCATCGTCGGTGACGAGCATGCCGCCGCCCGACGTCGTCATCACCTTGTTGCCGTTGAACGAGAGCACGCCGGCCTCCCCCAGCGATGCGCCGGGACGGCCGTCACGGCTCGAACCCATCGACTCGGCGGCATCGCTCAGCAGGCGTACGCCGTACCGGCTGGCGATGTCGGTCAGGGCGGCGTGGTCCACGCAGGTGCCGAGCAGGTCCACCGGCACCACGCACGGAACGCGGCGGCCCTCGCTGCTCAGCTGGGCGAGAGCACGCTCGAGAAGCTCTGGGCTGATGTTGCCCGTCTCCGGCTCCGCGTCGACGAACCAGGGCGTGGCCCCCGTGTAGCAGATGGCGTTGACCGAGGCCGCGAACGTCAGCGTCGAGACCGGGACCACGTCGCCGGGACCGACTCCCCACGCCACGAGGGCGAGGTGGAGTGCGGCGGTCCCCGATGAGAGCGCCACCCCGTGCGCGCGTCCGACCACGGACGCCACCTCGTGCTCGAACGTCTCCAGGTCGGGACCGGCCGGCGCCACCCATCCCGACTGCATCGCCCGCACGACGTACTCCTGCTCGAGCTCCCCGGTGTCGGGAGGTGAGAGCAGCACCTGGAACGTCACCGTGCCATCCTCCCCCGCTGCGCGGTCGCGACGCGGACCACACGCGGACCGCCCGCGGCCTGTCAGTCGTGACCGCGGGAGGAGGCGTCCTGCCGGGTGAGGTCGCGGACGAGGTCCTTGGCCATGCCGTTGCTCCCCTCGATGAGGAGGCGTCTTCAGCTCGGCAGGCGAACCGTACGGCGAGAGCCGTGCGGCGTCGGACGGCGCGAACGCGGGGACGGGCACGTGCGAGATGAGCCGGTGGAACGGGCGCTCGTCGGACTCACCGAAACCGAACAGCTGCTCGTGCAGCTTCTCGCCCGCTCGCAGGCCCGTGTACACGATGTCGACCGGCTTGCCGGCGAGGTCGATCAGCTGTTGGGCCACCGCCCCGATCGAGACCGGGTCGCCCATGTCGAGGACCAGCACGTTGCCGTTGCCGCCGATCGCCCCTGCCTGGATGACCAGCTGGACGGCCTCGCCGACGGTCATGAAGTACCGCGTCACGCGTGGGTCGGTCACGGTGACCGGGCCTCCGCGAGCGATCTGTGCGGTGAACGTCTCCAGCACCGACCCGCGACTGCCCAGCACGTTGCCGAACCGCACGCTCATGAAGCGGCCGTCGCGCCTCCCGGGCAGCGGCCGAGGTGAGGCCCTCGGCGAGCCGCTTGGAGTGACCGAGCACGCTGCAGGGGTTGGCGGCCTTGTCGGTCGAGATGTTCACGAAGCGCTCCACACCCGTGGCCACTGCGGCGTTGAGCACCGTCTGGGTGCCCCAGATGTTGGTCTTCACGGCTTCACCGGGCGCCCCCTCCAGCAGGGGCAGGTGCTTGAGGGCGGCGGCGTGGAAGACGACCTCGGGCCGACGACGCTCGAAGAGGTCGCGGACGAGCCGCTCGTCACGGATGTCGCCGAGCTCGAGGTCGTCGGAGTCGAGCAGGGCGCGTCCCTCCATCGACAGCTGGACGGCGTGCAGGGCCGACTCGTCGCGGTCGAGCATGATCAGCTCGGCCGGGTCGAACCGGGCGATCTGTCGGCAGAGCTCCGAGCCGATGGAGCCGCCGGCGCCGGTGACGAGCACGCGGCGACCGCTGAGGTAGTCGGCGATCTCGGCGACGTCGGTCTCGATCGGCTGCCGACCCAGGAAGTCGGAGACCTCGATGTCACGCACGTCCTTGATCTGGACGTGCGCAGGGTTGCTCAGGTCGTTGACGCTGGGCAGCACCTTGAGGTCGAGCGACGCCTTCCGGGCGCGGGTGTTGAACTGGCGCACGAGGCGCGCGGGCGCGCTCGGGATCGCCAGGATGACCGTGCGGGCGTCGTACCGCTCGGCGACCTTCTCCAGCTCGCTGGTCGGACCCACCACCGGGACGCCGTTGAGCCGGCGGTGCCGCTTGTAGGGGTCGTCGTCGACGCAGAGCCACCGGGAGCCACACCGAGCACGGGTCGCGGACCATGTCGCTGACGAGCTGTGCGGCACCGTTGCCCGCACCGATGACCACGACCGGTCTGCGCTCGACCCGCCGCACTCCAGCGGCACGCGAGAGCGCCCAGTCACGGAACACGCGGTAGATCGCGCGGCCGCCGAGCAGCACCACGAACGCACACATCGGGCCGGTCACTGCGACGGAGACGCGGACGTCGAGGGTGTAGTAGCTGATCACCAGCGCCGCCACGGAGATGGTCGCGCCCAGCAGGCTGGTCAGCAGCGCGTCGTCGAACGAGCCGATCGGGTAGCGCCCCTCGTGCAGTCGCAACGGTGCCGCCAGGACCACGAACAGAAGTCCGCAGATCAGGCCCGTGAGCAACGCAGGCCGCAGCTGCGCCGTCGTGCTGTAACCCACGACGTGCTGCAGCCACGCCATCGCGAAGTACCCCACGACCCACGCGCTGAGGTCGTAGAGCCGTTGCACGTGCGGTCGGACCGACCGCAGGTGAGCGAACATCTCGTGCACGAAGACCCCCGAACCGGTCCTTGTAGACACTACCTACCGGGAATCTTGTCGCAGAGACGACGGTCACATCGGCTTTTCCACGATGTCGGGTGCGTCGCCGGAGGGCGCGCTGACCGGCACGACATCGGCAACGACGGCCAGGTGATCCTCTCGAGGCTCCTCGCCCGACCTGCGCGAGCCCGCGTACGAGGCGATCCCGACCGCCAGGGAGATCCACATGAAGCGGTTGCCGACGAGGTCGCTGGAGACCTGCGCGTTCAGCAGCCAGTAGACGGCGGTGCCGAGCACCGCGGCGTCGTACGGACGGCTGCTGACGCGCTGCAGGCGGTACAGGGCCACGACGACGACGACCAGGAAGACTGCCAGCGCCAGCACGCCGCCCTCGCAGAACGTCTCCGCGAAGGAGTTGTGGGCGTAGGCGACCCCCTGCGCGTTGGCGATCTCGTGAGCGGTCTTGCTGTGGTCGGCGAAGTCACCCCAGCCGATGCCGAACGGGTGGTGCAGCCCGAGCCGGACCGCGTCCCTGAGCAAGGTCGTCCTCGCGGCGTCAGAAAGGCCTGAGTGCAGCGACTGCACGATGCGAGTCCCTCCCGACCCGCCATCCGCCGTCGCGTACCAGTAGGTCGCGCCGGCGACGGCCAACGCGACCGGGACCAGCCCGATCCGGTGCCTGAAGAAGGACCGGCCGAAGAGCACGACCAGCACGACGCTCACGACCGCGGACAGCGAAGGTCCACGGCTGCCGACGTGCACCAGCACCATGGCGCAGACAGCGGCTGAGGGCAGTGCCCACCATGTGTGACCGCAGCCTCGTCATGGCCAGCAGGCACAGCACCACGAACGCGACACCGACGTAGCGCGCTGTGGTGATCGTGTCGAGCGTCGCCAGTGCAAAACGCCCTTGCTCGCTGATCCGGCTGGCGTCGTTGAACCCGAGCGCCGCGACCACGACCGCCACACCCACGAAGGCCTGCGCGAACAACCAGGAGCGCCTCCCCTCGCTGGAGTCCAGGAGGAGGACCGCAGCGCACACGACGGGAAGCACGACGAAGATCATCGTGGCCACCTTCACCGGGCCATACCCGTGGCCGCTCGCACTCAGGGCGCCGGGGAGGAACCCGAGCACCAGGAGCACGAGCGGCCCGGTCACCGCTGTAGGCAGCCGCAGCGGCTGACCGCAGCGGTGCACCACGCACAGCGCGATCGCACCGGCACCGATCCACACGGGGTCGACCGGCGACCAGGCCATCAGCACCGAGTTGCGCAGGTTCCAGCTCGACGCCCACCACGCCAGCGACAGCGCGTAGACCCACGGAGCCACGCTGCCGCGCGCTGGTCGGTGGGAGCAACATCACGCGACAGTAACGCCGCAGGGACAGCCCAGCCTGGTTCGGCGCGCGTCGAGGTAACGGGCGGCTCGGTCGCCTACTCTGGGCGCGCTCGATCCCTCGTGAGCAGGCCGTCCGCATCCCCCGCCGACAGGACATGCCAGGTGACGACGACGCAGTACCTACGCACGTTCGCGCGGTTCTGGCGACTCGTTGCGCTGTGTGTCGTGCTCGGCCTGGTCGTCCCGCTGGTGATCGGTGCGTTCGCTTCCTCGACGTATGTCGCCTCGACGAGCGTCCTGGTGACGGGCACCGCAGCGACGCAGACCGGCTCTGCCGACGCCTACCAGTCGACCATCCTCGCCCAGCAACGGATGGCCACCTACGCCGACGTCGCCCGTGGGCCGGCCCTGGCGAGGCCATCCTGAAAAGTCACGACGTTGGCACTGAGCGTCTCCCAGCTCGAGGACCGCATCGACGTCGTGGTCCCCGAGGGCAGCGCGGTGCTGAGGGTCAGTGTGGAGGACACCGACCGCGATCGGGCGCAGCTGCTGGCGGCTCCGGGCCGGCCCGGCAATGGTGGGCATCGTCGAGCCGACCTCGAGAACCGTGCGAGGCCGCGTCCTTCGTCACTGCTGCGAGCCCGCGTCGTCTCCGACGCAAGCACTCCCGACGAGCCCGTCTCCGCCCCGCCGGTTTGGCGCAATCGCAGCCCTGGGCGCCGCAGGCGGGCTGTTGCTGGGTCTGGCGCTGGCGGTGGCGCTGTCCCGGCTCGATCCACGCGTGAGCGACGAGGCGGCCGTGCAGGAGCGTCCTGGAGGCTCCCGTGTCTGGGCGTTCTTCCGGGTCCGACGCAGCGACGTCGCGATGGGGCGCCCGGCCGAAGACTCGCGGCGTGGGAGGACTCCGTGCGCGAGCTTCGGAGCAACATCTTCTTCCGCCACCCGGGGCGGGACCGCTGCCTGACCTTGGCGCTCACCGGTCCGCACCCGGTCGATCAGCTGCCGCGGATCGGCGGCGCAGTGGCGTCGGCGCTGGCCGACACCGGCGCCCGCGTCCTCCTCGTGGAGGCAGACCTCCACGAGCCGCCAGAGGCGCCGCGTGTTCGACCAGCACGCCGAAATGGCGACCGGCCTGACGGACTATCTCGAAGGGGCGAGCACCGAGGAGGAGGCCATCCGGCACGACGACGAGTCGGGTATCGACGTCATTGCCGCGGGCAACCACTCGGCGAATGCTGCGGACCTGCTCCACTCCCAGCCCTTCGCCACGCTGTTGGAGAACGCGGCGAAGCGCTACGACTTCGTTCTCGTGAACGCCCCCGCCATGTCGGCGGCACGGACGCCGTTGCCGTGGCTGCACGGTGTGACGGCGCACTCCTCGTGGTATCACGCGGTCGTACCCGCGAGGCTCAACTGCGCGAGGCCAGGGAACAGCTACGGCACGTGGACGCTCCGCTGCTGGGCGCCGTCCTGCTGTCCTGAAGCAGGCTACTGGGCTAGTTCCCGCTCCCAGCGTCGTCGCCCCACGCGCGCACCCAGTCCACCTGCATCGACGGGGTAGATCCCCGTGTGATGGCGGGCAGTTCCCAGTCCGAGGTGGCCAGGCTGAGGACGAGCTCCTCGGGCGAGGTGGACACGTACTGCTTCGTGGTGAAGGTAGGGATCCCGTCGAGCCGGAAGACGTAGCCCGGTCGGCCCCCACTGGACGGAGTACACGTGCCAGCTGTTGGACGGGGTCTTGCCCCTGCCCAATAGTGCCTGGGAGTTCTTGATCATGCCCCCGGAGCGGACGTGAGCGCTCGGGCCGGTCATCAGGTAGACGCCGTTCGACAGTCCCCCGTCCGAACGCCCGTCCCCGAAGTACTCGGCCACGTCGATCTCGGTGCCGGTGGACCCGGTCTTCTGCAGCCAGAACGCACCGTGTGCGCCGTGCCCGCTCTCGAACTTGATCCGCGCGGCGAAGACGCCGTCGACGGCGTGTACGGTTGGCACGCGCTGTCCGTCCCGATGATGCCGTTGAGCCAGAAGCCATGGGGGCAGCCAGACTGTTGCCGGTGTCCTGCGCCGACAGCGTCAACGAACCGCCGGAGACACTGATCATGCTGGGATGGGGCTGGGCCGCACATGTGACCCTCGGACGGTGAGTCCCCGCGCGACCCCCACTTGGCGGTGTCGAGGCCGGATCCGTCGAAGTTGTCGTCGAAGGTCGACGTCCAGGTGGGCCGGCCGTCACCACGGGCGAGGAAGCACCGGACCGCTCCCGCTCCGGGTGACGGAGACGGCCTTGAAGTCCTGCGGTGACGCGGGGGATCCCGTCCCCACCTGGAACCGGTAGGTGCCCGCGCTGCTCTGCCGGCCCGTCGCCGCCTTCGTCCAGGCGCCCCTCTGCTGTCGCCACAGGGTCACCAAGGCACCGGGTCGAGCCGGCCGGAACGTGGCCTGGCCCGGCGTGGAGAGGCCCGAGACCGCCACGTTGTCGGTGCTCGGGTTGGCGACCGGGGCGGGCGCGAAGCTCAGCGCGAGGCTGGGGCGAACCCCCACGGCGCGGACGACGTTCGAGTACCGCGCCGCGGCCTTCTTGTGCTTGATCTTCGCCTTGGGGGCGTACACCCGGTACTGCACGGTCGACGCCGTGGCGCGCACGTTGAACGCGTAGCTTCCACGGGCACCGGTGCGCGACGAGGCGAGGCCGACCCAGCGTCCACCGCGGTTGACGAGCAGCCGGACCGGCCGCTTCGCGGGTGGCACCGCGCCGTAGAGCTTCACCGACTCGCCCACGATCGGGGTGCGGCTGAGCCGGGCGCCGAACTGCGCGGCCTGGGCCGGCGCCGAGGACGCTGCGGAGACGAGCATGGTGCTGAGGACGGCCAGGACCGCCAACATTCCGACACGTACCTTCATGGAAAACAGGCTCCAGATGATCTGGGGGACGCCGCGGCGATGGTCAACCGAGCGACGGGGAGGTCACCCCCATCTAACCGTGCTTGTGTGACTGATGTGACTAAACCGACGAGCCCACCGTCCGGCGGGCGGCCAGGGAGCGCAGGACGGCGACCGCCCCGTCGACGTCACCGAGGGTCGAGCTGTGCTCGAACCGCATCGTGCTCATCACGCTGCCCGGCTCGCAGATCGCCCAGATCGGCGTGCCGCTCCCGACGTAGTCGGCCACCTTGGCAGGCAGGTACGGGTTCCTGGGGTGGTGCGCCGCCGTCGCGTAGTCGTTGACGACGAGCACGTCGAACTGTGTGGTGAGACTGAGGAAGTCCAGCACGGGCACGAACGGGTGCACGTGGACCACCCCGGCGAGACCGACCCGCACCACCTCCAGGGTGAGCTTGTCGGGGTTGTTGGTGAAGACGTGCAGGCGCACGCGGTCGCGCTCGTGCTGGCGCAGGCGCACCATCGCCTGCACCACGTCGCCGAGGTCGCGGGTGGAGTAGAAGACGCCGAAGTAGGCGAGGTGCACCGCGTCGTGGTCGCGGTCCAGGACGGTGGGAGACGCCTCGTAGAAGCGCGCGGGCAGCACCGGCTGGTGGGCGACCTCCGCGATCGAACGTGCCCGGGCCGAGAGAGCCGGGTCGCGGCAGTAGCCCAGCATCAGCTCCATCTGCGCGGCGTTGGTGAAGATGATCCGGTCGGCCAAGCGCGTAGGCGATCAGCTCCGCCCAGTCGAAGAGTGCCACCGGGTGCGCCACGTCGTACCCGGCCTCCTGCATGCCCGCCCGCAGCTCGCGGCTGAGCCAGTCGTCCCCGACGGCCGCGACCCGCTCCTCCCCCGTGGGGTTGATCCGCAGCGGGTCCGAGAACTCCGCGACCCACTCGATCCCGGGCCGGCGCAGCTTCACCAGTGCCGCGGCGTAGTGCGAGTTCATCGCCATCGCCCGGCTGTAGAGGGAGCGGTAGGTGCCCTGGAGCTTCTCCCACTCCAGGACGGTGTCCCAGACCTCCTCGGCGAACCTCGGCACGGCGCTCCACTCGGAGAAGCTGGCTGCACCTCGCACCACGTGGGTGCGAGCGAGCACCTCCTCGGCGATCCGCATCGAGCCCGGGTCGGAGGTGCGCAGCCCGGCGAGCTCGTGCGAGACG
>CAWIWO010000012.1:0-8236 GCA_963839835.1 uncultured Actinomycetota bacterium
CGGCACGGGCAGGCAGGGATGTCGTGCTCATCGCTGCCAGTCTGTCAGAGCACCACCACCGCGGGCGCACCAACCCTGCTGGTCGGTGCGCCCGCGGACCGGGCTCAGCCGGCGACGTCGCAGGTGATCTCGGTGCGGTAGATCTGCATGTCCCCGCCTGCAGCATGCGGCTTGAGGCACGCATGGTGGGCGATGTACATGACCTGGTAGTAGAGCGGCTGCATGACCTGGTCGGCGATGATGAGGTCCTCCGCACGCTGCCAGTGCTGGTCCGCCTCCTCACGGCTGTGCGCTGCCCACGCCTTGGTGACCTCGTCGACCACGGCCGGGTTCTTGTACTTGAGCCGGTAGTTGGCATCGACGGGGATCGAGGCGATCCACTCCGAGGCCGACGGGAACGACGAGCCCCACAGCGCGATCGAAGGCCCGGTCAGCTGGTAGTTGTTGGTCAGGTCACCGAGCTGGGCGCCCGCGGTGGGGCGGGGCTCGACGACGAGCCCGATCTTCTTGGCCTCGTTGGAGATGGCGAGGGCCGTGGACGCGTCAGTGGTGTTCTCGGCTGCGTAGAGCAGGGGGATCGACCCGGTGAACTTCGCCTCCGCGAGCTTGGCCTTGGCCCCATCGGGGTCGAAGTGGCAGGACTCGCCACAGGCGTCCTCGCGGTACGCATCCACCGAGTCGGGCATGAGCGACCTGGCGGCCTTGCTGGACCCCAGGAACAGGTTCTTGGAGATGGCGTCCCGGTTGATGATCATCGAGAACGCCTCGCGCACCGCCTTGGGGTACTTGGCATCGAGGTAGGTCGGCCAGGTCACGTAGGTCTCCAGGGTGTTGCTGGCGATCGCCGTCAGCCCCTTGTCACCGAGCGCGTTCTTCGCCTGGGCTGCCAGACCCGGGGGGATGCTTCGCATGATGTCCGTGTTGCCGGCTACCACGTCCTGGTATGCCGTGTTGGAGTCCGTGAACACCTTGAACACCAGCTGCTTGGCGGCACCGGGCGGCACCCAGCCCTTGTAGCTCGGGTCACGGTCCAGGACCGCCTCGACCTTGGGGTCGAGCTTGGTGAGCTTGTAGGGGCCGTTGCCCACGGGGTTGCGGTCGTAGGCCGTGGGGTCCTTGAACGCGGTGGCCGGCATCGGGCAGAACGGCAGGGTCGAGAGCATGTACGGGACGTCGTTGTACGCCCGCCGCATGGTCAGGGTGAAGGTGCTGTCGTCGACGACCCGCAGACCGGACAGGGTCGTCGCGGTGGCCTTCGAGCCCTCGGCGGGGTTCAGGGCGTCGTAGCCCTCGACGTCGATGAAGGCGTAGTTGCTGGGCAGCGCGTTCGAGCCCAGCGCGATGAAGTTGAAGGTGTCCACATACGTCTTGGCGGTGATGGCCGTCCCGTCGGAGAAGCTGCGCCCCGGAGCCAGCTTGACGGTCCAGGTCTTCTGGTCGGGACTCTCCACGGACGCGGCCCCGCGCATGAACACCGAGCCGTCCTCCTCGATGCCAGTGAGTGGCTCGCAGAGCGCCATGGCGATCTGGCTGCCGGCGTTCTGCGCGCCGGTGATGCGCTCGATCGAGCGGCTGGGGCTCGAACCGGTGGTGATGACGGCGGTCACCGTGCTGGAGTGGGTCTTCCCCTGGGCGGCCTCCGAGGACGATCCGTCGAGGGAACAGGCGGACAGGGAGACGGCTACCGGATGCAATGGTCGCGACGGCAGTGGCGCAACGAGTGTTCTTCACGAGCTCGCGCCTTTCGGGGTGAGAGGGGATGGGGTGGAGACGCGTGCCGAGGCAGGCTCGACGGGTTGGGGTTGGCCCACGTGCGAGGCGGTGACCTCGTGGGCGAGCAGGCAGGCGGCCTCATGGCCACGACGGACCACGAGGGGAGCCGGGACCGTGTCGGAGCAAGCCGGCACGGCGGCATAGCACCGGGTGTGGAACGGACATCCACCCGGCGGGTCGATGGGTGAGGGCGGGTCACCCTCGAGCACGACACGGTCCACCCGCATACCCGGCGCTGGCTTCTTCGGGATCGCCGAGAGCAGTGCACGGGTGTACGGGTGGGCCGCGGAGTCGTACACGTCTGCGCACGACCCCTGCTCGACCACACGGCCGAGATACATCGTCACGATCCGGTCGGCCATGTGGCGGACGACGTCGAGGTCGTGGGCGATGAAGACCATCGCGAGACCGAGCTCGCGTTGCAGCTTGCCGAGCAGGTTGAGCACCTGCGCCCGTACTGACACGTCCAGCGCGCTGACCGGCTCGTCGCACACCAGCACCTCGGGCTCCACCGCGAGCGCCCGGGCGATGCCGATGCGCTGGAGCTGCCCGCCGGAGAACTCGTGGGGGTAGCGCTCCGCGTGGGACGGGTCCAGACCCACCAGCTCGAGGAGCTCGGCGACCCGGGACAGGACACGGTCGCCGCGGGCGAGGTCATGGGTGCGGATCCCTTCGGCGATGGACTCCGCCACGGTGCGGCGAGGGTCGAGCGAGGCGAAGGGGTCCTGGAAGATGAGCTGGATGCTGCGGTGGAACGCGTGCCGCTCGGTGCGCGTCAGCGTGGCCACGTCGCGGCCTCGCCAGCGCACCTGGCCGGTGGTGGGCTCCTCGAGCCCGACCAGCATCCGCGCGACCGTCGACTTGCCGCAGCCCGGACTCGCCGACGACCCCGACGGTCTCACCGGGGACGACGGCCAGGCTCACGCCATCGACGGCGCGCACCACGCCGACACTCCGTCGCAGCAGGCTTCCGTGCGGCCGGTACTCCCGGTGGGCGTCGTCAAGCTCGAGCAGCGGCGCGGTCATCAGCCACCACCTCCTCCCAGTGGATGCAGGCGACGGCGCCGCCGAGGTCGGTGCGCTCCGTGGCCGGCGGCACGGTGCGGCACTCCTGGGTGGCGAAGCGGCACCGAGGGTGGAAGGCGCACCCGGTGGGCCGGTTGGCAGGCTGCGGCGGCAGACCGGGGATGGTGGGAAGGTCGCCACCGGCGTGCTCGGGACCGGGAATCGAGCCGACCAGGCCGAGGGTGTAGGGATGGGCTGGACGGTCCATGAGCTGTGCGGTCGGGGCCACCTCGGCAAGCCGGCCGGCGTACATCACCAGCGCGTCGTCGGTCACCGTACTGGCCACGCCGATGTCGTGGGTGATGAGCATGAGCGCCATGCCCTGCTCCTCGCGCAGCTCGCGCAGGAGGTCGAGGATCTGGGCCTGCACGGTCACGTCGAGCGCCGTGGTCGGCTCGTCGGCGATCAGCAGCTGCGGGTCGAGTGCGATGGCCATGGCGATCATGACCCGTTGGCGCATCCCGCCGGAGAACTGGAACGGGTAGTCGCCGGCGCGGCGGGCGGCATCCGGGATCCGTACCCGCCGCATCATCTCGACGGCCTGCGCCCGGGCGTCGGCGCGGTTGGTCCCGCGATGGATGCGGTACATCTCGGCGATCTGCGTCCCCACGGGCACGACGGGGTTCAGGGAGGTGAGTGCGTCCTGGAACACCATGGAGATGCGGGCCCCGCGCACCTTCCTCATCCCCTTGCCCAGCTTGAGGAGGTCGACACCGTCGAGCAGGATCTCCCCTCGTGTCACCCGGGCCGCCGACTTCGGCAGCAGGCCCATCACGGCTTTCGCCGTGACGCTCTTGCCGGAGCCCGACTCACCGAGCACGGCCAGGGCAGCGCGTGGGGCCACGTCGAACGACAGTCCGTCGATGACCGGTACGGGTCCATGGGGGGTCCGGAACGTCACCTGAAGGTCGCGGACCTCGAGCAGGGGGGCGGTCATCAGCGGCTCCTCGGGTCGAGCAGGTCTCGCAGGTTCTCGCCGAGCACGACGAAGGCGAGCGTGGTCAGGGCGAGCATCAGGGCCGGGAAGAGCATGAGCAGGGGCGCGACCTGCCAGTTGCCGTCGCTGCTGGCTGCAGCGATCTGCAGACCCCACGAGAAGGCGGGGAGGCGGATGCCCACGCCGAGGATGGAGAAGCCGGCTTCGGCGGTCATGCCGGCTCCCACGCTCAGCGTCGTCATCACCAGCAGCGGCGTGATGGCGTTCGGGAGGACGTGCCGCCACAGCACTGCCCACCGCCCGACGCCCAGCACGCGGGCGGCCTGGACGTACTCGAGCTGCTTGACCTGCAGGACGGACCCACGCAGGTAGCGCATCGTCCCGGCCCAGCTGAACAGGACCAGCACGAACACGATGGTGCCGACGCCGCGCGACTTGAACTGGTAGAGGATCACGAGGCTGGCGATGGTCACGGGGATGCCGAGCACGATGTCCGCGGTCCGCGAGATGACCGTGTCCACGAAGCCGCCGAAGTAGCCGGCGAGGGCGCCGGCCACCAGCGCGATCACGAAGGTGAGCGAGGCCACGAGCACCCCGACCAGCAGCGACACCCGCGCACCGTGGACGACGTTGCTGAAGTAGTCGCACCCCTGCATGTCGTAACCGAAGGGGTGGCCGTCGCGGGGCGTCATCCGTGAGTTCGCCAGGTCGCAGTCACGGGGATCGATGTCGGCTGAAGAGGCCGGGCACGATCGCCATTGCGGTGACGACGGCGATGATGACCAGGGCCAGGACGAGCAGCGGCCGTCGCCACGAACCGAGCAACGCCCTGGCTGTCCTGCCCCGCCCCCTCGAGCGTCGGCCGCCGGGGCTGCCCCCTCCGGGCCGGCCGGTGCCCGCGACGGGGCGGACCTCGGTGGCGGTGGCTGCTTCGGTGTTCTCAAGCATGACGTACCCGCGGGTCGATGACCGGGTAGAGGAGGTCGACCACCAGCGAGGCGAGCAGGTAGAAGAGCAGGAGGAAGACCGACACCCCGACGACGACCGGGCCCTGCTGGAGGGCGATCGCGTCCGAGAGGGTGCCACCGAGCCCGGGCAGGTTGAAGATCGTCTCGATGAGGACCGAGCCGCCCAGCAGGCTGGCGAGGCTGAGCCCGAGGTAGGTGACGACAGGGAGGAACGCGTTCCGCAGCGCGTGCCGCCATAGCACGCGGCCGGGCGAGGCCCCCTTGGCCTGGGCCGTGACCACGTAGTCGGAACGCAGGACGTCGACCAGGCTCGTGCGCGTGAGTCGCGCCAGTGGCGAAGCCGTCTCCAGGGCCAGCACCATGGCCGGCATCACGAAGGCGAGCGGAAACCCTTGCCGCACACCGGAGATGGGCAGCCAGTGCAACTTGATGCCGAAGACGTACTGGGCGAGGTAGGCGATGATGAAGCCGGGGACGGCGAGGAAGAAGATGGTGAACAGCAGGTTGAAGCGGTCCGGCAGCCCGCCTTCGCGCAGCCCGGCCCAGGCGCCGATCAGCACCCCGATGACGATCTTCAGGACGAACGCCGAGAGGGCCAGCGCCATCGTGTAGGGGAAGGCCGAGACGATGAGGTCGGTCACCGAGTTGTTGTTGAAGTCGTAGCCGAAGTCGCCGTGCAGCACGTTGCCGAGCCACTTGCCGTACTGGACCAGGAACGGGTCGTCGAGGTGGTACTGGTCCCGGATCGCGCGGATGCTCGACTCGGACAGCCGCTTCTGGCCGGCCAGCGCGAGGACCGGGTCTCCCGGCACGAGGAAGACCAGCAGGAAGACGAGGAAGGTCGACCCGAGGACGGTCGGCACCATCATCGCCAGCCGTCGCGCGGCATACCTAAGCACGGCTGGGCTCCACCGTCTGGTGACCCGCGAAGTACTCGGCCACCTCGGGACGCACGGGTGGCACGGTGTGCGGGCGCGACCCGCTGCGCAGCGACTCGGTGGCTGCGATGCCTGCGGCGACAGCATCGCGGGCGGCCACGGGTGAGGTGTCCGTGGGACCGCCGTCCCGGACGAACCGCAGGAACTCCCCCACGGTGAGCACGTCGGCGCCGCCGTGGCCCTCGAGCTCACCGACGACCGGGTACTGCACGTTGCCCCGCTCGACGAAGTCGCCGCGCTGGTTCCAGACGCGGATCTCTGCGCCCGGCCCGTCACCGACGTTCTCCAGCCGGCCCGCGGTGCCGATCACCGTGTAGTTGCGCCAGTAGTCAGGGGTGAAGTGGCACTGCTGGTAGCTGGCGAGCACCCCGTTGTCGAGCCGCATCGTCATCATCGAGATGTCCTCGACGTCGATGACCGGGTTGAGCTCGGTCTGCGAGAGCGGTGGCCAGGTGTCCGGGGAGTACCAGTCCCACATCCGGCGGTCGGAGTTGTCCCGCCGGGATGACACCTGGTCGTAGACCATGAGGTCGCCCATGGCCACGACCTCGCGGGTGGAGGCGCCCGCGAGCCAGTGGATGACGTCGATGTCGTGAGCACCCTTCTGCAGCAGCAGGCCCGTCGAGCGGCTGCGGTCGGCGTGCCAGTCCTTGAAGTAGAAGTCCCCGCCGGCGCCGACGAAGTGACGGCACCAGACCGCTCGCACCTCGCCGATCTCCCCACGCGCGATGATGTCGCGCATCTGCCGCACGACGGGCATGTGCCGCATGTTGTGCCCGACGTAGAGCCGCGCGCGCGTGCGGAAGGCGGTCTCGAGGAGGTCGTCGGCGTCGGACGTGGAGATCGCCAGCGGCTTCTCGACGTAGGCAGCGACCCCCGCTTCGAGCAGCGCGGAGGTCACGGCGTGGTGGGTGTCGTCAGGGCTGGCCACGATCGCGGCGTCCAGATCGGGGTGCGCGGCGAGGAGCGCCTCGACGGTCGGGTGCATGGCGACGTCGTCGCCGAAGTACTCGCGCGCCAGCTGGGCGGTCGCGGGGTCCGGGTCGACCGCGGCCACGACCACACCGCCACCGCTGGTGACGTGTCGACCGAGTCCGGCCCGCGCGCCGATGCCGATCATGGCGACGCGCAGGGCGGGGGCTGGGGTGTCGGTGGTCACGGGCGGGCTCCTGGGTCGGGGTTGCGAAGGATGGGGGCGGACATGCCGGGTATGCCGTACACGGCGGCGGAGTAGGTGTCGAAGGCTGACTCGAGCGCCCCCAGGGCAACCCCACGGGTGCCCAGCCGGCTGCCGGTGACGACGGCGTCGAGCACGAAACCCGTCGCAAACCCGGCCACCGCGTCGGCGAGCGGCGAGGCGATGAGGTCGGCGTACTCCCCCAGTGACCCGCCGAGCACCACGATGTCGGGGTCGACGGTCAGGACGAGGGCAGCCACCGCGGGCGTCATCGACTGCACCAGTCGTTCCAGGACGGCGCTGGCGGCGACGTCGTCGGGCACGGTGCGAAGCCGCGCCAGCTCGGAGCCGACGACCCGCATCTGCGCCACCATGTCCCCGGCCGGCACCTCGACGTCGCGGAACGAGTTCAGCAGACCGACCTCGCCCGCCTGCTGCCGACGACCCCGCAGGACCACGCCGTCGATGGTGATCCGGGAAGACACGTGGTGCCAGGTGAGGACGTAGATGCCGGCGTGGGCGCCCGCCATGGCGCCGATGGAGGCCTCGGCAGCGGCTGCCAGGACCAGGTCGTTCTCGAGGACCACCGGGAAGCCGGCCAGCTCGGCCAGCTCGTCACCGAGTGCGGTGCCGGTCCAGCTCCGCGCCGTGGGCGAGCCGAGCAGCTTGCCGTCGTCCACGAGGCCGGCGACCCCGAGACCGGCCGCCCGCACGTCGCCCGTGGTGCGGCCGACCGAGGCGAGGGTGCGTCCGATCAGCTCGACGACGCTCTCCAGCCCCGGACGTTCGTGCGAGGGGGAGGCCCATCCGGGCTCCGACTCAGCGACGACGGTCCCGCCGAGGTCGGCCACCAGCACGCGGGCCTGGTCGGTGGAGACGTCGATGCCGAGGACCAGGCCACCGGTCGGGTCGAAGGCGTGCCTGCGTGCGGGTCGCCCACCTTGGCGCCCGGCCGGGGCCTGGTCGGCCTGCACCCCCACGAGGCCCTCGGACCGCAGCTGGGTGAGGACGGACACCACGGTGGGACGGGACAGGCCGGTGGCCTCCATGAGCTCACCGGTCGTGGCCACCCTGCGGTCACGGATCGCAGTCAGGCAGGCGAGCGTCGTGTCCGGCCCGTGCAGCACGTCCGCCACGGTGGCACCTCTTTCGTCATCGTCGACGCAGTCGCAGTTATGTAAAACGGTTCTCGTAACTAGCGCCGAAAACTACCCGACCGCCCCGGTGCCGGTCAACGGGGTGTCCCACGATGCGAGACGCTTTGTGCTCACGTCCGGGAGAGATCGATCAGAAACGATCAGGTGTCGGCGCGGTGGCGCCTCTTCGGAGCCCGCTGCGGGGGCGGGGCCGTGGGCTCAGCGACGAAGCAGGTGGGCGA
>CAWIWO010000013.1:0-7228 GCA_963839835.1 uncultured Actinomycetota bacterium
ATTCACCACCTCATTCACCACATGTGGTGATCCCTGCTCACCACCTCCGCTCCTACCTTCAGGCCATGAGCGAGACAGGTCGGTACGAGATCCGCCTGCAGGGCGAGCTCGATGCCCGCTGGGCCACCTGGTTCGACGGGCTGACGCTCACCCACGTGGGCGACGGCAGCACGCTCATCCGTGGCCCCGTCGCCGACCAGGCGGCCTTGCACGGACTGCTCCAGAAGGTGCGGGACATGGGCCTGCCCTTGATCTCGGTCACCCACATCGACGCCGAAGGGAACACGACATGACCCTCACCTCGTCCGCCCCCACACGCACCGGAGCCCCGATGAGCTCGCTGAGAATGACAGCGCTCGTCGGTGGTGCCCTCTACCTGCTCACCTTCGCCGCCTCGATCCCAGCGGTGTTCCTGCTCCGCCCGGTGCTCAACGACCCGAACTACATCGTCGGCGCGGGCGCCGAGACCCAGGTCGTGTGGGGAAGCGTCCTCGACCTGGTCAACGCCCTCGCGGCCATCGGCACCGCGGTCGCGCTGTTCCCCGTGATCAAGCGGCAGAGTGAGGCGCTGGCCCTCGGCTTCGTCACCACCCGGATGTTCGAGGCCGCCGTCATCGTCATCGGTGTCGTGAGCCTGCTGACCGTCGTGTCCCTGCGGCAGCCCGGTGCTACCGGGGCCGAGGCCGACTCGCTGGTGGTGACCGGCCAGGCGCTCGTCGCGGCCCGGGACTGGACGTTCCTGCTCGGACCCAACGTCATGGCCGCCCTGAACGCGCTGCTGCTCGGCACCCTGATGTACAAGTCGGGACTCGTGCCCCGCGTGATCCCGACCGTGGGACTCGTCGGTGCCCCGCTGCTCCTCGGGGTCACGGTCGCGACCATCTTCGGCCTCACCGAGCACGGATCCGTGTGGTGGGTCGTCGCCGCACCGATCTTCTGCTGGGAGCTGTCGCTGGGCCTCTACCTGGTCGTCAAGGGCTTTCGGCGGGCAGCGATCATCGAGCGCGCTTGACTGGCAGGACGGCAGCGGCTCCGACGATGGCGCAGCTGCCGGCTACCGCGTACAGCACGCCGTAGCTGCCACCGCCGACCGCCAGGATGAGGGGCGCAATCCCCGGCGCGATCGAGAACGGGAGCGCGCCGGCGATGTTGAACACGCCGAGGTCCTTGGCGGCGGTGGCCGTGTCCGGCAGCACGTCGACGACGAGAGCCAGGTCGACGGCCACGTACACGCCGAAGCCGAGTCCGCTGATGGCCATGCCGACGAGGAAGCCGTTGAAGTCGCTAGCAACGGCGATCACGAACATCGCCAGTCCATACACGATCGACGCGGTGAGGACGAAGACCTTCCGCCTGCCGGTGCGGTCGGAGAGCCTGCCGCCGACCAGGGAGGAGGCGATGAGGACGACGGCCTGGACGAGCGTGCCGACGAAGATCTGGTGGGGCACCTCGTCCTCGGCGCTGCCGATCTTGTCCAGCAGGTAATAGGCCTGGTAGGTCGTGAGGAAGGCGTAGGCCATGAGGAACATGAAGCGGCTGGCGAAGACCCAGCCGAAGTCCGGGTTTCTGCGCGGGTTGACGTAGAACGTGCTGGCGATCTCGCGCATCGACCAGGCCGGCTTGTCCGCCCGGTCGAGTCGGCGATCGTTCAGCGTCACCGCGAACAGCAGGATGAAGAACCCGCCGATCGCGCACGGCGCCAGGAACATGGCCAGTTGGTTGCCGGTGAACAGCTCGACCAGGAAGGTGCCGCTCACCGACGCGACGGGCAGACAGACCCCCAGGACACCGGCAACGGTGCCGCGCTGGTCGACCGGAACCTGGTCCGGCAGCACCGCCACCAGCGCGGCGAGCAGGGCGTTGAAGAAGAGCTGGGCGATGCACCAGCCGACGAGGACCACCCCGACGTTGGGCGCCGCCGCGATCACGAGGATGCCGAGTGAGCCGCCCACGAGGCCGCCGGCCAGCCAGGGCCGCCGCATGCCCAGGCGCGACGACGTGCGGTCGCTCAGCTTGCCGAAGAACGGGTTGCAGAACATGGCCAGCAGCGAGCCGACCCCGGCCACGAGCGCCAGGCTGTTCGGTGCCTTGTCGATGCCGACCAGCGACTCGACCTTCAGCGCCAAGGTGACCAACAGCGGCGCGAGGAACAGCAGCGAGGTGCTCATGGTCGCCAGCGCGTACAGCACGATGAAGCCCCGGCCGACCCGGCGAGTGACGGAGTGGCTACCCCCGGGACCGGGATCGTCGGGCACTGCGTACTCCTCAAGCGGGTGGCTGGACCGCTCGACAACCGGCGTGACCATCGAGCTGACACTTAGGATGGCGGAGCCGGCGTGCCGGGCGTGCACGCTCGGCGAGGTCGACCGGTGCGGTGCCACGGGGGTGTCTCATGGAGCAGGACCCACCTCTCGACCCGACACCCGGGCCCGTTGAGCCACCCGCTCCCGCAGCGCCCCGCCGCCGCCGGATGCGGATCTCGTTGGCGCTCCTCCTCGTCGTGGCCCTCTCCGCTGCCGGCCTGGTGGGCTCGGCCGTCGTGCGCGGTGACGGTGCGGGCGGCGGTGAGGTCGGCGGCGACGACTCCTCCGATGCCAACCCCTGGCCGGCCGAGCTGCGTCCCTACGTCGACATCGTCGAGGACGAGCGAGACCTGGACTTCGAGCACCCGGTGCCGGTGGAGTTCCTCAGCCCGGCTGACTTCCGTCGCGACGTCACCGCCGAGAAGGAGGACTTGTCCGACGACGAGCGCGAGGAGATCAAACAGGCCACGAGCATGCTCAGGGCTGTCGGCCTCATCGAGGGGAAGCTCGACCTGTTCGAGGCGAGCAACGACCTGGCGGGCGCGGGGGTCATCGGCTACTACTCCTACAAGGACGAGAAGATCCGCATCCGGGGTGCGACCTTGACCGCGGCTGCCAAGTCCACGCTCGTGCACGAGCTCACCCACGCGCTGCAGGACCAGCACTTCGACCTCGGCAAGCGCCAGAAGCAGTACGAGAAGGACGACGACAGCGCCGGGGGCACGGCATTCGACGCGCTCGTCGAGGGGGACGCATCACGCATCGAGACCGCCTACCGGGAGAGCCTCTCCGACGACGAGCGAGCCGAGCTGGACGAGGAGGAGGCATCTCGAACGGAGACGTACGAGGAGAACATCACCGAGATCCCCGAGATCCTGCAGACGTTCGCCGGGGCGCCGTACGCGCTGGGCGAGGCGATGCTCGACCTGGCCATAGCCATCGACGGCAATGATGCCGTCGACGCGCTGTTCCGTGATCCGCCGACCACCGAGGAGCACCTGCTCGATCCGTGGACCCTGCTCGAGGACGATGACGCGGCGCTCGACGTGAGGAAGCCCAAGCTCCCGGCCGGGAAGAAGGAGCTCGACTCGGGGCCGTTCGGGGCGCTGACCTGGTTCCTGCTGCTGGCCGAACGGCTTCCCCTCGCCGACGCGTTCGACGCGGCAGACGGCTGGGGCGGTGACTCCTACATCGCCTTCGAGCGCGCGGGAGGCACGTGCGTGCGCATCAACGACATCAGCGACAGCGCCGCCGACCGGGTGCAGATGCAGGACGCTCTGCACGCCTGGATCGCCGCCCTGCGGCACTGGACCATGGTCGTAGCCCCATCGACCACTGACGCTGGATGTTCCCGCCGGGAACAAGCACCGAACGAGAGCCCTCTCTGCGGGGACATGAAGATCGCGGTGGCCGGCGTGCTCCGGCGCCTGTGCGGGCACCGGTTGCACCACCCAGCCGCAGTAGCGAGCTCGACCGGCAGGCCGTCCTCGGCCACATGGTCGACGACGTGCGCCGCGCCGTGCACGAGGGTGCGGTCGAACAGCTCGGGCACGCCCTCCCAGCGGCCCGAGGTGCTGGCGGTGGCGACGCAGCGTGGCGGTGACCCAGACGGGTCGGCGAGGTCCAGGATCCTCATGCCAAGTTACGATCTCCTGGCCTCAGCGACAGACTATCCGGCGTCCGGTGATCTCGGTCGGGACGACTCGGACGAACATCGATCGAACTCCCGGCGCCCACGGCACCGGACCACGTCCGTGGGTCAGCTCGGCCAGCTCGTCGGCATCGTCGACCACGTCGCCAGGTCCGACGGCCAGCACGCTCCAGCCCGTCCGGGTCGTCGGATCGACGTCGTCGGCCTCCACCGCCAGCGGGGCACCGTGCGCCACCCCGGCGAGTGCGGTGTAGGCAGCGGTGCGGAAGACCACGGCGCCGTCGACCACGGCGATGGTGACCGGCACGATCTGCGGGCCGCTGGCCTCACACCAGGCGACGCGGGCCACCAGACTGGCTGCCAGCAGCTCCATGCAGGCGGCCGGGGCGAGCTCCACGAAGTGGTTGCTCTCGTGGGTGTCCGGTGGCCAGGATCCTTGGTCCATCCCCTATTGATACGCCGTCAGCGCAAACGGCGGACCTAGAATCCGCCACGTACTGCGCTCGCACGAGGAGATGGTCGTGCCCACCCCGCTGCTGGAGACGAAGCTGTACGTCCCCAGGCCCCGACGCGCCATGGTGCCGCGTCCGCGACTGAGCGAGCGGCTGGACCGGGGGACGGCGTCGAAGCTGATGCTGGTCTCCGCACCGGCTGGCTTCGGCAAGACCACGCTGCTGGCTGAGTGGCTCGCGGCCGGACCGATCGACGCCGCCGATGAGCGGAGCGTCGCCTGGCTGTCGCTCGACAGGGGCGACAACGAGTCCGCGACGTTCTGGAGATATGTGGTCGCGGCACTGCAGACGGCGGCGCCTGAGGTCGGTGCGAACGAGCTTGCGCTGCTCCAGGCGTCCCAGCCGCCTCCGATCCACGCTGTGCTGATCACGCTGCTCAACGGCCTCGGCGCGATCGGGAAGGACGTCGTGCTGATCCTCGACGACTACCACGTGATCGAGGCGCGCGACGTGCAGGACGGGATGGCCTTCCTGTTGGAGCACCTCCCCCCGCAGCTGCACGTGGTGATCGCCAGCCGCGCCGATCCCGCCCTGCCGCTCGCCCGGCTGCGAGGGCGGGCAGAGCTCGTCGAGATCCGAGCCGCCGATCTTCGCTTCACGCCCGACGAGGCTGCGGCGTACCTGAACGACGTGATGGGACTGGTGCTGACGGCACCGGACGTCGCGGCGCTGGAGGGGCGCACCGAAGGGTGGATTGCTGCGCTGCAGCTGGCGGCGCTCTCGATGCAGGGTCGAGACGACATCCCCGGCTTCATCGCCGGCTTTACCGGCGACGACCGCTACATCGTCGACTACCTGGCCGAGGAGGTCCTGCAGCGGCAGCCCGACGAGGTCCGCGCCTTCCTTCTGCAGACCTCCGTGCTGAGCCGGTTCACCGGCTCGCTCTGCGATGCCGTCACCGGCCAGGGCGGCGGCAAGGCAATGGTGGAAGCCCTCGATCGTGGCAACCTGTTCCTGGTCTCGCTCGACGACCGCCGCCAGTGGTATCGCTACCACCATCTGTTCGCCGACGTGCTGCAGGCGCGGCTGCTGGACGAGCAGCCGCAGCTCGTCCCCGCGCTGCACCAGCGGGCGAGCGCCTGGTACGAGCAGAGCGGCGAGCGGTTCGAGGCCATCCGGCACGCGATGGCCGCCGAGGACTACGAGCGAGCGGCCGACCTCGTGGAGCTGGCGATGCCGGACACGCAGCGGGAACGGCGGGAGGCCACTTTCCGGGGCTGGCTCGAGATGCTGCCCGCCGAGGTGATCGAGGTCCGACCGGTGCTCAGCAACGGCTTTGCCGGTGCACTGCTCGTCACCGGCGAGACGGCCGGGGTCGAGCAGCACCTGCAGGTTGCGCAGCGCTGGCTCGATGCGAGGGCTGACCTGCCGGCGGGCCCGAGGGACGCCACACAGATGGTCGTCGCGGACGAGGTGGGGTTCCGCCGACTGCCGGGCGGGGTCGCGGTCCATCGCGCGGGGCTGGCCCTGACGCGTGGCGATGCCGCCGCCACGATGACCCACGCCCGGCGGGCACTCGACCTGCTCGAGGAGGACGACCACATCGGGCACGCGGCCGCCACGGCGCTGATGGGACTTGCCTCGTGGACCACCGGCGACCTCGAGGCAGCCCACGAGGCGTACACCACGACTGCGGCGACGTTCCACCGCACGGGATATCTCTCCGACGTCCTCGGGTGCTCGATCACCCTGGCGGACATCCGGATCACCCAGGGTCGACTTCGGGACGCGATGCGCACGTACGAGCAGGCGTTGCAGCTCTCGCCCGACGACGGGCCGGTGCTGCGCGGTGCCGCCGACATGTACGTGGGGATGAGTGCGCTGCACCGCGAGCGGAACGACTTGCAAGCCGCCAGACAGCTGTTGCGGCAGAGCGAGGAGCTGGGCGACCACAACGGGTTGCTGCAGAACGCCTATCGCTGGCGGGTCTCGATGGCACGGGTCCTCGAGGCCGAAGGGGACCTGCCCGGTGCCCTCGGCCTGCTGGACGACGCGGAGCGCGTGTACGTCGCGGACTTCGCTCCCAACGTGCGCCCGATCCCGGCCATGAGGGCACGGCTGTGGGTCGCGCAGGGGAGAGTCGATGCCGCTGCCGACTGGGCCCGCGAGGTCGGCCTGTCCGCGGACGACGACCTCAGCTACCTGCGGGAGTACGAGCACCTCACGCTGGCGCGGGTGCTGCTCGCTCGGCACCCGGCAGAGCCAGCGGCGACGTCAGTAGACGGGGCAGTCGAGCTCCTGGGTCGCCTCCTGCACGCGGCGGAGGAGGGGGACCGGACCGGCAGGGTCATCGAGATCCTTCTGCTGCAGGCGCTCGCGCACCAGGTGCGCGGCGACACGGGTGCTGCGCTGGCGTCCCTCGAGCGCGCCCTGGAGCTGGCCGAGCCGGAGGGCTACGTACGCACCTTCGTCGACGAGGGCCCACCCATGGCGGCGCTGCTGGACGCGGCCACCGAGCGGGGGATCAGCCCGGGCTACAGCCGGCGTCTGCTGACGGCGTTCGCGAGGCCAGAGAACGGCACCGCCTCGGGCCAGGGTCTGATCGAGCCACTCAGCGAGCGTGAGCTCGTCGTGCTCCGACTGCTCGGGACCGACCTCGGGGGTCCCGAGATCGCCCGCGAGCTCGTGGTGTCCCTGAACACCGTGCGTACGCACACCAAGAACATCTACGCAAAGCTCGGCGTGAACAACCGGCGGGCAGCGGTGAGCCGGGCCGCAGAGCTCGACCTGTAGTCGCCGGTTCACCACCTCATTCACCACCT
>CAWIWO010000014.1:0-18680 GCA_963839835.1 uncultured Actinomycetota bacterium
CCCTCGGCGGGTGTCACGTCGCGAAGGCGGCCGCTGGAGCTGTCGAACACGCGCACAGCGGGTCCCCGGACGCCCTCAGGAAGGGCGGTCGTGCCGACGACGCCGTCGGGAGCGGTCCACGCGTGCATGCTCTCGAGCCTATCGACCACCGTCAGAACGGGGGCCACGGGATCGAGGGCCAGCCGCCTCTCGGCATCGGGAAGGCGCGCACCCGCAGGAGGCGCTCGCACCGGCGGGCGACGGCGTCCACCTCCTGCACGGTGAGCAGGTCCTCGAGCGCGACGCCCAGGTCGGAGCCCAGCCCATCGAGCACCGACGCGACACCCGCGAGCTCGTCGGCCGCGAGCGGCTCCCCGGCCCACCCCCAGAGGACGGTGCGCAGCTTGTCCTCGCTGTGGAAGCAGACCCCGTGGTCGACACCGTGGCGGTGGCCACCGGGCATCGGCAGCACGTGACCGCCCTTGCGATCGGTGTTGTTCGTGACTAGGTCGAAGACGGCCATCCGTCGCAAGGGCACGGAGTCCTCGTGCACCAGCATCACCGGTTCGTCATCCGGCCCGCTCGCGTCGACGACGTGCAGGAAGCCGGGCGGCAGCGGCCCCTCCGGTACGACGTCCACCGGGTCCGGTCGCTCGCCGTCCCCTCCTCGGACTCCATCCAGAGCTGCACCATCCCTGGTCCGGCGGGACCGTCACGCAGCACCGTCGGGGGCACGATGTCCCAGCCGAGGTGCTCGGAGACCACCCAGGCGGCGTACTCCCTCGCCGCGAGGGTTCCGTCGGTGAAGTCCCAGAGCGGCCGCTCTCCCGAGGTCGGCTTGTAGACGCACTGGACGGCGGTCTCCCCCAGCCTGGTCAGGAAGGTGTGGTTGGAGGCAGGCATGATCCGCCCGATCACCACGAGCGGGCCGTCCAGCAGCTCACGCACATCAGGGGCGGCCACGACGATCAGCTGCGCGTACGCCGGTAACCGTTGGCCCGGGGACACAGGTGCCCGTCGGCGTCCATCGGGCCACCGCAGAAGGGACACGGGGGTCGCCCGGCCGAGACCACCGACTCGGCCCTCGCGGAGAACGACCGCGCCATCGCCGCCGGCATCCGCACCAGGAGTACCTCCTCGGGCTCGGGCTCCTCGATCGGCAGGTCGATCAGCTCCTGCTCCTCTGCCTCCACCGGGAGCTCCACCTCGACCTCGGCGACCGGGAACACCTCGATGACGACCCGCTCGTCGTCGGCGTCCCAGGACAGCGTGATCGTGCCGGCGCGGAACTCCTCCTCGATCGGCTGGTCCAAGGGCTCGTTGTCGATCAGGCCCACCGGGGTCATCGCCGGGATGGTGGTCTGTGCATCCTCGGTCTGGATGAGCTCGTCCAGCAGCTCGGCGACCCGCTCCCCCAGGATCTGCACCTGCTGCTTCTCCAGGGCCACGGACGTGACCTGGTTGCCGGCGCGAGCCTGCAGGAAGAACGTGCGCTGCCCGGGCTCACCCACCGTGCCCGGCACGAAGCGCTCAGGCGGGTCGAACCGGTGGATGACAGGCATGGGCCGAGCCTAGCGGGCACCCTTTCCCGCCTAGGCGCCTCCGGGCCGGCTCCTCCCCCGACTGCTGCGTCTCCCTTGCGGGTGCGGCGGCGGGAGGATTTGGCGGCCAGGTGGGCGAGGGAGCCGGAGCTGGAGTTCATGGTCAGGACGAAGGCGCGGTGCGGGGTGTAGCGGACGACGGACAGGCTTGCGGGGTCGACGACGATGCGCTGGAAGGCGTCGAGGTGCATGCCGAGGGCGTCGGCCAGGATCGCCTTGAGTACGTCGCCGTGGGAGACCGCCAGCCACACGGCGTTCTCGCCTCTCTCGGCCTCCACGGACGCGTCTCGGTCGCGGATGGCCGCCACAGCGCGCGCCGACATCTCCGGCAGGGACTCGCCTCCGGGAAAGCGGGCGCCGGAGGGCTGGGTCTGCACGGTGCGCCAGAGCTTCTCCTTGGCCAGCCGCTTGAGCTCCTGACCGGTCCAGTCCCCGTAGTCGCACTCAAGCAACCGCCGGTCGCTGATGGCACGCCCACCCGGCGCCAGGATGCGAGCCGTCTCGCGACAGCGCTCGAGCGGGCTGGTGACCACAGCGGCGAAATCGAGGCCCACCAAGCGCCCGGCGGCGGCCTGTGACTGGGCGACTCCGGCGTCGTCGAGGTGCATCCCCTTGGTGCGGCCGGCCAGGACTCCACCAGCGTTCGCGGCGGTGCGTCCGTGGCGCGCCAGGATCACGGTTGCCATGGCGGGAGCGTACGCGTCGTAGCCTTCAACCGTGATCGTCGACAACGCGCTGTACCGCAAGGGTGAACGAGTCGACGTCGGCCTGGACACCCACGACCTGGCCGGCGTACGCGCCAAGGCGACCGAGGAACACGACTTCGTGTGGGTCGGCCTGCACGACCCGACGAGTGAGGAGCTCGAGGCGATCGCGGAGCTCTACGACCTGCACGAGCTGGCCGTCGAGGACGCGATCAGCGCCCATCAGCGGCCCAAGGTCGAGCGCTACGCGGACTCGCTGTTCATCGTGCTCAAGACCCTCTGGTACGTCGACGAAGAGGATGCCGTCGAGACGGGTGAGATCAGCCTGTTCGTCGGCCCCAAGTTCGTGGTCACCGTCCGGCACGGTGCCGGCGGCGCGCTGAGTGAGGCCCGTCACCAGCTCGAGGGGATGGCCAGCGTCCTCGCGCACGGACCGTCGGCAGTCGTGTACGCCGTGTGCGACCAGGTCGTCGACCGCTACGAGGAGGTCGCGAGCTCGCTGCAGGAGGACGTGGACGAGGTGGAGACGTCCGTGTTCTCCACCGAGCGCACCAACGACTCGGCGCGCATCTACATCCTCAAGCGCGAGCTGGCCGAGATGAGGCGAGCGGTGATGCCCCTGCGGGAGCCGATGAACCGGTTCGCGGTCGGTACGGCGCACGGCATCCACAGCGACGCCGCTCCCTACTTCCGCGACGTCGCCGACCACCTGATCCGGGTGGCGGAGACGATCGACAGCCTCGACCAGCTGCTCTCCTCGGCGTTCGAGGCCCACCTCGCGCAGATCTCGATCCAGCAGAACGACGACATGCGCAGGATCACCGCCGCTGTCGGCCTGGTCGCCGCCCCCACCCTCGTCGGAAGCATCTACGGGATGAACTTCATCCACATGCCTGAGCTCCGATGGGGGTTCGGCTACCCGTTCGCGCTGGCGCTGATGGCGCTCAGCTCGCTCGCCGTGTTCATCATCAGCAAGCGCTCCGGCTGGCTCTAGCCAGGGCTAGGCGGTCAGCACCCCGGCCCAGAGCAGGCCGAGCGTCAGCGCTCCCAGCGCCACTCGGTAGGTGACGAACGGGAGGTACGAGTGCGTCGAGACATAGCGCAGCAGCCAGGCGATGGCGGCGTACCCGACGACGAAGGACACCACCGTCGCAACGATCGTGGGACCCCAGGCGTAGTCGTTGTGGCCGTTCGGGATCTCCTTCAGCTCGTAGAGCCCGGCTCCCACGACGGCGGGGATCGCCAGCAGGAACGCGAAGCGGGTCGCGGCCTCGCGGCCCATGCCCAGGAACAGGCCCATGGAGATGGTCGCCCCGGACCGGGAGACGCCCGGCACGAGGGCCAGCGTCTGTGCGAGCCCGAGCAGGATCGCGTCCTTGAGGCCGACCTGCTGGAGGCCCCGGGTGCCGGAGAACCGGTCGGCGATGCCCAGGATCAGCCCGAACACGATCAGCGTCCCGGCGATCACCCACAGGTTGCGGAAGTCACGCTCGATGACGTCCTTGAGGAGTACGCCGAGGACCACGATCGGTAGCGACCCGATGATGACGTACCAGCCCATCCGCGCATCGAGGTGGCCCCGGTACTCCGGCTGGAGGAGCGACCGCACCCAGGTCGAGCCGATCCGCCAGATGTCATGGCGGAAGTAGATGAGTACGGCGAGCTCGGTGCCGATCTGGATCACCGCGGTGAACGCCGCACCCGGGTCGCCCCACCCGAACCATTCCGGGAAGATCCGCAGGTGGGCGCTGCTGGAGATCGGGAGGAACTCGGTCAGCCCCTGGATGAGGCCCAGGACGACGGCCTCGAGGTAGTCCAGCACGCGGGTCAGTCTAGGGACGGGGCCGACCGCCGCCCGCGCGGGTGGTCGTGTCCATCCGGCGAGCCGGGGAGGACCGGCTACCGCGCGGTGGATAGCGTGCGACCATGCAGCAGCGGTTGCTCGGCTCCACGGGTCTCTCGGTCTCGCGCCTGGGGCTGGGCACCATGACCTGGGGCCGCGACACCGACGAGCACGAGGCGCGCGCGCAGCTGATGGCGTTCGTCGAGGCGGGCGGAACCCTCGTGGACACCGCCGCCGGCTACACCGACGGTGACTCCGAACGACTGATCGGCTCGTTCATCGGCGACGTGTGCGAGCGCGACGAGATCGTGCTGGCAACGAAGGCTGGCATCAGCCGGCGAGGCGGGGACCGGCTCACCAACGTGTCGCGCGGTCACCTGATCAGCACCCTTGACGCCTCGCTCAAGCGGCTGGCCGTCGACCACGTGGACCTGTGGCAGGTGCACACGTGGGTCGACGGCACCCCTCTGGAGGAGACCCTGTCCGCGCTGGACTACGCCGTGACGACCGGCCGGGCGTCGTACGTCGGGGTGAGCAATTACACCGGCTGGCAGTCCGCCCAGGCCGCCAGCTGGCAACGCGCTGTGCCCGGTCGCGCGACGCTGGCCTCGAACCAGGTGGAGTACTCCCTGCTGAACCGCGCCGTGGAGGCCGAGGTCGTCCCGGCTGCGCTCGCACTCGGCCTCGGGATCCTGCCGTGGTCCCCGCTGGGGCGCGGTGTGCTCACCGGCAAGTACCGCGGCGGCACCCCCGCCGACTCCCGCGCCGCGTCCCCGCACTTCGCCACTTTTGTCGGCCGCCACCTCGGTGAGTCCTCGCAGCGAGTGGTGGAGGCGGTGGCGCGCGCCGCAGACGGGCTCGGCTGGTCCCTGCTCGAGGTCGCGCTGGCGTGGGTACGCGACCGGCCAGGCGTCACGGCCCCGATCGTCGGCGCCCGCACCGCTGCGCAGTTGCGTGAGTCCCTGGGCGTCGAGGAGTGTGAGCTGCCCATGGAGATCGTCCAGGCCCTCGAGGACGTGTCAGCCCAGCTGGAGGTGGTTCAGTGACATCTGCGAAGGCCCGGCGGCAGCAAGGCCGCGCGTTGCCCGCCGGTGTGGAGTACGAGTTCGACAAGCTGCTCATCTCGCGGGAGTTCTCCCGCGGAGCGGTGACCAGGATGCTGGTCGAGCTTGCCGAGCAAGGGGGATGGGAGCTCGACCGGGTCCGGCTCGGACCGGACGGAACCCGACGCGTGCAGCTCCGCCGCAAGATCATCCGCCAGCGGTTCGCCTACATGATCTAGCTCTGGCTCAGAGCTTTCCGAGAAACCTGTCGAAGACGCGGGCACCGAATTCGAGCGCGTCCACCGGCACCCGCTCGTCAACGCCGTGGAACAGCGCCGTGAAGTCGAGCTCAGGGGGCAGTCTCAGCGGGGTGAACCCGAAGGCGCGCATGCCCAGCTTGGTGAAGTGCTTCGCGTCGGTCCCCCCGCTCATCAGGTACGGCGCGACCAGCGCGTCGGGATCTTCCTCAAGCAGAGAGGACGTCATCGCATCGGCCATCTCGCCGTCGTACGTCGTCTCCAGGCCGGCCTGCTTGCTGATCCACTCGATGTCCACCTCGGGCCCGGCGAGCTCGCGCAGCGTGGCGACGAAGTCGTCCTCGAAACCGGGGAGAAAACGTCCGTCGGCCTGGGCGGTCGCATGACCAGGCACCACGTTCACCTTGTAGCCCGCCTGCAACATCGTCGGGTTCGTGGTGTGCCGGATCGCCGCGCCGAGCATGCGGGCGGCGCTGCCGAACTCCTCGACGAGTGCCTCGGCGTTCTCCGGTGTCGCCTCAGTCCCGGCCAGCTCCCCCACTGCCGCGAGCAGCACCCTCATCGTCGGCGTGAGCTGCACCGGCCACGGGTGCCGTCCGATCCGGGCCACCGCCTCCGAGAGAGTGGTCACCGCGTTGTCGGGGTGCCGCATCGACCCGTGGCCCGCGTGGCCGTTGGCGGTGAGGCGCATCCACGCCATCCCCTTCTCGGCGGCCTCGATCAGGTAGAGCCGGCGACCGCGAACGGTGGTGGAGAACCCGCCGACCTCGCCCACGGCGTAGGTGCAGCCCTCGAACCACTCACGGTGGTGCTGCACGAGCGGCGCGGCTCCCTTGGTCCCCCCGGCTTCCTCGTCGGCGGTGAAGCACAGCACCAGGGGCCGGTCCGGGACGATGCCGGCGCGCGCACGGGCCCGCACGGTGGAGAGCAGCATCGCGTCGAAGTCCTTCATGTCAACGGCGCCGCGTCCCCAGACCTGCCCGTCGTGGATCTCGCCGCTGAAGGGGTGCAGCTGCCAGTCATCCGCGTCGGCGGGTACGACGTCGAGGTGGCCGTGCACCAGCACGGGGTCACCGGTCGAGCCGCCCCAACGGGCGAGGACATTGGTCCGCCCGGGCTCGGCCTCCCAGAGCTCAGTCTCGATCCCGACCTCGTCGAGCAGTGTCGCGACGTACTCGGCGGCCTTGCGCTCGCCGGGTCCGGGCTGGTCGCCGAAGTTGGTGGTGTCGATGCGAATGAGGTCGCGGCAGATCTCGGTGACCTCACCCGCCGGGTCATAGCCGGCGGCCGGCTTCTCGCTGGACTGGCTCATGGCCCCATAGTGCATCAGCACCATGTCGGCCCGTGAGGGTCACAGGAGGTAGCGGGCTCCCGCCTGCGCAGTCATCGACCGTGGTTCGGCCCAGCGCACTCGTCCCGTGGGCGTGACCACGCCCAGCTGTAGCGCCTCGGCAACCGGGCGGTTCTTGATCGTCTCCCAGGATTTGGGATGTCTCCAGCTCTCCTCGAAGACCTGGATCTCCAGAATCGTGGTGTCTCCGGAGGCGCGTAGCACCGTGCGTTCACACCAGTCTCGTGCGGAGGGCATGTCCGGCCACCGACGCTCAACGACGACGTCCTCGAACCCGTCCTCGTCGGGGACACGCATCTGCAGCCGCCCGAGGGCTGTGGTCCCGATCCCGGCTTGCGGGAGAGCGGGCGCTTGCGTTTCGTCCATGTTTTGAATCTAAGCGCCGGGTGCTCCCAAACGCACGATCCGGCGCCTCGAGGCCGGGTACCTGTCTAGGCCGCGAGAGGGTTCTGCGTAACCTCCGCCCCGGTCGGGTTACTTCTTGAAGGCGTCCTTGACGTTGCCGGCAGCGTCCTTCAGGTTCTCGACCGACTCCTTGACCGAGGCCTCGGCCCGGTCGGCCTTGCCCTCGTTCTCGAGATCCTCGTTGTCGGTTGCCTTGCCGGTGCTCTCCTTGACCTTGCCCTTGGTGTCCTTGAAGGAGTTGCTGGCCTTGTCTTCCACGCCCATGGGGTTTCCTCTCGTCGGGAGCACTGACCTTAGCGAAGCGCCGGGCCGGGGCACACCGCGTGTGACCTTCGTCGCGCTCTGAGGGGTGCTGAGCGCGACGCGGCGGGGATCCGTGTGACCGCGCTAACACGCTGCTAGCACTCAGTTTGCACGGCGGGGGGTTCGGATGGCTCACTAGTCGGAGTGCGTTGCTTGCAAAAGGCAGCGCCACTGACAGGAACAACCCGGTGTGGAAAGCGCCTTCTGCTCGTCGCCCACCGGTGTGCCCCCGACCCAACGCCTCGGACGAGCAGCGAAGTGCGCACGCAGCGCGCTCGACGTCTCGATCCTGAATCGTTTCGCGGCGCACCGAGGGATCCCTTCACCATGCTGACCACAGTCCAGATCAGACGCGCCCTGGCGCCAGTACTCCTCACCGGGTTGATCACCACGACCACCCTCGCCGCGGCCCCGCCGGCGGCTGCTGCTGCCAATGCTTCAGCGGGCGCTGCTGGTGCTGGTGCTGGTGCATCGTCACCCGGCGCCGGCGCCTCGGAGACGCTTCCCGAGCTGGTGCCGCCGTACCGCATCGTGAAGGGCGTCGAGCTCAAGGCCAAGCCCCCGCCGTGGGTGCTCCCGGTCGAGGGCTACCACCTGACGGGCCGCTTCGGTGCCTCCAGCGGGATGTGGTCGAGCACCCACACGGGGCTCGACTTCGCCGCTGCTGAAGGCGCCACGATCCGGTCGATCGGCCCCGGCGTGGTGACGCAGACCGTCTCCGACGGTTCCTTCGGCAACAAGACGGTCGTCCGCCTCGATGACGGCACCGTGCTCTGGTACTGCCACCAGAGCGAGTTCGCCGCTGAGAAGGGCCAGCGGCTGGCGCCCGGTGACCTCATCGGGTACGTCGGTTCCACCGGCAATGTCACCGGCCCGCACCTGCACCTCGAGGTGCACACCGGACACAAGGCTGTCGACCCCGAGCCCTGGCTGGCCGAGCACGCGCTGCACGCCTGAGACTGGGCCTAGCTGGGCACCCGCATGGACTGCCGAACCATCTCGAGCAGGGGTGCCTTCCGAACCGGCTTGGACAGGTACTCGTCCATGCCCTCCTCCAGGCAGCGCTCCCGGTCCTCGCCGCGCGCTCCGGCCGTCAGGGCGATGATCGGGGTGTGGTGGCGCGCGCCTTCCTGCTGACGAATGGCTGCAGTCGCCTGGTAGCCGTTCATCTGTGGCATGTGGCAGTCCATCAGGATGGCGTCGTACTCCTGGCTGGCGGCCGCCCGGACTGCCTCGGCGCCGTTGCGCGCCGTGTCCACGCGGTAGCCCGCCTTGGAGAGGATTGCGACCGCGACCATCTGGTTGATCAGGTTGTCCTCGGCCACGAGCAACCGCCCGAAAGCCGGTTCGACGCGTGCAGCATGCGCGCCGTGCTCCTTGACGGCAACAGCCGGTTGCGCCACGTCGAGCACCCTCCGGAGGCTTGCCCGGAGATCCTCCCGGTGGATCGGCTTGGAGAGGGAGGCGCCGGCCTCCAGCTCCGCGAGGTCGACAGCGTCACCCTCCTCTGTCATCAGGACCACGCGGGTGGTGAGAGCGTCGTCGGTGTGGATGGCGGTCGCCAGGTTCACCCCGTTGAGCCGGTGCATGGACGCGTCGACCAGGGCGATCGCGACCGGTCGCCCATCGACGACCGCGGCATGCAGCGCGTCCCAGGCAGCGGCTGCGGAGACAGCGATCTCGACTCGCATCCCCCAGCGGGTCAGGTAGTCGGACAGGATGGAGCGTTGCGTGTCGTTGTCGTCGACCACCAGGATGCGGACGCCCGCGAGATCCGAGTCGGGTGACCACCGCTCGACTGCTGCCCCATCAACGAGCGCCTGGACCTTGACGGTGAACCAGAAGGTGCTTCCCGTCCCCAGCTCGCTGGAGGTCCCCACCTCACCGCCCATCAACGTGACCAGCTGGCTGCTGATGGCCAGCCCGAGACCGGTACCGCCGAACTCCCGGGTGGTCGACGTGTCCGCCTGGGTGAACGGCTCGAAGATCATCGCCAGCTTGTCAGGTGCGATCCCGACGCCGGTGTCAGTCAGCTCGAACCGCAGGACGGTCTCCGAGCGTGCCGACTCGGTCGGTCGCACTGCCGTCACCCGGATGACGACCTCGCCAGAATGGGTGAACTTGATCGCGTTGCCGGCGAGGTTGGTCAGGACCTGGCGCAACCGGCTCGGGTCTCCGCTCACCGCGGCCGGCACGGATCGGTCGAGAACGGCCATCAGCTCGAGCCCCTTGGCACGCGACGAGGGCGCCAGCAGGTCGACCACATCGTCGACGATCGTCTGCACGCTGAACTCGATGTCCTCCACCTCGATGGTTCCGGTCTCGATCCTGGAGAAGTCGAGGATGCCGTTGACGACGGTCAGCAACGCCTGGCCGGAGTTGCTCAGTGTCTGGGCGAACTCCCGTTGGTGATCGTTCAGATCGGTCTCGAGCAGGAGCTCGGTCAGGCCGATGACCCCGTTCATCGGAGTGCGGATCTCGTGGCTCATGTTGGCCAGGAAGTCCGACTTCAGGCTCGAGGCCTTGTCGGCCTGGTCACGGGCCTCCGCCATGGCCGCCTCGGCTCCGGCCTCGGTGGTGATGTCGGCGAGCGTGCCGACCCAGCCCGTCGTACGACCGTCATCGTCGAGCATCGCCTTCGAGTGCAGCAGCATGATCCGCGGCGTGGAACCGGGGACCGACGTCTCGAACCGCGCCGAGAACTCCGACCTGTCCGTACTGGCCTCGAAGTCAGCGGCCATCTGCTCGCGCTGCTCGTCGTCGATGATCATGTCCCACTGCTGGCCTTCCGCGGTGGCGTTGGTGACACCGGTGATCTCTGCCCAGTGCGCGTTCGTGTAGGTGTAGCGGAGCTCGGCGTCGGTCTGGAAGATGCCGATCGGGGCAGTCTCGGTGAGCAGCCTGAGCTGGTCGGCGGAGCGCTGTACCTCTCGTGCCTTCGCAGCGACCACTTCTGCCTGGATGAAGAGGTTCGCGAACACCGACACCTTGGCGCGCAGCTCGTCCACGTCGATCGGTGCGGTGATGAAGTCGACGGCGCCTTGCGCGTAACGGTCAGGCCCGACCTCACCGGCCTCATGCGCTGTGATGAAGATGATCGGGGTCATCTCCGACTGCTGCCGCAGCCGGATGAGGGCTGCCGTCTCGAACCCGTCCATGATCGGCATCCGGACGTCGAGCAGGATGACCGCGAAGTCCTGGGCCATCACGTGACGCAGGGCCGCGGCACCGGAGTCCGCCTCCTCGATGTAGTAGCCGAGCGGCGCCAGCACGGCCTTCAGCGCCAGCCGTTTCGACGCATCGTCATCGACGATGAGGACGGGGACTGCCCAATGTGAGATCGCTGAGGTCGCGTCGCCGGCTTGTCGGGTGGTCGCGTCGGTGACGATCATGCGAGCTCCTTCGCCTGGGGAGTCGGGAGCCATGGAGCGAGGGAGGCCACGAGTGCGCCAGTGTCCACGGGCTTGGAGATGTAGTCGTCCGCTCCGGCATCGAGGCAGCGATCGCGTTCACCGGCTGCCGCCTTGCCGGTGACCGCGACGATCGGAAGCACCTCGAAGCGGCTGATCTGCCGGATGGCGCGGATCGTGTCGTAGCCGTCCATCCCCGGCATCATGATGTCCATCAGGACCACGTCGATGTCGGGCGTCCGCTCGAGGGTGGCGATGGCCTCGGCCCCGCTCTCAGCCACTTCCACAACGGCGTCACCTCGCTCGAGCACTGCCGTCATCGCGAAGATGTTGCGGTAGTCGTCATCGACCACGAGGATCTTCAGTCCCTGGAGTGTGCTTGCCTCGATCGCGGCAGGAATGCGGTGATCGGGTGTCGCGCCGTTCGTCACGACCTCGGAGGGCTCGGCACGGGCTCGGGCCGGGCTGGGCACTCGGGCACCGGCTCGGGCTCAGGCGCCGGCGCTGACTCGGGCTCGGGCACCGGCACGGGCTGGGTGTGCGCGCGTGGCAGCCAGGGTCGCATCGCGGCGAACAGCTCGGCCTGGTCGACCGGCTTGGGGACGTAGTCGTCGGCGCCGGCGTCCAGGCATCGCTTGCGTTCGCCGGCCATCACCTTCCCGGTGACGGCGATGACGGTGACGGACTTGTACTGCTCGGCCCCACGGATCGCACGGATGGTGTCGTAGCCGTCCATCACCGGCATCATGATGTCCATCAGGACGATGTCGGTGTCGGGTGCGTGCCTCGAATGCGGCGAGGGCTGCCGCGCCGCTCTCCACGACCGTCACTTCCGCATGCCCTCGTTCGAGCAGAGCGGTGATCGCGAACAGGTTGCGGGGCTGGTCGTCCACCACCAGAACCTTCACGCCGCTCATCGACCGCTCAGCCACTCCATTCGTACGGTTGCCCCCCGCGCTGCGGGGGCGCGTTCGGTCTGGGTCTCGGATCCTGAGGCGAGCCGTTGTGCTGTGCAGCAGTCGCGGCTGCGACCTCGCCGTGCTTCGTGGTCTCCCGCCGGTGTGAGCCTGGTGCCGACGCGGTGGCCCCGGGTGCTGCCTGAGTCCACGTGGGCAGGTAGACGGTGAAGGTGCTGCCTTCGCCGCGGGTGCTGGTCACGTCGATCGCGCCACCGAGAAGGCTGACCAGCTCCCGACTGATCGAGAGGCCGAGCCCGGTGCCGCCGTACAGGCGAGAGGTGGTGCCGTCGCCTTGCGCGAACGCCTCGAAGATGCGCACCTGGTGTGCCACGTCGATGCCGATGCCGGTGTCGGTCACCGAGAGGGCGATCACGGACGGAGCCCCCTCCAGCGACTCCAGCTCCGGGTCCCAACCTTCCTGGGCGGGGCCGATCTGCACGTGCACGCTGCCGCCCTCGGTGAACTTGAACGCGTTCGCGAGCAGGTTCTTGAGGATCTGGCGCAGGCGCTGGTGGTCGGTCTCGATGTTCCTCGGGCGTGCCCGGGGCCACGTCGATCGTGTAGCCGAGTCCCCTCCTGCCGGCCACCGGCCCGAACTCGCGGAGGAGGGCTGTGCGCAGATCCGCCGATGCGAGACGGTCTCGCTCACAGCCGTGACCGTCCCGGACTCGACCTTGGCCAGGTCGAGGATGCTGTTGAGGAGCTCCAGGAGCTCATTGCCCGAGGAGTGGATGACGCTGGCGTACTCGACCTGGGTCTCGGTCAGGTTGTGCTCGGGGTTCTCCTCGAGCTGTTGGGCCAGGATCAGCAGGCTGTTCAGCGGCGTACGCAGCTCGTGCGACATGTTGGCGATGAACTCGGACTTGTACTTCGAGGAGACAGCGAGCTGGCTCACCTTCTCCTCGATCAGGCGGCTGGACGCCTCCACCTCGAGGTTCTTCTGCTCCGCAACGAGGTTCTGGTCCGCGAGCAGCCTGGCCTGACGGGCCAGGTCCTCGTTGGACCCGCGAAGCTCTTCTTGCTGGGAGCGGAGCTCCTCCGCCTGGGACTGCGACTGCTTCAGCAGCGACTCGGTAAGCGTAGCGGCCTGGATCGTGTTCAGGACGATGCCGACGCTCTCCGTGATCGAGTCCAGGAACGCCTGATGGGTGACGCTGAACGGGGAGAACGAGGCGAGCTCGACGACGGCGCGCAACGAACCCTCGAACAGGACCGGGAGGACGATGATGTTGAGCGGGGCCGCCTCGCCGAGGCCCGAGTTGATGCGTACGTAGTCGCTCGGGACGTCCGTGAGCAGGATCCGCTTCTTCTCCTTGGCGCACTGACCGACCAGACCCTCCCCGAGCCGGAACGACGTCGAGAGACGCTTGCGCTCCTCGTAGCCGTAGCCGGCCTGCAGCTCCAGCACCGCGTCCCCGTGTTCTGACCCGCCGGTCATGGTGTAGAAGACCCCGTGCTGCGCGGAGACGAGGGTCGCGAGCTCGGACAGGATCATGCTCGAGACATCGGTGAGGTCGTCCTGGCCCTGCAGCATGCGGGTGAAGCGTTCCCGGTTCGTCTTCAACCAGTCCTGCTCGACGTTCTGCCGGGTCGTCTCACGCAGGTTGCGGATCATCTCGTTGAGCTTGTCCTTGAGGACCGCGACCTCTCCGCTGGCCTCGACCGACACCTGCCTGGTCAGGTCGCCCTCGGTGACGGCGCTGGCCACCTCGGAGATGGCTCGCACCTGGTTGGTCAGGTTGGCCGCGAGCTGGTTGACGTTGACGGTGAGGTCGGTCCAGACGCCGCCGACCTCCTTCGACTGCGCTTGTCCTCCCAGCATGCCCTCGACCCCGACCTCGCGGGCGACGCGTGTGACTTCCCCTGCGAAGGTCTTGAGCTGGTCGACCATGGCGTTGACGGTGTTCTTCAGCTCGAGGAACTCACCCTTGACGTCGATCGAGATCTTCTTGCTCAGGTCGCCGTTGGCCACCGCGGTGGTCACCTCGGCGATGTTGCGCACCTGGCCGGTCAGGTTGCCGGCCATCAGGTTGACGTTGTCGGTCAGGTCCTTCCAGACACCCCCGACCTCGGTGGTGAACGCTGCCGCCTGGCCGAGCTTGCCCTCGGTCCCGACCTCGCGGGCGACCCGCGACACCTCGGAGATGAGGCCGTTGAGCTGGTCGACCATGGCGTTGATCGTGTTCTTCAGCTCCAGCATCTCGCCGCGGACATCGGCGAGACCTTCTTGCTCAGGTCGCCGTCGGCGACCGCACCGATGACCCGCTGCATCTCGCTGGTGGGGCGCACCAGGGCGTCGATCAGGCTGTTCACCGACTCGAGGCTGCCGGACCAGCTCTGGCCCCCGGCACCCATGACCCGCGCTGCGAGAGCTCGCCCTCCTTGCCCACCACCCGGCTGACCCTGGCAAGCTCCTGCTCGAACGACTGGTTGGCAATGATCACCTCGTTGAGGGGGTCCGCCACCTTGCCGGCGACACCGGTCCACTCCAACGGCATCCGGGCAGTGAGGTCACCGGCCTTGACCTTGGCGAGGACACCGAGCAATACCTTGCCGTCGACGCAGTCGATCGGAGGGACGGAAGGATCTGTCATCTGCTGGCTCCGGCCTCTGTGCTCCCCGCATGGGTTGGCGTGCCGTCCAGAGAGAACAGCCCAGCCGAGGTCCGGGGCCAGTCGCCAGGCCTCAATCTAGGCTCTGGACGCCTGAGTTGGGTGAGATACCGGAAACATCACCCTTGACGTAGACCACGTCGCCCTGGAATGACGGAAGGACCAGGTCAGACCTGATCCTTCTTCGTGTGTCCGAGGGGGGGACTTAAACCCCCACCCTCTAATACGAGGACTAGCACCTCAAGCTAGCGCGTCTACCTATTCCGCCACCCGGACGAGCGCGGTAACACTAGCAAGCGGCGGGGCCGTTCGAGTAATCGGGGCGGCGTGCGCCGAGGGCTCTCACCAGCCGCCGGGGAGCGGCCTTCCCTCGGTGAACCCCGCGGCGGACTGGACGCCGATCACGGCGCGGTCGCGAACTCTCGAGGTCATGCGCGCCGGCGTACGTGCGGCTGAACGCACCCCGGTGCAGATCTCGTCGAGGAGGTCCTCGACGCCGGGACGCTCGGGGTCGAGGAACATCCTGGAGGACGAGATCCCCTCCTCGTAGAGGGACTTCCGGGCGCGGTCGAAGCCGGTGTCGGTCGACGTACGGTGTGCGACCGCCCGAGCGGATGCCATCCCGAAACTCTCCTTGTAGGGGCGACCGTCCGAACCGATGTGCAGGTCGCCGGTGACTCGTGCGTGCCGCGAACCACGAGCCGATCATCACCTGGGAGGCGCCGGCAGCGAGCGCCAGCGCGACGTCACGAGGGTGGCGGACGCCCCCGTCGGCCCAGACATGCTTGTCGTGGGCGCGGGCGGCCTCGGCACACTCGACGACAGCGCTGAACTGCGGCCGTCCGACCCCGGTCATCATCCGGGTGGTGCACATCGCCCCCGGGCCGACGCCGACCTTGATGATGTCCGCGCCCGCCTCGAGGAGGTCCGCACGCCCTCGGCGGCCACGACGTTGCCCGCCACCACCGGGACCTCCGGGTCGACGGAGCGGACCGCAGCCAGGGCTTCCAGCATCCGCTCCTGGTGGCCGTGGGCGGTGTCGACGACCAGGCAGTCCACGCCCATGGACAACAGCTTGCGAGCCTTGCCCGCGACGTCACCGTTGACGCCGATGGGCGGCCACCCGCAGGCGCCCACGGCTGTCGAGGGCGGGCTTGTAGAGGGTGGACCGCAGGGCACCGGTGCGGGTCAGGATGCCGACGAGCGCACCGTCGTCGTCCACGGCGGGTGCGAGCCGGTGCCGTGCTGTCGCGAGTACGTCGAAGGCCTCCCGTGGCTCCATCGTGTGCTTCAGCGTGGTCATCTCGGTGGTCATCACGTCACCACCTGGGTGAACCGGTCGACGCCGGGGCAGTCCGCCTCGGTGACGATGCCGACCGGCCGGCCAGGTCGAGCACGACCGCGGCCCGGTGGGACCGCTTCGGGAACAGCGCCAGCGCATCGCTGACGGTGGCGTGCGGGGCGAGCATGATCGGGGTCTCGAAGACCGGGTGCCCGACTTCACCCAGCTGACGACTTCGTCTACGACGTCGAGCGGGATGTCCTGCGGGAGCACGCTGAGTCCGCCGCGCCGCGCCATCGTCTCGGCCATCCGGCGCCCGGAGACGGCCGTCATGTTGGCGACGACGAGAGGGATCGTCGTACCGGTGCCGTCGCCGTCGGTCGGGTCTGGGCGAGGTCGACGTCGTACGCGAGACGACCCCGGAGCGCCGCGGGACCATGAACACGTCGTCGTAGGTCAGGTCATACGCGGCCGGGTGTCGGAGAGGAATCGCACAGCAGACGAATCTACCGGCCCGCTGGACGGGGCGGATTGGTGACCGGTATCGCGCCAGGCCGCGTGAACCTGATCGGCGAGCACGTCGACTACAACGGCGGGCGCTGCCTGCCCCTCGCGCTGACGGCACCACCACGGCGAGGGTCAGCCCGCGTGCGACGACGACATGGTCCGGGTGACCAGTCGCGGCGGACGGGTGGGAGGGCCGGGCCGACGAGATCGATGGCGCGCCCTCGTGGGTGCTGTACGTCGTCGGGGTGCTGATCGCGCTCGACGTGCGCGAGGGGCTGGACGTCGTGATCGAGAGCGACGTGCCGGTCGGCGCCGGACTGTCCAGCTCCGCGGCGCTGGAGTGCAGTGTCGCCCTGGCGGTGGACGACCGCTCGGGCTGGGGCACAACCGGATGAGCTCGTCGCGGCGTGCATCCGGGCGGAGAGCGACACGGTCGGGGCGCCGACGGGTGGCCTCGACCAGGCGGCAGCGATCCACTCCGAGGAGAAGCATGCGCTGCTGATCGACTTCGCCGACGACCACCGCGAGCTGGTGCCCTTCGACCCGGCCGCACACGATCTCGCGCTGCTCGTCGTCGACACCAAGGTGAGCCACGAGCTCACCGACGGCGGCTACGGCTCCAGGCGCGACGATGCGTGGGAGGCGGCGAAGGTGCTCGGGCTCGACCACCTCGCGACCGCCACTCCGGAGCAGGTCGAGGACCTCCCCGAGCACCTGCGCAGGCGGGCCCGGCACGTGCTCACGGAGGTGCAGCGCGTCGACGCGTTCGTGGAGGCCCTGCGAGCGGAGGACTGGGACCTCCTCGGACCGCTGCTGGACGCGTCGCACGCGTCCCTGCGCGACGACTACGAGGTCTCGTGCGAGGAGCTCGACGTGGCCGTCGACACCGCGCGGCAGGCGGGCGCGCTCGGAGCGCGGATGACCGGCGGTGGCTTCGGAGGCTCGGCCATCGCCCTGGTGCCCGTTGTTCGCCTCGAGGCGGTTCAGACGGCGGTGACGACCACCTTTGCCGCCCATGGCTGGGAAGACCCCGACTTCTTCGTCGCCGAGCCCGGTCCGGGCGCCCACGTCAGATAGATAGCGGCCACGCCGATCCGTCCCTCTCGGAAGGCGTCGACGAACAGCGCGTGGTCCTGGCGGACCCGCTTGGCGTAGCGCATGCCGAACTCGACGACGTGGTCGGTGAACGCCCGCCGCCGGCCCTCGAGCGACGCGCAGATCGCCGACTCGACCTGGAAGTCGACCAGGTCGTGGTCGCTGTCCTCGTCGGCCGCGCAGTGGATCTTCGCGGTCGCCCGTCCCAGCTGCTCCACCACGGCGGCGATGTCGTCGGGCTCGGTGATGTTGCGCCAGTCCAGGTCCACCTCGTACGGCGACACCTCGGCCACGACGTACCCCACGCCGTCCATCTCGGCGTACCCCAGCAATGGGTCGGTGTGCACCTGGAGTGCCCGCTGGCTGACGACCGTCCGGTGGCCCTCGTGGTCGAAGTAGCCCTGGATCGCTGACCGGTCGACGAAGCGGCTCAGCGCCGGGACGTTGGCCTGCTTCATCGACAGCACCACGTCGTTGTCCAGCGCCTGGCTGTAGCCCTCGACGAGCAGGTTGTACGCCGGAAGGCCGGCGCTCCCGATGCCGAAGCCCGACTTGCCGACGACGTCGCGCAGGTCGTAGAAGAGCTTGCGGTCGAAGCGCTTGGACGGCGGGATCGTGTCGAGGTAGGAGCGCGGAAGGCGGTCTCGACCGTGGCCCGCTCGCGCTGGGAGAGATGCCTGATGGTGCTGTCCTCGGTGAAGACGCGCACGCTGTTCTCGACGTGCGTGAGCTCGTCCAGCAGCTCGGCCCGCTTGATCAGAGGCGAGCGCCGACCAGCGCCTCGAGGATCGGTCCGTCCGTGTTGTCGAGGTGCAGCGCGAAGTCCTCGTCGTCGTCGTCCTCGCTCGCGTAGTGGTTCACCTGGCTCGAGGTAGGCCCGCACGTAGCGTGCAGATGAGGCCGCTCGACGTCCTCCTCGGGCAGGGCCTTCTGCCAGCCGACCAGCGCGAGGCTGGCGGCGAACCGCTGCAGGTCCCAGGTGTAGTGGCCGATGTAAGCCTCGTCGAAGTCGTTGACGTCGAAGACCAGGCGCCCGCCGGCGTTGAGGTAGGTGCCGAAGTGCTCGACGTGCAGGTCGCCGTGGATCCAGATCGCGCCGCTCTGCTCGTTCACCCACGTCGTCGCGGCTCCGCGGTCGACGTCGGCGTAGTAGAGGCAGGCCGAGCCGCGGTAGAACGCGTGCGGGTCGGCGGCCATCTTGCGGTACTTGCTGCGGAACGCCGTCGGGTCGGCCTTCATCAGCGGGTCGAACGCGTCCTGGAACACCTCGACGATCAGGTCGGTCCGCCGCGCCTTGGTCATGAATCCACCCTGCCATCAGGCCGGGAA